>JBHENC010000002.1:174422-455085 GCA_046262295.1 Pyrinomonadaceae bacterium | reverse complement strand
GTATACGAAATTTCTGCTTTGGTCGAAAGATAAACGAAGCGCGCTTCCGGCACGGCTTCCACGAGCGCGTCCATATCAAGATGGCGCGCAAGATTCACTTCCGGCCAGTAGTCCAAGCCCGCACGACGCACCGCGCGCTCGTCAAGCCGAAAGCCCGTTGCGCCGACAATGTGCAGCGGAACATAGTTGGCGGCGCACAGGCGCGCGATGTTACCCGTGTTCGGCGGAATCTCCGGCTCGACAAGCGCGACGCTAATCATGATCGTCAGTTTACAGTTTTGAGTTTTCGGTTTTCAGAAGAAGGCGCTATCAGCTTTGCTGAAGACTGATTTGCTGAAGACTGAAAACTGATTACTGAACACTCATCGCTTGTAATCATCTTCGAGCCGCACGATGTCGTCTTCACCTAGATAATCGCCGAGTTGCACTTCGATGAGCGTCATCAATTGATCGGAGCTGTTGCCGAGCCGGTGGACTGTGCCGAGCGGAATATTTATGTGCTCGCCTTGTTTAAGCTGCAGCTCGCGCGTGCCGCACACAACATCGGCGATGCCGTTGACGACGACCCAGTGTTCGGCGCGTCGCGCGTGCTTTTGCAAACTGAGACGCGCCCCCGGCTTGACCTCGATTCTTTTGACTTTATAGCCGGGCTTCTCTTCCAAGACTTCGTAGCGCCCCCAAGGTCGTTCGTCCATTTCTCTCATATAGCTGTTGGTTTTACCTCTCTTGATTTATGCGTCGGCGTAGCTTGTGCGATGAGCATACGGGATGAAGCGTGGGCAGCGCAAGAAGTCGTAGAAGGTCGCCAAAGAAAAAGAACGGCGAGCTTCTGAGTCGAAGCCGTTCGCCGTTCTATATAAAGGCCATCGTTGAGCGGGCCGTAAATCGCGTGCGCCTATGGAAGGTTGCTGTCGTACTACGTAAGGTTAAGTTACTTCTTCGAGCCGCCCTTCTTCGAGCCGCCCTTCTTCGAGCCGCCCTTCTTCGAGCCGCCCTTTGAACTGCTGCTCTTCGAGCTGCCCTTTGATCCGCCGGATGATTTCTTGGCCGAGGACTTGCTCGAAGACTTACCTGCTGCTTTTTTAGTTGCCATAGGTTGTTGCTGCTCCTTTATCAGTTAGTGCCGTGACCACAAGATACTGTACAAAATTCTTCCTTGTGGCCTAGCGTAAGCGGCGCACAACATATTGTTATATAAACGCAATCGCAGTGGATGTCAACAATTTATTATTAAACGCGAAAAGATTTTTTACTTGCGCGCGCGAAGTTCTTCTTCAGGAAAGATTTTTGAGCGAACGCAACCAACAAACGATCAGGCGGTTCCTTCAAAACTGCTTGCGGCGCATCGTCGAATGTATGATTTTTAGAGGAGCTATTGTGCTAAGAGGCTACTCGCATGAAACGGATGAGGTATCGCAGCGCGGATTAATTGCCGCCGTAAAAATCCAGCCGTCGTGATGGTCAATGCCGTAGTAGTTAATCACCGAACTGCTTCTGCTGCGGCTCGCAACTCCGATGAAGGGGCCTTCAACGGTGTCGTCCGTCGTGCTGCCATCGCTGCTGCTGCTTTTAGAGTCGGTATCGTTTGACTTGAGATTGAGCAGCACATTAACGCGCGGGATACCGGCGCTCAGAGCTTGCGTTCGTTGACTGCTTGCGAAAGCCGGAGCGACGCCCGCAAAAGTGGTGAGGTCACGCACGAAATCAATCACGGCCGGATCGTTCTTTTTAATCAAACGCCACTCGCCGGAGTTTGTGAGCGGATCGCGTGCCGCTTCCGCACGCAGAATTTGAATCTTCTTTGTGCCGCGCGGAACGCCTTCCAGCAATTGATTTATCGAAGTCGGCAAACGCCCGTTGTTATAAACCACGTAGAGACGAATCGCTTCCGCGACTTCTTCGCCGCGCGAGATAGCTTCCGCTTCTTTCGCGCGAAGATTCTGCTGGTGAATGCTTGGCGCGGCGGCCATCGCAAAAATAGCGAAGATGGTCATCAACGCAAGCAACGCGACGAGCGTATAACCGCGCTCACCATCTCTGCAATCTACGCGCGCATCAACGGCTGCGGCAGCAGCGCGCGAAGGCGCGGCGGCGAAGACACTGGCGGCGGCGTAAAGATTAGCTTTGGCTTTAAGGCTCATTATCATCGTCGGCAGCTTGCGGCGGGCGGGCGATCGGCGTCGGGCCGCTGCCGCGATTGCCCGGATTGTTGACGCTTGCCGCGTCGCCTGTGAGCGGAAGCGCGTGCTTGATACGCAACTGCGTGTCGGTCAACACAAGTTCGCGCTCTGAAATACTCGTGACGCGAAAACGCCCGCCGACCGTGTCGCCGCGCTGCAAGTTCAAAAGATCGTTGCCGTTCCTTTCTTTCACAACGGCGGTGTCGTTGAACCGCTGTCCGCCGATGATGCCGACGTAAACATAGTTCGGCACGGGCGGCGGTTGGACGTTGAGCGTCGCGTTGTTGGAAAAGAGTGTGCCGTCGGGCGTCCGCACGGATATTTGCCGTGCGCCGTCGCCCGCAATCAACGCGGCGGGCACGCTGGCTGAAAGCTGCTGCGGGCTGACAAAGCGTGTCGGGAGTTCGCGCCCGTCGAAGTTGACGCGCGCGGCAGGCGTAAACTTGTCGCCGGTCACGTCGAGCGTGAAATCGCCTGTGCGCGCATAGACGTTCGCGGGCGAAACGGAAGCGAGAATCAAAGGTGGCGCAGGCTGCGGCGTCGGTTGCGGCGTAGTCGTCGCAATGATCCCGGAAGCAGACGGCGCAGGCTTCGGCGTCGGCGTGTAGAAAGAGAAAATGTTGCGTCCGGCGTCCGGCGCGGCGGCCGTTTCCGGGTTGTAGATGATCGGCTGCGGCGGCGCGAGTTCCTGCTTTTGCTCGCGCACCTGCGCGGGCGAAGCACCCGACACTTCAGTTGTTTTCGTGCGTGAAGATGACGAGGAAAGAGACGACTTGGAATTTGAGTTTCGCTTCGGCGTCGTAGAGCTTGAAGAATCGAAGAAGAACATACGCACGAGCAGAAGGAACGCAAGGATGCCGAACGCGGCGGCAGCGAGCGGCTTATAGCGTTCCCAAGCGGTCGGCTCGTTCTCTGTTGGTCGTGTTGCCATGAGCGAAAAACAAACTATCTCTAGCGTACTTGAATTGAAGTGACGGCGTCGCGCCGGAAATAAGCGGCTAAGTCCAATCGCAAACTGACGAGCGCGGTGCGTGTGGCCGCCACAGATGGCGCAGGCGCTCCGGGAGCGCCTGCGCCGGGCGTTAACGCGACGCGCGATGCCGCTGCATCTGTGATGCCTTGTAGCTCGACGGCGTTGATAACGATAAATTGATTGCTCGCTTCGATGTCGCGCACCAGATGCCGCAGGTTCGCGTACTGCCCTTCGACCGTCAGGCTGACGCCCGTGCCGGGAAAACTCGTTTGTCCTTTAACGCCGGGCTTAGAAGTGACAGTCGTGCCCGTTCTCGTCTGGCTATTAAGGGCGAGCGCCTCAAGCGGCGTAAAGGAGACGCCCGTGCTGACGCGCACGTTGTTGCGGCGGACAAGAGCGTTGAGTTGGTCTATCAGACTCGTGCGCCCCTGTATGCGTTGCGCCAGATAATGGTTCTCGAAGTTCTGCAAGCTTTCGCCAATCTCTACGACACTCGCCTGCGTATTGGTATTGAGCTTAACGCCGTCCTGTGCATCGCGTAGCCGCACCTGCAACTGCGTGCGTTTGCGCTGCAACTCTTCGAGGCGCGTGCGTGCCGGAGTGAGCGAATAGAAATAAGCGAAGGCGACGGCCAGCAGCATTAGGAAGCTGGCGGCAAGCGCGGCGATTTCAGCCGTGCCGAGATAGCTTTGCGGGCGAGAGCCGCGCAACGTGTCAACGCGCGCCCGCAAGTTTGTGCGGGCAGACGAAGCGTTCTTATCCGGCGTCGGTTCGCTCATTGATTAAAACTCCCGCGCTCCCGGTTAAAGATGCCGCGCGTGGCTGAAGTGTTATTTACGGCAGCGGTTTCATCGTTGCGCGAAGGAGTGAGCGCGCCGGTTCGCGGCCGGTAGAAGATTTTCAAAGTCCACTCCGTGCCGCTTTGATTTTTTTCTTTGACGGGATTCTGCGAAAGCGGCTCTGCCTGAAAGACGCCGGAGCGATCCATCTCCGTAATCATGCGCGTCACGTCGTCCGTGTTTTTGCCGACAACGGCAAGGTCTAATTCCGCATAAGACTGCGCGCCCCGCAGCGTGACGACATCGCGCACGTTGATGCGCGTGACGCGCACGGCGGCGGGCAACACGGCCTCAAGGTCTGCGAAGAGGCGCGACCAAGAGAAACGCTTGCGGTCAATCAGCGCCTGCGCATCTTGCAGCGCACGCAGTTGTTCGGGCGATAACGCTTCCTTAACCTCGCTGGCCTGCGCCTGAAGTGTGTTCGCCTCTCCATTCAGTTTTTGATTGTCGCGCTCGACGGCATCCGCCTGCGCGTTCGTATCATTGCTTTTGCTGATGATAAAGAAAAGCGCGATTAAAGAGATGCACGTGATCCCGACGGCAATCGTCCAGGGTAGCGAGCGGTTGCGAAACGGCTGGCTGGCAAGGTTAAGTTTGGCGCTCACGTTGACTCGTATCTCTAGGTAGATCGGCGATTAATTCGGCGAAGAGTTTGAAGCAACTTCAATCAAACATGAAAAGGATAACGCGACTATCGAAGCGGCGCAACCGCCACGCGCGATGCGTTCAATTCTCAAGAACACGCATCGGGACAGTTCTTACACGCGCAGCCTGCGCGACGGTTGCGAAATCTAACAGACACTTGCCGGAGAATACGAATCGAGAATTGATCGCCGGAAAGCGGAAAAGGCCGCCTTCTCTGAAAGCGGCCTTTAACTTGAAAGTGCGATAAGGAAGTTAAATTGTGTTCGGACGAAAAGAGTTGCGGCAAATAAGTTGCGAGCGAATAAAACTGTCTTGCATAGTAACAATATTTTGACTTTGCGGCGCGACGACAATTCAGGAAGCGTCCGTGCGGTCGGCGTTGCCGGAAGACGCTTGATAAACGCAGACGCGATTGCGCCCGTCGCGTTTGGCGCTGTACAGCGCAGAGTCCGCCAACTCCACAAGCTCAATCGGATCGCGCGCGTCGCGCGGAAATTCTGCGACGCCGATGCTGATCGTAATATGGTGCGTGCGCCCTTCGCCTGCTGCAACATCACCGGCGTCGCGCCGACTTGCGGCGGGGAAAGCGTACTCTTCGACGGCGACGCGCACACGCTCGGCGGCGACTAACGCTTGCGCGGAATCCGCATCAAGGAGAAAGGCGGCAAACTCTTCGCCGCCGAAGCGCGCCGCGACGTCGCCGGTACGCAGAGCGCGTGTGATGACCGCGCCGATCCGTTCGAGCGTCAAACTGCCGACCATATGGCCGTAGGTGTCATTGACTTTTTTGAAGTGATCCAAGTCCATCATCAACACGCAGAAAGGGTGCGCTTCGACTTCGGCACGCGCCGCTTCGCGCCGGAGTTCGGAGAAGAAGGATTTACTTGTCAGGAGTCCGGTTAGTTCGTCATGCGCAATCAGGCGTTGAATCTGGCGGTGAAACTCTCTGTCAATTTCATCCAGCATCTCGAAGCGCAGGAGGTGTTCGCCGACGGTGAGTTTATCGCCGTCGTGAAGGGGCGCGTCCGTGACGGGTTGGCCGTTCAGATACGTGCCGTTGGTCGAGCCTAGATCGGTGACGCGACACGTTATTTCATTTGTCGCGGGATCACGCCCTGTGGTGACGCGCGCGTGAAGGCGCGAGGCGCGAACATCGTTGACGCGCACATCGGCTTCGAGCGCGCGTCCCAGAATCACTTCGTCGCGTTCGAGCGGGATCGGCACGGCGAGCAGTTCGCCTTGCAGAAAAACGAGCGCCGGGCGGCGTTCGCGCGCGCCCTGAAAAGGCTGCGGGAAATCTTTGTTCGAGCGGTCACTTACCATTTGTAATCAAAAGAGTAAGGTAATGCTAAAAGATAAAGCGGCGGGCGTTTTTCATGTGCTTACGGTCGGCGCGTCCCGCTTCGTCATTTTAACGCGCGGGCGGCGGCGGCGGCAACGCGCATATTGATAATTTACGAAAAGACTGACGACGCGCGACGCGCGTTCGACGATTCAGGCAAGGCTGCTTGTCGTGCGCACCTCTGGCCTCCTATAATCGTTTCGTATTCTCGCTTGCGGCTTTACTAAATGGTTGCGCGCAAAAGCTGGCTGAGAGGAGAATCGGAGCGGATTAAGGAGTAATCAGTTTGAAAAAAGAGGATGACACAGGAGTTCACGCTTGCGGGGAGATGCCGCGCGAGCTTTCCGTAAAGCGTATCGCAACGGCGAAATTACCGACGGAGGTCGGCGAATTTCAGATCGCGGGATATCGTTCGATCGAGAGCAACGAAGAATTTGTCGTGTTGTTCAAAGGTGAGCTGCGCCCGGAGATTCCGACGCTCGTGCGTATCCACTCGCAGTGTTTGACGGGCGATGTGTTCGGCTCGATCAAGTGCGATTGCGGGCGTCAGTTGCATCGCGCGATGGAGATGATCGAAGCGGAAGGGCGCGGGGCTATCGTCTATCAGCAGCAGGAGGGGCGCGGCATCGGCATCATCAACAAGATTCGCGCCTACGCCTTACAGGACGAGGGTGCGGATACGGTGGAAGCCAACGAACAACTCGGCCTCGCCGTTGATCTGCGCGAATACCGCCAGTGTGCCGAAATCCTTTTCGATATGGGATTGTGTCAGGTGCGCGTGCTCTCCAACAACCCGCTCAAACTCCAAGCCCTCGAGGAAGCCGGGCTTCACATCAACGAGCGCGTCTCAATCGAAGTCGAACCGCAAGAGGCCGCGCGTCGCTATATGAGTACGAAGAAAGAAAAGATGGGACACTTACTTGATTCGCTGAGATGAAACGGACAAATATTCTGATAAAGGAAAGAAGGCCGCCATCAATTGATGGCGGCCTTCTTTCCTTGTCGGATAAAGCAGTCTTTCAAGATTGCAAAAAACGGGGAGTCCATTATGGACTCCCCGATAACAAAGGCCTAAAGACCTTTTAGTTAGAAGAGAAACTTGGCGCGCAGCTGAATCGTGCGGCCAGCGAAATTGCCGACGCTGTAATCGTTAAAGAATGCGCTGTCCACGTTGGCGAAGGCTGACGTAGTTGCGCCGACACCAGTACCACCATTAGGCGCACCACCAATAGTGCGGATTCTCTGGTTGAGTAGGTTAAAGACCTCTGCGCCAAATTGGATGCGGTAGTTATTGTCGCCGCCGAAGCTGAAGTTCTTCAGCACAGTGATGTCCGTGCGGTTGAACCCGTTTGAGCGGATGTTGTTGCGACCCGAAGTGCTACGGGCGAAGAAGCCTGTCTGAATAAACTGCGCGTTGGGATTAACCGCTTGATACGCAACGATGTTATCCAAACGCCCGCCAAACAAGTTTCCGAAGGTGAAGGCTGCCGGATTGCCACGCGCATCGAGAACGACGTTGCCACTCCGGTCAATGCCGACCACTCGGCTACCTGTTCCCGGTGTGCCGCTCAAGTTCAGGATGGTGCGGTCACCGGCAGAATCAAACGTCAGGTTAGCGTCCGCGTTGTTATTCGGCGTGAACGGCTGGCCGGACTGCGCCTGGAAAATGGGCGCGAAGATAAAGCCGCCGAGCACGGTTCTCACAAAGCTGTTGTCGCTCTTGTTGAAGAACGGCACTTCGTAGTTGGCAGAGATGACGAAGCGGTGCGGAATATCAAGCGCCGAAAGTCCTCTCTCATTCCTTAAATTCCGCGCATCCTCTGGACGGCGCGGGTTGACGCGGCTGGTGAACAACTCGTTGGTCGAGTTGTCAATCGTCTTGCTGAAGGTATAGGCCGACGTGAGCGCAAGACCCCGGCTAAGACGGCGTGTAACGCTCACCGAACCCGAATCGTAATTGGAGCTACCTTCAGGCTCGAAAGCGGTGACGAACCCGCCGATACCGGCGGCGTCTCCCGGCGAAGCGAACACGCGCGGGTCACTCAAACGGCTGCCGAGTGTTCTCAATCCGGCCAACTGTGCGGGTGACGGCGTCGCGCCGATGAACGTCGGGATCGTCAACAGATCAGTCGGAACAATTGGTTGATTAAGACGCGCCTGCACGGGCAAGTGGCGGCTGCGCGTACCCAAATAGCGAAACTCGACGGCAGTCGTGGATGTTAATTCACGTTGAAAACTGAGCGCAAAGGAATAGGTCTCGCCCAGGCGCTGGTCTTCAATAAGGCTTGACGTACCGGCACGTGCAGCCGCCACCGTTCGGGGCGGAATCGCTCTTGGCGGAATGCCGCCCTGCCGCAGGAAGTTTTGATTCAAGTTCAATCCGAAGGCGGAATTTGCTGTCGCCACACCCAACTCTTGTTGAAATTGCGGTGGCAGTTGGAGCAACACGAGGTTCTGGAAAACTTCGCTAAAGGTTTCGCTGAAGTTGGCGCGAATCGCACTCTGGCCACGTGAACCGAAAAGGCGATGCAGGAGACCGGTCTCGAAGTTCGGCGAATAAGCAAAGCCGACGCGCGGGGCGAAGTTGTTCTTATCCACTTGCGGCACGCCGAAGTTGAACAATCCCGGGACACTCGAGATCGAGTTGAGGGCTTGCGTTCGCGCGTCGCGCGGCAGGCCGACATATTCGTAACGAACGCCGAGGTTAAGCGTCAGACTAGGCGACACCTTGTAGTCATCTTGCGCAAACGCATAATACCTTCTCTGGTTGCCGGTAAAGCCGCCGCTGCCGACACCGCGCAAAGCAACATTGCTCGGCGCTTGATCTTGAATCAGTTCGTTGAAGTCGGCATACGAGTAATCGCCCCGGCCTCGCGGCAGGAAGAAGCTCGTAAAGATCAGGTTGCGGTATTCACCGCCGAACTTGAAGTTGTTTCTGCCGCGAATGACCGTGACCGTATCGAAAACCTGATAGTTGTTGTCGAACCCGCCCTGCGGCAAGTTTTCATTCGGCCCGAGCGTCAAATTAAGCTGGCCGACCGTAATGTTCGGGAAATTTGAGAGAGCTGAATTCTGCAACGGAAAGTCGTTGATCGTTCGCCTGTAGGATAAACGAAGTTCGTTGACCAGATTCGAGCTGAACGTGCGCACGTATGTTGCGGAGAACAGACGCGAGTTAAAAGTGTTCAAGTTATTGAAAGTCGTATTGCCGTTGCCAGCCTGTATTCCGCTAAAACGATCAAAGCTGAAGCGGTAGCGGAACTGATCTTTCGTGCCCCGCAATTGGTCAATGTTAATCTGGAATTGATTGTCGTCGGAAGCCGTCGGCGTAGTAACGGAAACTTCGCCAAACGGAACCCCGTTAACGCCGAGCACTGAAGGAACGCGAATCGTGCCGCTTGCAGTTCTCGTGATTCCGCTAAAAATAGTAGCGTTAGAAGCCAGCGTCAAATTGTTGCGTAACAAATCAACGACGAAAGAACTGGCGCCGGGGATTCCGGCAATCTGTGCGATACCGGCAGCCGTCGGCGCAATAAAAGTCGTGCTGGTTCCCGCCTGGCTAATCGGTTCGCGCTGAAACGCGCCGAAGAAGAACAGCTTATTCTTGAAAATGGGGCCGCCGACCGTTCCGCCGTAGCGAGTGTCTCTAAAGCGCGGCTTCTCGGTGAAGCCGCCCTGGGCAACGGGTGTATTCAACAATCGCTCTTCACCCGTAGAGGCCGCATTCAACACTTGATTCTGCGTGTAAAGAAAACCGGAACCGTGAAACTCGTTAGTGCCGGATTTGGTGATGGTCACGAATTGACCGCCACCGCCCTGTCCGAACTCGGCGTTAAAGTTGTTTGTCAGCAGCGTAAATTCGCCGACCGCATCCTGAATCACGCTGGTGGCCGGGCCGGTCACACTCGGATCGTTGTTATCAACGCCATCAACCGTAAAGACGTTGGAGCGCGGGCGCGTGCCGCCGACCGAACCGCCTGATCCGGCCGTGCCTGCCGACTGCTGAACGACATTGGGTGAAAGCAACGCCAGCGCATTCTGATTGCCGAAAATCGGCAGATTCTCGACCTGCTGCGTCTGAAAGCTCTTGCCCAGTTGGGAAGTGTCAGACTGTACTAAGGCTTCGCTCGCCGCCGTGACGTCAACCGTCGCCCCGGAAATGCCAGCCGTTTGCAGCGTCGCATTCACGGTGGTCGTCTGGTTTAGCGAGACCGATAAAGTCTGGGTCGCGGGCTGAAAGCCGGAACTCTCTACGGAGAGGTTGTAGCTGCCAGCGGGAACATTCGGAAAATTGTAGGAACCGGAGTCTGTGGATTGTGCAGTAAGGACTTGTCCCGTCGTCTCACTACGCAAAGTAACGGTGGCATTTTGCACCACAGCACCATTCTGGTCGAGCACTGTGCCCGTCACCGCTCCGGCTGTCACTTGGCCGAGGGCGGCGGTCGCAAAGCCTGCAACCAGCACTACCACAGCCAAAATTAAGCCTATCTTTCTATGCATTTAGATGAACCTCCAAGAAATTTGCAAGTTGTGAGCTGCGCAGCTCGCGCAGTTTGTTTATGTGGCACGCCGGTATTTCCGCTAATGACACAGCATTCTCTCAATTGAAAGCAACATATACCGTGCTACCTCTATATGTCGCTAAAAGACGTTGATTAATTCCCTTTGTAAACAATTCTGTAACATTACCAACAACACTTCAGGCAAAGTCTGAGCCATCATTTCTTCAAATTCCGGCCATCACAGGCAACCTGTTGTTATCGAACCACTTAGCATTCGTATTGCGAAGACGAAGGCATGGTTTCCCGGCATCAAGGATATCCATTTTCTCGGATTATCCATAATTTCTTGGACAAATCTGTTATTGCCATTGCTAGATAAAGTTAGCTAAGGGAGGCATCTTTCAGGTAGCTATGCCAGCGAGTAGCCGAAGGAGGCGTAGTTATAGACAACGCAAGCTGGCGATCCTTCCCTGTGATAAACTCACAAGGCACAGGCATAACAGGCAGGCGAACGTAGTGAACGAATGCCGATACTTTAAGAATTACCTACACTGATTAAGAGATTCAATTTCGCTATGTCAGAACGCATCTACCGCGATCCGGTTCACAATATCATTCGCCTGCGCACGGATACGGACGAGGGGCATTTGATGGTGCGCTTGATTGACGCGCCGGAGTTTCAACGCCTGCGCCGCATCAAGCAGTTGGGACTCGCGCTCTACACGTATCAGGGCGCGGAGCACTCGCGTTTTGCGCACTCGCTTGGCGTGCTGCATTTGATGACGCGCGTGCTCGACCGTCTGAGTGAAAGCTACTTGATTACGGAAGAAGATCGGGCGGCGGCGAGGGCGGCGGCGCTCTTGCACGATGTCGGGCACGGATCGTTTTCGCACGTGACGGAAAAAGTCTTGGGGTTTCATCACGAAGCGTGGACGGTGCGCGCCGTGTTGAGCGAAGAGACGGAGATCGGGCAACTGTTGAAGGATTACTCGCCGGAGCTGCCACGCCGCGTCGCGGATATCATCGAAGGAAGATTTCAGCCCTCGGCGCTCGCGCAACTCGTTTCGTCGCAACTCGACGTTGACCGTATGGACTATCTTCTGCGCGATTCGCTGATGACCGGCGCGAAGTACGGCATTTACGATTTAGAGTGGATCATCAACGCCTTGCAGATAGACGAAAAGAATGACCGCATCTACGTCGCGGCGCGCGGACTCTATGCCGTCGAAGAGTATTTGCAGGCGCGCTACTATATGTTCAGGCAGGTCTACTTTCATCGCACGTTGCGTTCCGCCGAAGCCGTGTTGCGCTCGGTTTTGCGGCGCGCGGTCGAACTCGTTGCGGCGGGTGAAGAGGTGTGGTGTGCGCCCGGCACGGCCTTCGAGAAGGTCTTGCGCCGCGAAGAACTGACGCTCGCGGAGCATCTGGAGATGGACGATTCGGACGTGCTCTTTCACGTCAAGCAGTGGCAGCACGCGGCCGATCCTGTGCTGGGTGATTTGAGCCGCAGGTTTGTCGGGCGGCGTCTCTTCAAAGCGATTGATCTGGATATGCCGGAGGACGAACGCGCGGGTTTTTTACAGGCGGCACGCGCGGCGGTCGAAAGCGCGGGCTTCGATCCCGCCTACTATTTTATCGAAGATCACGCGGGCGACGTGCCTTACTATGCTTACTACACGCCGGAGGCCGCCGAACCGAAGACGCGCATTTATGTCGAAGACGGCTACGCGCGTCCTTCGATATGCGAGATCAGCGAAGTCAGCGATGTCGCACGCGGACTGATGCGCGGCTACAAACTGCATCGCGTCTGTTTTCCGCCGGAAGCCAAAGAGAGCGTCTACGCGCTTTATCATCACGGCACACTGCCGGAAGCGACACCGCCGCGCGCCACCGCTGCCGATTAAAACAGTTCCGTTTCATCGTCGCGGCGGTGGCTGCTGCCGCGCGGCGATAAATGTATTTAACGAATTATGTTTGATGTATAACGAGTTGTGCTTGATCTTCAACCGTTCGCGTTACTTCCCTTCCGCAGCCAACTGAAGAATTTCTCATGGCGATGAAAGTTCGCTACGCGCTTTTTGTGTTCGTCATTACGTGCTGCTGTTTCGTTTTCTGTATGACGGCAATGAGCGCGTTCGCATACGGGAAAGAGGCGCGGCGCATCAACGTGGCGGTGTTGGATTTCGGCGAGACGCAGACGGGCGCGCGCGTCGCCGATGCGCTTTCACGCGCGCTCGCCGCCGATGCGCAGTTAGCTTTGATGGATCGCGCGCTCACGCGCGCGGCGGCGCATGGCGCGGGTTATGCGGGGTCGCTCAATATGACGCTTGAAGAAGCGCGCGATCTAGGCGCAAGCATCGGTTGCGACTTCTTCATCACCGGCGACGCGCAAACGCTGCGCCGCTCGCCCTCCGCCGCTCCCGCTTACTTTGAAGCGTATGCGTCAATCTTTATCGTCAGCGCGGCAAGCGGCAAACTCGTCTTATGGGAACGCACGCACACGGAAGCCGCATCGCCCGCCGAAGCCGAGAAGAATCTGCTCGCGGAAATCACGCATCGCAACGCGGCACGCGACGTTCGCACACTAATTGATACGGCACGCGACGAAGCGACCGAAAAACGCGCGCGGCTTGCGGCGACATTATCCGCAGAACAAAAAATCGTCTTCGAGGACGCGCCCGCCGGAGACACCCCGGCGGCAAAAGATTTTCAAGTGCCGCAGCCGTACAGACGATTACGCCCCGCTTATCCCGAAACGGCGGCGCAGGCCGATGCGGAAGCGACGGTTGATGTGCTGGTGAGCATTGACGCCAGCGGCGAAGTGGCCGAAGCACAGGTCACACGCTGGGCGGGCTTCGGACTCGACGAAGCCGCGCTCGCTGTTATCAGGCAACTACATTTTCGTCCCGCACAGCGTAACGCTTCGCCTGTCCCCGTGCGCGTTCTGCTGCGCTACAATTTTCGTCGTCCGCCGAGATCAAAATAATTTTGGGTGATGAGTATCAACTGCTTCCGCATAAAGCAGACCGATTTTATCCGCGCCCGCCTGTCGTTCGCGCTCGTTCTACTGCTGCTTGCAGCATTCGGCTTTTCTGCGGCGACGGCACAGCAACTTTCAAGCGAGGCAACGGCTGGCACAAAGACGGATGCGCGAACAACGATGTCGCGCGAGAAACGGCTCGCAATTTTCGACGACGTGTGGGAAGCCATTTACGAGCGATATTACGATCGAACATTTCACGGCGTTGACTGGCCGACGCAGCGCACCATGTTTCGTGAAGCGGCGGCGGGCGCAGCGAACAGCGCGGAACTCTACGCGATTCTGCGCCGCATGATCGGCACTTTACGCGACGCGCACACGAGAGTTTACGCGCCCTTTGAGAAATTTGACTGGCGGCGTCCGCGCGCAATCAGCGTCGGCGTCTCCGTGCGCGAGGTGGCGGGCGAAGCCGTTGTGACGAATGTCGAGCGCGACTCGGAAGCGTCGCGCGCCGGTCTTCGCGCGGGCGATACGATCCTGCGCGTTGACGATGAATCCGCGCTCGCCGTCTTTGCCCGGCGCTTACGCGAAAGCGCAAACTCTTCAACACCTCGCGCGGCGCGTCTGCGCGCGATCTCCGGCCTCTTCGACGGCGCGGCAGGCTCAAGCGTTAAAGTTCGGTGGCTGGACAGCAAAGGCAGAGAGCGCGAGGCGGTGCTGCGCCGCGAGTGGCGCACGCGCACGCAGGACTTGCGCGTAAAGCGTTTAAGCGAAGGCTACGCCGTTATAGAGTTTGACGCTTTCACGGAAGCCGCCGCCAAGGATTTCGCACGATTGATGGCGGGCAGTCTGCGCGCATCGCGCGGGCTTGTCATAGATTTACGCAACAACGGCGGCGGCGAAGCGGAAGCGATGACGGAGATGGCTTCAATGTTTCTGCCCGCCGGAAACAGTCTCGGCCGGTTTACGGATCGGACAGGCCGCGCCGCGTTCGCGCCGCACACACGCTCTGCCCTGTTGCTCTCCGCCGACAAAGTTGCACTCTTTCGCGCGCCCCTCGTAATTCTCACAGGCGAGCGTACCTCCAGCGCGGCGGAGATATTCGCCAGCGCACTCCGTGAAGCGCATCGCGCCGTTCTCATCGGCACACAGACCTGCGGCTGCGTGCTGGCAATTCGTCGTCACCACGCCTTGCCCGATGGCGGCGAACTCTATGTCAGCGAGATGGATTACCGAACCGCCCTCGGCGCACGACTCGAAGGCACAGGCGTTATACCGGACGAAGAAATCCAGACCGCGAAGAAAGATTTGCGGGAGCACCGCGACCGCGCGATGGAGCGCGCGCTCGAACAACTGAAGATCATCAACCGGCAGTCTTGGACGTCAAGCGTAAGAAATTAAATCGCGCGAAGACTCGATAAGCCCCATTCTACTTTTAAGCTCTTACGCGGTGGCGTGTGCCGCGTGTTATTATCCTCGCGGCGCGTTGAAGCGCGAATCCTGCAATGTTGTATCTATCGCAAGTGTTGGGTCGTCCGATACGCGATCTCGAAGGCGAGCGTGTGGCGACGATCAAGGACGTGATCGTGCGTTTGGGTTCGGAAGACCATCCGCCGGTAACGGGCTTTGTCGCGCGCTATCGCCGCCGCGATTTTTTTCTACCGCGCTGGCGCGTCAACGCCTTCGATGAACACGGCGCACGTTTGAACGCAGACATCTTAGACTTGCGCCCGTTCGTGCGGCGCGAAGCCGAAGTGCTCCTGGCGCGTGACGTGCTCGACAAACAGTTGATTGACGTGGACGGTAAGCGCGTCGTGCGCGTCAACGACGTGCAACTCATCGCGGCGGCGGGCGAGTGGCGCGTCACCGGCGCGGACGTGAGTTTGCAGGGACTCTGGCGCAGATTGATGCCCGCCGGATTCGTCGGCGCAAAACGCCCTGTCGAAGTGATAGATTGGGCGGACGTCGGATATCTGGCGACGGATGCGGCGACGGTGCAGTTGAAATCTTCGAGCGACAAACTGGCGCGGCTTCACCCGGTCGAAATCGCGCGCCTCGCCGAAGCTCTTTCGTATCATCACGGCTCGGACATCGTCGAATCTTTGGACGACGAGACTGCCGCCGAAACGCTCGAAGAGATGGACGCGACGGCGCAGGCGCGCATCATCGGCGACATGGACGAAGAGCGCGCCGCAGACATTCTGGAATGGATGTCGCCGGACGAAGCGGCGGATGTGCTCGGTGATCTGCCGGAAGAGAAAGCGGGAGATTTACTTAGCCGCATGGAGGGCGAAGAGCAGGCGGATGTCGCGGAGCTGCTGCCTTATGAAGACGACACGGCGGGCGGGCTGATGACCACAGAGTTCGTCACGCTGCCACGCGAGCTAACGGTCGGCGAAGCTCTCGCACGTTTGCGCGAGATGGCCGAAACGCCGAACATGATCTATTACCTGTATGTCGTTGAAGAAGAAAAATCTTGGAAGCTCGTGGGCGTCATCGCGCTTCGTAGTCTGATTCTCGCAGACCCGGCCGCGCCGCTCGAAGCCGTGATGCGCGACGAATTTCAAACCGCGCACCCGGACGATGCCGCGCGCGACGTGGCGCACACCATCGCCGAATACAACTTGCTCGCGCTGCCCGTCCTCGACGACGCGGGCGATATACTCGGCATCGTCACGGTGGACGACGCGATGCAGCTTTTGCTACCGAAGAACTGGCAGCAACGCTTGCCCAGAGTATTCGGATAAAGAAGTCAAGAGTCTGGAGTCAAGAGTCTGGAGTCAATAGATAGAATAAAGACAAAAGGAATCATGAGTAGGAGTAGCACTAATGCGATTTAGTATAAACGCAACAGTCTTTATTTCTTCATTCTAACTCCCGACGCTTGACTCCAGACTCCAGACTCTCGACTCTTGACTCCTGAAAACTGCTTTTCATGCCCGGAGAACCTCCACATGGCCGAATCCCGCATCGCAGTGCGTGCTGCCGGGCGTCGCTGGTTGCAGCGCGGCACTCGCGGTGTGCGGCGCACGCTTGCACGGCGCACGGGGCTGCTCTCTTACCTTGCGATTCTAGGCCCCGGCATGATCGCGGCCAACGCGGGCAATGATGCGGGCGGCATTGCGACTTACGCTTCGGTCGGTGCGGACTACGGTTACAGGCTTCTCTGGATTCTCATACCAATCACAATCAGCCTAGGCATTGTGCAGGAGATGTGCGCGCGGATGGGCGCGATCACAGGCAAAGGACTCGCCGATCTGATACGCGAGCGATTCGGCGTGCGCTGGACGGCGCTCGTGATGCTCGCGCTTCTAATCGCCAACGGCGGCGTCACCGTTTCCGAGTTTGTCGGCATCGCCGCCGCCACCGAACTCTTCGGCGTGCCGCGATATATTGCCGTGCCGCTCGCCGCCGCCAGCATCTGGTGGCTCGTCGTGAAAGGCTCTTACAAGCGCGTCGAGCGCGTGTTTCTCCTGATGTCGCTTGTTTTTCTGGGCTACATCGTTTCCGCATTTCTAGCGCATCCGGCGTGGGGCACGGTCGCGCGCCAGATAGTGCGGCCAAATTTTAGTCTCGATACGGCCTATCTCTTTACGTTCGTCGCCATCGTCGGCACGACGATCTCGCCGTATATGCAGGTCTTCGTGCAATCTTCCGTTGTGGAAAAAGGCGTCACGGCGGAAGACTACGCGCTGACGCGGGCGGACGTGTGGGCGGGCACGATCTTTGCCATCGTCATCGTCTTCTTTATTATGATCTCGACCGCCGCCACGCTCAATGTGCATAACAGGCATATTTCCGATGCGGCGGATGCCGCCCGCGCGCTCGAACCGCTCGCCGGACGCTATGCGGAACTGCTGTTTGCCGTCGGACTCTTCGGGGCATCAATGCTCGCGGCGGGCGTCTTGCCGCTGGCAACCGCCTATTCGATTAGCGAGGCGCTCGGCTATGAGAAAGGCGTTTCGCGCAACTTCCGTGAAGCTCCGATATTTTTAGGCATCTTCACTTTCCTGATCGTCGTCGGCGCACTCGTCGCAATGATTCCGGGACTCTCGCTGTGGTACGTGCTGCTCGCCACGCAGGTCATCAACGGGCTGTTACTGCCCGTTATTTTAATCGCCGTACTGCTATTAGTTAATGACAAAGATTTGATGGGCACGCATACAAACGGCGCGCTCTATAACGCTGCGGCATGGCTGACGGCTATTATCGTTTCCGCCCTATCGTTACTTTTAATCGCCAAGACGCTCTTCTCTTTTTGACCGCTTATCCTCTGCTTATCGCTAAACTATTGAAATATAAAGACTTCGTTGACTGTGGCATTTTGTGAGGGCGGACTTGACAAAAACACACTCAAGGTTTATTATCCCCGTACACTCATACACCGGAGGATGATTTCACCCTAGGTGTTTTGAGTAATACTAACTCTTTAAATTGAAGGAGAAAGTAGCCATGAGTATTGTTCGTTACGATCCGTTCCGCGATTTGCGTAGCTTGCAGGATGAAGTCAACCGTTTGTTTTCTACCAACCTTTCGCGCGTTTTCGGCGATGAAGGCATTGCGCGGGGCGCTTGGAATCCGTCGGTTGATATCTTTGAGAACAAAGACCAGATTGTGCTCGAAGCCGAACTGCCGGGCATGAATCGTGAAGACTTCGATCTTTCGGTCGAAAACAACGTGCTCACCCTGCGCGGCGAGCGTCGCTTCGAGAAGAAAGACGAGGGCGACAATTATCACCGCGTCGAAAGATCATACGGTTCTTTCACGCGCTCATTTACGTTGCCGCAGAGCGTTTCGGGCGAGGGCGCAAACGCCGAGTACAAAAACGGCGTGCTGCGTGTGACGTTGCCGAAGCGCGAGGAAGTGAAAGCGCGCCGCATTGCGATCACAGGCGAGGGCGCTGACACCAAAACTCCGCGCACGATTGAGACGACTGCCGGAAGCGCCAACACGGAAAACCGTCAGGCGCAAAAAGCGGCGGGGCGTTAATTCGTCGTCGTAGACAAGAGCGGAGCGAGACGCTGAAACCGCAGAGGCGGTTGCGGATTGTTCCGCTCTCGATGTCTTCAAAGCGAGAACAGAAGCGTTATAAATTTTACGAGAGCGAAAACATCTCTGAAGTTTTCAGTTACCGAAGATGCGTTTAGATAAATTCACACTGCGCGGGCAAGAAGCGATTCAAGCCGCCATCGAAGCGGCGGAGCGCAATCAGAATCAACAGGTCGAACCCGAACACGCGCTGTTCGCCATGCTCGAACAGCCCGAAGGCATCGTCCGTCCGGTGCTCGGCAAACTCGGCGCAAATGTGCCGGTCATACTCAACGATGTGCAGGCGGCCATCGCGCGCTTTCCCAAAATTCAGGGTTCGAGCCAACAATACTTCAGCTCGCGTTTGAGCCAGATTTTCAACGGCGCGCAAAAGCAGGCGGAGGCGATGAAGGACGAGTATGTTTCGACGGAACATCTCTTAATCGCTATCGCCGACGAAAAGGACGGCGCGGCCGGAAAGCTTTTGCGGCAACACGGCGTCAGCCGCGACGATCTCTTAAAGGTCATCGAAGGAATGCGCGGCGGCTCGCGCATCACAGACCAGAATGCCGAAGCCAACTACGAAGCACTCTCCAAATATGCGAAAGACCTGACGGACTTGGCGCGCTCCGGCAAGCTCGATCCCGTCATCGGGCGCGACGACGAGATACGCCGCACGATTCAAGTTCTATCGCGCCGCACGAAGAATAATCCGGTCTTGATCGGCGAACCCGGCGTTGGCAAAACCGCCATCGTCGAAGGTCTCGCGCAGCGAATCGTCTCCGGCGATGTGCCGGAAACTTTGCGCAACAAGCGGCTCGTCTCTCTCGACTTGGGCGCGATGCTCGCGGGCGCAAAATATCGCGGCGAGTTTGAAGACCGTCTCAAGGCCGTGCTCAAAGAGATTGAGAACGCACATGGAGCAATCGTGCTCTTTATAGATGAACTGCATACGCTGGTCGGCGCGGGCGCAGCCGAAGGCGCGATTGATGCGTCGAATATGTTAAAGCCTGCGCTGGCGCGCGGCGAATTGCGCTGCGTCGGCGCAACGACGCTTAACGAGTATAAGAAGTACATCGAAAAGGACGCCGCCCTTGAACGGCGTTTCCAGCAAGTTTACGTCGGCGAGCCGAACGTCGAGGACACCATCGCTATTTTGCGCGGTCTGAAAGAGCGTTACGAAGTGCATCACGGCGTGCGTATTAAAGACTCTGCGATTGTTGCCGCCGCGACGCTCTCGAATCGCTACATCACGGATCGTTTTTTGCCCGATAAAGCGATTGACTTGATTGACGAAGCCGCCTCACGTCTCCGTATCGAGATTGATTCCCTACCGCTTGAGATTGACCAGATCGAGCGCGAGATTATGGGACTCGAAATCGAGCGCCAAGCGTTGCAGCGTGAAGAAGACGAACGCTCGAAAGCGCGCCTGCGCGACATCGAACAACGCATCGCAGACCTCAAAGAGCAATCTTCCGGCATGAAAGCCAAGTGGCAATCCGAGAAGGAAGAGATCGAGTTGATGCGGACGGACAAGGCAGAGCTTGAGCAACTGAAATTGCAACTCGAACAGGCGCGCAACGCGAATGATCTGGCGCGCGCGTCCGAATTGCAATACGGCAAGATTCCCGAACTCGAAACCAAGCTCGCGGCAGAACAGGCGAAGCTTGCGGAGATTCAGCGCGACGGCGTGACGCTCAAGGAAGAGGTCGGCGAAGAAGACGTGGCGGAAGTCGTCGCCAAGTGGACGGGCGTGCCTGTCTCGAAGATGCTCGAAGGCGAAATGCAGAAACTCGTGACGATGGAAGAGCGTTTGCGGCATCGCGTGATCGGGCAGGACGAAGCTTTGACGGCTGTCGCCAACGCCGTGCGCCGCGCCCGTGCAGGCTTGCAAGACCCGAATCGTCCCGTCGGTTCGTTCATTTTCTTAGGGCCGACGGGCGTCGGAAAAACCGAGACGGCGCGGGCGCTCGCGGAATTTCTCTTCGATGATGAGCGCGCGATGATTCGTCTGGACATGAGCGAGTACATGGAAAAGCACGCGGTCGCGCGTATGATCGGTGCGCCGCCGGGCTATGTCGGTTATGAAGAAGGCGGGCAACTGACGGAAGCCGTGCGGCGGCGTCCGTATTCGGTCGTGCTCTTCGACGAAATCGAGAAAGCGCATTCGGATGTCTTCAACGTGCTGCTGCAAATTCTGGACGACGGGCGTTTGACCGATTCCAAAGGGCGCACGGTTGACTTTAAGAACACTGTGTTGATTATGACTTCCAATCTAGGCTCGCGCGAGATTCAGGCGGCTGAAGGCGACGAAGAGGAAGCGAGCGAGGCTGTGACGCAGGAGTTACGCGCGCACTTCAAGCCGGAGTTTTTGAATCGAATTGACGACATCGTGATCTTTCATCAATTATCGCGCGAAGAGATTGTGCGCATCATTGATGTGCAGCTCGAACGCTTGCGCTCGATGTTGAATGAGCGCAATGTCACGCTTGAGTTGGACGATTCGGCGCGCGAACTGCTGGCGCGCGAAGGTTATGATCCGACGTATGGCGCGCGTCCGTTGAAGCGCGCGATCCAAACGCTGATTCAAAATCCGCTCGCCGTGAAATTGCTGCGCGGCGAAATCACGCCGGGGCAAACGGTGCGCGTCACCGCCGACGGCGACGAGATGCGCTTCACAAATGGCGCGGCGGCAGGCGCGGCATAAAAACAATGGGGAGATTGAAGATGGCACAACGCTGGGACCCGATCAGAGATTTGGTGTTGCTGCAAGAGCGCATGAATCGTTTGTTTGAAGATAGCGTCGAGAGCAACGCGCGCGGTAATGGCGACGCGAAGGAACAGGAGATCGAGCGCGCGGACTGGTCTCCGGCGGCAGACGTTTACGAAACCGAAAGCGCGTATGTCATCGCGCTCGATCTGCCGGGCATTGACCGTGCCGCGCTGGATATCAGCATGATGGAAGACCAGATCGTGATGCGGGGGGCGCGCGCGACGGAAGGCGAAGCCACCCAACGTCAACGCCGCATCGAGCGTCCGCAGGGACGCTTTTTGAGAAAATTCGGTGTGCCCGTCAATATTAATCGTGAAGCCATCGCCGCCGATTACAAAGACGGCGTGCTGCGCGTGACGCTACCGAAACGCGCGGAAAGAAACGCAGGCCGCGTAGAAATAAAAGTTTCCTGAATCGCCGGACGTAAAAATGAACGCGCGTCTTTCGTTTTAATCTCAAGTGGTTAATTACAGTTCATGACATATCGATATGGTAACTTTTCGTAAGGGGAGAAAAAAAGATCGTATGAGAGAAGAGCGAGCGGCGGATGCCGATTCGTCGGAAGCGGCGGCGGATGCCGCAGAAGAGATTCGCGTGACGGATCGTCGCCGCATTAGCATTGACGATGAACCGGATGATGACGAAACAAAACGCGAGCGGGCAGAACGCACAGATGAATCCGCCCCGTCCAAACCCAAGTACGTGGAAGAGCTTGAAATGAGAGCACGCGCGGCGGAGCATAAATTGGTTGAAGTGCAGGCGCGCTTTGAACAGTTGCGCGCGCAGTTGCAACGCGAGACGGACGAAACGCGGCAACGACTGAATCGTGCGGCGGATGAGCGGGCGCGACGCGAGAAAGTTGATTTTATCAGCGCGCTTCTGCCGGTCGCGGACAATCTTCAGCGCGCGATTGCGGCGGCGGAAAAAGGCGGCTCGTTCGAGACATTGCTTGACGGTGTGCGCGGCACGGCCAACGGCTTTGAGAGCGCGCTTGCCAGTGCCGGTGTCGAGTCGGTCGCAAGCATCGGCGCGCAGTTTGACCCGGAGCTGCATGAAGCGGTGGACACCATTGAAGTGGAACCGGAGCGCGACGGCGAGGTGACGGCGGAATACGGTCGCGGTTTCAGCATGGGCGGCGTCTTGCTGCGCCCGGCGCGCGTGCAGGTCGGGCGCGCTCAAGCGCAATCGAAGCAGGCCGCAGAGTAAAAAGATTTGCGATTTTAGAGTGACGATTTGCAATTGAATGAAGCCTCAAAAGATTTGTGGCAGGCCATTGGATTTGCAAACTTTGTTCAATTAAAAGCGATGAGTGGAAGTCCGAAATCATAGGAGAAAACACAAGTGGCAGCGAAAGAGTTGAAGTTTAGAGAAGAGGCACGAAGCGCGATGCTGCGCGGCGTCAACATACTCGGAAATGCGGTGCGCGTCACGCTCGGCCCCAAGGGGCGCAACGTCGTGATCGGTAAATCTTACGGCTCGCCCGTCATCACTAAAGACGGCGTGACGGTGGCGAAAGAGATAGAGCTTTCGGACAAGTACGAAAACATGGGCGCGCAGATGGTGCGCGAAGTGGCGACGAAGACGAACGACACGGCGGGCGACGGCACGACGACCGCCACCGTGCTCGCGCAGGCGATTTTCCGCGAAGGCGTCAAGAACGTCGCAGCGGGCGCAAATCCGATGGCGTTGCAGCGCGGCATTCAGAAAGCTACGGAAGCGGCCGTCGCAGACTTGCAGCGTCAATCGAAGAAAGTTAAAGGCAAGGAAGAACTCGCCAACGTCGCGTCCGTTTCGGCAAACAATGATCGCGCCATCGGAGAGCTTATCTCCGAAGCGATGGAGCAGGTCGGGCGGGACGGCGTCGTGACGGTCGAGGAATCGAAGACCTTGCAGACCGAGTTGGAAGTAGTCGAAGGTATGCAATTTGATCGCGGCTATGTCTCGCCTTATTTTGTGACGAACGCGGATCGCATGGAAGCGGTGCTGGATAATCCATTGATTCTGCTGCACGAAAAAAAGATCGCGGCGATGCGCGAGTTGCTGCCCGTTCTGGAGCAGGCCGCCGGACAGGGACGCGCGCTTTTAATCATCTCGGAAGACATCGAAGGCGATGCGCTGCCGACACTGGTCGTCAACAAACTACGCGGCACGATTAAGGTTTGCGCCGTCAAAGCTCCGGCCTTCGGTGATCGCCGCAAAGCGATTCTCGAAGACCTCGCCGCGCTCACCGGCGCGCAAGTGATTACGGAAGATTTGGGCGTCAAACTCGAAAACGTACAGATCACGGAGCTGGGCACGGCGAAGCGCGTCATCATCGATAAAGACAATACGACGATTGTCGAGGGCGCGGGCGAAGCGGCTGTGATTCAGGGGCGCGTCGGCACGATTCGCCGCCAGATTGAAGAAACCACTTCGGATTACGACCGCGAGAAGTTGCAGGAGCGGCTCGCAAAACTGACGGGCGGCGTCGCCGTCATCAAAGTCGGCGCGGCCACCGAGACGGCTTTGAAAGAGATCAAGATGCGTGTCGAAGATGCTCTTAATGCAACGAAGGCGGCGGCGCAGGAAGGCATCGTGCCGGGCGGCGGCGTGGCGCTGATGCGCGCCGCGAAAGCTTTAGACAAGCTCGAACTCGAAGATGGAGACGAGCAGACGGGCGTGCGTCTGATTCGTCGCGCGCTCGAAGAACCGTTGCGCCGCATCGCGGAGAACGCTGGCATTGACGGCGCTATCGTGATCGGCAAGGTCGAAGAATTCAAGGGCGCGAAGGGTTTCAACGCGGCCACCGGCGTATATGAAGATTTGGTCGCCGCAGGCATTATTGACCCGACGAAAGTCGTTCGCACGGCCTTGCAAAACGCCGCATCAATCGCCGGATTGATGTTGACCACAGATGCCGCCGTGATTGACGCGCCGGAACCGAAGCGGGGGGCTCCGATGGGCGGCGGCGAGGATTACGGGGACTACTAAACGCGATTTCCCGCAACGCATCGAGGAGCGCGGAAGAAGCGTTCGTTTCGCCGTTTCACGTAGTTAGCGGCGAAGCGAACGCTTCTCGTCTCTATGCGAAAGAAGTTGAAAACCGGCGCGCGCCGGATGTGGTATTATCGAAGGTGCGAGAACGCAACGGCGCGAACGCTTCAGGCATCCAAATGAGAGCTAAAAAGCTTCATGAAAAAGGGTTTGAGAAAGCGTATTAACGAGGGCGAAACTTCGTTGCCAAACATTTGTCACATCAAAAGCGTTTGATAATGTGCGGTACGGCTTTCCACAGTCAGGAAATAGGTTGAAAACAAAGAATGATTGATCTTGGACCATACAAAGATAAGCTCGCCGACAGCGGTCAACGTATTTTCGAGAACGCGCTGAAAGAATCAAGACGCCGCGATCAAAACTACGTCTCCGTCGAACACATCATCAATGCGCTGGCAGACGAAGAGGCAGACCTTTTCAACCAGACGATGCGCGATCTCTCGATTGATCCGCGCAGCTTCAAGACGCTCGTCGAAAAGCGTCTCGAACACAGCCGCCAGCACATCGGCAAAGGCTTCAAAATCGCGCCCGACACGACCGATCTCTTTAAGCGTGCGATGGATCGCGCACGCGCGCAGGGACGCAAAACCATCGAGGCGACGGACATCTTGACGGCGCTTTCGCAGGACGAGAGCGGGCTATTCATAGAGTTTCTGAAAAATCTCGGCGTCAACCCGGAAGCGGCGGTCGAGAACGTGCGCGTGCGCGTCCACAAACGCGAGATGGAAGAGGAACAGTATAAAAAGAAATTCGACTTGCCGCAGTATCTCAAGCACTTCGGCGTCTCCATGAATCGCCTTGCGCGGCAGGACAAATTGCCGCCGACCATCGGGCGCGAGCAGGAGATACAACAGATGGTAGAGATTCTCTGCCACCGCGAGCGCGCCAACTCGCCGATGCTTGTCGGCGAACCCGGCGTCGGCAAAACGGCGGTCGTCGAAGGACTCGCGCGTTTGATCGAGCTTGAACCGGAAAAAGTTCCGGCGCGTCTCAGAGGCTCGCACATCGTCCAACTTCAGATGGGCGGACTCGTCGCGGGCACGATGCTGCGCGGGATGTTCGAGGAGCGCATCAAAGGCATTATTGACGAAGTCAAAGAGCGCGAGAATCTGATTCTCTTCATAGACGAAGCGCACACGATCATCGGCGCGGGCGCGGCACTCGGCACATCATCGGATGCCGCCAATATGTTCAAGTCATCGCTGGCGCGCGGCGAGCTGCGCATTATCGGCGCGACGACTATCACGGAGTACAAAGAGTACATCGGCGAAGACGAAGCGTTGGCGCGCCGCTTCCGCATGGTCAAAGTCGAAGAGCCTTCGATTCTGCAAACGCGAGAGATTCTCTTCGGCCTTCGTCCGCGCCTTGAAAAAAATTATTCGGTGACGATCTCCGACGACGCGATTAACACGGCGCTGGAAATGGCTCCGAAGTACATACGCAATCTGCATCTGCCTGATAAAGCCATCGGCTGGCTCGACACGGCGGCGGTGAAAGTCGAGATCAACGAACCGCAGACGATGATCGTTAAGCCGGAGCACGTCATAGACGTTATCTCGCAGGAATCCAGAATTCCGCGCGACATGATCTTCCGCGACACGAATGATCGTTTTTCCGATATGGAAATCTCGCTCGGCGACCGCGTCGTCGGACAAAAGGAAGCTATTAAAGCCGTCGCGCAACGCCTACGCTTAAATAAGGGGCCGCTCAAAGAGTCGCACTATAAATCGGACGGCGTGCTTCTCTTCTTGGGGCCGACGGGCGTCGGAAAAACCGAGCTGGCAAAGGCTGTCGCAGAATTTATGTTCGGTGACGAAGAGAAGATGGTTCGCATAGATATGTCTGAATACGGCGACGGCACAATCGGCATTGAAAAGCTGATCGGAATGCCGCGCGGCATTGTCGGCTCTGAACGCGGCGGAATTCTCACGGAGCGTTTGCGCGAGAATCCGTACACCGTGCTGCTGCTCGACGAAGTTGAAAAAGCTTCGCCGTATTTGATGAATATTTTCCTGCAAGCATTTGATGAAGGCTGGATTACGGACGGACGCGGTAAGAAAGTTTATCTCTCAGACGCCATCGTGATTATGACCTCGAATTTAGGCTCGGAGAATTTTAAGAAGTACGAAAGGCCGCTCGGCTTCGGCCAGAAAACTCTCGGCGATATGCGCGCCATCAAAGGCGATGTGATGAAGGCGGCGGAACAGCGTTTCTCTGCAGAGTTTCGTAATCGTATTGATGAGATAGTTGTCTTCTCGCCGCTCACGATGGACGAAGTGCGGCAGATCGCCGTGCTTTATCTGGGCAAGCTGCGCCGCCAGATGGAGCAGCAGGGCAAAGAGGTGGAAATAACTGAAGGCGCAATTAATCTGCTTACCGAAAAGGGTTTCAGCACAATCTACGGTGCGCGTTTCTTGAAGCGTTACATAGACGAGAAAGTTAAGCTGCCGATCACGACGATGTGGAAAAACGCCACGCGCTTTGTGGCGGATGCCGAAGACGGCGAGATTACGATCAAGCCGCAGGAAACGGAGTTAAGCATTAACTAAACGTCTTATCCGCAACGAACATCGGCTAACAGTTGAAAGGGTTTCAGTGATAATTTCATTGAAACCCTTTCGTTTGCATCCGACGGTTTTCAGAATTTAAAATCAGCAAATGACTTGCTCGCATTTGGAGACTATGGCGACTCGAAAACTTCTTTCAAGGTTTAATCCGATGCGCGCCGTCGCGGTCTGCCTCTCGCTTATCGCCGCCGCACTAATCTTCACGCCTTCGACAAAACTCATGGCGCAAAGCCGTAAGGCGACGCCGAAATTAACCGAAGCGCAACCGGCGACGACAATGCCGACTGCAACGCCTTCGCCCCAACAAAAGACGCTGGCGCAAGACTCCGGCGTTAAGCAGGCGATTGATCCGAAGGCCGCGCTGATTTTGCAGCGTGCCGTTGAAGTTCTCGGCGGAAGTTCTTACACAGGTGTTCGCTCGTCAATCGGGCGCGGTTATTTCACGCAGTTTAAAGACGGCGTTTCCGGCAATCCGAGCGCCTTCGTTGATTACGTGGTTTATCCTGATCGTGAGCGCACGGAGTTCGGCAGCGGGCGCGGGCGCACGATTCAGACCAATGTCGGCGATAAAGGCTGGCTGTATGACGGCGCGACGCGCGTCTTGAAAGACATCACGCCGGAGCAAGCAGCGGATTTCCGGCTCGCCATGCGAACCAATGTTGATAATCTGCTGCGCGGGGTGTGGCGCAAAGAAGACGGCGCGAAGCTATCTTATGTAGGACGGCGCGAAGCCGGAATAGCCAAACGCAACGAAGCGGTAAGCCTTACTTATGCGGACGGTTTCGTTGTCGAATTCGAGTTCGGCGCGAAAGACGGATTGCCCGCCAAAGTCCACTACACGCGCAAGGATTCCGAAGGCAAAGAGGCGGCGGAAGAAGACCGCCTCGCCCAATTCATCGCAACCGGCGGCGTCCTCACCCCGTTCATCGTTGACCACTTCCGCGCCGGGCTGCAAACCAGCCGCATCAACTATCAATCAATTGACTTCAACGCACCCATCCCCGCCGATCTCTTCAGCAAGCCTATCAACTTAAAAACTTTGAAGTAAGGCAGGTTAGTTGAGCAAAACGAGTTTGGCATTGACCCATCCTTCTTCTCCGTCGTTCGGCGAGTTTTTGCCGCAGCCGAGATTCGCATTGGCGCTACAGCCATATTCATAAACTTTGACTTTGTACCAAGTCGAAGTTTGCCCCTCGCTTACATAACTTGTCTCGTCCAAAATCCTTACTTTCGCGCCGCGAAAATGAATGCCCACGCTCGCCGCATCTTTGTTCGGATCGCTCCGCAGATTCATGTCCGTCGTCAAACGCCCCGTTCTTTCGTTGCTTGCGGAGTTAGATGTTGACGTGTTCGTGTTCGTTGTTGTTGTCCCGGACATATTGGCAGTGTTAACCGAATTGCTACTTGTAACTGTGGTGGTGGTGGTGTTCGCATTATTGGCATTCATATTTGGAGTAGGTTTAGGTGTCTCTTTCACTTCGCGCCAAATATATTTACCTTCCTTATCAATCCAAGCCGTTTCGCGTTCGGGAGAATCTTCCGAGACGATAAATGCTATGCCTCCAAGGAAGGGGAAAGCTCTGTCGAACTGCGGGTTGATAACAAATTTTCCGTTTTTATCTACATATCCGGCCTTTCCTGCGCTTACTTGTGCTGGAGCGAGACCTTCAGAAAAAGAAAGTCGTCCGATGTCCGATGTAATTGTAAAAGCATCCTGCCAAATGTCAGTGCCGAACCGAATGCTTTGAAGAGCAAACTGAGGATTGATTTCGTATTTGCCGGATTTGTCAACGAAGCCAATCTTATTGTTAAGCACAACCAGCGCCAGTCCTTCGTCCGAGAATGGTAAAGCTTTGTCGAACTGTGGGTTGATAGCAATCTTGCCAGCCTTGTCAACATAACCATATTGCTTGCCGACCTTCACGGCGGCGAGACCGTTGATGAACGGTTGGGCGTCGTCGAATTGCGGATTGATGACGATCTTTCCGTCCTTGTCAACGAATCCATATTTGCTACCGATTTCCGCCACCGCCAATTCATCGAAAAACGGCGAGGCATCTTCAAATTGCGGATTGATGACGATTTTGCCGGTCTTATCAATGAATCCGACCTTTTCGCCAACCTTGATTCGCGCCAGATCATTGGAAAAGGTACAAAGTCTAAAGTCAGAGTCACTTGGAAATTGCGGATTGATGGCAAGTTTGCCGGTTTTGTCAATATACCCGACCCTATCTTCGACTATGACGGCGGCAAGACCATCCGAGAAACGCAAAGCTCGTTGGAATTGCGGATTGATGGCGAATTTCCCCGTCCCGTCAATGTAGCCGCATTTGTCATATTCGATACACGCCACCGCCAAGCCTTCGGAGAAAAACAAAGCCTGTGTGAATTGCGGTTGAATAACAATCTCGCCTTTGCGGTTGATGTAGCCCCATTTTTGGTTTTGCCGGATCGGGAACAATTCGGGCGTTTCTTTGGCGAGCGGATTGGGCAAATGCGCGCAGGAAAGCGTCGTTAGCGCCGCCGACAGAATTACAGAGACGGCGCAAATTTTTATAAATCGCATCACTTTTCTCCTGATTCCTGATCTATGTAGGATTACATCTGGCAACTTTTGTTGCCGAGCGACGGAAGCATTGCAGGCCTCCGAGTTATTTCATCTATTTCTGTTTAAGGTAAAAAACAACAAAGAACAGAAGTGAGCCCGCATCTCTTACGAAAGAGAGAACAGTCATTCCGTAAGCCGTATTAACCGTTACTCCCAAGAAGTTGAAAAAGAAGAAAAGCACGCTCAAGGCTACGCAAATCAGAGCAATTATGGTGGCTGTTTTAAGGCTCATTATTTTCTCCATTCACCCGGCCGCCGATCAGCATATCGCCGGAGGCGGCCGCCGCTCTCCACTTCCATAAGGGCACCGCTTAACTCTTCCGAAGGCGTGCGGTCTAAAGTAGATAAATCCAACCTTAGCTAATTTTTCTGGAATAGCCCGCCGATCAGCAAGCCGACTCCGAGGATAAAACTCAGTGCGCCAAGAATCATCGCCCAGTTAGCGATTGTGTACGTCGGGTCTGCCGCCCCGAACGCAGCGGCGAAACCGGCCAGTTGATGATTGCTGACATATTGATAGCCCCACAGAAAGGCTACGGACGAAGCGATAAGAACGGTGAGCGCTAATTTCAAAAGATTGTTCATGTGTTGCTCCTTTTATGTAGGCTTGAAAGAGTAAAGCGAGGCCGCACTAATTCATCCGGCCGGTGCAGTTACCGGGGCAGTTTAATGCCGAAGTCGAATATCTTTGGGCTGCCACCACCTGCGCCGAAGTAGCCGTAGGTGGCGAGCGTGGTTGAGCCGCCGTAGAAGAAGCCATGTTCGCTGCTGGCGAGGTCAACCCCGGGTATCACTTTGAAGAGGCCGGGCGCGAGATTCCCCTAACAAGTCTTCGCGTAAACGGTTCAGCCGCTCTTTTTTCACGGCGCGAGTTGCCCGCAAATGCTGTCGTTGCGCGTTCTGACGGAGCTGAACCTGTCTTGATATTCCGCCGAAGTGATAAAGGCGCAGACCATCCCGCGATAATTATTCGCCACGCGATTGTTCAGGACATCGAGCCAGAAATTGTAGCCGTCCGTTTCCGGGTCGCGTCGCAAGTAGCCGAAGTATTGCATTAATACAAACGCCCGGTTGTACTCTGCTTGTCGAAACGCCGGGTCTTCAGCGATTTGCCGCACGACACTCCCGCGCCCGTTCGCCTGCAAAGTAGCCATGTAGCTTGCGCGTTGCCCTGAAAGATCAACAACATTGCCTGTTGCGGTCTTTACCGTTGCGATTAACCTGTCAACAAAATCACCGGGCGACATTGCGGCGGGATACTTCGTCAGGAATTCCGGCCTTGCAACCCACGTATCGGCAAAGGCTTGCTTGCCCGCTTCCAGATTAGCGCCGCCCACAACCCGGCTGCGATCCGGCATAAACTGCGCGTAGGAGGGGCGCTCGCCATACGTGGCTTTATAGAGGCGATAGACATACCCGCCGGTATCCTGAAATTCCAGCTCGACGAAGAAGGCCGCACTGACGGAGACTCTGCGCGAATTGAGACACTGCGGATCGCCGTTACAACTGATTAGCCCGTTTGACCAATAGCTGAGACCACCGTCGTCCGGCAGTCGGTTTAGAAAGTCCAGATAGTGCTCACGCACGAAGAACTGCGCGCCATCAATCGGATTCGTCGTAGCTGTTGCCGTATCATTATCACTGATTGTCAGCACAGCAGATTTCAAAGCTCCCAGCGTTGCGCTCACCGGATTACTCAACGTCAGGTTAACCGTTCTATCACCGTCAACACGGGCATTATCCATAATCAGCACCGTGAAAGTTTTGCTGCTCTCTCCGGCGGCAAAGTTAAGCGTGCCGGAAGCAATGGTGTAGTCGGTACGCTGCTTCGCGGTGCCGTCACCGGCAGCATAGTCAACCGTTACCGATCCCGATGTGCCGCCCGAGCGATTCACTGTGATCGTAGCAAAGCCTGCGCCTTCGTTGACGCTGTACGTCGTTGAGCTGAATTGCACGCTGCTTCCGGTTGGTGGAACAGGGTTTGGAGTTGGCGTCGGCGTCGCACTCGGCGGCGGAGTCGGCGTGGCAAATGGCGACGGTGCTGGAGTAGGCGATGGGCTTGGTGTCGGCGGCGTCGGAGTGGTAGTGGTGGTCGTGAACCTACCTGTTGATGACCAATTGGTTATCCACTCGGAGGTGGTGACGAAACGCCCCGCACGCACGCGCCAGTAATAAACGGTTCCTGCCGCCAAGCCACTCAAACTGTAAGTTGTGCTGGGAGCACTTACTACTTGGTTCCCTCCGGCCACGCAGTTAAAGCAATCCCGGCCGTCAGTGCTGGTGTTGAATGTAGAACTCGTGCTGACCTGCACGCGGTAATCGGTGGCTCCGCTCACGCCAGACCATGACAGCATTGCGCCGCCTTGCGTAATGTTCGCCGTCGGATTCAACGTCGGAGGATTAGGAGTTGACGATGCCGCCGTAACAGTAAATGTTCCGCTCTGCGCATCGCTGCAACGAATCTGGGCTAAAGTGATCGGGCCGGTTGTAGCGCCGTTTGGCACGGTGGCCGTAATCTGCCTGGCACTGTTGACAACAAACTGTGCCGGGACATTGTTGGAGAAGTTTACGTTAGTTACTCCGCTGAAATTGTTGCCCGCAATCACCACATTGCTGCCCACCGACCCGTTCGTCGGGCTGATTCCGCTGACGCTCGCACATTCGGTGCTTCCATAACGGAACGCTTGATAATTCACGCCATCTGTGGTTGTGATGTAGCCTCCCTCGAAATCATTTCTGGCATAACCTGACGAGGCAATATATTCATCGGAAGTCGGGAAACCGAGCCAACCTGCTGAGCCGCCCATGCCAACGTAAGTAGTATAGATAGTGCCGTGAACCTCATACGCCGGTTGTGAATTTCCTGCCGGTGCATTTTTAATCCAATAGATTTGCCCGCCTTCAAACTGATTCAGCCGACCAGCCAACCCCGTCGCTCCTGATGGCTGAGCGTCACTTTCATCACTAATCGGTACTCCCATAGGACAGATGGCAAACCCCTTTTGTTCCCACTTTCGATGGATCGCTCCATGCACCTCATATACCGAGCCGGTTCTGGTGCCGCTGAGAAGATAATTTAAGGAGCCGCCCTCGAAACTTTGATACTTATCATTTGTCCCATAGCAAGAAGTGCCCTGTGCGGAGAGGGTATTTATCGGATAACCCAGTGGATTATTGGCGGTGAATCCAAGTGAAGCCCATTTGCTATAAAGAGGGCTAACAATGGCGAAGGACTGTCCCGCCCTGCTTCCACTGACAAGATATTGAATGCTTCCGTTGGCGAATGTTTGATAATGGCTGCTGGTTCCGGCAAACGAGGTATAGCCATCGAATCCAACGGCATTAACCGGACAGCCGAGAGCAGTTTGCCCACCAGCATTATTGAAGGCACTCTGAAAAGCCGTCAATTCCGAGCCGCTTGTGCCCTGACCAGTGGTAAAGGAGCAAGAGTTACCGCCACTGGTCAACCGTATATAACTGAAAGCAATAGTATCCGAACTCGTACCACTTCGGCCTGAGTTAGCAGGATCAATTCGGATGCCGGTGATTTGACCTACCCAAAGTGAATGGCTCCCCATCCCTACATGGTAATCGAGGAAGTTACCATTATTTGTAACAGTAAAGTTTACCTTCTTATCCTCTCCCCAACTCGGCGAATTAGCGGTTGTAAAATAGATCGTTCCGTTTCCGTCGGGAGCATTGCTAGCCATTCTGAATTCAATAGCATTGAAACTTGTGGCATTGACATTTACTAATGGTGGACTTTGTACATATGGATCTAAGGCTGCGGGGTCTATAGCAAAATTCCCATTACCTACGGAAAAACATTCGACGTTGAGGGGAGACCATCCCTGAGTATTACCAATAATATCAAAGTTCCATTGGACACCACTATTGGTCCATAAATTGGTATTTACTGCGACTGTGTAGGGGTCTCGACATCCGCCAGTCCATCCATATGGGTCTACGGAAACATTGTTATGTCTAACTTCAAAATGAAGATGGGCTACTCCTGTGCCTGTATGTCCAACTTTAGCAACAACTTCACCTCTAGTTACGTCTCTTGGTGAAATAATGGAACCGCTTTGAGCGTGCAGAATCCAAGTAGAGTACCCATTTCCGTGATCTATAACGAAGGTGTTGAATGTTGATGGATTACCATTAACACTATCTGATGTGGGTATATAAAGCCTGCCATCAGCCGGAGCAAGAATATCAGTGCCTTCACTTGCTCGGTAGTCAAAACCGGGATGCCCATCATAGTATAGATAATGTGTATCACCACCTCCTGTGTAATTTCCGTTTATAGTAAAAGGTGTATGAGCATAGTCTTGGGCAAATCCATATAAACGGGTGCCACTTGCGTTGGTGAGAACGTAGCTTTCACCGTAAGTATTAATGCCGGTCTCTCCAGTATATGCAACAGTTTTATTATCAGCCGTATATGCCGATGTCCTTGAATGATCGAAAATACTATTGATAGCAGCAGTAGCTGAATTTTGATTTCTGAGCGGGAAACTTAAATACCAGGCTCCGATCAACCCAGATTCTGAATACACAGTGTTTTGCGTGGTGGCAGCGTCAGTAGTTGAAGTCTTTAAGGCGTCCTCGTGCTTGCTCATAGCCTTTAGTGATAGCCCCAATAGACTCAATAGAATCGTGAAAACGCTTAAACACTTCTTGAAGCTCAAATGCATTTGGAGCACCTCTTTCTTTTATAAATAAGTGGATAGATTTAGAAATATAAAGAGTTAGCGCGGTAGCTTGATACCGAAGTCGAATATCTTGGGGCTGACGTTTGCGCCGAAGTAGCCGTAGGTGGCAAGCGGGGTCGAGCCGCCGTAGAAGAAGCCGTATTCGCCGTCGGCGAGGTCTGTGCGGGGCGTGACTTTGTAGACGCCGGGCGCGAGTTTTTCGTAGTCGAAGGGGCGTGCGTATTTGTCGAGCGTGCCGCTTTGCGTGCCGAACATATTGGCTTGGCCGACGATGAGTTCGCGCCCGTTCTTCTTTTCTTCCATCTTGACGAGAACGAATTCGTTGGGACTCGTTGAGGATGCGGAATAGACGTTGCCGGAATTACTCAAGCCGGAGTTCTTCACTTCAAAGTAGAAATAGAAAATGGGTTTGGTTTTGTCTATCTGAAGCCGCGCATTCTGGTTGGCGAGCACCGCTTTGGACTTGATCTTGGCGATACCGTAGGTCATCGCGGAAGTGAAGAAGCCACCGGACTTGGATTGCGAGGAGATGGACGGCTCAAGTTGTAGAAGATGTTTTTGCCCGTCCTTCTCTTCGAACAGGTAGATGCCCGCTTCGTGCTGCGCGAGCGGATCGTTCGCATCCGTTTTTGAGACGTCGCCCGCGCCCGTGCTCGACGCTTTGGCCGAATCCGTGCTCGACGCTTCGAGCATCGCTTTGACGATGTCGTCCGGGACTCTTTCTCGTTTGAGCCTGAGCAGTTCATCAGTCGAGAGGTTAAACTGTGTTTTCGATGAATGAATTTTGCTGACGATGATGGTGGAGTTCAAACCTGCCTTCGCCATCGTGACGATATTTTCGTTGGTCAGAATTTCTCCGCCGGATTTCCCTTTATCCTGTGCCTGTGCGCCGAAGTTTGCGCCGATCAATACGCAGAGGGATAACGGTAAAAATATTTTTGCGTGGGGGAATCGCATTATTCTCTTCTCCTTAAAAAGCTAAAGTGTTATAAGGGAGCTGCCGTTTTCGTTAAGCCTCGCGCTTCTTCATCGGCAGCACTATGTTAATGGTTAAGTTTGCTCGCCCGCACGAGCAAAGTATGCGGGCAAGCCTTGCAAGCAACTCACGTCAGGTGGATTTTGCGGACGACGGTTTCTAAATTTTGCGCTTGAATATCGCACCCCTGTTTTTCAGGCGATGAAAATACAGGTCAAGCGTTCCTAATGTCCTTAAAGAGTTCCTAAATATTTACTAAAGCCATGACACATGGAGAGCAGAGGCGTCCTTACCGTTTCGGTTCGTTCGATCTCGATCCGGCGCAGCGCATTTTGCTGCGCGACGGCATCGAAGTACCGCTTACGCTGAAGGCATTTGAGATGTTGTTGGTGCTGGTTGAACGCGCCGGGCAGGTGGTAGAAAAAGAGGAATTGATGAGCCGCCTCTGGCCGGACAGCTTTGTTGAGGAGAACAATCTGACGGTGCATAAAAGCGCGCTCGCCAGAGCGTTGGGCGAGGGTTATATACAGACCGTGCCGAAGCGCGGCTATCGCTTTGTCGCAGGCGTGCAGGAAGTGGAACGCGCGGAGGAGCGGGCGCAAACGGCAATCAAAGCGGAGGCGAAACACTTCGATGCGGCGCAAAACGAAGCACCGCGCGCCGATGGCGCTGATGAACCAGTTGTCGAATTGCAGCCGCAAGCGGCGCGCCGGAGCGATAGGCAGTGGCGCGGATTGATGGCGCTCGGCTTGATTATGTTAGTGAGTCTCGCCGCCATTGTGTATGTGTGGCGGCGGGCGGCGAATGCAGGCGATCAGCGGCGCGGCGAAAGAGTGCAGGTTCATTCGCCTTCCGACGAAGAGGAAATAAAGCGCGTTGTGAAAGAATCGCAGATGTTTGAATTTCTGACGCTCGACACCGATCCCGCAGCAGCCGATGACAGACAATTGGCTAAATACTGGCTGCCTGCCGAGCAGGGCGGCAAAGAGATGCAGAACGTCAAAGCATCCATCAAAAAATTAATAGGTAAAGATTGGCATTACGGAAAGGATTCGCGCCTTGAACTCTTTGATTTTCGCTACGTCCGCGTCTTTTCGCCGAAGGATTACGCCGAAGCGGGCACGTCCGAGCGTTGGTATCTTCCGATGCAACGTGCCGACGGTAGCCGCGTGGAAGATCGAAACGTGTACTTCGGCGTTTACGATATAGACTACACGCTGCGCAAGGTCAACGGCGCATGGCTGATAGAAGAAGCTTCCACGCCGCGCTCCAGCAAGTGACGCGGTTCTTGAACAGCCGCCGCTCACAATTTCCTGACGATTGTTTCGTCGCGCTCGACGGCCTCTTCAAAAACGGAATCGGCAAGGCGCGGGATGCACTGCCTCGCCATTTTTGCAAACAAATTTTCGTAACGATCAACAACGTGTTCCCAATCGTAGAGCTGCTTGACACGCGCCTGCGCGCGCTGGCGATAGGCGCTGACGAGCGAGCCGTCTCTGAGGACACGCTGAAGCCCAGCGGTCAATTCCTCTTCGTCCGCGTAAGGGATTGCGGCTTCGCCGACGGCTTCGAGATTTTCCGGCGTGTTGAGAGTGAGCACGCAGTTGCCGTAGCCCATTGCTTCGAGAAGCGCGGGATGCGTGCCGCCGACTTCCGTCGCGTGAACGTAGCAGTAAGCGTTCTGCTGCAACACGCGATAGTCTTTGCCAAACACGAATCCGGTGAAGATAATGCGGCGGTCGCGGCGGGCACGGGCGCGCAACTCTTCGATGTACTCGTGCGCGTAAGGCGCGTCGCCGACGATCAAAAGCTTGTGTGCGGTTCGCACTTTCTTGAAGGCTTCGATGACCAGATGCGCGTTGTTCTCCGGCTCGAGACGCGAGACATAAAGAATGTAGCGTTCGGGTTCGACGCGCCACTGCCGTACGGCGTTGCGATCCGGGCGGCGTTCCACCTCCGCGCCGTACGCGATCATCGTCGAGGCTTTTCGGTAGCGCGCCAGATAATAATCTTGAATCACGCGCGCATCCGTTACGGTTTCGTTCGGCAGCCACGTCGCTAATTTCTCGGTGAGCAGATAATAACTGCGCCCCAGCCAATTCCATTTTTTGCGTTTGTGTTCGAGGCCGTCAACATTGAGCGCGACGGGTGTGCCCGTGAAGCGTAGGATGGCCGCGCACGGTGCATTCGCCGCGTTGCAAATAAGTGCCGCATCATACCGCGCGGTCGTCGCGTGCAAAGCGGAGAGAAAGGTATGCACGACCGTATCGAAATATTTATGGCGAATGGTGGGCAGAACTTTCAGGCGAACGCCGTGAAATTCGAGCTGGCGCGGTGAGACGTAGTGCGAGCGACAGTAAACGGTCACGTCGTGGCCGCGCGTGGCGAGGCGTGTGGAGAGTTGTTCGGCGAATGTCTCGAAGCCGCCGTAGCTCGCCGGAATGCCCCTTGTTCCCAGTATTGCGATGCGCATTGAAAATGTTTTGGGCGACAACCGGAATATCGAGTTGCGCGCGAGCTAAAGGTCTTTCGGTAAAAGACGCTTACTTTACCAGTCGCCGCGCCCCGGAATCAACCGCGCGGTTTTCGATTCAGCAGGCCGGACAACATGGACGGCGATTTCGCGTTTGAGACGGCCAGCTCATAAGCCTTCAAGGTCAGCCGCGCCGTCTCTCGCCAGTTGAAAATTTTCGCGCGTTCTAAACCTCTGCGGCGTAGTTTCTCGCGCAACTCCCTATCATCAATAAGGCGCGCGAGAGCGTTTGCGATCTCCTGTCGGCTTAACGGATCAACGAGCAAACCGGCGTCGCCGATTACTTCGGGAAGGCTTGTGCGATTGCCCGCGATTACGGGCGCGCCGCACTGCATCGCTTCGAGCGCCGGCAAACCGAAGCCTTCAAAGTAGGACGGATAAACAAAACAGAGCGCCCCCGTGTAGAGCGCAGGCAAGTCCGTCTCCGGCACATAGCCCGTCCAGAGCACTTCTTCGCTGCTCAAGCCAGACTCTTCGATGGCGCGAAATGTTTCCTTATAAAGCCAACCGCGTTTTCCGACAAGAATAAGACGGGGAAGCTTAGCGTGCGGGCGCGTGCGGCGCAAGTCCGCGTAAGCCGCTATTAAGCGCGGTAGATTCTTGCGCGGCTGGACGGAGCCGACCGCCAGTATGTAATCGCCTTCGATGCCGTAAGCCGCGCGCACACGGCGCAACTCTTTTTCATCCGTGACGGGCGCAAAATAGTTTGCTGCGGCAAGCGGCGTCACGCTGACGCGCGCCGGATCAATCTGGTAGGTTTCGATAATATCCCTGTGTGAGTATTCGGACGGAGCGATAATATGCGCGGCGGCGTGTGCGGTTTTCCGCACGGTCAAACGAAGCTGCGTGCGGCTGCGGCGCGTGAATGTTTGCGGCAGGTGCTCGAAGGAGAGATCGTGAATGGTGGCGACGACGGGACAGGGCGTCCAGAGCGGCGCGGTGTATTGCACGTGTAGCAGGTCAACGGGACGGCGGCGCAATTCTCGCGTCAGTGTCAGCGGAATGCGAACGAGCGGCGTGTGCGGCCATGTCAAACGCACGCCGACGTGCGGCCAGCGATTCTGGAAACGCTCGACGGCGATCTGCTTTGTGACATAGAGCGTGTAACGATTGACGGTGTCCGTTTCAGCGAGCGATTCGATTAGATGCGTGATGTAACTTTCATTACCGGCAAGCTGTGTGCCGACGGAGTGTGCGTCAATCGCTATGTGCAAGACGACCTCTACGCAGACCGCATTTCTTCGTTGACGGGCAGCACGCCGCGAAAGCTTTTGCGATGAATCGGGCACGCGCCGTGTTGTCGCAAAGCGGCGAGATGCGCGCGTGTGCCGTAGCCGACGTGGGCGGCGAAATTGTAGTGCGGGTAAATGTCGTGGTATTCGCGCATCAGTTGGTCGCGGAAGGTTTTGGCGATGATGCTGGCGGCGGCGATGGAAGCCGAAATGGAGTCGCCGCGAATAATGGCGCGTTGCGGCAAACCCGTTTCCTTTAATTCAAGCGCATCAATCAAGAGATAATCGGCGGACGGCGTAAGTTCGTTCAGTGCGACGAGCATCGCACGCCGCGTTGCCTGCAAAATATTGATGCGATCAATCTCTTCGGGTTCGATGCGTCCGACGCTGTACGCGAGCGCAGTGCAGCGCAACTCTTCGCTGATGCGCTCGCGTTGCCGCACGCTTAATTTCTTCGAGTCGTTCAAGCCTTCGGGCAGCGGCGCGCGTGGATCGAGTATGACCGCCGCCGCCACGACCGCCCCCGCCAGCGCGCCGCGCCCGACCTCATCCAAACCGGCGACGAAGTTAAAGCCGTCGCCGCGCGCTTCCTCTTCAAAAGCTGTCCCGATCAGAGACAAAGGCATGAAGGTAGAATAGCCAAAGAGTCGAAAGTCTGGAGTTAAGTGTCAGGAGTCGAGAGCGTAAACATTAGAGCCGTCGTTCGATATGAGAGTTTAGTGCCGCTAAATTTCAAAACGCACTTCTCATCCCGACACTATGACTCCACGCTCACGACTCTTGACTCCAGACTCTTGTGCAGACTTTCTTACTTATTTTTTGCGGCAACGGCGGCAGCGTTCTGCGCTTGCGCGTGTTGCGTGGCGCGCGTATCGCGTTCGCGTATGCGCGCCGCTTTGCCGCGCAGGTTGCGCAGATAATAGAGCTTGGCACGACGCACGCGCCCGCGCTTCACGACGTCTATGTGATCTATGATCGTCGCGTGCAGCGGAAAGATTCTTTCGACGCCGACGCCGAAACTCGTTTTGCGCACAGTGATTGTTTCGCGCACGCCGCCGTGCTTACGCGCAATCACCAACCCCTCGAACGCCTGCAAGCGTTCCTTCGTTTCCGATTCTTTGATACGCACGTGAACACGCACCGTGTCTCCGGCCTGAAAGTCCGGCACACCGTTTTCGCGCAATTGCGTTTTCTCTATATTATCCAAGCGATTCATGATTATTCTCCAAACACATTATGACAACGAATTACAAAGTTCTCTCAAAATTCATCTACGGCGTCCGGCGATGAAACATTTTCGCGCCGCGCTTTCTCCAACAAATCAGGGCGATTGCGCGCGGTCTTTGCGAGCGCCGCCCGTTCGCGCCAGCGCGCAATCTCCGCGTGATTTCCGCCGAGCAGAACATCCGGCACGCGCAAGCCATTAAACTCCGGTGGGCGCGTATAGTGCGGAAAGTCCAGCAGGCCTTCGGAAAAAGATTCGTTGACGGCGGACGTTTCGCTGCCCAGAGCGCCGGGCACAAGGCGCGTCACCGCATCAACCAACACCAGCGCGGCAGGCTCGCCGCCCGACAGCACGTAATCTCCGATTGAGATTTCGTCCGTCGCCAGAGCTTCGGTAACGCGCTCGTCAACTCCTTCGTAGCGCCCGCAGATGAGCACAAGCTGTTCGCTCTCGCGCGCCAACTCCTGCGCTAACGCCTGCGTCAGTACGCGGCCTTGCGGTGAAAGCAGCACGACGCGCGTTTTCTCCGCATAGGACTCGCGCCCCGAAGCTTTCGTTAACTCTTCGACTGCGGCAAAGATCGGTTCCGGCTTTAGCACCATTCCATCGCCACCGCCAAACGGACGGTCATCAACGATATGATGCTTATCGCTCGTCCAGCCGCGCAGATCATGCGCCGTTATCTCGATCAATCCGGCAGCCAGCGCGCGCCGTATGATTCCGTAATCGAACACGTCGCGGAAAAAGTCCGGGAAGATCGTGATGATGTCAAAGCGCAGCACGTTAAAAGAGTAATATCAGATGTTAGATTTCAGAAATTAATTAGAGGCAAAACCAGCATCTAACATCCGGCATCTGACATCTGCTTTTACATTTCCAGCAAGCCTTCCGGCGGATCAACGCGAATTCGTTTCTGCGCAATGTCTATCTCGATGCAGATTGTTTCCGCCAGCGGAATCAAGTGATCGCGCTTTTTATCCTGCGCGCTTTCGACGACGAGCATTTCGACGCCGCCCGTTCGCATCACGCTAACGACTTGCCCGATAGCTTCGCCGCCCGTTGATTCAACCGCACAGCCGATCAACTCCCAATCGTAAAACTCATCTTCGGCAAGCTCGACGCGCTCGGCTTCCGGCACGGCAAATTCGCATCCGACGAGCGCGGTGGCGGTTTCGATTGAATCGTAACCGGCGAATTTCAAAATAATCCGCGCGCCCTGAAACCAGTAATTCTCGATTCGCAAAACTTCGCGCTGCCGGTTATTGGCATTAACGGCAATCAGCGTTTCAAGGCGTGCGAAGCGTTCGGGAAAATCCGTCAACAGATCGGCGACAATTTCGCCGCGCAAGCCTCTGGTTCGGACGGCCTGCGCGACGGCGACAAGTTCGCCCGTATAATCGCTTTGCGACGTTGCTGTGCCTTGCGGCTCGCGGTCGTCACTCATTCGACGATTTCAAGCATAAAGCGATGATTCTGCTTGATGCTCGCCGCGCGTAAGAGAACGCGCAGGGCGCGCACCGTTCGTCCCTGCCGCCCGATCAACTTGCCCATATCGGTTTCCGCCACGCGAACTTCGATTATCGAAGTCGTTTTATCGCGCTCGATCTCGCGCACGTCAACCGCCGCAACGTCGTCCACCAGAGCCTTAACGATCATTTCAACAGTCTCTTTCATGCGCGAAAACTTTCTCTTCTGTTCGGTAAGCTGATGTCTTCACGCGCGTTTGAACGGCACGTGAAACTAGAACTTTATGCCGAAGCAGGCGTCGCGGTCGCCGATGCGCTGGCGTCGCCCGCGCTGGCGGCAATCGCTTTGGCATTGGCTTTAATCAAACGATTGACGGTGTCGGTCGGCTGCGCGCCACGCTCTATCCAGTATTGCGCGCGTTCCGCATCCAACTTGATCGCCGCCGGATTGCGCGTCGGATCATACGTGCCGATATTTTCGAGACACGCGCCATCGCGCTTCGACAACTTTTCCTTCACCACAATGCGGTACGAAGGTCTCTTTTTCGCGCCCATGCGCATTAATCGAATGGCTAACAATTCTCTTCCTCCAATTAATAGTTTACAGTTTTGAGTCCTCAGTTTTTAGATTTAACTGAAAACCAAAAACTCAAAACTGTAAACTTTTCATCTCTTATTCTTCCAACGTGCTTTTTTCTTGTTCGACTTTTTCTTGCCGGGAGCGGCAGGCAATCCCGCAGGCATTCCGCCCAACTCGTCGCCACCACCACCATCGCCCATCATTCCGCTCATATCTGGAAGACCGGCCATGCCCGCGACCTTGCGCATCATCTTGGATTTCAAACCGCCGCCGCCGTTCCCGCCGCCGAACAGTCCCGCGCCCGAAAGCTGGCGCATCATCTGGCGCATCTCCGTGTACTGCTTAATCAGCGCGTTTACTTCCGCGACGCTCACGCCCGAACCTTTGGCGACGCGGCGACGGCGATTAGCGTTCAGAATGCGATGATCGTTGCGCTCCTGCTGCGTCATCGAATCAATGATCGCCTCCGTGCGCTTTAGTTCCTGCTCCATCTCTTTCGACTGCTCTTCGGAGAGGTCGGGCATTCCCATTCCGCCCAAAAGCTGATCCGGCAGAAGCTTTATGATTTTCGAGAAGGAGCCGAGCTTTTTAACTTGCCGGAGTTGCCCGCGAAAATCGTCCAGCGTGAACTCGTTTTTCTGAAGCTTCTTGAGCTGCTCTTCGGCTTCGGACTGGTCGACCTTCGACTGCACTTCTTCGATCAACGAAAGCACGTCGCCCATGCCGAGGATTCGCTGCGCGATGCGATCAGGATAGAACGGCTCGAGCGCGTCGTATTTCTCGCCGACGCCGACGAACTTCACGGGCTGGCCGATGACCTGCTTGATTGAAAGAGCCGCGCCGCCGCGCGCGTCGCCGTCCATCTTCGTTAAGATCACGCCGGAGATTCCGACGCGGCGATGAAACTCTTCCGCAGACCGCACGGCATCCTGTCCGGTCATCGCATCCGCGACGAAAAGCGTTTCAACCGGATGCGTCTCATTTTTGATACGCACGAGTTCGTCCATCAACTCGTCGTCAATGTGCAGGCGTCCGGCGGTATCAATCAACAGCGTATCGTAGCCCGTATCGCGTGCGTGTTTATGCGCCTCGCGGACAAGCGTCAAAGGATCATTCGTCTCCGGCAGTTCAAAGATGGATTGCCCTGTGGCTTTGGCGATAACTTTCAACTGCTCGCGCGCCGCCGGGCGATACACGTCAACGGAGACCAGCAGCGGCTTGCGTTGTTGATTCTTCGCCAGCCAGCGCGCGATCTTGCCCGTCGAAGTCGTTTTGCCGGAGCCTTGCAGCCCGACGATCATCACGACGTTCGGCGTCTGCCGTGTGAAGACAAGCTGCGACGATTGGCCGCCCAAGAGTTCGACCAACTCATCGAACACGATCTTCACGACCTGCTCGGAAGGCTTCAGTTCCTGCCAGACGTGCTGCCCTTCGGCCTTCTCCTTCACCGCCTGTATAAAATCTTTGGCGACTTTGTAATTAACGTCCGCTTCGAGCAGGGCAAGGCGAATTTCGCGCAGTGCGGCATCGACGTGCTCCGGCGTCAACTTTCCTTCGCCACGCAGATTCTTCAGCGTGCGCTTTAATTTGTCGGATAAAGATTCAAACATACGATGCTACGGAAGAGACTTTCGACCGAAGCCGAAAACGATGATGATAGCGGTCGCGGAAAGGCGTGTCAAGGCGCAGAAACCCGCATTCCAAAGAAGAAAAAGCGTGTGGAGTGCCGTCAAAGCACTCCACACGCCTGAGCTTCGCCGCCCCCCTTACTTATAGCGCGTCCGCACGCACCGCGAAGCCCCGCGATTCCCTGAGATCCTCCGCACTAATCCGTCACGAGAATGCCGCTCGCAATGACGATCCCATCACCCATAATCGAGCCGTCGCCCATGATCGAGCCGTCGCCCATGATCGAACCATCGCCCATCACGGAACCGCTACCGAGGATATAACCGTCACCCATCGTCGAGCCATCGCCCATAATCGAGCCGTCGCCCATGATTGAACCTTTGCCAAACAGGATGCCGTCGGTGACTAAGATGCCGTCGGTGACTAAGATGCCGTCGGTGACTAAGATGCCGTCGGTGACTAAGATGCCGCTGCTGATGACGATTCCGTTTGCGATGGCGGTATTGCTAGCGATGACGATGCCGCTTGAGATGACAAGGCCGTCGCCCATGATCGAGCCGTCGCCCATGATTGAGCCGTCGCCCATGATCGAACCATCACCCATAATCGAGCCGTCACCCATGATTGAACCATCGCCCATGATCGAGCCGTCCGTCACTAAGATACCGTCAGTTACCAAGATACCTTTGACGAAGAGCGGATGATTGGTAAATAGCACGCCGTTGCAATAGATGAGGCGCGAGTTAAACGCGACTCTCTCATTGGCGATGGTAACAGTGCCGAGGTCTTTGAGCGTTTTGTTCGCGCGAAACAGTTGCTGACCGGCCGAAAGCTTATCCGCATTGGGCACGATGGCGCGCGCCATTGCGACGGCTCCGGCAGCGTCAATTTGTCCGGCGCCCTGACTGAAGAGACTCAGCAGTTTATTGGAAAAGGAAGCGTTCGGCAGCACCTGCGCCGTCCGCATCAGCGTCGCTTTCACGAGCGCGGGCGTCAGGGATTTATTGGCCTGCAACATCAAGGCGATAGTGCCGGAAACGACCGGCGCGGCGAAGGACGTGCCGGAGTATTTGAAGTAAGCGTTCGGCAGCGCGTTGGCCTTGACCGGGTATTGTATGTTGTGCGGAGCGAGCGCCGCGAAGTTCGGGGCAGGCTCTTGCGACATCGCGGCGATCAGGCGCGTGCCCGGCGCGAGAACGTCCGGCTTCGCATAGTGGTCAATCGCCGTCGGCCCCTTTGACGAATAATCCGCGACCGTATCGTCCGAACGCTGCACGGTTTTGCGCGAATCCGCCGCGCCGACGGTGAGCGCCAAAGGATCATTGGCGGGGCTATTGATCGTGCCATAAGCAAGCTGGTAAACGGGTTTGCCGTCCGCATCGTAGCCGATCACTTTATCCGTATGGCCGTTATTTCCGGCGGAGGTGACGACAACGATTCCGGCACGCACGGCGCGCTCGACCGCCTGACACAACGGATCAATCTTGTACGACTCGCGCACGGGCGTGCCGAGACTCATGTTGATGATGCGAATGTTATAACGCGCGCTGTTCAGTATCGCCCAGTTGATGGCCTCCAGCACGCCGCTCGTTCGGCCCACGCCGTTTGCATCAAGCGCGCGCAGATCAATCAAATTCGCTTCCGGCGCGAGGCCTGCGTAGTTAGCCGCGTAGCCGCTCGAAGCCGCGCCGTTTCCGGCAATCAAGCTGGCGACGCCGGTGCCGTGTCCGTAGGCATCGCCGTGCGTCGCGCCGTTTGTGAAATCAACGGCGGCGATAATGCGCGAGCGATTGCTGGCATCCGCAAAATCGGGATGATTGCTGATGCCGCTGTCAATCACCGCGACGCCGATGTATTTGCCGCTCACACCGGACTCGCCGATAAATCCGCTTCCCACCTGCGAAGCGCCGGTCGTCTCGTTCACAAAGCTCGGTGAAACGGTGGACTGGGCGGCAACGGCGCGGTCGGGCGAAACGTATGCGACGTCGTCGCGCGCGGCGAGCGCGGCGACGGCGTTGGCCGGGACATCTGCGACGAACGCATCGAGTGCCTCGTAGTCACGGCGCTTAAGGCCGCCCGCTCCGGCGAGCGCAGAGACGTGCGCCGCTGTCGGATGTCCCTTGGTCTGAATCACAACCCGCACGGCATTACCTGAGCTACGGTTTTCGAGTTCGGGCGCGATCTTTTTCAGCGCGGGGGTCGCCTGTTTTCCGGCTGTTGGAGCCGCGAAGGTGGTCGGGGCTAAAGAGACTACTAAGAGACTGACTAAGCTCAAGATGGAGGTGATACGACGCAACATAATGTTTATCCTTGTTTCTGCTTTCAAAGTGCTTCTTCACTACGAAACGCCAAAAAAGCGAGGGGAATGAAGCACACGAGTTAAATTTCAACTGGGAACTGTGACCGTTGACGGGACTTGCGGGCGGCAGGAGAGGCCACCGCCCGCCCCCGGCTCAAGATAAAAGGCCGCTCAACTCTTGAGCCAAGCCATTCTGTACAACGATCTGCCCTCGTCTATTACAACCCCCGTGCCACGTTGCCGCAAACCTTCTCTAGACGTCTAACCCGTTTATTATCTGCCGTTTACACCTCCATCTTGCACTTACATAAAATACTACCCACCACCCCCCACATGGATACCAGATATCCACACCTCAGCCCTACTAAGACCCGCAGGCGCTTTTTAGGCGCAATTTTGAAGATTTAACGTCAAGTGGTAACGAAGTATACAATGGTAACAAAGTATACATAGGGGTGGCTTTGCCCGAAATGTAAGGATTTTAAGCGACTTTTCGGGCAAAACCCCTTGCACAAGGCTTCGTTATACTGAGCCGTTCTCGTCTTGCTCTTCAGCGAAGAACCGAACTTTCGCTTTATCATCGAAAAGGTGCTCTCCACATTCGACCTTCGATGGTAGTGCTCCAGAAACCACTCCTGATTGTATTGATAGAAGTTCAGCATTCGCTTCCACACCGAACCGCTTCTCTTGTCCTTGTCTGTGGCGTTAGACCTGAACATGATGTAAGGCATGGCGCGGTTTTCTAAAACCAATTTCAGACTGGACTCGGCGGAATACCCCTTGTCCGCGCAGACGGAATCAATCACAAAGTTCTTGGCGGTCGCCAGCACAAGCGGTTTGAAGCGCGGGCTGTCTCCGGCGCTGCACCCGCTGAGTTCAACCGCAGTCACAATGTTGGTCTTCACGCCGCATATTAGGTGAAGTTTGATCCAATCCTGCTTATCGACAATTTTCGCCTTGCCGTATTTGGCGTGCATCCACCGGGTATACTGGCTGGTCGAAAGACCCGACGAGTCGACGGCGAAATTCGTTTCGACTTCTCTCAAAGCCAGACTGCTTTGTCGGATCAATTGGTGCAGGTACGGCGTCAGCGTTTCCATCTTGAAATAATCGAAGACGCAGTTATAGCTCGGTAGTTTCGAGAGATAGCCTTTATCGTGTGCATCTTTCAGGTCGCCGGAGAAGCGTCGGCCTGATACCGTCGAATAGACTTTGAATGAGGCGGCGAAAAGTACGTCCGCCAGCAGTTGGCGAGGACGCCCCATCTTCTGGATAGGTTCTTCTATTCCGGCGCAAAGCGCATGAAGCAAAAGCTGAAACTTCGCCTTTTCATTTACTTGCGCGGCATTGTAAGCAGGCCATTCCTGTTTGTAGGTAGGCTTGGCGATCTTCGGAGGTACGGGCAGCTTCTCCGCGTTCTCGCGCTGAAGGGCGTACTCGACAGCGATGAGATGTTTGCACTTCCGTCTGTTAGCCTCATAGTCGGGGCAAGTGCAGGTCTGAATAAAAAGGTTGACGTTGTACTTCTTCGAGCTTGTTTGAGAAGGAACAATATAGATGTTTCCTTCATGCGTGATTTCATAGTTGGAGGCAATCTCCAACCCTTTAATGTCTCTTGCTTCCATTACACACCCTTGCTTTCTCCGCCATGAGTGCTGCAATATGGAAGCTGACTCGGCCTCAACGTGAGCACTCACGTTGGGTTGATCGGCCCCGTCGGTTGTTGGCTCAACTGACGGGGCTTTTGATTCGATTGTACGCGGGCATGGTACTCCTAAACCATTGCAAACACAAGGTTTTTCTTGATTTAGAAGACAGGAAAATATTGATTCCGAGAAGGGTAAAGGCGGCTGTGTTTCCGTCTCGCTTTTAACGAGCGAGAGCGTATGGTAAGCAGATGATAAGGCGTCTGTCCCGATGGGACGGGCGGCAGTGGAAGCGGTTGATGTGGTGTTTGTAGTCTCCATCATTATCAACGTCGGGTCTAGTTGTTGCTACCAGACCGTTCATTTCTATGTTCTTCACCTCCCTCATCGAATTAAGCAAAACTTTCGGTAAAAAAAGGACTCGCCTTTTACAGGACGAGTCCGAACCGAGGCGCGGATAATACACGATTCCCGCTTAATTCGTAGCAGTCAAGTTGATTGAATTAAAGGTAAATTTTCTCTACGTCGGGCGGGTAAAGTAGAAATTTTTTTATCCTTTACCATTCAACCGTAGCCGCTTCTATGAATTTAGCGACTTAGCACGCTCAACGTGCTTATCACCTTCTCTCCAGATGGCACGAAGAAATTGGTCTGTAGTTATGAGGATCAAATCTGTGGTCGTCACAGTCCCCGAAATCAGCGAGTATTTCCTGAATAGTTCTTCAGCCTTGTTTCCATTCTTTCGATCAATGGATAAAGTTTTACTGGCCTCTTTGAGGTCTTCAAGTTCTGCCGCTAAGATAAAAAACTCATGGCCGTCCGACTCCGGTGCTTGCCTCGATATCTCCCATGCCCACTTAGCATCGCTGTACGCATCCAGCGATGCTTTTAATTCCTTCTTCAGTTCTCCGTCAGGTAGTAGAGAAGAGGCTTTATCGACTTGGAATTGAGCATCCGTCATTAGCTGGCTGTAGTCTTGATAAGAGGTTTTGATTTTCAGCGCCGCCTGAATCTTTTGTAAGGCGTCGAGTGCGGGCGCAGCCTGTTGTTTAGCGGACGGCTTACACGCACTCATCAATAACCCGAAGGTGATAGCGATTACCAAACAGCTTTTTCTCGTTGATAGCGACTTCATCCTGCTTTCGGCTCCTTAATGGGTTATGATTGGAGCAAATATGCTCGTCTTCTCGTGTCCGAGGCTTGAGTAATGAGAAGCGCCGGGAGGTCTGGTCAGTGTGACCGCTCGGCAGCTATTCATCGCAAGGCAAGTTTACTCCCAATTCGGAGTCAGCGCCAGACGCAACAATGTGTCCCATCAGGAGGCAAACTCTGATGGGCACTTCTCGACGGGAACAGCCCGCACGTCTTCCGGCTAAACTTCGTCAGATTCGATTGAGTCTTGAGCTCACACAGGAGCAGATGGCAGAGCGGTTAAGTGAAGTTAAATCGCCGCCTCGTCCTGGACACATCTCAGAATTTGAGCAAGGCAAGCGTGAACCATCATTGCCCGTGCTGTTGAGATATGCACGGCTCGCTAGAGTTTATGTTGATGTGCTGATTGATGATGATCTGAATCTTCCCGCTAAGTTGCCGAGTGTTTCTAAGCACAAACGATAATCCACTTGTGTCAGAGGAAACGAAGAACATGAAAGGCTATCGCATTTAAAGCCCTCCGTTCTCTATTTCCCCCTAAGAATATTTAAAAAGACTTACTGTTGGACAGTAAAGCAGGATAGAAATATACTGTTTGACAGTATGCCATCCTTTTATTATACTGCTTAACAGTAAAAGGAAAGGCTGCAATTGTATGATTATTTGTTTTAATTGTTCACCGGAAACGAAAGAGCTACTAGATAAATTACTAAAGACAAGCCAATACACAGACTACGCAGAAGCAATCTCCATAGCTGTAGCAAATCAGGCTATCTTACAAGAACAAATCTCTAAAAATGGATCTTTAGTAATTGATGAGGTTCCCTCTTTAATTTCGCAGTCATTTAATTTAATAAAAGAACTCTCAATTGGGAGAAGTAAGCCGCAGGGAACCACTAATATTAAAGTTGAAGATCATTTAGTTAACAGGTCATCAGAGATTCCACCAATTTTCCTTTTAGATGGACTTAATAACTCAATTCCATCAATCGCACATTTACCTGCTGATTTTTGGACTAGAGGACAGGAAGTTCCTTTAGACCGCTGGCTCTTCGGCCAATACAATAAGCTGCTGCCTGCGAAGGCGAATTGCCGCGCCTTAGCACATTTATTACAGAATGATACCAAGGGGGTTACTCTGGAGGATGCCATTTTAAAGATTGCTGATGAAGCAATCATCTTGGGAGAACTCTTGAGCCGACACGACGAAGTTAATAAAGTTAGCCGTGATGATGCGCTGGCGACAGCCTTCCCTTGTGGAAGCGAAAAAGCTGATAAAGGGCGAGTACGTTACGCAAATCATTTTATTGCCAGCGTGAATAAGCAGGGGCAGGTTTCTGGTCTTTTGATTGATCTAAAATTGATAAATTTTAAAGCAGGGAAGATTCCTCGACTTCTTCTGACTGATATAGGTCGGCAATTTTCTATCTTGCGTAACCCTATTCTAGATGGAGAGCAGGAGTCACCCGCGCAGAAATTTACTAAAGAAGAAGTAGCTTTTCTACTTGATCACATTACGCGCAATGTACCAGTTGAGGATTTCGCCTATCGGGCGATCCTGATAGCCATTCTAGAAGGGGCGAATACTCCAGATCATATTGATAGGGTTCTACAAAAATATGTTCCAAAAGACACGAACCGAAACTTAAGCAATTCCTTCCTGTCGTCACAGAGATCGGGAGCCATTTCCCGAATGGCAGATTTAGGGCTAGTAGAGAGAGTCCGTGATGGCGTAAAAGTCTCATACAGCGTGACCGATAGCGGCAAGCAGTATATGGAGAAGGTACAGTAGATTAAAGGAGAAGTATTATGGACAACAAGCAAGCTAAAGAACTCTGTCTAGCTTTGATGCATGCGGACACCGAGGAAGAGCTGATCGCACTTCTTAGGGCGGTTGGCCTTTGGGACGATCCTAAACTGTGGCGGTTTTATGGTGATTACGAGAACAACTATAACACGATGGGAAATCAGCAGAGCCGTCCTGATTCTGCACTCGTCGAAAAATTGGTAAACTCTGTTGATGCCCGATTGATGAATGAATGTCTTGTACGGGGAATCAATCCTGAATCTTCTAATGCGCCACAATCTATTAGGGAAGCTGTCGCCCGATTTTTCGATGAGAGTCCTAATCCAAACAGTTCAACTGCTGGTTTAATTAGCGAATGGTCTAACGCCAAACGCACCGAAGTTGCAAGAGGCATTACCCTTGCCGCGACTGGCTTCGGAGCGCGAGAGGGTAATCCTTGCTTAACAATCTCTGACATCGGTGAAGGCCAAACGCCCCCAAAGATGCCGCATACGTTTCTCTCGGTTACAGGCTCAAACAAGCTACGAATACCTTTCGTTCAAGGTAAGTTCAACATGGGAGGTACAGGAGTCTTAAAGTTTTGTGGCCGCCATAATCTTCAACTCATTTTGAGCCGTCGTAATCCTAAAATTTTAAACGGCAAGTTTGAAGATAAATCAGACAGTCAATGGAGCTTTACTATCGTCCGTCGTGAAAACCCTGAAGGTGGTCGTCGCAGTTCTGCGTACATATATCTAGCACCTCTTGGAGCAGATAAAAATGCGGGGAAGGGGGAAGTGTTACGCTTCTCTGCCGATGCTATGCCGATATTCCCGGAGGGACGCAAACCCTATGCTAGGGACTCGGAGTGGGGCACACTCATCAAACTTTATGAATATGCTGCTACAGGATTCAAGTCTAACATCATTTTCTCTGGAGGCGGATTGTTAAGCAGAGTAGACCTTCTTCTTCCTGATGTAGCTTTACCTATCAGGTTGCATGAATGTCGCACTGGCTACCGAGGGCACGAGGGAAGCTTTGAGACTTCTCTTATAGGTTTGGGAGTCAGGCTTGCAGATAACAAAGGTGAAAACCTTGAAGAGGGTTTCCCTTCTTCATGTCCTATGAGCGCAGCAGGTGAACAAATGACTGCTACCATTTACGCCTTTAAGAAAGGAAAGGCTGAAACCTATCGTAAGAATGAAGGCATCATTTTTACTCTCAACGGCCAAACGCATGGTTATCTCACTCCAGATTTCTTTCGTCGGACAAAAACGGTTGGGCTGAGTTATTTATCTGATTCCCTCTTGGTCATTGTGGATTGCAGCAAATTCACAGGCCGCGCTCGTGAAGACCTCTTTATGAATAGTCGCGACCGTTTAAGTGGAGGTGATCTGCGAATAGCAATCGAGCGTGCGTTGGAAGACATGCTCAAGCATCATGAAGGCTTGCGTGCTCTTAAGGAGCGGAGACGCCGCGAGGAAATTGCTTCTAAGCTGGAAGATTCAAAGCCTCTCGAAGATATTCTTGAGTTGCTATTAAAGCATTCTCCTGCTCTTTCCGCGCTTTTCCTTAAAGGCAATCGCTTGTCAAATCCTTTCAAAACTATAAAGGTGAGAACTGGCGAGATCCAATTTGAGGGTGCACGTTACCCCACATTTTTTAAGTTCAAAGGAAAAGAATATGGAGTGGAGCTTCATCGGGATTGTCATATAGACATGCGTTGCCGCATCGGTTTTGAAACTGATGCGGCTAATGATTATTTCAGCAGAGATGTTGATCCCGGGGAGTTCTCACTTTTTCGCGTTATGGGAGAAGATCGTCACTCCGTTACGGATTATGTTGGCCCTAACTTGCAAAATGGCGCTGCAACGCTCAGCGTACAATTGCCTGTGAATTGCCGTGAAGGAGATACGCTCCATTATGTCGCGTCGGTTACGGATCGCACGCGCATTGAACCTTTTGAAAACCCTTTCGTGATTCATATTAAAGGCACTTCTGCAGGGAATGGCACAGGTGGGGGGAAACGTAAACCGCGAATCAAAGAAGAGGGGGATGAAGGAGAGCTTCCCATCGGTATATCTCTCCCGAACATAACTAAGGTTTATGAAGCTGAATGGGGAAAGCATAGTCCGGCATTCGACAAATACACGGCTTTACGAATTAAGCACGCTGGCACTTCTGGTGAGAATGGCAATAATGGAGGCAGCCAAGATGTTTATGACTTTTATATAAACATGGACAATCTCTATCTCAATTCAGAATTAAAGTCTGCTGGGCAAGATGCTGAGATTATTCGTGCGCGCTTTATATATGGAATGGTGCTTTTAGGTCTTGCTCTCTTGCAACAAGAAGTAGAGGGCAAATCTGACAAGCATGTCACACAGGATGCAGAAGACGATGAAAAGGAGGATGGAGGAAATATTGAGGATAGAGTTGATCACTTCTGTAAGGGCGTTGCGCCAGTGCTTCTTCCATTGATTGACTCACTTGGCGCACTCGACCTTGAGGAAAGTGCAGCTATGGTGGCTTCTGGGGAAGCTACATAAAACAGTCTTTAGTATATTATTTGAAAGCCATCGCAAAACCTCCGAGTCACCTCTATTTTAGGAACACCTTGAGGTTTTAGGATGGCATTTTTAAGTCTATGGAAGAGAACTACCTCTTGGCTAGTGGCTTTCGTACTCTGTTGATAAGCTGCGTACCACTTTCGATTTGGTACGTTACGCCAAAGTCTGCCATCAGGGGAGTTCATAAGATCTTTGAACTGTATCTCAGTAAATCCACCTTGCTCCATGACGCTTAAATATTTAGGTAGTTGCCATGCTGGATTAGAGAAGCCGACGATTTGAACGATCCATGTATCCGCATTAGCAAGTCTCGCGAGTGAAGAAAAGGCAGAAAGAACTTGATTAAAGTAAGAGGTCAGTCCCCGCTGTTTACGATCCCCAAAGGTGTAATAAGATATTCCATTACCGTCCAGACAATTTGCAATCCAGAATGGTGCTGGCGTCTCTTTACGGCCTTGAACTTTCCAACGGTGATATAACATATATACGCCAGGGTAAGGAGGCGAAGTCAGGATAAGTTTAGGAGAGGGATACGCCGAAACTATCCGATCATTCTCAATACCTATCACAGAGCGATTCAAGCAAATGGTGCGTAAAGGATTTTGCGGCTGATATAGATTATCAGCAATACGTACAGCGATTGAATATTCTCTTGCGCCCTCAATCATTTCCGCAAGGTGTTGAAAAAACCGTCTACGGAATGCTTCTGCTGTAGGTAATTCTTTACGACTGTCGAGTGCCCATTGTCCCGATCTTAATAGAACACAGCGAACAAAATTTTGCTGTTGTTTATATGGTAACTCTTTTACGCGCGCCAAAATTAGCTCAAATGTCTTTCTGATGGGCCATGTCTTCCTACCGTTGATATTATACTGATACCCGTCTTCAATCCATTCTTCCTCACGAATTGCTGTGTTTCGTAGATTCAGGCCTTTAACCAAAGTATCAGCCCAATCGCGAATTGTGGATAAGTCATGCATCGAAAGAGGTGTTGTTTTTACTCGCGATATAAAGGTCGCAAGTTCGCTTATATCAGTTCCAACTGCCCTCCGACCTAGCACCCTCCCTTCCACAATGCTGGTGCCACCACCCATGAAACTGTCTAAAACAACATCGCCCAACTGCGTAAATGCTTTGATTGCGGCTCGTGCAAATAGAGGTGAGAAGCGTGCTGGATAGCGGTAAAAAGTGTGTGTGAGACCTGTCACAGGGTCGCTGTTATGAACCGCCCCAGTAAACTCAGCAGCTAGATCATCAGTGAAGCCGGCATCAGACGCATGCATCTTGATTATCATTTTGTCATGCCCATTCAACGGTAGACTTCATACCGTATCGCTGGAAACAGCCCTCTTTAGGCTCTAATTGTCGAATCTATAACCGTTAAATTCCAAATAGTCATTTATGCCCGCGCTGCTTTTTCTTATCAGTAACTCGCACTACCAAATCACAAGGATCGCAGTCTAAAGCTTCGCATAGGGCATCAATGGTCTTGAGAGCGATTTTCCCCATCTTGGCTTTCCACAACCTTGCCGCAGTCATGGGAGGAACATTCATCGCTTTCTGTAGACCATAGGCTGTCTTGATGCCTTTTCTCTCCGCAACCTCTCTGATTCGTAGCTCCACCATATTGGGAAGCATATCATAAGAGATAATATCATGAATAATAATATCTTGTAAGATATTATTATGCTAGTGATTATCTTTAAGATAATTATCATTAAAGATAATATCACATATGATAATACCTGAAATATTCTTTACTTAATTTGATTTTTCGGGCAACTCATCTCTTTTGGCAAAACCAACTTGTGAGGTAAAGACAGATGGAGCAGAAAAATCGACAGGAAACTCTCAAAGCAGTGCTACACTATTTTTATCAAGACAACACAAGGTCAGGCGCACACTGTCGTTATACCTTGAAATATCATCTTGTCTGGATTCCAAAATATCGTAGAAGCTTCCTAGTCGGTGAAATAGCGGAAAGGCTACTGCAAATACTCCAAGAGATTGCTGATGATTACCGTATTCATATCATCGCTATGGAAGTTATGCCCGACCATGTTCATATGCTAATTGAGGCACCGCCCAAGTATGCGCCCGCAAAGATCGTTCAAATCTTCAAGGGCATTTCATCAAGAAGGCTGCGGCAGGAATTTCTTGACGTGATAAAGAAATATATCTGGAAAGAAGGTACTTTATGGGCAGTCGGTTATTACATCGGCAGCGTTGGTGATGGTATTACCACTGACCTTGTTCAAGAATACATCAACAATCAAAAAGCAAAAGAGGCAGAGAAGTTAGAACACGCATTTGACTCCGAGTATCATCAAGCCTGCTTTTTTGATTAGAGAAGCCGTGCGGTTTTACAATTTTCAGTTTTTAGGTAAGAAGTAGCAACGCATAGAGGTGCTAGTTGATGCTAAGCTGCATCTGCCCTCTGAAGTCATGCAGGAATGGATAATGATTCAGACGGGAACGCCCGATACCTCGCTAAAGTAGTATGAATGTTGGCAGATAAATAATAGCTTATGTTCGACAGATTCTAACCTGAGAGCTTCACAATATGAGTCCTGAACTAATCAACGCCATTGCCGGATTATGGAAGTTAATGTTTGTTCTAACCGCTTTAATTTCTATGGTTGTTTTTAGAAAGCCGTTGATCAGTTTCTTTGAAAGATTAACGAGACTCCAACTCAAGAGAGGACAAACAGAACTGGCAACAGAGTTAACGGGTATTCAAGTGATCAAAGAGGTTGAGGCTAAGACACTCGCGTTGCCGGAGGCACAGTCTGAAACAAAGTCGGTAGCAGTAGCATCAAGCGAAGATTCAAAGGACACGCTCGCAAAGCAAGAACCGAAAGACTCCAATGGACATTTTAGTGCGATGTTAGAGGCGGCATTTACCTCTCGCAGTCTTGTTGATATGGAAGAAGCTTTCAACAAACTTCAAGAGTCGCAAACAGATGAAGATGAGAAGATGGCTAACGAATCTCTCTATTATTATCTGCGTTATGATCTTGGCGACACATCGGCTCTTAGTAAATTACAGAATTTAACAAAAGCGGAGAGGTCTGCTCCAGACGCAAATGAAGCGTTAGGTATGTGCTATATAACCTCTGGCGATTTTGCGAGAGCTGGAAGTTTTTACGAGCTTGCAGCGCAAGGTTACGAAAAGCAGGGCTACGCTAAGCAAACACAAAAAGTAAGATGTGTAGTCAAGTCTGCCGACTGTTTATTCAAAGTGGGATCGCACCATGAGGCTTACTCAAGGGTTATGCGAGAGTTTGCTACTGTGAATGACGCACTTGCAGTATCTGCTTTATATGAGGGGCTTGCATCATTATACGAACAAGCTAAGGAAACGGAGCTGCGAGCGTTTGCATTGGAAAAAGCTCTGGAGTACAAGCCCAATGATACTAATTTACGTTTCAAGGCCGGATTAGCTTACGGTGAGGAAGAAGCCAATGAAATGGCGCTACTTCACTATCAAACTCTACTTCAATTTGATGATAAATACGCCGTAGCACTCAACAATATCGGAGTACAATACGGTCGATTACGGATATCCATGAAGGCAAATGCTTTCTTCAAGAAGGCGACCGCCCTCAACGAGACACTGGCCGCGGCTAATCTCGCCGGCAACTACATATATGCTGGTTTTGCCGAAGAAGCTGAGCAAATATTAAACACTGCTAAGCAACAATCAAACATTGATCCGAAGGTCGGTAGTGAGATTGCCCACCTTGCGGAAACAAAGGAAGCAGAGTCAAAAGCAGAAGAGAAATATCTGGACGTTGCCCGTGAGCGGCAACGCTTTTTTCTTTCGTTCGCGGAAGCGTATTTTGTTACAACCACAGATCATCGGGATTTCGAGGGACTATGGTTTTACCCTGATGGAACGGATATGACTATAGTTCAATCAGATAAGTCAGTTAAAGCTGATTGGGAGCGCGGCAATTTAGAATGTAGATTTGTCGGTAAAATCAGCAATCGGGCAGCAAAGATAAAATACGAATATCCTTGGTCGTCTACTCTCAAGAATGATCTTTACGGGTACGCCTATTTGTCACCAGACGGCTTAAAACTTCACATACTAACACTTGGTGAAGCTGTTGATTCAATCGAAGTTCTGATGAAAATTTGAGAGTGATTACTTTATGGTCAATAAATCGACTATAGAGCCGCAAAAAGTAGCAACGCACTAATAGCCCACTATCCGTAGATTGACTTTGTGTTCAAACGAGATACTTTATGGTCAAATGCTACTTTGTGGTCAAAGCCAGCGGTAAGCTAAATCAAGCCTCCGTCTCGGCCTACACTTAACCAGGCTTTTCCCTTTCCTGAATAAGATTGAATTTTTGTGCAGATGACTTTTCGGGCAAACTCCAGACTTTTCGGGCAAAACGGACATTTCGGGCAAAGCCCATAGGGGTGGCTTTGCCCCTAAAGTCACTTTATAGTCAGACTTTATGGTCAAGTGAGGATTCTGACCATAAAGTCACTCCCCGCTAAAATCCACTTCGATGCCAAGTTCGTAGATGGATTGAATGACGCAACAAAGATTGTGACACAGGATTTTACAGAGCACTTCGTTGACCTGTGCTGTGTGCGTCTTGCTTCTCAGTCGCTCGCCGAACTTGGCCTTTATCATCGAAAAAGTTGATTCCACATTAGAGCGTTTATGGTAGTGCTCCATAAACCATTCTCGGTTGTATTGGTATTGAAGAAAGAGCCGTTTCCAGACTGAACCGCTACGCTTGTTCTCTGCCGTCGCGTTTGACCGGAAAGCAATGTAAGGCTTCGCACCTTTGAGCAAGACAAGCCGCAGGCTCTTTTCAGCGGAGTAACCCTTGTCGGCGCACACGGTATTCATCACAAAGTTCTCTGCCGTCTTTTCCACTAGCGGCGCAAACTGTGGAGAGTCGCCCGCATGAGCACCAGTGATTTCAACTGAGGTCACGATGTTTGTCTTGCAGCCGCACATGAGATGAACCTTTATCCATTGCCGCTTGTCTATCGTTTGAGCTTTGCCGTACTTGGCATCGAACCATCGCTTAAACTGAACGGTAGAAAAGCCGGAGCTATCTACGGCAAAGTCACATTCCACGCCTTTGAGCGGCAACGATGATTCGACGATTAGTTGTTTCAAATAAGGCGTCAGGTCTGCGCGTTCAAGATATTTGGAAAGCGTGTTGTAGTGGATCGGCTTTGAGATATAACCGCGCTGAATGGCCTCGCGTAGATCGCTCTGATTACGTCGCCCCGACATCCCGCCGTACACTTTGAGGCAAGAGGCAAAGATGATGTCAGCCATAGATGCGCGAGGCCGTCCAAAGGTCTGTCGCGGTTCTTCGATGTTCTGGCAGAGTTCCGAAAGCAGAGATAAGAGCTTTGATTTCTCATTGACTTGCGCGAGATTGTATTCGTGCCATTCCTGTTTATAGGTTGGTTTCCTGACAGGTTCAGGCGTCGGCATCGCTTGACCCGTCGCGTTGTGCTGGATGAGTTCTAGGACGGCTAGGAGATGCTTACAGGCTTGCCCTCTGCTTTCAAAGTCAGGGCATGAGCAGGAGAAGGGGCTAAGACGGACAGAATATTTTGTGCCGCTGGTTTGCGAAGGGACTAACCAGACATCTCCGCTTTGTGTGATGCGGGATGTGGTGGCGATTTCGAGAGCTTTAAGTTGACGTGCATCCAATGTGTGCCTCTTGCTTTCTACAAGCGTGGTGCAGCACAATGGATTTCGGGCTGCAACGTGCGCGATCACGCTGTGGTCAAATAGGTCTTGCTGGCTGTTAGCGCAGTCGGCAAGGCCGTTGTTTTTATCCTGCGAGGATGCACGCATGATACATTATTTCATATATGGAATCAAGTATTAAATCGTTGTCTTCTAAGGATTTAACTTATGTCGTCAGTCACCAAAACCATTATCGGCCTTGACCTATTACTAGGCGAAGGCCGATAATGTATTATGGTGGTGGAGGCGGTGGGGACTCGAACCCACGCTTGCCGGGTGCAAAGCCCAGACTAGCGACCCGTGTCCGCCCCCAGACGTGGAGGTTTTCTAAGCACTTAGAAAACCTCCGTTATTCTTTAAGATGTGGCGGCTCGACATCCGCCAACCGCATAAAGTCAACCATTGCTTCGTAGGTTTCAAGCACTCGTTGTCGCGCCACCTTATCCGTCCTAATGCGGAGAATCTCTTTAACTTGCGCCGCGCTTGTGCAAGCATCCCGCATTTTCGCCAACAACTTAAAAAAGTCTGACCCTTCTTCGGGTTCTGCGGCCTCGATCATCTTGTTGATTTCATCGAGTGAAGTCCCTTCCTCCAAAGCTTTTCGTGTGTTGGAATGTTTTAGGATAGTAGGCAAGCGTCTCACATCAACAGCATTCGGCAACGTGCCGTCACCAACCCACTGACAGAAAGAGTCGCCAAATTCTGGGTTCTTCGTCATTTCTTCACGAAGCTCTTTCTTCTTGAAGAACTCATCGAAGTAAGACCACTTGCGCTGCCCTTCCTTAGAGTATTTCCCATTGTCAACTTTCAGAAATTTATCAACCATAAACCCATAAGCTTGGAGGTAACGGTTGACGGTACTCTTACTTGTATGGAGATACACAGCGACCTCTTCTTGTGTCATGTTGAGTTCGTTCGCCATGTGGTAAATTTGACCCGCCTTCTCGTGGGCATCCCACTTGATCTTCCCGGCGACGTGAAAGTCGCTTAGAAGAATCGCAACGTGCTTCGGGTCAACATCTTTGGGAAGGATGCGGGCAGGGACTTTCTTCCACCTAGCGTCGGTAGGATTCTTTTCGTGTAGGTCACGCAAGCAAGTCAGGCGACAGTTTCCCTCAATCGCTTTGAGCTTGTCGCCATTCTCTTGAAGGATCACTCGCTCTCGCAGGCCACCATTGCGCTGAATGTCACGGAGTAACTGTTTTACTTCGGGCACGCCCAAGATGAGCTTCGCTAGTTCCTTCTCACTTGGCTTCTTGCCGTTCGTCGTTTGAACCGAGAGTCGGTAGCGAATGCGTGGGTTGTCTTGGTCAAGTTCGATACGCTCAAGCGGCACATCGTCGTGAACAAGCCGAACTGTTTTTCCGTCTACTGTAGTTTCTTCGATTAGCTTTTCCATAACTGTCTCCTTTTTCTTTCTCGTTAGTTAAGCGGTACTAGCCGCGCTCGGTCGTTCATAAGCTGTACTAGACAGTACCGTCATCGTGTACTATTGGCAATAGAAAACTATTGCTAAGTACCATTATTAGTAGTACGATGATCGCTAACGATCATCAGCGATCTACAGGAGCTAATCATGGAAGAAAGGTTTGGGAGAGGTGAGGCGGCAAAGCGAATTGGTGTTACAAAGAACACGCTTTTTCGATGGGAAAAGAAAGGGCTAATCAACCCGGCGAAGCGTGACCGTAACAACTACTGTGTTTATACCAGCGAAGATATTGAAAAGATTAAAAAGTGGAAGAATGAAATCAAAGACCCGGAACAGGGCAACTAAGCGATGAAAATATTGCTTGTTGAACCCAACTACTATACGCAGTATCCGCCACTCGGCTTACTAAAGCTCTCGTCGCTCTACAAAGCGCAAGGGCATGAAGTTCGTTTTGTGCGCGGACTTTCCCTCGTCACGCGGTTCGTTCCTGATGAGGTCAAGGTTACAAGCCTATTCACTTGGGCGTGGAAGCCAGTATGGGAAGCGGTTGCCTTCTATCGCGCACTCTTCCCAAAGGCGAAAGTTTCACTGGGCGGTATTTATGCTTCGCTGACACCGGAACACGCAAAGCTATCGGGTGCTGATGAAGTAGTAACAGGGCTTATTAGTGAAGCCGAAGATTTATTGCCTGATTACAGCATCGTTCCTGAATGGCACACACAAAGCGCAGCATCTATTCTGTTCAGTTATCGAGGTTGTGTTAGAAGTTGCGGATTCTGTGCAGTGCCTAAGCTGGAAGGTAGGCCGTTCAAGACCCGCCCTACCACGCACATCAAACACCTAGTGCATCCCGATCACAAGCGTGTGATTCTCTGGGACAACAACATTCTCGGAGAGTCTCATTGGCTAGATGTCGTTGGAGAACTGACAGAGCTTGGTGTTGAAGCCGACTTTAATCAAGGTCTTGATGCGCGCTTTGTAACAGAGGCCGTTGCCACCTCATTGACGGGTTTGAAAATCCCCACAATTCGCTTTGCTTATGATTTTATCTCGATGAGAGATAAGGTTAAGCGGGCAATCACTCTGTTGCGCGGAGCCGGTATGACTAATCGCCGTGTTCGCCGTATCTCCTGTTATGTGTTGTATAACTACAAAGACACGCCGGAAGATTTGTTCGAGAGAGTGCGCGACTTACTTGCTTGGGGCGTAGCCGCATATCCGATGCGCTACCAACCCTTGAACGGAGAATATGCTTTCGAGAAGGACTCCTATATCTCGCCATCTTGGTCTCAGGAAGAACTGGAAATGGTCTCTGCGGCGAGGCGGGTGATCGGTTTCGGTGGAGCTTTCCCGCCGTATGAGGGACTACTAAAGAAGTTCTGTGATGCAAAGGGCTTCCACGATGCTTTCGAGTTGCGGCAGAAGAAGCATAGCAGCAAGTCGGATGCTTTACCTGTACGCCGTCCGCGCTCTGTGAACGACGGGTTTGAATTGAAAGAGTTTGCGTGGGATTTGCTGAATATGGGCAAAGACCATCAGTTTCCAGTACACAACCTCATGGATCAAAACTCTAAAACGTAACTTTTATACTACTCAAGACTCTTGCATAGTGCTCCGTTTCAATGAGCGGAGCTTTTGCTTTTTCATCAGCCTGCCTACCAACCTTTCCACTTGTGAAAATCTTCTAGGGTAGCAACCGACTTTATAGTCAAGCCTCATACTTTGTGGTCAAAAGGGACTTTAGGGGCAAAGCCCATAGGGGTGGCTTTGCCCGATAAGTCCCTTCTGCCCGATAAGTCGGACGCTTGCCCGAAAAGTCTCCGATTTCTTGAACCCCTTTAATCGCAGATTCGTTATTATTAGTATGCTTACTCATCTTTCAAAACATCTCTTTTCTTCGCGCTATCTTCACCGTTTGTTTACCTAAATAAAGCACCAAATAGTGCAACTAAATCCTTTGTTTTCTTACATTTAATGCTTGATTTCAGGGGTGAAATAGCGTATCATGCACGCATCCTCGAAGTTGATAAATAAAAATAATGGCCTAGCCGATTGTTGGAGCAACCAGCTAGACCTTTTCGACCACAGCGTGATGAAGCACACTGTAATCGCAAGACTATTGTGTCCATATCACGCACCAAAGGCAAGGTGCATGATGAGAACGTACAGCCAAGAATGGCCTGCTTATAATCTCGCCCAACGGAATGAGAAACAACGCTTTCAATCCCTTCTTTATGAACTCTGCGCAGGCATCGAAGAACCACTGCAACACATGGGAAGGCCGCGCCTGCCCGTTGCAGATGTAATCTTCGCGCTCTGTTATAAAGTCTATTCAACATTCTCTGCTCGCCGCTTCTCTTGCGATCTAAAGGAAGCGCATCTCAAAGGCTATCTCTCAAGATTGCCAAGCTACAACGCCCTCTGTGATTACTTCCAATGGGAAGTGCTGACACCGTACTTGAAACAACTCATTATCGAATCCAGCTTGCCGCTTAAAGGCGTTGAAGATGACTTTGCGGTTGACTCGTCGGGCTTCTCGACGGGCGTTTATCAAAAGTGGGTTCATGCCAAATACGGCGCGGCGCAAGTCATCAAGAAAGAAGATTGGATTAAAGTGCATTTGATGTGCGGCGTGAAAACCAACGTCGTTACATCGATTGAAATAAGCGGCGCGCACGCGGGCGATAGTCCGTTCTTTGCTCCGCTTGTGAAGCAGACCGCACGCAACTTTGTGATGAACCAAGTGAGTGCTGATAAGGCGTACTTGAGCGAGAAGAACTTGCGTCTTGTGGTTGATAATCAAGCGCAACCTTACATACCGTTCAAGTCGAATAGTACGGCACATGAGCGCAGACAATCGGCCTTGTGGAAACAGCTTTATCATCTGTTCAAGTACAACGAAGAACGCTTTAATCAGAGCTACCATAAGCGCAGCAACGTAGAGACGACGTTCTCAATGATTAAGGCCAAGTTTGGCGAACGCTTGCGTAGTAAAACGGAAGCGGCGCAAATAAATGAACTGCTTTGTAAAGTGCTGTGCCATAATCTTTGCTGCCTTATTCAGTCAATTTACGAACTCGGAATAGAACCTACTTTCTGGACTGAATAGTTCTCACTTCGTAATGAGGTCTAAGTCATGAGACACAGGAAACCTAAGCCACGCACATCAGTTAAAAAAGTAGAAACCAACCCCCACGAAAGCAAGGCAAGCGACAAGGAAGCCCAACCCCAAAATCACAGCCCTGTGCCGTTGGCTGCTTCCGTACGTGTCAGACAGATCGAAACACCGAAACCCGTAGATGGAGCAGCCAGCAGCAATAGCAAAACTGAGCAACCCAAGCAACGGTCTAACGAACGCTGGATGACGCGCTTTACTGGATTGATTTTCCTCGTCACTGCTATTTACGCTGGGGTTTCTGTTTTCCAACTGCGCGCTATTAACCGACAAGGCGATTTGATGGCTAAACAGTTGGAATCGGTCAATATTGGGGAGCGTGCTTACATCGGCATCAATAGTATTCAGATAAGCCCTCTTGTGGTTGGTCAACAGCCGTTTATAGACGTTGTTTTCGTCAACGGAGGCAGAACACCCGCTTCCCATTTTATTGCTCAAGGTAGGATATATACGAAGGACAAAAAACTGACTTCTCCGCTCTGGAATACGACCACCCCTTACGCTGGCGTTGGCAGTTTCTTGATTTCTGGAAAGACGCAGGCAACAACATTCTACGCTGGTTGGAATCTGACGAATGATACCCTTTCTAAGATACAGGCAACTGATAGTAAATGGCGGTTGTTTGTTGAGACGGAAGCTCACTATATAGACAGTATGGGAAGGGATCAGGTCTTTACTTACTGTGCCGTTTATCACCCTGCCGAAAACGCTCTCGCCGAGTGTGATTAAGAGAAAACCCGCTAGTAACACCAGTCCGACTTTTCGGGCAGACTTCGCCTGTGCCCGAAATGTTGTGTCACTCCGGCACTTTTCGGGCAAAGCTCATAGGGGGGCTTTGCCTAACGGGAGGCTTCTGCCCAACGGGAGAGAAGTCTGCCTAACGGAAAGAAGGCAAAGGAAAAGGCGGCGAATACCATGGTATTCGCCGCCTTCATCTCACAACTTTTGGTTATGAAGCGCGCCTGACGTCCTCACCCCGTCCGACGCTAGACGAATACATTTAGCATCCGTCCGAGTGCCGCGCATTTTATAGCGCAACATTTTCAACGTCAAGATTATTGTTCACTTCTCTCAAAAAAACGCAAATGGAAGGCAATGCGCTTCACATTGCGCGTCAAAAAGTGACAACACTGTGGCATTTAGGTCAAATCGAAAGAAGTGGTTAGATGCCTCCATCTAGCTTGACGAATCCCATTCTACACAGCGTAAAGTATTATATTGACAACTTTACGGAAAAAATATAAGGTGCGCGGCTGAGTATCATCTTGAACGGCATCCTCTGGCACACTCCTTGCTCTTTACAAGTTGTGCCATGACCTCAATCCTTTAATGGGACGCAGGATCGGGCAGCGAAAACTAGTAGTTTTAACATCAGTTGCTAACGCCATAGGTCTTGTGGTTTTCGCTTTATTTGGTGCATATATAACACTTTACCCTAGAGCTGCGATTGCGTGTTTGCTCGTAGGTCTTATTTGTGGATTCGTCGCACCTGTATTAACAGGCTTATATACGGTTCACACAGAAGAAATCTCCGCTACGTTACATGAACGGCAACGAGCGTTGGGCATGTTTACAGAGGTCACACATGGAATGCTCAAGTTGGACGCATCGCAGGAATTACGGGTCACCTTACTAGAAGTTGATAATTCCCCTAATCCGGCGCGACTTGTCCAAAGGGTACGATGTGAAAATGGCGGTCAGAAAAAGGTCGGTAATACATGGATGTATACACATCAAGGAGTTGCAGGACGGTGTTACCGTGAGGAAAAACTTTTCACGGTTAACTTCAGTGCTGGAGATTTCATTCAGCAGATGATAGCATTAGGGTTTCATAAAGATGAGGCTCAGCAATTTGAAGCGAGGGGTGCGTATCTTTGCTCTCCTATTTTCAGTGCTGACGAGAAAGTTATAGGTGTTCTGAGCATAGACGCTAAGGATGCTAACGCATTCTTGCCAGAACACAATGAAATTGCCGAATGGGTAACTCCATTCTTCGCACGGTTCTTAACAGAACCCGAAGGGGGTAGCACTTAATGATTTTGAGAGAAATGATGGACATGAAGGTAGCAGAACAAGCGAACAAAGAAACCACCCAGACCTTCATTGACGCAGGCTTTGATGTTGAGACCGTAGATGATTCCATTACGGTGTATTCACGGCCTGTCTCTAATGATGTCCGTGAGGCATCAAGAGTTCTCACAAAACGAACAATCGGCTATACATCTAAGGATATAACAGGGCGCGAGAATAAGCGCTTTTAGTCCTTTCAGCGTCATGGATAAAACTAAGGGCGGCGAGTGGAGAACTCGCCGCCCTTAGTTTTAGTAGCTAAGCAACTTCCGCATAAAACTTCGGTTTCAATCCAAGTTCAAACATACTCTGAATCAAACAACAGATGTTGTGACAAAGCACCTTACATAACGCTTCGTTGATCTGCGCTCGCTCTGTCTTGCTTCTTAACGAGTCGCCAAACTTTGCCTTTATCATTGAGAACGTAGATTCCACGTTTGAGCGTTTATGATAATTCTGGATGAGCCGTTTACTTGCGCTTGAATGTATTCGTGCCATTCCGGGCTATTAGTTTTACGCATCGTGCAGCTTGCTTTCGGTGCGTGATAGATAGACAATTCGCGTTCGACTTATTCAAGCAGAGCGGACGTTTCGGGGAAAGCCGTTGCCGAGAGGTGTATGACGAATCGAAAAACTTTGAATTATAAGGTGTTGCTGGTGTTCGCGCCGGTGCTGATTCTGACCGGCATCGCCGGATTCATTTTACCTGCGCAAAAGAGTCTGACGAGCGGTGCGCCCGCTTACAATCTTTTCCATATATTTTTCGGCGTGCTCGGTCTGATGCTGGTTCTCATAAGAAACGAAGGCTTGATTAGGGCATTCAATATCGGCTTCGGCATAATAGATATTTACCAGGCTGTGGCGAGCTTCACGCACCTTTTCCCGCAAACTCTCTTCCGTTGGACGGCGGTTGACGACGGGTTGCACATTGTCATCGGAGCAGCGCTAATTGGCGTCGGGCTTTACGGTCGAAAGAAGAGTTTTACATGAAGTTTCCGATGAAGGTTGTCGGGATGGAGCGGTCTGGAATAAACGTGTGCGCGTTGAGACGGCGCATCCTGCATCCGGTTTATCTGGTAGAGAGATTTTATGAGCATGAATAAGCTGAAACGCTTTGTCGCACCGGCGCTGTTGCTGGTAATGGCCTTTGCCGCTATTGCAAACTCGCAGACGAGAAGACGCGCCGCCGGTTCCGCGCGGGCGCGAAGACCAGTCGCCGCCCGAGTAGAGCCGACGAAACACGCCATCCCGTGTCCGGTATCTCCGGCGACCACGTTGCCCTCCGGCCTTATCTATCTCGTGACACGACACGGCACGGGGGCGCAGCTTAAAGTGGGCGACACCGTTAGTGTTCATTACACGGGTTTGTTAACGAACGGAACGAAGTTCGACAGTTCGCTCGAGCGGAATGAGCCGATAGCTTTTCCGCTTGGCGCGGGACGTGTGATTAAGGGTTGGGATGAAGGAATCGCCCGGCTACACATCGGCGATCAGGCCACGCTGATTATCCCTCCACAACTCGGTTACGGCGCAAAGGGCGCGGGCGGGGTTATCCCGCCGGATGCGACGCTCATATTTATCGTAGAAGTCGTGGGCATTAAAGACGCCGTTCCCGCAGAGACTACGCCGAACAATAACCAGTGAAAACCCGGCGCGCGCCCTCCTGTCACAGCGCATCGTCGTAATCCGGTACAGCCAAAGTCCAAGCGGAATTGGCGCGCCTGCTTCGATCAACCGAAGCAGGCGCGCCAACTCGTTTCGAGGCGTTGATGAAACGTCTCGGAAGATGGTAATCTTTCTTTTCAATCCGGCAATCAAACGCAGACCAAATTATCTATCCAAGTAAATGGTTCCGCCAAAACATCTTTATCCGGGAGTGTGCCTAATGAAGTCGAAATATTCGTTTATCGGTCTGTTGATGTTGGTGCTCGTCGGGGTTCTTCCGATTACTCAAGCACAAACTACGGAGATGCAGGAAACGGCGCGGGCTGAAGACCAGTCAACGCAGGCCAAGAAGTTGGACGCTCCGGCTCAAAATACGCCGTTCGATCCGCTGGAGAATTTCAAGTTTCGTAATCTGGGGCCAGCCGCCGGAGGCGGGCGTGTCACGGCAGTCGTGGGCATTCCCGGACAGCCTAATCTCTACTATATCGGCGCGGCGGCGGGCGGCGTCTTTCGCACCAATGACGGCGGGCTGTCATGGAAAGCCATCTTTGAAAAGGAAGCGGTCGCATCCATCGGCGCGCTGGCGGTTGCGCCCTCGAATCCGAACATCATTTGGGTCGGCACGGGCGAAGCTAACATACGCAACGACATCTCTACGGGACGCGGCGTCTATATGTCGCCCGACGGCGGCAATACATGGCGCTTTATGGGCTTGAAAGATGCCGGGCAAATCTCCACCGTGATCGTTGACCCGAAGAATCCGAACATCGTGTTCGTCGGCGCGATTGGCCGCGCGTGGGGGCAGAATACGGAGCGCGGCGTCTTTCGCACCACCGACGGAGGCAAGACATGGTCTAAGACGCTCTACATCAACGAGACCACCGGCGTCAGTTCTTTAGTCATAGACCCGGGCAATCCTTTGATTCTCTACGCAGGAATGTGGCAGGTGCAGCGGTTCCCTTGGAAGCTCGAGAGCGGCGGCACAAGCGGCGGCATTTATCGTTCGATTGACGGCGGCAGCACGTGGAAGAAATTAACGGAAGGCTTGCCGGAAGGCGCAGTCGGGCGCATCGGGCTAGCGGTCGCGCCGTCGAACCCGCGCCACGTTTACGCGCTCGTCGAAGCGAAGAAAGGCGTGCTGTGGGATTCGACGGATTACGGCGATCACTGGCGCGAAGTGAGCAACAACCATCTGCTGAATGCGCGCCCGTTCTATTTCAGCCAACTAATGGTTTCGCCCAGAGACGAGTCGAAAGTTTATTTCCTTTCGTTCGACATCTTGCTCTCCGATGACGGCGGCAAGACCGCGCGCATCATCGGGCGCGGCGTGCATCCTGACAATCATTCGATGTGGATTGATCCGCAGAATCCCGACCGCACGATTCTAGGCAACGACGGCGGCGTCTATACTTCCGCCGATGCGGGACGTAGCTGGCGTTTTCTGGATAACCTGCCGATTGAGCAGTTCTATCAAGTCGCGGCTGATGATGAAACACCGTACAACCTGTGCGGCGGTTTGCAGGACAACAACGGTTGGTGTGGCCCGTCGAACAGCTTGAGTCCCGGCGGCATCACTAACGACGATTGGTTCACGGTTATCGGTGGCGACGGCGAATACGTCGTGCCCGCGCCGGGCGCTTCGCACATAATTTATGCCGACTCGCAGAACGGTTTCATACGCCGCATAGATAAAAGAAACGGTCTGGCGAGATCGCTTCGCCCGTATTCGCAGGGCGTCGGCGCGATGCGACCCGCCGACTTGAAATATCGCTTCAACTGGACTTCTCCGATTGCGGTTTCCGCCACCAACCCGGACGAGATTTATCTGGGCGGCAACGTTCTCTTCAAATCAACGGACGCGGGCGCGCACTGGACGCCGATTAGCCCGGACTTGACGCGCAACGACAAGACGAAGCAGGAGAGCAGCGGCGGTCAGGTCGAACTCGACTTGAGCGGCGCAGAGACTTTCGACACGATTCTCTCGCTGGCGATTTCGCCCGTTGATCCGAAAACAATCTGGGTCGGAACCGATGACGGCCTCGTGCAGGTGACGCGCGACGGCGGCGAGCACTGGACGAACGCCGCCGCCAACATCAAAAATCTTCCGCAGTGGGGACGCTTGCAGCAGATCGAAGCTTCGCCATTTTCGGCGGACACCGCCTACATCGCCGTTGACTTCCACGAAGTTGACAACGATAAGCCCTACGTTTTTAAGACGCACGATTTCGGCAAGACGTGGACGCCGATTGCGCAGAATCTGCCGAACGATCAACCCGCCAAAGTAATCCGCGAAAATCCCAACCGGCGCGGGTTTCTCGTCGTCGGAACGGAAACCGGACTCTTTTATTCGACTGACGACGGGGCGAAGTGGACTCCGATTAAGAGCAACTTCCCCACCGTGCCCATCTATGACATCAAGTTTGTTAAGAAGAATCACGACCTCGTCGTTGCGACACACGGGCGCGGCCTCTTTGTGCTGGATAATATCTCGCCGCTCGAAGAGATGAACACGCAGGCGGCCAGCAACAGCAGCGGCTTCCAACTCTTCAGCACGCCCGCGACGAATCACTGGCTGATATGGAACAAACGCGGCTTCAGCTTGGGCGGTTTCGCGGCGCCGAATCCAACGCGCGGCGCGACCATTGACTATTACCTTCCGGCGGAAATCAAGACCACTGCGGAACAGAAAAAGAAGAAAGAGACGCCCGTAAAAATCACCGTCACAGACGGACAGGGCACGCTTATCAAAACATTCTACGGCCCCGCGAAGCGCGGCTTCAACCGCACGAGTTGGGACTTGCGCTACGAAGGAGCGAAGAAACTGAATTTCACGCCCGCGCCAGCCGCCGAGCGCGAGGATGCAGACTTTCAGGAAGACAATTCCGCTGGCCCGTCCGTCATGCCCGGCGCTTACAAAATATCTGTCACGGCGAATGGAAGAACGCAGACGCAAACCGTGCAAGTCGGACTCGATCCGCGTTTGCAAACGGACGTTAACGCCTTCCGCGCACAGGTGCAGGCCGGTTTGGAATTGCGCGACGAAGTCTCTGCGCTCGCGGAAGCTTTGAACCGCATCAACAGCTTGAAGAAACAGATCGCTTCGCTGCAAGAGCTTCTCGGCGGCGAAGGGCAAGGCGCGGAAGCAAAAGCCTCGTATCAACCTGTAATCGAGCAGGCGCGTCTCTTAAGCAAGAAGCTGGAGCAAGCGGAGTTGCCGCTTTATAACAACGAAGTCCAGCCGGGCGCGTCAGACCGTTTGCACTTCCTTGAGCGTTTCCATGATCGCTTGCAGGGAGTTATGAGAAACGTGCTTTCCGACTACGGCCAGGCTCCGAGCGAACTTCAGAGAGAAGAGATGGCGGATGTTCGCAAACAACTCGAAGGTTATCTGAACACTGTGAATCAACTGCTTGTTACGGACGTTGCCGCTTTCAATAAACTCGCAACCGAGCGCGGCGCAAGCACGCTGTTCGCCGGACAGCCGATTGAGTTAAAAGCAATTAACCAAACGCCGGCGGGCGCTACAAACTAATTCTCAGCCCGTCGTAATCGGCTTTAGACACGACGGCGGGCAGGGATATTGCCGATACATTCCATCGAGAGAAAAGGCCGTTGCGGATCATCTCTCGTTGTCCTTCGGGGAAAATTATGAGACCCAATCGTTTCCTGCATCTGGCGATTATCGTTCTGTTGTTCGTCGTGTCAGCGGGCACTGTGCTTGCGCAAGCGCAGTTGACCCCACAGCAACAGCAGCTTGCCGATTACATCAAAAGCAATTACAGCAAACGCGAAGTGCTGATCCCGATGCGCGACGGCGTAAAACTTTTCACTTCGATCTACGAGCCGAAGAACAGTTCGCAAAAATATCCGATTCTGCTCAACCGGACGCCGTACACCGTCTCGCCGTATGGCGCGGATAAATACAAAACGTCTTTAGGCCCCGACGAGCTTTTCGCGCGCGAAGGCTACATCTTCGTTTATCAGGATGTGCGCGGGCGTTGGAAGAGCGAAGGCGAATACGTGGACGTGCGCCCGTACATTGCGAACAAAACCGGAAAGCAGTTTGATGAAACATCCGATACTTACGACACCGTCGAGTGGCTCGTCAAAAATCTTCCGGCCAACAACGGGCGCGTCGGCGTGTACGGCATTTCGTATCCTGGCTTTTACACTTCGATGGCGGGCATTGACAATCATCCGGCGATTAAAGCCATTAGCCCGCAAGCGCCCGTCTCCGATTGGTTTCACGGCGACGATATGCACCACAACGGCGCGCTCTTCCTCGCACAGAACTACAACTTCTTTACATCATTCGGCCAGCCGCGCCCCGTCCCGACTTCGACTACGGATTATCTCAAACCGTTCAAATGGGGAACGGAGGACGGCTACAAGTTTTATCTGGAAATGGGCGGCGTCGGAAATTCCGGCGACATCTATCAAAAGCAACTCGGCACGCGCATCAAATTCTGGGACGAGTTGGTGGCGCATCCGAACTACGATCAATTTTGGGCGGAGCGCAATATTCTGCCGAACCTAAAAAACATCAAGGCTGCCGTGATGACCGTCGGCGGATGGTACGACAACGAAGACCTTTTCGGCGCGCTTGAAACTTACCAACACATCGAACGCCAGAATCCGGGCATCTTCAACGTCCTCGTCGTAGGCCCCTGGTTTCACGGCGGCTGGGCGCGTTCCGACGGCGAGTGGCTCGGCACTGCTTATTTCGGACAGAAGACCGGAGAGTATTACCGCGCACGCTTCGAGTTGCCTTTCTTCAATCACTTCCTGAAAGACAAAGGCGACATCGCGCAGATCAAGGAAGTCAACGTCTTCGACACGGGCGCGAACGAATGGCGCGACCTTGCCGGATGGGAGCCGAAAAGCTCCGTCGCAACGCCGCTTTACCTTGCCGCGAACGGCAAACTTTCGTTAGGGAAATTCGACGCCGGGACGCAGCGCGCGGCGTATGACGAATACGTGAGCGATCCGCTGCATCCGGTTCCGTACACGCAGAAGATCACGCTTAATTACCCGCGCGATTTTATGACCGAAGACCAACGCTTCGTCTCGGCACGCCCGGACGTACTCGTTTACCAGACGGAACCTTTGACCGAAGACATCGCGGTTGCGGGCGACATCAGGCCGCAGCTTTACGTCGCTTCGAGCGGCACGGATTCGGATTTCATCGTGAAGCTGATAGACGTTTTCCCGGATGATTATAAGTATCCCGAAAGCGTGAAACCGCCCGCAGATTCGGCGGCCTGCGTGTTTGAACCCGGCGGCTACGAAATGCTGCTGCGCGGCGAACCGTTTCCCGCCCGCTTCCGCAACAGCTTTGAAAAGCCGGACCCCTTGAAGCCGAACACGCCTGCGAAAATCTCTTACGTGATGCCCGGCATCGTGCATACTTTTAAGCGTGGGCATCGCATCATGGTGCAAATCCAGAGCACTTGGTTTCCGCTCATCGCACGCAACCCGCAAAAGTTTATGCCGAACTATAAACTGGCGACCGATGCTGATTTTCAAAAAGCCACCGAGCGCGTTTATCACGGCGGCGCGCATCCGTCGCAAATCATCCTGCCGATTGTGAAGCGATAACGACGCGCTGCCGAATTCATCAATAAGGCTCACGTGCACCTTGCCCCGCAGCCGAATAAACCGGAACAGGTGTCTTTGCCGCCGCTGTTGAGTAACCGACGCCGCGAGCCGCTTCCCCGTTCCGGTTTCTTTACGTCGAAACTGCGTTAGGCTGCATGGTCTTATCCGTCTTAATTCTAAGTCGAAGAAGAGTGATTTGGAGGCTAGTGGTATGGAATCTTTACTAATTGGTCTCGTATCCGGCGCGATTACTGCCGTAGTAACTTACTTTGCCACTCTCTCGAAGGCGCGCCTCGATTTAACTATTGAATATGACAAAGAATTGCGTGAACGTCGGCTTGCAGCTTATAAAGAACTATGGCCGCGTATGAAGCCTTTAGCCCGATATTCACCCGAAAGGCCTATCACTTATCTTGTGGTCAAAGAAACATCTGAAAAGATGAGGGATTGGTACTTCGGCGGAGGCGGCATCTTCTTATCGGAAGAGAGCCGCAAGCCATATTTTGCATTGAAGCGTGCAATGCAGGGCATCATTGATGATCCAAATTCGCAGGAAAACACTGATAAGCCATTGGGCAAGCAGCTCAATCCGTTGTATGAGCGTGGGAGGGCTTTACGGGAGGCGCTGTCTAATGATATTGGGACACGGCGCCGCCCATTTATCTAAGTCGGCTGTACACAGGCAGGGCGGCTTATGGGGTGGGGCAGCCTAACAACGGCATGCACCCGACCGCGAATAGCGGGGCTGTCATGCGCGAGACTTGACCGTGTCGGGGTTGAATGCGCGGCGGGTGATGCCCGGCGTTAGATGCTTCTGCAAAATGATGGAGAGCTAAAATTAGATTTTGATATGACAACTATCGGAACTATCAAGATTTTGAAGGGAGATGATGGTCGTGTCACTCCTTCTGATACGCGAAAGAGATGTTTTCTATGCGCGTGATCTCCCACTTCCGCACCACAAAATAGGATTGCAACTCGTAATGCAGACGAAGCCTGCCGGCCAGCCTTTTCGTAATCCCTTTCTGCTCAGCGTTGGGCGAGGTGCGCGTCCGCAGGTCAATGACGAATGTCGCCTGATCGCCTGCCATTTGCTTCTCTACAATCTCTATCTCCTTCGGCTCGTTGGGGAAGAATCGCCAGCCTGAGGTTTCAGCAGAGCCGTTCTCCGACGGCACCCTGACCTGCTTACCGTTGAGGTGTTTGCGGATATTTTCCAAAGTGATTTCAGGTCGCGGGTCTTCGGGCGGCGGGCCACCTTTACAAGCGCCCGCTAACGCCGACAAGGATAAGAGGAGAAGCAAAGAAAATGCTCGGCGGCTCATAAGTAAGTTATTAACACAGGGCATACAATTGCAGTCGCCGGTCTCATGCTCAGCCTCAGTTTACGGGGTTGGGCGCATAGGGAGTTATGGCTGGACGATATTTCTTAGTCCTGTCGGATTTTTATCGCTCGCAATCAGCCACCTTCATAGGCCGGTCGCGCGTGCAACTGTATCTTTTGTTTCAGTTGATGGCAATAGGATTGCTAACCGCCGACTCAATCTTAATCCTCAACCGGCTGTGAGCGATTTTGCCCGGGGTGAGAATGTCTCTGTTACGATTAAATTCGGATATTAATACCTGCGTATTAACACTACTCCCGCAATCAGGAGCATTGCGCCAAACGCACGCGGCAGGCTAAGCCTTTGCACGGGAAAGCCGAGCAGCCCGTAGTGGTCGAGGACTAATGCCGTCATCACCTGCCCGGTTAAAATCAGGCCGACCAGTGTGGACGACCCCAAACGCGGCGCGATGATAATCAAAGCCGTGACGACATACGCTCCCAGCAATCCGCCCGCCCATATCCACAAAGGCAAATCCGTCATCGTCGCCACATCCCAACGCAAGCCCTGCGGCAACGCCACCAACGCCAGCGCAAGCGTCCCGACGGTAAAGGAAACAAGCCCCGCCTGAAAAGGATTGTGCAGCCCCACACGCAGTTGAGAATTAATTCCGGTCTGGACGGCAAGCGACGCGCCCGCTAAAAGCGCGAGTATGAATAACAGTATTTGTGTCATGCGCCGCCACTTTAACGCGGATCGAATTACAAACGGTAGCGAAGCGAGTTCATGAAATCGTTAGTGTTGCCCTGTTTGCGGCAAATTATCTTTGCGCTTACAATTATCCGCACACGAGCGATGAATCAAACATTACAAACCCTCTTAACCATAACCATAAACGGCGAGACGTTGCGCTTGAAAGATGCGTCGCCGTCTATGACCTTGCTGGAATACCTGCGACGAAGCGGGCGCAACGGCACAAAGGAAGGTTGCGGCGACGGCGATTGCGGCGCGTGTACGGTGGCAATCATCGGGCGCGGCGCGGATCACAAACCCGTGTATCAAGCCGTTAACAGTTGCCTGATTCCGCTCGGCGCAATCAATGGACGTGAGATCATTACGGTCGAAGGAATCGGCAACGGGCAGTTGCATCCGGTGCAGGCGGCAATGGTGCAAACCGGCGGCTCGCAATGCGGCTACTGCACGCCCGGTTTTATCATGAGTATGTTTGCCGCTTATTACGACGGCAAAGTTGACGATCTATCAATCGAAGGCAATCTGTGTCGCTGCACGGGCTATCTGCCGATTCGCCGCGCCGCCCAATCACTCACAAACGCACAGCCGCATGATGTGTTCAGCGAGAAATTACTAAGCGCAAAATTAGAAAATTCATCTTTTCAATACGGCAATGATGAACAGCAGTTTTATCGCCCGACACGACTCGCGGAAGTCTTTGAACTTTTAGAAAAATTCCCCGACGCCACGCTCGTCGCGGGCGCGACCGATCTAGGTCTGGAATTTAGCTGGCACACGCGAAACTTTCCGCTGCTGATTTCCCTCGAAGCCGTCGCGGAACTGAACACGCTCACGGACACAGCGGAGTTTGCCGAAATCGGCGCGGCTGTGCCGTTAAGCCATATTGAAGAAACTTTACACGGCACGTTTCCAAGTCTTGACGAAATGCTGCACTGGTTCGCGGCGCGGCAGGTAAAAAATCGCGCGACCATCGGCGGCAACATCGGCACGGCTTCACCGATTGGCGATCTGCCGCCCGTGCTTTTATCGCTCGACGCGGAAATACGTTTGGCGAGTGTGAGCGGCGAGCGCACGATTCCTCTCGCAGGCTTTTTCAAAGGCTATCGCCAGACCGCTTTGCAGAAAGGCGAAGTCATCGTGTCCGTTAAGATTCCTAAAACGCTTGCGCCGGGCGCGGTTAAGCGTTTGGCTCAATCTTACAAAGTAGGCAAGCGCGGCACGGATGACATCAGTATTGTCGCGGCGGCGTTTGCCGTTGACCTCAATGAAGAAAACCGGATCGTCTCGGCTCGGCTCGCTTACGGCGGCGTCGCGGCCATCCCCGTTCGCGCCGTCGCGGTAGAGCAGATGCTCGAAGGCCAAGTGTGGAATTCGGAAACAGTGCAACAAGCAAAGGCCGCGCTGAAAGAAGCTTTTACTCCTTTGACGGACTTGCGCGGCAGCGCCGAATATCGCAGATTGCTGGCAGCGAATCTGTTTGAAAAATTCTTCGTCGAAATGGCCGCGCGCGATGGAGGCGTTGAAGTATGAGCAGCGTCGGCCAACCCGAAAGCCACGAAAGCGCGGCGTGGCACACCAGCGGCAGAGCAACCTATACGGACGACCAGCGGCCGCCCGCCGGAATGCTCTCGCTCTATCCCGTGCTCGCGCCGCACGCCCGCGCGCGCATTCTCAAAGTAGATACGACCGCCGCTTATACAGTTGAAGGTGTCGTCACCGTTCTGACCGCCGCAGATATTCCCGGCGAAAATGATACCGGGACAATCATTCATGACGAACCGCTGTTGCCCGTCGAAGAAATTTCTTACTGGGGTCAGGCGGTTGTCTGGGTTGTCGGCGAAACGGAAGATGCGGCGCGCGAGGGAGCTAAAAAAGTTCGCGTCGAATACGAGCCGCGCGCGCCTGTGTTGACGATCAAGGAAGCGATTGCGGCTGACAGTTTTCTGACCATCACGACACTGATGCGGCGCGGCGAACCGGAAACGGCGGCGGCGGATTTCTGGCTAGTTGGGGAAGTAGAGATGAACGGGCAAGACCATTTCTATCTCGAAACGCAGGCAAGCTGGGTGATCCCGGACACGGAAGGCAGCTATCAAGTCTTTTCGTCAACGCAGCATCCGACCGAGACGCAGATCGTCGTCGGGCGCGTGCTTGCAATTCCCGGCAATCGCGTGACGGTCACTTGTCTGCGTATGGGCGGCGGCTTCGGCGGCAAAGAATCGCAGGCCAATCCTTACGCGGCGGCGGCGGCTTTAGCGGCTTACAAAACAAAACGTCCCGCGCGTGTTCGCCTGCGCCGCCACGAGGATATGATCCTGACCGGCAAGCGGCACGGATTTTTAGCGCGCTACAAAGTCGGGTTTAATGCGAACGGCAAACTCGTTGCACTCGACGCAGAACTTTATGCGGACGGTGGTTGGAGTCTGGACTTATCGCCGCCCGTTTTGTCGCGCGCGATGGTTCACATAGATAACGCTTATTACATTCCACATATCGAAGTGCGCGGGCGCATCGCCAGAACCAACAAGACATCGAACACAGCCTTTCGCGGCTTCGGCGGCCCGCAGGGGATGATCGTCATCGAAGATATTCTCGACCGCGTTGCGCGTGCGCTTCGATTGCCGCCCGACGTTGTGCGCGAGCGCAATTTTTATCACGGCACGGGCGAAACCAATACGACGCCTTACGGACAGGAGATTTTCGATAATCGCATCGAACGTGTCTGGCATCAGGTTAAAGCCAATTCGAATTACGCCGAACGGCAAACGGCGATAGCCGCCTTCAACGAATCGAACAAGTACAAAAAACGCGGGCTTGCCATCACGCCCGTCAAGTTCGGCATCTCCTTCAACAAGACCGTCTATAATCAGGCGGGCGCGTTGCTGTTGATTTATACGGACGGCAGCATTCTGCTTAATCACGGCGGCACGGAGATGGGGCAGGGGCTACATACGAAAATGCTGCAAGTCGCGGCGACGACGCTCGGCGTCTCTCTGAAGTGTTTCCGTATGTCGCCGACCACGACCGATAAAGTGCCTAACACTTCGGCGACCGCCGCTTCGAGCGGTTCGGATTTGAACGGGCAAGCCGTCAAAGACGCCTGCGAGAAAATCAAAGCACGCCTCGCGCCCGTCGTGGCGAAAATGCTCAAGCTCGACGCGGCGGGAGATTTCATTTTTGAAGACGATTGGATTTACAGCCGCGATTACAGAAGCGACCGCGTTTCTTTTGTTGATGCGGTCAAAGAGGCTTACCAAAACCGCATCAGCCTTTCCGCGACCGGCTATTACCGCACGCCGAACATTCATTGGGACGTAAAGACCAACACCGGCAGGCCGTTCTATTATTTCTCCTACGGCGCGGCGGTCAGCGAAGTGGAAGTTGACGGCTTCACCGGCACGTTCAAATTGCGCGCGGTTGATATCGTCCACGATGTCGGCTCATCGCTTAATCCCATGATTGATCTGGGACAGATCGAAGGCGGCTTCGTGCAGGGAATGGGCTGGATGACGATGGAAGAATTGGTTTGGGATAAGGCGGGACAGCTTCGCACGTTTTCGCCGAGCACGTATAAGATTCCGACCGTCAGCGAAGTGCCGGAACGCTTCAACGTCCAACTGCTCGAACGCGCCGCACAAAAGGGCGTGATCTACGGCAGCAAAGCCGTCGGCGAACCGCCCTTGATGCTGGCGATTTCCGTCCGCGAAGCAATCCGCGCCGCCATTGCCGCCTTCGGCAAACCGGACTACGTGCCGCTCGCCCTGCCCGCCACGCCCGAAGCCACTTTGATGGCTATCGAACAAGTGCGCGCCGCCTCGTCTGAATCGCCTGCGCAAACTCACGACGACTTTGAGACACAACCGCTTGCGACTGATGAGAAGTTGCTCACACCGACGGGCTAACGCTAGTGGTCGGAACTTATGCCGGACAGCTTATCCGTTGTAAATAATGCCGCCTTTTTCCTTGTATAAATCGAACGCCTTGACCGCTTCTTCGCGCAGCAGTCCGCGCCTTACTTCGATTCCTCTATCTTGCAAATACTCATACGAGCTTTCATAAACAGGCCCTTCGTCGAAACCTATCCGCGAGGCGTCGTCTTTCGTGGCGGCGCAGACCACACGGCTGAGACCGCTCCACAGAATAGCTCCGAGACACATACAGCACGGCTCGCACGAAGTAAACAATTCATAGCGCGGCATCCCTTGAGAATTCAAAGAGTAGGACTTCAAGGCCGCCTGCGCCATCATAATCGCAATCACTTCCGCGTGAAGACATGAATTGTTCGACCGTAGAACCTGATTCGTCCCGATGGACAGAACCTTTCCGGCAGCATCGAAGATCGCCGCACCGAACGGCCCGCCGGTTGACTGATGAAGATTCTCCATCGCCAGCTTTATCGCCAGCGAGATTTTCTCTTCATCCGAAACATACGGTGTATCCCAACTCACGAAAGAGCCGACCCATAGAGGGAGATCAATATTAATGACAGGTGTTTTCATCGCCTGATTAAATATACAAATTCTAATGTCGAAATTGAAATGCGCGCCAACGTAATACGTTAAAACGGCCACTGCGGATAATGCCGCAGCCGCCGGAACAGTTCAAGGCGCGGATTGATGTGCGGGTGGCCGAACTGCTATTCGCATTTCTCGGTATTCGTCGCACAGGCTGTTCCGACAATCCCACCAGCCCGCCGGTTCATGCCGGAACTCTTACGGTTTGCGCCCCGCCCTTTCAGGGTCTATTATCATTACGGGACGATGAACCAAGTGTGGCCGGGCGGCCTCGCAAGGAAGATTGGAATTAATGGCTAAGCAAAAGAACCACCACAAAGACTCGCGCGACCGAACGACCGGGGCGGCTTCCGGTCTTCATGATTCGCCCGTAGACAGCCGCAATGCCTCCGTTGACGAAACTACCGGCAAGCCGGAAACACTGATCAAGCCCGTCAGGGAAAAGATCGGTGAAGGCGCGGACAACCTGCGCCAACGCGGAGAGTGGTATCGGCGGCGAACCGGCGGCGCTTGAGCAAGCGCATCCGCCCGCTCAAGCAAAACTTCGCGTTCAAGCTTAAACTTGCTTGATGCGCAGCCGCCACAAGCTACGCCCATAAGTGGCTGCACTGAGTGTGCCTTCCCCATGATGATACGCCAGATCAACTACCGTCACTGCCGGTAAATTCCGCGTCAGATTCATCCACGTTGCGCCCGCATCGGGTGAGACGAAGACTCCTGCATCATTACAGACATAAATCATCTCGGGAGAATCCGGGGGAATCACCATCGAGTGGTGCGGGACATCCGGCAAACGGCCTTTGTCAATATCTTCCCAGTTCGCTCCTCCGTCCTTCGAGCGATAGATATGCGAGTGGCCGAAGTTGGCAACGGTGGCGTAGACCGTGTCGGCGTTTTGCGGATGCGTGGCAAGCCGCGTAAGGCTGTAGCCCGGCAGATCGGTGCTTGCCATGTTCGCGCTCCACGTGTCGCCACCGTCAAGGCTGCGAAAGAATTTACCGTTGAGCGTCCCGACATATATTCGCCGGGAATCTGCGGGCGCGATTTCGATGGCCGAGATGGGACTCGTATCCAGCGCGCCCGAAACCGCAGACCAGTTGTCGCCGTCGTCGCGTGTCCGCCAGACACGGTAAGAGCCTGTGAACACGGTTCGCCGGTCATTGAAGTCCATTGCGATATAACACATCCAGACAAAATTACGCTCATCCTTGTCCGCCGGCGGCGTGACATTGTCATACTTACCGGCGCGGAAGCGATAGATGCCCATATTCTGTGAAGAGGCGTAGACGTGTCCCGCATCTACCGGATCAAAGACGATCCAGCCGCCATCGCCGCCCATTAATTCGTAGTGGTCGTTACTGCCGCCCGTGTTGGTAATCAGCGTGCCGTTATCCTGCGCACCGCCGCCGAACACTCGCTCGTCGCTCTGCGCCACGTCCATATCGTAATACATTGTCACGGCCAGACCGCTGCTGCGATTTATCCACATCAGCCCGCCGTCTTCGCTAATGTCCAGCCCGCCGTCATTCGCATCGTAGATTCGCCCTGCCTTCGCCGCAGGCATTAAAAGGCAGTGGTGATCCGCGTGCGCGTAGTTGGAGTCGCCGCGATCAACATTCCACTTCGTGGCCTTTGCCCAACTCTTTCCGCCGTCGGTCGAAAGATGCAAGTCCACGCCGCCGCAAATCACGTGATTCGGATTGGCCGGGTGGACGGCAATCGCGTTGCCGTAGGATATTTGGCCTTCCTTCGCAAAATGTGTTCCGGCGACGTTCAGCCATTTCGCACCGCCGTTGGAACTGCGAAAAACGCCGAGCAGATGATCGGCGGAATCGGCCGCTTCATCCGCCGCGAAAGCGTAAAGCACTTCAGGATCGGAAGGGCTGATGGCGATGGCCGTGCGCCCGATTCTTTCGGCGGGAGGAAGCCCTTTGAGCAACTGCTTCCAACTCTTTCCGCCGTCGGTGGACTGGTAAATGCCGTTACGCGCCCCGCGCGCCGTGAACGTTGCGTAGATGACGCCCTTCTTCGCGGGATGGAAAACGATGGAGTGACACCAGTAATTTTTATCCGTGACGAAGGTTTCGCGCTTCCATGTGACACCGGCATCAAGCGAAAAGTACATTCCTCCGAGGTCATTCGCGCCACCGCCCATTTCGGCATAGCCGACGCCGCCGAGCCGCAGATGCTGCGGATTGAAAGGGTCTATCGCAATCACGCCGATGCGCTGCGGAATGAGCGTCTTCTCTGCGAAGGCGTGTAGCTGCCATGTCGCGCCGCCGTCAACCGTGCGATAAAGGCCGACGCCGGGATAGGAATCCGCCGAGAGGTTTGCTTCTCCGGTTCCGCAATAAACGGTTCGCGGGTCTTCGGGATCAATGGCAAGTGCACCGACATTTAGAATGTCCTCGTTATGCCACTGCGACTGCCATGATTGTCCGGCATCCGGGCTGTACCAGACGCCTCCACCGGCGGCTCCCGCCCACAGGCGTTCCGCATGGTTCGGATGGCACACGAGGGAGGTCAGCCGCCCACCGATGTTAGTCGGGCCGATGCTCATCCATTCACCACCGCCCGGCGCTTGCGGAAGGGTTTTCCGAATCATATCGCGCTCGCGCACGAGACTGCGTGTCGGCGCTTCTCGAACCGGCCATGACGCGCGGTTTTGAAACCACACGCTGCGGGCTTTATGATTCGAGAGGCGGGGAGCATACGGCTCATCGGCACGCTCTTTACGGGGGCCGGCAGTCAAACTCGATTGCGGTTTGATCTGCCCGCTTATCAAGCCTTCCTGCGCCGGTGGGTCAATGTCGGTCGGAGCCAGCGTTTCCGCCGCCGACTTTGTTTCGCGCGTGGCGGCCTTCGTCCGCGATATGGTTTTCCCGCGTCGCGGCGGCGCTGTTTTTTTGGTCTTCATTTTCAATCTCGATATTCATCGCAGCGCGCAGACTCTTCAGGAGTTCTGCCGGTTTGAGTTGAGTGGAACACACGACGAACGGATGAAGAGATGACTCGGCCTGCTGAGGAGCGAGTAGCGATGGCTTCGCGGGGCGATCAATCAGCCCTTACGAAAAAGGCACGACAGTCCTTAGCGGCGGACTGCCGTGCCGTATAATTCGAGAACCTTTTGCTCGTTTACTTTTTAACTATCAGACGGTCTTTGCTCACCGAAGCGATTTTCATGGTCCGGCGGGGTTCGGCGGCTTTCGTGTGAAACACAAGCTCGTCGCCTTTTAGCGTCCACGTTCCGTCCGTTTCCGTCCGGGCATCGTTCGGGGCGCTGCCGCCTTTGACCATTGTGCCATCAGGATTCAGCGTCAGGACTTCGCGTCCGCGACCCGGCGGTATCTCATTATTCTCCGGCACGGGACGATAGACCTTCTCCGTGTCCGTATCTTCTTCGTGGGCGTGAAACCAACTTTGTTGCAAAGCTTCCCGTGCGTCCTTCTTAGCCATTACGGCACTCCCTCTGGCAGACCGTCCGTTTAGAACGTATCGCGCTCGTTTTCCAGCGTTGCGGCCATACGCTCAGTTTGCTGAGACGTGAACATAAACATTGCGACGTCGTCCACGTAGTCCATATAGTTCATAAACATATCACCGTTAGGGCCGTTGTTACAGGAGACGTGCGGGAAACTCGGCGTGCCGAAGTTCGGGCCGACGGCGTTGGGCGTATCGGCGACAAAATCCGTGCCGCTACAATCTTCCGTATCGCCCCAGATGTGGCGCAGATTGAGCCAGTGTCCGACCTCGTGTGTGGCCGTGCGTCCCAGATTAAAGGGAGCGGCGGCTGTGCCGGTCGTGCCGAATGCGGTGTGCAGGATAACGACGCCGTCGGTTTTCGCCGGGCCGCCCGGAAACTGTGCGTAGCCAAGGAGTCCCCCGCCGAGTTTGCAGACCCAGATATTAAGATACTTGTCACGCGGCCACGCATCGTGTCCGCCGGTCGCGGCCGCTTTCACCGAATCATTTGAACCGAACGAAGTGCGTGTTGTTTTGGTGCGCGTTACGCCGTTGGTCGCTTTGCCCTGCGGGTCTCTGGTGGCGAGGGCGAATTTGATGTTGGCACCGGCGACAAGCCCCTTAAAGACCGGCGGTACTTTAGACTTGTCGGGATTCTTCGCCTGATAGTCGCGGTTCAAGACCTTAATCTGGCTGGTGATCTGCGCCATAGAGATATTCTCGGCGGCGGCGTTATAGACAACGTGAACCACGACGGGGATGAGCGTGGGAGTGGTCTTGGCGACGGCTCCGCTCGCCATTCTGCGGGCAACGGATCGTTCCAGAGAGGCTTGTCGCGTGCGGAAGTTGGGGTCTTGCTCGAGTAGCCGGAAGTGTGCCTGCATCGCACCGCACTTGCGTATCAGCGGGACGGGTTCTGTTTTTGCAGAGGTGGAGGCGACGGTTTTCGTGCTCTTCTTGGTTGGCATAATCTTATTTCGTCCTTTCATGGTGAAGGATTTCGCGCGAGTGGCGAAACCGTTGGCGGTTTAATTATAGAGACGCGACGGCCACTCTGGTGCGGCCTTGCGAGTCTCAAGTTGGAACGGCGATTGTTCCCGTCGAGGCTATTTGAATAACCGTGATAGGCGCGAGGCCGAGTGAATAGCCTTTGTGGGCGCGAGGCGGTGCTTGAAATTCGTGCTGACGTGAGACACGCGAGTTTGACTCCCGCTGGCAAAAAGTGAACAGATGAGACGCGCGTAAAATAGTCCCTTCACGGGTGAAAGTCAACAACTATATTGCGGCCTGTCCCGCACATAGAAAAAGCGCGGGCTGATGATCTATTTAATGTTGGTTGCCGGAGTGCGGCAGAGCGGGGTGGTGGTCAGGCGCTGATGCTGAGGTCGTGGCGGTCTAGTTTGAGATAGAGGCCGCGACGGGTCAGGCCGAGTTCGCGCGCGGCGCGTGAGATATTGCCGTTGTGACGATGCAGCGCATCCATAATCATGCGGCGTTCGAGTTCGGCGAGCGCATCGGCGAGCGTTGTTCCTTCCGGCGGAGTAATCGTCGTAACGCTTGCGCCCATACCGGGCGACCCAGATGACGCTGAAGATGAAGCGACGGGTGCGCTGGTGCGCCGCAGTTCCGGCGAAAGTTGATCGGGCGTAATCACTGTGGAATCTTCGGCACGGGCGACGACGCGCTGGATTTCGTTGCACAGTTGGCGGACGTTGCCGGGCCAATCGCAGACCATCAACAGATCGAGCGCCTGCGGAGTGATGCTGATATCGCGCCGGTTAAACTTCGCGGAGTAATGGTTGATGTAATAGTTGACGATAGTCGGGATTTCCGAGCGGCGTTCGCAGAGCGGCGGCACGTTGAGGCGTATCACGTTAAGGCGATAGTACAGGTCTTCGCGGAAACGCCCGTCGACGACCATCTTTTCCAGATTAGAATTGGTGGCGGCGATAATGCGCACATCAACCTTCATCGGGCGTTGTTCGCCGAGCGGTTGAATCTCGCCTTCCTGTAAAAAACGCAGCAGCTTCGGTTGCACGTCGAACGGCAGATCGCCTATCTCATCTAAAAAGAGCGTGCCGCCGGATGCGGCGCGAATCACGCCGAGTGAATCCGCGACCGCGCCCGTAAACGCGCCGCGACGGTAGCCGAACAAATAACCTTCCGTCAACTCTTTCGGCACGGCGGTACAGTTAAAGGGAATGAAGACTTTCGAGCGGCGCGACGACAGCGCGTGAATGGCGCGTGAGACAAGCTCTTTGCCCGTGCCGCTTTCGCCCGTCACAAGCACGGTTACATCAGAAGAACGAATCTTGTGGACTTCTTCGACGAGGCGCGTCATCGCCGGGCTTGAATGAATAAAGCCGGGCATCAGGCTTGTGCCCGCGAGCGCGTTCGGCTCCTGCGCGCTGCGGTGAACACCGGCACGCAACGCACACACATCCATGCCCAACTTCACGACACGTAACAAAGGCTCTATCGTGACTCCGCTTGCCAGCTCCGTGCAACCGCGCGGGCTGATGACGAGCAGCGCGGGCGGGGCGTTGGCGCTCCGCAGCATGATGAGATCGGCATCATGCTTAATCGCATACTGCTCTCTTTCTTCATCGCTGTTTGCGAAAGGAAGCTCGCCTGCGTAGTGTGCCATCTCTTCGGGCGTGCAGCCGTGCGCCACCACGACGTTGAGTTTATCGTCTTCCTGATTCGGCTCGGCAACGAGCACTTGGCGGGCGTTTGTTTCCTGATGAACGACAGCCGCCAACTCGCGTAACAGGAGTTCGCGCGAGGCGACGGCTTCAGCCAACCGCAGCGTTAAGAGCTGTGTGAGCGCGGAGGGTTCTTCGAGTTGCTCCGGCGCGTTGCGATCAAGCGCGGCGAGTGCGTTTTCGGCATCGGCGAGTGCGAGCTGCGCGCCGAGTTCACGAAACGTGTGAGCGGCGCGCGAGAAGTGTTCGGCGGCGCGTTCCGGGTGCGCGAGGGTGTAAGCGCGTCCCAATCCGTAATGAGCCAACGCATTGCGATAGCGATCCACGCACATCTCAAAAATCGAAGCGCACCGCCCGAAATGAGTGGCGGCAATGACAGGCTTACCCTGCGCCAGCGCGAGTTCACCGTAGAGGCGTTGCGTTTCGCCCGTGAGCGCGAGGTCGGCAACCGAGTCGGTGATCTCTTCCGTTAAAGTTCGCAGCTGAGCGGCACATTCCGGCAAGTCGCCCAGATGAAGATGCGATTCTGCAATCAGCAAACGCGCTTCGCAGATGGCCTGACGATCACCGATGCGTTCGGCAAGCGCCATCACATCGCGTCCCTCGACAAGAGCGAGCGCGGCGTTTTTCATCGCTAGATGGCAGCGGCCAAGCGTGCGCAACGTCAGCAGCATCGGCCACTTGTTGCCGTTCTTCGTCGCCAGATCGAGCGCGTGGCGAAGCTCTTTCTCCGCTTCCGTGAGATTGCCGCGCAGCATTTGCAACTCGCCGAGCGAGTCAATAATCATCGGCACATAGCCGCTGCGATCATCCGTTTCAAACGCAAGTTCGAGGGCGCGTTTGACAACTTCGTGCGCGCGATTCCAATCGCCGACGAGTATTAGATTGATAGCGAGATTGTTATAGCCGAGCGCGGCATTGGCCTTGTGCTCCGTGCGCTCATAGTAACTGATGGCCTTTTCCAGATAGCGTATGCCGTCGTGCGGGCGCTTGAGAAACCAGCACGCGCCCGCCATGTTAGCGTAGATTTTGCCGAGCAGAAACGGCGCGGGATGATCGCCTACCAATTTCAGCGCCTGATCGAAATTATCCAGAGAATCCTGATACTTGCCTTCATACATCAGCGCGACGGCGCTGCCGAAATACGCTTCGGAGAGGCCGTGCCAATCACCCGTGCGACGAAAATGTTCCAGCGCCTTCTGCGTATAATCGCGCGCAATGGCATATTCATTAATCTTGCGATAAACATGGCCGAGCGCAATATAAACAGCACCCAACTGTTCGTCCGCTTCCTGTTCGGGAACCTCGCGCAAGGTCGCGTTAAGCAGCGCGATGGCCTTCGGATGATCGCCGGTGTTGACGTAAGCGCGCGCCAGTTGCACGCGCAAAAGCGTTTCCACGTTGGAAGCGAGACCGATGCGCGTCTCGTCCAACTCGTACATCTCTACGGCTTCGAGCGATTCGCGGAAACGCCCCTGCATCTCCAGCGCGGACGATAAAGTGCAACGCGCTTCGGCCAGAACCTCCGCATCGCGGCGCGCGGCCTTAACAAGCTGGCGCAGTCGGCCTTCGGCTTCTTTGGCGAGTCCGTGATCGAGCAACCGGCGCGTCGCGTCAAGCTCGTGCGCGATAGATGGCGGCGGCGGTGACGATCCCGCATTGTTAGACGCCGGATGCAGACGCGCGCGCGCCGTGTCGAGGCTGACGACATCCTCATCACGCGCTATGGCGGAAGCAAGCGGCGTCTCCGCATCCGGCAATGGTTTTAAGGGGCCTGTGTGTCTTCTCATCGCAACACGCTTTATGCAACTACAAAGACCGAACTTCGATGAAATTCCAGTCCGATCCTTTTCAGCGTTATGTCGAAAGAGTAAAAGGCGACGCTATTCCGGCAGGTTTCCCACCCATCCGCCTGCCAACAGCGCCAGAGATTTGAACACCAACGAATTTAACACACTAACTGCGCAAGCGTCTATGAAACGATTATGCGCGCAACAGGCAAGACTAAACGCGGGCGGTAAAAACTTCTGCGGCAGGAGTTGAAAGGTAAATTTGTTATGTTCCGCGATGCGACGTATGCCGATGGTCTTGTGCCTTCGCTTCCCTTTCGAGAACGAGACACAGACCCATGATGAAATAAAGAACGATGGCGACTTCCGAATCACCGAAATTATAATGCACCATCGCGCTGGCGAAGAATCCGCACAGGCCGCCGAGCGCGCCGAGCGCCAATCCATGCTCGATCCAATTCTCGAAATCCTTTCGCCGCGCCCGTCTCCACAACATACGCGCGTAAAGCCAGATGAGCGCCAGCCACGCGAGCAGCGTCGGCACGCCGCGTTCGAGCGCAAGCTGCAACAGCGTCTGGTGCATATGGCCGATGGGCAGCCGTCCGTTATCGAACATTCCCCACTTGCGCCAGTGCCGGAGAATCGAATCCATCCCGACGCCGACAAGCAGATGGCGCGGCTTGCTTACGAGCAACTGTAAGCCTTCACGATAGACCGTCTCACGCCACAGGATTGAGCCATCGCTCTGGTCTACAAACTTGACGTTGCGTTTTTGCTGAAGCACAAAAAGACCTGTGGGAACGACGAGCACCGCGCACGCCACCAGCGCCAGCGCCGTGCGCCGCGATGCGCCGATCAAAACGATCACAAATGCTGCGATGAGAAACGCGAGCCACGAAGCGCGCGTCACCGTCAGCAGTAAACACCCGCCGATGCCGAACAATGCCACCGCGAGCAACGCACCGCGCCAGTTTTTCTTTTGCCGCAACGCGATAAAGAGTCCGAAGGCGAGCGAGAGAATCAGTTGCAGCACTTCGGCATACGTCACGTAGTGGCCGTAAAAACCGCTCGCACGCCAATCGCGCCCACGCGCCCAACTTCCGATTCCTAACTTTTCAAGCGTCGTCGTGCCATTAAGAAACTGCCCGCGCGGAATTTCGATCACCGGCATCGCCTCGAAACGATAAATCTTCACGCGCGCCGGTGCCGCGTTCGCCGTAGATGAAGCGGCCAGCGCGTCAATCAATTCTTCCGGGCGATGCAGTTTGCGACCGTCAATTGTGAGCAAGGTATCGCCGTCCTGCACTCCGGCAATCCGCAAAGGACTCGCTGCCGCCAGAGCTTCCACTTTAATTCCGCGCCCCACCACGCGCTCGCCTAACGTGTAGACTACATTAATCATGCACGACGCGACGAGCGTCAACACGAGAAGCCGCAACACGCGCCGCGAATGTATGTTCTCCGCGACGAGATACGCGATGGTAAAGAGGCTCACCGCGCGTAACTTGCCGATGGACACAATCGGATCATACGAGATGAACGAAGAAATCATCGAGAGCGCGAAGAAGCCCAGCAGCGCGTAATCAAGCGGCGTCCTGAAAAGCTTCCGGCGCGGGCGCACGAACACGTAACGCGCCACCCACGCCGTCATCCCCGCCATCCAGCTAATCTCCGCCGCCGCAATAGAATGCGGCGCGAAAACGGCCAGCGCGAATATCCACACGACGATCACACGGTCAAGCCACACGCCCAACGCGCTCGTTCTTTCCTGTGGAATAAGGCTGTCCGTTGCGCTATTAATTACGGTGGATGAACTCATGGTTATAAATATTCAGAGCAAGAATACAATTCACTCATTTTTACTTTTTGAACTCGACCAAATCCCAGAGATTTCCGTATAAGTCTTCAAAGACGGCAACCGTTCCGTAGTCCTCGTTTTTCGGTTCTCTGACAAAGTTTATATCTTGCGACTGCATATTTTTATAATCTCTCCAAAAGTCATCGGTCTTCAAGAACAGAAAAACTCGCCCACCCGTCTGGTTTCCGATTCGGCTTCGTTGTTCTTCGCCGACGCCCTTAGCCAGTAATAAACAACATTCTTCCGCTCCCTTGGGCGCAACTAAAACCCAACGCTTGGTTTCGCTCTGAGCGGTATCTTCTATTAGAGTGAAATTCAATTTCTCCGTATAAAATCTGATGGCTTCGTCATAGTCGTCTACCACCAGAGCAATATGCACGATACTTTGTTTCATAGTTTTATTTGTCTATGGTTGAGCCAAATATAGTTATGCACTAATAAGCATTGTCGCCGCGCAGCATAACGGGCAAGGTGCGCAGGATGATTTTCAGATCGAGCAGCAGCGACCAGTTTTCGATGTAATAAAGATCAAGGCGCACCATCTCTTCAAAGGACAAACGGTTGCGCCCGGAAACTTGCCACAAGCCCGTTAGTCCCGGCTTCATGTCGAGCCGCTTGCGATGCCACAATTCGTAGGCTTCGACTTCGTAAGGAATCGGCGGGCGGGGGCCGACGATGCTCATGTCGCCGCGCAGCACATTAAGAAGTTGCGGCAATTCATCCAGACTCAAACGGCGCAACACGCTGCCCGTCCGTGTGACGCGCGAATCGGCGAGCAGTTTATAAGCCGGACGCTCGTCGTCGCCCAAATTTGCGTCCGGGTGTCCGGCGATAAAGCGGCGCTGATATTCGCGGTGCGTCGCGTCGTCCGCGCCGACGCGCATCGTGCGGAATTTATAGAAGAGAAAAACGCGCCCGTCCATCCCGACGCGCTCCTGCAAATAAAAGACAGACCCCTTTGAATCCAGCTTGATAAGCGCGGCGATAATCAACCACGCCGGAGCGAAGATCGAAAGCGCCAGCGACGCGATGAAGATGTCGAAGAGGCGTTTGGTGATGCGCGCGGCATTCGAGAGCGGTTCGCGGAAAAGGCGTATCATCGGCAACACGCCAATCTGGTCGATCTCCGTCTTGCGCGGCAGAAAATTGAAGAGACTCGGCGCGATGCGAAATTCTATGCCGCGCGTTCTGCCGCAACGCATCATTACTTCAAAAAGTGCGTCGCCCGGAATATTGAAGTCCGTGATGATTACTTCGCTCACTCTGGCTTCGCGTATCAACTCCGGCAGCTTTTCAAAATCACCGATCACGGGCACGCCCTCGAACACACGCGGCGTCGGCGTCTTCAACGCGCCGCTTTCGATCACCCCGACCACGCGATAACCGAGTTCAGGCCGCGCGTTCATCTCCCTGATGCACAAGGCCGCCTCCGTCCCGCGCCCGACAACTAAAGTCGGCAGCAAATTAACATCACGCCGCCGCGCAGTCGTCTGCGCCCAACGAACCAGCCCGCGCAAAATCATGTAAGCCGCGAGCGCCAGCACGAAGTCGAGCACAAAGACGCCACGCGCATAAGAGAACGCGCGAAACGCATAAACGCCGCGATACATAAACGCTGCCGCAACAATCAACAGTGTCGCGGTCGCCGTCGCCCGGAAGATGCGCGCACCATCGTCTACAAACGAAAACTCGCCGCGCAACCTGTACAGATCATAGTAAGCGAAACAGATGAGACGAATCGGCACGACGAACAACAGCAGCGCCGCATAAGGCAGAAATTTTTCGTTCCAGACGATGCGCCCGTCCGCGAGAGTGTTGAAAAAGATATTGCCTTCGCGCAGGTAAAACGCCGCGAGAAACGCAAGCGCGGCGATCAACGCATCCGCACAGAGGAGCGCGGCTCTAACCGCCGGAATAACCCACTGCGGCGCCCGCGCCGGAGCACGCACGCGGCGCGCATCGCTTAATCCTTCTTTCGATTCTTCAGCAAACAAAAGACGGCTCATCCTTAAAGTTTCAGGCACTCATCAAGACCGTAGAAGAATGCAGCGCATAACTCAAACACTCGTCTCAAGGCGCAAGTATTAACTCCGTGACTTGTTTGCGCACTCCAACGACGCGACGGGCGCAGGCATCCGGTTTCTTTCGCACGGGCAGCGCCTCTAAATCCGCGCGCGAGTGTATGCGCCGCAATCTGTCTTCACGAACGAGCTGTTCGTCCACCGCCGCCCAGCGTCCGGCGTAAATCGTCGCCACCGGAATGCCGAGCGCCGCCGCTTCACGATTCATCGTTCCGCCCGCGCTAACCACTAAATCCGCCGCCGCGATTAGATTCGCACCGTCGAGCGCCGTCGTCGGCAAAATAAGATTCGCGCTCGCCTGCGCCGCATACTTTTCGCGCTGCATTGCGGAACGCGCCAGCAAAATCATCTTAACGTCTGAACGTGGCCGCAAGCGTGCGATGCACTCGTCGAACAATTCGTTATCGAAACGATGATAGAGCGCCTCGCGCGCCGGAGGCCGGAGCACGACGAGCACATCGCGCGATTCGACGCCGAGCCTGTTCAGCTCTTGCATAAACTGCGGATCGGGAACAAAGTCCGCGAGGTAAACGTCTTCCTTGATGCCGTTGTAACGCCTCACTTTCGCCGCGCGTGCGCCCGCGCGAAGCAGTGCGCTTTCAGGGAAAACACGCGGCACGACAATGGTAGTGGCGAGCCTGAAAGCCAGATGATTCGCGGGCTGATGCTCGTAGTCCATCAAGGTTACGCTCTTGATTCCGAGGCTTCGTGCCGCCGCAATCTGCGCGTATGAATTATGGCTGACCGCCAGATCGAACCGGCTGCCTACGCTGCGCCCGCCGCACGCCCAACGCGCCAGCGCCATAGCGCGCCCCACCAGATTGCCAGCCTTTTTTCCCAGCTTACCGCCACCGTGCGCGCCGATCACAGTCGCCTCCAGCCCTGCGGCCTCCGCCATCTCGACAGTCTGCGCAAACGCCCGCGCGGTGATTTCGACGCTGTGCCCGCGTTCCACAAACTCCGGGATAAGTGCGCGAAAAAAAGGCACGTGCGGCGAGTTGGCGAGATCAATCCAGATGCGCATAAGGCGTTTGGCGCTCAACCATCCACAGTCAGACCGCTTCCCGCGTCGGCTGACCTGTGTGTGGTGATATCCGGCGCTTCTTCGAGCAATCGTGCCAGCGCGTAAAGCATCCATGCTTCAGACCAGCGCATATACGGCGTGCGCACTTTGTAGAAACGACGGCGCTGGTAGTAAAAGAATCCGCGCTCATCATACAGTTCGCGCACAGCCCATCGCGCAATCTGTTCGGCGAACGCAGGCGCATTCGCATCCAGCCAGCGCAATTCCAGAAGCGCAATGATGCTTGCGCCGACGGAATGTGCATCCGCCGGATAAAGTTTGTCATGGTAGTATTTCGGCCACCCGTCCGCAAGAAAGAACGACGCGCGCCAGAAGTCGTAGCCGCGCCGCGCCGCACCCACAATCTCATCGCGGCATGCTTCGCCGCACGATTCTATAATCCGCGACAGACTCGTTAACACGAAAGCCGTGTGAAAATTATCAGCCCATGATTGATAACTATCCGCGCCGTATGCCCACGAACCGTCTGCGCGTTGGCCGCGCACAACATAACGCGCGCCACGCTCCGCCCATTCGCGCAACTCCGCCTCACCCGTTAAAGCCGCCACGCTCGCCAGTGTTTCCGCCGCCAGCAGGCTCGCGTTATAGACGCGCGTCGTATCGAGCGGCGAATAGCTCCAGCACACTTCAGCACGCTTCTCTTCAAAACTCTCCGCGCTGCGCCGTAGGTCATGCAAAATGAATTCGCACGTGCCGCGCGCGATGCTTAGATACTCATCATCGTCGAAAGTGCGTGCCGCTTCGACGAAAGCACGCGCGGCAAAGGCCGTCGGCACAATCGTCGGCGTGTTCTTCGGCGCAAAGAAAGCGCGTCCCTGCCAATCGAAATTATAGCCCCACGCCGCCCCGTGCCACTCGCCTTTAACGCGCGCCGCCAGTAGATCGTCAAGCAATGCGCGCGCGTGTCGCTCCGCTTCTTTCGTTTTGTGGCGACGAAAATCCGCGAGCGCCGCGAGCGCAAAGAGCGCCGTCCCCTTGCTGTTTCTTTCAACAGGCACACGCGCCAGCCTGCGTAAATTGACGGGCGAGCGTTTGAACAGTTGCGTCCACGCGAGACGCGCGAGACGCGAGCGTTTGAGCGGCGTCGCCTGAAACAGACGGCTGTTCAAACCGTCGAAGGGATCATATCCGGCGTAGGAACGCACACGACACCATGCGGCGAGCGCGTCATAAGCCTGATGAATATCGCTCACACAATCGCTGTTAACGATGCAGCGTTCATCCGGCGCGTTCTTCCGCAAGCGTTCTCGCGCGTTGAAGTCAGGCGATGGTTGCGACATTTTCGATGCGGCGCGGAGTCTCGATAAAGCTTTCATGCCAGAGTTCAAACATCAGCAGCGTCCAGAGCAGCTTGCGATGATTGGCCTGCCCGCGCTCGTGTTCAGACTGTAAGCGCGCCACGTAGTGCGGATCGAAAAGCCCGTGACGGCGCAGGCGCGCAGGCGCAAGCAGATCGCGCGCCAGCGGCCTCAAAGTTTTCTTCAGCCACTCCGCGACCGGCACGCCGAAACCCTTTTTGCCGCGCCTGCCGACGAACGCAGGCACAAGCCCGCGCGTCGCACGCTTGAGAATGTACTTCGAGGTGCGCCCGCGCAACTTATAATTCAAAGGCAACGCGGCGACGTATTCCGCAACGCGATGATCCAGAAACGGCGCGCGCACTTCGAGTGACACGGCCATGCTCGCGCGATCAACTTTCGGCAGAATATCTCCGGCCAGATACAACTGCGTGTCCAGCGCCTGCATTCGCTCGACGAGTGTTTCGCCGTCGCATTCGGTTTCAAAGAAGCGGCGCGCATCCATGTAAACATCCGCGTTGGTCGCGCGCTTCACGTCTGAAGTCAAAAGATATTCCTGTTGCTGCGGCGCAAACGAACCGAACCAGATATGATGGCGCGCGACATCTTCCTCGTCCGCGCCCGCGATAAACTGCCGCACCTTATAATCGAACGAAAGATTCTTCGTCTTCACCGGCAGACGGCGCGCCAACGGCTCGACCAGCGCACGCCGCAAAGCGCGCGGAATGCGCGCGTATAGTTGTGCCAGATTATGCGCGCGATACGTCGGATAGCCCGCGAAGAGTTCATCGCCGCCGTCGCCGCCGAGCGCGACCGTCACGTGCCGCCGTGTGAAGCGCGACAGCAAATAAGTCGGAACGAGCGACGGATCACTCAGGGGTTCGTCCATCCATGCGCCGATATCGCTGACGAGACCGGCTGCCAGATTCCCGCCGAGCCGCTCCTCGTGATGATCCGTCCCGAGAAACTTGGCAACGGAACGAGCATACGTTGATTCGTCGAAAGACGATTCGGCGAACGAGATCGAAAACGTCTTTACCGTTTCGCCTGCCGCGCGCACGGCAAGCGCCGCGACGGTTGACGAATCAATGCCGCCCGACAGCAACACGCCGAGCGGCACATCCGAAGCCAAACGCATTCGCACCGAATCGAACAACAACTCACGCACACGCTCTGCCGCCTCAGCTTCCGTCGGCACGGGCGAGGCGGTTTTATAACTCAATTTCCAATACGGTTTGACTTCGATTTTTCCGTCTTCGAGCGTGAGCGAATGGGCGGCGGGCAGCTTATTGATGCCTTCGTAAATCGAGAGCGGTGCGGGCACGTAATCGAAAGACAAGTATTGCCGCAGCGCCTGTAAATTCACGCGCGGCTTAACGAGCGGGTGCGCCAGCAACGCTTTCGGCTCCGAGGCAAACAACAATTGATTGCCGAACGCGCCCCAGTACAAAGGCTTTTCGCCAAAACGATCCCGCGCGAGAAAAAGCCTGCGCCGCCGTGCATCCCACAACGCGAAGGCGAACATACCGTTGAGATGTTCGAGCATTCCTGTGCCATACTCTTCGTAAAGATGCGGCAACACTTCCGTATCGGATTGGCTTCTGAAACGATGCCCGCGCTTTTCAAGATGGGTGCGCAACTCACGGTAATTGTAAATCTCGCCGTTCAAGATAACGCTGATTTGATTGTCTTCATTCGTTGCGGGCTGTTCGCCGGTCACAAGATCAATAATCGCAAGCCGTCGCATTCCGAGCGCGACGCCATTTGTTATCAGCACGCCTTCGGAATCGGGGCCACGATGAATCAAACGCTCGCACATCGCACGCAGGAGTTCCTCCGCACCGTCAAACGACGCGTCCGCACGAGCATCCAAATCAGACCATCCGGCGATGCCACACATAAGACTCAAGTTTTCAGTTTTCAGCAAAATCAGGCACGGCTTAACTATAAACTGAAAACTCAAAACTGCCTTACTCTTTCATCCCTATTTTCTCGCGCACCGCGTAGATCGGTTTCGCCTGCGATTCGTGGTAGGTGCGCACCTGCATTTCAGCCAGCAATCCCATTAAAAGAAATTGCACGCCGACGGCAAACATGACGATTGTGAGAACCGGCAGCGGCGTCAGTATAAACGAAACGCCTTCGAACTTTTTGATGATCGCCCACAAGCCTGCGAGAAAAGAGACGGCAAAGGCGATCATCCCGAACGTGCCGAAAACGTAGATCGGTTTCGTTTGATACGACGCCATAAATTTAATCGTCATCAAATCGAAGACAACCTTCAGCGTGCGCGATAAACCGTACTTGGATTTGCCCATCGTGCGCGGGTGATGTTCGACGGGAATCTCGGCGACGCGCGCTCCCGCCCACGATGCGTAGATCGGAATGAAGCGGTGCATCTCTCCATAGAGCCGCACGTCTTTCAGCACATCGCGCCGGTACGCTTTCAGAGAGCAACCGTAATCATGCAGCGGCACGCCACCGATCCAAGAGATCAAGCGATTGGCGAGCATCGAAGGCAGCTTGCGCGTCATCATTTTGTCTTTGCGATGGCGTCGCCAACCGGACACTACGTCGTAGCCTTCGTCCAGCTTGGCGATTAATCTCTGGATGTCGGCCGGATCGTTTTGCAGATCGGCGTCCATCGGAATCAGTATTTCTCCGCGCGCCGCATCAATGCCCGCCGCCATCGCCGCCGTCTGCCCGTAATTCCGCCGTAACGCGACAACGCGCACGCGGGAATCCAGCCGCGCCAGCTCACGCAAAACATCGAGGCTGCCATCGGTCGAGCCGTCGTCAACATAGATTATCTCCGCGCTCGCCTTGATCGCGGCGAGTGCTTCGTCCAGCTTGACGTGTAGCGGCGCAAGGTTCGGTTCTTCATTGAGGACAGGCAAAAAGATGGAGATCAACGGCGCGTCGCTTACCTCGCCGGGTGTCGTCGCAGGTTGAATTAAAATCTCTTCATCGGCGATGCCTGCGAGACCGGCCACTCTTCCGCCCGCCGCTCTTTTCATCAATGTCTCTTCTTCGTCGTAGTGCTTCATTCTTTTCAACTACTCATGCCCCCGCATATTCACGCGCAGAGCTTATCAATCCGCCTTACGGCAAACGACCGAACCCGCGCCAGCTATTGCGATTGTGCCATCCGATTACCGTATCAGTCGCGCCGAGGGCTTTCCACCACTCTTCAAATTCTGCGCGCGTCAGGTAAAAGGCCGTCGGCGCGACGAGATGATCGAAGACGATGGCGTGATGCTCGCGCCAGCCGAAACCCGCAAGCTGTTGCAAATAATCATTGTAGAACAAACGGCGCGCATACCGCACGCCGCCGCGACTTTTATTGAGCGGCCCGTAGACGAGTTTCGTCGCTGCATACAAAGCGGCGGTCGGCAACTTCGAGAGATGCAACAGTGCGCGCAGATTCATGCGCGATGAAATATTTTCGCGCACGGGGCTGACAAAGCGCACAATCCATTCGTTGTTTTCCGCGCCGTAAACCCACGCTGACAGATGTCCGCCCGCTTTAACTTTGGAGGCGAGCGAGAGAAACCCTTCGCGCGGATCGGGCAAGTGATGCAGCACGCCGACGGAAAAGGCGTAATCGAAAACCTGACGAAGCGGCGGATTGTAGATGTCCGCCTGAATGATATGCGCGTTCTCCATGTCGCGCGTCGCGGCGTAGGCCACTTCAACCGCCGCGCTCAAATCAACGCCGACGATCTCGCGCGCTCCCCAGCGTGCGGCCAACTGCGTATGTCGCCCTTTGCCGCAACCACCTTCGAGCACAATTTTGTTTTGAAAGAAATCCGGTTGGACGGGTGCAATCCAGCCCAAAAATTGTTCACTGTAGCGTTCGTCCGCCTGCGCGAAATGCTGCCACTCCCAACCGAAATTCGCGGCGGTCGCGGCCTTGCCCGTCTCTATGCTCGCGGCGTCGGCAAGACGCGGAACACCGCGCACCACCGGATACTGGCGCGCACAAGCTTTGCAAACGAGGTCGCCGTCCAAAATCTCTTCGCCGCAATTTCGCGCCGCCGAAAGAAGCTGAATCGCGCCGCCGCACGCGGGGCACGCAAGATACTGCAATAGTTTCAACTTCATATGCGGAAGAAGTCAGGAGTCTGGAGTCTGGAGTCTGGAGTCTCTAAAGACTAGCGTCTGAAGACTGCTGACCCTCAACTATTGACTCCAGACTCTCGACTCCAGACTCATAGCTTTCCTTCATTCCTGAACCATTCGGCGAAGCGGCGGACGCCTTCTTCTATTTTCGTGTGCGGATCATACGCAAGTAGGCGGCGCGCTTTGGTGATGTCGGCGAAAGTTTGTGGCACGTCGCCCGGCTGTTGTGGCTTGCGGTCAATCAGGGCGCGCGTGTCCAACTCTTTCTCTAACAAGCGAATCAATTCTCCGAGTTCAACTGTTTGCGATTCGCCCAAGTTAATCACTTCATAAAGGCTCGCGTCGTAATCAATCGCCGCGCGAACGCCTTGAATTATATCTTCGACGAACGTGTAATCGCGTCGCGTTGTGCCGTCGCCGAAAACGGGAATAGGGCGGCCTTCGCTAATCAAGCGCGCGAATTTATGAATCGCCAGATCGGGACGTTGCCGCGCACCGTAGACCGTAAAGAAACGCAAACACACACAGCGTAAACCGTACAGATGCGCGTAGGTATGGCAGAGCAGTTCGCCCGCCGCTTTCGTCGCGGCATATGGCGAGATTGGCTGCTGTATCGGATCGTCTTCGCTGAATGGTACTTTCGCGTTGATGCCGTAAACGGAAGACGACGAACCAAAGATGAACTGCCGCACGCCGCGCTCGCGCGCAAATTCCAGCAGGTTGAGCGTTCCCGTCACGTTCGTCTCCGTATACAGCAACGGCTCTTCGAGCGACGGGCGGACACCGGCACGCGCCGCCAGATGAACGATCACATCGAACTTCGTATTATCGAAAGCGTGCGCGACTTTTCCGACATCGCGGATGTCTGCTTCGATCAAACGGTAAGATGGATTTTCGAGATGCGCGCGAACGTTCTCGCGCTTCGTCGCGGGCGCATAAAAATCGTTGAAATCGTCAACTACCGTAACGCGCCAAGTCTCTTCCGAGAGCAAACGATCAACCAGATGCGAACCGATAAAGCCCGCGCCCCCCGTGACAAGAATATTCCGCATCGCCGTCAAAATTTCCGTTTGTTCCTTTGTAATTTTATGCCGCCGCCGCCCGGCAAAAGCAACCGCCGCCGCTTATTTTCCGTCAATGAACGTGCGCTGCCACAGCTCCAGCGTGAGCAGTTGAAAGACTTGCAAATTGTAATCTTCGCGGCCTGAAAGATTGGCGGCGATAATGCGTCTAACTTCTGCGGGACGAAAAAGCCCGCGCCGTTTGATTGTTTCATCCGAAAGCAAATCTTCGACGAGCGGCTGCAAAGGCCCGCGCAGCCAGGAGCGTATCGGCGCACCGAAGCCAGCCTTTTTTCTCCACACGACATCACGCGGCAAAAGTTTTTCGGCGGCGCGCTTGAGTATGTACTTGCGTTTCAGGCCGCGCAGCTTTAAGTTCGGCGGAATGCGCGCCGCCAGCTCCACCAACTCGTGATTAAGAAACGGCACGCGCACTTCCAGATTAGCGGCCATCGAAGTCTTGTCCGTGTACGCCAGATTGAGGCACGGCAAAAAAGTTTTCAAGTCAACGTATAGCAAACGGTTGAGCGGCGCGGCGTCTTTGACGCGCGCGAAATAACGACGATGCTCGCCATACGGATCGAGCGCGCTCGTCTGCTCGCGCAACTCTTCCGTATACAGCCGCTCTTTCATACGCCGCGTAAAATATGTGCCGTAGCCCAGATAGCGATCCTCGAAATCGAGTGCGGCGCTCGTGGCGAATTTTTTGGCGTTGCGCAGCGGCGCGGTAAATTTTCCGGGCAGGCCGCCGGGCAGAGCGCGCGCAAGTGCACCCATCAACGGGCGGCGAATCAGTTGCGGCACGGGATCGAGCGCGCCCGCCAGACGCATCGCTAATTGACGCGGATAGCCCGCGAAGATTTCGTCGCCGCCGACGCCCGACAACAACACCGTCAGCGTCTCGCGCGCCGCCCGCGAGACAAGATAACTTGTGATGACGGCGGGATCGGCAACAGGTTCGTCCATGTGATAAACGAGCTTCGGCAGAAGATTGGCGACATCCGGCTTGAGCATTATTTCCCGATAGTCCGTGTCGAGCAGTTGGCCGACGCGACGCGCCCACACCGCATCGTCCGGGATAATGTCGTAGCGCAAATCCTCTTGCTCGATGCCGATAGTATAAGTCGAGACGCGCCGCCCGCTGCTATGTTTGTTCATCAGCGCGACGATGGCGGAGGAATCAACGCCGCCCGATAAAAACGAGCCGAGCGGCACGTCCGCGACCATCTCCATTTGCACCACGCGGTCAAGCGTCTCCAGCACGCGCTCCTGCCACCATGCTTCGCTGCGCCCTTCTTCTATTTCGTCGAACGAAACATCCCACCATTCGCGCATTTCAACGTCTCGTCCCAATTGAAACGTGAGCGCGTGCGCAGGCGCGAGTTTTCGTATGCCGCGAAAGACCGTGTGCGGGTCTGGCGTCCATAGAAAAGTTAAGTATTGATCGAGCGCCGCCGTATCAATTTCCGGCCTGACTAAATTGGAAGCGAGAATCGCCTTGATCTCCGAAGCGAAGACGAAAGCATCTCGGTCGCCGTTTTGAAGATGCGCGTAGTAGAGCGGCTTGATGCCGAGACGGTCGCGGGCAAGCGTTAGAGTTTTCGTCAGAGAATCCCACACCGCGAAGGCGAACATTCCGTTCAGGCGCGGCAAACATTTTGCGCCCCATTCGGCAAACGCCGCGAGCAACACTTCCGTGTCCGTGTCCGTGCGAAAGCGATGCCCTTTCGCTTCGAGTTCGCGCCGTAGTTCGCGGTAGTTATATATTTCGCCGTTGAAAGTCAGCGCATAACGCCCGCCCGCAGAGAGCATCGGCTGATGTCCCGCACTGCTCGTATCAATGATAGCGAGGCGGCGATGCCCGAGCGTGATGCCGTGCGCTTCCGCCGTTTCATTACCTGCGACAGGCGCAGTCCACACGCCTTCATCGTCGCGCCCACGATGCTCAAGGCTGGCGAGCATCGCGCCGATACGCTCGCTTGAATAGGCGCTAATGAGTCCGGCAATTCCGCACATGATTTTTAGAGTCGAGAGTCGGGAGTCAGGAGTCGGAAGTCAAGAGACAGAATGCGGAGTGCCCGTCATGCTTGCATCGTTTATATCCGTGCCGGATTGCGCTTCACGAATTGATAATATTTCCCGCGCCCGTATCGCCTGCATCTATGCCGACTTCCTACTTCTGCTTTTTCGTCTTCAGACTCGCGGCTCTTGACTCCCGACTGCTGACTTCTCCGTTAGCTTCTTTTCGATCAACTCGCTGACCTGTTCGGCGCGTGCGTCCCATGTATCGGCGGCGACCGACGCTTGACGGGCACGACTTCTTTCGTCGCCGCGTTCATTGAGCGCGTCTTCCACCATGCGTAAGAATTCGTCGTGGTTGGCGGCCATCGGCAACACATCGCGCATTGATTCAAATTCGTGTAGGCGCGAAATGACGGTCGGCTTGCCCGTCGCCAGATATTCGCGCACCTTGAGCGGCGCGGTATAACTCGTCCAAGTGTTCGTCACATCCCAGGGCAGCACGCACACGTCGAAGCCTGCGGCATAGCGCGGCAACTCTAGGTAAGGCACGGTCGGGATGTAATGCACATTTTTCAACTCGTCCAACTCCATCCCGCGCGCGCGATTACCGATAAAGACCCACTGCCAATCAGGGCGTTCGGCGGCGGCCTTTTTGACTAACGCCTGATCTATCAACCAGGGTTCGACTGCGCCGAAATAGCCCAGACGCGGGCGCGGAATCGCTTCAAGCTCCGGAGCAATTTTCGTCGCTTCGTTTGCCGCCTGCGCGAAAAGATCGAAGTCTACGGCCTGCTCCAGCAAAAAAGATTTTTCGCGCCCGCGCTTCGCTTCCTCGAACATTCTGCGCCCGGAATAAAGAATCAAGTCGGCGCGTTCGAGCGCGCGTTCATGCAGCCGCGTGATGTGCGCCGGATCGGTGGCGTGATCCATCGTGTTGGCGTCATACTTGTCCACGACCAGATACACGACAAGCGATTCATCGAAACGCCCGATGGTTTCAACCGCCGTCGGAATAGCGAGCCATAGAATCGGGCGCGAAAGTTTACGGCGTTTCGCCAGCGCGTTGATCTGCGCTGCAAGCAATTCGCGGTTCAGGTAACGCGCCGTGCGGCTGCCGAAGAACGGCAGCGTCGGCGGCGAAACGACCGCGATGCCTTCTTCCGTGTCGCGCGCATAGCGAAGGTAGCTGCGCATCTTGCGTATGACGCGCGGCAACAAATCTTTATGCGCGAGCGACGGCAAACCCATCGAAATGGAATTAACGAAGACGACCTTGTTTCCGGCGCGCGCGAACCGCCGCATCAGATGTTCGCTCTGGTGCGTGTGGTGATACCACCAATCCTCTGCGCCGAAACAGATAATGGAATAATCTTGAAGCATTTGATTATGAAAGTTAAACTGCGCAGCTTAGTGATTAAAGCGAACGTGAATCATCGAAGCGTATTGTGCGCTCTGCTTATGCCGCGCCGGTCAGTTCTTCGTATAACTCTGTCAGTCTTGAAATATATGCGTTGATGCCGAACTGCTGCAACGCCCATGCTTCGGCTTTCGCTCCGAGTTGTGCGCGAGCCGTAGAATTAGCGAGCAGCGGCGTTAACTTTCGCGCTAAATCTTCCGCATCCTGCGTGCGAAAGTTTAGCGCATATTCGCCGTCGCCAATCACTTCCATGAGCGGCGGAATATCCGAAGCGATGGTGGGCAATCCCATCGCCATCGCTTCGACAACGGCGATGCCGAACGTGTCTTCGAGCGACGAAAAAACAAAAACGTCGAGCGAGCTTAACACGTCGGCCACATCTGCGCGCTTGCCCATAAAATGCACGCGCCCGTCAATTCCCTGCTCGCGGCAATAGTTCACGCAATCATCGTACAACTCCGGCGCGATTTCCGAACGCCCGCCGACAAAAACAAAATGCGCGTGCGGCGCAGCGGCAAACAGTCGCGGCAGCGCGCGGCAAATCGTCAATTGATCTTTCCGCACGCCCGGATAAAAATTCCCCACCATGCCGAGCAGCAAAACGCCATCGCTCAAGCCGAGTTCGCCGCGCAGATTTCGCTTCGTTCGTTGCAGCCTTTTCGTATCCACGCCGTTATGTATGACGCGAAAGTTTCTGCTCGTATCGAGCCGCTCTGTTGTTTCGAGCCGCGCTAAATAGCCCCGACTCACAGCGACGTTGGCGGCCATACGCGGAATAAGAAACTTGAGCGCAAGACGGTTGCGGGCATCGAAAGTGCAGCCGTGAAAGCTAAGCACGCATTTTACGTTTGTGCCGCGCGTCGCAAAGTAGGCGTGGAGAGCTTCGACCGCCTGATGCGCGTGGACGACCTCGATTTCTCGCGCGCGAATAATTTTGCGAAGCGCCGCGACGATTTTCAGATCAACCGGGTAACGCCTATGCAGGCGTATAAACTCAACGCCTGATGCGCGGAAATCGTTTTCCAGATCGCCGCCGCCCGTCGCAACAAATGTTAAATCGAGATTGTTCGCCGCCGCATTGCGACACACGTCCAGCTCCAGCATCGCAATGCCGCCGCGACTGAGCGTATCGAGTATGTGTAAGACCTTCAAAGGTTCAAGTCCTGCCTGCGCCCGCGTGCCTGTTGCATAAAAATAGCCACCGCGCCGGTGGCCTTTCTATTTCGCCATAGAAGCTGTCCAAAATGATTATATCTACGGGCGGCCTTTAACTCCAATCCGGTTTTATCAAGCCTGCCGCGCCGCTGAATTACCGCATCAAGAAGCGCGTGGCTGTTCCCCGCCTTTAACATATTCGGGGTAGTTGTTCGCCCGCGAGCATATCAACGATGCGTGTGCCGCCGAAGCCTGTGCGCATCGCCACGATTCCCTGCGGCTCCGCTTTCACTTCGCCGATAATGCACGCATCGCTTCCGTAAAGATTTTCTTTCATGCGCTTGATGAGCGATTCGGCGACATCGGGCGAGACAATCGCCAGCAGCTTTCCTTCGTTGGCGACATAGAGCGGATCAAGCCCCAGAATCTCGCACGCGCCCTTCACCTCTTCGCGGACAGGAATATGCTCTTCGTCAATCTGTATACATAATTCGGAACTCATAGCGATTTCGTTGAGCGTCGTCGCCACGCCGCCGCGCGTCGGGTCGCGCAGACAATGAATTGCGTTCACCGAAGCGACGCGCGCCGCTTCATCCAGCATCGCTTTCACCAGCGCATTGAGCGGCGCAGTGTCGCTCTCGATTTCCGTTTCCAATTCCAGCTCGCCGCGCGCAATCATAATCGTCGTGCCGTGATCGCCGATTGTGCCGCTCAGGATTACTTTGTCGCCAACCTGCGCGCCGGAGGCCGAGAGGCGCGCGTTTGATTCAATCACGCCGATGCCCGACGTGTTGATAAAAAGCTTATCGGCGCTTCCACGCTGCACAACCTTCGTATCGCCTGTGACAATCTGGACGCCCGCTTCTTCTGCCGCCGCGCGCATGGATGTGAGTATTCGCCGCAAGTCTTCAATCGGAAAACCTTCTTCGAGAATGAATCCGGCAGAGAGATAAACGGGGCGCGCGCCGCTCATCGCAATATCGTTAACCGTTCCGTTGACGGCAAGGCGGCCGATGTCGCCGCCGGGAAAGAAGATCGGATCAACCACATAAGAATCGGTTGTAAAGGCAAGCCTTGCGAGGCCGCGATGGTCGTCAGTTCCTGACACAGCCGCGTCGCTCGTCTTGCCGATTTCAAAGACCGCTTGATCTTCGAGTTGTTCCAGCAAAGGATTGCGCAGGTATTCGAGAAACAATCCCTCGACGAGTTCGTGCATCGCACGGCCTCCGCTGCCGTGCGCCAGAGTGATGTGCGTATCTTTGAACTTCTGTTTTCTTCGCCGCGCCCGTTCGACCCGTTCAAAGAGCGATGAAGAAGTGAATTCTGTGGTCATTTCAAACTCTAGTGTTAACCGCTTGCGCGGCGGAACGCTCCGCCACTTTCGATAGCCGTCCAAAATTATAGTAAGCGGCACACGCGCCCTCGCTCGATACCATGCACGAGCCAATCGGCGTTTCCGGCGTGCAGGCCGTACCGAACACTTTACACTCCCAGGGCTTTTTGACGCCCTTCAAAATCTCACCGCACTGGCACGCTTTCGGATCGGCGATGCGCAAACCCGGCACGCTGAATTTCAACTCGGCATCGAACGCGGCGTATTTCTGTCGCAATCTCATGCCGCTATGCGCGATTGAGCCAAGCCCGCGCCACTCGAAATAATCGCGCGGCTCGAAGACTTCAAAAAGAGCTTCCATCGCTTTCCGATTGCCGTCGCGCGACACCGCACGCGGATATTGATTCTCGACTTCGGCGCGATTTTCAACGAGTTGTTTGACGATCATGTAAACCGATTGCAGTATGTCGAGCGGCTCGAAGCCGGAGACGACCAGCGCCTTGCCGTACTCGCGCGGCACGAAATCATAACAGCGCGTGCCGATGACCGCGCTGACGTGGCCGGGGCCTAAGAATCCGTCCAGCTTCAAGTCCGGCGAATCCAGCATCGCTTTCAGCGCGGGGATAATCATGATGTGATTGCCGAAGACGCTGAAATTCTCGACATTGTCTTTCGCCGCTTGAAGGACGGTCATCGCGGTCGAAGGCGCGGTTGTTTCAAAACCCAGCGCGAGAAAGACGACGTGCCGTTCCGGGTTCTTCTTCGCAATCTTCAAAGCATCGAGCGGCGAGTAAACCATACGCACGTCCGCGCCGCGAGCCTTCGCGTCAAGCAGGCTGGTCTTCGAGCCGGGCACGCGCATCGCGTCGCCGAAGGTGGTAAAGATCACACCGGGCTGCAAGGCTATCGAAATCGCATCGTCAACGCGCCCGAGCGGTATCACGCACACGGGACAACCCGGCCCGTGAATCATCTCTATGTTGGGCGGAAGCAAATCCTCTATGCCGTACTTGAAGATCGTGTGCGTGTGCCCGCCGCAAACTTCCATCAACTTAAGCGGCCTCTCGGTCATTCCAGCAATCTGTTCGGCGAGTTTTAGTGCGATATCGCTCTGCCTGTATTCGTCTATGAATTTCATTTGTCGTTTCCTTCGGGGAAGTCAAGAGTCTGGAGTCGAGTAGTCTTGAGCCGAAGACGTGCTCGGCTTTTAACTTCCCACTCCTGACTCTCGACTTTTAACTCCAGACTCTCGACTCTTAACTCCTGACTCAACCGGCGACTTGTGTTCCAGAAAAGTATGCACGATGTCCCACGTCGTGTGATACAGCGCGACGTGCGATTCCTGTATCCGGTGAATGCTTGCGGTGGGAACGGTGAGACAGAAATCGAGCGTGCCCGCTGTTAGCATCGCCGCCATCTTGCCGCCGTCGCCTCCGGCATAACCGATTGTCGTGAGCTTCATACGGCGCGCGGTGTCAAACGCGCGCACGATGTTTTCGGAATTGCCGCTCGTCGAGATACCTAAAAGCATATCGCCTTCGCGCCCCAGAGCGATGATTTGACGCGAGAACACATCATTGAAACTCACGTCGTTCGAGACGGCGGTGACCATCGCAATATCGTTGGTCAAACAGATCGCAGGCAGAGCAAGGCGTCCGACGGTGATCGGGTGCATAAACTCTACGGAGATGTGCTGTGCGTCGGTGGCCGAGCCGCCGTTGCCGCAGACAAGCAGTTTGCCGCCGCGATGAAAAGATTTCGCCATTGCGAGCGACGCGGCGAGAATCGCATCCTTATTATCTTCAAAGAACCGTGCGCGTACATCGTCGCTCTCGCGCACCTTTTCCAGCAGCGAAAAGCGCAACTCTTCCGTTAACTGCGGCGAGTTTCCGATTCTTTCGGGGTTTCCCGGCGACGGCTTATCCTCTTCGTGCAGGAACGGATAAAAAGAGCGCGAGAAATCATCGGCGGTCTTGGACATCTCATACCACCTTTCATTCTAAAGCAGTCTTAAAGTCATCAAGCTCCGGTTCGTATGAACCCAGCTCTTGCAGTAGGCGCAAGGTTTCTTCGGCTTCGCGTTCGTCAATCTTGCTCATCGCAAAACCGACGTGGATTAAAACGTAGTCGCCGATGCTCGTGTCATCCAGCATCCCGATGTTGATGTTACGCTTGACGCCGCCGACATCAACCTTCGCAATCTGATTTTCAACGTCAACAATTTCGACGATCTTTCCGGGTATTGCCAGACACATAGGTTTATATTCTCCCCGCCGCTATTCGAGCATTTGCAATCGCCGCCTGACCGAAACTGATGCCGCCGTCGTTCGCAGGCACGCGGCAGTGCGTATAAACATCAAAGCCGTCATCCTTCAGCAACCGGCAAGCTCTTTCCAAGAGAAACATATTTTGAAAAACTCCGCCCGATAAAACGACGCGATTAAGTCCGCGCTCGTTTCTCACGCGGCGAGCGAGCGAAGCGATCAAACGTGCCACGCCCAGATGAAACTTCGCGGCAATCTCGGGAGCGGAAACATTTTCGAGCAAATCCTCTACCACGCGGCGAATTACTTTATCCGTCTTGATGATATTCCCTTTCGCTTCAATCTCAAATTCATAGCCGCGCGTGCAATTCCTGTCGGCGATCATCTCCAACTCAATCGCCGCCTGTCCTTCATAGTTAGCCGTGTCTCTCAAACCCAGCAAGCTCGCTACCGCATCGAAGAGCCTGCCCATGCTGGATGTTTCAGGGCTATTCGTGCCGGTCGCAATCATCCGGCGAAGAGTGTTCCATGTGCGGTGATTCATCTTCTGGACAAATGGAAGATTCAATTTCGTGAACTCATCGCCGAACGCGCGTTGCAGGTAAACGGCGGCCATGCGCCAGGGTTCGCGTATCGCTTTAGCGCCGCCCGGCATCGGAACATATTCGAGATGCGCGATGCGTGTCGCGTCAAGAAAATCTGCGACGAAGAACTCGCCGCCCCATAAACGATTGTCCGTGCCGAAACCCAGACCATCGAGCGCGACGCCGATCACTTCGCCTTCGATTTGATTGTCAGCCATGCAGCTTGCGATGTGCGCGTGATGATGCTGGACGCCGATTTTGGTTTGTACGTCTTCGAGCGCCAGCGCGTACTTCGTCGAGAGATATTCGGGATGCAAGTCGTAGGCAACAACATCAGGCCGTAGGTGAAAGAGTCTTTTGAAATGTTCGATGCCTTCGGTAAAAGATCGCAGCGTTTCTAAATTCTCCAGATCGCCGATGTGATGGCTGACGAAGGCGTAGTTTTCATGCGTCAGGCAAAAAGTGTTCTTCAGCTCCGCGCCGCAGGCGAGAATCTCGCGCGTGAAGTTGGACGCGCTCTTGAGAGGCGCGGGCGCAAACCCGCGAGCGCGTCGCACAACCATCTCGCGGCCTTCATAGGCGCGAACCACCGAATCATCCGAGCGTATGTGAATCCGCCGGTTATGCAGTAAAAACCGGTCGGCGATGCCGCACAAACGCGCGACGGCCTCCGTGTCTTCGTAAGCAACGGGTTCGTCGGAGACGTTGCCGCTCGTCATTACCAGCGGCCTATCCAGTTTTTCTAACAGCATAAAATGCAAGGGCGAGTACGGCAGCATAAAACCGTAAGCATTGACACGCGGCGCGACGGCGTGCGGAAGGCTCGCAGTGGATCGCTTTTCAAGGAGCACGACGGGACGGCGCGCGGATAACAACAACTCTTCCTCCGCCTTTGAGACAAGGCAATACTCTTTGATTACATCAAGCGAGTTTGCCATCAACGCGAACGGTTTATCTTCGCGGTACTTTCTTTCTCTTAATCGTTCGAGGGCTTCCGCATTCAGCGCATCGCAGGCCAGATGAAATCCGCCGATGCCTTTGATGGCAATGATGTGCCCGCTCAACAGAAACGCGCGGGCGCGGCTGACCGCGTCTTCACAGGTGATACTGTCGAACGCAATCTCTTTTCCTTCCGAATCCAACAACAGAAGTTGCGGGCCGCAACGCGGGCAAGCAATCGGCTCGGCATGAAAACGCCGGTCGAGTGGATTTTCGTATTCGGCGCGGCACGCATCACACATCGCAAAATCGCGCATCGTCGTTTGCGCGCGGTCATATGGAATGCCTTCGATGATCGTAAAACGTGGCCCGCAGTTAATACAGTTAATGAACGGGTAACGGTAGCGGCGGTCTTGCGGATCGAGCATTTCCGCGAGACAGTCTTCGCAGGTAGCGATGTCCGGCGAAAGCGGAACAAACTTCTCTCCGTCGGAAACGCTCTCGACAATATGAAAATCGCGGTAATGCGCCGGAGCTAAATCATCGCGGCGTGCTATTGATTCGACGAGCGAGAGCGGCGGCGGGTTTTCGCTTATCTCTTTAATGAACTGCTCGACGGCGCAGGCTTCGCCCTCGACATCAATAAGCACGCCGATCGTATTGTTAAGAACATGGCCTTTGAGTGCGCGTCTTTTCGCCAGCGAGAAAACATAGGGACGAAATCCGACGCCCTGCACCAGCCCGCGCACGAGCAGTTGCACGCGGGTTGTCGTCAACTCCTCTTCGGCGTTGCTGCTACTACTACGCATAAAGGACGCCTGATTTCATGATCCACGTTCGACCAAAACTTTCTGCATGGCTTCGACGGGGAGGGTTGTGCCCATTCTTCTATCTCCAGCGCGCTGACCTTGATTTCCCGTCCTCGCACGACTTCAGGTGTCGGCGTTCAGCAAACATCACAGCAGAATCGCTGAACGGAAGCGAGCGTCGTCTCTGCCCTGCAAGTCGGGCAATAGACCACTACCGGAATCTCTTCGATGACGAGGCGCGACCCTTCAAGCGATGTGCCTTCGCAAGCTACACCATACGAAACCAACAAGACTTCCTTCGGAGACGGAAAGCAATCTACCGGCGAACGCCTGCACCGTAAACCGGCTACGGCTAACATCTATCCGGTATCGCATAAGATTTTTCATTCCCAATCACTCGAGACGAAAGTTGCAACCGCACGTTAGAGCGCACGCCGCACCGCGCCGCGTACAATTTCAGTCGCCAGTCCGTAAACGAGATGCGACGAGAGCGCGTAAGCGTGAATCGAGAACGAATACTCCGCCGAATCTTTCGAGAGACCGAGCGCGGGTACAACGCCTTCGTCTGCCGCAATCCAGATCAGCGCCCCATACGGTAAACCTGCGCCGATGGTGGAGATTGGCAAAATCTCGGCGGCTATGCCGTAGACCGCGCCCATCGAAATGCCGTAAGCGTAATGTAGTGCCGTGCCTCCGGCATCCCTTCCGCTCTTTGTCAAATCGTGATCGAAGACGCCCTTAGAAATCGCGTTGGCGAGACGCTCCGCCGCATCGTCCTGTACATCATCTGTGCCGCGTTTTTGTAGCTCGCGTCCGACGCCATGTTGCGGCAGACCCTCCTGCAAGGATTGCGCGCCGTGTGACTTCCCGACGCCGCCAATCAATTTGCCCGTCGCGGATTGAAACTGATTCATCACGACGGAGGCAGCTAGTCCGCCGACGAGTCCCGCCGCCAGACCCTTCCACACGCTGCTTTCGTCGCGCCCGCCCCGTCGTTTAGTAGTTCGCATAGTATTCTCGCTCGTTTTGCTCCCGCTCCATTCGCAGCATTGACAAGAACGCAGAACTTCGGTCGCCTTAACCTCGATTCGCGTTTTCGTCACTCATGCCGCAAGCTAAATGCGCCATTACATCGTGCTGATCTAGATGTAACGCTTGATATCCGGGATGCTCATGATGACCAGCCCGGCCACCGCTATCAGCGCCGCCGCTCCGATGGTTGACCCGATTTCCATGCTGGAGGCCTCTCTACTGCGTCGCTCCAAAGATTGATTGCGTTTCATGTCGAATCACTTTCCTTTCCTGAGAATCAATTTAGTTATACCACCATCTTCCGTTGCTCTTCCGCAAGAATCTTTGTGACAAGCTCTTCGATTAAGCCGATGGCTTCTTCGATTGCCGCCTGTACAGGCTCGCTCAAGTCCATACGCTCTTCGTCCGCGCCCATCGGTTCAGGCTCGCAGCCAACGAGCAGTATACGCTTAAACTCTCCGCCCATCGCCTTCGCCATGCCGAGCGCCTTCAAAGGATTCATGCCATGCGGCTCGATCATCGCTTCCTGCGCGTTCAATTCATCGAGTTCGCTCAAATCAGTTTCGACAAAGCGGCGTAACAATGTTAGTTTCAGGCCGCATGGAATCAGGCCGCGTAAGAGATGAATATGAGGATGCTGAAAGGCCATTCGTTTTCCGAATTCGCCCGCGCGGTTTTCTCGCCGCACGTTGCAAACGAAAGCCGCGCGAAGACTTTTGCTTTGCATATAACCAAACCGGCGGCAAAGGGTAATCGCCGCCGCGTGATTGCCGCCGCCATCACAATTTTCCTTTTGGCGACGGGCGTCAGGTTGCTGCACTGGCAGGATAATCGCCCTGTATTCGCGCACGTGCTGGCGGGCATGATTGAAGAGTACAAAGCAGGCGCGCATCTTTTGCTCAAGGGCGAGACGGCTGCTTTCTATCGCGGCGCGAATCCGCCAAACGATGCAGACGTAATCACGCATCCGCCCGGTTATCCGATTTTGACCGCAGCAGTCTTGCGTATCTTCGGCGACTCGAACACGACCGCGCGTTTTTTTCAGATTATGATGGACGCTGCCGCAGCGGTCACGATTTTCCTGCTCGCCCTCGAACTGCTCTCTTTAAGCGAAGCGATCATCGCGGGAACGATTGTCGCGCTCTCGCCGCAACTCGCTTATTATTCGCTGATACTTCTGCCGGATTCGCCCGCGATACTGCCCGTTCTGCTGGCAATCTATTTTATGGCTCGCGCGCGCAAGCGGCCTCGCCTGCGTCTGTTTATGTTAAGCGGCGCGCTGCTTGGCCTTTCATGCTGGCTCAGATCAAACGCGCTGCTGCTTGCGCCATTTCTTGTAATCGTCATCGTAACTCTGTTCGAGCGCGGCAGACGCTTACAATTTGCGGCGGCGCTGCTCGGCGCAACGCTTCTCGTCATCGCGCCCATCACGATTCGCAACGCGCTCGTCTTTCATCAATTCATTCCGCTCTCGCTCGGCATGGGCATTACGCTCATCGAAGGCATCGGCGATTATGACCGCGACGGGCGCTTCGGAATGCCTGTCACGGATTTGCAGGCGACGCAGATGGAGAGCCGTCTGCATAATCGTCCCGATTACGTCGGGCTGCTTTTTCGTCCTGACGGAATCGCGCGCGAACGCGAACGCATGGCGCGCGGGCGGGCGGTGATACGCGCACACCCGTTCTGGTTTGCGGGCGTGATGGTGCGCCGCGCCGCCTCTATGCTGCGCCTCTCGCGCGTACACATCATTGCGCCTGAGCCTGCCGTCACACACTCGCTCACGATTAAGGATGAAAAATCGTCTCCGGCGCATTCGCTTGAGGCAACCGAGTGGCAGGCTGACCATAACCGCGCGCTCATCTCATCGCGGCCTAAAACTTCATCGAGCGAAAGTTCACTCACCGGCGAAGCGTTGCGCGTGGAAGGCGACGATTCGGCGTGGGGCGAGCAAGCTGTTTCAGTGCCCATCACGGTGCAACCGGATAACGACTATCTATTGAGAATCCCCGTCAAGGTCAGGCAGGGCAGCGTGGCGATCAGCGTCCGCCGCGAGGACGATGGCCGCGTGCTCGCATCAACGCCGATTCTGCATCCGCTGGCGGAAGGCGCGCCCGAAGATCAGCCGGAGACAATCATCGAGTTACCGTTTGTGAGCCGCGAGGCGAACGCCGTGCGCGTGGTTATCGGTAACGGCGGCGCGAAACGTCCGGTTGTCGAGCTAAGGCGCGTAGACTTATACGCGCTCGGCGAAGCTACGCAACTGTGGACACGATACCCGCGTGTGCTGCTGCGCGTCGTTCAAAGATTCTTCGTGACGGCATGGATGCTTCCGCTCATCATCGCGGGCATCGCGTTGCTCGCGCGGGCGAGACATTGGCGCACGCTCGTTTTGCTGCTCGCCGTTCCGGTTTATTATCTCTGCGCGCAGTCTGCGCTGCACACGGAATATAGATACGTTTTAGCCATTCATTATTTTCTGGCCGTGCCTGCGGCAGTTGCCCTATACCGCGCGGGCGAAGTATTACGGCAGGGCGTGCGCACTCTAACGAAAAGAGAGACGCGAAGCGATACACACGCTTGAATCGTTCGATCTTCGTAGGTGAATTCGCAGATGCCATCATCCATCATTTCAAACGAACTTTCCGTCGTCGTGCCGTCCTACAATCACGCGCCGTTCATAGAGAAATGCCTGCGCTCGATTCTCAAACAAACGCGCCAGCCCCGCGAACTGATTGTGATTGACGACGGTTCGCGCGACGACTCAACGCGCATTATCGAGCGTGTGTTGAAGGATTCGGCGACATCCTGCGAGTTGATCGCGCGTCCGAACAAGGGTCTTTGCGCGACGCTCAACGAAGGATTGGCGCGCAGCACCGGCGACTACTTCGCTTATCTAGGATCGGATGACATCTGGTTTCCGTCATTTCTCGAAGCGCGTTTGAAACTTTTAGCGGCGCGTCCTGCTGCGGCGCTCGCTTACGGGCACGCTTATTCGATTGACGAGAGCGATAGAATTCTCGATTGCACCTGCGATTGGGCGGCGTATGTTGACGGCGACGCGCAGGAGTCGCTCTTGGCACGCGGGCTTGCGCCGATGAGTCCGACGGTCGTGTACCGCCGCGCGTTGCTGGCGCGTCACGGTTGGAATGAGCGCTCGAAGCTGGAAGACTACGAGCTTTACTTGCTGTTGAGCGCGGAAGGCGAATTCGCTTTCGATCCGCAGGTGTTGTCGGCGTGGCGCAGGCATTCCTACAACACAAGCCGCGATCTGGATTTTATGGCTGCCGAATGGATTGAAACGCAGCGCCGCGTCGGGGTGCGCCTTAACATCAGCGGGGAACGGCTGGCGCGCTTACAGGCATCTTTGAAATGGAAATGCGCCGAAGATTTTATGCGCAGCGGCGAGAAAGCAAAGGCGCTCGATTTGATGCTGCACAATTGGAACGGCGCGCCTTCATCAACATCGCGCGCACGCCTGTTCGCCGGTTTAATTGTTCCGCACCGTTTACGTCAAAGACTGCGTCAAGCCAGACAACAACGCACAAGCAATCGCTACGGTTTCGTGCAAGATTGAATCAAGTGGAAAAGGCTCCGGCTTGACGCGCTTGTTTGGCGGGCTTTAGACTTCATGCGCGCAGGTTAAGGCTACGCGAAACACGCGATGCGCTCTTGCCTGAAGCGAAATCTTGCAGCGACAGTAAGTTATGATGAGCTTCGCCGGTGGTGTTGGCGCGTTGCGGGTTGAAGTTCGTAAGAGATCGGATTCTGAATGCACTTGATGAAGGATAGCGGCGAAGATGAACCGGAGCGGGAGTTGGTTTCCCGCGCCGCTTCGATTGAATCGGGTAAACCGAACATCGCCGCAATCTCCGCACAGGGCGCTCATTCAGTTGTCATCGAGCCGAGCGCCGCATGGTCGCCGCTTAATCTACGCGACTTGTGGTCTTACCGCGAACTGCTGGTGTTCCTCGTCTGGCGCGACATCAAGGTGCGTTATAAACAGACGGCGATGGGTGCGGCGTGGGCTATCGTCCAACCGCTTTTGACGATGCTCGTCTTCGCTTTTTTCTTCGGCAGGTTTGTGCGCGTTCCTTCCGACAACATTCCGTATCCGATCTTCGCTTACGCTGGGTTGCTGCCCTGGACGTTCTTTGCAAACGCCGTCGTCAACGGCAGCAACAGCCTTGTCGCCAACTCCAACTTAATCACTAAAGTTTATTTTCCGCGTTTGCTGATTCCCGCCGCCGCCGTCGGAGCGGGACTGTTGGACTTTGCCATTGCGTCCGTAATCTTTATCGGAATGGCAATTTATTACGGCATCACGCTGACGTGGAGTCTGGCGCTGTTGCCCGGCTTGATCGTGTTGCTGATGCTGCTCGCGCTCGGCATAGGGCTATGGCTTTCGGCTCTGACGGTGAAGTATAGAGATGTGCGTCATGCACTGCCGTTCGCCGTTCAATTGTTGATGTTCATTTCGCCCGTGATCTATCCGGCGAGCATTTTGCCCGGCAAGTGGCGGAGCGCGCTGATGCTGAATCCTATGACGGGCATTATCGAAGGCTTCCGCTCATCGCTGACGGGACGCGCCATTGAGACGCAATCCTTATACATCGCAGCGGCGCTGACGCTCGTGCTGCTGGTGTGCGCCGCCTATTCTTTCCGGCGCATCGAACAGAGCTTCGCGGATATCATTTAGTTTCAAGATGAAACCGGCAATTAAAGTTGAGCGATTGAGCAAGCACTACCGGATCGGCGGGCTGCATCCGAGCTACATGACGATGCGCGAGATGGTTGCGCAATCCGTGAAGTCTTCGTTTAGACGTTTGCGACGCGCGACGCCGGACGATGCGCAAGATAAGACTTCGTTCTGGGCGCTCAAGGATTTCAATCTGACGATACCGCCGGGCGAAGTCGTCGGCCTCATCGGACATAACGGCGCGGGTAAATCAACGCTGCTCAAAATCCTATCGCGCATCACCGAGCCGACCACCGGGCGCATCGAATTGGAAGGCCGCGTCGGAAGCCTGCTCGAAGTCGGCACGGGCTTTCACCCGGACTTAACGGGACGCGAGAATGTTTACCTGAACGGCGCGATTCTCGGCATGAAGCGCACAGAGATTAGAAGCCGCTTCGATGAGATCGTCGCCTTCTCCGAGATAGAGAATTTTATAGATACGGCGGTCAAGTATTATTCGAGCGGAATGTATTTGCGGCTTGCCTTCTCCGTCGCCGCGCATCTCGACACGGAGATTTTGATGATGGATGAAGTGCTCGCAGTAGGCGACGTGGCCTTTCAGCAAAAGTGCCTCGACAAGATGAACCAAATCAGGCAGCAAGGGCGCACGATTCTCTTCGTGTCGCACAATATGCCCGCCGTCACGCGGCTGTGTAAACGCGCGGTGCTGCTCGACAAAGGCAAAATCTTACGCGACGGGGCGGCGCAGGAAGTCGTCGGGGCTTACTTGAGTTCGAGTTGGAAGGTAAAGGCCGAACGAACATGGAGCGATACGGCGACGGCTCCCGGCAGCGACGTTGTACGGCTCTCGCGCGTGCGCGTCCGCACCGAAGACGGGCAGACGGCGGAGACGATTGACATACACTATCCCGTCGGAATAGAGATGAGCTACGAGGTGCTTCGTTCAGGTCAGGTACTGACGCCGCACGCCGATTTCTTCAACGAAGACGGCGCGCATCTTTTCGCCGTCGAAGATGTCGGTGAAGAGTGGCGGCGCAGGCCGCGTCCCGCAGGAACATACACGAGCACCGTGTGGATTCCCGGCAACTTTCTTTCCGAAGGAAACATACTCGTTCACACTTCAATCGTCTCACGCTTGCCCGCAACGACGATTCACGTTGACGAGCAGAATGTGGTCGCCTTTCAGGTAATAGATAGTCTGGATAATAATTCGGCGCGCGGCGATCGCATCGGAAATATTCCGGGTGCGATCAGGCCGCTTTTGAATTGGACTACTTCTTACGCTGCTTGAATACTCAACGTGAAGGCTGAAAAACCCGCCACCGAAAAGCCGGCTCAAGCGGCACACACTTCACGCGCCGCGCTATCCGCCCCTTCGTCTCTTCTCCGGCCTCTATTTCATCTGCCCCATCTCGGCATGAAAGCTTATGAAATCTGGCGCGAAAACGGTATCTCAGGAGTCCGGCAACAAATCGAATACAGAGCAAGGTATCAACGCCAAAGGCGAACCTACCGGAAGTGGGTTAAAGAGTATGACACCTTAACCGATGCAGACCGGAAAGCGATCCTCACGCGCATGGATAAGCTGTCGTTCAAGCCGCTGATTTCAATTATTATGCCCGTCTATAACGTCGAGGAGATTTGGTTGCGGCAGGCTATCGAATCCGTGCGCAAACAATTATACGGGCACTGGGAATTATGTATCGCGGATGATTATTCATCCAGACCGCACGTGCGCGCTACGCTGAACGAGTATGCGGCGCAGGATTCACGCATTAAAGTTATTTTCCGTGAAGAAAACGGGCATATCTCCGCCGCTTCAAACACCGCGCTGGAGATGGCATCGGGAGAATTTGTCGCCCTTCTGGATAACGACGACGAACTCGCGGAATATGCTTTGTATTCGGTAATCGAAGAGATCAACGCTTATCCCGCAGCGGATTTAATTTACAGCGACGACAATTTGATTGATGAGTACGGCGCACGCTACGCACCGAATTTCAAAACAGACTGGAATCCAGACCTTTTCTACTCGCTTAATTTAGTCTCGCATCTGGGAGTTTATCGTCGATCGCTCATCGAAAAAATCGGTGGCTTTAGAAAAGGTTACGAAGGCAGTCAGGATTACGATATAGCGTTGCGGGTCATCGAACAAATTCCCGAAGAACACATTCGCCACATCCCGTGCATTCTATATTACTGGCGCGCGATACACGGCTCGGTCGCTCTCAGTGCCGATCAAAAAGGGTATGCGCATGAAGCTGCACGGGCGGCACTTCGCTCGCATTTTGAGAGAAAGAAAATTAACGCAACGGTAACGGAAGGCTTCAAATCGTTTCACCGCGTAGTCTACGGGCTTCCCGAATCGCTTCCTTTGGTCAGCTTAATAATCATCGCCAGCAATCCTGTGGATTCACTTTATCAAACAGCAAAAGGAATCATCGAAGAAACCGATTACAGGCCTTTAGAGCTACTGATCGTTGCTAAGAAGCAGAACGGCCATTTTGACGGGTTGGAGCAGTTGAGCCGGACTGAAAACAGCGTTTCCGTTAAAGTGCTGCGCTACGATGCGCCTTTCAATTATTCCGTGATGAATAATCTGGCGGTGCAGCAAAGCAGCGCGGAGATTGTCGGACTTATCAGCGACCGCCTCAAAATTATTTCTCCCGGCTGGCTAAAAGAGATGGTCAGCCACGCGCTTCGACCGGAGATCGGAATAGTCGGCGGCAAGATTTATTATTCGGATGATTCCATCCGGCACGCGGGTATCATCACCGGCATCGGGGGCGTCGCGTCGAATGTTTACGAACATCTTCCACAAAGGATTGCGAATCAAATTATTGCCGTCAACATCGCGCAAAATTTTTCCGCAGTGTCGGCGGAGTGCATGGTAATGCGTAAAGAAATCTTCAACGAAACGGGCGGATTAGATGCAATCAATCTTCCGCTTACATATAGCGATGTTGATTTCTGCCTGCGTGTTCGTGAGCGAGGTTACAGAATCTTGTGGACGCCGTATGCGGAATTTTATTACCTTGAACATTCCCCGCGTAAACGAAGAATATCTTCACAGCGATTGCCACATTCTAAGAAAGAATCCGCTTACATGAAATCCAGATGGGGACATCTGTTGTCCCGCGATCCTTATTACAATCCGAACCTGACGCTCGACGGAGAACCATTTCTCCCGGCCTTGCCGCCACGATTGCACAGGACATGGGAAAGCGAATTGGCTTAGCGCCGAACACTGACAGTACCCGGTTTTGAATTTTCAACTATTGTTTTGGAAGGCATCTAATTGTTTCGAGATAGCGCCGCCCGTCTGAAAGTTCCCGGCGAGTCGCCTTCATTGCGGCTGTCCGTCGCAATGTGTACCTGTAACGGAGCGTTGTATATACGTGAGCAACTGGAAAGCATTGTCGCGCAAAGGCAACCGCCGAACGAGCTTATCATTTGCGACGACAAATCCGACGATGAAACGCAGGAGATCGTGCGGTCGTTTATCTCCAACGTATCTTTTCCGGTGCGTTTGTATGTTAATGAATCGAGACTAGGCGTCATACGCAACTTCGAGCGCGCCATCAATTTGTGCGACGGAGATATTATCGCGCTCTCCGATCAGGATGATGTCTGGGCTGCGAACAAGCTGGAGCGTATAAAGGAACACTTCGCTGCTGCGCCCGAAACCGGACTCGTGTTGACCGATGCCGAAGTCGTGGATAAGGATTTGCGCCCGCTCGGTTACAAACTATGGCAATCAGTTTTCAGCCATCGTGAGCAAAAGCGATTCAAAGCGGGCGGAGCGTTCGACGTGCTTTTACGACGCAACATTGCGACGGGCGCGACGATGGCGTTTCGATCAAAGTTTAAGGAATTGGTTTTGCCCGTCCCGACCGATCTCACAATCATTCACGACGGCTGGATCGCCACTGTAATCGCCGCCGTCGCGTTGGTGAAGTTGATTGACGAGCCGCTCATTAAATATCGCCAGCACTCCGGCCAGCAGATCGGAGTTTCGCCGCGAAGCGCACCGGATGCGGTGCTGCAAGCTTTCTTCAATACGCGCGCCACAGCCGCAAGTAGCAAAGCCTCCTTCCTGAATGATATTTACAGGCTGAAGAAGATTCGCACGCGACTGCTCTCGCACGGCCATGATTTCGCTATCGCAAGAGCCGTCCGGCAGCTTGAAGCGATAACGACTCATCTGGAAGCTCGCGCTTCTATGCCCGCCGGAAAGCTCACGCGCGTGCCGCTCGTGCTGCAAGAGCTGTTAACGCTGCGTTATCACCGCTACTCAAAAGGCATCCGCAGCGCCCTGAGAGATTTATCGGTAACAGATTCGCCGCCATAAAGAACATCACGCTAAGAACAGCAATCCACATTCGAGCGTGCCGCGAATGTTACGACGGCGTTTCGTGCGTCGTAGCCAAAGCTGTTGCCAGTGCATCGAGGATTCGTTCAGCCGTATAGCCATCCCACAAAGGCGGAAGTGTGATGCGCTTTGATTCGCGGTCATCATCCTTTTCAAAAATCGTGTCGAAGACCCTCAGCGCGGCTTCGACAATCTTCGCTGTATCTGTGCCGACGATTCTGTTCGTGCCGAGCGTGACGGTGATCGGGCGTTCGGTGTTTTCGCGCAAAGTCAGGCACGGAATGCCGAGCGTGGTTGTTTCCTCCTGCAAGCCGCCGGAATCCGTGAGAACAAGCGATGCGCCGCTGTAAAGCCGCAAGAAATCCAGATAGCCGAGCGGCTCAATCAAACGCAAGTTTTCGTTTCCTTCGATGCGCGGTGCGAAGCCGAACTCGTGTATGCGTGCGCGGGTGCGCGGGTGCGCGGGGAAAATAATCGGCAACCGGCCGCTGATCTCTTCGAGCGCTGACAGAATCCGCGCGAAGCCGTCGCGCTCATCAACATTCGACGGGCGATGCAGCGTCAGCACCGCATAAGGCTTTCCGGCAACGCTTAAATTTTCGCGCACGCTTGAGCTTTCGGCGCGCTCGAGATGCGCGAAAAGCGAATCAATCATCACGTTGCCGACAAAGCGTATACGCTCTGCCGGAATGCCTTCGGCCAGTAGGTTTTCGTTCGCATCTTCCGAGGGCGTGAGCAACAGATCGCTGATCTGATCTGTGAGAAGGCGATTAATTTCTTCGGGCATACGGCGGTCGCGGCTGCGCAAGCCCGCTTCGACGTGCGCGACTTTGACGTGGAGTTTGGCGCAGACGAGCGCGCAGGCGAGCGTGGAATTAACGTCTCCGACGACGACGACCCAATCGGGTTTTTCGGCGAGCACGACCGGCTCGAAGCGTTGCATTACGGCGGCGGTCTGCGCCGCGTGCGTGCCCGATCCGACATCCAGATAAACGTCCGGCTCGGGAAGCGCCAGATCGCGGAAGAAAGCGTCGGACATCGCGGCATCATAATGCTGCCCCGTATGCACGACGAGCGGCGCAAACTCGCTCACGCGCGCGCGCATCGCCGCGACAAGAGGCGCGACCTTCATAAAATTAGGGCGCGCCCCGACGACATTGATGACCTTTAGCATGAGTAAGAGTAGTCAGTTTTCAGTAATCAGTTTTAAGTAAAGGCGCATTTTCTATCGTCTGGCAACTGACTAGCAACCACTACAAACGGATGATGCGCGCGCTTGATCCACGTCGTAGTTCTTCATTGAGGGCGTTGCGGGTGTCAATGATGAGCGGCGCAAGCCGCGTCACACGCCGGTAATCAATACCGCTGTGGTCTGTGACTATCACGACCGCGTCAGCCGCTTGCAGTTCCGTATCGGTTAAATCAATGGATGAAAGCGGCGCGCCGCCGCCTTCGGTGTGCGCATCATCGAAGCGCACTTCACGAACAAATGGATCGTGATAGGTAACGTCTGCGCCTTTCGCGCGCAAGCGGTCAATAATCGAAAGCGCGGGGCTTTCCCGCACATCTTCAATATCTTTCTTATACGCGACGCCCAGGAGCAGCACGCGCGCGCCGTTCAAAGCCTTGCGGTCATCGTTGAGACCGTCGGCGACAAGTTGAACAACGTGTTCGGGCATACGCGAATTGACTTCTTCGGCAAGGCTGATAAAGCGCGAATCGAAGCCGTGCTGCCGTGCTTTCCACGAAAGATAATGCGGATCGAGCGGGATACAGTGGCCGCCTATCCCTGGCCCCGGATAAAACGCCATGAAGCCGAACGGCTTGGTCGCCGCCGCACGAATCACTTCCCAAGTGTCTATGCCGAGCGCGTAGCACAGGCGCGCCATTTCGTTCGCCATCCCGATATTGACGGCGCGGAACGTGTTTTCTAAAAGCTTCGCGGCTTCGGCGACACGCGCGCTGGTTACGGCATGAACATTGTTGACGATCTCGCCGTAAAGGGCGGCGGACACTTCCGTTGAATCTGCTGTCGAGCCGCCGACGACTTTCGGAATGTTGTGCGTCTGGAATTGCGGATTGCCGGGATCAACACGTTCGGGCGAAAAGGCGAGCAGGAAATCTTCGTCGAGCTTGAAATTCATCGCCTCGAACATCGGCAACAACACTTCGTCGGTTGTGCCCGGATAGGTGGTTGATTCGAGGATGATGAGTTGGCCGCGCCGTAAACACTTTTGAATCTCTTCGGCGGCGGCGAGAATGTAAGAAACATCCGGCTCTTTGGTTTTCCGTAGCGGCGTCGGCACGCAGATGATAATGCAGTCGCACGTCTGCAAATTGGAGAAATCAATTGTCGCGCGCAACCGTCCCGCTTCGACAAGCTCTTTGACGGCGCTCGAAGGCACATCGCCGATATAGGATTCGCCGCCATTGATCTGCGCGGCTTTGTTCGCGTCAACTTCAAACCCCGTTGCATCGAAACCCTTGTTCGCAAACTCCACGACGAGCGGCAAGCCCACGTAGCCGAGTCCGATGACGCCGATGCGCGCGCGTTTATTTTTAATCAAATCCAGCAGTTCGTTTTTCATCATTTTATTTCAGACTTTTGAAAGGAAGGAAGTATCAAATTTGGAACACCCTGATAAGCAAGACTATTGAGCCGCGCGCCGACTGTCAAGCAGCCAATTTACCCGCTCGAATAATTACAGGTATTTATTTCACCCATTCATCGGCGATTTCCGTTTCGACTTTGACGGGCACGCGCGTCACATATTCCGCGCCCGCCGCACACATTATTGCTTCAACCGTTCCGGCAATTTCTTCAGCGTCCTGTGCATCGGCTTCGACGACGATTTCATCATGAACGATATTGACGATGCGCGCCGACGTGTTGCGCAGTTTATCGTGAAGCAATCGCAAAGCACGTTTGAGTATGTCGGCGCTTGAGTTATGCGTGATTAAACCGTTCGCCATAAAGCGCCCCGACGAACTATCCACCACATCATACATATCAACCCACTCATCAGTAACTTCTACCGTTTTAATGCGCGCCGCGCGCCCGTAGATTTTTCCATCCTGCCGCACGGAAACGATGGCCTCAAGCTTTGCTTGCTTGTGCGGATTCACAAACCCGATGCGACGAGCAAAGAGCGCAGAATCCCGCTTCAACACGCAAACATTAACGCGGTCTGCGCAAATATTTATCCGGCTGCGGATACCGAAAAGAAGAAGCGCCTGCTGAACTTCTCTCGCCCAGCTCAAATGTTTATCGCCCTGGCCGAAGCATAGCGCCGGGCCGTCCGGCGTCACAGTCCCATCTCCATCAAACATACCGCGCAAGTATCCCGCAAGCATTTGACCATTCTGCCATGCGAAGGCCGGAATATTAGTTTTGACTTCCGCATCGCGTAACTGTCTGCTTAATCCAAGCGCAGAGACGGTGAGTGCGTGAATCGGTTTCTCGCCACGCCCCCCTCTCGTCAGGCGATATGAAACATGGCCGAACTTTTCGCACAAGCCCTTTATCTCAGGCAGGATAATGTCTTCATGTTCGGCGACGAGCAGGTGTAACTGTCGTTCCATTATCAAACCATCGGAAGCCAATCTTCCCAACCACACACCCAGATGGGTCGAATCGGAAATATCGGCGAGCGATGCGCGGCTTGCATTGTGCGCCTTACCAATTCTTAATTCGGGAAAGCTCTGTTTACAATTCCATTCCGGGAGGGCATCGCTTAACAACACCCAGCAGCCCTTAACAAACTGCGCGGGCGTTCGCCAGCCTTTTCGCCCATTCACATCAATGGTTAAAAACTTGTGGTCGGGGCTACATTCAATGAAGTAACCGCCCCACAATGTCACCTTGACCAACTGTTTTTTGCCGCTGGGCGCAACGTGCGCGCTGACAAAACTTATTCCGTCCCAAACAGAGATTTTCTGATTGACCAAAGATTCAATTGGCACATAGCCACTCGTCTCCTCAAAGATTCTCGTGCCAGCATTCACGCATCCCTGAATCGGCATATTTTTGCCGTTGCGTTGAACGAGCGAGGCGGCCTGCCGATCTTCAGGATCAAAGTTGAAACGCGCGAGACGATTCGAGAGCGTGCGCGCGGTGCGTTCGCGCAAGGCGCGGCGGGCGGCTTCGCGCAGCCAGGCGTCGAGCGCGCGATAAGTGGCAAAGTAGCGCCGCAAGATGTCTTCGGCTTCCGTTAAGGAAAGCCCCGTCATCATCGAAAAGCGTTGCGCGCCGATACCGTAAACGACGCCGAAGTTCAAACGCTTGGCAAAATCACGTTGCTCTTTAGTAACCGCTTCGAGCGACACATTGAAGACCTGCGCGGCGGTGACTTTGTGCAAATCAGCGCCGGAATTGAAGGCATCTATAAAGCCCTGATCCTGCGTGACGTGCGCGAGAATGCGCAGCTCGATCTGCGAATAGTCTGCGATGATGAGCTTGCAATTGTCGGGCGCGCGAAAGCAGCGACGATATTCGACGGCGTGCGGCACCTGCTGAATATTCGGCTGGATGCACGCAAAGCGTCCGGTGGGCGCGCCGATTTGAAGAAAGTTCGCGTGAATGCGATTGGTGTGCGGGTTAATGAAACCGTTGATATTTTCGCCGTAACTCGTCAGGGATTTCTGCACGGTGCGGTATTCTAAAAGCTTGGCGATGACCGGATACTCTGCGGCGAGCGGCTGCAGTTTCCAGTTGCGCGTCGAATCCGGCAGCGGAACATTGAGCCGTTTCAAAGCTTTCGTTAATTGAACGTGCGAATCAATATTGATGTCGGCGCGCGTCTCGCCGAAGAGCGACGCCTGCTGCATCGTGCCTTCGCTTAACATCGCCTGCAATTCTTCGGCGAGCCGCGCACGTTCGCGTTCGACATGGGTAATCTGTTCGCGCCACCGCGCTTTATCGAGATAAAATCCGGCGAGTTCGAGTTCGGCGACCGGCTGTACGCAATCGAATTCGAGCGTTGCGCACTTTACTAAATCATTCGCCCGTAACTTTTCGACGAGACGCTCGCGCAAGGGAACGAGCACGGCGGCATCACGTGCCGCATATTCGAGTTGCGAGACGGAGAGCGCGCCACTCCAGTCGCTCAACTGTTCCGTTTTGTCTATCGCCTGATCCAGATAGCGCGATGCGACGGCTTCGAGGTTGTGCCGGTCTTCCGCGTCGCCCGCCGAAACAAGCTGGCTGGCGAGCAGCGTGTCGAAGAGTCCGCCGAGTTCCACGCCGAGATGATGCTTCGTCCACTTCGCATCAAACTTCGCGTTGTGCGCGATCTTCACGGGACGCGGCGCGGCGAGCAATTCTTTGAGCGGCGCAAGCGCCGGGTTGTCGTAAGCCTTATCGAGCGAAGCGTCATCGTTCGTCGCGTTGTTGTGATTAACGAAACAATCCAGATCGATGAGATGTACGCCGTCGGGCGTGGCGAATTGGATGAGGCGCAGGCGTCCGCTGTACGGGTCGAGCGAAGTTGTCTCCGTATCGAAGCCAACGACGAGTTGCTGCCTTAACTCTTCAACGGACGCGCGCAATTCTTCGGCGGTCGTGATTAGCTTGTAATTCGTATTCATCTTTTTCAGGCCGGAGCCGCCGCTTGCGTGTTCGTTGATCTGACGAGTAGCAGTAGCAGCAATGCCGCGCTTGCGCCGATGCATGCGCTGACGATAAAGGCGACGCCCGCGCCGCGCCACTGCCAGAGCGCGCCCATCAAAAGCGATGCGGGCAACACCGTGATGCCGAACGCCAGATTATACAACCCGTAAGCCGTGCCGCGCTGATCCGGGCACACGAGGTCTGCCACCAGAGCTTTCTCCGCGCCCTCCGCCAGCCCGAAATAAATTCCATAGACGAGAAAGAGCGCCCACGCCGCGCCGGTTGATGAAACGAAGGCGAAGCCCGCGTAAACGATGGCGTAAAGCAGCCAGCCGGAAGCGATTAAAGTTTTGCGTCCGAGCCGATTCGAGAGGCCGCCGCCGATGAGCGAGCTTAACACTTTGCTGAGATGCAGCGCCGCCCACAGCAGCGGAATCATCGCAGCCGAGATGCCTGCGGTGCGTGCGCGCAGCAATAGAAATGCGTCGGATGAATTAGAGAGCGTAAAGAGCGCGACGAGAACTAAAAACATTTTGAAGTTGCCGTCGAACCCGCGCAGGCTCAAGCGCGGCGGCGCGAGATTCTCCGCGTCAACCCGCTGTTCCCTTTTCTTCTCGCGCACAAAAAAGGCCGCGACGAGCACGGCGGCGAGCGCCGGGACGGACGCGAGCAGGAAAACTTTCGTGTAATCGGCGGCAACGGGCGCATCAGGATTTGCCGAGACGAGCAACAGAATAGCGAGGCCGAGCAAAGGGCCGATGACTGCTCCGGCGTGATCCATCGCGCGATGAAAACCGAAAGCCAGCCCGCGCTGTTCCACCGTTACGGCGTCCGCGATCATCGCATCGCGCGGGGCCGAACGAATGCCTTTGCCGACGCGATCCGCAAGCCGTATCAACAGCACGTGCGGCCAGCTTGTGGCGAAGGCGAGAAGGGGGCGCGCAAAACTCGCCAGCGCGTAGCCAAAAACAACCAGCCCTTTGCGCCGCCCGCGACGGTCGCTGAAATACCCCGCGAAAAGTTTTAGCAGGCTCGAAACGGATTCCGCCGCGCCTTCTATCACGCCGATCACGGCGGGCGATGCGCCGAGCGTGAGCGCGAGAAATAGCGGCAGAAACGGATAAATGATTTCGCTCGAAGCGTCGTTTAAGAGACTGACGAAGCTAATTGCGAAGACGTTCGGCGGCAAACGGCGATAACGTCGCCAGAGGCTCGGCGTGCTTTCGTCCAGCTTTCCGGCGGCGAGGCGCGCGTCGAATTGGTCGGCGGCGTCTGTGTCTGTTTCTGCCAAAATAATTATGCGAAGACTTTTAAGATGTTTTCAGCGCGGCGCGACGGGCGTGCGGCGCGGCGTTCCGGTCGAACGTCGCTCGGTTTGCGGCGACGAGGTTGCTGCACCGCCGAAGTTGTACCAGAGAACAACCGCACCGACGAGCAACGCGATTAAGAGCGCACCGACCAGCGCCAGACGAAAAGCCAGACGCATCACACGCCGCACAACGAAGAAACTGACGGCGGCGACAGCGAACAGAACTGCGATGACGCCAACAATTGCGATGCTCATAAATTTCCGCCGTAGGTTTGATTGCTGACGACTAGATTTATGCCGGACGGCGCGCGAACACGCCCGCGCGTTTCCTAGTCGTGTCGCTGATAGTTGGCGCGAACGGTCGTCTTGATATTGCCGCGCACGTTGAAGTCGCCAACGAGTTCGACGCTTAAAGGATCGCACGCGCGCACGAAGTCTTCGAGAATCACGTTCATCACGTGCTCATGAAAAATCTTCACTTCACGAAACGAATTAATGTACAGCTTCAGGCTTTTCAATTCGACGCAACGCTCGAACGGCACGTATTCAAGCCGGATCGTGGCGAAGTCCGGGAAGTCGGAGAACGGGCAGATGGCCGTAAACTCCTGCATCTCGAAATGAATACTGATTTTGCTTCCGACGTATTCGTAGGCAAAGGTGTCGAGCGGGTAAAGATTCATTTCCTCGCGCGGCGTCGGGCGAATCTCCAAGCCCTGCTCGTTGACTGGCGGACGCGAAATTTCATTTGCAGTTAAAGACATAAATTTCATGCCGCAAAAATCCTGCGGTGTTCAAAGCAAGTTATTGTTAATCAAATCGGTTTGATTTAGGTCGGACGCGAACAAAGAATTTTACCTGAGCCGGAGGCGCTTGAGCAACCGGCTGAACGGCAAGAGAAAAGGCGACGCTGTCAAACGTCGCCTTTTTTGCAGGTTATAGAATTCCGGCGTAAGCACTTTCCCGCGCTGGTCGCATAAGGCGCGTGCGTCGCCAAAGTCCAGCGTTGAGCTTTAGCGATTACTGTTGCTCATGTTGCTATTGCCGTTCATGTTGCCATTACCCATGTTGGCGTTCATATTGCCGTTCATGTTGCGCTTGTCCTTGCTCTTTTTGCCGCCCATGTTCATGTTGCCGCCATTCATGTTGCCACTCATATTACCGTTCATCGAGCCGGTGTTCATGTTGCCGCTCATATTTCCGCCGCTCATGTTGCCGCCCATCTTCATACTCTTCATGCTGGTCGCCATATCGCGCGCCATTTGCAGGTGGGCTTGAACAATCGGCAGAGTTTTCGCGGCATAAGCTTTAAGGTCGGCGTCCGTGCCTCTGGTTGATTCGCGTTCATGCACCTTGGCATTCTTTTCATGATCCTTAACGCCGGATTGCTTGATGTACGCGCGGTCAAACTCTGCGCCGGAGAGTGTCTGCATCTTCGCCATCATCGCCATATGTTTGGCGTCGAGGGTTGTCGGAGGCGTCATGCCTTTTGAAGAGGCCAACTGCATTAACTCTTCATTGGCTTTTGTGTGGTCGTCAATCATCTGCTGGGCAAACTGTTTGACGGCGTCGCTCGAAGAGCGTTGCAGGGCAAGGCGTCCGGCTTCGACTTCCGCCATGCCGCCCATCGCCGCTTCCATCACAAACTTTGCGTCGGCTCGCATCGCTCCGCGACTCATGTTGCCGCTCATGCCGCCGTTCATCTGCCCGCTCATGTTGCCGCCACTCATATTGTCGCCGCTCATGCTTTTGCCGGACTTCTTTTTACCCATATTCATGTTGCCGCTCATGTTCATGTTCGAGTTCTGCTCGCCCATGTTCATATTGCCGCTCATGTTACCGTTCTGGCCGCTCATATTCGAGTTGCCCTGAGTCGTCGTTGTAGATGAATCCTGACCCGCAATTACCATCGCGCCTGTCAGAACCATCACTCCGGCTGCCGATAAAGCGGCAGCCGCAACTTTGTTCTTAATCATAACCCTTGATCTCCCTTGATCCTTCTGTGATTTAGTAGCTTGTAGTTAATGGATGCGGAAAAGCCCGTAAAAGCTTTCCCGCACCCGCAAGAATTTATCGCGCGTGATTTAGCTTGTCGCGCGTTTGAGGTCGCGGACGCGGTCGTGCGCTTCCTTGACCATGCCGTATTGTCGCTCGACGATTGATTTAACATTCGCGGGCAAATTTTCTTTCATTGCCTCTTCATAGTTTGCTTTGGCGGAATCTTCGCCGCTTTCGCATTCGGCGATGATCGCGGCATCGCTTTCGCCCGTGACGGCGGATTTAATATTGATCCAGCCGCGATGTAATGAAGCGACGACGCTACCCGTTTTTTCCGGGTCGCCGCCCAGACCGCGCACTGCGCCCTGAAGTTCTGTGGCGAATTGCGCGCGTTGTTGCGAGTAAGTGGTAAAGAGCGTTTTCAGCTCGGCGTTCTTGGTTCCTTCGGCGGCGGTGCTAAAACCGTTCTCGCCGTCCTTGCACGTCTCGATCAGATTGTTCAGCGTCGAAATAGCTGTATCGTTGTCCATTGGTGTTTCTCCTCTTGAAGTTTAATTTTTACGGATTGCGATTAATGATAAGCCAGCGGAACGAATTTGTCAGGCCGCGCGCGCACCGGCGGCGCGATTCGTCGTGAAAAATTTGACCAGCACCAGCCCCGCGATAAAACCTCCGATGTGAGCCGCATACGCAACGCCGCCTTCCTGCGAACCGCCGCCCAAGATACCCAAACCGCTGATAAGCTGAAACACGAACCAGAGACCGATGGCGACATAGGCCGGGACTTCCGTAAAGATGCGAAAGATAAAGACACGCACGCGCCGGTGCGGGTAGAGCAGTATGTAGCCGCCGAGCACGCCGGAGATCGCGCCCGACGCGCCGAGACTCGGCACAAGCGCGTTATCGCCGAACGCGACGGTCGTGAAGACGTGCGCGAGCGACGCGAGAATGCCGCACACAAGATAAAAAACGAGATACTTCACGTGTCCCATCGCGTCTTCGAGGTTGTCGCCGAATATCCAGAGGAACAGCATATTACCGAAGATGTGCGCGATGCCGCCGTGCATGAACATCGAGACGAGCAGCGTGAGATAAACGGAGCCGGGCGTCGGCTGCAAGCCCGGAGCCTGCACGCGCTGGCCGCTAATCGGTTCTTCAAAAACGCGATCCCGCGTCGTGATGTCGCGCCCCGAAACGATCTCCGCCGGAACGGTCGAGAAAGCGTAAGTAAATTTGTCGTTCGATCCCAAGCCTTGCAGGAACACGAAGACGAGTAAGTTCGCGGCGATTAACAAATAGTTGATAACCGGCGTCGTCAGGCGGTCTGAATTATCGTCGCCAATCGGGAAAATCATGCGCCTAAGTCTCCTCTGAAGCAAAAGCAAGCGGGTAAAGAAAGGACGTGCGTATATAAAGCAACTTTCCTGATTCCTACTTCTGCCTTTCGCTTTCCTACTTTAATTCTAATCTCCCTGTGCGGCGGCGGTGGCGAATGCGGGTTCATTCAACGCGGCATCTAAGCGCGCTTCCTGCGGCGTGCCGAACACGCGCGCCCGTTCGTCGTCGAACTCGCCTTCCCAGCGCGCCACGACGACGGTTGCCAGACAATTGCCGATCAGGTTGATGCACGTGCGTCCCATGTCCATCAATTCGTCAACGCCGAAGATGACGGCGACACCGATAGGGCCGATGCCCTCCGGCAGAAACGTGTTCAGCGTCGCCAGCAAAATCACTAAGGAGGCGCGCGGCACGGCGGCGACGCCCTTCGATGTCACCATCAAGGTTAACATCATCACTATTTGCTGGCCGAAGCCTAGATGCTGCCCGGTCGTCGCTTCCGCCGCCTGTGCGACGAAGACGGATGCCATCGCCAAGTAAAGCGTCGAGCCGTCGAGATTGAAACTGTATCCGGTCGGCATCACGAAGCCGACGATGCGCGGCGGCACGCCGATCCGCTCCATTACTTCCATCGCCTTCGGCAACGCGGCCTCGCTGCTCGTCGTCGCAAACGCAATCGTCGCCGGTTCTCTCACGGCCTTGATGAACTGCCGTATGGGAACGCGGAATAGCAGCGCGACTGTCCCCAACACAAAGACGGTGAAGATGGCGAGCGCGAGATAAAGCGAACCGATCAGCAAGCCTAAGTTTCGCAGCACGCCAAGCCCCTGCGTGCCGATGGTGTGCGCCATCGCCGCGCCGACGCCGATGGGCGCAAACATCATCACGTAGCCCGTGAACTGAAACATGATTTGCGAGAGGCTCTGGCAGGCGCGCAGGATCGGTTTGCCCTTTTCGCCGATGGCGGAGACGGCCATCGCAAACAGCACGGAGAAGGCGACGATCTGCAACACATCGCCGCGCACCATCGAATCAATCACGCTCGCCGGAAAGATATGCACGATGGTTTCGACGAGCGTCTTCGGATGATTCTGCCCGATCTGCTTGACGGTTTCGCTCGCGCTTGCGACGAGCGTCACGCCGACGCCCGGCTTGATTAGATTGACGACGCCGAGACCTATAAAGAGCGCAAGCGTCGTAACAATCTCAAAATAGATGAGCGCTTTGATGCCCATCCGCCCGACTTTTTTCAAATCGCCGCCGCCCGCAATGCCGACAACGAGCGTCGAGAAGACGAGCGGCGCGATGATTGATTTAATCAGGTTGAGAAAGATATCGCGCAGAAAAAAGACGCTGTTGCCCCACGCCGGATTGAGCCAGCCGATGAAGCCGCCGACGACCAGACCGATCATTATCTGCGTCGTCAAAGACGGGCGATACCAGGGACGACGCGCCGCGATTGCTGCGTCTTCAGGCGATGTATTTTGAGAAATATTCATTCATCACACCATCCATCGAATTTTCATTTACCCCAGCACAACTTGTCGCGCAACACTTCAAAATAGTTCCGATTCGTCGGCTGCACGATCTTGAATGTCGTGCGGCTCTTTTTAATTAGCACGCGGTCATGAACTTCGAGCGGAAAGCCGACTTGCCCGTCAAGTGTGATCGCCACCTCTTCCTTCGGCGTCTTGATGCACAGCTCTATTAACGCCCTGTCAGGCACGACAATCGGGCGATTCGAGAGCGTGAACGGGCAGATCGGCGTTACGACAACCGCTTCCATCGAAGGATAAATAACAGGGCCTCCTGCTGACAAATTGTAGGCTGTCGAACCCGTCGGCGTCGAAACGATCAGGCCGTCGGCACGAAACGAATTGACGAATTGATAATTGAGGCGCGCTTCGATTTCGATGATCCGCGCCAGCGCAGATTTGTTAATCACAACGTCGTTCAGCACGCGCCCGCTCATACGCTGCTCATCGCTGCCGTCGCGCAACACTTCCACATCGAGCATCACACGCTCATCAACACGATAATCGTCCGCCAGAATCGCTTCGAGCGCGGGGAAAAGTTCGTGCGTGTGAAACTCCGCCAGATAGCCGAGGCTGCCGTAATTGACGCCGAGGACTGGAACATCATGGCCGCCGACAATGCGTGCGGCGCGAATCATCGTTCCGTCGCCGCCCAGCACAACGAGCAGATCAACACTTTCAGCGAGCGCGTCCGGCTCCTGTATCTCCAGCGCGCAGCCCGTCGCGGCTTCAACGCGCTTGTGGTCTATGCCCGGTTCGCCAGCGAGTTCAAGGCCGCGCTCCTTCAACCACGCGATGAGTTCGCAAAGCACACCGAGGGCTTCCGGTTGTGCCGGTTTGACGACCACGCCGACGCGACGTATGGCTGATTCCTTCATGGCTCGACAAAGAACAGCGCCAACACTCCAGCTTGAAAGCGCGCAGGCTACCGGACTATTTGCTCATCGTAACTTTAGGAACACGCGCTTCGTGCGGATTTTGAATTGAAAACTTTTTTGACGTGCTTGAAACGCCCGAATGATACAGAGCGGCGCAATGAAGTGTCAACGCAACCGACTCTCAAGCTGCTTCGCGCGAAGGCTCAATTGATAACCGGCAGGCTTCGCTGATGTGATCGCGCGCCATGTAATCGTGCCGTCTTATTAGGCGGGCGATTCAAACTTTTGATGCCACGCGCGCCCCACGCGCGCGCCAGACGATTTAGTTCTGCACCGTCCGTTTCGGGATCAACGAGGCAGAGCCAGAGGGGTGTGGGCAGCCACGCCCATGCTGCGCCGTAAACCTGCGTGTTCAATTGTTCGATACGGTGCTCGGTGCGTGTTTGCAGATTGAGCGGCGGTAGGTCTTCCCAACGCTCGTAGCAGGCGTGCTGAATGCAGGGCGCGGGCTTCGCGCGTTTGTGTACGAGGCATCCCGTTTGCGGCTCGAACAAAGGGCACGCGAAGGTCTGCGCAAAGGTATCGCCGGAGGCGCGCAAATGATAGCGCGTCACCGCTGCGGCGGCACGGACATAAACGGCGCGCTGTTGTGCGAAAGTTAATCTGGGTGTGCGCGCCAAAGTCTCGCGCAGATGCACGGCTTCGAGGCGCGTGATGTGTACGTTGACGAAATGCGCGTCGGTGCAGCACGCTCCCTTCGTCGGGCAGACGCGGCAATCTTCTGCGGCGTGCTCGTAATTAAGTTTGATGAAACTTTGATACGAAGCCTTCGTGCGCTGCAACTGTGCGAGCGCCGCCGCTTCGTTCGCTTCGATTATTGCTGTTGTTTCACTCATCGCCGCTTCGCTCGTACAACGCGAGAAATTCCGTGTTGCCTTCCGCGCCCTGCACGGGCGATTCGATTACGCCGCGCACGTTCAGACCGAGTTCGCGTGCCGCCGCATTCACTTCTTCGACGACGCGCAGGTGTTTTTCCGTGTCCGTCACGATGCCGCCGCGCCCGACTTCGCCGCGCCCGACTTCAAACTGCGGCTTGATAAGTAGGATCACTTTTCCATCAGCGGCGAGCAGCGGCACGACGGCGGGCAACACCTTCGTCGCAGAGATAAACGATACGTCCATCACCGCCAGCGCAAACTTCGTGTCGAAATCTTCCGGCCTCAAATATCGCGCGTTGACGCTCTCCCGAACCTCCACACGCTCGTCCGTCCGCAAACGCCAGTTCATTTGATTGTGCCCGACATCAACGGCGACCACGCGCCGTGCGCCGCGCTGCAAAAGACAATCCGTGAAGCCGCCGGTGGATGCACCGATATCCAGACATATTTGATCGCGTACATCAACGTCGAACTTCTCAAGCGCCGCCTCTAGCTTTAAGCCGCCGCGCCCGACAAAGCGTGTTGCCGGATCGTCCGTGCCTTTGACGCGCACGTTTGCATCCGCCGCAAACATCTCCGAAGACTTCTCGACGCGCTGCTCGTCTACCAGCACCAGCCCGGCCATCACCAACGCCTGTGCGCGCCCGCGTGATTGCGCCAGTCCGCGCTCGACCAACAACTTATCTATGCGTTCACGTTTCACTGTGTGCGGTACTTTACTCTATCGCGCGTTTTTATGCTGCGGCGCACGACAACAAAAAGCCGCTTGCGAAACGCAGGGCGCGTGCAAGCGGCGATTATAAGATGCTAAAGAGAGCTTTGAAATCGAGGTGCGATGCGCCGGACTTCCGCGAATTGAGCGCACACCGCCGCGAAGATTCTCGCGTGAAAGTTAAGGTTTCTGTCCCTCGAAGATTTCTTTGATGCGGTTGATTTGCTGCACAGCCTGTTCGACCTGTTGTTGGCGAATCACGGGCGGCGCGTCTTTCGTTTGATCGTCTGAGGAATGACGGCGTTCGGCTCGTTCAGCACGTTTTTGCGCTCGTTCGTCGTCTTTGTGGTTAGCCTTATCTTCGCGCTCGTCGTGTGAATGTTCCTTTTCGCGTTTCAACACAACCGGAAGTGTTACCGGCGGCACGGGTGTCGGCTCGGCGGAATCTTTGTTTTCAGAACGCTTGGCGACAACGGTTCTGGTTTCCGAACGAGGCGGCGTTTGCGCGCTCTGTTCCGGCGTTGCAAGTGCTTCGTTTGCCGATGGCGCAGAGACTAACGGCACGGACGAATGCGGCGCTTCACTTACCGGCGAAACATTTGTGCTGCCCTGCCCGCTGGCAACAGTAGCAGCGGCGGGATTCGTAATTTTTTGCGCGCTTTGATTATTGCGGCGCAGGCTGAGCGCGAGGCCGCCGACAACGCCGATGGCGATAGCGGCGACAACGATTAAAGCAAGCACCGGAACGCGCCGGGCAAACAGGCCGTTCAGATTTTGCGACGCAAGGCCGAATGCGCTGCCGGATTCACCGCCCGCCGTGAGCGGCACAACGGGACGCGCCGCCAGCACCGTCGCCTCGTCATCAAAATGTGGCAAGGAGAGAGATTCATCCGGTTCGGCAGCAGTCGGGACAACGATTTTCTCTTTGAGTTCCATATAATAAAATCTTGAAGAAGCAGAAACAAACTGAATGCAATCTTAACGTAGCAATCTTCAGGCCGCAGGCGTCGGAATTAAGTTTAATAGTCCTTTTAACGATTAAAGCTGCGATATTTGCCGGAAAACTTTTGATGCGCGAAGAAGCGTTCGGGTGCGCCGGTGCGTTTCTTTGTGAACCTTTTGGTGCATAAATTAAACGCGCTCGTTTGTCATTTGAAGCGACAAACGAGCGCGTTCGATTTTTCTATGCGGCGCGCAAAAGAACTGAAAGGGCGATCAACCCTGTGCGGCAAATGCGTGGTAAAAAGACCCGCCATCACACGTTTTTGGCGCGGGCTTCTTAACTTCCACTTAACCTTGCAAAGCTTTGTGGCGCTTCGTCCGGCGGTGCTCGAGAATCTCGAAATTTTCTTTAACGCGCGTGTAAATGCCGTCGGCGTCAAGACCGTATTTCGCCAGCAACAGTTTCGCGTCGCCGTGTGTCACGAAGCGGTCGGGCACGCCCATACGCACGACACGCACCTGATCCAGCAGCGCGTTCTCTTCCAGAAGTTCCATCAACGCCGAACCGAATCCGCCCGCGAGATAAGCTTCTTCGACGGTCACGATGAGACGTTTTGTGCGCGCCAGAGCAAGCAGCAGTTCGGCGTCGAGCGGTTTGACGAAGCGCGCATTAACGACCGTCGCTTCGATCTTATCCGCTGCGAGTTGCCCTGCCGCCGCGAGCGACGGATGAACCATCGAACCATACGCGATGATGGCGACTTCGCCTGCCGCCGCATCGCGCAGGATTTCCGCTTTGCCTATCTCAAGCAGTTGCGGTGCGCGTTCGAGCGATGCGCCGACGCCGTTGCCGCGCGGGTAACGAAGCGCCGCAGGCCCCTTGTGTTCGATGGCCGTCAGCATCATATCGCGCATCTCGGCTTCGTCCTTCGGAGCCATCAGGATCATGTTCGGCAACGGGCGCAGGTACGCGATGTCCAGCAGGCCGTGATGCGTCGGGCCGTCGCCGCCGACGATTCCGGCGCGGTCGAGCGCAAACGTGACGTTCAGATTCTGCAAACAAACATCGTGCATTATCTGGTCAAAGCCGCGTTGCAGAAACGTCGAGTAGATGGCGGCCACCGGCTTTAAGCCTTCGCAGGCGAGTCCCGCTGAAAACGTCACGGCGTGCTGCTCCGCGATACCGACATCGAACGAGCGTTCGGGAAACTTTTCGAGCGCAAGGTCAATGCCCGTGCCGTCCGGCATCGCCGCCGTCAACGCAATGATTTTTTCGTCCTTCGCCATCAACTCGCACAGGGTTTCTCCGAACACTTTGGTGTAGGCCGGAGCCGTTGACGCGCTCTTAATAGCCTTGCCCGTCGCAATATCGAAGGGGCCGGAAGCGTGCCACTTGTAACGGTTCTTTTCGGCGGGCGCGTAGCCTTTACCCTTCACCGTTAGCGCGTGGACGAGCACGGGGCCGTCCGTCACCTGTTGCGCTTCACGAAGCGCGGCGACGAGTGCGCGCGGGTTGTGGCCGTCAACGTAGCCTATATATTTGAAGCCGAGTTCATTGACGAGCGCGCCGGGCAGAACCGCCGCCGCCAGCGCATCTTTAACGGTCTTCGCGGCATGATGCAGGCGCTCGCCCAAAGTCGGCACGGAGAGCAGAGTTTCGCCCAACTCGTCTTTGAAGCGATGATAGCTTTGCGCTTCGCGTATGCGATTGAGGTAGCCCGTGAGCGCGCCGACTGCCGGAGCGATGGACATTTCGTTATCGTTGAGCAGCACGATCAGGCGCGTCTTCAAGTGTCCCGCCTGATTAATCGCTTCCATCGCCATGCCGCCCGGAAGACTTGCGTCGCCGATAATCGCGCAGACGTGATGCTTTTCTCCGCGCCGGTCGCGGGCAATCGCCATCCCGAGGGCGGACGAAATCGAAGTCGAAGCGTGGCCTGCACCGAACGTGTCGTATTCGGATTCTTCGCGTTTGAGAAAACCGGAGAGGCCGCCATACTGCTTGATGGTCGGCAGTTGATCGCGGCGTCCCGTTAAAATTTTATGCGCGTAGGCTTGGTGGCCGACATCCCAGACGAGGCGATCCTGCGGCGTGTCGAACGCATAGTGAAGCGCGACGGCGAGTTCGATAGCGCCGAGACTCGCTCCCGTGTGTCCGCCGACTCTCGACATGGTTTCGATGATGTACTGACGAATTTCGGCGGCGACTTGCGGCAGTAGGTCGAGCGGCAGGCTGCGTAAATCTGCGGGCGAATTGATTGTGCTTAAGAGTTCCATTTCAGGCGCGTATTGTAGCGCGGGCGCGCGGCTTTTACCACCTCACGCACCGGCCTTGTCCGGCGTGGCCGCCGAATCACAGGCAAACGCCGCGACTCTCTTTGTGAATTCATCCCGGCTTTATTTTTAGACTAACGGCGCAACCCGTGCGTCTTAGCTTTGAAGCACGCGATTGACGCTTTCGTTTTATCGTCCGCGACGCGCCGAAAGATTCGTCGCCTCTAAATATTTTAACTGAAATTCAAAAGGAGTCTCGAACATGGCTTTCCGCAACAAATTAACTCAAACAGGCTTGGCGCTCGGCCTCGCCGCCGCTTTCAGCGCGTCTGCCTTCGCCGCGCAAACACAATCTACGACCAACCCGAACCCCGATGCACCGCACAGACAAGATGGGCGCGGCAGAGGCGGCCCGCATCGTCACATGGGCAAAGAAGGCCGCGAGGGACGCGGCGACATGGGAATGATGCGCGGGATGCGCGAGCTTAACCTGACGGACGCGCAGAAGCAGCAGATACACGCCATCAGGGAGCGCAACGCGGCGAGCACCAAATCGCTGCGCGACGAGTTACGCCAGCTACGCGAGCAGCGCGCGCAAGGCACGCTGACAGCCGATCAGGAAGCGCGCGCGAAGACACTACGCGAGCAGCTTTTCGAGTCGAGCAAGGCCGCGCATAACGAAATCCTCGCCATCCTGACGCCCGAACAGCGCGCTAAGATGGAGCAGATGAAGAAAGAGCACAAAGAACATCGTGAAGAAAGACGCGAGCGACGCGGCGACGCGCCCGTAGGCAACCAGTAAATCGAAGTATCCGTCACACACTTCATCAAGAAGCCGCGCCCGCGAGTCAACTCGCAGGCGCGGCTTCTCTTTTATGTGTCGCTCGTCTCCGTTTACGATTCTTTCGCGCGACGCAGGCGCAGCACAGCGATTTCGGGAGGCGCGCCGATGCGAAAAGGCACGCCGATCATGCCCGTGCCGCGCGAAACGTAAAGCTGCGCGCCGCCGCCACGCTGATAAAGACCGCTTAGATAGCGAAAACGATAAGCAAGCTGCACGGGCGAGCCGATGAACGGCAAACTAATCTGCCCGCCGTGCGTATGTCCGCTTAAGATAAGCGAGAGGTTCGCGGCCTGCGGCAGATCGAGCGCGTGCGGCTGGTGTGAGAGCAGAATCGTCGGCTGCTTCTGATTAATTCCGGCGAGCGCGCGCGTCCAATCATCCGCCGCCCAAGACCAATCGCCGACGCCCGCCAGTTGCAACTCATCGCCGCCGCGCCGCAACCGCGTATTACGATTCTCGATCACGTTGATGTGCGCGCGTTCGAGTGCGCGGATGGTCAACTGCGGGTCTGTATTCTGATCGTGATTTCCGAGCACCGCCCACACGCCTTCGGGCGCGCTCAACTGCGCGAGAGCTTCCGCGCACGGCTCTATAAACCGCCGCCGCGCCGTCGAGTAATCGCCCGTCAAAACAAACGCATCCGGCTTTGTGCTCTGCGCCAGCTTGACGACACGCCGCACGTCTTCGATGGAAACCAGCGTGCTGTGATGCACGTCCGAAACCTGCGTGATGCGAAAACCATCGAACGATTCCGGCAAGCCGCGTATAAAAACATCCGTCTCCGTCAACTCGTAGCGATGCGGCTCGACAAGCTCCGCATACGCGGCAGTCGCCGAGACCGTCACCAACCCGGCGGCGGCAACCCCGCGCAGGAAATTTCTTCGCGTGAAAAGAGTTTCGTTCATCTCGCCCTAGATTGTAGCATCAAGCGCATCTCGAAAAGCGCGCGGGAAATTGCGAGGCACGGCGTGATGAAAAGAGAACGAGGATCACGCGCAGATTCTCATCGTCTCAGATAAGGTGGTTGTTCGTGCCTGATGGCGCGCCGCTTGACAAACGGGGCGTGCGGTTTAGAATAACAGGATTGTCGGAGGCTGAAGATATATTCTTGCGGAGATGTGGCCGAGTGGCTGAAGGCGGCGGTTTGCTAAACCGTTATGGGTCAAAAGCCCATCGTAGGTTCGAATCCTATCATCTCCGCCATTAAATTTAAGTAAGCAGGCGGAAGGATGAAGGCGGAAGCGTCCGTCTCATCGTTCCGCCTTTATGCTTCAGACGCTACCCTTTTATCTTTCAGACGTTGCCATTATGAGTATTCGCGTTCGTTTCGCTCCATCGCCGACAGGCTATCTGCACATCGGTGCGGCGCGCTCCGCGCTCTTTAATTATCTTTACGCGCGCAAGACCGGCGGCAAGTTTCTGTTGCGTATCGAAGACACGGATTTGCAGCGTTCGACGGAAGCTTCGACGCGCTCGATCATCGAAGGACTCGAATGGCTCGGCCTCGATTACGATGAAGAGATCGTTTTTCAATCCGCCAACGCGGAGAAGCACAAGATGGCCGCCCGCCAGCTTCTCGAAGCGGGCACAGCCTACCGCGACTTCACGCCGAAAGAAGCGCACTCCGACAAGAACATCAAACAGGAGATCGCCGAACGCGCACGCGCCCATGCACATGAAGGCGGCACGGATCACCGCAGCAATCCGTACCGCGAGCTATCGCAAGAAGAATCAAACGCACGCGCCGCCGCCGGTGAACCCTTCGCCGTGCGCCTGAAAGTGGCGCGCGAAGGACGCACGCATTTCGACGATGCCGTTTACGGCGCGCAGGAGCGCGATTACACGGAGATCGAAGACCTCGTCATCCTGCGCTCCGACGGCCAACCGCTTTATAATTTGTCGGTTGTGCTCGACGACATAGAGATGCGCATCACGGATGTGATTCGCGGGCAGGATCATTTAACGAACACGCATAAGCAAGTTTTGCTCTATGAAGCTCTGGGTGTTGCCCCGCCGCGCTTCGCGCATTTGCCGCTGATCCTCGCGCCGAACAAAGGCAAGCTCTCGAAGCGCAAGCACGGCGAAGTCGTGTCGTTGACAACCTACCGCGACAAAGGTTTCGTGCCTGCGGCCTTTCGTAATTTCCTCGCGCTTCTGGGATGGTCGCCGCACGGCACCGAGCAGGAAATCATGTCTTTGGATGAATTGACGAAAATGTTTTCGCTCGAAGGCATACACCGTGCTAACGCCGTCTTCAATTTCAACGAGCATGATCCGCGCCACTGGACGGACGATAAAGCCCTTTGGATGAATGCCGAATACATTCGCACGATGCCGCTCGCGGAACTGCTGCCGATGGTCAAGGCGGAGCTGCGCGCCAACAAATTGTGGCGTGAAGAGTATGAGGAAGACGAACGCGCGTGGTTTGAAAAAACAGTCGAGTTGATACGCGCGCGGTTCTTTACGCTCAAGGATTTCTCGGTGCAGGGACGCGCTTACTTTTCCGAAGATTTCGATTTCGACGCCGCCGCCGTCAAAAAGAATTTGCTGAAAGAGGCGCGCCTTAAAGAATTGTTGCCCGCGCTCGCCGCCCGCCTCGAACAAGTCGAATTGTTCACGGCGGAAACCGTCGAAGCGGCGTTGCGCGCCTTCGCCGATGAAGTCGAATTGAAAGCCGGAGTGTTCATCAACGCTTCACGCACGATGCTGACCGGTCAAGCCGTCGGCGCATCTATGTTTGAAGTTTTCGAGGTCATCGGGCGCGAACGCACCGTCCGCCGCCTGCGTAGCGCAGAACCCTGGCTCGCCAGCGGGAATTAAGACCGAACCTGTCAGGATTATTTTATGATTAAAAGACTACTGGTTATCGTGATGCTCATCGGCGCATTCGCGTTCTCTGCTTTCGCACAGAACACGCCGGAGGCATCCATGCAAACGACGCGCAGGCGTACCGCCACGACCACAACCACCGCCACAACACCGCAACCCGCAAACGATGCTGCCGCCGCACAGGAGAGATCAACTGCGCCGCAGGGCGACACCGGCACGGCAACGCGAACGCCGCGCCGCGCCGCAGCCGGACGTGCCGCCGCCAGCCATTCGCAAGAGCCAAACGTAAGCGGTGTGCTCGAAGCCTTCGGCGAGCTTGTCGAGGGCATCCAGCGCGCGGACGTGAAGGCCGTTACAAATGCTTACTGGAATTCGCCGCAGCTTGTCCTCTTTAACAATAACGGCACGGTGACTAGAGGTTGGGAACAGCTACGCAGGAATCGCGCGAGTTCGTATCCTGAAATGAAGGATGTCAGGTTAGATATACGTGATCGCCACGTGCAGATGCTCGGAGCGGGCGCGGCGTTGGTGACGTGCCTGTGGACGCAGTCGCAGACTTTTCGCGGCGTGCCGGAAACGGCTTCGGGACGCATGACGCTCGTGTATCGTCGTCTCGGCAGCGCGTGGAAAATCGTTCACCTGCACACCTCGCCCGATGCGCCCGATCCCTCGCGTGTGCTGCCTTCCGAACAAACACCCGTCAATAAAGTTGCACCTACGCCGCAGCCCGCCGTGAAAAGCAGGCCGACGCCGCCCGGAGCCTCTTCCTCCTGAAGATACGGCTTAGCACGTGCGCCTTCATTCGTAGTAAACTTCTGCAAGATAATAAAACTTAAAAATGAAGCCCCCCTTTGGCAATGCTTTTGTGACGCGCGAATCGTGCCGGAGCAACCGGCAGCGCGGATGACAGACGGACACTTATCGAAAATAAAGGAAGGTAAATGAAAATGGATTGGATGAACCAGATCGGCGGAATGCTGCAACAATATTCGGGAGCCAACGCGAATCAAGCGCCGGAAACCGTCAATAACGATTTCGATCAATTCGCGCAGGCCGCGCCGCAATCGGCCATTGCCGAAGGACTCGCCGCCGCCTTTCGCTCGAACCAGACGCCCGCCTTCGGACAGATGGTCGGACAGATGTTTGGCAACGCAAACGGACAGCAGCGTGCAGGCATTCTCAATTCTTTGATCGCCGCCGCAGGCCCCGCCCTGCTCGCGCAAGTGCTTTCACGCGCAGGCAGTGGTGGTGGCGGCGGACTTGCCGGACTCGCCGGACTTTTAGGCGGCGGACAGCAACAGCAGGTGACGCCGGAACAGGCCGAACAAATTTCGCCCGAAGCCGTTCAGGAGTTGGCGGCGCAGGCCGAACAGAAAGACCCTTCGGTCGTTGATCAGATCAGCAATTTCTATTCGGAACACCCGACGCTCGTGAAAACGCTCGGCGGCGCGGCATTAACCATCGCGCTCGCCAAAATCGCGGAGCAGCAATATCGCGGTTAAACCAACAGTGACAGACAAAACGAAGAGGGACGGCGCGCGAAGGCTGGTATCTCGAAGACGTGCTGCGGCAGCCCGATGCGCCGGGCGGGACGACCGATCTGCTCGTCTCCGAGACTCTCGCCCGCCTCGCCGCCGACGGCGCGAAGCTTGCCACGCTCGGCACATCGCCGCTCGCCGTTGACGGCGAAGAGGACATTCCGCAGGGAGGCCATCCGATGGTCGAACGCGCGTTGCGTTTGACGAGCGCGCGGCTCGGCAGCTTCTACAATTTCGACGGCTTGCGCCGGTTCAAAGCGAAGTTTGCGCCGACGTGGTGGGAAAGCGAATATGTGCTTGTGCGGCGCGGCCGTGCCGTCGCACGTCGCCCACGCCATCGTTCGCGCCATCGCCCCCGGCGGCATCAGTCGCCTGCTCACACGCCACGTCGCGCGCTCGCTTCAACGAAGGCTCACACACTAAAAATTATTTTAGTTGATATACGAGAAGTTGATAGAAGAGGTGTCGAATGCGGCTTCTTCTTCGAGGATGGAAGCCTCCGCGCGCTTGGCTGCGCGCAAGAATATTTCCGCGTTGGCGGCACTCACCGGTTTGGAGAACAGGTAGCCCTGCCCGTATTCGCACTTCATCTCTTTGAGTTGCGTGAGATGGCTCGTTGTTTCGATGCCTTCGGCGACAACATCCATGCCCAGATTGCTGGCGAGCGTGAGGATCGTGCGAACGATCTCTGTGTTCTCGCCCTCCTCGCCCATTCTTGAAATAAACGAGCGGTCTATCTTCAGCGTATTGACCGGAAAGCGATGCAGGTAGCTGAGCGACGAATAGCCTGTGCCGAAATCGTCAATGCTCAATTCTGCGCCGAGCGCGCGCAGTTGGGTCAACATCGTGCTGGCGATTTCCGCGTTTTCCATCACGACTGATTCCGTAATCTCTAATTTTAGAGCGCATGGATCGAGCTTCGTTTCATAAAGGATGGCTTTAGTCTTTTCGATCAAGTCGGGTTGCGCGAATTGCTTGCCGGAGAGATTGACGCTGATGGAGAGCGCGCCGCAGCCGGGCACGCGCGTTTGCCACTCGCGCGTCTGGCGACACGCTTCGCGCAACACCCACTCGCCCAGTGCGGTAATCAAGCCGGTCTCTTCCGCGACGGAAATAAACTCAATCGGCGCGATAAAGCCGCGCACCGGATGTTCCCAGCGAACAAGCGCCTCGAAGCCCGCGATTCCGTTCGTTTCCAGCGCGATAATCGGCTGATAGTAAACGCGGAATTCCTGCCGTTCGAGTGCGCGGCGCAGATCGTTCTCCAATTGCAGGCGCGAGACGGCGCGGGCGTGCATTAACTGGTCGAACATTTCATGGCGCGCTTTGCCGTTCTCTTTCGCGCGGTACATCGCTGTGTCGGCGTCACGTAGAATACTTTCCGGGTCGTCGTAGCCGATCGCGTTGATGGTAATGCCGATGCTCGCCGTCGTATAGACTTCGTGTCCATTGAGAGTCAAGGGGCGCGATAATTCCTGTTGAGCGCGTTCGGCGACGCGAACGGCATCGCTATAATCGTCCAGCCCGTTAAGCAAAATTGCGAACTCGTCGCCGCCGAGCCGCGCCACCGTGTCCGCCGGACGCAGGCAGCCTTCGAGACGGCGCGCAATCGAGATCAGCAGTTGATCGCCCGCGACGTGTCCGAGACTATCATTGATGTTTTTGAAACGATCAAGGTCGAGAAACAACAGTGCGAATAAATGGTTATCACTTTGCTTGGCGCTCTCAATCGAACGCTTCAAATGTTCGGTGAGCAGCGCGCGGTTCGGCAAGTTCGTCAGCGTGTCATGAAACGCGGCGTGGCGAAAGTGTTCACGGCTTTCTTCAAGCTCGCGGCCGATGCGTTCCTGTTCGGCGATATAGCGCGAGAGTTCTTCGACATGGCGTTCGGCTTGTTCGGCGCGGGCGCGTTCGAGTTCGGCGCGGGCGCGTTCGGAGTGCTCGGCTTGCGCAGCCGCTGCGCGAATGTCTTCAAGATATTTGTAGTAGGTGAAATAGAGAATCGAAATAATCGGGATAACGACGAGGACGGCGTAGAAGCCGACGACGTTGATGCCGCCAGCGATAATTGCGGCCGCCATCGCGCCGACGAAATGCGTCACCGACACCCAGAGGAAATTCCGGCTCCACATCTGCCAGAACGGTTGATTCTCCTTGCACGACATCGCCGTGACGATGATGCTCGTATATGAGAAGTAATGCACCAGTGCCATCGCGCAAACGGCGATAATGATAATCGAAAAACTATGATGAAGGATTCCCGCCGGACTGCCGAAGGCAAGATTCAGCGTCTGCACGGTGACGGCCGTCGCGCAGGTTGACACCGCCGAGTTGAATAAAACAGTGCGCGGCTTTTTGCTGATCCGCACGCCGGAGCAGAGGCCTTCCGCCGCCGCCAGCAGGATGGCGATATGGCTGTTATAAAGCAGAATGGCGACGAAAATAAAAGTGTCGGAGATGCTGACGTCCGAGTTGATGCGCGGCACTTTAATTCCCACGCGCGAACTGATGACGACCGTCATCGCGGCCAGCAGCAAAAAGCGCACATCAATCTGGGCTAACGGCAGGTGGTAGACGGAGAAAAGCGAAATCGCCGCGCCAATGGCGATGATTAGCCATTGAAACGGAAAAGTATATTTCTGCTTGTCGGTGAATGCTGCTGTGGCGGCCACGCTTTTTAGCCTCGTGTATGGATTATTTGGGCAGGTAAATTGTTTGATAACTACTACGCACTTCGTACCCGACTTTCCGGTACAAGGCCTGCGCCTTCGTGTTCTCTTCGTTAACGAAGAGGCAGAGTGAAACTGTGCGCGATAAAAGAATGCTTGCCAGTTGCGACAGGCAACGCCATGCGTAACCCTTACCGCGTTCTTCGGGGTGAACGTAGACGCCTTCGAGGAACACGACTTCCGGGGTGTCGGAGATAACGTCGGCTTTGAAAATCAAGCGTCCGTTATTCGTCAATACCCATTCGCGTCCGAGAGCGATGCGCCGCAATGCGCGCTGGCGAAAGCCTGCGGGGTCTCTCTCCAGCGGATTGACGCCGTTCTCCGCGCAAACCATCGCCGCGACTACTTCAATAATAGGCTCAAGATCGGCGACGGTGGCTAAACGCAAACCGGCAACCGGCTGAACGCCGGAGACGGGAGAAAGTTGTTCAAGCAACAACTCGCGGCAGATGCGGCGCGGCGCGCGGCCGATCTGCGCAAAGCAATTCATGACGCGCTCCATCGGCGGCGGCTCGCCTCTCAGCAAATGTATATTCAGATGGTTTCGCGCGACAAGTGCGAGAGCATCGAGCGCCGCATCGGAGTGCGCTTCGATAAGCGTCGCGTGGCCGATCAAAGCGACGCCTTCGAGCTGGCCTGCCGCATCGCGGTAAGCGTAAAACGAGCCGCGATTGAGCGGGCTGACAAGTCCATTATCGCGGATCATCCCGGCCATGAAAACGGTATGAATAGGGCGCACTGCAAGAAACGCAAAAACTTCCGCCTCATGCTCGCCGGTCAGTGCGTGAACGTCCGCGCGCTCTTCCGGCGCGCCGTTGGGGGGAAGTATCTGCTGCAAGATGCGTCCCGGTTCGATTGAGGTAAACGACGATGACATATGCGACTCTCGGTGATGACTGAAGTTACCGGCTTGACGGTGGGAACACGGAAAGGCGCAAGCCTGTTCATCTCTCCGCATAAGAGGTAAGGAGTGGCTATTCTATATGAGACGTGTCATCGCCCGTTACCGCGCCAAAGTGGTGAACGCGTGCGGCTGCATAATCAAAGCCGCAAAGCGGATGTCATTCGAGTTACGAGGAAAGAATATCTGGCAACCTTCCCTTTAAGGTTCATTCAGGAGGCAGACTGAACTAAGGATGTTGGATTACTGGAAAGACACTTCCCCCGCACCGCATATTGCAAGCCTCATGCCACCTGCGGCGCGGGCAGCAAAGCGAGCTTACTTGACTGAATTGCTGAAGAAAACAGCGCAAAGATGTGAGACCGGAAGATTTTGCCGGAGCGATGCTGTCAGTCAGTCAGACATTGTGTCAGTCAGCCTGACACAATACCAGTCAAAGAGACGCACGCTCATGGGGAGTAAAAAGAGAAACGCCGCCCACGATTTGCTCGTGAGCGGCGTTAACGGTGAACTGTTTGGATTGGCCTCCTGTGCCGAATCTGCCTGCGATCTTTAAGAGACGCATCTGACAGACTGACGAGACGGACTGTAATCCTAACAAATTCGGATGATCAGTCCAGAGGTCAGGCCGCAGCCACCTCACTGTGATAAGAACTCATACTTTTTACGATCACCTCCTTTCCAGTGTTACAAAAATAATAAACGACAACCGCTTGTGCGTCAAGCATCTTTTTTGCCGGATATATTGTGGAAATAAGCATGGCAAGTTTTCCACTTCGCGTGCGTTCGCGTTACGGCGTTTGCTTCATATAGCGGTCGAGGAAATCCGCGACCTTCGAGTAAACGACGATGCGGTTCGGCAGCTTAACGAAGCCGTGCCCTTCATCCGGGAAGAGCGTGTATTCGACGGGCGCATTTCTATCACGCAGGGCTTTGACGATTTGCTCGGCCTCCGTATAAGGCACGCGCGGATCGTTGCGTCCCTGAAAGACCAGCAGCGGCGAGCGTATGCGGTCAACCTTGTAGATCGGCGAGATTGATTTCAGGAAATCCAGATCCCCCGCAAGCGTGCCGTACTCTCTTTCGCGCTGCTTGCGACGATAGCCGGAAGTGTTTGTGAGATTCGTCTCGAAGTTGGCGATGCCGAACATCTCGACGGCCGCCGCCCAGAGGTCTGGATAAAGCGTGATCGCGGCGAGCGTCATATAGCCGCCGTAAGAGCCGCCCATCACGGCGATGCGTTTCGGGTCTGCGCCGCCCGTTGTTTTCAGCCACTCGACCGCCGCCGCCAAATCCTTCACCGAATCCTCGCGCTTGCGCACGTCATCCAGATGCGTGAACGTCTTGCCGTAGCCCGTCGAGCCGCGCACGTTCGGCGCGAGAATGGCGTAGCCACGTTGCAGAAAATATTGATACGACCCGTTGAACGTCGCCGCCTCCTGACCTTCCGGGCCGCCATGCACGCTGACGATGACAGGCAGATTATTCTTTCCGCTAACTATACCCGTCATTTTATTGCCGTTCTTTAAAAAAGTTGTATCTTGCGGCCTGTAATACCACGCCGGAATCTCGCGCCCGTCGAAGCTTTTGTAGCGAATCAATTCCGGTTCGATGAACGAAGATTGCGGGATGCCCGCGCGCGAGCTGTGTGTGACCTGCGCGATGGAACGCGCCGCAGTGTCGTAGAGCCACACATCCGAGTTGTAACGCGCGCCGTTGAAGACGAAGGCGAGTTTGCGGTTGTCCTTTGAAAACTCCAATCCTCCGGCGACGCCTTTGCCGGGTAACGTGACGGGCGCGGGCTTCGCATTCAGTTTGCCGCTCGCGTCGACTTTCCGCACGTAGAGTTCGCTGAAGCCGTCGCGGTTGATCGTGTAAGCCAACCATGAGCCATCGTCGGAGATCGCCGCTCCCGCCAGGTCATGCGGCGTCTCGTCAACGATTTCTATCTTTTTGTTCTGCAAATCCATCCGTGCCAGCGAATAGAATTCGCGGTTGTTGTTCGTCGCTAAAAGCAGCGCGCGTCCGTCGCGTGTGAAACGGACGCTGCCGAATTGCGCCGCACCTTCATGCGGCGTCAAAGGCGTCGCCTGCTTCGTCGCAAGGTCAACGAGATACAGATCGTTATCCAAACTCAATTGATCGCTTTCGTGCGAAACGACAATCCGGCCATCGTCGAAAGACCACGCGACGGGCTGGTTCGAGCCATTCTGTTGATAAACCAACTCCTCGCGTCCCGTTGCAACGTCCATCGTGTAAACATCGAAGAAGTTCGGATCGCGTTTGTTCGAGCCATAGCTGATGCGCTTGCCGTCGTGTGACCACGCGCCGAAGTTATGGCGAATCTTCGGCGCGTCCGTCAGTGCTTTGACGGAAGAACCATCCGGCGTGAGCAGGTAAAGCTGCGCGTTTTCGTTGCCGCCGACGGCCTTGCCGAAAATCAAATGTGCGCCGTCGGGCGACCATTCGACGAAATCAACGCGGTCTGTATAAAAGGTCAACTGTTCAGGCCAACCGCCGCGCGCGTCCACCATCCACACCTGCGGCGTGCCCGTGATATTGGTCAGAAACGCAAGGCGGTCGCCTTTCGGCGAGAGCGCGGGCGATGAAGCGTTGCGAATATTCAAATAACGATCAATCGCGTAAGGCTCGCGCGTCGCGTTGGGCGGCGACTGTGCGGCGGCAAACGGAAACGAGAGCAGGATGAGCGAGCAGGCCAGAAGCGCGCTTTGTAGTTTTCGCATACGAGGGTCTCCTATTTTAGAATTCAAGATGAAGCGGACGATGTGTGATCATGGACGATGCGCCAGCCTGCGGCGGTGCGCCGGAAGATAAGCGTAAAACGTCCGTGCGGCGTATCGGCGACGCGCGTTAATTGCCAGCGCCCGTTGGCGACGGCGTAGAATTCGCTGAGCGGTTTTATCTCGAGGTCTGCGAAAACGAGCGTGCCCATTTTGTCGCGCGAGTCGTAATTCTTTTTGTAGCGATCAAGGACTGTTTGCCAGCCGCGCGTCACGTTGTCGCCGGAGATGAAAGTGGTTTCATTCGATTGCTCGTAGCCGCTCATGAACGCTTCTATGTCGCCGCGATTCCATGCCGCGACCTGCGCATCGAGCACATCATGCACGCTCTTTTCCGTGTCGCCGCTTGCTCCACCGGGCGCGTGAACCGTCGCGCAGCCATGCGAACCTAACAGAGCGATGGAAGCAAAGACGAGCGCGGCGTAGTTGAATAGGCGCGTCATAACGTGGGCGGTCTCCTTTGTAGCGTTCGAACAAAAGTTGCCGGAAGAGATTGACTATATCCACTGTGAAGCCCTGCAATCAAGCTGGCACGCGCGTGCGCAACCATTCGTAAACGTCCGCGCGCATCGCAGGCACAATTTCATGTCCTGCGTCGTAGCTTCGCATTTCCATGTCAGACGCGCGGCGGCGCAGTTGCGCGGCGTATTCTTCGACGCGCGCGGGCGGATAAAACTCATCGCGTGCGCCGCACAAATGAAGCACGGAAGTTTTCGACGGCGCGTAAACTTCGCTTGTTTCCCAATCACCCGGCAATCCGCCGCAAACGCCGATGACGCCGCGCACAACGTCGGTGTGCGTAAAGACGAAGCGATAATTGAGCGCGACCGATTGCGAAAAGCCGAGCAGAAAGACTTGATCGCGGGCGATGCTGACTTCATGGGCGAGCGTTTCGATTAAATCCAGCAGCGCGCGATGATGCAGCGCGACGGATTCTTCAGCGTGAAAATTCGTCAGCCAGCCGAAGCCGTAACGCAGCGGCGCGCCCTCACGTTTCACGGGCTTCAAGTGCTGGTGAAAGCCTTGCAGCGCGGCGACAGCGAAGCCTTGCGGCACAAGCTGTCTCGCTTCGCGCATCATCCACGTTTTGTTATCGCCGTAGCCATGCAACGCGATGAGAAGTGGACACGGCGTCGCGGTTTCGCGCGGCAACTCAAGATTGTAGTAAAGCTTTATCTCCGCCGCGAGCGTGCGTTCCGTTTTGTTCTTTGAATCGGCGTGATCGTTCACGATAAGTTTTCCGCTATGTCTGACTTTAATTGATATAACCCTGCGGCTCCGCTTCCGGCGCGGCATTGAGCGCGCTTGCGTTCTCTTCTTCCAGACTCCAGATGTCGTAGAGTTCGGGCGGCACTTCGGTGACGAAGCGCGAAGGCTTTTGCACGACCGTCTGGCGATTATAGTCTGTGACGATCAAGGGGTACGAGAGATACAGTTCATCTTTGGCGCGTGTCAGCGCGACGTACCACAAGCGGCGTTCTTCCTCTTCGCCTTCGCTGTCGCGCAAGGAGCGCGGGCTTGGAAATTTCCCATCTGCCGCCCAGATAATGAAGACCGCGCGCCATTCCAACCCCTTCGCTTGATGAACGGAGGTGAGCGTCAAGAGTTCGTCTTCGTCGCCGCCCATCACCACATCTTCGCCCGCGAGCGGTTGCGGCGCGCCGAAGCGTTCGGTGGCGAGCAAAGCGAGTTCGGCTAAAAATTCTTCGGTTGAATTGTAGCGTGCGCTGTAACGCGCAAGCTGCCGCAAATCTTCAAGGCGGGCGTCGGCGTTCTCGTATGTCGCAGCGAGATGCGCTTCATAGCCGCGCGCGAGAATCGTTTCGATCTGCTTGGCGGGCTGATTGCGCGTCTCATCGCTGACGAGCGATTCGAGCAGTTCGAGAAATTGCGTCCAGCCGTTGCCTCTGCGCGGCGCGGCGTCGAAGTCTGCGCGACGGACAAGGGCGAACGGATCGCTTGCGTAAGCGAGACGTTCCCAGATTCTGTTCGCGGTGGCGACGCCGATTTGCGGCACAAAGCGCAGCACGCGCTTCCATGCGAGTTCGTCGCGTGGGTTGGTGATGATGCGCAAATAAGAGACGACATCTTTGACGTGCGCCTGCTCGAAGAAGCGCACGCCGCTGCGTATGCGATACGGAATGCCGCGCCGTGTTAATTCGAGTTGCAATTCGAGCGAATGATAATGTGAGCGGTAAAGCACGGCGATATCTTCGAGCGGCGTGCCTTCGTCGCGTAGTTCGAGTATGCGCGCGGCGATGAAGGCGGCCTGCTGATCGGCGTCGCGCGCGGGCACAAGCGCGGGTTGCACGCCGGTTGACGGGCGCACGGCGCGCAAGGTTTTCGGAAACTGTTTCAGGTTGCAAGCGATGGAGACATTGGCGAGCGCGAGGATTTCCGGCGTCGAGCGATAGTTCGTTTCAAGCCGGTAAATGCGCGCTTCCGGGTACCGCTCTGGGAATTGATAGATGTTCGTAAACTCCGCGCCGCGCCACGCGAAGATGCTCTGCGCGTCATCGCCGACAACCGTTACGTTGCGATGCTTCACGGCGAGCAGGTCAACGATCTCCGCCTGTAATTTGTTCGTGTCCTGATACTCGTCAACCAGAATATGCTCGAACTGATCCGCGTATAAATCCGCGATCTCTTTCTTCTCAAGAAGCAATCGCTTCCAATTAAGCAAGAGATCGTCGTAGTCCATCACGTTGCGTTCGCGTTTGCGTTCCATGTAGAGCGCGTCAATGCGGGCTATCTGTTGCGCTAAAGGCTCGAAGTGCGGATAGCGGCGCGGGATAACGTCGGCGATAGATTGATCCGTGTTGTTGGCGAAGCTGATGATGTCCTGCAAGACTTCGGCTTTGGGAAAGCGGCGCGCCTTCGTGTCAATGCCTGCTTCGTCAACGCAGACAGAGAGGAAATCGCGCGTGTCTTCCGAATCAAGGATCGTGTAATTGGATTCAAAACCGATAGAGGCGGCGTGGCGGCGCAAGATCAAATTTGCGATGCGATGAAAAGTTCCGCCCCAGACGCGGCGCACGTCAACGCCGCCCGCGAGCTGTTCGACGCGCCGCAGCATCTCGCGCGCCGCACGGTTCGTGAACGTCGCCAGCATAATGCGCGAAGGCGAAACGCCCTGCTCTATGAGAAACGCGACGCGGTAAGTTATCGCACGTGTCTTGCCCGAACCCGCGCCCGCGACGACGAGCGACGCGCCCTTCGCAGCGGTTGCGACGGCAAACTGTTCTTCGTTTAGCTCGGCCTTGTAGCGCGCAAACCGCTCGGCGTGCGGCGCATCGGGGCGTTTGATGACGTAGCGTTTCATCTTTTCGTCGGGCGTTGCATTCAGGGCGGATGACGGCTAGGATGTTGATACGGAAAACGGATTCTACAACACATTCCAATAACACGCGAAGCGAGGTATTTTCGAGATGAAATTTCCCGGCGGGATGAACATTCAACAGATGATGAAGCAAGCCCAACAGATGCAGGAAAAGATGCAGAAGGAGATGGAAGAGCTTCACATCGAAGCGTCTGCGGGCGGCGGCGTCGTCACCGTGCAGATGAAGGGCAACAAAGACATAGAAGCCATCAAGATTGACCCCGAAGCCGTCAAGGAAGGCGACGTTGAAATGCTGCAAGACATGATTCTTGCCGCCATCAACGAAGCCAACCGCAAAGTTGACGAAGCGATGCAAGGCAAGCTCGGCGGTATGCTCCCGCCCGGACTCGGTGGACTGCTTTAGCGAGCGAACAGTAATCAGTATTCAGTTAAAACTCTGAAGCCTGTTTTGCTGAACACTGATTACTGAAAACTGAAAACTATTTCTATGCTTGATTACGCCGAACCTGTTACCAAGTTAATTGATGAATTTAAGCGCTTGCCGGGAATCGGTCACAAGACTGCGCAGCGGTTGGCGTTTCATATCCTGCGCACGAGTGAGGCGGATGTCGAACGCTTTGCCGCCGCGATGCAGGAAGTGAAACGGCGCATCACGCAGTGTTCCGTTTGCAACAACCTGACGGACGTTGACCCGTGCCGCTATTGTACGTCGCCCGCGCGTGATCGCTCGATGATCTGCATCATCGAAGAACCTTTTAATTTGGTGGCGGTGGAAAAGACGCGCAGCTACAAAGGGCTTTACCACATACTGCACGGCAGCCTCTCGCCGATTCGCGGCATCGGCCCCGACGATCTTCATTTGGCGAATTTGCTGCCGCGCTTAAAACCTGAGAACAACGACGGCATAGAGGTGAGCGAAATAATTCTTGCGACCAACCCGAATACGGAAGGCGAAGCGACGGCCAATTATATCAGCCGTTTGCTGAAACCTCTGGGCGTGCGCGTCACACGCATCGCAATGGGAATGCCCGTCGGCTCCGACCTCGAATACGTTGACGAAGTAACGATGGACAAAGCCCTCGCCAATCGCCACGAAATGTAAATCAAAAGTAGTCAGTAATCAGTAGTCAGTTTTAAGCAAAAGCGTTTTTGTCTTTACTGATTACTGACTACTGATTACTTTTCAAAACCTCACGTGCTCGGTCGGAGAATCCTTTGTGCATTCGTCGCACTGCTCGCCGTTCTCGTAAGCTTTCGACTCGAAATCTATCAAGGACTTGATCGGGATGCCGTTGATGTTGTCGGGCGCGGAGGTGAAGCGCACGATTGTGCCGCAGCCGATAATCTCCGCACCGAGTTCTTTAACCAGTTCGACCGTCTCTTGAATCGCTCTGCCGCTGCGAATGATGTCGTCAACGATAATGCACGGATTCATTTCGACTTGGTTGACGTACTGGCGAAACATACGCTTGCCTTCTTCGCGCTCCGCCCAGTAAATCTGTTCGGCGCTCAAGGCTTCGCGGACGCCGAAAGCGACCGGGATGCCGCCGGAGCTTGGACTGATGATCGCAACTTTCGGCAGATGGCTCGATGTTCCTTTATCAATACGAAACTTACGCGAGAGGGCGACCGCCAGCACGCGCGCCGTATCGTAGAAGCGAAAGGCGAGCGGCATTTGAAAATAGTGCGGCGTGTGTTTCCCCGAAGGATAAATGAAATGGCCTTCGCGGTATGCGCCCGTGCGCTGTAGAATCCGCATCACTTCGTCCGGCGATGGAATCAACGACATACGAGTTATCTCCCCAACAATTGTTGTGTGTGATAAGAAACGCCGGGTAGCATACCACTACTGCTTTTTTAGCTCTACCGGCGCGCATCCGACGCGAGCGCGCGTTCAATCAAACGACGCTGGTCGCGCCCCAACTCCGGCGGCAAATCGTCGGGCGCAAACCACGCCGCCGCCTTTATCTCAAGGCTCCGCGCCTCCGCACGACTTCCCGCGCAGACGCGGCAACGATACAACAATTCGACCTGCTGCGGACGCTTGAGTGTGCGCGCCGTGATGAGTTCGAGGCGATCAACTTCCAATCCCGCTTCCTCGTGCAACTCGCGCCGCACGGCCTCTTCCGGCTGCTCCCGCTTTTCGAGAAAGCCGCCAGGAATTCCCCACCCGCTGCCTCTGCGAAAGACGTGCTTGAGCAACAACACGCGCCCCGCATCGTCTATCACAACCATTCCGGCGGTCACCATAAAGCGCGGCTCGACGAGCCACACGCCGCCGCGTTTCAGACGCTTCGGCGCGGCGCGCCACACAAACCCGATCAGGCGTTTCAACATATGCCGCGTAGCTTACAACAAAACCTTTCATCGAATCATCACGCGATAACCGTTCGCCGCGTTTATTTCAAACATCGAGTCTATTTCAAAACATCAGTACCGAATATTTCCAGCACCGTAAATTGTTTGATTGACCCGCCATCGCGTCGCTCTGTAAGATGCGCTCCAGAGGCTTCCGCGCGTATCGCAAACGCGCGATAACAATATCGCTTATGTCCAATGATGATATAGAGACAAACGAAAGCGGCGCGGGCTTCGCGCAGGAAAACGGCGAGCAGCTTGCGGCAACGGCAACAACACAAACCGTACCCATCGAACAATCGCCGTTATCCCAGCCGAACGCGCCGAAAAGAATCGCCAACGCGCAGACCGTGTGCAACGAGCGCAACGCGAAGAACAAGCCGTGTCACGGTTTCCTGAAACAACTGCGCACCGGCGGCGAGGACGCGAAGACGCACTTGCGCGGGCAGGACGTGCTCTACAAATGCCAGACGTGCGGCACGCTCTACACGGGCGCGCCGCTCGGCCACCTACGCGATCCCGAAAAGCAATCGCGCTACGTCGAAAAAGAACTCGCCGCCATCCTGCGCGCAGCAGGCGGCACGCTCCCCGCCTACGAACGCCCGGACAAATCCGCATCATCTGAAACACACGCCACGCCGCACCGCGCGCCCTCCATCGGCGGCGCGCCCGTCAGCGAAACACAGACCGAAAAGAACGCCCTCTTTCTCGCTGCCCACGCCGCACGGCCACAGCCTTCCGCATCACGCAAAGCAAAATTGATCGGACGCACAGACCCGACCGCGCATTCCACTTCGGGACAAAATTCTTCCCCCGAAGCAGACACGCATCGCGCGTCCGCCGAAGCGCAGGCCGCAACCGGCTACGCCTCCGCCGCTCCCCTCAGCCCCTCTGCGGCAACGGCCTCGCCCGCCGCTTCAGACGAGAAAACGCCCGTCGAGGAACGTGAACACGATAGAAAGAAATGAGCGATACAGAGCACTACCGGCTATCTACTAGTTGCTGGGTGTAGCCGATGTTGACCGTTTTGAACGGAAGAATTATTGTTATTCCGTGAAGGTACGCGACATCGTTAAGTTGATTGAGAAAGATGGATGGCACTGGATAAGAACTAAAGGTAGCCACCATCAGTATAAGCATCCGACGAAGCCGGGTTTAGTCACCGTGCCGGGTAATCCGGGCGAGACGGTTGCTCCGGGCACGTCGAACAATATTCTCAAGCAGGCAGGTCTGAAGCCATGAAGAAATATCTCATCATCGTCGAAGAAACGGAAACAGGCTATTCGGCATTTTCACCTGATGTGCCGGGATGCGGCTCCACCGGAAAAACCAAAGAAGAGGTTGAGCGAAACATTCAGGAAGCGATTGAATTTCATCTTGAGGGCTTACGGGAAGAAGGCTACGAAATCCCGGAGCCGAGCAGTTATTCTTCATACGTGGACATCGCAGCCTAAAGCCCCGCCCGACAGCTCGCTCAAGCCAACCGCTAGATAGCAGGACTTTCATCATCGTCTTTGCAAATGATGTTGGACGCTTCTCGCTCGCGGCCGCCTATCCCGGCGTTATGCTGCTTCTCTACTGCGGAGGAATCTTACATGGAAATCTTTATTAAGCTTGTTGACGCGTTGAGTAAAATTGCGTGGCCTGCCCTTGCGGCAATCGTTTTATGGAAATTATATCCAGCTCTGAAGAACATTATGGAAGCGAGGGGCTTCTCTGTTGAGCTCGGAGGCATGAAACTTTCAGTTCAAGAGGCTTCAGACCAACTGAGAAAACAAATACAAGATTTGCAGGAAAAGATTGGTACTCTCCAAGAGAGTGTTCCAGCGTCAGCCGAAATCACGCCTGAAAGTGTGCAGGTGGCTGACAATGATCAGCGTCCCAAACGTATCCTTTGGGTGGACGATGTGCCATCAAATAACGCTTACGAAATTGCGAAGCTTAGAGATGATGGCTTTGAGATTACACAAGCAGTGTCAACCACAGAAGCTATGAATATCCTCACGGGAGGTAAACAGAGATTCGGCCTAATAATTTCCGACATGGGAAGAAAGGAGGAAGGAGAGTATCGTGCCAAAGCAGGTCTCAAGCTTATAAAAGCTATTGATAACGCAGGGCTCAGTTTACCTGTAATTGTGTATAGTTCCGCTAACTATGCCGCGAGAAATCGGCATGAGGTATTAGAAGCGGGTGGCTATGAAGTCACGGCATCTCCTACTGATTTATACGAGCTTATCAAGAAAGTTATGGGTGATTCCTAATAGCGGGCAGCATAACAACGGCATGCACCCGACGCCCCATCACGAAGTTTTTCATGCACGTTGCTCAGGGGCGCGGGTGATGCCTGGCGTTAGACAGCTTGCTTGATAGTAACAGGACAATGTGACGAGTGAAAATATTTAAATTCAATCGAGAAAACGCCCGCCGGAGAACGTGAACACAATAGGAAGAAATGAGTCGCATAGAATATTACTGGCTGCCTGATAGAGGTTGGGCGGCTACGCCCTGCGCTCACAGGTAATAATCGAGGAAAGAGACGGAGCTAATGAGCGAAGATTTGCAAAGCAGTTATGACCGTGTGGCGGAAAACTACGCCGGGCAGTTTCGTGATGAATTGGATGGGAAGCCGTTTGACCGGAAGATGTTGGACTGGTTGGCGGAAAAGGTGGGCAGCATGGGAGTCATCTGTGATATGGGCTGTGGCCCCGGACAGATAGCCAGCTATTTACACGCTCATGGAAGGAAGGTTTGCGGCGTTGATTTGTCGCCGGAGATGGTGCGGCAAGCGCAAAGTTTGAACCCGGATATATCTTTTCAACAGGGAGATATGTTGGCTCTCGCCGATGTTGCGGATAATTCCTACGGGGGCATCGCCGCTTTTTATGCCATCGTTAATTTGCCGCGCCCGTCAGTCGTTCAAGCTCTGCGGGAGTTAAGGCGCGTGCTGTGTCCGAACGGTGTGCTGTTGCTCGCTTTTCATATCGGGCAAGGCATCAAGCATCTCGATGAGATGTTGGGCAAAGAAGTGTCTTTAGACTTTTTCTTTTTTGAAACCGAAGAGGTGAAAGGCTATCTCAGGACGGCGGGCTTTGCGTTAGAGGAAGCGATAGAAAGAGACCCGTATCCAGAGACAGTGGAATATCAAAGTCGGCGCGCGTACATCTTTGCGAGAAAGCCATAGCTCGCGCCGCCGCACGGCAAATCATTGAAAGCGTTAGAGGTTAAATCAACAAGGCACTATGGCTATGAAAGTTCTTGAAACAGAGCGGTTAATTCTACGTCGGCTGACGGTCGAAGATGGCGAGTTTATTCTCGAACTCTTGAATGATCCCGCGTGGTTGCGGTTTATCGGCGATAAAGGTGTGCGAACTCTTGATGATGCGCGTAACTATATTTTGCAGAGTCCGGTGGCGATGTACGAGCGTCTCGGCTTCGGGCTGTATTTGACCGAGCTAAAGAATGAGGGCGTCCCCATTGGGATTTGCGGCTTGATAAAAAGAGATTCCTTGGAGGATGTGGATATTGGATTCGCCTTTCTTCCTAAATTCTGGGGGAAAGGATATGCCTACGAGTCTGCCGCTGCGGTGATGGCATACGGGAAAAGAACTTTCGGCTTAAATCGTATTGTGGCTATCACAACTCCAGATAATTATGATTCAGCCAAGCTGCTGGAAAAGTTGGGATTCAGGTTTGAAAGAATGCTTAAACTCTCCGATGATAGCGCAGAGATCAGGTTGTTTGCCTCTGCCGTCTAACAAGTCAATGTAATATAGGTATCAGGTGATGAGTGAAAACATTCTAATCTATAATCTCAAGGCTGACGAAGTAAGAATCTCTGTGGCGTATTCCGTTGAAAGCTACGGCTACATCCTCTCTCTTCAGGTCAGTGCTATTCGCTCTCTTTCACTTCCTTCTCAACATTCGGGCTTACCTATTTTTGGCGGTTCTGCAAAATTCTCGTAAACGACCCGGAGCGCAATTCTTCCAGCGAGAGGCTGGTCAACTTCTGCGCCTCCTGTTCGGTCAGAGCGCCGCAGTTAATCGCACGCAGGAAATAATTGAGCAACCCCTGCCCGGTAGCCGCGTCGTCGAAGACATCGCCGACCAGCGTTGCCTGCGCCGCCTTTGCGACGAAATTTCGCAGACGCTCGGAAGCCGCCGCCAGACCTTCGAGAAAGAAAGTGTAAACGGCTGCGTAGCGCGTCGGCAGTTGCGCCGGATGCAAATCCCAGCCTTGATAGAAAGCATTAGTAAGCGAATGGCGGACGTGTTCGTAATGCAGTTTCCAAGCGCGATGAACGACCACGCGATTCTCTGTTTCTTGTTCGGCGGTTAGCTCACCGCGATGCGGCGCGACGGGCAAAACATTGGTTGCGCCGTCCGATAGCCAGACGCCCGTGCCGCCGAAGGAAACCTGCATCATGTGGCGCGCGAAATCGCAGGCGGGATGCAGCATATCCTGATACGCAGCGGTGATGCTGCAACTCGCAGTGTAATCGTAAGTGCCGAAATGCGCCGCCACGCAACGCCCGCGCGCGGCCTCAAGCAACTGCGGGAGGTTCGCTTCCCCGCGTTCGTTGATGAGCGATTGCGTAGTCTCGACCATCATCTCCATTTTCAGCGCGTTTGCCGACAGATTCAGGCGCGGCTCCAACAGATCATAGATGTCTGCGAGGGCGGCGACCTGTGCGGGCGCGACGATTTTCGGCAGCGTGACGACGAAGTTTTCCGGCAGGCGTCCGCCCGCTGATTCGACGAGCGTCGTCAGAAACAGATCGAGCGTGCGGATGCTGCGCGCGTGCAACTCTTCCGAGAATGTTTTGATGCGAATGCCTAGAAACGGCGGGAGCGTGCCCGCCGCGAAGCCTTTGGCGACTTCCTGTGCGGCGGAGACCGCGTGCCCGTCCTCTTCCGCATCGGGGCGCGTGCCGTAGCCGTCTTCAAAGTCAATGCGAAAATCTTCGACCGGCTCGCGCGTCAGCTTTTCCAGCACACGCTCGTAAATCGTATTAGCCAGCGCGTCAGGTAATTCAATCGCCTGCGCGAAGGCGGCAGCATCCGGCGCGTAAGTTTCAAACGCGCGTAAGGCCAGCGCGCCGAGACGTGGCGCGGTGTCCGACTTGAACAGATGTGCGCCGCCGTAAACGGTATGCACCGGCTGGCGACGCCCTGATTCGCCCGGATAACGAGACGCAAACGCGGCGTGTGACGATTGAAGGCGTCGCGTGATTTCCTGCATTGATTCCTGAGAAAGTGTTGTGTTCATGGCAAATTAGTAATGACGGCTCAACCTGTTTTTTCAATTCGCATTATTTTGTCAGCGGCTAACGAGTCAAACGCGCTTCGATCAAACCGTGCGGTTCATCCGTCGGCATGAAAATTCGGTTATCGTTCTCAAGGCCGAAGCGCGACACATCTACGGGCAGGCAATGTATGTTCGGCAACGAGAAAGATATTTCCGCGACATCCGCGAACTTTTCCAACACCGCTTCGCCCATCGCATAAAGCGTGTGCTGGACGGAGAGGCTGTCGTGATCCGCAAAGGTTTCGAGAATCGTTTGCCGCACGCCGCGCCATGCCTCGCCGGTCGCGGCGTCCGGGCGTGCGTATCGCCAGTTGGCTTTGATGGATGTAGCAAGAATTCTGTCCGTCGTTTCCGGCAAAGTGGTGTAGCGATCTATGACGAAACCGACGAATCCCGAGTGGGCTGTTTTCAAGACTATTAAATCTTCGACGCCGGATTCGATTGTCGCAAGGTCGCGCGTCGCGCTAATCATCGTCGTGCGTTTTTCGTCGCCGCTCTTAGTGAAAGAATGCGGATGCGCATCGCCGTTAAAGGCGATGCGCGTCCAAGCGTGTTCGGCAATCTCTATGATGACGCGCGTCACAGGCGGATTGTGCGTCAGGAAATAATCGGCCAGACGCAATGCGAAGCTTTCGATCTCCTCTATTTCCTGCGTTTGGTGTGCCAGCGCATAGACGGTGTTCTTCATCGTGTCGGTGGGCAGCACGGAGCTGTTATCGCCGACGGTGTGAACTGCTGTGAACTCGCCCTCGAACGCGATTTTAACGATGACTTCCTGTAATTCGTGCAGTTCGCCACGACGCGCCACCTTCATTAAACGCACGCGCGACTTGCCGTAATTATTATGGACTAAGCGGACGGACATCGTTTTAGCTCCCGCGATAAGTTGAATAACCGAACGGACTCAGCAGCAGCGGAACATGGTAATGCGCGCCTGCATCCCGCACGATAAACGCGACTACTACCTGCGGATAAAACCCTTCGATTCGTTGCTGCGCAAAATAAGTTCCGGTGTCAAACGTGAGCCGGTAATTGCCCGGCGTTAAGCGCGCGTCCGGCGCAAGCAGATCGCGCAGGCGTCCGTCATCGTCCGTGACACCTTTGCCGGTGATTTCCCAAACTGCCGCCGGAGTCTGCCGCTCTAACGTGATCGGAACACCACGCGCCGGACTGCCCGACGAAATATCCAGAACGTGTGTCGTGATCGCGCTCATGCGTTTGCCGTCTGCGAAATGAAAACCGCGTGCCTTATTCAAAAAGTTTACGCAACCTGATTTCCGTTATCTTCAGTTGTTCGTCCGCCGCGATGCGCAGTTCCTGATCCGCAACATTACTCAAACGCTCGCGGCACAGGGCGAGCATCTCTTCCGCGCTTTTGCCGGTGGCGCAAACGATGAAGATATAGCCGAACTTCTCTTCATATAAACGATTAACTTCGGTTAATGCGTCGCGCACCGTGTCGGTTGCGGCGTGCGTGCCGGACTGCTCTGTGTGTGACCACTCGGCAGACTGCGCCGGTTGCTGCGGGGCGGCACGGCGCGCGCCGATCTTGGGATGAGCAGCGAAGGCTTCCAGCCAGTCCTGCGGTTCGAGAGTCTGCCAGATGTTCTTTGCTTGCTCAAGCAGCGCGGCGGCATCAACGAAGGGACGCGCCAACGCCATCATGCGCGCCCACTTGCGCGAACCGCAGCAATCCAGAAAACGCTTTTCCGCCGCTTCACGCGGAGCATGATTTAGCTGCTCGAATTTCTCGTTCGCGCTCATTCCGCGATTCTACCGTAGAGACGCAAACGGCTCACGCCGCCGTCCGGGTAGATATTGAAACGCGCGTGCGTCACCGCTCCGCAGTCTGCGAGTTCGTCGGCGAAGACGTGCAACGTGTGCGCTTGAAGCCGTGTGTCCGGCAGAAGTTCCCGCCAGATGAGCGACTCGATGTTCGCATCGTCTGCGGCGCGGCTTACTTCAATCATGCAGCTTTCAGGATAATTGCCTTTGAAGCGCCACGTATCCACTTCGACGCGCTTGATCGTTCCGGCAACGCCGAGTTTGACGGTGCACCAATCATGCCCCGCGCCTCTGCGCCGCTTGGTCTCCCAGCCGTCGCTCATATCTTGCGCGCGTCCGGGCATAATCAGATTGTGCCGGTGGCCGAAGAACATATCGCTCGCCGCCAGCACCATTCCGCCATGTTCCACCGCCGCCAAATCAAGCTCGCTACGGCGGCGACGAAGCGCATCCCAATCCGGCACGACGACGCCATGCACACGCAGACGCGCCACGCCGCCATCGGGGTAAATCTTCAAACGCAAGTGTGTGACACGTTGCGCATGAGTTACCGTAAAACGATTCTGCTCGTCGCCTTCCAACGGCGAGTGCGGCAGAATCTCAACCCACTCAATCGCCGCGCTCATTAGTTGTTCGATGTTCGGTTGGCCGTCAACCGCGCAGGCTTCAATCGAACAATGCGAAGGGAAATTGCCCCGAAAGAAACTCGTGTCCACGACGACGCCGTGAACGACGCCCGGCACGCCGAGCCGTATCAGACACCAATCGTAATCCTCATCCAAGCGAGGCGAGCGGCGGCGGCGCGTTTCCCATCCATCCATCCACTTGCCCAAGTCCGTGTACTTGCCTTCGATGAAGACGGGCGCGCACGCTTTAAGCAAGTTCTCTTTCGGCGCGAAAAAATCATCGTTGGCATATAAAACCGTGCCGCCCAGATTCTCGCCAGCCAAATCAATTACTTCAGTGAAATCCATCATAAAGTTCAAACTCAAAAGATTGAACGCACCTTGTCAGCGACTTCAGAATGCCGGCCTTCGATTATCGTCATTCCAAGTAACGTCTTAATTTAAGCTGCTGACGCCTGAATCAACCGGCGGTGCGCGAATAACCTCTAATCTACATCAGAGGAAAAATAATGAAAAGAAGCCTATCGAGGTGTCGCGTTGAATGCAATGTTAGACGCCCGAGGACACATAATATATGATGCCCACGAAGGAATCTAATAAGCGTTGGGCGCTATCGGTATTCTCACTTTAACGGAGGAGATTATGCCAAGCAATTACATTGTCGAATTTCGCGGTCGTGCTCTCAGGCGGGATGAAGGGCCAAATCATCGTGGCGAAGATCGCAAAACAGTTTTCACTCTGAACGAAAATGCGGATGATATTGCAGAACGAATAAAAACTAGGCTGAGAAAAACCCTCCCCATGTCTGCCAATGTGGAGGTTGAAATAGAGTTTTCTAATGGCAGCATCGAATGGTTGGGAGTAGTTTTTATTCTAGATTGGATGGGGCGACTGAGTGGGAGCATTAGCTTAATAGAATACATATCACGAGCTGTCCGGCTAGTGGTTAATCGTAGCGTAAGAGAGGGTGTGCGGAATTTTGCTGGGCCGCCGTGGGACTATTCTTACGAAACAGAAACGACAATGATTCAGCAGCCAGATGCGCCTGCTGGTGTAAGAGAATCATCTGCTTTATTTGATAATTCCCTGAGAACTTTATTAATCTTCTTGGCAGTAAATACGTTGGTGCTAATAGCTGTCTTGGCGTTACAAATCTACACCATGAAGCGCTAAGAGAGATTAGCTCTTCGCGCCGCGCCCAACAACGGCATGCACCCGCCCGCCCGCAGCGTGCCTCTCATCAACCTTGTGCCCTGCGATGGGGGTTGTCGCTCGCGGCGGGCGGCGGGTGATGCCGGGCGTTAGCTGGCTTCTTTTTGGCTAAACAGTGATATATTGCCTACCCTCGATAAACCTCTTCCTGAAAGGAAATTCTCACAATGGGATACTGGGATGTCGTTACCGGCTATCAAACGTGGAGTGATTACATTAGCAGTCAAGAGCAAGTCAAAGGTTTTGATAATGCGATCCAAAAACAGAGTAAGGGTCTTGAGAAAGTTGTAAAGGTAGGCATAGCTAATCAGCGTGACTACCAGACCGCTCTGGAATCAGGTTTAGGGGCGCTTAGCGGTGAGGTAGTTTCAGGTCTGAATGTACTCAGTAGCGATATATCTCGCGGCTTTGGTGCATTGTCGAATAGCATTGATTTCGGCTTCGACCGACTTGCAAACGGTATTGACCAGCTTAACGCAGACTTTAATCTAATGATGGGAGATGTTATCTGGAAGCTCGAAGTCCAGAGTGACACATTAGCCTCCATCCTCAGAACCCTGCAAGCACCCCTCGATACCCAAGCCAAAGAATTACGTTTCCGCGCCGAAGATGCTTATCAAAACGGTTGGTACGAAGAAGCTCTCAATGATTTCCTTGAATCAGAGCGCAAGAACTATCAGGATTTCGCCGTACATCGCTCGATTGGCAACATTTATCTTTACCACCAGATTGATTTACCCAAAGCATTAGAATATTTCCAAAAGGCAGCAAAATACGCGCGCCCGCGTGATGCTCGCCAAGCAGCCGAAGCAGAATATTTCGCAGGAGTTGTTTGCAGCATCCAGCATAATTTCAAAGATGCTTTAGCGCACATGAGCCAAGCTACCGCATTGAACCCGAATTTCTATGATGCGTTCTACATGCACGCCGGTTTTGCTGCGATGCTTGGTGATGGAACAACCGCTACGAGAAGTTTGGAAACTGCAATCAGAGGTGATGCCCGCTATCACGAGCGGGCTAAAACCGCTCAGATATTTGATAAAGTTCGTCCGCAAATACAGTCTCTGCTTGATAGGCTTATGCAGGAGATTCGTGGCAAGGCTATGGAAGCTAAACGCTCCATCGAGAACTTGAGTGCGCGGTGCGCTAACCTTTTGCCCGACGGACAATCAAAGATGTCGCGGCTTTTCTCAGAGGCAGAACTGCAATTATCAAATGCGAAGACGTACAACGACTACTTTCAATTTACGAAAGTACCGCAACACATCGAATCGGAGTTGCGTGCCGCAGAGCAGCAGCGAATTGCAAAAGAGCGCGCGGACCAAGAACGCGCAGCTAGGGAACGTGCAGAACAAGAGCGGAAAGCTCGAAACCTTGCTGAGCAAGAGCGTCTTCGTAGAGAAAGAAATGCCCAAGCAAAGGAGCGAGCTACTAGAGAAGGGACGAGCACTATTAAATCTGCAATCGGTCTCGCCATCGTAGCATATCCAATAGTCGGTGTGGGCGGGTGCGTCGTTAGGATTGCAGCTCAAGGCTCTCCACCCGATCCAATGAGAGCTACGGCTGCACACGATCAATGGTTATCATCTCCACTCAGGTCATATACGACGGAAGCTATTTACATACCGTTGCTGATTATAGGGATTGCTATCCTTTCAGCCATTGTAAAAATAAGCAAAGCAGGAAATGAATAACTGGCGCGGAGCATGATTTTCCTTGAACGCGCCAGCTAACAGGACATGATACAAGTCCGGTCGTCCGGTGTATGATGCTCACGCCTTCAGTGAGGCGTGAGGGAGATAGGGTGAGGGTCGGATGCCGTTGTGGGCCAACGCAGAGCAGAGCCCGGCTAACAGTGTGACCTGTTGAGAGCCCTCGCCCGAATCACGAAATGGGACAAATGAAGCCCGAATAGGAGCGTGGAAGTACACCGTGAGCCTGGTGCGGAGTAGTGTCGCCAATTGAGTCTTGACTTTGCATAGGAACGGTATGCACCCGACACCCCCTCAGCGCGCCTCTCATGTAGCTTGTGTGTGCGCGGCGGGTGATGCCGGGCGTTCGACGGCTACCGATTTTCCGGCTAAGAGGAATTTCTATTATGCGTGTCGCAGCAATTTATGACATTCACGGTAACCTGCCCGCGCTGGAAGCTGTTCTCGAAGAAGTTCGACTAGCCGAAGCAGAGCTTATCGTGGTCGGCGGCGATGTCGTTCCGGGTCCGATGCCCCGCGAAACGCTTGAGTGTTTACTCAACCTTGATATTCCGGCGCAGTTTATTCAAGGTAATTGCGAGATTGACGCGCTGGCAGAGATGACAGGCACAAGCGCAGTCAGATTCCCGGAACAGGTTCGAGAGATTATGTGTTGGTCGGCACAGCAAATTTTTCCCGAATACGAACAGTTCGTCGCTGGTTGGGCAAAAACGCTCCGCATCGAAATTGACGGTTTAGGCGCGGTGCTGTTTTGCCACGCCACGCCGCGAGATGACAACGAGATTTTTACCCGTCTCACGTCGGAAGAACGACTGTTGCCAATTTTTGAAGGACTCGACGCAAGTATAGTCGTCTGCGGCCATACGCATATGCAGTTTGACCGAATGGTTGGAAGCATTCGAGTGGTAAATGCAGGAAGCGTAGGTATGCCGTTTGGAGAATCAGGCGCGGATTGGCTGTTGCTCGACGAGGACATTCAGCTTCGGCACACAACCTACGACCTGACAAAAGCCGCCGAGCGCGTTCGGCAAACGAATTATCCGCAAGCGCAAGAGTTTGCAGCGAACTACATCTTGCAGCCGCCGAAAGAGGAACAAATGCTTGAAGTATTTACCCGCGCCGAATTGAAGTAAGGGCGATTAAATTTTTTTTGCCGCCAGCTAACAAAACTGTAATGATGGTATTTCGTCAATATCAAACCGCCGTCGAACAAATCAGTTGGACGTGAGGGCGCGCACAGCTACTCTTTCAAAAGGGTCTTTGGTTTCCCTGACGTTGCGTGTCGGCGGTTTCGCCCCCACGTCAATTCAATCGTTAAATGGCAGCAACGGCGCAGTAATATCCTAACCATCGAAAGAATATAATTGCGTCGCTTTCAGAGCGAGGCGCGGCTGTGCGCCTTTGTCGCCCTTTATCTCTAGCGATCTCATTAATGGAATAACAATTGCCAAGAGCGGGGTGTCGAAAATCTCGATTAAAGGAGATCAGTTTTGTTTAGAAAATTTTTCGCAACAGTGCTTTCGGTAACACTAATATTTACGGCCTTCGGCTTCCGCTCCGCGCGCGCACAAACGGGGAAAGATACTGATGCCGAAAAGGTGCGGGCCAATGGCCGGAAAATGAATATTGGCCGCGATGCCCGCGTCGAGGTCAGGATGCGGGACAAGACCAAGTTGAAAGGCTATCTCAGCGCAACCGGGCAAGAGACTTTTACCGTTACGGACGCAAAGACAGGCGCAACCCGGACGTTGGCATACGCCGACGTGATGCAGTTAAGGAAGCCAGGCGGCGGTCTTTCAACACGAGCGTTAGTAATTATAGGCGTTGCGGTCGTCGCAGCCGTGATCGTCGGAGCGACTGTCATTAGGCCCGTAGTGTGCGATGGTGGGGCAGGCTGTTAATGATTAGAAGAGTCAACTTAACAGCCTAACGATTGAGCTGAGGCGAAGGCGAAAGCTTACACGCAACTTTAGGTTCAACGGACAACTTAATAACAAGGTCGCTGTTTCGCCCTCACGTCAATTGAATTGTTATGCCGCCCGTAATTTGCAAGCACTTCCGAGCGATAGTCCTTATTTCTGTGGGGCTGCGGATGGTGCTTTCTTTTCGACAAGTGGGTCGGCGTGACGGTGCAAGAGTTTCCAAGCACCGCCTTCCTTTCTAAAGATTTGCGTGACTCGCAAAGCTCGCTGAGTCGAATCCTGCTGATTGCTCAAACGCACTTCTTCTCGCTCAATCGCTACGGTGAAACCTAAATCTCCGCTAAACCCAATGTTAAGATATTCGACTTTTATCTTGGCTCCGCTGTCTTTGTATTGGGACGATGCCCAATCGTAACGCGAGCCTACCGCACTCCAGCCCTTTTCACCATAGCCACCGAACGCACCCAATATCGTGGCATCGTCGCCTTGCGAGGCATTTTGCTTAAACAGAGTAGGATCACCATTGATGAAACGAGTCTGAGCCTCTTCCCACCGAGGCAAGAATGCTTGCAGGCTTGAATCGCTAGGCTCAGTTGGGCGAACTTCTGTTTGTGTGCAGGCGGACAGCGCGGAAGCAACAAGCACAAGCCAAAGTATTTTCTTCATAGAGTATCTCCCTAAAGTTTCCGAATCTTAAATACATTCCCGCACACGATTTTACATCACACGGCGAAGCGGCATAACTACTGATTATGCGGAACGATTCTATATATCATGCAATACTTCAGTGTTATCGAGAATCGTTCCGCATAATTGGATTTTACACATCGGAATAATACTGCTCGTCAGCAACACAAGCTAAGACGCCACCTTATTCTGTCAACAATGTGCCGGTGGCGTTGGCGGCGAACTGTCCTTGCCCGTAGACTTTTGTGCCGCGCACGTAGGTGGCTTCGACGACGCCGCGTAGATTGATGCCGGTGTAGGGCGTGAGCTTGTGGCGGAAGTGGATGGCTTCGGGTGTGACTGTGAACTCTCGTTCGGGATGCCAGATGACGATGTCGGCATCGTAGCCGGGCGCGAGGCGGCCTTTGCGTTTGTCCAGACCGATTAACTGCGCGGGCGCTTCCGACATCCACCGCGTTAATTCGCGCAGGCCGAAGCCGCGCGCGTGCGCGCCTGTCCATATCGCGGGCAGGCCGAATTGTACGCCCGCGATGCCGCCCCACGCTTGCATAAAATCTCCCGTCTCCATCAATTTCAAATCGGGAGTGCAGGGCGAATGATCGGAGACGATCATATCAATCGTGCCGTCTTTGAGCGCCGCCCAGAGTTGCTCGCGGTTCTCGCGCTCGCGCACCGGCGGGCAGCATTTGTAATGAGTCGCGCCGTCGGGAATCTCTTCCGCCGCGAAGGTCAGGTAATGCGGGCACGTCTCGACGGTGATCGGCAAGCCTTCCGCACGCGCCGCACGCAATAACGGCAAAGCATCGGCGGAAGAATGATGCACGATATGCACGCGCGCTTTTGTTTCGCGGCACAGGCGAATCATCACGGCGACGGCTTCGTTCTCCGCCGCACGGGGACGCGAACGCAGGAAGGTTCGATAAGCTCGCGGGTCATTGCCGACTAACGACGCGGCGGCGTTTTCAATCGGTTCGGGGACTTCGGCGTGAACGAGCAGAATTGATCCGCGCGCGGCCAACTCCGGCATCGCTTCACGCAGATACGTTTCCGTCATGTGCAAAAATTCATCAACGCCCGACGGCACTAAAAAGCATTTGAAGCCGCGCACACCTGCGTCTAAAAGCGGAGCTAATTCCCGCGTGTTGCCCGGCACGACGCCGCCCCAGAACGCCACGTCAATCCAGCATTGCCCTCGTGCCGCCGCGAGCTTTTTGGCAAATCCTGTTTGCGTCGTCGTCGGCGGAATGCTGTTGAGTGGCATATCGGCAAGCGTCGTCACGCCGCCCGCCGCCGCGCCCTTCGTCGCCGTCGCAAAGCCTTCCCACTCGGTGCGTCCCGGTTCGTTGACGTGAACGTGCGTGTCCACTAACCCCGGCATCAACACCGCATCGCCCGCATCCACGAGCGCCACTTCTTGCGCGGGCACTTCATCCCATCCGGCGAGAGCCACGATGACGCCCTCGCGTATATGCACTGAAGCGGGTGCAATCGTCTCCGGTGTGACGACGCGGCGGCTGCGAATAATCAAATCTGGATTGTTCATTTTCGAGTAGCGTTGCAAAAAGTTTCGAGCCACACCATGAGTTGTAGTCCAGCCCCAGCCCGACTTCTACCTGTCGTAGCCGAAGATTTATCGGGAACACTACCGATCAGGATAGGTTCCGGTTTGAGACTACTCATCCGACATATTTTTCATTTTGCCGCCGGTAACTATACCATCGTTCGCCGTAAGGTTTGCGCTCCGGTTGCGGCTGATACCTTTGCGATGAATTCCTGCCGGGGAGATGTGCGATAAGTGCCGATAACGATCTCGTCGTAGTCGGAGATAGTTACAGAGGAAACGGCAGAAGCGAGTATCGCTTGACGAACACAGGTGCTCAAAAGCGTCGTATGGCTTATGATTATCTTCCGTTTTCCATTATCGTTCGCGTGGTAAAGATGTGCGCATTAAAATCCAACCGAAAAAAATATCAAACATGAAACCGAACACCGAAGAGTCTCGCCGAAAAATATTCCGTAAAGGAATCACTCGCCGCCTGATAGCGATTCTTTCCTTTATGGCACTACTAACAAACTCGTTTCCTGCGGCAAAGGTTCAAGGACAAACGACACAACCGGCGATGCCGAAAAGCTCTGCGGAGTCTGCCGCCTTGCCACGTATCATGCCGCCGGACGGCGCGATGTTTCTCGCTGACCAGCGGTTTGACATTCGCGCCGAAGCGCCGCCCGATGCGACCGGCACGTTGCGCGTCGCGCTCGACGGGCGAGACATCAGCGAATGGAACAACCGTAGCCATTTAACGGGCAAAGCCATTGACCACACGCCCGCATCACCGTTGAATGGCGGTGCATCTTTTCTTTCGCGGGAGTGGTCATTCCCGAAAGCCGGACGCCACACACTACGCGCGACGGCGGAGGGCACAACGGCGCACGAAGTTTCGTTTGAGATTGTTGAGTGGAGCGGCAACGGCGCAGGCGTGCGAAACGTAATCTTGCTGATCGGCGACGGCATGGGCACGGCACAGCGCACCGCCGCGCGCATCGTTTCGCGTGGCTTGACGGAAGGAAAGTACCGCCAAGGGATGCTGGAGATGGACGAGATGATGGCGACGGGATTCGTCACCACATCGTCGCTCTCCGCGCTGGTCACGGATTCCGCGCCGGGCGCAAGCTGCTATGCGACCGGCAACAAGGGCGCGAACAATGAAGAGGGCGTCTTCCCGGACAACACCGACAACGATGCCTTGAAGCGCACAGACCCCGAAAGTGAACGCTTCTTCGATAACCCGCGCGTCGAAAATATCAGCGAGTATCTGCATCGCACGCGCGGGCTTAATCTCGGTCTCGTCACGACCGCCGACGTCACGGACGCGACGCCCGCCGCATTCTCTGTTCACACTTCCAATCGCAACGCTTCGACGCGCATCGCCGACGATTATTTCGACCGCCGCGCGCAAACCGGCCTGACCGTTTTGATGGGCGGAGGCCGACAGTGGTTTGAACCGAAGAAGGAAAATAGCAAAGATGGGCGTCGCGGCACGCCGACTAATCCAAACGTCAACACGTCGCGCGATCTCATCAATAGCTTTCGTCAATCGGGTTATGCGTTTGCCGACTCCGCCGAATCTTTGCGCGCGGTCAATGCGCGAAAGCCTGCTCGCGTGCTTGGGTTATTCGCACGCAGCACGATGCCGACGGCTTTCGACAAACTCGGTCATGGCGCAGAACGTGTCCCGAATGTTCCGATGCTCGATGAGATGGCGCGCGTCGCCATTGATTCGCTCGCGGCTTCCAGCCCGCGCGGTTTCTTCCTGATGATCGAAGGTGCATCCATTGACAAGCAGGCGCACGCCGAAGACGCCGACCGCGCGATCTGGGAGACGATTGAATTTGACCGCGCCGTCGGCGTCGCCAAACGCTTCGCCGAGCAAACGAACTCCGACGCCGACCCGACCAACGACACGTTAATCATCGTCACCGCCGACCACGAAACCGGCGGCTTCTCTCTCATCGGCGCGCGCAATCCAGACCCACGCATTCCACGCGGCAGCCGCGACGCCGCACGCGCCTATCGCGGCTTCACGGATTACACGGACGCAAACGGCGACGGCTACCCGGATGAAGCCGACCCGCCGGGCAAATTAATCGTCGGCTTCGGCGCAGGCTCTGACCGCTACGAAGATTGGCACAGTAATCCGCGCCCGCTGCCGCCTTCCGTCATGAAGAACGGGCGCGTTGTCGCCAATCCGCGCCGCGACGGAGAGGAAGACGCCGATCCTGCATCGAGGAAAGGCACGCTGATTACAGGGCAAGTCGAGAACGGCGAGTCATCGTCTATCGCCGCCGATCTTGACATCGAACCGGCGACCAATGCCGTTCACACGGCGGCGGATGTTCCGTTGACTGCGACGGGCACAGGCGCGATGCAGTTCGCAGGCGTGCAGGACAACACCGCAGTCTTCTTCAAGATGATGCGCGCTTACGGCGGCGCGTTCCCGCGCGTCTATTACGACGGACGTTCGGGCGCGCCCGCGCGCCGCAAGCAAAAGCGATAAACGAAGTTTGATGTTCCAACGAGAGCTACTGAAAAGCGCAACACGAGTTGCTCGACAAAAGATAGATAGTGCGATTTAATGCACGTCCGTCAGTTTCGTTAGCCCGTCAGTTCAGTTAATTTCGTCAACTCCCATCTTGCCGCGTCAGGTGAATATAATCATGGCAACTTCTATTAAATCTAAAGCAGCGTCGTTCATTGCAACGCTCATCATGATCTGTTTCGCTTTTAATTTGGGCGGGACGTTGAATGCTTTTGGTCAAGCGCCGATTGATAACGTCAATCCGATGATCGGCACGACCGGCGCGAGCGTCTACGACTACGGCGGAATGATTCCGGGCGTCACCACACCCTTCGGCATGACGCACTGGACGGCGATGACGCGCGAAAACAAAATAAGCGTCTATTCATACAACTACAAAGATACGACGATACAGGGTTTTCTGGGCACACATCAGCCCGCGATCTGGATGGGCGACTACGGCTACGTGAGCGTGATGCCCTCCACCGGAGAGTTGAAGACCGCGCGCAAATTGCCCTTCCGTCATCAAGGTGAACTATCAACGCCTTACTACTATGCCGTTCAAATGAATGACGCGGGCAGACCGCTCAAGACGGAGATGACGGCGACAACGCGCGCAGGTTTTTTGAAGTTCACGTTTCCCGCATCGCAAACTTCCCACATCGTCGTTACCGCCAGCCGTTCCAAGCAGTTCAAAGGCTTCGTCGAAATCAATCCGAAGAATCAAGAGATCACAGGCTACAACGCCGACCGTATGTCCGCCGAGCTGGGGCCGCCGCTGCCCAACTTCAAAGGCTACTTCGTGATTCAGTTCAGCAAGCCCTTCACCTCTTCCGGCACATGGGAGGACGATCAGGTTCACTCCGGCAGCACGCAACAAGACGGCAACCATATCGGCGGCTACGTGACGTTTCCCACGACCCAGGGCGAAGCTGTCGGAGTCAAGATCGGCACGTCGTTTATCAGCATCAAGCAGGCCAGATACAACTTGGAAAAAGAGATTCCCGATTGGAACTTCGACCGCGTGAAAGCGGAAGGCCGACGTGTCTGGAGTCAGCAAATCGGCAAGATCAATATTCAAGGCGGAACGAAAGATGATCGCGTTAATTTCTACACGGCGATGTATCACACGCTGTTGTTTCCGCGAATCTTCTCGGAATACGGACGCTATTACAGCGCGTTCGATGACAAGGTACACAATGGCGTTTCTTACAACGACTACTCGCTGTGGGACACGTTCAGAGCCGAGCATCCGCTGCTGATATTGACGCAACCCGACAAAGTCCCGGACATGATTACTTCTCTACTGCAAATGTATGATGAGGGCGGCTGGCTACCTAAATGGCCTAACCCGACGTACAGCAATATCATGATCGGCACGCACGCCGACAGCGTCATCGCCGATGCGTATGTCAAAGGAATCAGAGGCTTCGATCTCAAGAAAGCTTACGCGGCGGCTTACAAAGATGCGATGACGCCGCCCGATGGAGATGCTACGAACAGATGGCTTGATCGCGCGCCTTGGACGGCCTTTGAAGCGAGAGGCGGCTTAACTTGGTACAAGTCTCTGGGCTACGTTCCGCAGGATAAAACGGACGAGTCTGTTTCCCGCACGCTCGAATTTGCCTACGACGATTTCTGTGTCGCACAACTCGCGCAAGCCGTCGGTAAGAAAGACGACTTTGAAATGTTTATGGAAAGAAGCCGGAACTATCGGAATCTGTATGATCCTGTGTCGGGCTTCATGCGACCGAAAAAGGCGGACGGGACATGGGACGAAGTGAGCTGGGCATCGCGCGAAGATAGAAAGCCCGGATTCACGGAAGGCAGCCCCTGGACATATCTGTTCTGCGAGATGCAGGACATTCCCGGCATGATCGCCTTAACGGGCGGCGAGCGGAAATTCGCCGCCAAGCTGGATGAGAATTTCGCGGGCGGCCATTATCGCCATGACAATGAACCGGGTCATCATTACACCTATCTCTACGACTATTGCAATCAGCCTTGGAAAACTCAGAAGCAGGTTAGAGAAACGATGGCCTCGAAGTATCACAACTCGCCCGACGGCTTAAGCGGCAACGACGACTGCGGGCAGATGTCCGCATGGTATATCTTCAGCGCGATGGGGTTCTATCCGGTGACGCCGGGTAGCACGGTTTACGCTATCGGCAGCCCTCTCTTTCAAAAGGCCACGATCATGCTGGATAAGCCGTACAGGAAAGGGACGTTCACGGTCATTGCGAGAAATCAATCGCCGAGAAACAAGTACATACAGTCTGCAACGCTCAACGGAAAGCCGTTAACTAAACCGTTTATCAATCACGCGGACATCGTCAGCGGCTCAACGCTTGTCTTTGTGATGGGCGCACAACCAAACAAGAGTTGGGGAGTCAGAAAGAACGCCGTGCATTAGGCGTGCGCATCGCCGCCATCGCGGAAGGCTTTTGCGTCGTGACGATGTATTTGAAAACAGGTAACGCATTGCGCACATAGGAGGGCGCAACGGTTTATGACACTTGCCCGCAGAAATTTCTTAAAACTTTTCGGCTCCGGCATCGGCATCATCGCGGCTGAAACCCTGTCGCCCGCCCACGCGCAACCTAAAGCGAAATTCAATGTTTCGCCGACGGCGCGAAAGAGCCTTGTCGCGCATCGCGGCGCATCCGCTTACGCGCCGGAACACACATTTGAATCTTACACTCTGGCGATGAAGCAGGGCGCGGATTTTGTCGAGCAGGATTTACAGATTACGCGCGACGGCGTGCTCGTCTGCCTGCACGACCTCACGCTCGAACGCACGACGAATGTCAAAGAGATTTTCCCCACGCGCTTTCGTGAAGAGCTTGTTAATGGCACTCCGACACCTCGCTGGAACGTCTCGGATTTTACTTTACGGGAGATTAAGCAACTCGACGCCGGTGCATGGTTCGACGCGAAATTCAAAGGCACGCGCGTCCCTACGTTTCAGGAAGCGATTGATCTGGTGCGCGGCAAAGCCGGACTCTATCCCGAAACTAAAGCCCCTGAAGTTTATGGGCAGCGCGGCTTTGACATGGAACGACTGGTGCTCGACGTGCTCAAGAAAAATCGTCTCGATAATCCACGCGCCGCACCGCACACGCCCGTCATCATTCAATCTTTCAGTCCTGAAAGTCTGAAAAAATTATCCGGCACGCTTAATACGAAACTGCCGTTGGTCTTGCTCGTCGGCGAAGAATCAAGCGCGCGCTGGCTGACGACAGCCGGACTTGCCGAAGCGAAACAGTTCGCCGCCGGTGTCGCTCCGGCGAAAGCTCTGCTCACCAAAGAGTTGGTCGCGCAGGCTCATGCACACAATCTAAGCGTGACGCCCTACACTTTTCGCTCACGCAGTACGGGAAGCTTCAAGACAGTGCGCGAAGAGATGAATCACTATCTATATAATTTGGGCGTTGACGCGCTCTTCACAGACAACCCTGATATGTTTCCGCGCGCACCGATAAAAATTTGAAGAGAGGAAGAAGTCTGATTTCGCTCGTAGGAAAATGAACACCTCACTTAGCGCACGCCCAACGTCCTGATCCGCTTAGCTTCGACGAGCGGCGTTTGATTGATTGCGCCGAGCCGCGCGCGAAACTTGGTGCGGTCGCCGCGATAATAATCGAGCGCGTATTCGACAGGTGTGCCTTTAGCATAACCTGTGCGCGTGATAAGCAGCGCCGTCGCGGGCGATGCGACGGTCAGTAGTTGCGCATCATCTTCATCGAGCAGCACCGCTTCGAAATCCTGCGACGCATCGTCGGGTTTGAGCTGATAACTTTCGTCCATGATCTCGTACACGGATTTGTGTTCGATGTCTCGTTTGAGAAAATCGGGAAAGAGGCGCTCCGGCAGATAGGTCGTGGCGATAACCATCGGCTGCCCGTTGCTTGTGCGCAGGCGGCGTATGAAGATGACGTTCTCGCCCATCGTTAAATGAAGCGCGTTGAGAATCGGTGAATTGACATCCGTGACTTGTTGGATTTCCGCGTCGAGCAAGTGAGAGCCGGGTTTCATGCCGCGATAGGCCATGAATTCGGTGAAGCTGAAAAGCTGATCCAAGTCTTGATCTACTTTCGGTTCGGCGACAAAGCTGCCGACGGCGCGGCGCGAATACGTCAAGCCTTCATCTTGCAGCTTGGCGAGCGCGCGGCGAATCGTTGCCCGCGCGACGCCAAACTTTTTCATCAACTCTATTTCCGAAGGGAGTCTGGAGTGCGGTGGAAGCTCGCCTTTGATGATGTCATGGCGAAGGGCTTCGGTGATTTGTACATAAACGGGAAGTTCCCGGTAAATGCGCGCTGTCGCAAAGTCTTGCATATACGCCACTATGCCAAAAGATTAGAAGCGAAACAAGTGTCTGATGTTCGACCCTCACCAAACGAGCGGGGAACAGCGGAGTAGTAAAGGCATTTTTATTTCCGCGCGTGAAGTCCTGAACGTCCCGGCGTTTGGCGCGTGATGACGGAAAGGGCAGAGGATAAAAAAGAGGCATAGAGAGATTCCACTTTCTATGCCTCTTGCGTATTTCCGCCCGGCGGCGAAGATGCCCGCGCCTCGCTTTGCGAAGTTAGAAATCGAAGCGCACGCCTAATTGCACACGGCGCATCTCGCGGAATGAGATGACCTGACCGAAGGTCGAAACAGCCTCGATGCCCGTGCCGAAAGTCCGGTTGATGGCGCCGTTATCGCCCGCCGGATTAGGTGTATTAAACACGTTGGCGGCTTCGGCGAAGAACAGTAAGCGGCGACGCTCGGTCAGCCGAAACGTGCGCGTGTAGCGCGAATCGAGTTGATAAGAACTCGGCCCCTTGTAGGTGTTGCGCCCGACAAAGAGCGGGCGGTCGTTGGTGACTGAATCGCGGTTCAAATCCGATCCGGTGCGCACGTCGAAACTGTTGCCGCTGCGTGCGAAGAAGATGAACGAGAGTTGGTTGTTGTTGAGAATCTTGTTTGTGAAGCGCGGACGCCAGACCGCACTCGCGTTAAAAACATGGCGCACGTCGGAAATGGAATTGCCGTAGTCGGCGCGGCGATCTAAAGAATCCTGCGGCAGTTCCGTGCCGCCGCCGATGCCGGATTCAGGAGAATTGTCGAGGCCATGCGACCAAGTATAGGCGAGATTGAATTGCATGGCGCGAAGTAAATTGTTGCCGCTTTTGCCGAAGCGTTTGTTGAAGTTGAGGCCAAGCCCGTTGTAATTGGAATTACCGGCGGCGGTAATCATGTTGATGTTGTTGAAGCGCGGATCAATGCGCGCGGTGCTGTAGAGATTGCGTCCATCGGCGAGCGTGCCGACGGGCGGCGCGAGATTGATGTTCTGCACGATGGGAATCTTCGTTCCCTTTGTGAAAGCGTAACTCACTTGCAAAGCCGTGTCGGTCGTCAAGGCGCGTTCGATGCTCAGTTGCACTTGATTGACGTACATCCAGACGAAGTTCGGATCGAAGACTGTGATGGATGATCTGGTTGCGGTCAATCCGGCAGCCGTCGTCGGAACATTCGGATAGACGGGCGCGCCTGCGGTTGAGCCGGTGATCGTCGCGGTAAAGATGCGTTGTCCGTTTTGCGCCAGCGCGTCGCGGTAGTAGTTGCCTTGCGGAGCGTCGTAGTGCAAGCCGTAGCTGCCGCGCAGAACGGTCTTGCCTTCTCTGCCGGGCGAATAAGCAAAGCCTATGCGCGGCGCAAAGTTGTTGCGGTCTTTGTTGAATTGACGCGAAAGTTCGTAAGGCGCTGTCGCGTCAGGCTCCGGCGGATTGAGCGTCTCCCAACGCAAGCCGTAATTCAAAGTAAAGTTCGGGCGCACGCGCCATTCATCCTGCGCATAGAGTCCGTAGTAGGTGAGGCTGTAGTTGAGTCTGGGTTCACCGAATTGCGCGCTCAAGGTCGTATAGGTGTAAGGACGATTAGTTGCAGGGTCAATCAACCCGGCGCGTGCGTTGAGATAATTATCGAGAGCCGTAACAGCGGGGCGCGCCGGGCGTCCAGAACCACCGGCGAAGGCGGAAAGCCCGCCGAAGGTAAACGTCGGAATCAATTGATCCTGAAACTGAAGCGGCGAATGGACGATGTTCGCGCCAAATTTTAATTGGTGATTGCTGGCTTGGAACGAAACATTGTCGCTGAACTCGATGATCTTCTCGCGGTTCGCGGTCAATCCGCTCGGAAAGCCGAAAGTCGCAACGCCGCTCACGGTTGTGCGCGGCAAGGTGCTGGCGGTGGGTTCGACGACGGGGCGGCGGGTTGTGTAACGGTCGGCAAGCTGCGTGCGAAATTCGTTGACGATGCGCGGCGAAGCAATCGCAATCCATGACAAAGCACCGGCGGCTTCATTGAAAATCGCGCCGTTCGATGAACTGAGAACCGTTATGCCGCCGGGATCGCGCGCGGCGAAGAATTCGCGGAAGGTATTGCCGCGAATGGCAATGCTGTGCGCGCTACTGGGTTTCCAGTCGAGTTTGGCGAGCCACAATTGCGGATTAAAGTTGCTGGGCAGAACACTGATTTCTTCTCCCGTGAAACCGAGTCGAGCGGCGTTCGCGCGCGCGGCTTCGGTCGTAAAGCCGAGCGATTGAGGAAAGGCGCGTTTGCTCACTTCATAGCTCGCAAAGAAGAACAGCTTATCTTTCTTGAGAGGGCCGCCGATAGCGCCGACAAAAGTATTGCCGTTCGGTTCGTTGCCGGGCAGCGCGCGGAAGGGCAGCGCGTTAAAGGCTTTGCGGTAGGTTTGATAACGCAGCGTGCCGCTAAACTCGTTCGTGCCGGATTTGATGATGTTATTGATAACGCCGGGGCCGCCCGTGCGCCCGCTCTCGGCGGTCGCGCCGTAAGTTGCGATCTGCGTTTCCTGCAAGGAGGCAGTCGAAAAGATGATGACGCGAAACGCTTTCTGCTGCGCGGTGCTGTTCTGAAAACCGTCAACCTGAAAATTCAAACGGCGCGAGAGCCCGCCGAAATCAAGGCGCGGCGCTTCGTATTCGCGCGGCGGATCGCCGCTCACGAACGGTTGCAGAAAAGCGTAATTGAGTTCGCTGCTCGAAAGGTTCGGCAACTCCGCGACATCAACTTGATTAACGGCACGGCTGATGTTGGTGCGTGAAGCTTCGATGAGATTGGCGTCGGCGACGACGTTGACCTGGGTTTGCGTTCCGGCGAGCGCGAGCTTCGGATTGACGCTCAAGATTTGCCCGGTCGAAAGCGTGATGCCGCTTTGCGTATAGGCGGCAAAGCCCGAACTGTCGGCGGTGATTTCGTAAGAACCGATTTGCAATAGCGACGCGCGGTAAAAACCTTCTTCGTTCGTTGCGACTTCGCGCGTCTGATTCGTTTCGGTGTTGCGAATCCTGACCGTCACGCCCGGAACATTTGCGCCCGCCGGGTCTGTCACGAAGCCTTCGATCTGTCCGGTATTCGCTTGCGTTTGGGCGAACACGGTGGCGGCGATTGTAAACAGCGTTGAGATGAGGGAAAGCGATATACGTTTCATCATTCATCCTCCTTCGAGTTTGTTCGTCTTTAGAATCATGGACGCGCGCCTCTTTCAAGTGTTGAATGAGCGGCTTTATGTGAAATGTTCGGGCAGAGGAAAGTCGTCGGAGGACTCGCCTCATCGTCGCGGCTACACACTCATAACCGCGTGTTCGTGATGCGTTGCAGTTCGTTCGCCTTGCGCTTCGCCGTCGCGGAACGCTTGCGTCATGGCGATGTGGTCTTGATAAAGACTCAGTTCTGCGCGTTCGCGCGCGGGCGACCAAGCGAGTTCCTGCGCGAGCAATGAAGCGATGCGTGCGGCGGCGCTGTGCCCTTGATCCTGACTGAAGCCGAGCAAGGTGCGGCGCAACATAAAATCAACGAGCCGCGTGCATTGTTCCGTGCGCACTGCGAAGACGACCTGCGCGGCAATGTCAGGCGCGTGCGGCGACAGCGGCTCACGCAAATGTTCGGATTCAGCCGCGAGCGCAATGACCTCGCCCGCGCGTTGGCCGTAGAGATTGAATAAATGCGCGAGGGTGTCTTGCGTCAATCCGGCAGTCGAAGCATTCTTCACATTTGCCGCATCTGTTACAGCGCGTTCCCCGCGTGCGCCGGGAAGCGGCGTTACTGCCGTTTGGCAAGCGGCACTGACTTTAAGTTTCGCGCAGGCAATGTCAACCGCTTCTTCCGCGATGGCGCGATAGCCCGTAATCTTCCCGCCCATCACGGAAATTAAATTGCTTGCGCCTGAACGCGATCCGTCAGCGATGCGGTGCATACGCGAGACGGACGACTCCGAGCCTTCTTCCCTGACCAGCGCGCGCACGCCAGCGTTGCTGAAATAAATAGGCTTCGTATCGAGCGCCGGGAAATACTGCGTAACGGAGCGCAGCATATAGTCAACATCTTCGGCGGTTGTCTGAACCTGTGCCGGGTCGCCCTTGAAATCCGTGTCGGTTGTGCCGAGCCAGCTATAACCGAGCCAGGGGATAACGAACATCAAACGCTCATCAACGGAAGAGAACACGACGATGGCGCGTTTCGTCACCGAAGGGCAAGTGATATGCACGCCCTTCGTCGTGCGTATTTGTTCGGGCGCGTGTGCCGTGAGCGTTCCGGCGACGCGGTCAAACCAAGCGCCGGAAGCGTTGATGACGATCCGGCTCTTAACGGCGAATTCCGTTTCATCGTCGCTCAACAAATCGCGGACGCGCACGCTTTTGACGTTGCCGCCTTCAAGCGACGCGCCGGTGACTTCCGTATAGTTGAAGGTCTGCGCGCCGTGTTCGTGTGCGTCAATAATGTTTTCGAGACAGAGACGTTCGGGAGAATTGGCTTGCGCGTCGAAATAAACAGCCGCGCCCTGCAAACCTTCTTGGCGCAAATTCGGCTCAAGCTCTTTGAGTTCGGAAGCGTTGAGAAAGCGGTGGCGCGGCAGGCTCTTGTCGTAGCTCAACAGATCATAGAGACCCATGCCGATGCGCATCTTGGCGCGGTGAAAAAGGCTGCGGCGATAAAACGGCATGATGAATTCGAGCGGGCGAACGAGGTGCGGCGCGATCTTCAGCAGCGTTTCGCGCTCGCGCAAATCCATACGCACAAGGCGAAAATCGAGCATCTCTAAATAGCGCAGGCCGCCATGAATCAAGCGCGTCGAACCGGCTGTCGTGCCGCTCCCGAAATCCCTTTTCTCAAAAAGCGCGACACGCAAACCACGCATCGCGGCATCACGCGCCACACCTGCGCCGATGATGCCGCCGCCAATCACGACAACGTCGAAGGCCTCATCGCGCAGCCGCGCAAGTCTGGATGTATTTCCTTGAGAGCCGGACATAAAAAGGAGATGTGTGACGGGTAAATAATATCAACGGACTTGTCTAGACAAGGGTGTTAATAACAAGACTCAAATCAACTGTCAAGATAAATCTTTGTTAAATAAGTATCAAACTGGCAATGAAAAATGGTTCGTGACTAATTTGCAAACAAATCCGGCTAGAAAAAACTTCTTGACTTATTGTATGGACAGGATTACTGTGCCCGCGCTTCGCGTTTCATTGAATTCCAAGACAAAAAAGCGGCGGTTCGATAATGCTTAAGAAGGCGTGCGTCCGGGATGCCATAATTCATGTCAAAGTGCCGCACGCAACCATTGTCTGCGTTGCGCTGATATAAAATCTTTCCCCGCAGAATGAGCGATCTTCCCTTTGTGCTTTCACAAGCTGAATTTGGATTGAGAGGTTTGAGTAAATGAACATTTATCTGGCGGAAGTTATCGGCACGATGATTCTCTTGATTCTCGGTGACGGCGTCGTCGCCAACGTGCTATTGAATAAATCGAAGGGGCAGAACGGCGGCTGGATGGTGATAACGACGGGTTGGGCGATGGCGGTCATCATCGCCATCTTCTGCGTCGGGCGCGTGAGCGGCGCGCATCTGAATCCGGCGGTCACCATCGCGCTCGCCGCCGTCGGCTCATTCCCCTGGGCGCAAGTGCCCGGCTACATTCTCGCGCAAATCATCGGCGCGTTTCTCGGCGCAATCGTCGTCTGGCTCGCCTATCTGCCACACTGGGCGGAGACGGAAGACGAAGGACTCAAGCTCGCCGTTTTTTGTACTGCACCGGCGATTCGTCGCCCCGTCCATAACATCATCTCCGAAGTCATCGGCACGGCGATTCTGCTCTTCGGCATTCTGGCGATTGCCGCCAACGCGCAGAAATTAACCACGCCGAACGGCATCAATCTTTCGGTCGTCTTCAGCCAGGGCATTCAACCGATACTTGTCGGATTCCTCGTCTGGGGCATAGGTCTTTCGCTCGGCGGCCCGACGGGTTACGCGATCAATCCGGCACGCGATTTAGGGCCGCGTCTCGCCTACGCCATACTGCCGATTTCAAACAAGGGCACGGGCGACTGGGGATACTTCTGGATTCCGGTGGTCGCGCCCGTCATCGGCGGCGTTATCGGCGCAGGTCTGTTCACCATCATCGGATTCTGATTTGAGAGGATAAGCGAAACATGACTCGATACGTCGGCGCAATAGATCAGGGAACGACGAGCACGCGCTTTATGGTCTTCGACCACGCAGGGCGCGAAGTCGCGCGTCACCAACTTGAGCACACACAAATTCTGCCGCAGGCCGGTTGGGTCGAACACAACCCCTTGGAGATTTACCGCCGCACGTCCGAAGCCATCGAAGGCGCGCTCTCCAATGCCAACCTGACGGCGAAAGACCTCGCCGCCGTCGGTATCACCAACCAGCGCGAAACCACTGTCGTCTGGAATCCGAAAACAGGCGAGCCGCTTTACAACGCCATCGTCTGGCAGGACACGCGCACGGATCGCATGATGCACAGGCTTGAACAAGACGGCGCGGGCGCGACGATTCGACGCAAGGCGGGGCTGCCGCCCGCGACCTATTTTTCCGGCGGGAAGATTCAATGGATTTTAGAGAACGTCGAAGGCACGCGCTCTGCCGCCGAACGAGGTGAGGCTGTCTTCGGCAATATAGACACGTGGCTCATCTGGAACCTGACCGGCGGTGTGAGAGGCGGCGCGCATATCACAGATGTCACTAATGCAAGCCGCACGATGTTATTCAATCTCGAAACGCTCGACTGGGACGACGAGCTGCTCGCGCTCTTTAACATACCGCGCCGGATGCTGCCCGCCGTTCGCCCTTCTTCGGATGCAAACTTTTACGGCATGACGCGGAGCGACGGAGCATTCAAAGGTGAAATCCCTTTGTGCGCTGATCTGGGCGACCAGCAGGCCGCGACCGTCGGGCAAGTCTGCTTCACGCCCGGCGAAGCGAAGAACACTTACGGCACGGGCAATTTTATGCTGCTCAATACGGGCACTGAAATCGTGCCCTCACACGCCGGACTTCTGACGACTATGTGCTACAAGCTCGGCGACGCATTGCCCGTTTATGCGCTCGAAGGTTCAGTCGCCGTGACCGGCTCCGCCGTCCAGTGGTTGCGCGATCAACTCGGCATCATCAAACAGGCAAGCGACATAGAAGCTCTTGCCAACACTGTCGCGGATAACGGCGGCGTCTATTTCGTGCCTGCTTTTTCAGGACTCTTCGCTCCCTACTGGCGTTCGGACGCGCGCGGCTGCATCGTCGGTCTCTCGCGCTTCAACGACAAAGGGCATCTCGCGCGTGCGACGCTCGAAGCCATCTGCTACCAAACGCGCGACGTGCTCGACGCGATGACGAAAGATTCCGGCGTGCGTTTAGAAGTCTTGAAAGTTGACGGCGGCGCAACCGTCAACGACACATTGATGCAACTTCAGGCAGACATCTTGGGCGTGCCCGTCGTGCGTCCCGTTGTCGCCGAAACCACCGCACTCGGTGCGGCTTATGCCGCCGGGTTAGCCGTCGGTTTCTGGAGCGATATAGAAGAGACGCGCCGCAACTGGCAAGCGGATAAGCAATGGGAACCGCGCTGGAGCAAGGATCAGAGAGAAGCAGGTTATGCCGGATGGCACAAAGCCATCGAGCGCACATTGAATTGGATTGACGTTAATTAATGAAGGATACGCCACAGCGTTTTTATTCATTCATGAAGGCGTTCAACTCCTCGCGCGTCGGCAGTGCGGTGCGTGCGCCTAAGGCTCTACAGCCGAGCGCGGCGACGGCGCAGCCGAGTTTGAGGCTTATCTCAATATCTTCGCCTCGCAAGAGGCCGTAGAGAAAGCCCGCATGAAAGGCATCGCCCGCGCCCGTTGTATCCACGCACCCGCCGGGCACTTGAAAAGCTGGCGTTTCCAGAAATTCTCCTTCGCAAAGAACAGTTGCGCCGCGCCCGCCCTTTGTCAGTCCGACGAGCGCACAACCGTAGCGCGCTTTGATCTCCGCGAGCGCCGCACGGTCGTCTTCGATGCCCGTCAAAAAGCGCGGAAACTCTTTCGATGAAATTAGAACGTCAATCAGCGGCAGAAGCTCCGGCAGTCCTTCATAGACGTTATCAATATCTGCGGAAACGATTGTGCCAGCCGCCCGCGCCTCTCGCGCCATCCGCGCACAGGCCAGCGGGTCGTGCGAATCTATGTGAATCACGCGCGCTTTTCCGGCGAAGTCAACGGGCGCATCGTGTATTGTGTAGGCAAGGCGCGCATCACGATTCCATAGCACGGTGCGCTCGCCTCTCTTCGCTTCGATGATGATAATGCCGACCTGCGTGCGTGCATCTTCTATGACTTCCGAGAACTCGACGTCAATTCCCTCGTCCCTCAACGACTGCAAACCGAAGCGGCCTTCCGTGTCCGTGCCGAAGCGTCCGGCGTAAGCGGTGCGCATCCCGAGACGCTGCAACGCGACGATGGCCGATGCCGTCTGCCCGCCCGCGCCCTGCTGATACGCACGCAGCCGCGTATTCGTATGAGGGTCTGGATACTCCGGCACGACCATCAGATGGTCTACCGCGTTGACGCCGAAGCCCGCCGCGTCAAACTCTTTTTGAGTTGGAAGTTTGAATGGAAACTGCACGAACGTTTTCTACGCAATCTGGAAAAGTCGAGCACACCGAACCCGTTAATCTAAATCTTACTCGAAAACAGAATACCAGATAAGACTCTCCGAGCCTTGCCCCAACTGCTTCAAAATTAGCCACAGAGACCGGAGAGGCGCAGAGCAGTTTTCAGTTTTTAGTTTTCAGTTTAGAGCACATCGCTATCGTCTTTGCTGAAAACTGATAACCGAAAACTCAAAACTGTTCTGCGCCGTGTCTGTGGTGGCTAATCTTTACGATTGGCAATATCGTTCGGAGCAGGTGCAGTTCCTTAACTGATTTTTTGCCGGTAGGGTTGGCTGTAATGGGTCGCCCAATCAACGAGGTTGAGGTTGATGATGCGGTAAGTGGCCTCTTTGGTATCAACGTCAACAATCATGTAGGCATCTTCGTCGTAGCGCGTCGAACCCATGACGTAATGCTGCGGCCCGAAGGTGCGCGCGAAGTCGTACCACTTGTGTTTGTGGCCGGAGACGACGAACTGAATATTTTCCTTGTATCGCTTCAGTAAGGGCAGAATGCCGTAGTCGCGCACTTCAGTATCGCGCACGTCAATGAGCGGGTAGTGTATGAAGACGAAGGTGGGTTTGCGTTCGCGCAACTGCGCTTCAAACCAGTTTAGTTGCGCTTCGCCGAGCGAGCCTGTGTTGCGATTGTATTCCGCGTGCGATGGATTCCAAGTATTGCCGGTGAAGTTATTCAGATGTATGAATTTGTAACCGCGATGCGTGATGGCGTAGTAAGGCTTAAGACCTAACTTTGCCTGAAACAGTTCGTGCGACATCTCGCGCGAAACTTTCGGCACGGCGTAATCATGATTGCCGAAGCCGACGTGGACGGGCGCGCGAAAGCCGTCGGTGAGCGTTTTGGCGTTATCAATGCGCGTGCGGTTCTTGAAATAGAAATCGTAGTCAACCGACGGGTAATCGTGGAAGTAATCGCCGACGAGAAAGACGCGCTCGACCGCCGGACTCAGACTATTAATTAACGCGCGGGCGCTCTCCAAGCGTGCCGTCGTCTTGAAGATCGTCGCGGTGTCGAGCGCGTTGCCTTCCGGCCCCTTGTAGAAGTCGTCAATGATGTGCGTATCGGCAATGATGGCGAAGCGGAAGAAGCGGCTGTTGGCTTTATGAATGCTGTCGCTTCGTTGCGCGCTGATAAGCTCTGCTCCGAGAGCGGTGAGCGGCGCACCGAACGTTGTCAGCGCACCGATGGCGGCTCCCGTTTGGAGCAGAAAACGGCGGCGCGGAAGTGTGATCCGCGCCGCCGTTTCGTTTGTAAGAGGTTTTTCGCTTTCCATTCCTCTCTGTGTCCTTTACATCATAGTTTCACGCCGCTTAGAAATAGAGCTTCAGCGCAAACTGTATTTCGCGTGCCGGGAACGTGGAGCCGGGGCGGAACGTACCGAAGGTTCCGCCGATGGCGCTGCCGCTTGAATCGCGTGTGATGTTCGAGACGTTTAAGTCGGGCAAGGTAAAGTTGGTATGGTTGAAGATATTAAAGGCTTCGGCGCGAAATTCCAGCCGCGTCGTTTCGCTAAAGAGCGGGAACTGTTTGTGCAGCCCTAAATCCGTTTGGAAGAAGGCAGGCCCGCGTATGATGTTGCGTCCCGCGTTGCCGAACGGCTGGCTGCGGTCTGTCGGGATTGCCACCGCGTTGCCATTGATATAGTTGTTAGGCGTGCGCTGGCCGGATGGTATGACGAGGTCGCCGACGATATTCGGGCGATAGCTGAGTACGGTGCTGACCTGATTTGCCGACGGTAAGCTATAGGTAAGGTTTCCGACCTGCCCGCTCGTCGCAGTGTTGATGAGCGTCATACGGAAGCCGCCGAGCACCGTGTCAACAAGTCGCGGAGCATTGCTGCCAAAGCGACGCCCTTTGCCGAACGGCAGATCGAAGACGACGCTCGTCGTGTTGTTAACGGGTTGGTCGTAGAGCGATAGCCCGCGCTCGCTCGCAAGGTTGCGGATGTTGATGCGCGAATTATCACCGGCGCTGGTCTCGAGGTGTCCGGGCGCGTTGTCAATCGCTTTCGAGAAGGTAAACGAGTTAAGAAAAAAGAGACCCTTGGAGAAGCGGCGTTCGAGTTTGATTTGCAGTGCGTTATAGTTCGCACGGCCGCCCGCGAAAGAGGACTGGATAAACGAAAAGCCGGGAATCGGGCGGCGCGCCTGCAAAGGCGTTCCCGCTGCCGGGTCGGTCGCGTTGTTCGGACGCGCCTGATTGAAATCCCCGAGGATGATCAGGTTGCGAGTAACATTACCGACATAGGCGACATCTAGCAGAAGGTTGCGGACGAGTTCGCGCTGTATGGAGACGTGGTAGCTCTGCACGTAAGTCGTCCGTGTATCGCGCGGCGTGTAATTGATGCGCGCAGTCAGCGGCGTGAATGTCGCAGGGTCGACAAGGCCGGTCGGGTAACCGGCTTGGGTCGGGCGGAAACAGCCTAAGAAATTGTTGCCGGTGCAGATCGGATTGGTGGCTGAAGGCAGGCTCTGTGAGACGGTCGCGCCGACGACCTGCGGCCCGTTTAAGGCGAGAAGGTTTTCGCCGCCGAGCCGGTTGAAGTGGACGTAAGAGAGGCCATAGCCGCCCCGAATCACAGTGCGCGGCGTGGGTGTATAGGCGAAGCCGAGACGCGGGCCGAAGTTGTTGCGATCCGGGTCAACGAGCGCGCGGTCATAAAGCGAACCGGAACGCGCCAGTAGAATCGTATTGGTCGTCGGGTCGAAGTTCGAGAGACGGTTATCGCGTTCGTACTGCGGCGTTGCGAAGTCGTAACGAAGCCCCAGATTCAGCGTCAGCTTTTGATTCAGGTTAAAGTCGTCCTGAATGTACGCGAAGTGCATACTCTGGCGATAGTGGGCGATGAACGGATTGGTAAGCCTATATTGCGAGCGCGCGCCGAAGAGAAAATCGGCAACATTAAAGTTATTGCTCGCGTCGGGACGGGGGGCGGTGGTTCCGTTAGGCAGTGTGACGGTGCCCGCAGGACGGCTGAACTGTCCGCCGTAAGTGTCTGTCCCATACAACGGTTGGACATCCTGAACATCGGTGTGGATGCTTTGATATTCATAGCCCGTTTTGAGACTGTGACGACCAATGAGAAATGAATAGTTGATCCGCGGGTTAACGACGGTCGGATTCTGATACTGCGGATTACTTTCTTGTCGTCCCAACTGAACAAAGCCCGTGATTTGCTGCGTGTACAAGCCGCCGGCGAGCGCCGGGTCTTCGGGTAGCCCCGTGATGCCGTAGGTTTGGCGGGCGTTGGCGCTGCCGAGTCCGGGCGGCGTTTTGCCCGCTTGCGAGCGCGAGATGCCGAGGCGAAATTCGATCACGGAATTGGAACCCGTCGTATACGTCACACCGCCTGCAAGCTGTTGATTAAGGATGCGTACATTGGCATTGGCGGGGCTTCCTAAAGGCAGCGGAATGACTGGCGCTTCAAAGTTGTTGACCTTGCGCATCGAGCCGCGTGCGAAGACTGTCAGATGCGTATTAATCGTGTGGTCAATCTTGACGTCGCCTTTATCGTTGTAGAATTTGCTGCGCGGAGAGTTGACGAAGTTCTCGGCGATGCCGAGCACGCCCGATGTACGGTTTGGCGCAGGCAGTTGCGCAAAGACTAATTGCGAGAATGCCGTAATCTGGTCTCGCGGAATGATACCGTCGGAATACACGACATTGGTGAAAGGATTGCGAATCGGAAGCGGTGCGCCTGTCGCGGTGCGGAAAATGCCTTGCCGCTGTTCGAGCGTCGGGACAACGGCGAAGTCCGGCGCTCTGGTGATGCGGCGGAAGCCTTCGTAGTCCATAAAGAAGAAGGTGCGGTCTTTGCCGTTATACAGACCCGGAATCGAGATGGGGCCGCCGAACGTGCCGCCGAACTGGTTCTGAATCAGCACGGGCTTTTCGCCGCTGCGCGGTTTGAAGAAACCCGTCGCGTTCAGTTTCGTGTTGCGAATAAAGTCGTAAAGCGTGCCGTGAAATTCGTTCGTGCCGCTCCTGATCGAAGTATTGATGATCGCCCCGCCCGCGCGCCCGAACTCGGCACTGTAGTTATCCGTCTGCACCTTAAACTCGGCGACGGCATCCGGCGAAGCTTGCACGACCTGATTCGAGAAACCCTGATTGCTCGTGCCGTAAGAGTTGTTATCAACGCCGTCGAGCACGAAGTTATTCAGCGAACTGCGCAGGCCGTTGACGTTGAACGAAGCATCGCGCCCGCCGGAGCTATTGTTATTGAGATTCGACCTGCGGACGCCGGGACTGAGCAGCGCAAGGTCGGCATAAGCTCTACCGTTCAAAGGCAGATTGACGATCTGTTCGCGCGAGATAACCTGCCCGCGTTCGCTGGAAGCCGACTCGAGCAGCGGCGACGCCGCCGAGACGTTGACGGTTTCCGTCACCGCGCCTGCCGAAAGCGTCAGGTCAATACGCTGGCGAGCATTGACGGTCGCTTCGACATTATCCGTGACGGCGGTCGAGAAGCCGGTGGCTTCAGCCGTCACCTGATATGTGCCGATCTTGACGCCGGTGAACTGATAATTGCCGCTCTCATCCGACTTGGCGGTGGCAACGGTTCCGGTTTGAATGTTCTTCAGCGTCACGGTCGCGTTCGGCACGACACCGCCGTTCGTGTCGTTGACGACTCCGAGCACGGTCGCCGTATCGAATTGTGCGTGAACGGTTGTGACGCTGCCGAGCAGCAGAAAAAATGTGAACAGCAGAAATCCGAATGTGCGGACGATATACGCCTGTGCCTTCATAGGGGGATACTCCTTAAGCTTTGATGTTTGTGTGCAGTAAACGGCTCGATTTGTGCGGAAACCGCAGTTGAACGAAGTCACTTCCTTGCAGATGCGCGTCCCCTTGTACGATAAAGGAAAAGCGGTGCCGGTTCTTTGCCGCTGATATAACCCGGGCGGCCTTCGCCGTGCGCGCTAGACAAACGCTGTGACCGCTGATTCATTCGGGATGACAGAAAGCTTCTCTGCTTTATTACCGGCGACTCAATTATGTTAATTCGAGAATGTAGCTTAACTTTGGTAAGTTACAGCGCGGCTAAACTCGAATTGCCATAAAATTGAATCTTCATCAACTCTTCGTGACAGCTCTTTTATCAGGTAGGGAAATAAAACTCTAGCGCGTTTTCGGCTCGCTACGACAATTTACGAGCCTCACCAGATGTTTTTACATTTTCAATCTTTTGAACACGTGTGCATTCAAATTTGGCGAGATGATAGCATACATTTTACCGTCAAGAGAAGAATTTTTATTCGACCCGAATTTCCTCATTTGCGACCCGCAACCAACCGGGACTTTCGTCGTGCGCTCCTTATCAAATTCCTAACACAAACTAATGCTTGTAATCGCGTATGAATTGCCGTACTTTGAGCGCCGCCGTGCCCGCCTTCGTCGAGAACGATGATAATAATGATCGGATCCCTGAAGCTTATAAAAGTGTTCGACATCTTCGCTGTTAAAATTAATCTATGTTTGATACAAAAATTCTTCCTACCATTAACGGGGAACAGATTCGGCTTCGGTGGCTGACGGCTGATGATGTTAATTCTCTTTATTCTATTTTCTCTGACCCTAAAGTGATGCACTATTGGAGTTCGTTGCCGCTTGAAAATACTGCCGCAGCGGAAAAATTACTTGAGGAAATACACAACTATTTTGAAAAGCGCGTTCTGTTTCAGTGGGGAGTTGCGCGACGAGCGGACGATTGCGTTATTGGGACTTGCACTCTCTTTCACGTTGACGCGGACAACCGACGTGCTGAAATAGGTTATGCCTTGGGAAGTGAATATTGGGGAAATGGTTATATGCGAGAGGCTCTAACATTACTTCTTAATTTTTGTTTCGGCAATCTCAACTTAAACAGGTTAGAAGCGGACGTTGACCCGCAAAACATTTCATCAATCAAAGTGCTGGAGCGTCTTGGTTTTCGGAAGGAAGGATATTTAAGAGAGAGATGGCTTGTCGGCGGCGGAGTTCAAGATTCGCTTTTCTACGGTCTTTTGAAAAACGAATGGCAAGGTTAATTTTGAGTTTTTACAAAGCTAGATTTGTAATTAAACGCGATGTCGAACAATTCAATGAACGTGAGGGCGAAACAGCGACTTTGTTATCGAAGTTGTCCGTTAAACTCGAAGTTGCGTGGCGGCGGTTTCGCCCCACGTCATCTCAGCCGTTATGCGTCAGGTGATTCGGAGGTTTGAATATGGACACTGAACAAGAACAGATCGCTTTCGATAAAGTAGTTCGCTCCTATGTCTATGATTGTGTCATGCGTGAAGGACTGCCCCCGACTATAGCGGAAACATTGGCCGCTCTCTCGCGCTCGTCGGATGAGGTCAGAGCTTCCTTCCAGCGTCTCGCTGATGGACACATCCTTGTCTTGCAGAAAGCGAGCGGTGAGATTCTGATGGCGAACCCATTCTCAGCCGTGCCCACACCTTTCCTCGTCAAAGTGGAAGACCGCTCCTACTACGGTAATTGCATCTGGGATGCGATGGGCATCCCTGCGATGCTGAAGCAGGATGCTACCATCGAGGCTTCATGCGGCTGTTGTAGCACGGCGATGAGTTTGAAGGTTACGAACGGCTCGCTTGAAGAGGCGCATGGGTTAGCGCATTTCGCTATTCCTGCGGCGCATTGGTGGGATGACATAGTTTTCAATTGAAAGACGATGCTGCTCTTCTGGTCAGAAAAGCATATTGAGAAGTGGTGCGCGGATTGGAATCTGCCGCGAGGTGAGATTATCCCTTTGGACAAGTGCAATCGTTTGGCGCAGTCATGGTACAGTCCAGACCGCAGAGAGCCGGAATGGAGGAGGCGAACCATTGACGAGGCGGAAGCATTATTCTCCGAAATTGGCTTTACATCAGAGTTCTGGCGCTTGCCACGTTGATGCCGCATAACAACGCCGTGCAGCCGACCGCGAATAACGCGGCTTTCATCCGCAAGGCTTGAATGTTTGTTGAGTTGTGTGCGGCGGGTGATGGCGAGCGTTAAGTGCAGAAAACACTCTTGCCTTCATCGGTTTAAGACAGTATCGTTCCCTCATGATTGACTGGTCTTCATGTCCTGCTGTAGAGCGAGACCCGGAAAAGGTTAGCGGTTCATGGGTCTTCCGCAATACTCGTGTACCTGTAATCGCGCTCTTTGAGAATCTTGAAGGCGGAGCCTCTATTGATGACTTTTTATTGTGGTTTCCCGGGGTGTCTAAAGAACAAGTAGAGGCCGTCCTTGAATATACGATTCAAAGTCTCAAATCCGATCTTCAGGCTGCATAGATAAAGATATTATCTGACCAAGGAACGCCGGTTCCTTTACGGAACCATCTACCGAACCACATGGTCGAGACAGCCTATGAAAAAGGATGGAGCACCCTCAAGAATGGCGACTTGCCGACTCAAGCTGAGGCAGAAGGGTTTGAGGCTCTTATTACAACTGATCAGAATCTTCGCTATCAGCAAAGTCTTTCAGGTCGGAGAATCAGTGTAGTTGTTTTGCTAACGACGAATCGGCCTCGGATTCATAGGAATGTTGCGCTGGTTATTCAGTCAATAGATAATTTTCATCATGGTAGTTATGTAGAGATAGATTTTCCCTAATACTACGGTTGTGCCTAACATCTCATTCAATGGGAGCGCAAGTTAACTTGGCTTTCATCGTCAACTTGACTGCACCGGCGTTGAATGCGCTGCCCGGTTAACGCGGGCGTCATCCATCTATCCGTATGAGTTTATGAATATCGAGGCGCATACTTCCTATCCAAATTTCTTTTGCAAATGAAAACTACTCTAAAATTTTTCAACTTCTCGCTGCTTCTATTGCTTCTCTTTTACACGTCGCCGAGCACGCCGGGAATTCACTTGGCAGCGGCGCAGAATATCTCGCCGCCGCCGCTCGTGACGGAGACTTTCAATCTGCCGGAGAATATGGAAGTCGGCCTCGAAATCGAAGCACGCTCTCCCGGCGCATCATGGGCACGCGAGGGTGCGGAAGCCGCCGCGCTGTTGGTTTCGGTTGACGGCGTGTACCAGCAGGACTTGCTGCTCTGGGCAGGCGACGAAGTATCCGCCTATCGCGTCATGCTCGGACGCCTCGACAAAGGAAAGCACACGGTTTCCGTGACGCTCAATAAAGCGCGTTCGGCTAAGGAAGCGCAACGTGCCGAAGTAAAGTCTTTGCGCCCGCTTCCGCTAACGCGCGGAACAAACAATTCGGATGAAGATTTGCTGGCTCTGGCTCATGCGCCCTTCCTTTATGCGCGTGCCAATACGATAGACCATTTCACAGACATTCCGCTGGTGATGTACTACGAAATCCTGCACGAAGCCGGAGGCAACCTGCTTGTGCGCTACACGGTGATCTTCACGAATGAAGACGGCGGCACGCAGACCGCCGCGCTGCTCTCGCGCTGGGGTCGCGGGACGGACATCGAATGGGTCTATCAATTCCGCGCGCACAATCAAAAGATCGTCGAAGAGATTTATCAGGGCGTCAGGCACGAGACGAAATTTTTTACAGGCTCGCGCGCCAATGGGAATCATCCGTTGCTCGCCGTCGCTTCGGATAACAACAACTTTTCCGATCTGGCAACTTCCGCCGTTCGCTTCGCTCCCCTGCCCGTTCGCGCCCGCCTCGAGACGGCAACGCGCGAGAGCGTGATGGATACGTATCCGCAAACTTACCGCGTCATGGCTGAAGAACTGTTACGCGAGAAGCGCATCAGTGATACGCCGACAGACATTAACACCATCGCCGATCCGCGCGAGTATCTCTACATAGAAGCTACGTCGGAGCAAGCAGGAACGGCCATCGCCTTTGACGTGAAGATCGCCGGTCAGCCGAAAATCTTTGCGACGGATATGAATGATGCGCGTTTGCGTATAGACCGCAGCGGTTATTTCCGAACGGCTGTGCGCTTACCGAAAGACGTTTCGCCCGCTGCGATTGAGACGATCACGGCGCGTTGCGAGGCTACACCAAAAGTTGCCACAGAGAGACGCTGCAACCATCTCAAAGTAGTGCGCGCCTTAATGCTCGACCAAAATTATCAGCCCCGCACGCTGCCACTGCAAACACAACCCGAGTCATCGCTTGCGGCGGGCGAAACGAAAATGTTCCGGCTTGCCGCGCATTAAGTATCCTAGCGTTTGTCCGTTCCGACTTTTACGTAAATAGGATTGGTCAGGGCGAGCATCATTCCTGCTTTGTCACGAACCTCAAGGCGGAAATACGAATCTTGGCGGCACTCTATTTCGACCACTTGCGGGCGAGCATCCGGCGCTGCCGTGAGACGACGTAAGACATTCCCATTCGAGATTAATGAAATCATCGCATCGGGGGGAGCGGCTTCGGCGGTGATGAAAAACCTTATCGTACCGGGCGCGCTCAAGCGAATCTCATCGCCGCTAATTGAACGCGCGCGGCGTGTGCCCGTCACCACTTCAGCTTCAAAACTGACGACGGGTTGCGCAGCTTCGCCCGTCAAGTAAACGTGCCCCTGACGAATAGCATTCAATAGCGCGACTTGCGACAAGTCGTTCGCGGCAACGTGCGTCGTCGGCAGGCCGATAGGAGTACCGAGACGATGCGAATCGCTGGACGCGATGGCGGTGATAGGTCGTCCGCTCTGCAAAATCTTATCCCACATCATGAGCGCCTGCTCATCGGTTATATCCCACGCGCCATTCCATACTTCTATTCCATCAAAGTCGCGCGCTGCCATGTCATAGCTCCAATTGCAACCGCCGCACAAAGCGAACGGATGATTGATGGAGATAACCGCACCGGCGCGATGAGCTTCGGCGGCGATGTTCGAGATGCGTGTGTTGTCTCCCGGATGCGTGCGGAAATCAATCCACGTCATGGAAGGAAGCCCCCACGCATTAGTGTGACCCCCGTATGTGGTTATCTCTTCGCCGCGCAATACCAGTAATTGCGTTGAACCGTTGCGTAGGCTGTCGATCTCCGCATGGTGGCTCGCCGTATTATGATCCGTGACGGAGATGAAATCTAAACCGACGTTGAGCGCGCTGTTGATTAACTCCGGGATAGTCCACTCGCCGTCGCTGTGGACGGTGTGCATATGCAGATCGCCGCGCCACCAGCGCGAACCGCGTCCGGCGATTCTTTGCGGGAGAACGGCGGTTCGCCGCGTGCCGTTCGCCGCAGCGGTTATTGTCACAGGCGCGCTGGCAGATGAAATAGTAGCCGGGCGCGGCGCAGAAGTAGGACCCGACGAGCGATTATCCGCCGTCTCGATTCCGATTTTGAAGGAAACATCAACGCCCGTTGGCGCGATCTTATACAGCCCCAAGATGATGCGCCATGTTCCGGCGGGCATTGCACCGGGCAGATAACCGGGCGTCGCCTCGTCGCGGGAAACAGCGAACTCGGAGCGTCGTCCGCCGCTCCATCCGCGAAAGCCGCGCGCGTCGGTATCGGAGCCGCTCGAGCGCGCATCGAAGAGTCCGATGTCAATCGTGTTTGCTCCACCGGCGCGATCATACTGGTAACTAACATGGACGCGGACGACGCCCGGCGGCACGTCGAAGGGAACATAAGCGTAACGGCTATCATTCGCGCCCGGCGGATTAATATGAACGAACCGATCAAGCGTCCGTGTCTGTTCGTTCTTTGCAACCGGAACGCCGCTCACAACGCGCGGCATTGTCGCTCCAAGAACACAACAGGTCAGAGTAAAGATGATTAAGCGTATCGTCCGCATCGGTCTCCTCCGGTGCGCTATTCTTAGCTCACGAAATGCACATTCTTTATTGTTAGATAGCTCCGGTGATGCTGTCCTGTCGTTGATGACATCCTTACTAATTCCTACTTCGCATTCGCTTTCTCTGGCAATGACATTGAAGGCGGTCTGTTGTCGCGTCCCCACGCGGAAGGCTTCGCGCCCATGCGGAGCACGAGCCGCCCGCCGCGCGCAATCTCTTCGTGCTTCAGCCATGCACGATCAAGAGCGCGCCCGTTGAGCGTCGCCGATTGGACATACAAATTTGTATCCGAAGTTTCCGGTGCTTCGATGATGAAGGTGCACCCGCCGCCGAGGTTGATGGTTGCGCGTTGGAACAGCGGACTGCAAATATAATAGAAAGGCTGTCCGGCATTCGGGTAAAGTCCGACGGCTGCCCACACGTACCATGAAGACATCGCGCCGCTGTCGTCGTTGCCGGGAAGCCCGCCGCGCCCGGTCGTGTATTCGGTGGCGAGAATGCGCCGCACACGTTGCTGCGTGCGGTCTGGGCGATTCGCATGAATGTATAGAAACGCGGCAAGAAAGTCCGGTTCGTTATTGTGATTGTAGAGCGCGTTGTTGAAAGCCGGATCGCGTGTCGGCGGATTGGCGAAGAAGGCATCGAGCCACGCGATAAAGGGAGCGTCGCCGCCGAGCTTGTTGATTAATCCTCTTGCATCATGCGGGACGTAAGTTCCGTAGATATAGCCGCTGCCTTCGTAGAAGGGCGCGTCCCAGTAGCTGTAATCTTTATCAGGATAAAAATGCGCCGCCGCAAACGGCGCGAGCCAGCGCCCGTCGGCGAAGCGCGGACGTGCCGAGCGCGTCTCATCGCTCCACACGTTCATCCAGTTCTTGGATCGTTCAAGATACTTGCGACTGTCGGCGGTTTGCCCGAGAGCTTTTGCCACCTGCGCGATACAGAAATCATCATAAGCATATTCCATTGTGCGCGAAGCCGAGCGCGGATAATTCATGCTCACGTAGCCGAGTTGCTTGTATTCGGAGAGCGCGCGTCCTTCATAAAGCGGGCGCGGGCTATCAACCTCCGCGTTCTTGACCAACGCCTCGTAAGCTTTTCTGTAATCAATGCCCGTCACGCCTTTCGCCAGCGCATCTGCAATCACGACATCGCCGTTCGAGCCGCCCTGTGTCATACCGTTCGCTCCGGCGATGCGTGAATCGGGCATCCAGCCGGTATGCACATAAGTATCAACAAGCGAACGCAGCATATCTCGCTCGCGCGCGGGTTGAATGAGAGTTAATAGCGGGAAGTGCGTGCGGAAAGTGTCCCAGATAGCGTAGAAATCTTCGTAGTGCGGCTCGCTCGAATCCCACCAGACGTTTTCGCCGGTGAGGTCGTGCGGCATATAGTGTGAGTGATAAAGGGCTGTGTAGAAAATCCTGCGTTGTTCTTCCGTGCCGCCCTCAATCTTGATTTGTCCGAGCACGCTTTCCCATGCAGCTTCAGCCTGACGCCGCACGGCGTCGAAATTCCAACCGGGAATCTCTTGCAGCAGATTGGCGCGCGCCTTCTCAGGACTGATGAAGGAGACGCCGATCTTCATCTGGATTGTTTGATTGTCCGTCGTGTCGAAGGTGACATACGCGCCGATTTTTCCTTCGTTGGCCGCCGCCGCCGTACCCTCTTCGATGCGATTATCTCGCCACGTGCCGAAGGCGTTAAAGGGGCGGTCAAACTCGGCGGAGAAATGGATAGTGTAAGGCGATTGATTCCAGCCACCGATGAAATTACCACTGCCCTCGATGCGATTCGGGGCGATGATGCGCACGTGGCAATCAATCGGATGCGGGTTCTTGATGGCGTTGTCGCCGGTCTCCGGCTGGACCACGGAGCTGACATCAATCAACACGTGAGATAGTTTCGATGCAGGATAGGCATAGCGGTGCATGGCGACGAGCCGCGTCGCCGTCAATTCGGCTTTGATGTTAGAGCGTGTGAGGCGAACGCTGTAATAGCCGGGCGAACCGGCTTCTTCAGCCTTTGGCGAGCCGAGATTACCCGTGCGCAACTTGCCAACGAGCGGCGTTGTGAGAAAGTTGCCGTACTTGCTCGCGCCGCCTGTGCCGCTGACGTGCGTCTGGCTAAAGCCCAGAATGTTTTCGTAAGGATTGTATCCGGCAGTCGTCGGCTTTTCCGTGTCGGGGCTAACGTGTACGAAGCCGAAAGGAACTTGCGCGCCCGGCACGATGTTGCCGCCGTTCTCCGTGCCGACAAAGGGATCGGCGTCAGCGATCAGAGGCCGGGAATGATTAGCCGTCTGCGTAAACGCGGGCACAGATTGAGCGAGCATGAGCGCGATGACGAGCATTGCGCGCGTTACCATTTGTAAGTGCGGCGAGAAACGATGCTTCATCATTGCGGCTCTATCGGATTAAATCCCGATCACATCTCGTAGATACTGTCGGCTACGTACCGCGCTCTCAAAAGGTTTTACATTTGCGTTGCGAGTATCCACATCTTGCTCGACGATAGCCCAATCCGCGTAACCTTCGGCAGCCATGTCCCCTATGACTTTTTTGAGATCAACTGCGCCTTCGCCGAGTTCACAGAACACGCCGCACCGCACCGCTTCAAGAAAGCCTACGCCGTCTCGTCGCGCGGCCTCCAAGACCGGAAGGTGTACATCCTTCAAATGAAGATGGCGTATGCGCGTGCCGTACAAGCGCACTGCGTCTACGGGGTCGCCGCCACCAAAAAGGTAATGGCCTGTGTCGAGACAAAGGCCGAGCAGGTCGGAATCCGTCAGCTCGCACAGCCGCGCGATCTCTTGCGGCGTTTCGATGAATGAACCGGCATGATGATGAAAGACTGCGGCTAATCCCAACTCGCGGCACGCCCCGCCGATTCGTTCGAGAATCTGCGCCGCACCGTCCCACTGCGCGTCGCTCATTCCGTCTGCTTCATCAACACGACCCGACACGGCCATGCGTGCCTCGCTCATTTCATCGGACAATACGATCAGACGCGCGCCTGACTGTGCCAGCAATCCCGCGACCTTCATCGCTTCCTGATAGCCCGCTTCGTGGCGTTCCGGGTGAGCCAGCGGAATCGGCACGAAGCTGGCGACGAGTTGCAGGCCGCGCGCGGACAATTCCGGCGTCAAGTCGTTCGACTCCGTCGGCAAGTAACCGTAAGGCCCCAGTTCCGTGCCCGTATAACCGGCCTCGGCTATTTCGTCGAGCACTTTGCAGTAAGGTATTTGTTCGCCCCACCCGGCGACTTCCATCACGCCCCAACTAACCGGCGCATTCCCGACCTTGATGTTCATCCTTATCTCCTCATCCGGCACAAACCTAAAAGATTTCGTCGCCCTGTATTTTTACGGGGCGGTTTTCCTTGTATGAAAGAGTGGCGGCTACGCTTGCCTGTAACGCGGCGACGCCGTCGGCGCATGAGACGGCGGGTGGTTTGTCTTGCCGGACGTTTTCCACGAAGCCTTGTAGTTGCGTGATGTAGGACTGTTCAAAACGCTCTGTGAAGTAAGGCACGGTGTCGTGCGTGATGCCGTCTTTGGTCATCACCAGAATCGGAGTTTCGCGCAAGTAACCGATTTTGAGCGTGCCCTGTGTGCCGAGAATTTCAGTGCGTATGTCGTAGCCGTAAACTCCGTTGCGGCTGAGATCAATTGTGCCCAGCGCGCCGCTCTGGAAATAGAGGCTCGTGACCGCGTTATCTATGTCGCCGATCTCTTTCATCTCCGGGTAGGCGAGCGTTCCGCCGATGCTGTACACGCTTGCAATGTCGCCCATATACCAGCGCGCGAGGTCTAGATCATGTATGCCACAGTCAACGAACAGGCCGCCGCTGTGTTTCGGGTCAAGGTATTCAAGGCTCGGGCGCGACGGGTCGCGCGACGAAGACTTGAAGACCACCGGCGTGCCGATCACGCCCTCTTCTATCTTGCGCTTGGCCGCCACATAACCTTTATCGAACCGCCGCATAAAACCCATTTGGAAGAACACGCCCGTTTGTTCAATAGCGCGGAGCATCACGCGCGCTTCTTCCAGCGAGATGGATAAAGGCTTCTCGCAAAAAATTGCTTTACCATGCTTCGCTGCTTCAATCACGATCTCTTTATGCGTATCGGTGGGGCTGACGATGACGACGCCGCCGACTTCCTTATCAGCGATCAAATCCTGATAGTGGTTATACTGTTTGGAGACGCCCAACTCCGCGCCCACCGATGTGACCGCCGCTTCGTTCACGTCGGATACGGCGACTAATGTCGCGCCGTCAATGCGTCCCTTAAAATAACCGGCATACGTGCTGCCAAGCCGCCCCAATCCGATTACGCCAATGCCTAGTTTCTTACTCATCTGTTCTTAGCTCCTGCTAACCTTTATTGTTTTGCGTCCGTCGCGCTTGCGTTCTCTTTCGTCACGAGTTTAATCGGGATGACGATCTCCTCTTTGATCGGCTCGCCCTTAATCAAACGATAAGCGTTCTCCACCGCCTGCGCGCCCATCGTGGCCGGAGACTGCGCAACGGTGGCATCCATCGCGCCGCGCCCGATGGCCTCGCGTGCTTCCGCTGAAGCGTCGAAGCCGACGACCGCAATCTGCCCCGTTTTCTTCGCGGCGGCAATCGCTTCGACTGCCCCCAACGCCATCAAATCGCTACACGCAAACACGGCCTGCACGTCCGGGTGCGATTGAAGAATATTTTGAAAGACGTTGAAGCCCTGATCTCTTTCCCAGTTCGCTGTCTGCGAGGCGACGACCTCGATGCCCGGCGTCGCCTTGATCGCGTCGCGGAAGCCTCTCAATCTTGAGTCGCCGGTTTCATGACCCGGAATACCTTCGAGCACCGCTACTTTTCCTTTGCCATTTAGCCGTTTGGCGATGAATTCACCGGCGAGTTTGCCGCCCTCGTAGTTATCCGAGCCGATGAAGGTCGCAATCTTTCCCTTCGATTCGCCCAAAGCTTTGGCGTCCACGCGCGTATCTATGACGAGCACGGGAATGCCTGCGCGGTTGGCCTTATCTATGGCGGGAACGATCTCGCGCGAGCCGCTCGGCGTAACGCATAGCGCGGCGACTTTGGTTTGAATCAAATTCTCGATGATCTGCATCTGCTTCTCGACATCAACCTCGCGCTCCGCCGCCTGCACCACCAGATTAACGCCCAACTTCTTAGCCGCATCTTCGGCTCCCTTTTGCATCTCGATAAAGAAAGGGTTGTTTGCCGTCTTCATCACGAGCGCGATTCGCGGCGCGCCACCGCTGCCCGCCTGATCGCCGCCGCGCTGACAACTCATGAAAGTGATTGACAGTATTCCTAACAGAACAAGAATCAGATTCTTCTTCATTAAATTTTTCTCCTTCATCACGGACGTTTCTTTTTGCGTGCTATTTCCCGCGCCGCTTTAATCCCATATCAATCAACACGGCGACGATAATGACCGAGCCGATCACGACCTGTTGAAAGAAAGAGGAGACGCTCAAGAGATTGAGGCCGTTGCGCAACACGGCCATTATCAATGCGCCGATCAAAGTCCCGACAACAGTTCCTTCGCCGCCCAGCAAACTTGTGCCGCCGATAACTGTCGCGGCAATCGCATCCAATTCGTAATTCATCCCGGCGATGGGTTGCGCCGAATTGAGACGCGCCGTCAGCAGAATTGCCGCCAATCCACTGAGCATTCCGGCCAGACCGTAAACAAGCGTCTTGTATAATTTGACGTCGATGCCGGACAGCAACGCCGCCTCTTCGTTGCCGCCAATCGCATATGTGTAGCGACCCAGCTTCGTGCGCCGTAAAACGAAATAAGCGATGGCATAGACGACGACCATGATGACGACGGGCGTCGGGACGCGCAGCATCTCTCCGGTAGCAAGCGAACGGAAATTTTCATTGAATCCTGAAATCGGTCTGCCTTCCGTAAACATCAGTGCGCCGCCGCGCGCGACGCTCATCATGCCCAGTGTGGCGATGAACGGAGGCAGCCGCCCGACTGTAATGAGCAGCCCGTTCACAATCCCGCAAAAGAGTCCCACGCCTAAGCCAATGATCAACGCCGCCGGAAGCGGAAGATTGCGATGCAGCGCGCTCGCCATCACCACACCGGCGAAGGCCAGCACCGAGCCGACCGATAAATCAATGCCAGCGGTGATGATGACAAAGGTCATGCCGACCGCGATGATGGCGATGATCGTGGCCTGCTCTGCAACATTCAGAAGATTCGAGACGGTCAGGAAATGGGGCGTCAAAGCCCAGAGCACAAGGACAAGACCCAGCAGCCCCGACAAAGTGCCGAGCTGTCGTCCGTAGTGCGATAGAAAATTCTGTCGCAGAACTATTCCTCCAGGGCGCATTGTAAGAGTCTCTCCTGTGTCGCTTCGGCGGCTGAAAACTCACCCGTGATTCTGCACGCGCGCATGACGATGATGCGGTCACTCATGCCCAGCACTTCGAGCATCTCTGAAGAGATCATGATAATGGCGACGCCGCTTGCCGTAAGCCTGTTCATCAACTGATAGATTTCTGTTTTCGCGCCCACATCCACGCCGCGCGTCGGCTCGTCGAAGATGAACACTTCGGACTCGCAACAGAGCCACTTGCTCAAGACCACTTTCTGTTGATTGCCGCCGCTTAAAAAAACTACCTTCTGATCGAGACCCGGCGTTCTGATCCGCAAATCTTTGACATACTGGCCGGATACACGCTGCTCCTCGCCTGCGTCCATCATGCCCCAGCTCGAAAACTTGTCCACACTCGCAAGACACAGATTCTCTTTGACCGAGAGCGGCAAGACCAACCCTTGAGATTTTCTATCTTCCGTGAGAAACCCTATGCCGGAGTTGATCGCGCTACGCGGCGAGTTGATCCGCTGCGGCGCGCCGTTGATATAGATGGTTCCCGAAAGAATTTTATCGAGGCCGAAGATGGCGCGCGCTAACTCCGTTCGCCCCGCGCCTAAGAGTCCGGCGATGCCCAACACTTCTCCCTTGTGAAGCGAGAAGCTAATGCCTTTCAAACCGCCCTTCGTGCTTAATCCTTCGACACGCAATATCTCTTCGCCCCTCGTCGCTCTCTCTTTCGGGAACAACTCCGTCAATTCACGATTGACCATCAGGCGGATTAATTCGGTTTTGCTCATCCCGCGCACATCGTAAGTGCCGACTGAACGCCCGTCGCGCAAGACGGTGACGCGGTCACCGATTTCAAACAGTTCCTCCATGCGGTGCGAGATGTAAACGATGGCGACGCCTGTTTCTTTGAGCCTGCGGATGGTGGCAAAGAGTTCTTTGATCTCATGTTCCGTGAGGGCGGCGGTCGGTTCGTCCATAATCAGGATTCTGGCGTCGAGCGAGAGCGCCTTCGCCACTTCCACCATCTGCTGATCGGCCACCTTCAGCTCTTTGACTAGCCTGTGAGGATCGAGCGTTACGCCAAGGCTGCTTAAGACGCGCGTCGCTTCCTGAAAGATAGCGCGCTGGTCTATCACGCCCGGCAGACGCTTTGGCTCGCGCCCGAGAAGGATATTTTCACCGACGGACAAATGCGGGATGAGATTAAATTCCTGATAGATAATGCCGATGCCCAAGTCTTGCGCGTGCTTGGGATTTTTTATTTCCACGTCCGCGCCGTCGAGTGTGATTTCGCCCGCGCTCTTCTGATACGCGCCGCTCAGGATTTTCATCAGCGTGGATTTGCCCGCGCCGTTCTCGCCGATGAGAATATGAACCTCGCCGCGCCGCAGCTCGAAGCCAACATCGTCCAAAGCCACGACGCCGGGAAACGTCTTCCTGATATGACGCATTTCCAGAACGGGGGTTTCTGTCATACGGTTCGACCTGACTCGCGCAAAAAGATTCGATTACTGCCGCTCGCGTGACATTAAAACTTGCGCGACCACTGCTTCGGCCAGCGCTCGATCACGACTTTCTTTTCGGTGTAGAACTCTATGGCGTCGCGCCCTTGACTGTGCATCACGCCGAGGAAACTGTCCTTCCAACCGCTAAAGGGAAAGTAGGCCATAGGCGCGGCGACGCCGATGTTGATGCCGACGTTACCCGCTTCCACTTCGTAGCGGAATTTGCGCGCCGCCGCGCCGCTCGTCGTAAAGATCGAGGCCGCATTGCCGTAGAGACTTTTTGACAGAATCTCAAGAGCTTCATCCACCGTGTCGGCGTGGACGAGGCTGAGCACGGGGCCGAAGATTTCCGTCTTCGATAGTTCGCCGCCCGCCGGTACATTTTCCAGCACCGTCGGCTTGAGAAAATTGCCTTGCTCGTGGTTCGCCACTTTCGCGCCGCGCCCGTCAAGCAACACGCTCGCCCCTTCGCTCTTGCCTTTCGCAATCAACTCTTCAATGCGCGTCTTGCTCTCGCGTGTGATGACCGGCCCCATCTGGCTGGCTTCTTCAAGGCCGTAGCCGACGGCGATTGATTCCGCGCTCGCCGCAATCGAATCTCTGAAGGTGTTTCGCGCTTCGCCGACCGTGATTGCGACGGAAACTGCCAGACAACGCTGACCGGCGCAACCGAACGCGCTATCGCTGACGATCTGCGTCGTCGTCTCCATATCTGCGTCCGGCAGGATGACGACGTGGTTCTTCGCCCCGCCCTGACACTGCACACGCTTGCCGCTGGCCGAGCCGCGCGTATAGATATATTTCGCAACCGGCGTCGAACCGACGAAACTAATCGCACGAATCTTCGGATGATCGAGCAGCACATCAACCACAGGCTTCGCGCCGTTCACAAGGCTCATCACGCCGGGAGGCAATCCCAACTGCTCAATCAGCTCGAACAAGCGGTGCATCGTCAATGGGACTTTTTCCGAAGGCTTGACGATGAAGGTGTTGCCGCAGGCGATGCCGTAGGGGATAAACCAGAACGGAACCATCACGGGAAAGTTGAACGGCATGATGGCGGCGACGACGCCGAGCGGTTGACGAATCATCATCTCGTCAATGCCTCTGGCAACATCTTCGAGGTTGTAGCCCTGCATCAGCGTCGGGATGCCACACGCTACTTCGACGTTCTCAATCGCCCGCCGCAACTCCGCACGCGATTCCGTGAGCGTCTTACCGTTCTCCATCGTGGTGAGCTTTGCCAATTCCTCTATGTGGTCTTCAAGGAGTTGCTTTAATTTGAAAAGATATTGAATGCGCTCTTCGGGCGGCGTGCGACGCCATTCGGGAAAAGCGGCGGCGGCTGATTCGATGGCCGCCGTCACGTCCGCCGCGCCGTCAAGCGGAACCTGTGCCAGCGTCTCACCGGTCGCCGGATTCAACACGTCCGCAAACTCTTTGGCGGTGGAGTCCTGCCATCTTCCATTGATGTAATTAGGTAAACGATTATTCGTTGACATAGCTATTCTTTCCTTTAATTCAAGTAAGTTCTCGTTTAGAAAACTTTATAACGATTGAGTATCACTCAGAAAAAGTTTCGCTCGCGCTTCAACGCCTCTTCGTAACCTTCGCGGACACGCTTGACCGCTTCGATTTCCGAGACTTCGGCGACGGGCACATCCCACCACGATTCGTAGCCGGGCACGCGCACTTCTTTATCAACTTCGATGACGATGACGGTGGTTCGTTCCGCGCGGCGTGCTTCTTCGAGCGCACGCTGTAACTCGTCGCGCGCTGCGGCGCGAATCACGTGCGCTCCCAGACTCGCAGCGTTGGCGGCAAAGTCAACTTCCAGACGCGCGCCGTTTAGTTGGCCGCTCTCACTGCTTCGCGCTCTGTAATCGGTTCCGAAGCCGCCTGAACCGAGCGCCTGCGATAGCCCGCCGATGCTGCTGAAGCCATAATTATTCAGCAGGATAATATTTATCTTGCAGCCCTCTTGCAGCGCGGTGACGATCTCATTCGACATCATCAGGTAAGAGCCGTCGCCGACCATCACATAAACTTCACGCGATGGATCGGCCATCTTCACGCCAAGCCCGCCCGCTATCTCGTAGCCCATGCAGGAGTAGCCGTATTCTAGGTGATAACCTTTCGGGTCGCGCGTGCGCCAGAGCTTATGTAAGTCTGCCGGAAGACTACCGGCGGCGCAGACGACGACACCCTCCGGCCTCGAAAAATCATTAACGATTCCGATGACTTCGCTCTGGCTGATTGGCGCGTGTTGGCGATTGAATAAGCGTTCAACTTCCGCCTTCCACTCGTCCTTGAAAGAAGCGATGCGTGATGCGTGCTCGTCAGTGACTCCATAGCCCGTTAACATCTCTCGTAATTCATCAAGCGTGGCGCGGGCATCGGCGGCGAGCGGCAGCGCGGCGTGCTTGTGCGCGTCGAACTCGGCGATGTTGATGTTGATGAAACGCACGTCCGCATTCTGGAAAGCGGTTTTGGATGCGGTCGTAAAATCCGAGAGGCGTGTGCCGACGGCAATCACGAGGTCAGCCTCGCGCGCGAGAATGTTCGCGCCCGGAGTGCCGGTCACGCCGACAGCTTCTAAATTCTGCGGATGATCCCAAGGAAGCGCGCCCTTGCCTGCCATCGTTTCGCCAACCGGAATGCCTGTCTGTTCTGTGAAGCGTGCCAACGCTTCACACGCTTCGCCGTAAATGACGCCGCCGCCCGCGATGATGAAAGGCTTTTGCGACGCGCGAATCCATTCGGCGGCGCGTGCGAGCAGCGTGCGGTCGGCCAGCGGTCTGGGGATATGCCAGACGCGCTTCTCGAAAAGTTCGACAGGGTAATCGTAAGCTTCCGCCTGCACGTCCTGCGGGAGCGCGAGCGTGACTGCGCCGGTGTCGGCGGGCGAAGTTAAGACACGCATCGCTTCCATCAAGGCGTAGGGCAGTTGGTCTGGACGGTTGATGCGATCCCAGTAGCGCGAGACGGGTTTGAAAGCATCGTTGACGGAAATATCCTGCGTGTGTCCAGATTCCAGTTGTTGTAAAACCGGTGCGACGTTGCGGCGTGCGAAGACATCGCCGGGCAGCAGCAGCACGGGCAAGCGGTTGATCGTTGCCGTCGCCGCGCCCGTAATCATGTTTGTCGCGCCCGGCCCGACCGAAGACGTGCAGGCGAACGCGCCCAAACGATTCTTCATCTTGGCGTAAGCCGTCGCCGTGTGTACCATCGCCTGCTCGTTGCGCGCGAGGTAGTAACGAAAGTCCGGCGTTTGCTGCAATGCTTGGCCGACGCCCGCCACGTTGCCGTGCCCGAAGATGCCCCAGACACCGGCAAAGAACGGCTGCTCGTTTCTATCGCGCGCGACATACTGAACTTTCAGAAAGTTGATGAGCGCCTGCGCTGTCGTTAATCTTTGAGTTTTCATTGTTGACGATTGAAATAGCCTGCCATTTCATTCATGCCGCGACCGCGCCACGATTCCTGTGCATCCAAAACGCGCTCGACTGTCCAGTTATCGTGAATGATCGAACCTGCGGCCTGCGCCACCACGAGCGGGTCTTCCGCGCCGGGATAAAGTACGTTGCGCCCGACGAGCGCGCCGCGCACGTTTGATCCGGCAGCGAGTCCGGCGGCGATTTCTCGTAACAGCGGCGTCGCGTCGCCGATTGATTCGCCGCCGAGCAGCAGGATCGGTAGCGACGTGGCACGCGCCACCACTTGGTAGTTTTCGCAGTAAGGCAATTTCAGCCAGAGGTAACGGCTGCTGTCGCCTAATGCCGAAGCGACGCCGACGATCTTCGCTAACGCTTCCGCCGTTTTGACCACGCGATAACCGCCATCGCTTTTGACGACGGGCAAAGGTTCGAGAAACGTCGGCAGGCCGAGCGCGTTCATTTCCGTGATCGCGTCGGCGCAGTAGAGCATGGTGTTGAGCGAGTCTGTTTCTTCGTCGTAGATGCGTAGTAAGAATTTCGCGCCGTCCAACATCATGGCGGCGCAAATCGCGGGCGACGCGCCGGTAATCGGATCGTCCATCTCCCAGCTCGTCCCGGCCAGCCCGCCGCGATTGAGGCTTCCGATAAGCAGCCGGTTATCAAGCAACGCCGCGCCGCCCGCTTCGAGAATCAGGTGGTGCAGAATCAACAAGTCTTCGAGCACATCCATCGTCGCCATCACGCCGTCAACCGCCTCGCTTTGCAGCACACGCACGATGCGCGCTAGATAACCGTGACGGTCGGCCATCCTTAGCGGATCGTCACCGACTTTCGTGACGCGGCGAGCCGGATGATCCGCCGCCAGAATATTGAGTCTTCCGTCAGGTGTGAGCGTGCTGCGCCGCTTGCGCGTCAGGGCAACGCGCATAGTGCATTCCGGGTCTGTCACACGAACTTCGGTTATCTTCGCCAGCGCAGCAGCGGGGAGAAATTCTTCGTCTTGAAAAGCCTGCATCTAAAATCCTCCGCGCTCTTCGATGAAGGTCAGGGCTTCTTGTTCGTAGGGCATAAAGTTGGCGCAACCGTGACGTGTCACGACAATCGCGCCGCAGGCATTGCCCATACGCGCCGCCCGATGCCAATCCCAACCTTTGAGATAGCCGTAAAGCAAGCCGCTCGCAAAGGCATCGCCCGCGCCGAGTACGTTTTGCACTTCGACGGGGAACGTCGCGGCTTCGATTCTTTCGCCGCCCTTTAAGTAAACGGTAGTTCCCTCTCCGCCGCGCTTGAGCGCGAGAGCTTCCGTGCCTGCATCGAGAATCATCTCCACAGCCTTTAACACGTCGCCGCTCACGCGCGCGCCGGACACCTGCGAATGCTCGACGGAGACGGAGACGCCTTCAAGGAGCGCGCCCGCCTTCACTTCATCAGCCGTGCCGATTACCAAGTCGGTTAAATGTAAGATCGAACGGACAGCCACACCGAAGGCGCGCGTGTCGTGCCATTGATCTGGACGAAAATCGAGATCGAGGGCGACCTTAGTGCCGCAGTTCCGCGCCCGTTCCGCCGCGAAGATCGTCGCACTGCGGCTCGGCTCGCGGCTTAGTCCCGTGCCGGTAATCAGCAGCACGCGGCTCTCTGCGACGGGCGCGGCGAGAACGTCGTCAATCGTCAATTCAATATCGGCGCAGTTGTCTCTGTAAAAAACTAGAGGGAATTTGTCGGGCGGTTCGATGCCTAAGATCACTGCGCTCGTACGTCGTCCCACCTTGCGCGGAATGAAGTCGGTTGCGACATCCTCGCGCTGGAGAAAGTTCAGCACGAAATCTCCGACAGGATCGTTGCCGACGGCGGTCAGCAAGGCCGTGCGTAAATTCAAACGGCGTGTGCCGACGCTGATGTTCGCCGGGCAGCCGCCGACGTAAGCGGCGAAGCTCTTTATCTCCGGGAAAGGCGCGCCAATGTCGTTCGCGTAAAGATCAATCGAACTGCGCCCCATCGTTAAAATGTCGAACTTTCGTTCCGTCATCATCTCTCTTTGCTGCCGGTCACGAGCGGCACACGCGGGTCTTGTTCAGTCCAAGAACCGCGCACCCACGCATAAGCGGGATCGTCCGAAGCGGCCATCGAATGCGCGCTGCCCGCGAGCGCATTGAGGTAATAAACATTGTAGCCGTGCGCCGCGACGACCGGATGATAGCCTTCCGGGATCAACACCAAGTCACCGTCGCGCACGGTGAGCGTCTCGTCTATCCGCCCGTCCGACGTATAGACTCGCTGAACGGCATAGCCTTCCGGCCGGTCAACTTTGTAGTAATAGAGTTCTTCCAAGTCCACTTCAGCAGGCGGATTGTGTACGTCATGTTTGTGCGGCGGATAGCTAGACCAATTCCCGCTCGGCGTGTAGACCTCTACGAGAAGTAGCCTGTGCGCGGGAAAGTCCGGCTTGATGATGTGGTTAATCTGGCGTGTGGCATTCGCGCCACCGCGCACTTCTATCTCGACTTCGTCAGGCGTGATGAGCCGCGCCGGATATTTTTCCTCGGCACGCGAGAAGCAGAGAGCGATTTCGCAATCGGTTTCCGCCGTGACGGTGAACTCCGTCTCGATTGGCAAATAGAGCGCGGTCGGCATTCCGTCGAAGACGTGTGCGCGACTGCCGAACGCAGGCCATGAACCGGCGGTTGACTCCACCGAACAACGTCCACCCAAGACCACCAAGCCCAACTCACACGCGCCCGTCTCACTCTTGAAATTCTCGCCGCGCGATAGCTTCCGCACGCGAAGCGTCAAATATTCAAACCCGACGGACTCCGGCGTTACGGCCAGCGTTTCTCCCGAAGGAGCCGACGGGGAGTTTGATTTGACAAGTAAATCTTTCATCCGGTGCGACATTAATAATTCCTCCAGCTTCTCAAGATTTCGGCGGGGCAGTTGATTCACGCACGATCAATTCCCCGCTTACCTTGAGGTTTGTTTTAGCGTCAACGCCCGAAAGGATTTTGAGCATCGTGTCCATCGCCATCCGTCCCATCTGTTGCTTTGGCTGGCCGACTGTCGTGAGCAACGGAGAGGTGTAAGAAGCGATGGCGAGATCATCGAATCCGACAATCGAGATGTCGTCGGGAATCCTGATCCCATGCTGATAAACCGCGCGTAAAGCTCCCAACGCCGACATATCGTTATAGCAAAAGACGGCTGTCGGCGGCGTGGGCAGCGATAAGAGCTTTTCCATTGCAAGCCTCCCTCCCTCCGGCTTACCGTCGCCGTGAACGATTAGTTCCGGCAGAAACGGATAACCCGCGAAGGCCAGCGCCTGCCGATAGCCTGCGAAGCGTTCGGTGTCGGACTGAAAACCGGACTGGTCGCCGATGTAAGCGATCCGTTTATGCCCGAGTCCGATCAAATGTTTCATCACCTGCGTGCTGGCTTTGATATTGTCAATCATCACCGAATAGATAAACTCGTCCGGCTCATCCGGGTGCTGATTATTAATGAGCACAATCGGAACTTTTAACCCGCTCAGCAGCGGCACATAGAGCGCGCCGACGCGCGACGCGGTGACGATAATTCCGTCCACACGCCGCTCGTGAAACGAATGCACGACTTTGACTTCACGATCCGGGTTGGCATTGGAATTTGCGAGAAAGACGGAATAGCCGTGATCGTTGGCCGTCTCCTCTATGCCGCTGACGACATCGGCGATGAACGGGTCGGCAATAGTCGTCACGACGACGCCGATGGTCTTCGTCTTTTTAGTGGCAAGGCTGCGGGCAATCGCGCTCGGACGATAGCCGAGGCTCGCCGCTATCTGGCGAATCCGCTCGGCGGTTTCATCCTTAACGAGCGGACTGTGGCTCAACGCCCTCGAGACGGTCGGATGCGAGACCTTGGCCGCCCGCGCGATGTCTTTGATTGATACTTGTTGCATCTGGTTACAACCGTGTGCAATTAACTAAAAACGTCGGCGAGAAGAGTTCACGGCAATTAACAGAAATGCGTGCGCCCATTTCTATCTACAAAAAATGCACACGTGTTCAGAAGATTAAAAAAAATAAAAGGCAGCTCAGAGTGTCAGGCTGTCTTGACTTTAGTAGTGGACGAGAAAGTTAAGCTGCTAACGATGCTCTGTTACGGGTGCTCAATCTACCTTCTAAGCATCGTCGTGTCAAGAGTTTGAGATTATTCATCGAAAACCTGTTTGAAACCGGCTTTTGTTTGAGTAACCGGCACGACAGATAAAGAGTAAATTCCGGGCGAAAGAATTTTTAAGATGGATTCACGTTCTTTATCGAAAGGCCGTGTGTTCTGGAAATCAGTGGTTGCAGAAACACATTTGCCGACGTGTCCCTCTTTAAGTGCGGCAAGGAACTTAAAAGGGCGGGCGCATACTTGCGACGAAGCGATTGAATGCGACGATTGATTGCAAAAAGCGTCTCACGATTTTAGCGTTCCTCTTTTATTTGAGTTTCTTAAGCGTCGTGTCCACACCGTTATAGCGCAGAATGGCGTAAGCTATCTGGCCTGTGTTATCGCGGACAAAGATCATCATCAACGCGGAATTCAAAGGGCTGAAGAATTCTATTTCGGATTGTGGCGACAAATCGAACTTTGAGCTGCCCGGAATGGCCGCAGTCAATTTGTCGCCGTCTCTGGCAATGGTGAACGTACTGCCGTTCTCGCTCCGGTAAGCTCCGGCATAATCGTCAAGCGTTTTCGGGTCAACGGTAATCGCTTTAGGTTGCGGCAGGATGGTTTCGCGCGAAGCAATCCAACGCCAGCCCTTATCGGTTTTTTTCCACACATCGAAGTCGAACGTGCGGAGTGTCGTCTCGCCGTTTTTATTACGGCTCACATCCGTAATCTGGCTGACGACGATTGCCGCAGTGCCGTATACGTAAACTTGAAAATCACTCGGAGTTGACGAACTGCTGGCGGTCGGGTCTGAAGCTTTTCTCGTCCACTGTTTGATTAGCGTTGCTTTACCTTTGGATTTATTGCTGTTGCCGAAATATACAAGATTGTCGTCCATCAAACGCTCGAGCGTCGCCGCATCGTCATCAACTGAAGCGCGCGAGAGTTCATTCGTCAGACGTATCAACTCTTGCTTATCCAGTTCAACTTGCGAACCGTTTTTGTTGGCCGTTTGCGCCGAAATGATGCCGCTGAAGAAACACAGCGCGACAGTTAACGGTAGAAAGCGTTTCATATTTAGTTTCATAAGGCGACATTACCACCGGACAGTAAATTTCAGAAATGCTTTTTAAGAGCGTCTAACAAAACCGTAAGATTAGCCACCGCAATTACACACGACGACGGCTTTTGTCTTCAATTCGGCGGCTTCATGACCTGCGAAATAAAACCCATTTCAACGAGCCACATTTCGCACAGAGTCGTCCACGCTTGAGTTGAACCGGGATTATTTCTGAGCGCGATGGCATGGCCGCCGTTCGGGAAAATGTGCAGGCTCGCCGAAACTTTTTTGTCCAGTAACGCTTCGTAGAACATCAGGCTGTTGCGCGGATCAACCGTTTTGTCGTCCGCCGCGTGAACGATAAAAGCGGGCGGCGTCTGCGGCGTCACCTGTTTTTCCAACGAATATTTTTCAATCAATCGCTGTGACGGATTTTCGCCGAGAAGATTTTTGCGGCTTCCCGCGTGCGCGTGTTCGCCCATCGTGATGACGGGCGAGACAAGAATCATAAAATTCGGGGCGAACGGAAACTTATCGAGTTCGTCATTGATTTTGGCAAAGTCTTCCGTCGCTGTTCCCAAAGTTGCGGCAAGATGGCCGCCTGCCGAAGTTCCCATAACACCGATCTTGTCCGGCTCGATCTGCCATTTCTCGGCATTGGCGCGGATGATTCTCATCGCGCGTTCGGCGTCCGCGAGCGGCGCGATTTCTCGCTGCTTAACATCGGGCGAATTCGGCAAACGGTAGTTCAGCACAAATGCGCTGATGCCCAGAGTGTTGAACCATTTCGCCAGTTGCGTCCCGGAAATAACGTAAGCGAGATGGCTGTAACCGCCGCCCGGACAAATCAAAATTGCCGCGCCTTTGTTTTCCTGCCGTGAAGGAAAGAACGCATAGAACCCGGGGCTTCCGACCTGATAAATGCGTTCGTTGCGAATGTCATCCTTTAACTCCATGCCCTTCGAGTCTGGCATTTTGCCTTTCTCCCACAAAGGAATGAATTCCTGCGCGCTCGCCGCCGGAGGCAAACCAAACAGAAGTAGGATGACACTTAAAAACAGACGCTTCATTTACGATTTCTTTCCCGTTATTTCATTTGCGCTGAAAATTTTACTCGGACGCTCACGCAACTTATCATCCTGCGGTTCTCACTAAAATGCCTTGTACTATTTTGCCCCGATCCTTTTTCCGGCAAGTGATTCTTCGTGTGTCGGCAGTTTGATTAAATTCCGCGTCGAAGTTGCATCGGCTGCCGCCTGCAAAAGATTTCGGGCGAAGATGCGCGCCGCCGGGTCAATCGAAACAGATTCTTCCAAATCCAAATCGCACACCCACACGCGCCCGCGCCCGACGGGAATCTCGAACAGCACCGCCATGTACTGCTCCGACACTTTTTCAATTGGAATGTAGCTGTGCGATGGAATGAACCGGATCAGTTCGCGCGCCGTGCCGCCGGGCTTCAGGCGATGCGCGCTGCTTGCCACGAAGACGCGCCAATCATCTTTTCTTCCCCACCATTTAATATCCATCGCGCGCAGTCCCGCCGTCAATTTTGTTCCGGCAGACGGCGCGTAGTCAGCGTATTCGCCCGAAACATTCTTTACGCTCAACACGTCGTTCGGGAACAAATCCACAACGCTTTTGCCCGGCGAAAACAGAATCGCCGTCGCACCTTGCTCGACGAGTTCGCGCGCGCGCCCGCCTTTTTGCAGATCATTCGGCGACCCGCGAAGGAGCAGGACGGAGCGCGCCGCTTCGGTGTTCGACGGCATCTCGTGCGACACACTTTGAAAGATGTGCGCGTCGTTAACGAATTGTTGTAGCTCCGTTCCGAGCGCGAGAGTTATCGCGCGACTGTTCGCGGGCGCGGCGGGGGGAACAGATTTCCCGAAAACTTCAATCCTATCGAGCGTGCGGCTAATCTCGTTTCTACCGTCGGTGAGCCGCAGCACGAGATTCATCGGTTGACGCGCTTCTTTCGTTTCCGGCACGCGAATCGTCAGCGGTTGCCGGATCGTCGCATAGTAAGGAAGGCGGTTGATGTTGCCGACTGTGGTTGTCGCCACCGTCTTCTTCGTGCGTTCGTCAACATACGACAACTGCAAAGCCAATCCGTGAAGATCGCGGAACTGCTCATCATCGTTGGTGATGAAAGCGGCTGTTTCAATCTGCTCGCCCGCGTAGAAGCGACGCCGCCCGGTTTCGAGCGCCAACCCGACGGGCGACCACGCATCACGCACCGCATCGTAGACCGGGTAAGGCGCAACGCGGCGCGCGTCGTAGCTATGCGCGAACCAGCACTCGGCAGAGAAGAGCATAAAGCCTGCCGTGCGGTCGCCGCGCTGAAAGCGCAACTGCTCCGCCCAACGCTTTGTCACCGCGCGATTGTGTTCGAGAAAAATTGCCGGATCGCTGCCCGGATAAGCGTCCTGCCCGACCCACGCTTGCGGCGTTACGAGATCGCGCGTGTAGCGCAAGACCGGCAGCCCCATATCCAAATCGGGATAGCCGGTTGATATCTCCTGCCCGATGAGCGGGCGGTTCGGCGTGAGGTCTTTGATATCGGCGTGCGTATCAACGACAAACGGCGAATCGCTGTACCAGCCGCGATAGCGGTGTATGTCGTCCGCGTCGCCGTCGTCAATATTATTCGGCTTGAGCGTTTGATTGTAAAAATCCGCTTCGCGCTGGTAAGTCGAGTCGGCGATGACCGGACGGAAAGGGTCTAGGCGGCGCGTCTGCCTGACGACTTCGGAGAGTTGCTTCCACTTCTCTAAATTCTTGCCGTCGCGCAGAAGCATTTCGTTGCCGATTGTCCACATCAGCACGCTCGGATGATTGCGCCCGCGCCTGACGACATCTTCATTTTCCATCAGCCAGTGCGCGAACATATCGGGCGGCGTTGCGCCGATTTTTCCCGCCAGCGCCCAAGGGCGGATGCCTTCAATGCTCACGCCCAATCCGATTTCGTCCGCTGCGTTGAGCCATGCTTCGTTCCAGGGCGTCGCGTGCGTGCGCGTCATGCGCTCGTTGCCATCGTGCATCAGTCGAATCAATTTGCGCGGCAATGCCGTGTCCCAAGAATTTTTGCCGTAAGGAAGTTGATCCGCGCCGCGTAACCAATACGGCTTATTGTTCAAGTAGAATTTATTGCCGCGCACTTCAAAGGTGCGAAAGCCGACATTGTGCGTCTGGCGGTCAAGCACTTCGCCGGATGCGGATTCAAGCGTTACATCCAAACGATAGAGATTCGGGTCGGCGGGCGTCCACAGCTTCGGCTGCACATTGCGCAGCATTAAATCTTGCGTCAACTTGTTTTCGCCGAGTTGCACGGCAACGGGTTCAGTTGTCGCAAACACTTTGTTCGTCTTCGCGTCCGTCCAACGCGCTCGCAAAACGGCGGATTGCGCGCCCGCAAAACTTTGCGCTTCGATTTGCACGCGCGCGCCGTTAAGCGACGGAATGAACCACACATCATCAATCATCGCGGCATCGCGCACGACCATCTTCACGGGTTGCCAGATGCCGTGCAGATCGTAGCTGCGATTATTCGCATCGGGCGAAAGCGGGCCGAACATCCCTTTGCTCAGCGACAAAATTTTCGAGGCGGTGAGATTCACCGTCACCGCCTGTCCGAGCGAAAGCGCAGAGGGCGGAATCTTTTCCATCGAGACGAAAACCGAAATCACGTTGCGCCCGGCTTTCAAGTGTGCGGTTAAATCGTAACCGAAGCGGCTGAACATTCCCGTATGCTCGCCCAGAAGCTGACCGTTACAGAAGGCTTTGCTTTTCATCGCCACGCCGTCGAACTCAAGGAAGACGCGGCGATTCTTCGGCAGCGCGGGCACGTGCAGAGAAAGTTGATACCAGCCGTCTTCAGCACGCTCTGTATCGAAACCTAATTTCTTCAGTCGCGCCCCTTCATCGCGCTTGAAATCTTCGGAATCATCCAGCCACCACTGCGTGCGGTTGAGCAGTTGCGGAACCGGAACCGTGACGTAACCGTTCCGGCTCGCCGCGAGTTGCGGCTGTTCGTTCGCTTGCACCAGATAGCCCGGCTTGTAAAGCCACTCGCCCGTCAACTCGATTGTTTGGCCGGGCTTTAATTGCTTCGGAGTAATATTCAAACTCCCCGCGCTGACGCTCTTCTTCTGTGCTGGAACAGCCTGCGGAAGCACCGCGCACAGTGTGATTAGGAGCAAAGAAATGCGCAGTATAAGAGTTTGCTTCAAGACATTCTCCGACGAATCAGTGCTTGATAAAGGAAGAAAGATTGCAGGGCTTGCCGCTCTCCGGCTGTGATTGAATTGACGAGCATCATGTTGCGTGTGGAGAATTTTCCCCGCCGCGCCCGCATCTACTCGAAACTCTGCGCGCGTGCTTCGCGCACCGTGTCAACATACGCCCGCGCCGCTTGCGTCACCTTCTCAGGTTCTCCGGCGCGGATGGCTTTCGTGTCTACGAGGTCGCTGCCGACGCCGAGCGCGCTTGCGCCCGCTTTGATAAAGTCCGCCGCCGTCTTCAGCGACACGCCGCCGGTCGGAATCATTTCCACCTGCGGCAAAGGAGCCTTCAACGCTTTCAGGTAGCTCGCGCCGCCCATCGCGCTGCACGGAAAGATTTTCACCATGTCCGCGCCCGCCTGCCATGCGGTAATCACTTCCGTCGGCGTCAGTGCGCCCGGCATCATGGCAATCGAATAACGACGACACATTTCGATTGTTTTCAAATTCAGCGCTGGAGAGACGATAAACTGCGCGCCCGCCAGTATGCACACTCTGGCCGTCTCTGCGTCGAGCACCGTGCCCGCCCCGACCGTCACTTCATCGCCGAAACGCTTCGCCAATGCTTCAATCACCACGACTGCGCCCGGCACGGTCAACGTGATTTCAAGCACGCTGATGCCGCCTTCTCTGATCGCATCAATCGCGCGCATCGCTTCATCCGCCGAAGCCGCGCGCACCACCGGCACGATGCCGATCTCTGTGATTCGCTTCAGGACTTCGCTTTTATTCATCTTAATTTTTGCCCTATCTTGCGACGCGCGCCGCGCCGCCCTTCATCACCCGTTCGACTTCCGCGAGCGTCGCCATCGTCGTGTCGCCCGGCGTCGTCATCGCCAGCGCACCGTGCGCCGCGCCGCACTCGACAGCCCACTGTGCGCCTCTGTTTTCAAGGAATCCGTAGATGAGTCCTGAAGCGAAACTATCGCCGCCGCCCACGCGGTCGAAGATTTCAAGATTCTCGCGCGTCGCCGATTTGTAAAGCTCACCGTTTGTATAGCAGACCGCCGCCCAGTCGTTGACGGATGCGGTCTTCGCGTTTCTCAAAGTGGTGGCGACGGCTTTGAAGTTTGGAAAAGTCTTAATCGCTTCTTCGATCATCAATTGAAAGTTACCGACATCGAGCTTCGAGTGATGCTCGTCCAGACCTTCGACCTCGAACCCGAGCGCAGCCGTAAAATCCTCTTCGTTGCCGATCATCACGTCAACGAACGGTGCAAGCTGACGATTGACTTCGCGCGCGCGTTCCTTGCCGCCGATGGCCTTCCACAAAGACTCGCGGTAGTTCAGGTCATACGAAATGAGCGTGCCGTGCTTCTTGGCAATTTCCATCGCTTCGCGCGCGACCATCGGAGTCGTCTCCGACAGCGCGCAGAAAATTCCGCCCGTGTGAAACCACCGCGCGCCTTCTTCGCCAAAAATCCGCGCCCAATCAATGTCGCCGGGGCGAAGCTGCGAGACCGCAGTATGTCCTCTGTCAGAACAACCGAGCGCGGCACGCACGCCGTAGCCGCGCTCTGTGAAGTTTAAGCCGTTGCGAACTGCGCGCCCGACCGCGTCGGACTTCACCCATCTGAGATGCGAGAGATCAACGCCGCCCTGCAACATCAAGTCTTCAACCAATCGCCCGATTGGATTATCAACTAAAGCCGTGACGATTGCCGTGCGTTGATTAAAGCAACGCCGAAGCCCGCGCGCGACGTTGTACTCGCCGCCGCCTTCCCACGCTTTGAACTCGCGCGTGGTATGAATTCGCCCATCTCCCGGATCGAGCCGCAGCATCACCTCGCCGAGTGAAACACAATCCCAACGACATTCATCTTTTGGTTTGACTTTCAATCCACCGGCTACCGTCATCACGTCCCCTCTGCCATCGCCGCAGCATCACCCACGTCCGCCATTTCCATGCGCGGCACAAGTAAATGAATCACAAGGAGCGCCACCAGATAAGCCGAAGCCGCGAACGCGAACAGCGGCGCATAACTGCCTGTCCACTCCAACAAATAACCGGCGACTTTGGCGATCAGCATCCCGCCGATGGCTCCCGCCATGCCGCCGATGCCGACCACCGATCCGACCGCGCGACGCGGAAACATATCCGAGGTCAACGTGAACAGATTCGCCGACCAACCCTGATGCGCGGCAGTCGCCAGCCCGATCAACGCGACCGCGACCCACAAGTTCGCTGCCTTCGCCGCGAACACAATCGGCACGACGGAAAGAGCGCACACGAGCATCGCCGTTTTGCGTCCGGCGTTGATTGTCCAACCACGCTTAATGAACGCGGACGAGAGCCAACCGCCCGCGATGCTGCCGACATCCGCCATAATGAAGATCACGATGAGCGGCAGCCCTATGTTTTTCAGATCGAGTTTGTAAGTTTTACCGAGGAAGTCCGGCAGCCAGAAAAGATAAAACCACCACACCGGATCAGTGATGAATTTGCCCGACGCAAACGCCCACGTCTGCCGGTGCGGAATGAGCCGCACCCATTTAATCTTCGTCGTGGCTTCCGCCGGATCGCTGCGTATGTAGGCGAGTTCGGTCGGCGTCAGGCGCGTGTGTTCCTCCGGGCGGCGATAGAGCAGCAGCCAGAAGATGAGCCAGATAAAGCCGAGCGCGCCCGTCACAATGAACGCGGCGCGCCAGCCGTAAGCCACCGTGATCCAAGGCACGATGAGCGGCGTCACAATCGCGCCGATGTTCGAGCCGGAATTGAAAAGCCCGGTGGCGAGCGCACGTTCTTTTTTCGGAAACCATTCGGCAACAGTTTTTATCGCCGCCGGAAAGTTCCCCGCCTCGCCCAAACCAAGCGCGAACCGCGCCGCGCTAAAGCCCATCACCGATTGCACAAAAGCGTGCCCCATCGCCGCGAAGCTCCAAAAAATTATCGCCAGCGAAAAACCTTTGCGCGTGCCGAGCCAATCCATGAGCCTTCCGACCAACACCAGCCCTATCGCATACGCAGTCGTAAACGCAAATGCCACATTGCTGTAATCAATCTCGTTCCAACCCAAATCAGTTTGCAGAGTCGCTTTGAGAAGCCCGAGCACTTGCCTGTCAACGTAATTGATCGTCGTCGCAAAAAAGAGTAGCGCGCAGATTAGCCAGCGGTAACGCCCGACGCGCGCACCAATCTCCGGCTTGCTGGCAACAGCAACCGCCTCGCCCGTCACGCTTGCGCCCGCTGCCTGCGACGGAGAGACATCAGCCAGCGATTTATTCATCACGACTTGCTCGATGATTTCCGTGCCCGCCGGTTTGTTTGACTGCGCCATCAAGCTCTCCTTAATTTGAACAACCAACGTCTGCTTAATATCGAATCGGCATCAATCATCATCCGTCGCTTTCAAGAATTAACTCCCGATGCGAGAAAGCCGCCGTCAACCGTGATCGTTTGTCCGTTGATAAAGCTCGCTGCGTCGGAGGCGAGAAACACAGCCGCGCCGATCAATTCTTCCGCGCGCCCGAAGCGGCGCATCGGCGTACGTAGCAACAGCTCGCGCCCGCGCTCCGTGCCGTCCAGCAGCTTCGCGTTGAGTTCCGTCGGGAACACGCCCGGCACAATCGCATTGACGTTTATTCCATCGCGCGCCCACTCCGCGCCCAAGCTTCTCGTCAAAGCGAGCACGCCCGCCTTCGACGCGCCGTAAGCCGCCACTTCGTGAAACGCGACAAAGGAAGCAAGCGAAGCGATGTTGACGATGCGCCCGCGCCCGCTTTGTTTAAGCGGTTCGTAAAACGATTGACAGGCGCGTAGGCTACCCGTCAAATTCGTGTCCATAATCGCCGCCCATTCCGCTTCGTCAACTTCGCTTGTCGGCACACGCGCCGTGCGTCCGGCAGCGTTGACGAGAATATCCACGCCGCCGAAACGCTTCACGACCGCATCACGCAGCGCGTCAATTGATTCGCGCTGCGACACATCAACCGCCTGCCGCAAAGTCTCGCGCCCGCACGCTTCTACTTCGGCGCAGACTTCTTCAATTAATTCTTCGCGGCGACCCGTCGGCACAACGTGTGCGCCGGAGCGCGCCAGCCCGACGGCAATGGTGCGCCCCAAACCGGACGTGCCGCCGATGACGACCGCGACACGTCCCGTCAAATCTGTAATATTTTCCGCTTTCATCGTTGCTACATTCTTTGAATGTTATGCCGTATGCACGTCCGCGCCTGCTTCGACCTGTTCAGTCGCACCCAGCCCGACCCATTGACGGAAGTTGCCGGAAAAGAGCTTCGTCGCGTCGCGCTCGATTTCGCGTCGCGTGACCGCGCGCCCGTCGCGCAGGAGTCCTTCGTAAGATTCATAAAGCGCGTCGGCTATGACACGGCGCGAGTGTGCCCATTTGTAAAGCAATTGATCGAGCACGCGCGCGTCCGAGTGTTGCGGGATAAAACTCGTGCCCAATAGTTCAATACGCTCGCGTGTGATCTCAGAGATAATCGAAGTGTTGTTCAAAAACCACCAGCAACCGAACGGCATCAGGTTATTAAACTTTCGCGCGGCAACGCACAGTTCGTGTTGATTCTCGCGCGAGAGGAAGGTGACGAGAAAACGCACGTCCGGGTTTTCTACGCACAAACGCGCGACTACATTTACGTCGGCACGGCCAAGCCCGTCGCCAGCGATACGCAAAGCCGGATTGATTTTGCGCCGCACACCGATCATCAAAGAGAGAGATAAATCATGCTCGCGGCAGACGGGCAGCACCGCATCGCGCAGCAGACGCCCGCGCGGAGTTTCCTCCGGGTAAGTGAAATCGTCGGGCAGCGAAACGCCCAGATACAGCGGCTTCATACACGCAATCCAGTCGTCCAGAAAGCGGCGCGTCTCGCTGATCGTGCGCTCGTCAATCTCACTTTGCACCTGATAGCCCTGCGCGCACATCTTCGGCACGGCGTCAGCCCAACTGTTCAAAATCCGGTCGAGCCTGAGCGCCGCGTGAAAGCGCGTATCAATCTCAACTCCATTCTTCCACGTGCGCGTTTCGCTTTCATCGAGCGGATCGTTTGTCATCACCACTTCACTCACGCGCGCGAGTTTGAGAACGCGCTCAAGATAATCCTCCGCACTTTGCGCGCGGAAGAACTCACGCGCTTCGCGCAAATCGGTGGCGCGTGTGTTCAGGCCGAGCGTAGACAGAACAGCGATGACTCCGCGCGTCGCCTCCGAAAGCGGCGTCTGTTCGACGAACAGCGTCCGCCAGATCAAATCGGCCTGTTGCCTTTTACTTAACTCCCAAAATTTCTCCGGTGTAACGCTGGATGCACGAAACAGTTCGGCGATGAGGTAGTGGTAATTAAGTAGCTCGTCAATGCCCCACAGATTCAGCTCGCCGAATTGCGGAGCGTAGAGATGCGTGTGCAGGTCTGTGACGGGCGTTGCGGCAATCGCTTCGTCAACGTGCCGCCGCAACTCTCGCGCATCACGCGCGAGGCCATCGTCTTTAGAAGCCGTATCGTCAATAATTTGCGTGGTCGTCATGTTTATCAATCCATTGTTGGGTCGTCCGCATCAGAAGGGAATTTTCGGCGTTCTATTGTCTGCCGGATCAGCCCAGCGATTGTTCGGCACAAGCGGCGTCCAGCCCGGACGCAGCGGGTCTTGATCGTAAGGATACGAACCCAAACGCTTGTACAGCTCGCTGTATTCATGCAGCTTGTCGCGGTTCAATTTTACGCCCAAGCCCGGTGCGGTCGGAACTTTAATCGCGCCGTCCACATATTTGAATTTGCCGCCTTCGATGATGTCGTCAACGAGGTGATGATAATGCGCGTCCGCCGCGAAAGAGAGATTCGGAATCACCGCCCCGAGATGCAGCATCGTCGCCAGTTGAATGCCCAGTTCGCCCGACGAATGAACGGCGACGCCAAGCCCGAACGTCTCGCATACGCCCGCCGCTTTAACGCACTGGCGGATGCCGCCCCAGAAAGTTGTATCCAGTAGAATCACATCAACCGCTGTATCAAGCACGTTCGCCGCGAGTTGTTCAAAGCTCACGACGACCGTGTTTGTGGCGAGCGGCATACGAACTTTCTCGCGCGTGCGCCGCATTCCCGAAAGGCCGAACACAGGGTCTTCGAGGTAATCGTTGCGTATGTCTTCAATTTGTTGCCCGAACCGGATGGCCTGCTCGGTTGACCAGACGGCGTTCGGATCGAAGCGGAAACGATCTCCGTTCAATTCCGCAGCGACGGCGCGATAACACTCCAACTCGTACTCGGGATGAAAGACGCCGCCCTTGAGTTTGTGCGAATTGAAACCGTAACGCTCTTTCAATTCGCGCGCGTGTGTGATGAGTTGCTCAATGGTTCGGACTTCGCCGCTACCGTCTTTCGGATTCGGGTAACGGAAGAAAAGATACGACGCGAAGGGCACGCGATCCTGCAATCGTCCGCCTAAGATTTCGGAAATGGGGACGTTCCACTTTTGGCCTAGAATGTCTAGGCACGCGAATTCGAGCGCGGCTAGGATTTGCGTGCGATTGTTATAGAGCGAAGCGGTCGGGTTGGCGATAAGGAAACGTATCTCTTCGATGCGCGCCGGATCGCGCCCGACGAGGTAAGTTTTCATCGCGCGAAACACGGCTTCGGCAGATTCGCCGCCGCCGCCCATCTCGCCGAGTCCCGTGATGCCCTCATCGGTTTCGACTTCAACGATGGTGCGCACGAAGCGTCCCCAGTGGCAGCCGTTCGCATGGCGAAGCGGAGCGTCGAGCGGCACGGTCACAGTAGTCGCTTTAATATCAGTGATCTTCATCTACTTTTACTTCTCGATACTCTTTCGGTATGTGGCTTACGGCAACAACGCCGGATCGCCGCCCTGCGGAATCTCTTTCACCGCGAGCGGCACACGCCGCGCGGCGGCGTCTTTAGCAAACTTCCAGTAACGGATAATCAAATCCATCGCCGCGCGTTCGGCGTCTTCCGGGGTCGCGCCGCCGGTCACGAGCCAGTCGCCGTGTTGCGCGTTCGGGACAATGCGCGTGACGAATCGCGGCGCAGGCCTGTCCTCCGGCGATAACTCTTTCATCGCTGCCGCAACAAGCGCATTGGTCTTCAACGTGCCGACGAGTATCAGCGTGCCGCTTTGTTTCAAGTCGGCGGGCAGGTCAGGCAGATGATAGATGCCTACGGGTCTGCCCGTCGCACTCTCAAGCGTGTTGACGAGCGCAGACGCCGTCTCTAAATCGAGAATGGGCGAGCCGTCTCCATAAACGACTGTGAGCGGGCGATTGAAGTTGAACGACAGGGCGTCAGCACCGTAGCGCACGTTTGAATTCGGCACGGCGTTCGGAGATTGATCGAGCGGCGGCACGCCCGCGAGTCGCGCTTCCGCCCAGCCGTAACGCAGCAAGCCATCGTCGCCTTCGAGACGCAGAAAGATGTGATAGAAGCCGGGCAGCGGATTGGCATCCGTGCCGCCCTGTGTCGCCTGCGCGGTGAGGCGGACAGGCACGACGGCGGAAGCGTTCGGCGCAAGGCGAATCGTTTTCTGCGCGCTGTCGAATTGCGCGCGGATATTCGCTGGCGCTTCGAGCATCGGGCGCAGGTTGAGCGTGCGACGACTTCTATTAGTGATGCGGAAGCCGACCGTGCCGTGTCCCTCTCCATCAAGTTCGGCAACACCGCGCTCAACATCAAGGAACGTCACGGGATTTGACGGCAGCGAATATTCGCGTATCAGGCGCATCAATTCGAGCGCTTCGGGTTTCGGGCGACGGCTGAACCAGAGCGGCTCGTAGTGGCGTATGCCCTTCAAGGTCAAAGAATCCATGGCGAGAGATTCGTTAAATTGAAACTGGTAAATCTCCGGCACGGAGCGTGTCTTAAGCACGTTCTCAAAGATCGGAGGATAAACTTTCGCGCGCGCCTCCGGCGTCATGCGCGACAGACCGCGCCAGTTCCATTCGGTGATGACCGACGGCTTGCCCGCCTTTCTGCCGTAATTTGCCGCCGCGAGCGAAAATCCGCGCGCGCTCGGAATCGCATTAAGCGAATCCATGTAGGCGTGCTGCCCCGTGCGGTCGAATTTAACGCCGAGGCGCGCAAGGCGTGTGAAGGCTCCCGTGTTGGTGTGTCCCGTCAGATGCACGGGGATGCGCGGGTCAACCTGCTTGACCGCGTCATATACCGCGTTCCAATATTTCTCCCGTCCGTCGTTGATGCCGAAAATCAAGACCTCGTTTTCTATCTCGACTCCGTCAACCACGTCGCGGTAACGCCGCACAATCTCGCCAATCGCAATGGGCGGCAACTGCGCGTCCAGAAGCGCGCGCAACTTCAGACGACGGAGTTCCCCGAAGAGAAAATCGAGATACTCGCGTTTGACCTTTCCATCGAGGGGCGCGATCAGCTCCAGATGGTGCAGGCGAATAGACTCGAAGCCCATCGCTTTGGCAATCGCCAGATCGCGGCGGATGTCGTCGGCGAAGAGTCGCCATTGTGTAACGGTGTCGGCGGCGAGCGGCCAGTAAGCGGCGCGATCCATGCCGGGCAGTTTTTGCAAAGTGAAGTTTTCGCCGAGCGTCGAATACGGAAAATAGTTCGTGCCGAAGCGCACGCCGGGAACACCGATGGATACTTGCGCGGCCTCCGATGCGCCCGCGTGCTGTTCGCCGTAGCCGACGTAGGCGATGAACTCTTCGTCGGCGCGCGCGTTCGTCACAGGCGTGTCGGCAAAGACGAGCCGCGCAGAGAACGCGAGCGGCTCACCCGGCGACGGCAGCACATTGGGCACGAAGCGTTCCAGATAATAGCGCGTGTTCGAGCGTGCGATCTCCGTGATCGAGTAGAGACTGTCGCCTGCGCTCTGCGCCTCCTGTCCGAGTTGCGGGCTGTTCGCGCCGGTGTAGCGACCCGGACGCTTGCCGCTGGCAGCTTGATGAACTGTGAAAGAGGGCGCGAAATCGTTGAGCCACAGCACGCCCGTGTTCGTGGCGAGTTTCGTGTTGATCCAATCAACTCCGCGCTGGATAAACAGATGGCGAAAATCGCCCGTGCCGCTCTCGTCCGTACCGCGAAACGGCGACCACCCCGCGCCACTTACAGGTTCGGTTTCGTTGTTGTAATTAAGCGCGCGGGAACTTACAGGCGGCTGTTGCCAGCGGCACACGGCGGCGGCATACACGCTCGTCGTGCGTGCTGAAAGGTTTTCGATCTGCGCGTTGAGGTCTAGGAAGCCCGCATGGTAAGCCTGTAATTCGACGCGCAGCTTCAACCCGTTCTTTGTGCCTTCGGCGCGCCACACGTCAAAGACCGCGCCGCTTTCGATCTTTTGAAAAGAGAGCGGAAGAGCCGCGAACTGCCCGGCAAAATCGGGGCGCGTCGGAGAGCGCGACTCTTTTCTCCCGGCGGGTGGCGCGTCGCGCACCACGACATCCCACGACAAGCGCCCGACATCCGTGCCTTTGTAACGAAGCGCGACACCATTCGCGGCAGGCAGCACGGCAAGAGACGCAGGCTCTCTCGCGCTCTGGCTGCGTTGACGAAAGATAAACCGCTTGCTTGTGGAAGCATCCAACTCGGCGATGAAAACCGCATCGCTCCCGGCTTGCTGCACGGGTCGCCCGTCGCTCGTCTCCCACGCACCCGCACCCAACTTTTGCCCGAAAATACGCAGCGGCATCCGCACGCGAAACGGTTGATTATTGATTAACTCGACGACGGGCGGCGCACTGCGGCGATCAGCGGCGAGATTGCTGATCGCGCACAGCACAATCAACAGGGCGCATGAACATCGCCGCCGGATAACGTGTGCCGCTCTCGCTCTATTCTTTTTTCCGCCCTCTATCTCATTTCGCTTGTCCATTGATTTCTCGTTCGCCGCAAACAAACTTCAGCCACGCCCCTCGTCTGTTTTCAAAACAAGAACCTCACCCCGAAGCGTATCTGTCGCTCGCCGAAAGAGGTGGTGATTCTGCCGAAGTTGGCGCTTGTGAAGTTGCCGCTCGGATCGTTGAAGTGCGGCGTGTTCGTGACGTTGAAGCCTTCGGCGCGAAACTGCATACGCACGTTTTCGTTCAGCGTGAAATTACGAAAAAGGCTCGCGTTGTAATTAAAGAAATTCGGGCCGCGCACCGTGTTGCGCCCGACGTTGCCGATGGTTCCCGGCGCGGGTTCGACGAAAACGGTCGTATCGAAAAACGGTAAGCCGCCGCCCGTATTGCCGAGAATGGTCGGCTGGCTAATCACGTTCGGGCGATTCGTAAATCCGAGCGGGCGGTTCTCCGTCAGGTTAACGCCGATGATGTCAACGGGTGTTCCAGAGCGCGCCGAGAAGACGCCGTTCAACTGCCAGCCGCCGAGAATCCCGCCGAGCCGCAGCCCGTTTTGATCCAGCAATTTATCCCCGCGTCCCGGCAAACGAATAACGTGGCTGACGACAAAATTGTGGCGGCGGTCAAAAGGTGACGGGCCGCGATTGCGATTGTCGTCAAGCGGATTCGGAATGGTAAAAGCGTCTGTATAATCGAGCGATTTGCTGAACGTGTAAGAGACAGTCAGCTTCGAGCCTCTTGATAAGCGGCGATCAAGTTTCGCTTGCAGCGCGTGATACGAAGTGCTGAGCATAAAGTCTATTACCTGCGTATCGGCCGTGCGCCCGAAGGCGGCGGCAAGCGGGCGGTCTGTCGCTCTCACACCGCCGATGCGCGGAGGCGCGGCGTTAATGTTGCGCACGCCCGGAAGCCGCGTGCCTAGATTGCCGACGTAAGCGACTTCGGCGACGAAGCCCAAGATGTCGCGCTGGACAGTTAAGTTGAAAGACTGCGTGTAGCCGCGTCGCGGGTTGGGATTGTAGTAGGCAAACACGAGCGTATTTGGCGCAGGAATCACGCCGCTCGACACATCGAGCACGGGCGGCAAAGTAAATCCTCTGGCAATGTCAAAGAATCCGAAGACGCCGGTCGGCGGCTGCACGGTCGGTTGCGCCGGAAAATTTCCGGGATTCAGCGAGTTGACGGCGAACGGAATATAACTGATGCCGTAGCCGCCGCGCACGACGGTTTTATCATCGAGGCGATAAGCGATGCCGAGACGCGGCGCAAAATTATTGTGCGGCGTCTTGACGTTCAGTTGTTTATTAACCGAGCCGAAACCGGCGACGAGAAGTTGATTCGTGGCAATGTCGTAACGCGATTGGTCGCCCGGATTGGGAACGACGGCGAACGGATAAAGTTCGTAGCGCAGGCCGTAGTTGACCGTCAGTTTCGGATTCACTTGCCAGCGATCCTGCGCGTAAAAGAAGTATTGACGCTGGCGATAACCGCCTTCCTGCTGGACGGTGGTGCGCGTGCCGGTGGCGGCGAGGCCGAGCAGGAACGCGGCAAAGGCGTTGGACGAAGAAGTGGTGACGCCGGTGCGCGAAGTCGGGCCGGTGGTGAAACCGAAGTCGCCGCGCGGATTCTGCGCTCTCGATTGCAAAGGATTCAAAATCAAATCGCGTACATCAACGCCGAAACGAATCGTGTGGTTGCCGCGCAGGTTCGTCCAGTTGTTGACGATGTTATAACTCGTCTCCGCAATCTTGAAAGGCACGGTCGCCGCCGCGCCTAGAAAATCGAAACCGCTGATGGTGATGCGCGGAATACCGGGCGTAAAAAAATCTCCGGTGTTGATGCCGGGAATGCCCACTTGCGTCGCAAGGTCTGCTTCGGTCGGCGTATCACCCGTAATCAACACGCGCACAAGGCCGCCGCGCAATTCTGTGACAAGCGTAGGGGAAAACGTGTGCGTCAAATTAAGCGAGGCGCTTTGATCTCTGGCGGGGCCGATGGCGGCGGTCGCCGTCGAACCGCCGAGACCGGAAGGCGGGCCGCCCAGAATGCCGAAGGCGGGCGGATCGGAAGTGAAGGCTTTGAAATAGCTATAACGCGCAAAGCCTTCGGTGCGGTCTGTGAACTTTTGATTGATTTTAATATCGAACGAATTGCGGTTCTGGCTGAATTTCGTGGCGGTCTGATAGTTATTGATGAGTCCCGGCAAATTCGGCAACGGCAACCGCGCCAAAATATTTCTCGCCACAGGGCTGATGCGCGCCGGATCAATCACGTTGTTGACGCCGCCGAAGCGAAACTGCGTGCGGTTGGCGGCGCTCGTGCCCGTCGCCGGATCGAAAATCTGCGTGTTCGAAGCGGTGAAGTTGCCGTTGCGGAAATCCTGCGTCGGCACTGTAAAGAGTCCCTCCTGCCCGCGCCGGTCGCGTCCGCCCTGATAGTCGCCGAAGAAAAACGTCTTGTCGCGGCGAATCGGGCCGCCGAGTGTAAAGCCGAATTGAGTTAAGTTCGTCGTCGGCTTATTGAGCAGCGAAAGCGTGTTGCGCGCTCTCAAGGCGCTGTTCGAGTTGAAATAAAAGGCCGTGCCGTGAAGATCATTCGTGCCGGATTTAATTTGCACGTTGATGACGCCGCCGGTCGCACGTCCCTGCTCCGCATCGTAGGCGTTGGTTGAAACATCAACAATCTGAATGGCATCCGGCGGCGGCACAATCGCTATCTGCGATGTGACGTTCGTTTGATTGTTAATCGTGCCGTCCAATTGATAACCGTTGTAACGATTATTCTGGCCGTTGAAGCTATTGGTCAGCGCGCCGCCCGGATTACCGAAGGCGCTACCGCTCGCGGCGGGTTCGCTCGCGCCCGGCACAAGTTCCAGCAAACTTTGAAAATTGCGGTCAGGCGAGAGCGGCAGTTCCGATACTTGCTCGCGCGTGATCTGCGTGCTCAAATCGCCGCGATCCGTTTTCAAAAGCGTTTGCGCGCCGCTCACCTCGACAGTTTCGGAAGCGACGCCGACTTCGAGCATCGCATCAACGCGCACCGTCGAATTGATCGCCACTTCCGTGCGCTCGCGCAAAAATTTTTTGAAGTTTTGCTGTTCGACCTCTACGCGATAATTTCCCGGCTCCATACTGCTGATCGTATAGTTGCCTTCTTCATTCGTCACCGCTTCGCGCGTCGTGCTGCGCTCGACATCTGTGGCAACGACGCGCGCGCCCGCGATGGCCGCGCCGTTCGGGTCTTCGACGTGGCCGACGAGCGATCCCGTGACGGTTTGTGCCGCCGCTGCGCCAGTGAACGCACACATCAGGCAAAAGGCAAATGTCAGGCGAGTTAATGTAGTTCGCTTCATGATGAAAATCTCCATTGGATGCTTGGGTCGAGAAATTCCCGGACGCTCCCTGTTAGGTGCTGTGCCTTAGCGAAACATGGCACGGTAGTAGACAGGCATTGACGGCGTCCGACACAAATTTTCTTTTCGATCAATCAGGTGTTGTTGCTACTACGAAACGCATTCCTGTTCCGTGACGGCGAAATGTTACGGCTTTAGTTCGAGTCCACAACAAAATGTTTACAATGATCAAATAAGTGCGTGCTCCCTGAAATTCACGCGGTTAACGGAGCGCCGAAGTGCTTTTGTAGAACGAGTGCGATGGTTCCGCGTAGTCTCGGTTGCGCGGCGTCTTCTGCCGGAATGATGCGGGTCAGCGGCGCGGTCGGCGAACGCTCCGCGATAACTTTTTTAACGATAGGGCCGACGCGCTCCCACGCGCGCGTCACTTCACCCACCAGCACGATCAGGCTCGGCGCGATTCCGGTAATGAGCATAGAGATGCCGACGCCCAGATAGTGTGCCATGCGCTCGAGCACCTCCACCGCTCTTACGTCGGACTGCTCTGCTAATCGCAGTATGTCCTCAAAGGTCGGCTCATTCGAGTGGTGCGCGGTGCTCGCCTTGTTGGGGCGGCTGCCTGATGTCGCCTGCATATAAGCGCGAATCGTCGCCGTGTTTGAGGCATATACTTCCCAGCAACCGCGATTGCCACACTTGCACGGCGGGCCGTCTTCGTTAATCGAGACGTGGCCGAATTCCCCCGCCACACCCGTCGCGCCGTTAACGAGTTGCCCGTTAGCGATGATGCCCGTGCCAATGCCTTCCGAAACCGTTACGGCGATCAAATCGCTCATGCCGTCCATCCGCTGACCGAACCAGATTTCCGCTAAAGCGCAGGCATTTGCGGCGTTTTCGATTTCTACCGAAAGTCCCGTTGCGCGTTCAAGCGGCTTTTTCAAATCAACATCGCGCCAGCCCAGATTCGGCGCGAAAACCAGACGTTGCGTCGAACGGTCAACACGTCCCGGCAAACTCACGCCGATCCCTTCATAGAAGACCTGCGGACGCAATTTAATAAAGTCGGACACGCGACGGCACAAGTCCTTGATGAAAAGCTGTGGAGCTGACTGTGTCGGAAAAGATTCCTGCGCGATGAACCGCGCATTGAGGTCGGCGAGTGCGATGGTCGTGCTCGTCGGACGCACGTTGATGCCGATGATCCCCGCCCGCTCAACATTCAAGTGTAGGAATCTGGGCTTGCGTCCGCGCGGCAAATATCCGAAAGCCCCTTCAGTGATCCACTGCTCCTCTATCAACTGCCCCGTGATGACCGAGATGGTGCTGCGCTGAAGGCCGGAAAGCCGCGCAAGATCGGCGCGCGAGACAGGCTGGCGTGTGCGTATCATATCGAGCACGATGCGCCGGTTGATGTCTCGTGCGGTCTCGCTCGTCGCCACTTGAAAGCTCGTCAGATCGATTTTTCGCATTAATCAGAAAGAGAGTGGTCGTTCGTTGACAATCCCATTTAGTTCGAGGCGCGAATAATATATACGGAAAGGGTTTCGGTCAAGCATTTTTAACGTAAGTCCGGTTACTGTTCAGGTGGCAGACCTGTAGATTAGCTTCCCCGATTGCTTTATCTGAATTGTTCCGTCAGCAATTATGTATCGTCATTGTGCGACAGCATTTCGCGGAAGACGACCTTCATCCTTTTAGAAGCAGGATCGGAAGTTGTCACCATAGCGTAGCGATGAGACCGCTATCTCATTGCGAAATAGTGGGACGCGACTTGAACATGGTCGCATTTCATTAGAGGCCCACCCGGTTTGAGAGTATTGATGGTTGACATCAAAACGCCGCCGGGCAGTCCAGCCAATTTCTCGGCACCCCTCGCGACTTGTAGAAAATGTTTATATCGTCGTCGGCATGGACTGTCGGCATGGGAATGATCCCCCTGCTGAAAACCCAAATGACCGGCATCGGTTTCGAGGCAAATGCCGTGAAATGCCCGGGCTTATGATGCCAACCCGACGCGCCGCACCAAGTCCACAAAACGTGGGTCGGAGCGGAGTCCGTCGAAGCTCACCTCGATGTTGAGCCAGATCAGCATTCCGGATCGCATCTCGTAGGCTCTCTCCAACCAGACGAAAGCATTTTCCTTATCTCCCAAGCGCGCAAAATTGCGCGCTATGTAGTATGCATATCCGTGCCAAGGGCCTTCTGCTTCCCACTCTGCAAGAGATAAATCGAGATGCTTTTTTAGGTAGTCCTTCCACCCGGAAGGTCTGGGCATTCGGCGCGCCAGCATTCTCTCTTCCTCGCTCGCCCGACCTAACTCGCTGCCCCGCAGGTACTCTTCGATGGCTTCCTTGTACATCCGTTTGTACTCGTATGCATACCCCAAATTGTAGTGCGCTATTGTGTAATGGGGGTCGATCTCCAGGGTTCTCCGGAACTGGATGATCGCCTCATCTGGTCGCCTCGCCAGTAGCAGAACGAAGCCCACTATGTGGTTGATCGGAAGCGACAGAGGGTCGAGCTCTAAGCCCTTTTGGCCTTCGGCGACCGCCTCATCGAACCGCCCCCAAACTGTGGCCAGATATGAGCCATACACGTGGCGCACGGGCGCGTAGTTAGAGTTCAGTTCTATGGCTTTGAGGAGGTTGTTTAGCGCGCTATCCCGGTCCCACTCAAAAATGTACTTGATCCAGGCTAATGAGGCGTATGCCTCGGCGAGGCGGTCGTCTATTTCGAGGGCTTTTAAGGCCGCGGCTCTGGCCTTTGACATGGCTTCGACGGGAGGCGTGCGCCCGAAGATGTAACCCATATAGTTATAACAATCGGCGATGCCGGCATAGGCGAGAGCATAAGTCGGGTCTTTATCTACAGCTTCGCGGAAGAACTCCAAAGCCCTTTCGAGGGTTTCCGGTGTGCGCTTATTCCAATAGTAACGTCCGCGCAGGTACAGGTGATAGGCTTGAACATCCTCTGTATAGCGTTTGGACAGCTGCTTTTGCTCTGCGCTGGTCAGCTTCAGGCGCAGGTTTCTAGAGATCTCAGAGGCGATATCTTCTTGTAAGGCCAATATGTCCGAGGTCGTGCGGTTGTACTGCGTGCCCCAAAGTTGCGCCCCGTCCGTCGTATCAACCAGTTCAGTACTGACAACCAACTTGTCCCCGAGTTGGATGACGCGCCCGATCAGCAGAGCGCGGACGCCCAGCTCCCGCCCGATTTGCTGTGGGTCAACTTCCCGTCCCTTAAAACGGAAGACTGTGCTCCTCGCCAGAACGCGTAGGGGGGAAAGCTGCGAGAGACTGTTGATGATGCTTTCGGTGATGCCGTCGGAAAGGTAATCGAGCGCCGGGTCGGAGTTGACATTGACGAAAGGAAGAACGGCAAGGGTTTTGATAGGTTCAGTCGCCGCTACGGTCTCTTCCCTGAAGGTGATTCGCGGCCTCGCGTCCCTTTCCGCCCCCGGCCTTTCGTCCGACAGACAAACCCTCTCCACTTCGGCGACGAAACGGTAGCCGCGGCGCGGGACCGTCTCTATGTATCGCTTGTCGGCGGAGTTCCCTCCCAGGGCTTTTCTTAGCTCAGAGATATTGACCGTCAGGCTGCCCTCCTCGACGAAAGCGTCGGGCCACACTTCACGCATGAATCGGTCCTTTTCGACGACGCGCGGACTCTCCCTCAAGAGCAGCGTCAAGGTCTCGACGGCCTTCTGCTTGAGCGGCACGTGCTTGCCCTCGCGCAGCAGCAGGCGCTCCTGCGTATCAATAGAGAAGGTCCCGAACCTGTACTGGTAGTGTGCCTCTTTCACCATTCACGGAATAAGAATTAGCTAAGAAACAAATAGGGAGTAGCAAAGGACTTCCCTGTACCGCTTCGGTTACCTTCCGCAGCGCAGTGAACAGAGAGCGTCGCAAACGCCGCTCATTCTAATAGCAGAGCTGATTACCAGGCAACACAGAGAAGCACGGCAGGTGAGATGAAGAAGAGCAGATCAGCAAAAGTCGCAACGACACGACCGCGGGTCGTCATCATCAGGCGTCCGAGCCTGCCGAGGTTGAAGAAGTGCCCGGACTGCGCAGGGTCAATTGGCATGGTCACCCCGGAAGAGGCGGCGGCAGTCGTCAGCGTCGACACGCGCACGATCTACCGCTGGGTCGAGGCCGGGACGATGCACTTCATCGAGACGCCCGAAGGGCGACTTCTTATCTGTCTTAATCGGCTAGTGCGGTAGCGATGAACCGCCTTGGCCATCACTCTTTCAACTCGAAAAGGAGAAAACTCATGAGAAACACAATCCGAAACACAATCCGAAACACGGCAGCAATACAGGGCGTGCTCGCAGTCATCTTTGCACTGGTCTGCACCGTCACGGCTCACGCCCAACAGGTACTGCAGTTCCAGAGCAGCGACAGCGGCTCGTTCGTCGTCAGCCCCTTCACCCTTCCTGCTGGTTGTCCCAGCGCGGACCCGCTCGTCCTCACGCAGGATATTGCCAAGGGGCACGGCAACCTGCCGCTCTTGGGCAAATACACGCTCACCGCCCAGGAGGTTATCAACCTCGCGACCTTCGAGGTCACTCAAGGGTCGTACACCATTCTTGCGGCCAACGGCGACGCGATCTTCGGGACCTACCGCGGGCAAGCCTCCGGCGACCCGAATAACCCTGCGGCCTTCACCTACAGCGTGACGGGCCCGATTACAGGCGGGACGGGCAGATTCGCGGGCGCGACGGGCTCGATGACCTTCAACGGGGCAGGGGCATTTACCTCAGCCACGACGGGGACGCTAAGGGATGATGTTACCGGGACCATTATTCTCCCCTAGTCGATTGATAACAGAAAGCGCAGGGCTGGTCGTCATGTGGTTTCCCGTGTGCGAAGAGCATGCGCACATGATCACGACTGAGACCGCCGCCGTCCTGTCAAACGTTGATACGCGCGCAATCTATCGGCGAATCGAAACCGGTACGATTCACTTCACTGAGACGCCCGAAGGCTTCGCGCTCGTGTGCCTCAACTCTTTACTGAATAACTTCTGAACCGGGAGATTACTAAGATGAAAACCCGACCACTCCATTCAGTTTTATGCCCGAAGATTATCTGGATCAATCGCACCGTCCACCTTTAACGCGCCTGTGTATATCAATCTCACTGATATTAATCATTCAGGAGATGGATATACACCTGCCACTGGCAGCGGACGCGTACTGATCATGACCTTCACGCCGCAGTAGTCGCGGTCAGATCAAGTCTCAACACCACGCGCCGCAGTCAGTGATTTTCCCCGACTGCGGCGCGCTGTTGTCAGCCGGTTCAATAGAACGCCCGGTCAGTTTCCTTCGATCATGCCCACAGTTAGCAAAGGGGATGTTCCTGGAAGGCGGATTAGGGCGCACATCACCACATCTTTTCATGTCGGGAAGGGGAGAGCAGGCAAGTAGAGTCCTGAGCGGAGCGGTCATGGTCAGCTAAATTAAAGAGCACGGACAAAGGATACTTCTTCGACTCGCTGCCGCTACATCTCTTTTGATTTTGGCATTAGCCCTTCGGAGTCAGGGAGCGTCGTGTTAAGGAAGCATGAGATCAGAGCCATTTACGACCGAGGGGTGGACACCGTCGCGGCTACGATCCGTCAGCTCTACGAGATGATCGAAGTCGAAGACGAGCGCGTTCACAAGCTCGTCGCGAGAGCCGCTTCAGCGCATCTTCAGAAGATCGAACAGCTCACGAATCGCATCGCCAAGCTTGAGGAGGAACTGTCGAACCGGGCACGGCAGGTTCATCGGCTCACCCTCACGGTCAAAGAACTCAACAAGCAACTCAAGGCAGCCCGGCAGCAGACGCAACTGGCGAAGGAAGCGCATCTTGCCCACTTGATGAAGAGCTCACCGCAACTCCAGTCGGCCCCCTTCGACAGACCTTCGCAAAAGGGCGAGAAGCTTACGCGAGAAGAGCGGGAAGAAGGTAGGCGGCCAACCCGGTCATCCGGGCACGACATTGGGTTTTATTGATAAGCCCGACCGCATCATCATCCATTTGCCGGAGGACTGTTACCTCTGCGGGTCATCTCTGGGCGAAAGTGAGGTGACAGGGAGCGAGCGACGCCAGGTTCATGACCTGCCTCCGCAGAGGGTTGAAGTTATCGAACACCGGGCGCAGACGAAAGTCTGTGGCCGTTGCGGGATTAAGAATCAAGCCGAGTTCCCGGCGGGCGTATATGCCCCTGTCCAATACGGAACAGGGGTCAAATCAGTTGCCACCTATCTGATGGGCTACCAACTGCTCCCATATGATCGGTGTGCCGAGGCGATGAATGATCTCTTCGACTGTCACCTCTCGCCGGGCACGTTAGCGACTATCCTGAAGGTATGTGCTGGCGAGCTAGCCGAACCAATAATGCTCATCAAAGAAGGGTTAAGGAAGTCTGCGGTGCTGGGCGTAGATGAAACGAACCTGCGTGTCCAACAGCGTCAGGACTGGGTCCATGTCTCGGCGACAGATCGTCTCACGCTCCTAGTCCATGACGAGAAGAGGGGCGCACCAGCCATCTCGGAGATCGGCATCCTGCCGCGTTATGAAGGTGTGGCAGTACATGACGGCTTTAGCTCTTACGACCAGTACCAACGATGCCGGCACGGGCAGTGTAACGCGCATATCCTGCGGGACTTGAACTACGTGATCGAGACGAACAAGCCGACGTGGGCGGTCGAGATGAAAGTGCTCCTTCTTCGAATCAAAGCCGCTGTGGACCATGCACGTGAGGGCGGAAGGAAAGAATTATCTTTGTCTCAGAAGCAGCGCTTCTTGAGAGAGTACGGCGAATCTCTTGAGCAGGCGGAGATCCTATACGGGGCGTTGAAGAGGGTAAAAGGGCGAACGAAGAAACGGAAGCCGAAAGAACCGCCGCTTCTGGCGGTGGGCAGAAAACTGGCATCAAGGTTGAGAGACAAGAAGGGGCAAGTCCTGCTATTCATGAGCGACTTCGGAGTACCGTTCGATAACAACCAGTCAGAGCGTGACCTGCGGATGCTGAAAGTCAAGCAAAAGATCAGCGGCTGCTTCCGTACAAACAAAGGCGCGCAAGAGTTCTGTCGGTTGAGGAGCTATGTCTCGACGATGAAGAAGCAAGGCCGAGGGGTGATGGAAGCAATCAGGAGTGTGTATGCCGGGCAGACCATGATGCCGCTGATTAGTTGAAGGCTCACAGAATCAAGTCGCCGAATACCTCATCCCACTTCCAGAGCACAAAATAAGTGTCGCCGGGGAATCATCCAAGCCAGCGAAAAACATTAGGAAAGCTAATCTACAGGTCTGCCACCTGAACAGTAACGTAAGTCCGACGTGAGAATTCAGAAAGTTCTTTTTCGCCCACATTATCAAGTGAAGCGGCGGATGCGTAGGGGGCGGCGGTTTCCGTCCGGCGGCGATACGCGCCCTTCAAAGATGGCCGGAGAATCCTTGCCTCGCCTGACTTCAATGCAACATCGCCGCATTTAACTTTCGCGCACGGTCAGGCCTTCGCGGGCGATCTTCCAATCAAGAACTTCGACATCCGCTTCGGCAGCGAGTGCGCGTTCGACATCCTTGCGGCGTCCCTCTGCGCACAGGAAGGCAATGCAGCCGCCGCCGCCCGCGCCGCACACCTTCGCCGCTTCCGCGCCGTTTGCGAGCGCCTTTTCGACGAGCATATCCATGTGCGGCGTCGTCCAGTTCGGCGCGAGCCGTTTGCGATTCGGATAAGCGGTGCGCATTGTCTCGCTGACAGTCAGCCAATCGTTTGCGAGGAGCGCGGCACGTATGCGAACAGCGCAATCGCGTATGCCGTCGAAGATTTCAAATAGTTCCGTGTCGCCGTCAATGTGCTTCTTGGTGACATCCCAGTTATTGATCCCGGACAGGCGCGGCTCGCCCGTGTAGCAGATGGCGATGCGTTCTTCCAATGTCGCTTCGTCAACCACTAAAGCCTCGCGCTCAATGCCGTCGGCGCGAAAATGTATGGCGTTCGTGCCGCCGTAAAACGCCGCGTAGTAGTCCTGAAATCCCGCCGGGACGCGGATGACGGTGGTTTCGATATTGGCGGCGATAGCGAAGAATTTTCGTTCGTCGTAGCGGTTGCCGACAAGACGATTGAGCGCGCCGATCACCGCGATGCAGAGGGCGGAAGAACCCGCAAGGCCTGCGCCCGCCGGAGCTTCGCTTTCCGCGATCAGGCGAAAGCCGGTGGTTGGTTTGAAGAAATGCACGAGCTTCGAGATTAGTTCGAGCCGTTCTTCGCGCGCCAAATCTTCGATGGCGGTGAGTTCCGTTTCAAAAGCCACTTTGCGGTCGCGCGATTCGAGCACGATGCGCCCGTCGTCGCGCGTTTCGATGCGGCAGTGGGCGCGAAGCGAGATGGCGAAGTTGACGGTGACGGCTCCGGGATGAAACAGGTAGAGCGGCCAGATATCAATCGTGCCGCCAGCCAGATCAACGCGCGTCGGCGCGGATGATTCGATTATCACTTGGGGAACGAGTATCCTTTCAAAGATTGTATCTAATATGCAATTCAAAGAGTGAAACGCCTGCGTCGGGGAAGCGTTCCGCCCGTTATCATCATTTCAATTCGTCGTTGGCGATTCTCTTTTCGGCGGCGTCGGTTCGTTTGGCGCTTGAATCTTTGCTGCGGCGCGGCAAGTGTATGCGCTCTTGAATTTCCTGCAATTTCTCCTGCGCCGCGTGTTCGAGTTCCTGTATGCGTTCGGGGTTTGCCTCCTCGACTTTCTTCGACAGCCAGAAGCGTTCCGCGAGATAAAAACAGACGATGCCGACAACGACGATGACGAGCAACGCGACGCCTATCTGGTGGAAATCGCCTATCAACCTTGTGATCGCGCCGCTGAAGAAATAGCCCGCGCCGCTCAGTATGAAGACCCATGCGAAACAGCTCGCCAGCGTGATCGGCAGAAAGCGCGCGTAACGCATTCGCCCGACGCCGTAGAACACGCACGTCGCGGTGCGCAATCCGTAAATATATTTCGAGAGAAAGATCGAAAGCCCGCCGAAGTTTTCCGTCAGGCGTTCGAGACGTGGTTTCGCTAAACGATAAAAGCGATATTCGCGCACGCTCTTGCCGAAGCCGTGTCCCATCGCATACGCGACGTTGTCGCTTGCCATCCCGCCGAGCGTGCCCGCGCAAAGCACTTTCGCAAAACTGTATTCGCCGAAGAATCCGCTGTGCGCGAGCACGCCCGCGAGAAGCAGCGTAATATCTCCCTCGATCATGGCGAGGAAGAAAACGGCGTACAGGCCATACTGCCCGATCAGATCGTAAAGAGGATGGCTCTCCATAGTCAGCGAGGCAGCACAAGCCTTTCCTTCGCTTCGCGCCCGTCGTCCACAATCTTCCCCCGCATCATAATCCGCTGCGCCGGACAAAACATTTTCGCGCACTCGCGTGAGCTTCTTCGCGTGCGATTACTTCGACCGCCGCGCGCGAGGTTATTCTACACGCAGAGAGGCGTGTTTGACAGTCGCGCGAACGCTTTACTACAATGCTCGCCGCTTCCCGCCTCCAACGCCCTTTTTCAAGACGGGTCATACAAGGAGACTCTTTCAATCATGACAACCCCTAATCAATCAACAGCAAACTTAATCGGCGTCGGCATTTCCGGCGCGATGATGCGTGCGGCGCTCTTGACAGGTGACGGCGAAGTTATCAGCCGCCGCGAAGCCACAATTGAACGCGACGCCATCGCACAACAAATCGCACGCGCCGTGTTGGAACTGCGCGACGAATCGCCCGCCAACATCGCGGCCATCGGCGTCGGCGTCCCCGGCCTCGTTGATCCGACGACGGAGCGCGTCTTCATCTCGGCAGGCTTGCCTTCCATCGTGCGCGGCGATCTTCACGCGGAGCTGCTTCAAGCGACGGGCATCGAACACGTCACGCTGGAGAACGACGCCAACGCCGCCGCCTACGGCGAATACAAGGTCGGCGCGGGACGCGGAAGCAAAGATATTTTCTACATCACCATCGGCGCGGGCATCGGCGGCGCGATTATTCTCAATGGCAAACTCTGGCACGGCGCGTCGGGCTTCGCGGGCGAGTTCGGCCACATCACCATCAACTCGGAGGACGGTATCGAATGCGTCTGCGGCAACACGGGTTGTTTAGAAACGGTCGCCTCCGCCCCTAATATCGTCCGCCGCACACACGAACGCCTTTACCGCGACGGCACATCATCGCTTTCGCGTCTCGCACTCAACCGCGAATTTACCGCCGCCGACATCGCACGCGAAGCCACCGGCGGCGACGACTTCGCTCTCATGATGATCGAACGCACAGGCCGCTACATCGGCGCGGCCATCGCCAACGTCATCAACCTGCTCAACATCGAACGTATCGTCTTAGGCGGCGGCGTGATGGAAGAAGCTGGCAATCTGATTCTCGATCCGATTCTACGCGAAGCAGGCCAACGCAGTTTCCAGCCCTGCTTCGAGGCCACCCAAATCGTCATCTCCCAACTCGCCACCGACGCCGTCCCCACTGGAGCCGCCATGCTCGCGCGCGATGCGGCGCAATCCGCTTAATGGTTAACCGTTGTTCTAATGCCAGCACGCTAACTATAGCAAAGGGACTCCGCTTTCTCATCAATCTCACTAGGAGATACTCCTATGCCTTTAGAAGACTTTTATGACGAAAGGACTGAGCAGTCAGAAGTTAAAGCCGAAATTGTACGCAAGTATTTTTGGGCTTGGGCTAAAGCAATAATCCCTTACGCCAAAAAGAGAGGCGTTGATAGGATAGCTTATGCTGATTTGTTTGCTGGACGAGGCCGCTATAACGATGGAACTAAATCAACACCGTTACTGGTGCTAGAAGCGGCAATTCGAGAACCTGAGATGAGCCGAATGTTGGTTGCCGTATTCAACGATGCTGATGAGGACAACGCGCAATTACTGGAGAGCGAAATAAAATCGCTGCCTGATGTTGCCAACTTAAAACACCAACCGAAAGTATGGAATTACGAAGTAGGCAACAAGCTGGTCAGCCAGTTTGAAAACGCCAAGTATCTACCACCAACGTTGCTGTTTGTCGATCCTTGGGGCTATAAGGGACTATCAATAAGGTTAGTTGGGTCGGTATTAAAACATTGGGGGTGCGATTGCATATTCTTTTTCAACTATCGTCGAATAAATATGAGTTTGTCGAACTCCGTTTTTATAGCTCATATGAATGATTTGTTTGGCGAGGAGAGAGCCAATAAACTAAGGCCTCTTTTAGAGAAGTTATCACCGCAGGAACGAGAGTTTGCTATCGTAAACGAATTAACATCAGCTCTTAAAGAGGTCGGCGGTGAGTATGTTTTGCCGTTTTGTTTTAAGAACGATGCTGGTACGAGAACTACTCACCATTTAATTTTCGTCAGCAAAAATGTTCTTGGATACAAGATAATGAAGGATATAATGGCTGGAGAAAGTTCTACAGCCGATCAAGGCGTAGCGTCGTTTGTGTATTGTTCGGCAGACAAAAGATTTCCATATTTATTCGAGTACACACGCCCGCTAGACGATCTTGTGGAGATGTTACTCGGCGATTTTGCCGGTCAAACTCTTACCAGAAAGCAAATCTTCGAGTCCCATCATGTTGGGAAACCCTATGTAGAGAAAAATTATCGAGATGCACTGATTAAACTGGAGGCAGCAGGGAGAATCATAACAACCCCTCCTGCAAATAAACGAAAGCTGTACAAAGGCGAAGTTAGTTTCGGCGAAAAAGTGCAAGTCAAGTTTCCTGATAAGAAAAGTTAAGACATGGGCGCAAAATCAAGCATCGAATGGACGGAGTCAACTTGGAATCCGGTTACGGGTTGCACGAAAATTAGTCCCGGCTGTAAGCATTGTTATGCCGAGCGGCTGGCGTTGCGTTTGCAGGCGATGGGTCAGCGAAATTATGTAAACGGCTTTGCCTTAACAGTTCAAGAGCACGCATTGGAGTTGCCGTTGCGCTGGAAAAAACCGCAGGTGATTTTTGTCAACTCAATGAGCGATCTGTTTCACAAGAAAGTGCCGACGGATTTTATTTTGCGCGTGTTCGATGTTATGCGCCGCGCTCATTGGCATCGCTTCCAGATACTCACAAAACGCTCCGATAGACTTCTGGCGCTTAGCCCTCAATTACCTTGGCAGCCAAATATCTGGATGGGTGTGAGCGTCGAAAATCAAGATTACGCTTTCCGCATCGATCATTTACGCCAAACCAGAGCGCACACTAAATTCTTGTCGCTCGAACCATTACTTGGGCCTCTGCCTAATCTAAACTTAACAGATATTGATTGGGCCATAGTCGGCGGCGAATCAGGTCCCGGCTCGCGCGTGATGTCGCAGTCTTGGGTAACGGATATTCGTGACCAATGTGTGTCGGCTAACGTCGCTTTCTTCTTCAAACAATGGGGCGGCACGAACAAGAAACGCGCGGGTAGATCGCTTGAAGGCCGCACGTGGGATCAAATGCCAGCGGAATTAGCCGTAGCCTGAAAGATTGTTTCTATAAAACTGTAATGATGGCGGGCGTGCGGTTTCGCGCCCGTTTTGTTATGTTAGTTAGATGAAAGTTTAAGCGTGCGGCGCGCTTTACGGTTTGGGGCGGGCGCGTTTCTCTGGTTTCGCGGATGACGGAAGAGTACAGTATAAGTTTTGAAGAGCACGCGGATGACGCGGACGTGCGGCGCATCGGTGAGGGTTTAGGCAAATACAATCTTGAGCAGACGGGACGAGACGATTTCAGGAAGCTGATCGTCTTCGTCAGGGATGAAGCGAACAGGATTTTGGGCGGCGTTGTCGGCGGCACGTATTGGGGCTGGCTTTATATTGATCTGCTATGGATTGATGAGAATTTGCGGCATAAAGGTTACGGTCGAAAAATGCTTGCGGCAGCGGAAGAGGAAGCAATCAAGAGAGGTTGCACGCAGGTTTTTCTCGATACCTTTAGCTTTCAGGCGCGCCCGTTTTATGAGAAGCACGGCTACACGGTCTTCGGCGAGTTGAAGGATTTCCCGCCCGGCCATAATCGTTATTTTTTGCAGAAAACTTTAAGGCACGACGCATCTAATTAAGCAGTTTATTTTAAGCATGAACACGCAGCGTATACGCAATTTTTCGATTATCGCGCACATAGATCACGGCAAATCAACGCTCGCGGATCGCCTGTTAGAGATGACCGGCGCGCTCACGACGCGCGAGATGTCGGCGCAGGTCTTGGACAATATGGACTTGGAGCGCGAGCGCGGCATCACGATCAAATCCCACGCCGTGCGCCTCGACTATAAAGCGCAGGACGGCGAGCAGTACGTCTTGAATTTGATTGACACGCCCGGCCACGTTGATTTCTCTTACGAAGTTTCGCGCTCTCTGTCGGCCTGTGAAGGCGCGCTGCTGATCGTTGATGCTTCGCAGGGCGTCGAAGCACAGACGCTCGCCAACACTTACCTTGCGATTGAGAATAATCTCGAACTGATTCCCGTCATCAACAAAATTGATCTGCCCGGCGCGGAACCCGACAAAGCCCTCGAACAGATCGAGCAACTGATCGGCCTTGACACGCACAATGCCGTGCTTACGTCGGCGAAAACGGGCACGGGCGTCGCGGAAGTTCTCGAAGCGATTGTGCGCGACGTGCCGCCTCCCGTAGGCAACGCGGACGCGCCGCTCAAAGCCCTGATCTTCGATTCGTGGTACGACTCTTACAGGGGCGTGATCGTGCTTTTCCGCGTGATTGACGGCGAAGTAAAACCCGGCATGAAGATTCGTTTCTTCAACACGGGGCGCGATTATCTGGTGGAAAACTTGGGAGTCAATCGCCCGACGCCGACGCCTATTAAGAGTCTGGGAGTCGGCGAAGTTGGCTTTCTCACGGCATCCATCAAAGAGGTCGCGGACGTGCAGATCGGCGACACGATAACGGAGGCGGCACGCCCTACGACGGAGCCTTTTCCCGGCTTTCAGGAGATCAAGCCGATGGTCTTCGCCGGGCTTTATCCGATTGACACGAATCAATATGAAGAGCTGCGCGACGCCCTTGATAAGTTGCGCCTGAACGATGCGTCGTTCTTTTACGAGCCGGAATCTTCCACCGCGCTCGGCTTCGGTTTTCGCTGCGGCTTTCTAGGACTCCTGCATATGGAGATCGTGCAGGAACGCCTTGAGCGCGAGTTTAATCTTGAACTAATCATCACCGCGCCCGGCGTGCGTTACGTTGTAACGACGACGGACGGCGAAGTGCTGGAGATAGATTCGCCCGCGAAGATGCCCGACCCTGTGCGAATTGAGAAGATAGAAGAGCCGGTTATTCTCGCAACTATTCTCACGTCGGACGATTACCTCGGCGGCATTCTCCCGTTGCTTGAAGAGAAACGGGGCGTCCAGAAAAAGTTTGAGTACATCGCCGCCAATCGCGTGATGCTGACATACGAGTTGCCCTTGAACGAAATCGTGCTCGATTTTTATGATCGCCTGAAATCGGTTTCGCGCGGCTACGCATCGCTCGATTATCACTTTGTAGGAATGTGGACATCCGATCTCGTCAAATTGGATGTGCTCGTCGCGGGCGAACCTGTTGACGCGCTGTCGCTCATTCTTCATCGCAGCACGTCGCAAACGAAAGGCCGATTGCTTACGGAGAAGATGAAGGAATTGATTCCGCGCCAGCTTTTTGAAGTCCCGATTCAAGCGACCATCGGCAACAAAGTCGTCGCCCGTGAAACCGTCAAAGCGATGGGCAAAAACGTCATCGCCAAATGCTACGGCGGCGACATCTCGCGCAAACGCAAGCTACTCGAAAAACAGAAGGAAGGCAAAAAGCGCATGAAGAAAGTCGGGCGCGTCGAGATTCCGCAGGAAGCTTTTCTTGCTGTGCTAAAGGTTAGTGGATAGGAGTGGGTTAAGCGCACGAATCAAGCAATAGATTTGATCGGAACTAACAGGAGTACTAAGGATGCTTTTCCATGTGACACTTGAAGAAGCTGAAGACGGCTGGATTGTCGCGGAATGCCCTGCGCTTCCGGGTTGTGTTTCTCAAGGTAAGGACGAAAAAGAGGCGCTGGATAATATTAAAGAAGCAATTACGGCATGGCTATGGGCTGAAGACCAGAAAGCGATTTCCGGGTTGCCGCAACAAAATGGCAGACAACCCATCGTCGTCGCAGTGTAACCATTTGGCCGCGCGATATTGTTCACGATGTCGCTCACATTACATTGTCGTCACAGCCGTATAATCGTGACATGGGCAGATTGAATAACATCTCGGGAAAAGAGACAGTCAAAGCTTTTCAAAAAGCAGGCTGGCAGACAGTAGGCCAAGTCGGAAGCCATCTTGTGATGACGAAATCCGGCATTCGCGTCAACCTTTCGATTCCCCAGCACAAAGAATTATCAATTGGAACGCTTCGCGCCTTGATTCGCAACGCCGGTTTGACCGTCGAAGATTTCCTAAAACTTCTTTAAGCATGTAACACAAGAATGCACGTCACACGGGTTGAACTCGAAAACATAAAATGCCACGCCCACGCGGAGTTTCACTTCGAGCGTGGGACGACGGCGATCACGGGCGAGAATGGCGCGGGCAAGACGACGATTCTCGAGGCGATCTCGTGGACGCTCTTCGACACGCTCGAATACAGCAAGGACGATTTTTTGCGGCGCGGCGCGAAGAAGGGTTTTGCGCGCGTCACGTTCGAGAGCGATCTGGACGGACGGCAGTATACGGTTTACCGCGACACGGCGAACGGCTATTACGTTTTCGATCACGGCCTTAATATGCGCATCGCGGATAAGAAAACGGATGTCGCCGCGATGCTTCGCCAGCATCTGGGCATCGAGCCGGGCACGGATTTGAAGGGACTGTTTCGCTCCGCCATCGGCGTGCCGCAGGGAACATTCACAGCCGATTTTTTGCGCACGCCGTCCGAACGCAAAGCATCTTTTGATCGCCTGCTAAAGGTGGAAGAATACCGCGAGGGCGCGGAGCGTTTGCGCGACACCGTGAATCTGATACGCGAGCGCGCGGCGGAAGTGCGCGGGCGCATCGGCGGCGCGGAAAGCCAACTCGCGCGCTACGGTGAACTCGTCGAAGAGCACGAACAAGCAACGACCACAACGCGCGAATTAACGAACGCGCTCGCCGCGTTGCAAGGAGAGATGGAAAGGCGCGCGTCAATCGTCGCCGGAATGGACGAAGCCGAAGGGTGTTTGAGTGAGATGCGTGCGCTGCGTGATCGTCTCGAAGTCGAGCGCGATGCGGCGTTGCGGCGGCTTCAGGATGCGAACGCCGAACGCGATGCGGCGCAACGCGCGGAAGCGAGCGCGCAGAGAGTCGCGGCGGATCATCAGGCGCATCTCGCGGCGATTGACGCGCTTCATTCGATGGAAGCGGAACGCGACGCACGCGAACGCCTACGCGCAGAGGCCGCACGCATCGCACAACTTCGAGCGACGGCTGTGGCGGACGTGCGCCGCATCGAAGAAGCTCTCGAACGCTCCGTAGCGGCACGCGCGACGGCTGCCGCGCTCGAAACGGAAATCGGCGAGCAGGAAGCGTTAGAGCGCGAACGCGAACGCCTGCGCGATCTGCGCGCACAGGCTGCGAGCGCACGCGCGCGTCTCGCTCAACTCGACACTGAACTCGAATCGTTGCGCACGCAGCACGCACAAACTCATAAGCGCGTCAAAGAAGCGCAGGGCGGCGAGGGCGCGCAGGGGCGCGTCGAACAACTTGAAAGCGAACGCCTTCACGTCGAAACTACGCTAAGCAAAACGAGCGAAGCGGCCAACAGCCTCAAACACTTGCAGGATCAACACAAGGATACCTTGCGCGAGGCCGAACGATTGCGCGCGCTGACAATTGCGCTGGAAAAAGAAGTCGCCGAGCTGCAAACTTTTTCGGCGCGGGCGGCAGAAGTGCCGGAGTTGGATAAACGCTTGCGCGAGTTGACCGAAAGAGTCGCGCATCTGCGTGCCGAAATCTCGCGCGACGAAAAGATGCGCGCGGAAGTTAAAGGCGGGCTGTGCCCGATTCTCTCCGAGCGTTGCTTGAATATCGGCGAAGGCCAAACGCTCGAAACTTATTTTACGGATAATCTCGCAGCAAACAGCGCGGAACTCGTTGCGCTTGAAACAACGCAGGCCGGAATTGTGGCGGCGGCGCGTGAGGCGCGCGAAGCTGAAAAGCAGGTTTCGCGTCTCGAACACGCACGGGCGGAGATCGCAAGCGGGCGCGCGTTGCTCACAGAACGCGAAGCCGCGCTTGCCTGCGTCGAACGCGAAATAGCGCAGCTTCCGCACGCCGGAACAGCGCGCTTGAAAGAGTTGCGCCTACAACTTTTCGGTATTGACGCCGAGCTAAAGGACGTGCGCGAAGCCGCGCTCAAGTATGCGGAGCTTGCGCCGCTCAAGCAACGTTTGCAGGAGATAGAGGCCGAAGGAATCAAGCGACGCGACGAACGCGCGGGAGTCTCTGCCGCCGCCGAAGCTCTCCCCGCGCTCGAGAGCGACATTGCGCAAACAGAGAAAAGATTGCGCGCCTTGAATGATCCGCGCGGACGCGCCGCCGCGCTGCAAATCGAAGCTGCGCGCGAAGCAGAATTGACGCGCGAAGTCGCGGGCGCACGCGATGCTTTGCGCGCCTTAGACGCACAGACGCAAGCCATTGCGGAAGAACTAAAGGCTTTCGCAGAGCTTGATGCGCAGTGGGAAGCCGCGCGCGCGCGCCGGGATCAAACCGTTGCGGCGCACCGTGAATACGTCTCAAGCCAATCGCTCGCAGCGACGTTGCCCGCGCGTGAGGCCGAAGCAAACAAGGCTTCGCAGGAGGCCGCACGCGCCGACGATGAAGCGAAAAGAGTTGATGCCGAACACTCGCGTCTCGCCGCCGCTTACAATCGTGAGCAACACGAAGCAGAGCGCGCCGCCCTCATCGTAACGCGCGAGCGAAGCGCGGCGACCCACGCGCAACTCGACGCCGCGCAGCAACGCAAAGCATCGCTCGCCGCCGAGATCGAACGCCTCTTGAAAGTCCGCGACGAAATGTATCAAGAGATACGCGAGAAAGATCGGCTCGAAGGATTAAACGAAGCGACGGATTTTATACGCGATGTACTCAAGCAAGCGGGGCCGCTCGTCACCGAAAGTTATCTCTATAACGTCTCGATAGAAGCCAACCAACTGTTCCGCGAAATCACGGGCGAGGCCGGACGCGCGCTGCGTTGGACGCGCGATTACGAAATCGTCCTCGAAGAAGAAGGCCATGAGCGATCTTTTCCGAATCTTTCGGGCGGCGAACAGATGGCCGCCGCCTTGAGCGTGCGCCTCGCGCTCCTCAAGCAGCTTTCCGATATACGTCTGGCCTTCTTCGACGAGCCGACCGTCAACATGGACGCCGAACGCCGCGAACGCCTCGCGCAACAAATCGGGCAGGTGCGCCACTTCGATCAACTCTTCGTTATCTCGCATGACGATACGTTTGAGGAAGCCGTAGATCACACCGTCCACGTCGAACGCTCCGATGAACGCCATGTGGATAGCGGCGACGGCGACAGTAGCGATGATAACAAGGGTAAGCGTCCACGCCGTCGGCGGCGAAATGCGCCTGAAGAATCCGTCGCACAGCAAGCGTGAATTTTGGCGGGAGCGATATTGAAGGAAGTCACCATATTCAGCGACGGTTCGAGTCTCGGCAACGGGCAGAAGGAGACGCGCGCGGCGGCGGTCGCCGTGCTTGGCTATCGCGGCATTTGGCGCGCCGTCGGATCATACCTTGGCACGGCGACGAACCAGCAGGCGGAGATTGCCGCCGCCGCGCTCGGCCTCGAAGCGTTACGCGAGCCGTGCCGCGTGCGCTTGCTCACCGATTCGCGCTATGTCGTCGAGACGATGGCGGGTCGTTTTCGCCGCAAGGCGAATCTGGAATGGTGGCAGAAGCTGGACAGCGTTGCCGCGCCGCATAAGATAGCGTGGACATGGACGAAGGGGCACGCCGGTCATGTCGTGCAGGAAGCGGTTGACGGCGCAGCGAGACGCATCGCCGCGCTCGGCCGCGTTGACGAAAGCGTGCTACGCGAAGCCGTTGACAGTATCGGCGTCACGGAGCTAGACGTTTAAGCGCGCGTCCAACGCAAACGAATAGGCTTGCCGCGCGAGTGGCCTTTTTGCGAGTCACGGTTCTATACTTCTCTTCCCGATAAAAACGCGGCTCTCTTTAAGTTAAGCAGGACGCTCACGTTTCGCGTAATCAGAACAACCAAGTGCCTAATCTCGCTTCTATCTTCAGCATCGAACGCGCGTCACGTCGTCTCACGGCGCGCGATGTTTTCGTCGCCCTCTCGCGCCGCCGCGTGCTGCCGCCTCTACTGCTCTGCATCTCTTGTTTAATTTCAATTCACGCGCAAATGCCCGTGCGCGGCTGGCAATGGCAAAACCCTTTGCCGCAGGGAAACGCGCTGTTCAGTGTGCGCTTTAGCCTTGACGATTTGCATGGCTGGGCGGTGGGCGACGGCGGCGCGATTCTGCACACAAACGACGGCGGCTTCACTTGGGAAACGCAAACATCGCCCGCCGCCGCCGCGACGCTCTACGGTCTCTATGTCAAAGATAGCGAACGCGCTCTCATCGTCGGCGCGCGTGGAACTGTATTGACGACGACAAACGGCGGCGCGAAATGGATTCAAAGAGCGACGGGCGTGCGCGATCATTTGTACGGCGTCGCCTTCGCTCCCGAAGATTCGTCGCGCGGGTGGATTGTCGGGACTTACGGAATCCTGCTCGCCACAATTGATGGCGGCCTGACATGGCACGCGCAAAAGACAAACACCAGCGCGCATCTCGCTTCCGTCGCTTTCGCCACAAAAGAGATCGGCGCGGCGGTCGGAGCAAACGGTACGCTGCTCGTCACGAAAGACGGCGGCGAGAGCTGGCAGCAGCATGATGTGGCAGACAAGTTGCCGCTCGCGGGCGTTGCGTTTCTGACACCGGAGCGCGCCATCGCGGTCGGCTACGGCGGGCGCATTCTTCGCACGGAAAACGGCGGCGAAACATGGACGCCCGTAAGTTTTCTTCTGCGCACAGACCTTTACGCGGTCTTCTTCGCAAACGAGCGGCGCGGCTGGGCGACGGGCGACGGCGGCGTTGTGCTCACCACCGGCGACGGCGGAAACATCTGGCTGCCCGTCAGCGTGCGAACGAACCCGCGCCTCGCCACAATCTTTTTCGCAAATGGCAACACGGGCTGGGCGGCGGGCGGCGATGGCCTGATCGTGCGCACAGACGACGGCGGCTTTCAGTGGCGACGCTTGACGGAAGGCGGGCGCGACGATCTCGCGGACATCTTTTTTCTCACGGACACGCGCGGCTGGGCGTGCGGCTCGCGCGGGCGGATTCTGTACACAGGGTCAGGCGGCAAGAATTGGACGGTGCGGCCTTCCGGCACAAACGCGCGCCTGAACGCCATCACTTTCGCCGACGACGAGAACGGCTGGGCAATCGGCGAAGCGGGCACGATTCTGCATTCGACGACCGGCGGCATCGTCTGGACGCCGCAACGCTCCGGCTTCACGGATGATCTGTTCGGCGTTTCCTTTATCAATGACAAGCGCGGCTGGGCGTGCGGCGCACGCGGATTGATGCTCTACACGGAAGATGGCGGCGAGAGCTGGCATCCACAACAAACAAAGACACTCGCATGGCTCGAAGCCGTTTCATTTACGGATGAGAAACACGGTGTCGCCGTCGGCTCGCAGGGCACAATCCTACGCACAGATGACGGCGGCGAGAGTTGGAAATACGTTGAAACGAATATTAAGGAATGGCTTTACAGCGTAAGCTTTGCCGATGCGATGCGTGGTTACGTGGTCGGCGCGCGAGGGATAATTTTGCGCACGGACGACGGCGGCGCGACATGGAAAGTGCAGGAGAGCGACATACGCGCAAATTTCTTTGCCGTCTCCGCCGCGAGCCGCGACGATGCACTGATCTCCGGCGATCAAGGCCGCGTGCTGCGCACCGGAAACGGCGGCCTGACGTGGGAATTGCAGGCCACCGGCACAAGCGCGCAACTCTTCTCCGTCGCCTATCGCGGCGGATCGGAAGCATGGGTCGCGGGACGCGGCGGCGCAATCCTACGCCGCACACGCGAAGTCGCCACCGTCCGTTTCCCAAAACCCAAAACCGCGCCCGCGCTCCGCAACACTGCGCCCGCACTCAAACACCCGGACGCTTCGCAACAAACACCACCCGCGCCCGTCATCATCCTCGACGACGGCGACATCCCACGCGCCGCACCGCCACCACCGCCCGCCGACAAACGCCCGCCGCAGCGTTGAAGAAAAGTTTGCGTGCGTTCTTTATTACAGGCTACGGACAGCGTCGTTAAGGTTCCGTTTGGACATCCTCGGGTACGAACTCGACGGCCACCGCTTCACCATCATACCCGGCACGCGCATCTTTTGCCGGACGATAAGTGACCAGCACTGTGTTCGCAGGATTACGCGCGCCACAACTGATCGCGTCGTTGATGCCCGCCATGTACGTTACAAATTTGACTTGATCGGCGGCGGCGTTGTGTAACCGCAGTGTGTGGCCGCCGACTTGCACGGACAACACGATGCCAGCATCATTGCATTCGATGCTTGAGAGCAGACCGCGTGCGCGCGTGCCCTCGAATTGCCTTTTCAGCAGCGGACGGGCGGGTGGTGGCGGTGAAGATGAAGTGCGGTTCGGATCGCTCACTGTCCCGGCAGCGTTATGCGCCGCGTCACTTCCGTTTGAACGCGCGAGCGCCGATTGTTCTTCGAGAGCGGCTGTTCTTTCAATCAAGTCTGCGGCGCGGGCGCGTAGTTGCGGATCGGGGCTTGTGCGGGCGAGCGGCGCGAGCGTATTGCGTGCGGCGTTGAACTGTTTGCGGCGCAGATAAATTTGCCCGAGCACCAGCGCGAAATCCTCGCGTCCCGGTTTAAGCGAAATAGCGCGTGCCATCATTCCGGTGGCTTCCACCAGTTGCTCGCCGGTCACTAAATTGATGAACGCGAGCAGATGATACGACTCTGGAAAATCCGGCGCGAGTTTGATCGCCTGCCGTAGTTCGCCACGCATTTTTTCGGCCAACTCCGGCGCGTATCCCGAAACTAGTTGTCCTTCGTCCATCCCCTCACGGCTGAGAACGTAAGCGTAGTAGTAATGAATCAGATAATTCCGGGTGTTGGCGGAGGCGGCGCGCTGCAAGTGCTCTTTGGCTTCACCAAATCGTTTCTGGCGTGCGCGCAAAAGGCCGAGCGAAGAGTGTGCCGGAGCGAGATCGGCATCGAGCGTGAGCGATTGATTCAGATAACTTTCGGCATCATCCAGCCGATTCGAGTGCAGCAACAAATCGCCCAGATAGCTTTGCGCTTCGGCTTCCGACACGGGCGCGCTCTGCATCTCTTTATCCGAGTCAACTTGCTGATTGAAGACGAAATTTCGCACCGGATAAGAGTTATGATTGATGTACTGCGCCAACTCTTTTTCGATATGCGCGAAATCGGTTTGAAATGCTTGCGGGAAACTTTCCTCAACGGGCTTGCCCGCCGACAGCAACTTGAGAAACGTCAGAAATTGATCCTTGCGCTGTTCGTTGTTGCCGAGTAACAGGTAATGCACGAGCGCCCACGATTCGGCGTAAAAGATTCCCTGCTTGCTGCGCTCGTTGTAGAGCGGCGAAGCATGGTTGACGGCGAAGAGTGTTTGCAGCGGGATGAACTTGTTTTCGCGCAGCAGCAGAACATGATTAACGATGGGTTTGCCAAGCGTTATTTTCTTGTCGCCGTCCGATATTTCAAAGGAGCTATAAAACTCCGCTAATCCTTCATTAAACCATGCGGGCGGGTTGTGCATATTATTTTCGACGAGCAGATGAACGAACTCGTGAAAGATAACGCTGTAAGGGTTCTCTGTGTTGCGGCGCTCGGAAGTGAGTGCGATGTAGTTTACGTCCGGCCCGGGTTGAAAATAACCGGCGACGGAAGCGGGTCGCCCGTTATAAAGAGGCTTGAACGGCTTGAAAGCGTTGTCGCTCTTGAAGACGACAACCTTGGTTTGCAGCGCATCGTTGAATTTGGCTTTCGGGAATAGCAGTGTGAAAACACTGCGGAATTGTTCGAGACGACTGGCGACTTCGCGTATATCGCGCTCACTCGCGTTTCCAACGAGCGTGAAATTTTTGGAGCGCACGCTGATCCAAGAATCTTTCGCAATTGACGAATAAACGGGCGCAGCAAGCAGCACACAAAGTACAGGGGCGAGAATCCCGGCGAGGCGTTTCATAATCATTCTTCTCCAAGTTGTTAAAGTTGAAAACCGCAGACGGTTTATTTGTCGGAGACGACGCTAAAAGTTAATGGCCTAGAACGCGCTTCGTGAGAATACCGGTCACGGAAAACCACCAAACATAGCGCGAGTGTATAAAGGGCTGTTCGCAAATGTCAACAATATCGCCCTACCTCCGCCCGCAGACAAACGCCCGCCGCAACGCTAACACCGGAACTGCTAGATGTAGGGCAAACAGCCTTCAAGATAATCACATAAAAAGAGCGTGAGAGTTATGTTATCGAACGGTCTGCTTAAATGGATTGTCTGGGGAGGCGCGCGATGTCAGGATGCGGCGAGCAAAGCTTTTTCTGCGGCTTGCGGCAATTCGAGGGAAACAAAACTCTTTTCAGAGTACAGGTAATCTTCGCCCGATTCATCTATCACTCTGACAAGCTGATGCTTCGCTGCCTTATCATCCGGCACAACACGATAAACTTTCCACAACTCCAACGAGGCCGGATAGTCTTCGTTCTCTATACAAATTGCGAATCGATGTTCAGCCCTCATAATTTTCGTCTTCAATCGAAAAGCCGCTTGACCTTCATCTCTTTTTTGCCGACGCCATGCGCCTCATACCAGTGTAACTCCGCATCATATTCCGAACCGTCAGGCAAACGCACACGACCAACACCTTTCAGCTTGCGCCATCTACCCTTTCCATACATTTTACGCAACCTTGCAATATCATGAATGCCGCTGCCAACGGCAATAGTTTCCAAGCTTTCAATTTTGCCGATAAGCTCGAAGACAATCACCGGCAAATGATGCTCTTTTCAAGCGTAAAATTCAAGAAAGACGCCGGACACCGCACTTCAGCCGCCCGCCAGCAACGCACAACACGGAAGGCATGAGCAAACATTGATGAAGAGCAAGCGGCGGGCGTTCGGCTGCAAGGACTTGTTCAACTGCATCAGCGTTAGATACAACCTGCATTTCAATTAGAAAGGCTCGCAATGCGCCTGTGCGCCGATTGTAAAGCCGTAGTTGCGAAGATCTCTGCCGACCTGCCCGTCGAGGTGTCCGCCCCGGAATCTGACCGTGTCGCCCACAATGCTAAAGGAGCCGCGATCTTTGTTATCGAGATCGGTATAGCGATTGCCCGACAGCACCTTGAATCCGAGACCGATCAGGATTCGACCGCCGGAACCGGCACAGGCGTATTCGCCTATTTTCAGTCCCCCGCCGGACGGCGCAGTCTGATTCGATGGCGTCGTAGGCTTCTGACTCCGATTGTCTTTGTCCGTTGGCTCCGTCTCTTTTTTCGCCGCGATCTTTTTCGAGCTAATGTTGCTTTCGGAGTGAACTATGTAGGTGTCGGCTTTCCATTGCTTGAAGGCGTCGCACTTAACGCGCATCACAAATTGCGGGTCGTTTTCCGTCACCGTGCAGGTCTGGAAGTCCGCCACTTTGCCGGAGATGCTGAACTGAACCTTGTCTCCGACTGCGAACTCGCTCCGCCACTCGTCGCTGGCAGCCCATTCCTTCTGAGGTTCAGTCTTGCCTTTTGTCGCATTGGTAATGTTAGAGACTCTGCGTTTCAAGAACCCGCCCAATGATTTACCCTTACCCGCAGCCTCTTTCCCGAGGGGGCGAATATCGTTTTTGCTGCTATTGGTATTTATCCCGGCGGCGCGACGGTACGTGCCCGGCGGCGGCTCGACGTACTCTTCGCAATCGAGGCGCATTACTGAGTTGGGGCTGTTTCCCACTACCTTGCACTTCTGCCACATCCGGTCGTTAATTTTTAGCTCAACGCGGTCGCCGACTTTATATTGACCGCGCCATTCGTCACCGGCTTGCCACCCGCCTTGTGCGACGGCAAGAGCAGTTGCCGTAAACAGACCCCCGATGATTGTGATGATGATAAACAACACCTGTTTTTGCCGAGTTGATGTCGTTTGCCGTTCCATTCCATTCTCCTTTTCAGTTTGTTGAAAGCTTAGCACCGAGTTAGGCCGCCCAACGCCCGGCATCACCCGCCGCGGCGAACCGCTTCTAGAAGAGCGTCTCGCGGATGAAAGCTACGCTATTCGCGGTCGGGTGCATGGCGTTGTTAGATGGCGCGCCGAGGTAAAGCTCATAGCTATCAGTCTCAAGTGCTTACCTAATCAGAAGCCTTGCTAATTTTTGGCATATAATATCCTCGCCGCGCCCTCACTTTAAGCTTACGCTTTTTACCTTGCGTGTCATGTGCTTCGACTTTCACTTCAAGTTGGTGCATCCGATCATCGTCGCGCTCGTTTTCGTTAAGCGAGAAACCGAGTGAGTAACGCGAAGCGAGATCAGTGATAATGCTCTCCAATCCACTCGCTAACTCATCTGGTCGCCCGACGCTTATCACCTGACCGCCAGTCTGTTCGGCTAAATAGTCAGCCGCGTGTAGGCTTCCACCGCTCGGACGCATAACGATCTGGTTCAGCGTGCCTAAGAACATCTTGCCCATCAAGCTCTTTTTGTAAACTAGCCCGTAGAATGTGACTCCGGCTCGCGCGCTCATTTCAGCTACCGCCCGACGCTCGCCACGTTCCAATGCGAAGAGATCATCTATGAGTCCAGCGACGACAAACTGCCTGTTACGGCGCGCGGCGTTTTGTGTCATTACTATTTCAGCGATTTCCGTCAAACTCCACGCGAGATCGATTTCCCACTTCGAGAGCCCTGCGTCTCGGGCGATTTTTTCCAGCAACTTTTCTTGCTCGCTCACAAGCTTCGGCACGTCACGCAGAGCGGCGATTGTCCGCTGCCGGTTAGACGTAAAGTCGGAAACCAACTTTACTTTTGGTAAGGCGACGCCCGGCACATCGCCTTCTTCGACCCATGTCGTCATCACTCCCACTTCATCTTCGGGCGCGAGTTGCCGCAAAGCGTCAGCCAAACGGAGCATCGCCGCCGGTTGCTTGATGTACTTTCTGCCGTACGTTGACCATAAATCTACGAACAGCAACATCGAGAGTGGTCGCCGCGTGTCCCCCTCGCGGCTAAAGTAGGTAAGGGCGCGTGGCTTGTCGTCATCGAGTACCTGAAAATTCTTCAGCGATAGATCACGCAGGGGCGCATTCGTCTTTGCGTCTTTGACTGAAACATCAACGAATACGACGCGCGTGTTGACGCGCACCACATCCTCAGACTGATTCTGTGCCGCGCCCGTCGGTTTGCGGGTGGATTCTTCAACGCTTCTCGGACGCTCTTGAGCAAGCACTACCGGAGAGCAACAAAAATGAATCGCAATACATAGAAGCAGCAGAAAAATATGCTTCCTCATAATCTATCCCCTGAAATTCTAATCCACATCTTTCGGTAGAGCTACTTTAAAAAGATAGCCATCTAACGCCGGCGGTAAGCTGCCGCGCACACAACTAAACAAGCCTCCAAGCTGACGAATGACAGCCGCGCTCTTCGCGGTCAGCTTCAGCGCCTTGTTAGACCGCCTCTGTGAAGCGGCCTGAAGCTTCCTGTGAGCCATCAGGCCGCTTCCTTCAGGTCGGTTCTAACGCAAGATAGGCGTCGTAACTTTATAGTCTTCGCCACCGCTTGTTGTCGCGTTCGATGAAGTCGTGCGAAGCTTGCGGCCCCCATGTTCCGGCTTCGTAGTTGGGGAAGCCGGTGGCGGGTTGTTTCCATGCTTCGATGATTGGCGTGACAATCTCCCAGCCGCGTTCGGTCATGTCGCGGCGGGCGTACAGAGTTGGGTCGCCGATCATGCAGTCGTGCAGGAGGCGTTCGTAGGCTTCGGGCGAGGGGGTGTTGAAGCTTGCGCCGTAGCGGAAATCCATGTTGACGGAGCGGACGTTCATCGCCTGTCCGGGCAACTTCGCGCCGAAGCGCAGCGTGATGCCTTCGTTCGGTTGAATGCGGACGACGAGCACGTCAGGTTCGACGGGAGCTTGGGCTTGCGTGAAGAGTTGGCGCGGCACGTTTTTGAATTGAATTGCAATCTCCGTAATGCGTTTCGGTAGGCGTTTGCCGGAGCGTATGTAGAACGGCACGTCAGCCCAACGCCAGCTATCGAAGAAGAGTTTGACGGCGGCGAACGTCTCGGTCGAAGACTGCGGATTAACGTCAGGCTCTTCGCGGTAGCCGATCACGGGCTGGCCGTTGATCGCGCCCGCGCCGTACTGCCCGCGCACCGCGAAATCCTTCACGCGATCCATTGGAATCGCGCGCACGGACTGCATCGCCTTGATCTTTTCATCACGCACGGCGTTCGCGCTCAAAGACGCGGGCGGCTCCATCGCCACGAGCGCGACGATCTGAAAGATATGGTTCTGGATCATATCGCGGACGACGCCGGATTCTTCGTAGTAGCCGCCGCGCCCTTCGACGCCGACGGTTTCCGCGTTCGTGATCTGCACGTGGTCTATGTACTGGCGATTCCACAGAGGCTCGAAGATGCTGTTGGCAAAGCGGAAGGTCAAAAGATTCTGCACCGTCTCTTTGCCCAAGTAATGGTCAATACGATAGACCTGTTCTTCGTCAAAGACTTCGGCGAGTTCCGCGTTGAGCGCGCGTGCGCTTGCGAGATCATGGCCGAACGGTTTTTCGACGACGACGCGCGTCCACTTGCCTTCTGCTGGTCGCGCGAGATTAGCCGCGCCGAGTTGTTTCGCAATCAGGCCGAAGACGCTCGGCGCAGTCGAGAGATAAAAAATGCGATTGCCATCGGTCTTGCGTTCGCGGTCAACGTCTGCGAGTTTGTCTTGCAGTTGATTGTAAGTTTCAGGGCTGTCGAACTCGCCAGCGATGTAGAACAAGCCCGCCGCGAACTCTTTCCAGAGAGCTTCGTCAATCTTTTTATCGCCGCTGAACTCTATGATCGAGTCGTGCATCTTTTGACGAAACTCATCATCGCTCATCGGTGTGCGTGCTGTGCCGATGACGGCGAAGTGTTCGGGTAATAATTTTTGTTGCGCGAGATGATAGAGCGCGGGCACGAGCTTGCGTTTCGTTAAATCGCCGCTTGCGCCGAAGATAACGAGGGCGCAGGGCGGCGGCGTGTGCATCGGCGAGATGGCAGCGGGTTGTGGATTATTGTTGGCAGATTCTTTCGGCATTGTAGTTTTTGTGCGGACGGTTAAATTTAATGAAGATGGCGAAGGATTCTGCTTCGCGTTAATCAAAACTATTCGCACGCCGTAGCGCGCTGTTGACAGGCGAGGAATCAAACGAGAACGAAAGCTTTTGCAGAGCGGTCAGCGAAACCCTTTCTGACAATCCGCCGTTACGGTTCTTCGATGCGACGCACGTCAACGATTTCGCCGTGAAAGGTGCGTAACACTTGTTGCACTAAAGGATGCTGTTCGGCTATCTCGCGTAATTTCTGTTTCTCGCGTTCGGCATCCTCGCGCTTCGATGTTGTGAAGCCGCCGCTTGCGCCGTTGCGATTATCACCGCTGCTTCTGTTATCTTCGTTTGCGCCCGGCTCCGTCACGCTGATGCTCACGCCCATGTCGCGCCCCATCACGTCGCGGCAAACTTCGCGTAGTATCTTGACGTTCTCCGGCTTCGCCAGATTATCGCGCAAGTGTTTCGCTTCGGGCGCAAACTCGATGCGTAATTCAGTCTCTTCAATGCGCGCTGTGTGCGCTCCCTCAAGCGCGATCACGAGAAACATACGCCGCCGTTTTTCCAGTTCCGTCTTGATGCTTTCAAGCGGTGAACCGGCATTGGCGGTGACAGCAGAAGCGGCGGCAGTTGTATCGTTGAGTCGCTCACGCGGCGCGCTCTGCCCTGTTGTGTTAACTGCTTCGACTTGTTGGCTTACATCGAACGCGCCACGCGGCGGTATCGCCTCCGTTGTATTCCTCGCGCTTTGATCTTGCGACGGCACAAGCGTCAAGGCAGCAGCGGAAGGCGGAAGCTTCGTCGCATTGGTTATCGCAAACGGCGGATCGTCAGGCCGTGCGGCGTGCGACGAGGTTGCCGCATCGAAGCCTTGGCGCGGCGGCGTCTGGCTATTATCGAAACGCGCGTTGGAAGAGTTTGAAGATGTGCCGCGTGATGCGTTCGTGTTCGGCGCGGAGTTGCCGCCGGACGTGGCAGGCGTAGACGGATTAGAGGCGGGAGCTTTGCCTGACCGCAAACTTTCTTCGAGCGCGGCGAGGCGTTCGACGAGTTGCGCGAGCGGCGCGAGCCGCTGCATCTCCATCAGCTTGACGAGGCCGATTTCGAGTTGGTAACGCGGATGCGCTGAGTTTCGCAAATTGCTTTCCGTCTCGGTCAGCGAATGGAAAAATCGCACAAGGTCTGATTCGGAAAAGAGCGCGGCGGTGCTCGCTAGTTCTTTGCGGTCGGCGGCCGCTACGCCCTGTAAGGCAGTTCCGTTGCCGGAAACTTTCGCCACCAGCAGATCACGCAGGTAAGCCAGCAGGTCGCGGCAGAAGTTGCGCAGATCATGGCCGCGCATCACCAGATCGTCAACGACGGCGAGAGCGTCGGCGGGCTTTTGTGCATTGATGCTTTTAATCACGCGCTGGAGCATCAACGCGCCCGCGATGCCTAACGCCGTTTCGACATCTTCGACCTTGATTTCCGCGCCGGAAAAGCTGATGACCTGATCGAACGCGCTCTGTGCATCGCGCATAGAGCCTTCGCCCGCGCGTGCTATTTCGCGCAAGGCTTCGTCCGCGATGGTTATCTTTTCCGCGTCCGCGATAAGGCGCAAACGCTCGGCAATCTTGGCCGCCGCAATCGTGCGAAACTCGAATTGCTGCACGCGTGAAAGGATGGTGTCCGGCAGCTTATGGCTCTCCGTCGTCGCCATGATGAAGGTGACGCGCGGCGGTGGCTCTTCCAGCGTTTTCAGAAGCGCGTTGAAGGCCGCGCCGGACAGCATATGCACTTCGTCTATGATGAAAACTTTGTAACGATCACGCGCCGGTGAGATGGCGACGTTGCCGATAATCGAATCACGCACATTGTCAACGCCCGTGTTCGACGCCGCGTCTATCTCCAGCACATCAATGGAACGGCCTTCGGCAATCTCTTGACACGAAGCGCACGCCGTAGGGTCTTCGATGCAGCACGGCGTCGCGGTCGGGTGATCGAACTTTTGACAGTTGAGAGCTTTAGCTAAAAGGCGCGCGGTGGTGGTTTTGCCGACGCCGCGTGCGCCGGAGAAAAGATAGGCGTGATGCAAGCGTTCGTGCTCGATGGCGTTGCGCAGCGTGCGCGTGATCGGCTCTTGTCCGGTGACTTCATCGAAGGTTTGCGGACGCCACTTGCGTGCGATGACTTGATACGACATAAGGCAGAGAAGGTAAATGGAAAATGGTGAATAGTAAATAGTCAGATGATGTATCTATTCACTATTTACCATTCACCATTGTTTGTGATCTGGCCAGACTCCGGACTTACCCGCAACACACGCCGCCATTGCTACCGTTGCTCCGTTCCCGGCCTGGCGGGGTTCACAAGGCAAAGCGTTGTGCGGAGCCCGAAGTCTGATAAATTGTCAAAACTTGCAAACCGGCGACGCGCGAAACGAAGCTGTCGAATCCTCAAGCTCGCCAATTCTTTTTACTCTACCGCGTTCCGTCCGGTTAAGCAAAGCGGCTGTGCGAGCGCACGCTTTATCGCCTTGTAATGGTGCGCTTTCTCCGCGTCCGTAATCCATTTGTGCGACGGAAAAGGCGCAACGAACAACAGCGTTTCCCCGAATTTTCCGGCGACGCCGTAATCCACCGCCGCGCTGCGTTTGAGTCCCGCGAAATGCCTGTAAACATCCTTGCCCGTAAAACACACGACGCGCGGAGCAAGACGCTTTAGCTGGCGGCGAAAGCGCGCGGCGGCCTTCGCGTAATCGGCATCCGGTATTTCTTTGGCCTCGCGCGTCGGGCAATCCGGCACAAGGTCTGTGATGCCGAAATTGTAATCAAAGAGCTGCGAATCGTTCTCTATCTCCGGCGCAAGGCCGGATTTACGCAGGATGCGCCAGAGCGAGCTGTGCGCGTAATAGCGTCCGCGATCCCAACTCACTGGATGTGGATTAAAGCCAACGAACAACACATCCAGATTAGCGCGCAAGATCGGTTTCAACAAAGCAAAGAAAAAAGGCGGCGGGCGAAAAGCGAAACTCAAACACTTCGCCTTACTCGCTTACTTTCGCCTTCATCCTTTTCACTTCCCACTTAAATTTTCTGGCGGAGAGGGTGGGATTCGAACCCACGGAACGGTTTCCCGCTCACAGCATTTCCAGTGCTGCCAATTCAACCACTCTTGCACCTCTCCAAAGCAAAGTCGGAAGTAGGAAGGCGGAAGGATGAAATCGAAGCGTGTTGTCGCATCATTTGGAGCGTTGCTTTTCTCGCGCTTTGCGAGCAATGGTGACGAGAATGGCAATCAATTCCTGCGCCTCATCATGCAGCGAGCCAAGCCGTTCGGGAGCTAAAATATCCGACTCGCCTAAAAGCTCGACCCAGTAGCACGTTTCCTCCAACTCCTGTAGCGCGCCTTCAATTTTACTAATGAAGTCCGCATTCGATTTTGCACGCTGCGCTTCACGATAATGTGCGCCAACCGATGTTCCCGAACGCAGGATTTGCTTGCCTAAGACTTGCGCCTCTGTCGTCTTCGGCAACGCCACATACAACTTAATAATACGCAACGCAAATGCCTTCGTTCGCTCTTTCAGGTCACCTTGCATTTCGCGCTACTTCTGCCTTCATCCCTCCTACTTCCTACTTGAAATGTCTGGCGGAGAGGGTGGGATTTGAACCCACGGTGGAGTTTCCCCCACTCCGGTTTTCGAGACCGGTGCACTAAGCCACTATGCGACCTCTCCGCAAGCCAAGCATAGTAACAAACAATGCCGTTTTCTATCAAACCTGATAGCTTGCGGTGGCTTGGCGAGTGCAGCGAGTCCGGTGATTTATCATTTCCTGTGAGGGATTCCGGGTACGCCTAGGTTACAGATCAATAAACTTGCTTGAAGAAATGATAGAGCAGAGCGCGTATGGCAATTGCAATCCCAAAAGAAGTTGGATTTGAAAATGCTCAATCAATGAGTTCTTAGTGCGGCGTTCTCCAAAAAAGTAATGTATGTCATGTAAATCTTGTTGTTGAAGAAATTGCTTTTCAATGTTAGCGATGATTACCAAATTACGGCTATACCATGCGTTTACATCATAGACGTTTAAGGCAAGCCAGACAGAAGCAAGAACGATCATGCTGATCGTAATATCAATCGGCACGATGTTTTTTTTCGACCAAACTAAGTAATGTCACTGATGCGACGAGTGCCGCAACCGATTGCCACACAATGGTTATGTGCCGGTTGATGTTGTTCCAAGTTTGATCGTACATGTGAATGAGAAATTCTTTGCGGTCTTTTTCTTCTTGCTCCTGTGCCTTTGCAATGTGAGAACTCATGCAGCATCCCTCTAGTTTACAAGTGCGTTTTCACTAATTGCTCCACAATAGGACGAAATATAGAATTGTCTAAATGCTCTTTATACTTGTCTTTGTAAGTACCAGCTTTCAGGTGCTTCTCAATCCACTTCGCTTCCTTGAGGAGCGTCCATAAGTTGTGCGTTGCTCGGTTGCTGAACCCGTAAATCTTTCGCGCCTTCAATCCCTCAAGTCCATATTGCTGACATGCCGGACACTGACACGTGCGTAATCTTTCCCATTCTTCGGGACTGGGGATGCGCCCGCGCCATGAGCCTAACTCAGCAACCATGCGCTCGCCGCTGCCCGGCAGCTGAACAATTCCCCGTGCCGCTCGATTTCGCCAACCGCTAGAATCAACAGAATCCATGCCAAGCAATGCCGCGATGTGCAGCGTTACCGTTCCGCCGACACCGAAGAGGTGCAACTGCTTGTCTTTGAAACACTCGCGGACACGCTGAACCTTTTGCAATATTTCTAGACAAGGTTGCGCCTTCGGCATTCGCAATAGATGCGGCACGATTCCACCCAGAGCAATCGCAGGTTTAGCGCATAACTTGGGATTTGATTTAACCGCCTCAATGTAATCCTCAAGCACGCGGCTGATGTGAATTACGGGGACAAAGCCGTCGTGTTGATAACACTCATTAACCAGCATGGTGCGCTTGAAACATTTACGCTGCGCTTGCTTCGTCATACTAGGAATTGGGATGAAGTCCTGCGGGATGGGTCTCCAATCCGGTTTAGCCTGCACGACGAAGTTTTCATATTCGACGAATGATGTTTCGATGTTGCGGCTCGAAAAGTAGAATGCGCCATTATCCAGATAAATCTTTATGCGCTTGGATATGCCTAGTGCTTGATGAATGCCTCCTTCCATCGCACGCCTTCTGAGAGCAGGCAACTGATAGAAGTCGGCATAAGAGACCATGACGGCGCGAAGTTCGGGAAGGTAATAAGGCGATTGTTTATCCCAGACACGTGGGTTGAGACCTTTGGGACTTGTACCGGCGACAATTTGCACTATGTTTTATCCTAACTTTTCTTTGGTAGTAGTCGCGCATAACGCGACATGATCCATGCCCCCGTTGCTGTATCTATGTAACTGCCAACATGTTTTGAAAGATGATGCGCGTGCTGAGTGACAGATGGAATCAAATAGGTGATGGGTTTATCAGCCATAAAAGAGTGATCGTGATCTGTCGTGAAACCGCAGCGTCGTAAAGCCAGCAATATCTTCTGCGCGATTGATGAGACTGAGCCGAGCGAATCCGTATAGAAAAACTCATATCGAGGTAGCTGTTGTTGCGGACTTTTCGAGTGCCCGATGAAAAACATGTAGAAGTGCCCTATGTTGCACAAACTCTTATAGGGTTTGATGTCTATTTCGGTATCTTGGTACTTGCGAAAATGATCGTCCAACTCAGCCAGACTTCTCAATCTGGTATGTAGATTCGCTCTCGTGGTGAATGAGCGACGTATCAAGCATGTGGCGAGTGCTTGTTGCAAATTGTTTTCAACGAAAGATGGCGATGACAGCAACAGACTCATTGCTTGTCCATCGTTCAAAGTATAGTTGCCAACTTCCCAGTTCTTATCTATGTTCTTCGCAATGTACCAATCAACTACAGCACTATAAACTTTTAGTTGTACATTTTTAGAAACGCCGCAGTAAATCACCTCTACTTGTTTGGCGTAGCTCAAACAATCAAGAAATTCTTTTATCGCTTCGCGTGTAAAGTCGCCACGTTTGTTTTCGATCAGGTAGTTGTCCAAGTATGCGTCTTGCGGGAACAAACTTCCGTCTCTAAAAATAATATCGGGCGCACGCTTGGCAGCTTTCAACAAAAATTCATGGTCAAATTTATACTGGCCTACATCCATCGCCGATGAGGTGCAGCGTTGATAGTCTTCAGGGTCTAATTCGTCTTGATATGACGGATCAATCAACATCCATCGCAGCAACTCTTCATCAGGTTTCGGATTGAATACGTTGTCATACTTAGGCTCGCCGTCTTGATGCCGGAACAACGTACCAGCAGCGTTGTTAAGCACAAACGGCACGCTTCTTTTGAAATACCTCGCCGGAACAGGAACAGCACTTCTGTGCTGGCTAACGTCGGAAGCTCCAATTAAAAAGTTGAGATTCTGATCTTCGATTTCGCTTGTATTAATGATATTCAGAAAGTGATCGCCGACTATATGGCTGTTAAGATGCGCTTCAACTAAACTCTTATCGAAATGAATTTTCCAGCGTGCTCCGCCCCTGTTTGGCTTAATAACATGCAACTTATCTCTGCTCATGCCAAAACCTTGTATGGCTACAAGGTCGAGTAGATGAGCCAGCCGCAAGGCTTGTGGTGAGTTGCTTTCTATCTGCCGTTTAAGATCAAGGAAGAAGTCTAAATACAACTGTCGAGCATCTACGTTTAATAATTTCTCGCGCGCCGCTTGGATGGTTGTCTCCCACGCCTCCTCGAACTCCACCGTGCGCTGCATATACCCAGTGGTCTGCGCGATAGGATCATAACTAGGCTGACCCTCTTGACGCGGACTCTGAGAAGCAACTTCTTCTTTGCTCAAAACCTGAGCGTTGTTAATCAGAGTCTCGAAATCTAAAGGTAGCTGCGGGTCAGCTTCAGCACCGGTTATCTTTTTGCGAGGCATTACCGTTTCTTCCCTTGTTTAGCTGCTTCGATTTTGGGTAACCATTCATCCTCAAGCTCCTTGAAGATGTTAGGCGTCGCACCGCCCTCTGAATCTTCCGTGTAGCGCTCCCTGATCTTGACAGGTATGGTGTGCTTCACGCTTTCATAAGTTCCAGAAAGAAGGCACGTCCCACGCGGCATCTTAGGCAGACCGCGCAACATCTCTTCTGAAGCATCCGCCTTGACACCTCTAATGGCATCAAGTTGATCCGGCTCAAGGGCGAACACCAATCTTGTGTTACATTGCCTGATTGCACGTTTATCAATGTCGACAGGACTTTGGGTAAGAAGGACGATGCTGATTCCGTGATGTCTGCCGATACGGACGCCTTCCCCGATGATCTGTTTACAGGGGCTGCTTTCGCCTTCTGGTACAAATAAGTGCGCTTCATCAATGACTGCAACATATGGCGGGATGTGGTTACGTAAACGTAAATCTTGCAGCTCTCGTAAAATTGCGGTTGCAACGCTTTGTAATTGGGTTGATGTAAGTCGTTTACATTTGATAGCAAGGCATGGATAAAGTAGCTTGCGCCAATCTGCTACTAGCTTTTTGTTGTCTTCCTCTTCTCCTGTTCCGAATATCTTGTGCTTACCAAGCATACCAGTTCGTCTTAGAGTTGCATCAGTGACACGCTTTACGTCTCCCTCTTTTGCTGTTAAATCCGGAGCAACTTGTCTAATCTTATCAAGCAAATCATTGAGGTTGAATTTGGCTAAGTCTTCACCTTTAAGGTCAGCCTGCAATTCGCCAAAGGCTTTTGTTACTATGTCGCACTGCAATGGGCTTTTCTTCATTGCGTCAGGCAGCAACTCTAAAAGTTCAGATTCCGTAAGAGATGAGATGCGGATCTTAAAATCTCTGCCCGGCTCAACAACTTGACCGCCTAATTTTCTTACAAGGGTCGAATATTCATCCTGAGTATCAATGAATATGACAGGCACTTTATGTTTGACGAGTTCTTCTGTGATTACGCCCATCGCATAGCTTTTGCCGCTGCCCGTCGTGCCGCAGATGAACATGTGCCGTTGAATTGCTTCTCGTTTAAGAATTATGTCAGTGGTCGTGCCACCGGTAGTTTCGCCAAGATGCAAACCGATAGCTTTGTCTTTAACTAAACCCAAAGTCCTGACTATTTCATCTGCATCAGCGACGAAAACATCAACACCAGAGTTAGGCAGAGTTTGTGGTGAGCGAATCTCATCACCGATGATTTCCTCTATCAAATCTGCTTCGACTTGGCGATAGATGGTTGTGCTGTCTTCTTCCTTTGGATAGTTAGAAGCAAGTCCCAAAGTGTCACGGACATTTATATCTTCCGGTCTTTCGTTAGGGTTGTTCTCATAGGCGCTACGCACCCGACCAATGAGCGTGCTTTTCTCCGCTCTCGCCACAGGAATGCGAATCAACGTTCCCGGCCTCACATCCTGTCCAGCCTTCAACTTGATACGCACGATCTCAAAGGTGGGTGTGTCTTGGTCTGACACAACCGTTCCGATGGCAAATAAATTGTCGCTCACATTCGCCTCCTGAAATCAACTCTCATTAGTTAAGCTGTATAAACTTGTATCCCTAAATCTTGCAAAGTTCGTCTGGCTGCGTCTGTGTGAAATGCAGAAACAGGCAATCCTGATATTTGGCTAACCAGCCATTTGGGTGAAACGCGCTCGCCGTCAACCAAGACGTACCATGATTGATAATTTGTCGCCTTATCGAATTCTGCGCTTAAAGAATGCCGAGCAATGTCAAGCGCCTGCTCAACAGTCATGACGATTTCGACGCCCTTTATAAAAGCCTTACCTTCATAAGTGTGTATTGGCACTGATCGGCGGCGCATTGGTGAATCGGAGTACAGCCAATCATGCAAATCTGCGAGCCGCTTGCCTAATGAGCCGTTGGCAACTTTAGCGATTTCATTTTGCTTAATTGCTGAAATAGCTGCATCTATAACTGGAAAATAGTCTTTACCCAAACAGACGAACATTCCGTGTTCAGGAAGATTTTGATGCCGCTTTGCGCGTAACACCCGATTCAGCTTTGCGGTTGCACAAACTTGTAGCTCCTGCGCGCGTTGAGGAGTTATCCGGTTGTTATAATTCGGAATAAGTTCGTTATGAGCAATTAACCCATATTTACTTGAAAGGATGAAGACACTCGGTATAGCCATTTTTGAAGACAGTTTTATAAAACGCCGTAGCACGCGAAATGTTGGCCCATCATACCTTTCAATTGCAGGAAGCAGCTCTGGATCGCTCTTTTTTTTCTTAGAGCAAGATAAGATTAATAATCGCTTCATAAGCTACTATTAAATTACGCGCGATCTATAAATCGCGCTCGATGTGCCGCATGACGTTTTGCGCTTTGGGGCGGCGTGCTTCCCGGATTGATGTTTGCGGAGCGGGTTAGCGTCTTTGAGCAAGATTGTTTCGTCCGGTTGCGTGTGAAAGTGCTTGAGCGTTACGTCTTCCGGTGTCAGCGCGATGACGGGATTGCCGGAGCGTGCGTCGTGCGTGAGTTTGAAGATAACGAAGTCGCAAGGATGTGTCCGTCAACCTCTACGGCGGGCGCGGAAAAATTCCTGCATCAGCGCGCGGCATTCCGCTTCCAAAACGCCCGACGTGATCTCCATACGATGATTCAAAATCTCCGCATCGCAAAGACGAAACTGTGAATGGACGGCTCCGGCGCGTTCGTCGCGCGCCCCGTATACCAGCCGCTTGATTCTCGCCTGCACGAGCGCGCCTGCGCACATCGCGCACGGCTCGATGGTCGAATAGAGAATCGCATCCGTTAACCTGTAGTTGCCTGCGACGCGCGCCGCTTCGCGGAGGGCGACGATTTCCGCGTGCGCCGTTGGATCGCAATTCGTGCGCGTTAAATTTCCGGCGACGGCTAAAAGTTGATGGCCGTCGCTTGTCACCACGCACGCGCCGACGGGCACTTCGCCCAACTCCTGTGCGGCACGCGCCGCACTGATCGCATCCTGCATCCAGCGCGTATCCGTATCCTTCGCATCGTCCGCGTCGTGCCGGATATCTTCCGTTTGGATTGTTTGCTGCGGCGTCACGTTAAGAATTTCGCTCTCAGTTGAAAAGCAGTGCGCCGTTCAATATAGGAGGCCGTTCGCAAGGCTGTCAAGCGATGTGCCTTTGACGCGCCGCATCCGTTTCAGCGACACTTCCATGCAAGATGCACACGATCAACATACGCCCGCGCGCCCCCTTCGATTTCGCGCGCACCGCGAGTTTCCTGCGGTTCACGGAAGCCGAAGCCGTAGACACCTTCGACGGAAACAGCTACCGCCGCCTTTTTCAGTTCGGCGAACGCCTTCATCTGATCCGCGTTGAATCGCAAGGAACAATAGCGCGCCCCTCGCTCGTCGTCTCGGTTGAAACGAAAGCTGATGAGGCTACGGCATCGCAGGACTTGCAACGTGCGGCGCAGTTCATTGAAAGAATTTTCAGCATAGACCATGACCTTAAAAAGTTTCGCGCGGCTATCGCGGACGATCCGCTCATGTGTGAGATAGAAGCGGCACATCACGGGCTGCATCTGGCGCGTTGGCCGACGCTTTTTGAATCGCTCTCGATCTCGATTCTACTGCAACAAATCTCAACGGCCGTCGCCGTCGTCTTGAAACGCCGCCTCGTCGAAAAATACGGCGCGCGATTAAGGGTCAAGGGCGAAACATTTTTCGCTTTCCCGCGCCCGGAAATTCTGGCGGCGGTGCCCATCGAAGAGTTACGCACGTTGGGAATTTCCGGCGCGAAGGCCGCCGCGTTAATCGCTGTGGCGCGCGAAACCATGAGCGGCGCGATTGACGAACGCAAGTTAGAGCAGGCGGACAACGAAACCGTCATCGCGCGCCTCACAGGGTTGCGCGGCGTCGGACGCTGGACGGCGGAATGGGCGCTCTTGCTTCACTTTGGCCGCACGAACCTTTTTCCGGCGGGCGATTTGGCGTTGCGCAAGTTCGTTTTCAAGTATTACAACAACGGTGCGCCGTTAAGCGAGCGCGAGGTGCGCGCCATCGCCGCAGAGCGTTGGGGCGAGTGGGGGTCTTACGTCACCATCTACGTTTTGGCCGCGCTACGCACGGGAATTATCAACCTGCGGCCTGACGGCGTGCTATTATCAAGCAAGACCGCGCGCGTTTGAAAAACAAGGGAAGCGCGGACGCGGATTAAATCAATGAGCAAGGATGTTCGATCAAGCAATACAGGTTCTCTGCCGGGCGGCACGCGCGGCAACGCAAATCTTTCGCCATCGCCAACACCACCACCCGCGCTGTCCGGTCGTCTACGCGCGCCTTCGCCGACTTCAAGTGCAGAGGCCGCGACGGAAAAGAAGAACGCGCCCTCGAAGCTTTCGCTTTCACCGCGCACGCCCACCAGCGCCGAGTTTAATACCGCGATGGCGCACTTTTATCGCGGCGAGGTGCAGCGCGCCAACACATGGCGCAACCGTCTCGATACGACGACGAACTGGGCTGTACTGACCGCCGCCGGTACGCTCTCTTTCGCCTTCAGCGCGCCCAGCAATCCGCATTTTGTGATTCTCATCAACTCTGTGCTCGTCTCCTTTTTTCTACACATGGAAGCGCGCCGTTATCGTTATTACGAAATCTGGTCGAGCCGTGTGCGCGTGCTCGAAACGGGCTACTTCGCGCAAATGCTCGCGCCCGAACATCTTCCCGATGAAGAATGGGCAGACCATCTGGCCGCCGATCTCTTAACGCCGCACTTCACGATCAGTATGTCGGAGGCCATCGGACGCCGCCTGCGCCGCAACTATCTGTGGATTTTCGCGCTGCTCGCGGCGAGCTGGAATCTGAAAGTTTATTTGCACCCGATTCCCGCCACGCACTTCAGCCAGTTTGTTGATCGCGCCACCATCGGCCTTGTGCCCGGCTGGTTTGTGCTGTGGGTCGGCGTCATTTTTAATCTGGCGATTATAACTTTTGCGATTGCCACCGTGCGGCTGCGCGAAGCGACCGGCGAAGTTTTGCCGCGCCATGAATTCTCTATGCGCCCCTTGCGCCGCATGACCGATTGGACGCTTGCGGCGGCAACGAGTTCGCGCCGCCGCGATGTGACAGAGCGTCGCGCCAAACGCGCGCGTCAGCGCGTGCGCACTACAAGTGGCAACGCCGCAACCAACACCGGCGAGTTTAAGCGGCAGAACAAAACGGAGCCGGAGATCGCCAAAGATGTTTCGGAAGAGTTATTAACCAGACACTAAGCGCATCCGACGAACCCGCTCCGGCGATTATCTATGTAGGGATTGTCTGGTTGCTTTCATGATCGAACTGAACGGACAAACACTTTCGCTCGCGCAGATCGCAGGCGTCGCGGGCGGCACGGAGCACGTCGCGCTTGCGCCCGCCGCCCGCGTGCGAGTTGAAGCGGCACGCCGGAGCATCGAAAACATTCTTGCCAAAGGCCGCGTCGTCTATGGCGTCAACACGGGCTTCGGCAAACTTTCAGACTACTCCATCGCGCCGGACGAGTTGCGACAGTTGCAACTCAATTTAGTGCGCAGCCATGCGTGCGGCGTCGGCGCGCCGCTCTCCGAAGCGGAGACGCGCGCGATGCTGCTATTGCGCGCCAATGTGCTTGCGCTCGGCTATAGCGGCGCGCGTTCTCTTGTCGTCGAAACGCTCGTTCAAATGCTTGAGCGCGGCGTGCATCCGTTGATTCCCGAAAAAGGTTCGGTCGGCGCAAGCGGCGATCTTGCGCCGCTCGCGCATCTCGCGCTCGTCGTGATCGGTGAAGGCGAAGCCCTTTATCAAGGCAAAAGATTGACGGGCGCGGAAGCGTTGCGGCGTGCCGGTATCGAACCCGTGCAGCTCGAAGCCAAAGAAGGCATCGCGCTGCTCAACGGCACGCAGGCGATGGCGGCGACGGGCGCGCTCGCGCTGCTTCGTGCCGAAACGCTCGCGCGCGTTGCCGATGTCGCGGGCGCGATGACGCTCGAAGCCCTGCGCGGCACGCCCGTCGCCTTCGACGAACGCATCCACGCGCTTCGCCCGCACACAGGGCAACTCGCCGTCGCCGGACATTTGCGCGAGCTTCTAAGCGACAGCGAAATCAGAACCTCGCACCTCGAAGATGATCCGCGCGTGCAGGATGCTTACAGCCTTCGGTGTATGCCGCAGGTTCACGGCGCGGTGCGCGGGGCGATTAAGCACGCGCGCGAAATCGTCGAAACGGAGACGGGCAGCGCGACAGACAATCCGCTGGTCTTCGCCGCAACGGAAGAAGTTTTATCGGGCGGCAATTTTCACGGCGCGCCGCTTGCGCTCGCTTTCGATTACGCGGGCATCGCGCTTGTCCATCTGGCGAGCATCAGCGAACGGCGCATCGAGCGGCTCGTTAATCCCGATCTGAGCGAAGGCTTGCCGCCCTTTCTGGCGATTCATCCGGGGATGTCTTCCGGCTTTATGATCGCGCAGGTGACAGCCGTTGCGCTGCTCAACGAAATGAAGATTCTCGCGCATCCGGCGAGCACCGACAATCTGCCGACATCGGGCGGCAAGGAAGATCACGTTTCGATGGGCATGACGGGGGCTGTGAAACTGCGCGCCATCGTGGAGAACGCCGAGCACGTTCTGGCGATAGAACTGTTGGCCGCCGCCGAAGCTCTGGAAAGCCGCGCGCCGCTTCGCGCGGGACGCGGCGCACAACGCGCCTACGAGATTGTGCGCTCGCTCATCGCGCGCTTGACCGAAGACCGCTCGCTCTCGCCGGACATCGCAAAAATCGTCGAGAGTATCCGGCGCGGCGCGTTCGATCTATAAATTCACGCATACATAAAACCGCACACAGCGAAGCGGGCGAATATTCTATGTTGATAGAACATTCGCCCGCTTTCGTGTTGCGCGTAATTAAAGGTCTAACGCTTTTTTCTGGCGGGCGGGCGCGCATTATTGGCGGCGGTTTTCGTCGCGCCGCCCGTGTTAAGGTCAACCGGCGCGGGATAACCTTTGCCTGCAAGCGCGGCGATGGGAACGACGATCTCTTTCTGTCCCTTGACGGCGCGCGTCACTTTGTCGCTTTCGACTTTACTGTTTTTGCCTGAAGAGTTTTTGTTGCCCGACGGAGCATCGGTTTTGGCGTTACCTGCGCCGCCGGTGGGATTGCCGTTAGCGTCGCGCGACATTTGCTTCAGCGCGTTCAACGCCTGCGCGCGTTCTTGTTCGCTCAGTTGATCGAACGATGCGCCGTAGGAGTCGAGCACCGCCCGCAAATTCGCTTCCGTGTTCGTGCCTTTATCATAGACATCGCGGTAAACGTGCAGTTTGCCGTCTTCGACAACGAGTGTTTCGTAGCGTAGTTCGACCGGCACGGCGCTGTTCAACTTGACGTTTTTCGTCTCCGTCTTATCTTTCATGAATTCGGCGAGCTTCTCCTGATTCAAATCCGCGCCGCCGATCTGCGCGATCTTCAAGGCGACTTCTTCCACCTGCGGGCTGGTCAATCCGACGCAGCCGTGCGAGGCGAAGCTGCCGAGTTTCGCGGGAGATTTTCCGCCGTGAATCAAAGACGGCAAACCAATCGGAATCTTAATCGGCCCGAGCGGATTCAACTTACTCCCGGCCTCTACCTTTTGCCCGGCCTTGACCTTGTTGGACGACGCTACCCAGGGTTCGTCCGGCGGCGTCCACGTCGGGTTGACGATAATCGAACTGGCTTTGCGTAGTCCCGTCGGCAAAGGAAATTCAGGATAGCCGATACCGACTTTGTAAGATTTAGTGAGTTTACCGTTATCGAAGATGTCCATGCGATACGCGGGCGCGTTAACGACGATGCGCGTATCCGTCGGCACGCCGTTAAACTTTCGCGCGGAACTATTTGTTGTATTCGTGTCCGTGCCCGCGCTGCTATTAAGGGCGCTCGCGTTGGTATTGATGGGAGCGTTATTCGCGGCACTGCCTGGGCTCGCGGTGTCATCGCCGTTCCAGCGTTGGCGCACAAGGGCTAAAAGTTGCTCGGTCTTTTCAGCGCCGATGACGCCTTTGATCTGTTCGGCGGCGTGTGCGCTGGCGGCGGTCGTCGTGCCGTTGTAATTATCCGTATCCGATTCGCGCAGCGTAGATGTCTGCTCGCGCGCGATGGTGCGAAGTTTACCGATCTGCTCGTCGTTTAAGTTGAGCTTGGATTTCAAATCCGCCGTGAAAGTTTCGTCGGCGAAAAAAGCGTCGAGCACGGGTAACGTGACCGGCAAATCTGTGGCGTTCGTCGCGTTGTTCGTGGGTTGCGGCGTCGGCTGCGGCGACGCGGTGGTGGCGGCGGTCGTGGTCGTGTTGGCCGTCGTTGTCGAATTTGTGTTAGCCGTGTTGTCCGGCGCGGTCGCGCAGGCGGCTCCGATTGAGATGATGATTAGCGCAAGACTTAAAATCGTTATCCGCAAAAATCTTTCCATATTTTCCGGCTTCCTCATTCGTGTTCGTTAAATGCGTCAATAGCTTTCGGCGATGGCTTCACTCTACGGCGATGACGGTGGCCTGTTTGCATCGCAAAATTTCTAACGCGGGCAGAGATGCTTGGAGATTCTTATGCAAAAGTCGTTCCCGTGTTTTGGGCGTTTGTTTGACCGGAGTTGCTACACAAACGAGGCGCGGGCGCACTTTCCCTTGCACTATAAGCGAACAAACGCGGGCAGCACTGGCGGCACACTTTTGCGCGCGATGAGGCTTCAGGGCGCGGCGCGACGCAGCAGAGGGTAAGGGTTGATGTTGGTTCCGTCGTAGAAATGTTTCGGATCGTTGATGAGTGAAATGGAAAAGTGCAAATGATAGTTGCCGGGCACGGCGTTGCCCGTGTCGCCGACGTAAGCGATCAGTTCGCCGCGACGCACGACGCGGCCTTCGGTGAGATTCTCCGCGTAATGATCCAGATGCGCATAGTAATAAACGGTTCGGTTGTCGGGGTCTAATTGATAAATGGTCGTGCCGCCGCGCACGCTCTGAAAAAGTTTAACGATGGTTCCGTCGGCGGCGGCCAAGACGGGCGTGTTGCGCGCCGCCGGAATGTCAAGCGCGTCATGCACGCGGCCTTCAGAGCGCGCATCCGTAAACGTGTCCTGCAACGCTTCCGGACGCACTCCGGCGACGGGAATAAGCAGTTGTTTTCCTTCAACCGAGTTCGATTGTGAAGAAGGCTGTGGCGTTGACGCCGGAAGCGGCGACGGTGTGGCGAACGGTGTCGCGGGGGATAACGCGGGCGAAGGCGTCGCATCGCGTGTCGCGTTTGCGCTATCAATCGGAGTCGGCGAAGGCATCTGTGCGGGCGGCTCGGCCTGACGCGAAGAGTGGCGCACGCCCCACCAGACGAGCGCGAGGATCACGCACGCAAGCGCGAGCAGCAATGCGCGGATGGTGCGCGTCCATGCGTTTGTCTTTCGTCTGGAAGCCATAGAATTATCGTGTCGCAGAATAAACGCGCGGCACAGCAAACTTTGATTGCGTCGCGCGGCATTTGCGGTAGCACGCGAAGCGCGTTTTCTGTTATTACATTGGTGCTTGTTTTCGAGCGCGCGAAAAATCTTTCAAACAGTCTTTCAATCAAGCTTCGTTTTTCCCGGCGAAAGAGAACGAAAGAACACGCCTCGCATTATTAACATCCAAAGGTACAGGACACAACATGAATCAGGCGAAAACTTTTGCAGCCGCGAAACACTCTCATCAAAATGGCGCGCGGCAAATCCATTCGACGATCAACTCTAGTTTGGCAAGCATCGCGCTGCCGCTACTGCTGTTCATCGTTCTCGTTCCCTTTACTGCGCAGGCTCAAAGCGTTGCGGCGGCGGCGCGCGGGGAGACGGTGCAATTCCAGAGCAAGCTCATCGGCAAAACACTGCCTTACAACGTCTACTTGCCGTCCGATTATTCTTCGCCCGCAACAAAGGCGACGCGCTATCCCGTCGTCTATCTGCTGCACGGTCACGGCGGGCATTACAACATCTGGACGCCAACGCTGCTCGCCGATTCCGCTACACAGTTTCATTTGATTATCGTCACGCCCGAAGGCAACAACAGTTGGTACACGGACAGCGCCACTACTGCGACGGATAAATACGAGACATACATTTTGCAGGAAGTGATCCCGGACGTAGAGCGTCGCTATCGCGCGATTGCGGCACGCGACGGGCGCGGCATCGGCGGGCTTTCGATGGGCGGCTACGGCGCGCTGAAATTCGGCATTAAGCACCCGGAAATGTTCGCCTACGCCGCTTCGATGAGCGGTGCGCTCGATGCTGCCGCGTGGACGGAAAACGATTTGAAAGGCTACAGCCCGGCTCTCTCTAACTCCATCATGCAGGCCTTCGGAGCCGCCGGAAGCCAGACGCGCGCCGCCAACGATATCTACAAAATGTTTCGGGAATTGCCAGCCGACCGCATCGCTGCCCTGCCCTACTTTTATCTCGACTGCGGCACGGAAGATTCGCTGCTACGATTCAGCCGCAAGCTCGATGAAACTTTTCTTACGCAAAAGATTCCGCACGAATTCAGAGAGCTGCCGGGCGCGCACAACATGAAATACTGGAGCAAGCAGATTCCCGAACTGCTGCGCATCGCCGCGCAAAAGATGAAGGCTCCGGCGGCTCAAGCAGCGAACGCCGCCCCTTCAGTCAATGCCGCCGCCAGATAAATCAGTTCAAACCGTCGGACACGCCGCTTCTACAAACATTCACTTATCGGAGATTAAAGTTGCTGGATTTTGCCATTAACACGGCGCGCGATGCCGGACGCATTCTCGCGGAACGCTTCGGGCGCGCGATCACCATCTCGCACAAGGGCGACATAGACCTCGTCACCGAAGCGGACGTAGCGGCGGAACGCCTCATCGTCGAACGCATACAGACGCACTATCCGCGCCACGCCATTCTCGCCGAAGAATCCGGCATCTCCGACACAGAGCAGCGCGGCGAATACAAGTGGATCATTGACCCGCTCGACGGCACGACCAACTACGCGCACAGCTACCCTTGCTTCTGCGTCTCCATCGCGCTCGAACACACGCCCACGCGCGACCTTGTCATCGGCGTGATTTATGATCCGATACGCGATGAGATGTTCGCCGCCGAGCGCGGTCAGGGCGCGACCTTGAACGGGCGGCGCATCCGCGTCACGGAGACGGACGATCTCAACGAAGCGTTGGTCTGCACGGGCTTTCCCTACAACGTAAGGGAGCGCGGCGACTTCGCGCGCCACTTCACCAACTTCATAATGCACGCCCAATCCGTGCGCCGCGACGGAAGCGCCGCGATTGATTTAGCCTATGTCGCCTGCGGACGCTTCGATGGTTTCTGGGAAGAAGGCTTACGCCCCTGGGACGTGGCCGCCGGAGTCGTCCTCGTCGAAGAAGCGGGCGGGCGCGTCTCACGCTACGATAACACTCGCGTTGACGTTTACACGCCGCCCATCCTCGCCAGCAACGGCCTCGTCCACGACGCCATGATGCGCGTGCTCGCTATGTAGTCTAACTCTGCGGCATTATCAAAACTTACGATGCACGCCAGCAATGGAAGCAGGAATTACTAATATCATTTGAGAGTTAAAAGACTTATTTGACAGATATTTAAGTGAATCGAGATTTGTATTGACACAGCTAGGCTCGGTATAATCTAATCTGCCAATTTGAAAGGCTATAGTAAGAGCGATTACCGATGACAGTCTTTATTGTAACCACTATTCATCAAGAAGTAGATGCGCTAGTCAAGGCTAGACTCAATATACATTTCCCTGATGATCATTATGAAATTGGCAGGGGCGCATGGCTTGTAGCATTCAAAGGTACAGCCCAAGCGTTATATGTAAAACTTTGTCAAGGCGAACCACCCTCCAACAACAAGTATCTTACGTTTGGAATGGCTGGATATTATGGCGTTGGTTCACGGGATATGTGGGAATGGATAGCAACGAAGTTGGAGAGCAATAGTGCCTAGCAGGGGAAAAGAATCTCGCGGATCGGGCGGCGAGCAAGTCAGCCCGCCTCGATACCCTGAAACAACGCCCCCGCCTATGCCGTCGGGCGATTACACTTATATCCTTGAAATTGTAATGCGTATGCAGGAGACGATGGGTAGGCTCACTGAGGCTGTGGATGGGCTGAAAAAAGAACAATCGGAACAGAGGAGTAAGCTAGAGACCATTGGTAAGCAAATCTATGCAGCCATCGCGGTGCTGACTTTCATTGGGGTTATTATCGGGTATTTTGCCAACAGTATTAACAATATTGTTATTCGACAGCTTCCCACTCCTACAGCCCAGCAACAACCGCAATCTCCTCCAGCAACGCAAAAGCCATAGCCGCCCGCCGCCTCCTTCTCTTAGCAACACACTATTACCCTACCGCCCGCAATCCGGCAGGTTGAGGCTTGGGGCGGATGTTGTTACACTGCCCGTTTTGGTTTGAACGATTATTTGCGGGAGTGTTTATGCAAGCAGTGATGGAGAATTCGTTGGAGAGCTTTTTGCACCGCCACGATGCGGACGTGTGGGCGAAGACGGTTGCCGGGTTGCTACCGTTCATACATGAAGTTGACCGGACGGCGACGCAGATTTGGTTTGCGTTTTATCCGCTCGCGCTGGCGCGTGCGTTGCAGCAGGCGGAAGACCGCGCGAAGCTTGTGCAGCAGTTGCTGCTTCAGGGCAAATTTGAACTCAAGGAGCAGATTGATTCGTCGCACGAGTTTCTGTACGGGCATCGCTTCTGGCCGGAAGTTAAAAGCATCGTCATGAAGCGCGCCGGAGCTTTCAAAGGAACAAAAGCTTCGACGTTAATTGAAGAGATTCGCGCCATCGCACGCGAAGCCGCCGCCGCATCGAAGGCCGAAGAATCTTTGCTTACGGGCATCTGTGCCGTCGCTTTGATGACTTTGCAGCAAGTCGGCACGGAAGCGTTCAAGGCTGCGCCGGGCACGCCTGTCGAGAAGCGCAAGCGAGATCGGCGTTCGCCGGAGCAAATCTTGCGGCAGCGCGCGAAGGATGATGGTCAGGGCTTGCTGGGCTTTCTCAAGACGACGGATAAAGAGTGGACGGTGACGTTTGACGAAGCCGATCCGAAGGCGCGTTTCAAGACGATGAATTTGCAGGAACTGGCAAGCGGCGCGGCGGAAGATAAACGCGATTGGAAAGCGATTGACCCGCGCCGCATCGAAGGGCCGATTCCCGTCGAATGCCGTTCGGCGGCGTGCGGCACGTGCTGGGTCGGCGTGCTCGGCGGAGCCGAAAAGCTTACGGATGTAAATCGCCTTGAAAGCAAAAACATCAAGGAGTTCGGCTACATCGAGACGAACGAACCGAAGCCTTTGATACGTCTCGCGTGTCAGGCGCAGAGCGAAGGCGCGGTCTCCATCGTCATTCCGCCCTGGAATGGTGTGTTCGGTAAATATTTGAAAGCGCAAAAAACCGGCACGGAAGATCATGGAAGCGATGCGGTTGAATCGCAGGCCGAAGCAGTATCGAGTTAATTTTTAAGTTTGTTAAGGCGAACGGCGCGGCGCTTGATTTCGGCGCGCGTTGTTTCTGGGGAGAATGTTTTTATGTCTGAATCGCAAAACGTCGCGGGCAATTCGCAGATGATGCTGGTGGGCGCGGAAGATTTCGTGTTCGAGACGCTTGAGCAGCAGAACGGGCAGGCGACGGTGATACGCTTTCGCATGGACGATGCGCGCTACAACGCGGGCGATGTGCTGCTGGTGCTTTCCGGCTCGGAGATTCATTTTCACGGCATGATCGGTAAGATCGAAGACGGTTGGGGAACGGCATCCGATCCGCGTGGCTCGCTGTTGCCCGCCACCGTTCAGTAAGGTTTACGGCGAGCTATCGAAGAATGAAAACCGTCGTCCTGCTGATCGTCTCAAACGTGTTTATGACCGTCGCGTGGTATGGTCATCTGAAATACAAAAGCAAGCCGCTCGTCATCGCCATCTTAGCGAACTGGGGCATACATAGCTTTTTTCGAGTACGTTTTTCAAGTGCCCGCCAATCGCATCGGCGCAGAGCGTTTTAGTGTCACGCAGTTGAAGATCATGCAGGAATGCATTACGCTCGCAGTATTCACGGTGATTGCCTTTCTGCTTTTTCACGAACCCATCAAATGGAACACGGTGGTGTCTTACATCTTCATCGCCGCCGCCGTTTATTTCGCTTTTAAGTTTTGAGTTTCAGAGGGCGCGGCGAATTATCTCTGCGAGACGGTCGCTTTCGCGGCGTGCGCAAACTCGCGCGTCTTCGCCCGCTTGCGCTTCGACAGTAATCGGCGGGTGATATACGATTTCGATGCAGGCGGGGCGCGGCAGGCGTTGGTGCTTCGGCCACACGCCATGCGCGCCGCGAATCGTTACGGGCAAAATCGGCACGTGCGCTTCCAGCGCCATCCGCACCGCGCCGGTCTTGAAATGCGCCATCGAGCCGTCCGGCAAACCGCGCCCGCCTTCCGGGAAGATGACGATTGCGCCGCCCGACTGTAACCACTCCAGAGAACGCCGTATCGCCGTCGGGTCGCCGCCCTGAATTTCCAGCGGCCAAGCCCCGAACAATCCCGGCAGCTTGCCTACCACAGGCCAATCGAAAATCTCGTTCCACGCGAGAAAACGCAGCGGGCGCTTGATTGCACAACCGAGCCAGAAAGGGTCTATGTAAGTTTGATGATTGGCGGCGATGATTAACCCGCCGGTGAGCGGCACGTTCTCTAGCCCAGTGTATTTGATGCGCCAGAAAAGACGGAAAAAGAAATGCATCCCGGGACGCATGAATTCGAGCGCGCGTTGCGGCAGCACGAACGGCTCATCCGGCGATGATTCCCTGCGATGCTTGGAGCGGCGGCGTCGTACCACCTGCGGCGTGCTCATATGGTTTTCGCTAAGTTTGCGTTTCTAAAAAAGCTCTTGCTGCCATTCGGCGGGCACATCGCGCTCTGTGAGCGAGTCGGGCGTGCGTTGTTCGCAACGCTCGCAGATAAAACCCGTATAATCGCGCGCTTCTTCTTTCGTCAGTCCGATGCGCGCTTTCCGGTTGCACTGTGAATCGCGGCAACGCCGCTCGATCTCAACCAGCAATACGGCGCGCGGCGTAACGATGCGATTCATTTTCGATGCTCCATTCATGGCGGCCAAATATCGCCGCCAAAATCTTCACGGCGGCCATACCTCAGCCGCCTTCATCGAGCGGCCATTGTTTGTCAATGAATTCAAGATGCAGGCGCGGGATATTATCCGGCCCCAAACGGCGCACGCGCACGACGGCGACCACCGCTATTTGATAATTTGAACTCGTCAGACGCACGAAGCGCCCGCGCGCCACATCGAGCGACGTGAAGACGGCCGCTCCGCGACGGCTGATGTTCTCCGTCACGGTGCTTTCGCGCGCGGTGACTGCGCCCTTCTCGTCGAAGACTTCGACCGTCACATCAATCGCCATCGCGTGGCGCGTTTCATGGCGCGGCGCATCCGTGCGAACGTAATTCATGCCCTCCGGTTGCTCGCGCACTTCGTAGAGGCCGGTTTCCGTCGCCGTCGCCGCGACCTGATAACGCTTCGTCGGGTCTGTATGAAAACTTGCGGGCGGCTGTTTGCCGACAAACGCGACGCCGACTTCAAAGCGCGGCAATTTGTCTTTTTCAACCAGCGCGAGCGGCTTGATGTTACGCACGAGCGCCCACACGCGATACTGCTGTTCGACGTGATCGAAGCAGCGAAGCTGGCGCGG
>JBHENC010000002.1:0-174412 GCA_046262295.1 Pyrinomonadaceae bacterium | reverse complement strand
CAGCGTCAGATAGAGCAGGCGTCCCGGCTCGGTGGGGCGTGCGATGGAAAAACGCGCTCCGAAAGGCGTCACATCCAGCAGCCGCGTCATCTCCACCCACTCGTAATCCTCGCTCTCGCGGCATTGCACGCGCACCGGTAAAGATAGCTCCAGCCGCTCACGCATCCGCCGCGATTTGCCGTCAAATTCCATCTCAAGCCGTCCTCTGCGGCGTCTTTCCATGAAAGCTTCGCCGCCACCAGATATAGGGCTTCTCCGAAGGCCATTTTTGCGCGCTCCCGACAGCCATGAAGTTCTGATTTTACAACACTTTGAAGCCTCTTTCGGGGTTGCCGGAATCCATCTTTTCGGCTACAATATATCGTACTTCGAATCAGGCGCGAAAAGCGTCAAACAGTACCCTGAAAATTACATTAATGCGGCTGAATTTTCCCGCCTGCGGCGGCCAATTTTAAGCGCGAGCGCCGGTTGCTTAAAGCCGGTGCGCATCGCATCGGTTGCGTGCTTCGCGCGGATTGTACCGGAAAGGTTTATTCATGGAAACATCTACGGAACGTAATTACATCAATATCGAAGACGAGATGCGCCGCTCGTATCTGGATTACGCGATGAGCGTCATCATCGGGCGTGCGTTGCCGGACGTGCGCGACGGCCTGAAGCCCGTTCACCGCCGCGTGCTGTGGGCGATGCACGAACTCGGCAACCAGTATAACAAGGCTTACAAAAAGAGCGCGCGTGTTGTCGGCGACGTGATCGGTAAATACCACCCGCACGGCGATACGGCAGTGTACGACACAATCGTGCGGCTCGCGCAGGATTTCTCTATGCGCTATCCGCTGATTGACGGGCAGGGCAACTTCGGTTCGGTGGATGGCGACGCCGCTGCCGCAATGCGCTACACCGAAGTACGCATGGCTCGGCTGGCGTCGGAAATCCTCGCCGACATCGAAAAAGAGACGGTTGATTTCAATCCCAACTATGACGAATCCTTAAGTGAACCGTCGGTGCTGCCGACGCGCGTTCCGAATCTTTTAATCAACGGTTCGGACGGCATCGCCGTCGGCATGGCAACCAAGATTCCGCCGCACAATTTAACTGAAGTCGTTGACGCGACCATCGCGCTGCTGCGTAAGCCTACGATGAGCGTCGCGGAACTCGCCAACATCGTCACCGGCCCGGACTTTCCGACCGGCGGCTTTATCTACGGCGGCGACGAACTCAAACGCTCTTACACGACAGGACGCGGAATTATTCAAATGCGCGCCCGCGCCGCCATTGACCGCATCGGGCGTGGCAACACGGAACGCGACGCGATTATTATCACGGAGATTCCCTTTCAGGTAAACAAAGCGCGCCTCATCGAACGCATCGCCGAACTCGTCAACGAAAAGAAGCTGGACGGAATTTCCGATCTGCGCGACGAATCGGATCGCAACGGGATGCGCATCGTCGTCGAACTCAAACGCGAAGCCGTGCCGCAAATCGTTCTCAACAAGCTTTTCAAAATGACGCCGATGCAATCGTCCTTCGGCGTCATTAATCTGGCAATCGTCAACGGGCAACCGCGCGTCCTCAACATCAAAGAGATGCTCGAAGCCTTCATAGACTTTCGCCGCGAAGTCGTGCGCAAGCGCACCGAGTACGAGCTTCGTAAAGCGAGAGCACGCGCGCACATCCTAGAAGGCTTGAACAAAGCCATTGACGCGCTCGATTACATTATCCCGCTGATACGCAACGCGCGCTCGGTTGACGAAGCGAGACAATGGCTCACCGGCACGACGCAGACGATGAGCGAGGTCAAGAATTGGAAGGGCGCGCCCGCCGATCTGACGCTCGCAGGCTTTCTTGGCAAGCTGCAAAAGGTTGTCGCTGGGCTGCAATTCTCCGATCTGCAAGCGCAGGCGATTTTAGATTTACAACTACGCCGCCTCTCCGCCCTCGAACGCCAGAAGATTCTGGACGAGTACGAAGGCATCATTCGTCTCATCGCCGGACTCGAAGAGATTCTCGGCAACGAAAGCTCTCTGCGCCGCGTGATCATAGAAGAGTTACAGGAAGTCAAAAAAGATTTTGGCGACAAACGACGCACGGAGATAATCGCGGAAGGCGCGGAACTCTCCATCGAAGATTTGATTGCCGACGAAGACGTGGCGATCACCATCACCAAACAGGGCTACATCAAACGCACGCCCGTCACTGCTTACACGCGGCAGGGACGCGGCGGCAAGGGGCGCTTCGGCGCGTCCACCGGCAAGAACGATGATTTCGTGGAGCATCTCTTCATCGCCTCTACGCACGCCTACATCATGATCTTTACGGATAATGGTCAGGTCTTCAAAATCAAAGTTCATGAACTGCCTGACGCGGCAACGGCAGGACGCGGCAAAGCAGTCGTCAATCTCATCAACATTCCTTCGACGCGCAAACTCGCAGGCGTCGTTCCCGTGCGCGAATTTTCCGAAGGCCGCTACGTCATGATGGTCACGCGCAAGGGCGTGATTAAGAAAACGTCGCTCGCCGATTTCCAGAACATACGCACCAACGGCATCAACGCCATCAACATAGACGACGGCGACGAACTGCTTGACGTGGTCTTAACCGACGGCACGAAACGCATCTTCATCGCCACACACAACGGCCTCGCCATACGTTTTGATGAAAAGGGCGCGCGCCCGATGGGACGCGCCACACGCGGCGTGCGCGGCATAGACTTACGCAAAGATGATTACGTCGTGAGCTTGTGCGCCGTCTCGGCGGACGATTCCGAAAAGATGCTTTCGGTCTCCGAACAGGGTTTTGGCAAGCAAACGAAGATTACCGATTACCGCTTTCAATCCAGAGGCGGCAAAGGCGTCATCAACATGAAGACCACCGACAAGACCGGCAAAGTCGTCGCCGTCTTCCCCGTTGACGAAGACTCCGAAATCATGATTATCACCCAGCAGGGCAAACTCATCCGCATCGAAGCCGACAGCATACGCAAAACAGGCCGCTCGGCCAGCGGCGTCCGCCTCATCAAAACCGACGGCGGCGACCAGGTCACCAGCGCATCCCTAGTTGACCCCGCCAGCGAAGAGGCTGAAGTCGAAGCAATATCTTAAAGACTTCGACAAAAATATGGGAACGCCAAATTGCCCTGCCCGACATTTGTTCGGGCAGGGCAATTCTCTTTTGATTTACGGCAGCGTACCGGCGCAGAAGGCTAAAATATTGGGATGGCTTGTCCCTGCCCCTTTTTCTTGCTCACGCAAGATTGACGCAACCGGGCCTGAATTGATACCATCCATTCTCTTTCGCGTGAATTTCTCACGCGAGACAACCCAACGAAGAACAGAATGCTAATTGACTTTACAGTTGAGAACTACCGCTCGATCAAAGAGCCGGTAACGCTTACCACCGTCGCCCCGAGCCGCAAGAGCGCAGCCGTCGGCAAAGAATCGAAGCGGCGCAACATCATCCCCGACCACAAAATCGCGCCGACCTTCACCGTCGAAGGGCGCAACATCGAACTACTGCCCGTCATCGGCATCTTCGGCGCTAATGCTTCCGGCAAAAGCAACGTGATTAATGCGCTCAATTATTTTCTGGCTTTTATAGAGTTGGGAAGCCAGTACGAGAAAAGCCGTTTAGATTCAAGGTGGTTTGTTCCCTTTAATTTAAGTACTACAACTAAAGAAGCGTCAACACGTTTTGAAATACGAGTTGTGCGGGAAGGCATTATATTTACTTATACGCTGGTATTTAATCGCACTCGTATTTTACAAGAGAAGTTAGAACACATACTATCCTTGCCCAGTCGGATGCAGAATCGTTTACTGTTCAATAGAGTCTGGCACGAAGATAAAGCAGCCTACACCATCACGAACGGTAAAGACTTCGGCGATGTTTACAAGGAAATACAGGAATCTTTGCGCGAGGATGAGCCTTTCATGAGCTTGCTGGCGACCCGCCTGAACGTTGAAGTCGTCAAACCGTTCACTTCATGGCTTACTGTGAAATGGCCGAGTGTTGGATTAGGTGAAGAACAATTTGAATATGAAGCGGCTGCTCGATCTCTGCAAAAGAATGTACCTGTAATGCTTGAGCCTGTTACACAGATAATTCGGCGATTCGATACTGGCATAGCGAAAATCGACATTGAGGAATCGGAAGACAAGCATAGTGATGGACGTCAGAAGTTCAAGGTGTGGGTGTGGCATGAAGCAGACGGCAAAAAGTTTCGTTGGCGAATGGAGGAGGAATCAACAGGAACGCAAAGGCTTTTCAGCTTGGCTGTCAAAATACTATTTGCATTCCGCTTGGGCAGTTTATTATTGATAGACGAGCTTGGCTCTAATATTCATCCCAACATCACGCGGGCAATCGTTCGTATGTTTCAGAGCGAGAAGACGAATCCGAACCGCGCGCAGTTGATTTTCACCAGCCACGACAACACGCTGCAACGTGGCAATCTGCTGCGGCGCGATCAGGTTTGGTTCACGCAAAAGCGCGAGGACGGCAGCACAGAGCTTTATTCCCTGAGTGATTTTCGCCCGCGCAACGATCTGGCGATTGATAAAGCGTATCTGGATGGCCGCTTCGGGGCTGTGCCCGTTCTTCCCGACGAGGAGGAATTGCTGCAACCGGCGGGGACGACGAAGTAATGCCCGGAGGCCGTTCGTTCCGGCGTCCTCCGCCGTCCCGCAGTGTCGGGCGAAAGCTCATCATCGTCTGCGAAGGCAAGAAAACGGAGCGCGGCTATTTTGAAGAGATACGCAAGTCGCGCCGCCTCCCGACGCTCAGAGTCTACGTCGTACACCCGGACGCAACAGACCCTTTATCCATCGTGCGTGCGGCAATCGAATACCGGCAGGCGCGTAAAGACGAGCGGGCGTGGGCGAAAGAAGATACCGCGTGGGCGGTCTTCGACGGCGACGAACATCGTGAGGCGAATCCCGACAGATGGAACGACGCTATCCAAATCGCGCGCAGCAAAGACATTCATCTAGCCGTTTCCAATCCATGCTTTGAACTTTGGTACTTGCTGCATTACCGATCCCACACAGCGGACATAACACGCCAAAAAGCTTTTCATTTGTTGAAGTCTCACATCTCGGACTACGAAAAAGCAAAAACACTCTGGCCGTCGCCGCTCGAATCTCTCACCGACGAGGCCATCCAACGCGCAAGGCAACTCGCCAGCCGCGCAGAGACTGACGAACTACAACTATTCACAAATCCCTACACCAGCGTGTATGAACTCGTCGAAAGTCTATTGGCTTTGGATAAAGAAGTGCGCCATCGTTAAAGTCGCTCCGCCTCAGGACTGACGGCGACGGCAAAGTTAAGTATCGAAGCAATAAGGCAAGAGACACTTCCCGCAATCATTGACGAGACAGCGCGCCTTCGCCTTCGACCCAGATTTCGCCGTCTTCGTAAAACTCTTTTTTCCAGATGGGGACGGTGCGTTTCAATTCTTTGATCGCCCATTCGCAGGCCTCGAATGCCGCGCGGCGGTGCGGCGCGCTGACGGAGATACAGACGCTGGTTTCGCCGATCTCTAAGCGTCCGGTGCGGTGGACGATGCCGATGTGGGCGATGTCGTAGAGCGTGTGAGCCTGCGCGCCTAAGCGTTGGAGTTCTTTGAGAGCCATCGGTGCGTAGGCTTCGTAAACCAGATAAAGGGAGCGGCGTCCGCGCGTGTATTCGCGCACGTAACCGTCGAGGGTGACGGTTGCGCCGCACACAGCAGGCACAATGCGGCGTGCGGCTTCGCCGACATCAATCGGTGCGGTGGTGAGTTCAAAGAAATCCGTCGCCGCATCACCGTCGCGCGTGGCGGTTCTTTCCGCGCCGCCGCTGACGGGCGGGAAGAGGGCGAGTTCGTCGCCGTCCTGAAGTTCTTTGGCGGCGCGCGCGTATTCCTGATTGACGGCAAGGAGCAGCGAGCGTCCGAAGCGTTGGAGCGCAGGGTATTCTTTGAGAAGTTGTTCGTAGGCCGTCGCGCTCGTTGTACCGGCATCAAGCGTTAAAGCCACTTCGTCGCGCCCTATGGCTTCACGCGCCGCGCCGAAGAAAAGCACGCGCACGTGGATGCGTTCGTTTGATTCCGGCGGCGAGTTCACGTTTCGCTCTCTTTCATTTCCGGCAGCGCCTCTCAAGGGCGCGCTTCAGGCCGGACGCTTATTCAAGATTCATCTTTTTACCGCTGTGGCCGTTGCTCTTTGCGATTGGGTGAATGCGGGCGCGTTCTTCGTAGTCTTTGACGGCGCGCTGCAAGAGATCGCCGAGCCGTAGCAGGCGTTCCGAAGTGGAGCGCGTCTCAAGGAGTTCGAGTTTTATTTCCGGGTCAATCTCCATCGCGGCGGCGATGAGAAAAGAAAGACGTTCGGGGTCTGTGTCGGGCAGTTCAGGAAGGCGCGCGCGTTCGTCGTTGAGCGTGCGAACGGCAAGGGCGATACGCGCGAAAAGATCGGAGACTTCTCGGGCATGGCGCGCGAGCAGGCGTTCGTCTTCCGGCTCGTCTTCAAAGAAACTGACTTCGCCGACAAGGTACGGATCGCCGCGCTCCACGTAAGCCTCGACGCGATAACGCACAAGGCCGAGCGTCATAATATTTGAGCGGCCATCGGGCAGGGTTTGCGTTTCGGTGATTTCCGCGACGCAGCCCAAATGTCCGGTCGGCGGAGAATCTCTCTCGGAAGCGTTCGGATCAAAGTAAGAAACGCCAATCAGATTGTCGCCTGCGCGCGCATCCGCGAGCATCTGCTGATAACGCGGCTCGAAGATATGAAACGGCATCGGCACGCCGGGAAACAGCACCACCGAAAGCGGAAACAGCGGCAACTCGCGCACGCCGCGCACTCTGTCAAGAGCATCAGTCATGTTTGGTTTTCAGTAATCAGTAGCCAGTAATCAGTTGTCAGTTTTTAGTTTTCAGCGCTTAGTTTCTGGATAGTTTTCAGCAGTCAAGCACCGGCTGTTAGCTGATTACTGAAAGCTGGCTACTGAAAACTCTTACGAAATAGCGGCGTTGCGTTCAATGGCGGAGATGGCCGACGGCGTGGCGGGCGTGTGTTCAGGCGCGTCAGCTGACTCTGCCTTTGCTGCTTCGGTACGGGGTTGAATGTTCTGTTCGATCAATTCAACGATCTTGTCGGGCGATTCGTTGCTCAGTGCGTACTGCTTTGTTTTGATAACGAGGGCGGCCATCTCGCGTGCGCGATCCCTGTAAAGATTATTGCGTGCGATCAAATCTTCGACGATACGCAACTCGCGCTCTTCGCGCGACGCATTCATATCGAGTCCGGCGGCGACGGCGTATTCGACCGGCACGCTTTGATTGCGTATCAAGACATGAAGCGCGCCCGTCAAGGCTTGCGCTTCTTCGCGCAGACGCTTGAGTTCGAGTAGCGAATTCTTGAACCCGAGTTGTCCCTTCAGGCTGATCTCTATTATCGGCGCTAAACTTTGCGCTCCGGGCTGATGCGCGCGCGCTTCACGTTTGACGACATCCAGCACGCCCGCGTAGACAACATCTTGATCAATCGCGCCGGAAACGTCGAACGAGAGGCGTTGAAAAGGGCGCTGCACATAATCGCGCACGTGCTTCACGGTGGCCTCGAATGCGCCGTTTGTTTTTTCGACTTCGACGAGATAGCCGCCGCGCTCTTCCCTGTATTCGTCAATCGAGACGGCTTCGAGCGAGCCGGGATTAAACGCCCAGTTGTCCAGATCGAAACGCTTGTGCGTGTGGCCGAAGGCGACGTAGTTCGTCAATTCTTTCAGCTCTTTCAGCTTTGCGACGGGCAAGGCGGGAATCGGGCGATTCGTCTGCCCTTCCACGTCCATGTGCAGCATCAGTATATTGAAAAGATTTTCGTCGCGCGTCGCGCGCAGAGCGTCCGCGAGCAGACCAATCGCCGCGCTCGCCGATGCGCCGTACCAGTGCGAGCCGAAGATACGCGCCCCCGCGATGTCTATGTAAGAACCTTTACGCTCAATTTCGTTCCATGCCTTCAAAGCAATCGGATTGCGTTCGTCTCCGGCGACGGGTTCCAGCAGTTTTAGAAGCCCCCACTGCGAAAGCGAACGCAGCCAACTGTGCGGCGTGATGGCGTCGCGTTGATCGTGGTTGCCTTCGATGGCGACGACCGGAATGCCCGCCGTTTTCAACTTTTCGAGACCGATCATAGCGTGGTTCATCGCCTGCGGATCAACCTTGCGCGAGTTAAAGAAATCTCCGGCGATCAGCACGAAATCAACCCGTTTGCCGATGGCGTGCCGCTCTATCATGTCAGACCACGCGCGGAAAAAATCCTTTGTGCGCTCTTCCAGATTATAGCGGCGGCAGCCCAGATGTACGTCCGCGATGTGAAGAAATTTCATACGAGAATCCGACAGCGTGTGTGTTGGCGCGCATCGTAATTAAACCGCACGCATGGCAAAGAATATTTTAAGTGTACTCGCGTGCGTATTATACGTTAGGCGAACGCGGGAAGGCGATGCCGGAAGAAGATGACGGTAGACGCGAATCAGCCGCCGTTTCAGCGATCAAAGGGGGGTTGACCCGGCTGAAAAGCGGCGGCTGATTCTTGGGAGTAGAAGCCCTCGTGGCTCCGGGAAGGAGTCAGATGGAAGCGAGGGCTTCTTTGCTCCGCGCGGTGGGAGGGGGTTCCACCATAACGCGGGGCGCAAGCGGTCACCCGAATTGGGGGCGAGCGACCGAAATCAAACTAACAAAGAGCTTTCAAGCGTGTATAACGCTCGTTCAAGACAAAATGTTTAGCGATTTCTTGCGCAAAAGCATTTAAGCAATACGAGGGTACGCAAAAGTGCTACAACACGCGAACGAATCAAGCAGCTTCAGGAACTTGCGCCGGAGCATGGCGGCGCATCACGCCGAGCAGATGCTCTATCTCAAACGGCTTATCTAAGAACTCATCCGCGCCGCCATCCAAGCAGGCTTGCTGTGTGGCGCGCGACGCCGCCGAACTAACGATTAAAACCTTCGCTTTCGGAAAACGCATCTTGATGAATTCAAGGACGCGCAAACCGACTTCGGGCGAATCCGGCACGGGCGGCAAATGCAAATCCAAGATTGCTATCTCCGGTTCATATACGGTGGCGCGGCGCAATGCGGATTGCAGATCGTTCGCCGTCGTCACATCGTAATCGTCGCACAGCGTCCAGAATAGTTGCTGCGTGATCGCCCAGTCGTCGTCAACAATCAAGACTTTCGTTTTCATTTCAATCTCAATCAACTTTCAAAAACAATTTCCGTAACTTACTGCCTGTCTGCGGCAATGCTCATTGCAACGCGCGTACCACAGCGCGGCATAACTAAAAACGGTGAATTATTTAGCGATTAGCGAATTTTCCTGCTGCGGTGCGGGTGCGGAGAGTGTGTACGGCAGGAAACATCAGGCGCAGGTGTGTACACAACTGTTGACAAGCGCCTGTCTCAACTGCCACACGGCGAGGTAATTGAGTTAATTGATTAAGAAAGCGGTGAGAGCTACGAAGCGGCGGCTTCGTGTTCGCTGATTAGTCTATGCAGGTACGAGCGGCTGATGCCGAGACGACGGGCAGCGGCGACTTTGTTGCCACCTTCGCTGGCAAGCGCATCCGTAATCATGCGCCACCTGAGCGCGGCGACGGCTCCTTCGAGCGTCGTTTCGGTTGAGCCGTTTGCGGTCGTCGCGCTTTCGGGCAAAGCGTGCAGCATTTTGTCTGGCAAGAGTTCCGTTGTCAGCCGTGCGCCGTGCGTCAGCACGACGAGGCGTTCCATTAAATTCTCCAACTCGCGCACGTTGCCCGGCCAGTCATATTCCTGCAACGCATCAATCAGCGCGGAATCCAGCACGGGCACGGCGCGCCCGTGTTTGTGTGCGGCTTTCTCTGCAAAGTAAGCGGCCAGCAAAGGAATATCATCGGCGCGTTCGCGTAGCGGCGGCAGAACGAGCGGCACGACGTTGAGACGATAAAAGAGGTCGCGGCGAAAGCGTCCGGCTTCGACTTCCGCTTCGAGGTCGCGGTTGCAGGCGGCGACGAGGCGTATATCAACCGTGATGGTTTTCGTGCCGCCGACACGCTCGAAGGCACGCTCCTGCAATACGCGCAGCAGCTTGACCTGCACGGAGGGCGCAAGTTCGGAAATTTCGTCGAGGAACAAAGTGCCGCCGTCGGCGAGTTCAAAGCGGCCTTTGCGCGCCTGCGTCGCGCCCGTAAACGCGCCTTTCTCGTGGCCGAAGAGTTCGGATTCGATGAGGGCTTCGGGCAGTGCCGCGCAGCTCACGGCGACGAAGGGCGCGGCGGCGCGCTGGCTCTCTTCATGAATGGCGTGCGCCAGCACTTCTTTGCCGGTTCCGTTTTCGCCCAACAGCAGCACGGTCGCAGAAGTCTCCGCGACGGCCCGCGCTTGCTTAATCGTCGGGGCGAGTTTCCCGCCCGCGCCGACGAGATTATCGAAGCCCTTGCAGCCTTTGAGTTCCGAACGCAGGCGCAGGATTTCCTGTTCAAGACCGCGCACGCGCGCCGCCTGTCGCAGCACCAGCAAAACTTCATCGGGGTCGAAAGGTTTTTCAAAGAAGCCGTAAGCGCCGCGCCGCACGGCTTCGAGTGCGGCCTGTTTGCTATCACTGCCTGTAATAACGATGACGGGCACGGGCGGGCGTAGCGCACGCGCCGCTTCGACGACACCGAGACCTTCCGCGATGCTGTCGAGATCGGGCGGCAGATGCAGATCGCTGATGACGACATCAATCGCTTCGCGTTGTAAAACTTCGGCCGCCGCCGCGCGCGTGTCCGCTTCGATCACGCTGTAATCGTCATCAAGCATCCAGCGCAACTGGCTTCGCAAACCCGCGTCGTCATCAACCACCAGCGCACGCTTTTTTTTCTTGGCCTGTTGGCTCTGTTGTTCGCTCATAGATTTACCGCGCTCCGGCTTAAACGGCGAAACACCTGTCGGCGAGCGGAATCGCCCTACGACGCGCTGGCGCACACAAGAAACGCTTCTACAATTAAAGTTAGAGAATGAAAAGGAGAACGGTTGTTTCGGCGGCGCGAACGCAAACTCTTTAACACGAACGAGCGCGAAAAGGACGTGGCGCTTTAGCTTTGCGTTTTAACTGCCGTGACTGCCGTTGCGGTTTCGGATGGTAACACGACGCGGAAGGATGCGCCAGCGCCTCTTTTGGATTCGACTTCGATGCGCCCGCCATGCGCTTTGATAACCTCGCGGCAGGTGTACAGCCCTAACCCGACGCCTCTTTTCTTGGTCGTCTCGAAGGCGCGAAACAGTTTCGTGCGTTGAAATTCGTCGCTCATCCCGGGGCCTGTATCACGCACGCTGAAAAAAACTTCGCGCGCGCTTTCCGTTCCGGCCTCGACGCTTAGTTTGCCGCCGCCCGTGCCCATCGCTTCGAGCGCGTTGAGCACCAGATTCTCGATGACCTTTTCGATGCGTTCGACATCTATCACGGCGACGAGCGTCTCGGGCAAGTGTGTTTCAATCTCGTAAATGCCTGCGGAAGGCTCGGCGCTTCTGGCGAGCACGCGGCGGATGATCGGGATTAAATCGTGCGGGCGCGGAAGCGGGTGTTCGCCGCTCATGCTCTGCACAGGATCGCTTAATTTGGCGACGATGACGCGCAGTTTATCGGTCGCGCCGGTTAGCGATTGCATCGCGTCGGCGCGAAACTCCGCGCGATGAAATTGCCGTTCCATGTTGCGCACGATCATCGAAAGCGATGCGATAGCGTTCTTCAGATCGTGCGTCAGCATCGCGGAGAGGCGCATGAAGGATTCAAACTGTTTTGTTTCGGCCTCGCGCGCCAGTTGTTCGCGCAGCCGCTCGCTCATCTGGTTGAAAGTCTCCGCGAGCAACTTCATATCGTCGGTCGAACGCACTTCGATGCGCCTGTCTAAATCGCCTTCGGCCATCGCCAGCGCGCCCTCCGTGACGCGCTCGATGCTGCCCTTTGTGCGTCCGACAAAGCGCGACAACAACGATGCGGCGATAAGCGCGACGAGTGTGCCAAAGAGCAGGCTGAGCCAGAAAGCACGCCGCAGACTCGCCGTCGCCGCAGAGTAATCCTCGGCCACCGCCAGCGACACACCGAGCATCGGCACAGGCCTGTAAGCCGCCAGCCAACGCTTTCCTTCCGGCGAATAAAAGAATCCGCTGCCGCTGACCTTCGCCCGCATCGCTTCGGCAATTGAACGGAAGAAAGGCATCGCGCTCGCAATGGCCTGATGTTTGAGCGCGTCGTTCGTGTGGTAAACAATTTGTCCCTGCTCGTCCAGCACAATCAACAGGCGCGGCGCGGACATAAGGGACTTACCCGCAGAGGAAGAAGGCGTCGCAGAAGTTTGCGCCGTATCAGAGGCCGCATCATCGATGGTTTGCTGCCGCAGTAACGAGTCGAATTTCAAATCGGCGACCAGCGCCGCGTGTGCCGCGTTATCTTCCGCCGAAGCGCGAAGGCCGATGCTAAAGCGCAGGATTGCGCCGGAAGCATCATGTATGACGGACGAGCAGACGGGCGTGCCTGCCGCAACCCTCCAGACACGTTCATCCGAGCGCACGCTGCCGGAAGGGAAATCGCCTGTCTGAAAACGCAGGTCGGCGTCCGAAGCGGCGCGTCCCGCTTTCCCCGCTGCCGGTTCGACGCGAAATAGTGGCTGGCCGGATTCACTGACGCACGCGACTGACGCGAAATATCTCTGGTTGCGCAGCAGAAACGCGCCGACATCGCGGCGCACGTCTTCCAGTATGTTATTAATCGCACCGGGCGCGGCTGTAATAGTTGAAACACCGGCTGTAAGGGGCGCGTTTGTCTGCCCGCCCGCGTTGCTGTTTGGCTGCCCGCGCAACGCACACAGGAGGCGCACCGACGGATTCTCCGCCAACGCGCTTAAATCCTCTTCGCGCTCGTTGAGCGCCGCTTCCACACGTTGCGCGATAACGAACGCATCCCGCTGCGTCTGCTGCCGCAACTGTGCTTCGACGGCACGCGCGCTGATCCAGCCGTAAGCGGCGCAGAGCAAAAATAGCGGCAGCGCGCAACAGGCGAAAAAGAACGCAAAGGCTTTGGGTCGTGTGTCCACGTGTGCGTTTAGAGATGAACGTGAAGAAATTCGCCGCCACCTTAAATTGCGACGGGCGCGTTCGCATTAAAGTCGAAACAGGCGCGCGCTTCGATGCTAACGCGCTCCTGTTTCTCCTGTCAAAAACTTATTCATTTATCGTGTCAGAAACTCTCGCTCAAACGGGCACGCGCCCGAACTCTCGCAGCAGCGGCGCGAGGCTTTCGATAACGAGATCGTGCGCTGCGCCATTCGTGGCGACAAGGCCGTTGTGGTTCTGCACATCCGGCGTGTTGTAGGGTAGCGGCGCGCCGAAAAGAGTGGTGAAGCGCCCGCCCGCTTCGCGCAAAATAATCTCCGGCGCGCACGTGTCCCACTGCTTTGTCCGCCCGGAGAGATGCACGTAAAGATCACACTGCCGCTCGACGATTAATCCGACCTTGACGCCCACCGAGCCGCGCCGCACTTCCTCTTTCACGCCGAGCGCGCGCACCACCGTATCCATGCGCGGGCTTCTGTGCGAGCGGCTGGCGGCCAGACGCATACGCGCAATCTCGCGCTGCCCGGACACCTGCCCGCGCTCTTTTTCAAATCCGGCGCGCTCGATCCATGCGCCCGTGCCCTTCACCGCCCACTGCAACACATCGGGCAAAGGTTGGTAAACCACGCCGAGCACGCTTTCGCCTTTGTCGGCGAGACCGATCTGCACGGCGAAATCTCCGTTGCGCGCGATAAAGCCGCTCGTCCCGTCCAGCGGATCAATAATCCACACGCGCTCTTTGTCGAGACGCGCAAACGTGTCAACGGATTCTTCCGCGAGAATACCGTCGGCTGGAAACTCTTCGCCGATGGCGCGCACGATCAACTCGTTGACCGCGCGATCCGCCTGCGTGACAGGCTCCTGCTGATCGCTGCCTTTATGCTCAACGAGCAACGTCGAACCGTAATAGTCAAGCGCAAGCGCGCCCGCTTCGCGCGCCAACTTTAGCGCCACGTTCAGCTCGCGTTCATAAGTGTTCTTAGCTTCCGCCATCTTAAACGCCCGACGCGCAGGCGACGAACATCACGCGCCAGTCTTGAAAATAGTTCACCAACAGCCTCGCCGCTCCTCATGCCAAAGATTATTTCGATGTTGAAATCGCTTTCCGCAAAGCTACCACACCGAAGCCGCTTTCGCCCAAAGCCGCCGGTTTGCGGGTGCGCGTGCCTGTCACGTATAGTCAACGCCTCTCGCAATTATTAATTCTGTAAATTTTGTTAACAGAGGAGACACGCAAGATGAGCGGCGACGACGCAAAACAGATGGAAGAAGCACGCGATAAAGTTTCGCGCAGAAAATTTTTAGGACACACGACCGGCGCGGGACTCGTCGCGGCGGCGACAACGGTTGCAACTGTCGCCGCCACACAAACGGGCGCGAAGAAGACAGCAAAGAAACCTGCTTCAGTTAAGCCACACAAACTTGCAGGCAAAATGATTCAGTGCAAAAGCGGCGATCTAATGATTCCCGCTTATTTCTCGCGCGCCGCGAAAGCCAACGCGCCCGCCGTGCTCGTCATACACGAAGTCTTCGGCCTCAACGATCACATCAAATCAATCGCCGACCATCTCGCCGCCGAAGGCTTCAACACGCTCGCGCCGAACCTTTTCGTGCGCGCCCCGCAACCGCCGCCGAAAGATGCTTCCGACGTCGCGGCCTTGCGCAAAGCCGTCTCCAGCATTCCGAACGACGTGGCGATCCGCGATATGCAGGCCGGACTCGATTACATGAAGACCGTCAAAAATCTGCGCCCGCGTTTCGCCTCCATAGGCTTCTGCATGGGCGGCGGTTTTTCTTATCAACTTGCGACGCACACTGTAGACCTCGCGGGCGCGGCGATCTTCTACGGGCGCACGCCGGTTGAACTCGTACCACAAGTCTCCTGCCCGCTCTTAGGCAGCTTCGGCGAACTCGATTCCGGCATTCCCGCAGAAAAGTTGAAAGAGTTTGAAGACGCCTTGAGCAAGGCTGGCAAGCAGGCCGACATCAAGATTTATATGGGAGCCAAGCACGGCTTCTTCAACGACACGCGCCCCGAAGCCTACAACGCCGAAGCCGCCGCCGACGCATGGCAACGCACGCTCAAATTCTTTCACGAACGACTCGGCGCATAAATAAGGCTTGACAAAAAGATGAGGCCGCGCTCTTTGCGAGCGGCGGCCTCTTGCGTCAGGTTATGTGTTTACTTAGCGTTTGGATTTTCGATTATCCGTCAGAGTGTCCAGAATCGTGGCGACTCCCTTAGCGACCTTGCTGGTGGTTTTAGCGGCCTGCACGAGATTAAGCTTCGTGCCGCCTTTCTTCGCCGCCCCTTTCTTGGCGCTTCCCTTTTTAGCTCCACCCTTTTTCGCCGCGCCCTTCTTGGCAGTGCTCTTCTTAGCGGCGCTCTTGTTCGTTGCGCTTTTTTTCGCCGTGCCTTTCTTTGCGCCGCCGGATTTCTTCGCGCCGCTCTTTGTGCCGGAACTCTTTTTAGTGCTGCTCTTGGTTGCCATAGATTTATCTTCTGCCTCCCTTTTTAGCTGCGCCTTTTTTGCCAGCGCCGCCTTTCTTTGTGGTACTACCTTTTTTAGAGCCGCCCTTGCCAGCGCCGCCCTTCTTGGCAGTCTTCTTTGACGAGGAGCCGCCTTTTTTGCCTGCGCCGCCGCTTGTGCCGGAGCTGCCGCGCCCGCTACCCATGCCACGCGCGACGCCGCCCGTGCCACCCTTTTTCGCGCCGCCCTGTTTGCTGCCTTTACCACCGGCTTTCGACGGCATGGCTTTCTTCGTTGCGCTCTTCTTACCTGCGCTTTTCTTAGCCGCAACGCCCTTCTTGCCTGCTGCTACTGCGCTCGTCTTGGCTGTGCCTTTCTTGGCTGCACCTTTTTTGCTGCCGCCGGATTTCTTCGCGCTGCTCTTTTTGGCCGCGCCCTTTTGCGAACCACCGCCGCCCTGACCGCCGCGTGTGCCGCCGCCCGCGCCCTTGCTGCCGCCTGCGCCGCCCTTCTTCACGCCGCCTTTTGTCGCTGCGCCGCCGCCCTTCGCGCCGGTCTTCGACGCACCCTTACTGCCGGTCTTCGCTGCGCCTTTACCGCCGGAGCTTTTCGTCGCGCCGCTGCTTGTTCCGCCCGCGCTGCTGCCTGTGCCCGCAGTCGAACCGTCCGCGCCTTCGGACATTCCCGAGCCGATACCTGTGGCGCGACCAATCGCCTGACCGCCGCCGCGTGATTGTTCAGACGCGCCGCCGGTTGTATCACGACCACTGCCGCCGCTGCCTCCTGTGTCCATGCCGCTGCCGGTGTCCCCACCGCTGCCGCCCGTGCCGCCGTCGTTCATGCTGCCGCTTGACGCGGCATCGTTATCACCCTGCCCTGCGGCGGCGTCAGTCTGACGATCCTCGTCGCCGTTGTTTCCGCTTCCGGCACGGTTCATCCCGTCGTTCGTGCCATCACCCTGTTCAGCCATTTCTTCTGCTCCTTAGTAAGAAGGTTAAAATCCCTTGTGTTCGAGATGGAGTTCAGGCGTCCCAAGACTACAGTACGCTGATGCGGCGGAGCATAACACAACTTTCGCGCTCTCGTTTCTTCTTTCTTACGATGCGCGCATCTTTTTAATCTCGCGTTGTTTCGCAAGGCAACGCATTGCGCTTTACAGCCCTCTGCGCTTATAAATAGTTTTCGTTTCAGGAGCAGTATGGAACCACCTTCTTCGGCGCTCTCGGTTCTGACGGCGATGATTACGCCCGCCGTCTTGATCTCCGCCTGCGGTACGATGATTCTCTCGACTTCGACACGTTTAGGGCGCGTCGTTGACCGCGTGCGTGTGATTTCGGATCGGCTCGAAGAGCTGGCGAACAGCGATCCCGCGATGAAGTTTTACGAAGAACGCCGCATCATGATTTTCGGCCAACTCGATAAACTGACAAGCCGCGCGCGTCTGCTGCAACGCTGCATGACCGTTTTTTACCTTGCGCTCGGCATCTTCGTTTCAACAAGCGTTGCCATCGGCGTCGTAGCCGTTTCCAGCGCGCGTTACAATTGGGTTCCCGTCGTCTTCGGACTCTTAGGCGCGTGCTTTCTCTTCTACGGCAGCATACTTTTAATCTTCGAGGCGCGGCTCGCCCTGAGCACGATTCACACGGAGATGGATTTCATTTGGGAACTCGGCAAGCAATTCGCGCCCGCCGTCGCCGTCGAACAACACAAACCGCACCGCGTCCATTTCCGGCGCTTTCATCCATGATGAATTTTAGATGATGCACACGCCCGCTTATCTTCAATTGCTCGCCACAGGCGAACTCGAACGTCGCACACTTGCGCTCGAATCCCTGCTCGCGCGCTGCACCGTCTGCCCGCGCGATTGCTTCAACAACCGGCTGGAGAATGAAATCGCCGCCTGCTATTCGGGACGCCTGCCCGTCGTCTCTTCCTACACCGCGCACTTCGGCGAAGAACCCGCTCTGACAGGCACACACGGCGCGGGCAACATCTTTTTCGGCAACTGCAATCTGCGCTGCGTCTATTGCCAGAACTACCAAATCTCGCAGACGCACAAAGAGCAGATCAAAAATGAAGTCACACACGAACGCCTCGCGGAAATGATGATCGAACTGCAAACGCGCGGCTGTCATAACATCAACTTCGTTTCCCCGACGCACTTCGCCCCGCAAATGGCGCGTAGCATTCTCATCGCCGCGCGAGCAGGGCTACGGCTTCCCATCGTCTATAACACCAACGCCTACGATTCCGTCGAAGTCTTACAACTCTTAAACGGCATCGTCGGCGTTTACCTGCCCGACTTGAAATACGCGGACTCCGTAGAAGGCTACACTTACTCGAAAGTAAAGAATTACACGGAGCACGCCCGCGCCGCGATCAAAGAGATGTATGAACAGACCGGCGACGAACTAGTTTTCGGCGATGACAAACTTCTCAAACGCGGCCTCGTGATACGCCTGCTCGTATTGCCGAACGACATCGCGGGCATACGCGAATCACTCGAATGGATCAGAGACATGCTAAGCCCGCGCGTCGCCGTCTCGATGATGGCGCAGTATTACGCGACCAACCGCGCCGCAACAGACGAACGCTACACACTGCTCTCGCGCCGCATCACGGAATCTGAATGGCTACGCGCGCTCTCCGCGCTCGATAAATTGGAGATGGAAGAAGGCTGGATGCAGGAATACGACGGCGCGGCACATTACTACCGCCCCGATTTCGCAGATAGCGAAGTGCCATTCAAAGACGTTAGAGATTTCAAATCGTAGGCGCGGCGGCCTGCCCACTCTATACAATTAACGTGCTCGCTCGTAAAATTTAACTGTCAAATTCTCTTCCAACTCGCGCGCGCCGTAGACGCGGAATCCTTTCAGAAAATTCTCCGGCATAAAGGTGTCCGCGTCCGCCACCGCGAGCGGAACTTCCGTGACGATCCATTTATCAATCTCGCCCGTGAAGGTTTGATAAATCTGTCGGCCTCCGATGATGAAAAGATCGCACGACAAATAAGGCTTGAGCGCGAGCACCGCCGCTTTGTCGCGCAGCATAATCACATTTTCAGGCGCGGCGATTTCCGCCGAACGGCTTAATACGATGTTCAATCTGCCTTTCAAAGGTTTCTTCAGTGACAGCCATGTTTTATAGCCCATCACGCAGGCGTTCCCCGTCGTCTGCTGGCGGAAGAATTTCATATCCGCCGCGTAGTGCCAAGGCAAAGCACCATTGCGCCCGATGGCATTATTCCTATCTACGGCGACGAGGCCGATGATTGTTGCCATAAAAGTTTTGCCGCCCTCACACCGCGACGGGCGCACTGATTTTGCCGTGCGATCTGTAATCAACTAAATTCAAGTGCTCATAACGAAACTTTAATAATCCGTTGAGGCCGTGCAAGCGTTCCCCGTCGTCTTTAATTTCAAGACGCGGCAAAGGCAAAGGCTCGCGCGCAAGCAGTTCTTCAACCTGTTCCAAGTGATTCTTGTAGATGTGATAATCGCCGAGCGTGTAAATAAAATCGCCCGCCTGCAATCCGCAGACGTGCGCGATCATGTACGTCAAAAGCGCGTAGGAACTGATGTTGAATGGCACCCCTAAGAAGGCATCTGCCGAACGCTGGTAAAGCTGGCAGTGAAGGATTTTTTCGTTCTCGACTTTGAATTGAAAAAGCGTGTGACACGGCGGCAGATGGACTCCATCGACGACATGCATGTTCCAGCTTGAAACGCCGTTCCGTATTGGTTAATGATCAAAAGCGACTCATACGGTAAATTTAGAGATTCCGTTTAATGCTTGACCTATTTCTGATATAGCATTTTTTCGAGTTTGATTTTGAGCATTCTCCTGAACCTCCTTGAGAAGATCCTCTGCGCTCAGTATCGTGTCGGAAATATCGAAGAACACAACCTTCCCGATAACTTCTTTCGGGGAGAGCATCACTTCTTGATTTGAAAAATTTCGGATAACGAGTTGCAACTGCCCTTTGAAGGCTGGGTCAATGAATGGCGAGTGGATCAAATCAAGGCCACGCCTGAAGAGATCGGAGGAATGTCCAAATACTCCAAGCACACGTTCGGAGAGTTCAAACCCTTCCAGACTCCACACCGGTGCAAAAGAACCATTCTTCAGTTTAAGCGACGCAGGCATTCCAACTTTCCCGTTGACGTCCGGTGCGCCATAGCGAAACTTGTAGTATGTCTGACTGTGATTATCCAACGAATAGTTGAGGATCTTAAGATAAGCGTCCGTCGCATGAAGCTTCGACTTACCCATTGCTTCGTACACAAACTTCGAGATAAGAAACATTTCATTTCTCCTATTATTGATTTCCGTTCTTATGAGGAACGATGTCGGTAGTCTAAACTGTTTATTGAGTCGTCGTATGTGGACTAACAGTTTTACGAGAACTAAATATCATATATGCAATAGTAAATCAATTTGCGTGTTTTCATGTGAAACGACTCTCAATGGCTGGCGCCAAACTGCTAAAAGGTGTAAAACATAATTATGTAGTTGATAGATTAAAAAGAGGGAGCGAGTTGTTTCCAATTTGATTAATGACTTAATCGGCTGCGTCAGGTTATAGGCGACAGTGGGATAAACTCCTTGACTAATATGACAACCATTGCTGTCAACAAGTCCTTTTCATTGCCTCATCATTTAACTCACCTCCCGCGCTCGAAGAGTTCACATGAAAGCTTGGCGAGTAGTTGGACAGGAAGCGCTCTATTACGAGAAACTACATTACATCAAGTTGCTCCATATATTGGTAAAATGAAATCCTCTATGGCTGGGACACTAATTGATACGTTCACGTGTGAGGGCGACACCATCTACGATCCGTTTTGTGGATCGGGCACCGTTGCACTGGAGGCGTGGGCTGCTAAAAGAAGCATTATAGCAAGTGATTTGAGTCCTTATGCGGTAGCCCTAACGCGGGCTAAACTATTTCCAAGTCCTTCCATTGAGATAGCCAACATAGAAATTGAAACGGTTGCGCATAAAGTTCCTAAGATTATGGCAGCAGTTGATTTGAGAAAAACTCCAAAATGGGTGCGAGCTTTCTACCATCCAGAAACACTGCGTGAGGCTGTTGCTTGGTCAACCGTTCTTAGAAGCAGAAAATCTTACTTTTTATTGTCTTGTCTGTTAGGCATTTTACATCACCAGAGACCCGGCTTTTTATCATTTCCTAGTAGCCATACTGTTCCGTATCTACGAGAAAGGAATTTCCCGCGACATCTTCATCCTGACTTATATGAGTATCGTTCGGTACGAGAAAGACTTGAACGGAAGGTAAAGCGTGCATTAAGAAGGTTACCGTATCTAGACACCAATATTGATCGCAATTGCTATGTGCGTAATGCCGCCAATTTCATTCCAGAGAAAGGAGTCCAAGCGATTATAACCAGCCCTCCTTACATGAGGCAGCTAGATTATGGGCGGGATAACAGACTTCGTTTATGGTTCCTTGGTACTTCTGACTGGAAGTCATTGGATTGCAGTATCTCGCCTAATGAAGCGCAATTCTTAAAAATGTTTAAGCGTTGTCTCATACAATGGCATAATGTTTTAACTCCCACAGGGATGTGCGTTCTCGTTTTAGGAGACACCCGTAGCCGTTACTACAACATGCCTCTTCATGACGCCATTGCATCAATAGCGACTAAAGAAGTTAAAGGCTATTCATTAGTTTGGAAGCATACTGAGCAAATTCCTAAAGACCGTCGGGTACGACGAGGTTATAATGGCAGCCAAACAGAAACGGTGCTAGTTCTAAGCCGAGACAGTAGTGATTAAAATGCCGAAAAGAAAAAAGGAACAAGATCCTTACCTCCACCTCACTATTGATGGTTACCGCCTTGAAAAAAAAGTAGGACAGGGAGGAATAGGCTCTGTTTATAAGGCTGTTGACCCAGCCACTGGAGACACGTTTGCTTGTAAAATCATTCCTGACGAAGGACTTAATCGAGGCTGGTGGAAAGAACTTGAGAAACTCAGACTTTTGCGATCATTACCTAACATTAATATCGTTCAGTATCATTGGCACGGTGCAAGCCACGATAGTGATGGCGATCAATTCACTTACATCATTTTCGATTTCATCCAAGGGATGAATCTCAAAGAGTATTTGAAGAGTAGGCCTGAGCTATTAGATATGGCATTTATAGAGAAAGTCGCTCACACTTTTCTCGAAGTCCTTTTTGTTTGCAGACAAGTCAAAATCCATCATGGGGATCTCCACGAAGAAAATATACTGATTAAGGACCCCGACACTAGAGTGATCGATAGTCCTCGCACGATATGGATTTCAGATTTCGGCTATGGAGGATCACATAATAATCTAAAACCCAAAGATGATACGCGCCAATTTTTCTCGCTCATATCATCACTACTACGCAGATTAAATCCAGCGGACCTTAATCCTCGGGATAAGGTTATGCACGCAAAGCTAACGGAGTTTTTGGGCAAGAAGGTAATGGAGGTTGACCCCACTCAAGGGGAATATGTTGGTAATCCGGAGTCTTTGCTCAGATTATTTAACGAACTGGCTCAAGAGGCTGAACGGGAATCAGCAGCCGCTGTCGAAGGTACAGAACTTAAAGAGCCGGGGGATTACCTTGTGGCTGAAGCCCTTGGATATAGAGTTGAGGAATGGCAGAACTTATTTGTACCAGAGTTCTTAGCAGCAAAGGACCTTCTGAGCAGGAATATCACGGTGCTAACCGGCGCTAGAGGATGTGGCAAAACCATGGTCTTCAGGCGAATGACGGCTCTTATGGACAAGGTGATTAAAGTCCCCTCTGGTGTAATAGGCGCGGATCAATTTGTTGGATTTTACCTAAATTGCAGAGACCTTGCAGAGGCATTTCCATGGCTTCCTTCACGAATCAATGAAGCTGTTGATAGACAAGTCATTCATTATTTCCACTTGGCTTGGTTTAGCGAGATTTGTAAGACTCTTGCTTTATACAACTCAGATCCGTCAAATAAATTTGAGTGGATTGACGGGTTTGTTTCTGGAATTTTTGTTGACCGTTACCATCCTCTTCCCAAAGGAGCCGATGCTCTAGCTCATGCCAGAGCATTCATAGAAGAAGAAAAGGAAAGGTGCCGTCTAACAAAATTGGGAAGTGGTCATCAAACGGCCTGGCCATTCGCTAGATTAGATTTACTTGATATCGTTCAACATCATCTAGAATCACATGTTCCATGGATAGGTGAAAAGCCTCTTTATCTATTCCTTGATGACTACACGATACCTATCATCCCTCGAGAGGTTCAGCGTGCCCTTAACCCAATAATATTTAAGAGAAGAAGCAAAATCTTCTTTAAAATTTCCACAGAGGCAGCTAATAGCTTTGATCAACGAGGGCTACGGAAAAAGCCTCTAGAACTTTTCCATGATTACGATTTGATTGATTTAGCTACCGAGAGCCTGCATCAAGAGGAAAAAGCCAAAGCTGCGCTATTAGATAAAATATTTAGACCGAGAATAGATAGGCATAGCGAGCTTAGCGGGAAGAAATTAGGCTTGACACAAGTGCTTGGTAAAACTCAATTGTCTAATAATCAACTCGCAAATCAGATGCGTGAAAACGCTAATGAGGATTATACCAAGCAGCGCGTTAATTATTCCGGATGGAAAGTATTTACTGGAATGTGGGCTAGCGACATCAGAACAATGATTCAGATGTTTACCAATATATTACGTGAGGCAAGTGACCCTCCTAAAAAGCTGACTTTACCAATTTCTAGTGTAATTCAAAATAAAGTGTTTCGATCAAAAGGCGGCGAATTCTTAGTTTTTGCTGAATCAATTAACGATCCCTCTGCGTGGGAAAAGGGGCCAAGTTCTACTAAACCGGGTGAGCCATTTGGCACCCATCTTGTAGATATAGTAGGTGCCTTTATAGGTATTTCAAGGGATGAGCTAACTAAAGGGAAGCTCGTTAGCAATCAAGGTCGGCTTCACCCAAAACAGGCTTTTCGATTAGAGATACTTGATGAGTTAGAGCTTACCCCTGAAGCTATTCGTTACTATCATGGCTTAGTACGGTGGCATATTTTCTTACAAGATTGGCGAGGTAAAAGCGTGCGCGGTATGATTACTCCTCGCCTTTATTTGAATAGAGTCCTAATCCCTCACGCCGCTCTGACATTTTCAAGTCATGACAATATTCATTTGAATAGCAAAGAATTCATTAGCTTGTTAGTGCATCCAAAACAGTTCCGCCGTTATTGGAATGAGAAGAGGAAGAAGAAAAAGCAAACAAGTAAACAGCCTAAAGAACCAACATTCTGGGAGACAGAGAATGTGGAGGATGAAAGCTCATGAAACTCCCAGCCATTTCAAATTCAGAAAAATTAAGCCCAAATAAGGACCGCCTTTTTATAGGCGCGTATGGATTTGAAGATCGTTCGTTGGGTTGGGTTGAATATCAAAAAACGCAGGGAGCTATACTTACTGATGCATTGCTATTTCGGTACAAAAGACCAAAAGGTAAAAACCGTATAGCCCAACTTCAGAAGGCTGTTCGAATTCTTGGTGTATCAAATCCTAGCGAAGTTATTTACGACTACGGAGCAAGATTTCCTGGCAACGTTGAAGAGAGTATTGCTGAAGGGCTCGCGCCCCGTACCCCATTCGTGAAAGAAGTGGTCTTGGATATATCTGCCATGTCCAAGCTTTTAATCTTAATCTGCTTATGTAAGCTAAGAAAATTCACTGGAACATTAAGGATTGTAAGCAGCGAGGCTGAATTCTATGCTCCGACTCAAGAAGAATATGCAGATAAAAAAAAAGAAGTTGAGGTTATAGCTAAATATCCCAGTAGGGGTGTTGATTCAATTGTGAGAACAAGATGTTTGAGTAGCATTAGAATGCAAGGACAACCAGTTACGATGGTTGCATTCACTTCGTTTAATGAACAGTTGGTTCGTCACATGCTAGGAACCATTAACCCACATAGACTTTTATTTATTAATGGTCGGCCCCCGAGAGAAGATTATAAATGGCGGGAGATTGCTACTCAAGAAATTCATAAAAACGTTATAGATGAGTATTCAAACAATAATCCTACCAATGCGGAAGGATTGCTTGCGCGAGTTGTTAGCACTCTTGATTATAAAGAAACAATCGAATGTCTTGATCAGATATATGAAGAATTTGGCCTCCATGAGCGGATCATTTGTGCTGCCACAGGAAGCAAGATGCAAACGGTTGGACTGTTTTTTAGTAAAATCGCTCACCCGGATATTCACATTGAGTATCCAACGCCAAATAGCTACTATGTTAAAGGGATGAGTAATGGAATACGAGATGTAAATGAGATTGTAGTACCCAATTTCCTTGCGCTATTAAAAGAAATTCAGAGAGAGGTTTTTGACCAAACGTAAGCAGGGCTTACATAAATCCTTAAATAGCCTTTCCTATCCTCCAATAACTAATCAATTACCAAAAAGCTGTTCAAGCAATTCTTGCCTTTGCCGAGCTCTCTCTTCAGCTGGAGTAACAATATTAGCCAGCAATATATCTGTTAAATTCTGAATAGTTGTAAATTCTACTGGCTGGATGACCCATGGGTATCCTAATAAATCAGTAAACATAGAGTATTTCTTTCTACCGGCTTCAATGATTGGAACAAAAGGGATTTTGAAATGCGGGACGGTTGCGTAGAGTTCTTGGGGAACAGAGGGCCCGCTTAGATCAGCAATAACAAATCTGGATAAACTGGCGAGCGTCTTTATTGTCTCTGTGTAGTCCCTGTCTCTGGGCCTTTCGAAATCAAATATGATGGGCAGGTAGTTAAACTCTCTTAATTTAGCCGAAAGCGCCTGCAAAATATTTATCCCCCCATCACCAAACCGGCCTAGCAGCAGCACCCCTCTCTCTGTAACTGAATTTATGACGTTCCTTAGCTTTTTATGATTGAGCAGTAGATAGATGAACTGAGCGACTTCAAGGTCATCAACAGTTATCACAGATTCATTCTCGCGGGTAATAATAAGATTGGATTGGCTAAGCGGGAATCCCTCTACGTTCCATGCTGAGACTCCATAAATAGTGCAGCCTTCTAGATTAGCTTCGTCTATATTGGAGTCGACCAAATTGGCATTTGTTAGATCGGATTTACTTAGATTAGCCCCAGCTAAATTAGCTTTACGAAGATACGCGGAGCGGAGTTTTGCATTGCTAAGATCGGCATTACTAAGATCCGATTTGCTTAAAGTAGCCTTTTGAAGATTAGCTGTATGTAAATCTGCCCCACTAAGATTTACATTGCGTAGGTATGCTCTACGCAAATAAGCGCCGCCAAGACTTGCACCGCTCAAATCTGGTCTAAGTCTATGATTTTCCTCCCTCCATTTGTTCCAAACATCAACGCCCTGCATTAGAATGTCAAGATGTTGGCTATTGGCCATAATTATTATTCCTAATAATGACAGGTCTAAGCTACTGCTTCTTAGACTGCTACAGGAGCTGTAATACGAGGATGCGCTTGATAGTTGAGAATCTCAAAATCCTCGTATTGATAATCGAAAATAGAAGATGGCTTACGCTTGATTATCAACTGTGGAAGTGGATAAGGCTCCCTTGCCATTTGAAGTTTGACTTGCTCGATATGATTTGAATAAATGTGACAATCACCGCCGGTCCAAATGAAGTCCCCGACATCTAAATTGCATTGGTGTGCAATCATATGGGTGAGCAGAGAGTACGAGGTTATATTGAAAGGAACCCCAAGAAAACTGTCGGCAGACCTTTGATAAAGCTGGCAGGATAGCCTTCCCGCAGCAACATAGAATTGAAAGAGAAGATGGCATGGAGGAAGAGCCATATTGTCGAGTTCACCAACATTCCATGCGGAAACGATTAAGCGTCGTGAATCAGGGTCCGCCTTGAGCTCTTCAATAACTCTGCTTATTTGGTCAATAGTTCTGCCATCACCAGTTTCCCATCTACGCCATTGTTTGCCATAAATGCCTGTTAGATTCCCATCAGGATCAGCCCATTCATCCCAAATACTGACTCCATTCTCATGAAGATATGCCAAGCTGGTTTCCCCTTTAAGAAACCATAAAAGCTCGAATACGATAGAGCGAAGATGAACTTTCTTTGTTGTGATTACGGGCAATCCTTCTTGCAAGTTGAAGCGCATTTGATACCCAAAAATACTAATGGTTCCGGTTCCAGTACGATCCTTCTTTGGAACGCCGTGATCGAGGATATAAGTTAGATAATCTAAGTATTGTCTCATTTTAGGTATCCTTAGGTTCTTCTTTATAGAGCAAAAATATGATCTTGTGAACTGTCTAGAAACTTATGAATAAGATTCACTTAAAGTTTGTGAATTCCAACACGTAAAAATGCGGCATTCATTCATGCATAAGTAAATTTTGCTCGTAAAAGGACGGACCTAAATCTCCCGCCTCTCGATTAAAACGTTTTGTGTGCTGCGTGTCCGCCCATTCCGCCCAGATGTCTACCCCCTTCGCGCGCAATTCCCGCTCGTTCGTGCTGCCGGAAAGAAACCAGAATAGTTCCTCTGCGACCCAGCGGAAAGGCACGCGCTTCGTCGTCACAATCGGAAAACCTTCGCGCAAATTGAATCTGGTTTGATAACCGAAATGCGAAAGCGTCCCGACGCCCGTGCGGTCTTGATGCTGGACGCCGTGCGCGAGAATTGATTTGAGAAGTTCCTGATACTGTTTCATGCGAGCGGGCGTAGTCCTTATACAGTTTGAGCGCGGCTTGCTTCGGATTAACCGTCGCCGCTATGATATTGTGCAAACAATTTAGAGCAAAGGAAATTATTATGTCCGCCGAAATCAAATGCAAACGATGTGCTAACAAACGCCCGTCGCTCGGCTACGCGCCGTTCCCTACGGAGTTAGGCCAGCGCGTCGCCACCGAAATCTGCCAGCCGTGCTGGGCTGAATGGCTCGCCAAACAGAGTATGCTGATTAACCACTACGGCCTAGACCTCTCGACACCCGACGCGCAGGAATTTCTCTTCGACAATATGCAAGCTTTCTTCTTCAACGCCGGTCAGATGACCAACATAGACACCACCAAAGAAGGCAGCATCAAATGGTAAGCCGAAGCGCACACAAATAAATTGTAGGGGCAGCGGCTTGTCCCTGCCCGCGTTGCATTTAATGGATCATAAGCAGGGACAAGCCGCTGCCCCTACTTACGTCAATCCGTATCTTTCCAGCGCGCCGCGCAGTTCCTCGCGCGAACACATCGCCAACTTCCCGCCCGTGAACATCTCATCATTCGACACGTCGGCGGCGGCGAAAGCAGGCTCAGCGAAAGCCATCATCTCTTCATCGCTCGCAAACTCCGTCTCCGCCAAGACAAGGCCATGCAACTCGCCTAAGAAAACGTCCACGCCGTAGCTTCTTTCCTCATGCACATAAGCGTAACGATTCTTACGCACTTCGTTGCCCTCGAAGATAGCGAGCATTTCGTATTCAATCGGCGAAAGATAAATGTTCGTGATAACGGTGCGCGTGAAATCCTGCGGCGCGACGGGGAACTTCTGCGTTAGTTTCCACACACGCTCATTCGTTTCCGGCACGCGCACACGACGCAAACGCATCCGCGTGTTCGTAATATAATTATCGCAGATTTGTTTGTGCTTACTGGCGCGCGTCAGTCCCTGCGGAAGCTCGCGCAACAAAAAACGCCGCTCCCGCTCGATACGCGCATACTTGCCATAGCCCGCGACAACACTCAGCGCCGCATTCAAATCATCGCCACCCATAAATCGCGCCCTTGCTGAATAAATTTTGAATAAAATCGTGCGATTGCTCGCATGAAGCGTTCGAGAAAACCGGCGCAGGCTGTGATGAAAACATTTCTAGGGGGCGGTTATTAGGCGGCTACGAGCGTATCCTAAACCATCTTCAAATTTAGTCAGCAGCTTGCACTCATGAGCTTCCAAATCCTTGTAAATATCCGGATTGGCGAAGTCTTTCGAGTTTTTGGTGATGAAGCATTTTGGTTCGTCAGGCGTTTTTAATAAGTGCAATAAAATAGAAGCATAAACGATTGAATCTTGCGGCGATAGGTTACGAGTGTGCTGAAGTTTTATGGCCGCTTTGATGGTCTCTCTTTCAATGGGTATCACTGTTGCAGTTTCAAGGATTCGGTTAACGGCGTTATCCAATCTTTGTTTTTCCTCTTCGCCGCTCCTTATCAAAGTTTTTGTGACATCCCGAAATTCTTTAGGTGATTTGACGTATGGCTTTGAACGGGAAAGCTCTCTGATTTCTTGGGAAAGCCGGTCATGCAATTCCGTTCTCTGTTTAGCTCTGCGCACCCAGGAGTCGTATGGCTCACCGACACAATAGGCGGGAATCACCAACTCGATCTTATCCGCTTCGGAAAGAATCAGAATATTTGTACAACTTTCGTGCTCTTCTTGCAGGTAGGCTAATTCGAGGACGAAGTTGGACTCAATGTAAACAATCATACGGTAGCTTCAGTTCTTACCGAGCCATGCTGGATAGCATCATATAAGCCTGAATCGAAGAGCCATTTCTCGTAAGGTTCGGCCGTTTCTCCGGTGAGATTTGTATTGAGCAGATCATTGAGCCATGAGTTGATTATTAGCTCAAGACCGTATCCGCTCAGTTTATCGAGATAATGTTCGTGGGTATCCGTGTATGCTCTTAATATCGGTCTCGGATCAATTTCGTAGTCCGGGGGTACTACTTCAACCGGATTTGCGTTTTTCCAAAGATAAAAACGGTCGGGCAAAGCTAGGAGGAAGAACGGAGTAGTCGGAACTACGGAATGCACGAATAAATTTCTGCGCATATTGGCAGCCCAGTCAGGGCTTGCTCCCTGTTTATTCTTCACCTCAACGATCAATTGAAGCTTATCGTCTGGAGAAAATACTGATATGTCAGCTTGTCGAATCATAGTGCATTAAACTATATCATTTCTTTCCAGCGATCATAATAGATCAGGTTATCGGCACGCCCAATCACGGCTTACGCGCCGACGAGTTCCGGTTCTTCTTCGCGTAGAAACTCGTTAGGTTCGACGATGTGTCCGGCGATGGCAGAGGCGGCGACGACGTAAGGAGAGGCGAGATAGACTTGGCCGGGGCCGCTACGTCCGGGGAAGTTGCGGTTCTGCGCGCTGACGGTGACGGTCTCGGCAGACTTGGATGCGCCCGGCCCCGCGTTGATGCACGCGCCGCAGCTCGGATCAATCAGTTCCGCGCCCGCACGCTCGAAGATTTCGATGTAGCCTTTCTCGCGGGCGTACTGCTTGATCTTCTGCGAGCCGAATTGCAGGTAGAGATGGACGCCGGGCGCGACGCGCTTGCCCTGTTCGAGGGCGCGTTTGAGGACGGCGGCGTACATATCCATGTCGGCCATTTTGCCGCCGGTGCATGAGCCGCCGTAGGCCGCGTCTATGCGAACTTCGGTGGGTAACTCATCAATGTTGACGCCGTTGCGCGGATCGCCCGGCGTTGCGACCATCGGGCGAATCTCGGTTAAATCAATCTCGAAGGTGGCGGCGTATTCCGCATCAGCATCGGATTGCAGAAAGCCCTTGCGAATCTCTGCCGCGTCGAGGCCGCGCATCTCTACAAGATACTGAAGCGTTATGTCGTCGGGTTCGACGATGCCGGTTGTGCCTCCGGCTTCGACGGCCATGTTTGTTAATGTCGCGCGTTCGTCAATCGGCCAATCGCGCAAACCTTCGCCTGCGAACTCCAGAACCTGACCGATGCCTTTGCCCTGCTTCATATAATCGGTGGAAAGAATTTTCAGCATCACGTCTTTCGCCGAAACGTCGTCGCGCTTTGTGCCCGTCAAAACGAAGCGGACGGTTTCGGGAACTTTGATGCGTATGTCTTTCGTGTACCAGGCGTTCGCCATGTCGGTCGAGCCGACGCCGAAGGCGAAGCAGCCGAGCACGCCCGCCATGCAGGTGTGCGAATCCGTCCCGATCACAATTTGACCGGGCAGCGCGATGTCTTCCACCACCGCATTATGGCAAATTGCAACTGATCCGCCGTCCGCGCTTTCGCCGTAAAGTTTTACATTCTGCCGCTCACTGAAATCCGCCTGCGTCACGGCAAGGCCGTCAGCGCGTTCAAGCAAACCCATCTCGCGCTGCTTCTGCGGCATCACGCGCCCCAAAAATGTTAAGTGATCGCGGAAGGCATAAACGGATTCGGCTTCCGTTACCTTCGCGTCTTTGCCTAGAGATTGCGTAAACAGAGCGTCGGCCATCGGCGTCACGTATTCATGCGAGAAGCGCACGTCGGCGACGGCAAACAAAGCATCATTCGGCTTGACGGATTCGACGCCAACCTGCCCGGCCTTCACGAACGCATGGCGCGCGATGATCTTTTCAACCAAAGTCATCGGACGCTTTTTTGTTTCCAGAGCGGGCGGCGTAACTTCGCCCGCGAGCCGCGCTTTGTTGTAATTGAAGAGGCCGCCGTATTCGACGATGGCTTTGGATATCGGATCAAGGCCGCGCGTAAATTCTTCGAGCGGAATTTTTTCGCCGCGATTGATGCGCTCGATCAAACCGAAATCCGTTGACGTGAGAAGGCCTATGTTCTGCGCGTTCTGCCCGTAAATCTTTTCAATCGTCTGCGCGATGACGAGTTCTATCCCTGCCCATTTCTCTGCATACGGGGCGGTCTCGCGCGATGAGCCGCAACCTTTTGAAAGACCGGAGACGACGACGGCAAAGCCGCTGTTTTTAACTTCGTCTTTCTGCACGGCCTGTTCGCGCATCCCCACGTAAACGTATTGGCCGAGCGTTTCATCGTAGTAAAAGCAGACCCAGCCGGGCGTGATTTCGTCCGTCGAGATGTTGTTCATCAAGGGCAAGGCGGCGGCGTACTGTAAATCTTCTTTGCCTTCGAGCTGGCGGCGTATAAGCGAAACATCGTCTGTTAAAAAAAGCGTGCGGCCTTTGAACTCGATTGATTCGGCGCGCTTGGTGATTTTATCGGCGGCGGCGGTCATGAGTGCTCCTTGAAAGTGTTTTGCGATAAAGAAAAGTATAAACCGAAGCGGCGAAAAAGTCGCGGCAAGGCACTTCGCGCCGCGCCTGCGGGCTTTCCCAATAAGCGTGAATAATTCTATTATACCCGGTTACTAAAACAGAGCGTTGAAGGAGAGATACAAAACACGTGCAGAAAACAGACACTCCCACCGGCGTCTCGTTTGTCAGGCAAGCAAACGGGATTCGTGAATATCGCATGGCTAACGGCATGAAGGTGCTGCTCGTCGAAAACCGCGTCGCGCCCGTCGCCACCGTGCTTGTCTTATATAAAGTCGGCTCGCGCAACGAAGCCGTCGGCTACACAGGCGCGACGCATCTGCTCGAACACATGATGTTCAAGGGCACGCCGACCTTCAACAAAACGAAGAACACGCAGATCGCCGCCTCCCTGCAAAGGATCGGCGCGGACTTTAATGCGACGACGTGGTACGACCGCACCAACTACTACGAGACGGTTCCTTCCGACCAGATCGAATTCGCCATCAAGCTCGAAGCGGATCGGATGCGCAACTCTCTGATCGCCGACGAAGATCGGCAATCGGAAATGACCGTCGTGCGCAACGAGCTTGATCGCGGGCAGAACGAACCGACGGAAGTTTTGGATGAAGCCGTTTACGCGACGGCCTTCCGCGAACACCCGTATCATCACCCGACCATCGGCTGGCGCACGGACGTGGAAGGCGTCGCAACCTCGCGCCTCAAAACGTTCTACGACACTTTTTATCACCCGAACAATGCGACCTTTGCCATCGTCGGCGATTTCGACGAGCAGCACGCGCTCTCGTTGATTCAAAAATATTTCGGCGCATATCCGGCCTCGCAAACGGAAATACCGGAAGTCTACACGGAAGAACCGGAGCAGCAGGGCGAGCGGCGTTTGGTGATACGGCGCGCGGGCGAACTCGCCGTCGTGCAGATCGCGTTTCACACGCCGGGCGTGCTCGGACAAATGAACGTGCTCTCGAACGAAGAGTTAGCGAAACGTGCCGCCAATCCGCCCGCACAAAACGACATCTATCCGCTCGTGCTGCTTTCGGTGGCGCTCTCGCACGGCGTCACAAGCCGTCTTTATCAAGCCTTAGTCGAAACGCAACTGGCGGTTCACGTTTATACGAACTGCGATCAGCACCGCGATCCGGGACTCTTCAACGCCGTAGCGATGGTGCGTCCCGGCGTCGAACCGAGGCAGGTTGAAGAAGTAATTCTCGCGGAGCTGCGCAAAGTCGCTGACAATGGTTTGACCGAAGCGGAAATCGAAAAGGCGCGCCAGCAGATTCTCGCACACGAAGCTTTTAGCCGCGATGGTACGTTCAACATCGCCGCGCAGATTTCCGAAGCCGAAGCGGTTGCGGATTGGCGTTTTTATACGGACTACGCCGCCAACATCGAGAAGGTTACGCCGACAGATGTGCGGCGAGTCGCACGCGCTTACTTCACGGAAGACAATCGCACCGTCGGCCACTTCATTCCGAAAAAACCGGACGAAGCGATGGCGAGTAACGGCGGCAATGGCAGTAATGGCCGTAACGGAAACGGCAGCAACGGCCAAGCCGTGCAGCCACGCAACATTTCTTCGCGCAATCTCTTTTCACGCAAGCTTATTCCGCGCGGTGTGCAGTTTTATCGAGAACCGGATGTTTATGCGGAGCACGCGGGCGCGTCAAATTTAGTTAACGGCTCAAGCAATCGTGCGTCTGCGGGCGGTGGCGGCGCAACGAAGTTTGCCGCGCGCATTAATCGCACGGAACTGGCGAACGGTGCGACGCTCTTGGTGCTCGAAAATCACGCGACGCCGACCATCTCGCTTCGCGGTTCGTTGCGCGCCGGTTCACACTTTGAGCCGCGCGACAAACCCGGCCTCGCCATGCTCACCGCAGAGATGCTCGAACGCGGCACACGGCGGCGCAGCAAACTGCAAATCGCCACCGATCTCGAATCCGTCGGCGCGGAACTAAGCTTTTCCAGCGATCCTTTCGTCGTCAACATCGGCGCGCGCTGCCTGAGCAAAGATTTGCGGCTCGTTCTCGATACGCTTGCCGAAGAATTGCGCGAACCGTCGTTTCCCGCAGACGAGTTGGAGAAGTTAAAGCAGCAGACAATCGCAGACATTCAGGAGCAGCAATCGAACACGGGCTATCGCGCTTATGAGCGGCTGACGTCGCTCGTCTTCGATCCTACGAATCCCTATTATCTCAACCCCGGCGAAAAGCTTATCGAGAGCATTACGGCGATTACCGTCGCGGACGTTGAGGATTTTTATAAGGAATGCTACGGCGGGCGTTCGCTGATTCTTTCAATCGCGGGCGATGTTCAGACAAGCGAAGCGCGCGGGCAGTTCGAGCAGGCGTTTGGCGCGTTCACAGGCCCCGCGAGCGTCGACATCAACGTAACAGACCCGGAACCGCAAAGAGACGCGAAACGCGAAATCGTTTTTCTCAAAGACAAGGCGAGCATAGACGTGCTGCTCGGCTCTGCCGCGAGTTTGCGCCGCGACTCGAAGGATTATTACGCCGCCGTGATAGCCAACAGCGCGCTCGGTATGTCCACGCTGTCGTCGCGGCTGGGTTTGCAGGTACGTGATAAAGAAGGCTTGACCTACGGTATCAACTCGCGTTTTCGCGCGCCCTCTTTAGCCGCAGGCCCCTGGTACATAGGCGTTTCCGTCAGCCCGCACAATGTCGAGCGGGCGATCAACTCGGCGCTCGACGTGCTGCGCGATTACACGCAAACGGGAATTCGCGCGGACGAACTCGCAGACGAAAAATCGGCTGCCATCGGAAGCTTCAAAGTCTCGCTGGCGACCAACGCGGGGCTGGCGCGCTCGCTCTGGAATGCGGAATTCTTCAAACTCGGTGCTGATTACATAGACCGCTTCCCGCAACTCGTCGAAGCCGTCACACTCGAAGATGTCAACGCCGCAATTCGCACACACTTTCGTCCCGATCAACTGACCATCGTCATCGCCGGTGGCTACGAAGAAGCCGCCCACGCCGCAACTCCCGTATCATAAAAGTAAAGGGGCGGAGATTATCTCTGCCCCTACATTAAAACTTCCAAACTCCGTTGCGCGTTACATCGCGGCGATGATGGCGTCCGTGAACTCTGCGGTCTTCGCGTCGCCGCCGATGTCGCGCGTGCGCACACGGCCTTCGGCGAAGACTTTGAGCATCGCGGTTTCGGTTCGTTCGGCGGCCTCGCGCTCGCCTATGTGACGCATCATTAGTATGCCGCTTTGCAAAAGCGCCGTCGGGTTGGCGATACCCTGTCCGGCGATGTCGGGCGCAGAACCGTGTACGGCCTCGAAGACCGCGCCCTGCTCGCCGATGTTTGCGCCGGGCACAAGCCCGAGTCCGCCGACCAAGCCCGCGCACAGATCGGAAACGATGTCGCCGTAAAGATTTTCCAAGAGCATTACATCGAACTGTTCGGGACGCATCACGAGTTGCATACAGGCGTTGTCAACGATCTTGTCTTCGGCTTCTATCTCCGGGAAGCCTTCCGCGACCTTGCGGAAACAATCCAGAAAAAGACCGTCCGACAATTTCATGATGTTGGCTTTGTGAACCGCCGTCACCTTCTTGCGCCCTTCGCGCCGCGAGTACTCGAAAGCGAATTTCGAGACGCGCGTCGAAGCCTTCTCGGTAATTATCTTGATGCTTTCGACGACGCCGGGAACGACGACGTGCTCGATGCCCGAATAAAGGTCTTCGGTGTTTTCGCGCACCACGACGAGATCGAGTTCCGGGTAACGGCAGGGCACGTTCGGCAGCGCGCGGACGGGTCGCAAGTTGGCGTATAGATCGAGAGCTTTGCGTAAGCCGACGTTAACGCTCGTGAAGCCCTTACCGACGGGCGTCGTGATCGGCCCCTTGAGCGCGACCTTGTTGCGTTTGATTGATTCCAGCAGTTCTTCGGGCAAAGTGTTGCCGAACTTTTCGAGCGCCTGCGCGCCCGCATAATACGTTTCCCATTCGACTTCGACGCCCGCCGCTTCGATGATCCGCACGACTGCGGCAGAGACTTCCGGGCCGATGCCGTCGCCCGGTATCAGTGTGATAGTATGTTTCATAAGTTTATGAGTCTAGAGTCTGGAGTCTGGAGTCAAGCTTTAGTAATTGATCCCATCTGAAGTAGGTTGCTCGCTGGCTCACGACTCTCGACCCCAGACTCTTGACTTTGTTTAAGAGTGCTGCATCATACCAGCAAGTTCCCATCAATGCGAAACAGAGAGTTAAGCGAAGCGCGCGGGACGGCGTCAATGACGGATGATGTCGTCGTGGTGGGCGGCGGCGTGATCGGGCTGGCAACGGCGCGGGCAGTGGCGAAGCGTGGTTTGCGCGTGACGCTGATCGAGCGCGGCGCGGTTGGCGCGGAAAGCTCTTGGGCGGCGGGCGGAATGCTCGCGCCGCAGGCGGAGGCGAATCGAGCCAATGATTTTTTCGAGATGGCGTGCGCGAGCCGCGATCTTTACACGACGTATGCCGAATCCCTGCGCGAAGAAACGGGCGTTGACATAGAGCTTGAAAGAACCGGCACGCTTTATCTGGCCTTCACGGAAGCGGACGAAGAAGATATCGCGCACCGTTATCAGTGGCAGAAATACGCGGGCTTGACGGTTGAGAAATTGACGGGCGAAGAAGCGCGCCGACTTGAGCCGTGCATCTCGCAGGATGTTCGCGCGGCATTGCGGTTTCGGCTCGACGTGCAGGTTGAGAATCGCCTCCTCGTCAAAGCACTCGCCGCTTCGCTTGAAAAAGCGCGCGTGCGCGTCCTGACGCAAACGAAAGCCTGCGCCGTAAGAATCGCACGCGGGCGCGTTGAAGGCGTCGAGACTTCGCAGGGTTTTGTGGCCGCGCACACGGTCGTTCTGGCGGCTGGCGCGTGGACTTCTTTTATCGAAAGACACAGCGGCGGCGATGCGTTGGGCTGCGGCGCACCGCCGGTCGGGGTCAAACCCGTGCGCGGGCAGATGCTTTGCTTCAAGTCTGCCAGACCGCTCGCGCGCCATGTTCTATATAGCCCGCGCGGTTATCTTGTGCCACGCATGGATTACCGCGTGCTCGCCGGTTCGACGACGGAAGACGCCGGATTCGATAAGCGCGTAACAAACCAAGGCGTGCGCGCGATTATGGCGAACGCGGCGGAGATAACGCCCCGCGCGTTGGAGCATCTGCAATTAATTGATTCGTGGGCTGGATTGCGCCCGCGCGCCGCCGACGAATATCCTGTGATCGGCGCGGCGAGCGAGATAGGGAATGTTTTCTACGCGACCGGGCATTACCGTAATGGGATTCTGCTCGCGCCCGTCACAGGCGACTTGATCGCAGACTTAATCATGCACAGAGCCGTGCCATCATGGTTGAACGCATTCAGTCCCGCGCGCTTTCGCCACGCCGCCACCGGCACTATTTGATCTCAAAGGAAAATTGAAGGGTAAATGAAATCATCGCGCCTCCTCATGCTGTTCACGCTTGTTTGCTTGATGCTTGCTTTCGCACCCGCGCCAAGTTTTGCGCAGGAGGCCGGACGCATCGCGCCGCCACGCACACCGCCGCCCGCTACCTCGAACGCAACGAACGACGCCGCGACGCCGATTGCGCTTTACGAAGAAGCGAAGAACTATGCTTCGCAAAGATTCGCGGAGTTTGAGCGGCGCAAGCTGCCGTTCAATCAAGAGCTTTTCGAGCGCACCGAACGGGAGCAACGCGAGTTGGCCGCGCGCTATGCCGCACAGTTAAATGCGCGCCGGAATCTCGCGGGCGCAGACTTCTTTTATCTTGGATTGCTGCAAGCTCTGGCGCAGAATTCCGGCGGCGCGATTGATGCGCTGCAAAATTTCCTGCTCAAAGAAACTACTGCTCCGGCGGAACAGGCGCAGACGGCGCGCGCTATCATCACCCATCGCGCCGCCGCCCTGAATCGTCTCGAAGAAGCATCCAACGCGCTCGCGGAATATTCGAGCCATCAACCGCAACGCCCGCGCGAGCGCGCCGAACTTGAAAACTCGCTCGCGGCGGCTTATCGAAGAAGCAAGCAAACAGATCGCGCCGCCCTTCACGCAGAGGAAGCGTTTAAGGCCGCCAAATCAATCGAGCACGTTGCGGCAAACCCGGAGACACGCGCCTACACTCTTTACAAAACCGGCTCGTTGCTCGCCAACCTGCGTCTTGAAATGAAAGACGCCGGAGCAGCCGTCAAAGTTTTAGAAGAGATGCGCAGCCTTGCGCTCACGGATTCCTACGCGCGCCTTTATCTGGAAGCGACCGCCAAACTCGCAGACGTGCTGGTTGACGACGGGCGCAAACCGCAAGCCGCGCGCGTGCTCGATGAATCGCTCGCGCGCGTTAAAACCGGCATCAAAAACGCGGCGGAGCAGCACGCCGTGCTGGAAGTTCTGCGCCTCAAACAGCAAGGTTTGCGGCTGCAAGGCGAACCCGCGCCGGAACTCTCCGCCATCGCTAAATGGATAGACCACACGCCGGTCAAGCTTGCAGACTTGCGCGGGCGCGTCGTGCTGCTCGATTTCTGGGCGACGTGGTGCGCCCCATGCCGCGCGGCGCTTCCGTCTTTGCGACGGTGGCATGAAGATTATCAAACAAAAGGACTCGTCGTGCTTGGCATCACGAAATACTACGGTATTACTGTCGAAGGCAAGGCAAGTGACCATAATGCGGAGAACGATTTTCTGCGACGATTCAAAACAGCGGAGAAAGTTCCATACGGTTTCGTCGTCGCAGGCGCGGACGATAATCTGCGCAATTACGGCGTCGTGAGCATCCCGACCACTGTGCTGATTGATCGTCGCGGTATTGTCCGCCTCGTTGACACAGGCTCCGGCAACCACGAAGAAGAGATTGCGGCGACTATTGAAAGGCTGCTTAACGAACCCGCCGCGAAGACCGCGACGGCAAGGTAAGAGGCAACCGGCAACGCATTAAAAGAGCGCGGCACGCACAACGCACAGGCGACACGGCGCATCACTTCTATTCACAGCGCATCGCTTTTATTCGCTTCTATTCAAAAGAGGATACATGGAAGGTTCAAACATCACTATCACGATTGCTTTTCTCGCCGGTCTCGCGTCGTTTCTTAGCCCGTGCGTGCTGCCGCTTGTGCCCGGCTACGTCTCTATGATTTCGGGCGTTAGTATTGACAACTTGAAAAGCGAAGGCAGCTCTAAATCTTCGGCGCGGCGTGCCGTGATCTTTAACTCGCTCGCTTTCAACGTGGGTCTCTCGCTTATTTTCGTGTCGCTTGGCGCGGCTGCCGGATGGATCGGCGCGGCGGTGCTCTCGAATCCTTGGATACGAATTATCGGCGGCCTTGTCATCATTGGCTTCGGCTTGCAGTTAATGGGCGTGCTGAAGATCGGCGCGCTGTACAGAGACACGCGCGCGCTCGGAGCACAGGAGAAACCGCGCGGCTTGCTCGGCTCAATGATGCTCGGCATAGCTTTCGCCGCCGGATGGACGCCCTGCATCGGCCCCATCTTAGGCGGCATCATAGGCCTTGCGGCGACCAGCGGCGGATGGAAAAGCGGCCTGTTGCTCTCCAGCTTTTACTCTGCGGGACTCTCGCTGCCCTTTCTTTTAACGGGTCTCGGCATTAATCAGTTCTTAGGATTCTACGGAAAGTTTCGCAAGCATCTGCACAAAGTCGAAGTCGTCTCCGGCGTCGTGCTGATCTTCATAGGCGTGCTCGTCGCCACCGGCTACGCGACCCGTCTCGCAAGTTCGCGCCTCGCCGCGTTGCTTCCCAACCTCGAATCCAAAATCAAAGTCGCGCCCGCCGCCAATGCACCGGCAAATTCGTCGGCCAGCACCGCCGGAAACAATTTTCAGCCTGCGCCCGACGTTGAGTTTCCGACGCTCGACGGCAAGACGTTGCGCTTGAGCGATCTGCGCGGGCGCGTCGTGCTCCTGAATTTCTGGGCGACGTGGTGCATTCCCTGTCGTTCGGAGATACCTGCCTTGAGCGCGATGCAGCGCGATCTGGACGCACGCGGCTTAACCATCATCGGCGCATCGTGGGATGACACGCCCGACTTAATCAAAGAGTTTCAGAAAGAGATCAAACAGGATTACCGCATCGTTCTCGGCGGCGAAAACGTCAGCGCAAAACTCCCCGCCTCGCCCTTGCCGACGACCTACATAATTGACCGTGAGGGACGCATTCGCCAGAAAGTCATCGGCGAAAAAGACCGCGCCGGATTTGAAGCTCTCGTCAATCCGCTGCTCGACGAAACGCCCGCGACGAATAATTGAGATGGCGAAAAAAGCTTCCCCGAAGAAAACCAAATCCACGCCCGCGCCGGAAGGAATCACGAAGATCACCGTCGCGGGCTTCAAATCCATCAGCGAGGAGCAAAGCATTGAGATTGCGCCGCTGACGATCCTCGCGGGCGCGAACAGTTCCGGCAAATCCAGCATCATGCAGCCGCTTCTGCTGTTCAAACAAACACTCGAAGCCAACTACGACCCCGGCGCGCTGCGGATTGACGGCCCCAACGTAAAATTCACATCCGCCGATCAATTTCTTTGCCACATCGAAAAAGGTGAGCATGAAGCTGAATTTCATTTTGGTATTGAGGCTGGAACTAAAACTATTACGACTTACTTCAAAAAGTATCGTGGTAAAGGGCTTGACGTTCAGCAAATGACTTACGTTGATGAGGGGGAAGAGCAGACATTGCGTCTTGGTATGACCCACGATCAAATCGTGCCCAACATTTCCTCTCTCTTAAAATATTTTTCAAATGATTTCCAACCTGACGGACTTAGATCCAAATGGGTTGTTAATCGTAACCGGTGTTTTTTAGAACCGAAGTTTCAAGTTGTCGGCGTAAAAGACCCTGAAGATAACTCTAATTCTCTTTTTGACTCCTTTCTAACATTCTCGCTAAGCGAAAACATAGAGCTTTATATCCGCAATGTTATTCATCTGCCCGGATTGAGAGGCAATCCAGAGCGGACGTATCCGGTGACGGCTGTCGGTTCGATGTTTCCGGGAACATTCGAGAATTATGTGGCAAGCGTTATCGCGCACTGGCAAACGGATAAAAGTAAGATCGAAACTTTGAGTAAGGACTTGGAGAAGCTTGGGCTGACGTGGAAAGTCGCGGCGAAGTCGCTTAACGATACGCAGGTCGAGTTGCAGGTCGGGCGCATGATTCACGGCGCGAGAGGCGGCGCGCGTGACATGGTGAGCATCGCGGACGTCGGCTTCGGCGTTTCGCAAACATTGCCCGTGCTCGTCGCGCTGCTTGCGGCAAAGCCGCATCAGCTTGTTTATCTCGAACAGCCGGAGATTCATCTTCATCCGCGCGCGCAGACGGCGATGGCTGAGGTGCTGGCGGATGCGGCGAATCGCGGCGTTCATGTCGTGGTGGAGACGCATAGTTCGCTGTTGCTGTTGGGAGTGCAAACGCTGGTCGCCGAAGGCAAGCTCGCGCCGGACAAGGTGAAGCTGCACTGGTTCAAGCGACGAAAGGGCGACGGCGCGACGGAGATTACCACCGCCGAATTGGACGAGGCGGGCGCGTTCGGCGATTGGCCGGAAGATTTCGATGACGTGACGCTTGAGGCGGAGAGCAAGTATCTTGACGCGGCGGAATCGCGCGCGAGGACGAAGCGGCGTGCCGGTTAAAGCGTCGAAGCGGATTGTCGTTGACGCTTCCATCGCCCGCGCCGCCGGTGGAGAAGGGGCGACGTTTCCGAGGTCAAAGACCTGCCGCGATTTTCTGCGCCCGTTTCTCAACTCTACTCATCATGTCGTGATGACAGATGAGATCGAAGAAGAATGGAACAAGCATCAATCGGGCTTCGCGCACACGTGGCGCAAAGCAATGGTGTCGCGCAGAAGACTGGAGACGATTGAGATTATCGTTGACGACCATTTGCGACGCAGAATAGAAGGCACGGCGACCACCGCGAACCATCGCAAGGCGATACGAAAAGATTTGCGGCTCATCGAAGCGTCGCTGGCGACGGATAAAACAATCACGTCGCTTGATGAAGAAGTGCGTATGTTATTTCAAGCGGCGGCGAGCGTCGTCAGCGAACTCAGGAGAATCGTGTGGGTTAATCCCGACCAAGCCGCTGAAGAATGGCGGCGCTGGCTCGAAGGCGGGGCAAAGCCTGAACGCAAGCGTCTGCTTGGATACGGCGCGAAAGCGAGTTAAACTCGGTAACTGTCGGTAAACTTATTTTCACTAAACCTCTTCCCGCCAAACATTAGGAGTATAGCGATGATCAAACGATTTACTTTCATTCTTTTAATTCTCGTCTCCGTCTCTTTCACATCGCGCGCGCAGGAGCACGCGCACGAGTATGCGCCGCTTCAGGAGCGAAAGATAAATTATAAGGATTGGACGTTTAATGATCTGAAGACCAACGCGCCGGTCAGCCTGTCTTCGCTGGTGCAGGGCAAAAAGCTTGTGATGGTCGTTTACTTTGCGCCCTGGTGTCCGAACTGGCGATATGAAGCTCCCGTCGCGGCGAAGCTTTACGAGAAATACAAAGCGCAGGGGTTTGAGGTCATAGGCGTCAACGAATACGGCACGCGCGACGAGGTCTTGAAATTCTTCGGCACAACCGGGCTGCCTTACACCGTCGTTACCGAATCCGAAACGAGCGATGCGCGCGATAAAACGACGCACTATAAATACAGGCAGGCGGCGGACGACAAGCGCAAGTGGGGTTCGCCCTTCAACGTCTTTCTCGAACCCGCGAAGCTACAGAAAACGGGCGGCGTGCTTACGGAGAAAGCGTGGGTTGTGGGCGGCGAACTCGTCGAAGCTGACGCCGATAATTTTATTAACACGCGCCTGAATCCAAAGCCGGACGCTAAAGCTGCGCAGAAGCAGTAAGAGCGAAAGGAGACGAAGCGTTATGAGCGATGAAGAGTTGCAACGAAAAATGGCATTCATCGTGGAGCAGCAGGCGCAGTTCGCGATAAACATTCAAAGGCTTGAAGGAGTTGATGAACGTGCCCAAGGGCGTATCGAAAGGCTGGAACGAGTCGTCAAGCTGGCGATTCGCACAGGGATGCGCGAGCGTAAAGACTTCCGCGAACGATATGCGGCACTACTGGATTCGCAAATCAAAACGGAAGACACGGTGCGCGCGACAACGGCGAATATCAGCGTGCTAACCGTTGCGACGGAACGCAACCGCGAGGATATACAAGCTCTCACTATTGCCACAGAACGCAACCGCGAAGATATTCAGGCACTGACGGCTGCCACAGACCGTAACCGTGAAGACATCGCTGCGTTAATCAAGTTCGCCATGCGGAGCAGAGACAAAGCGGATGGCGACGGCGCGTAAAGTGAAGCGAGGGTGAGTGCCGTTTTAGTTGATCACGTCCGGCCATTCGTCGGGCGTCGTGAAGGGAATCGGCGAAGCGTGATGCACGATCATGCGCCATGCGCCCTCCGTGCGGCGAAAGATGTTGGTGGCCTGTGCTGCCGCCGCCGCGAGTCCCTCTTCCGTCATTAGCGAAATCGTTTCGGAGCAGATAATCCACGCGACATCGCCCGCGATGGTGAGATGTTCGTTGCTGGCGGCGATAGACATAGAGTTGGGCGCGGAGAAGATCGCCATCCAGCTCTGGCGTATGCGCTCGTAGCCGATGATCGCCTCGCGTCCCGGATGCACGCAGACCGCGCTCGCATCATTCACCCAGATCACATCCATCACATCCAGATCAAGCGCATTCATCGCCGCGTAAAACTTTTCGTTGGCCTCGCGCACGCGCCCTTCATCCGACATATCCCGTTTCCTCTTTCGCCACGTATTGTTTCCGCGAGGACTTGTTCCACACCTTAACATAACCGGCCTTGATGATTCACTCGCCGGTTACGCGCCGCAAGTGTGCCGCCGCTCGTCTCTGGCAAACTTATCATTACTACTGCTAAGATGGCGGGCTTTTGTATTCATCGAATTTTCGTTTAATCGTCAAATCTTTATGAAACTCAGACTACTTTATCACGGCCACTGCTTCGACGGCGTCGCTTCGGCGGCCACCTTCACACGCTTTTATCGCGCCCGCGTTGATAAAAGCACGGAAGTTAATTACACGGGGCTGCTGCACCGGCAGGGCGCGCTCTTCGATGAAGCGATGTTCGATGGCGACGAAAACGCCATCGTTGATTTTAAGTATGCCGCGACGAATCGTTTGACGTGGTGGTTCGATCATCACCAATCGGCGTTTCTCACGCCCGAAGACGAAGCGCACTTTCGCGCCGACCGCTCCGGCAAAAAGTTCTTAGACACGACGCGCAAATCCTGCACCGAATTTATCGCAGACATCGCCGCGACGCGCTTCGATTTTCAAGACGCTTCGCTCGACCCGTTGATCCGTTGGGCGCACACGATAGACGGCGCGTTCTATGAATCGCCCGCGCAGGCCGTCGAACTGAAGGACGCCGCGCTGCAACTCATGCAGGTCATCGAAGGCGAACCCGACGATGCTTTCATAGAAGAGATCATACGCGATTTAACCGCGCGCTCGCTCGACGAGGTGGCACGCGGCGAAGCCGTGCAACGCCGCTTCCGTCCGATCCTCGCGCAGCACAAAGAGACGCTCGAAATCATCCGGCGCAAAGCCGCTTACGCGCGCGGCGTCGTGCAGTTTGATCTGATTGATGAGGGACTCGAAGGCTTCAACAAATTCATCCCCTACTACTTTCATCCCGAAACGACCTACTCGGTGGCCTTAACGCACGGCACGCATCGCACGAAGATCAGCGTCGGCTCAAATCCCTGGAGTCCGCGCCCGCGCACGCACAACATCGCCACCCTCTGCGAACGCTACGGTGGCGGCGGCCACGCCGTCGTCGGCGCAGTCTCCCTCGCCCCCGACGAGATCGAAAAAGGGCGCGCTGTCATGCGCGAGATCGTTGCGGAGTTGTCGAGTAATGATTTGTAGAATGTATTGCCACTTCAACGCGCCATCAATTCTTCTATCTCTTCGGCCTGCTTCGGGACTTTGATGGTGAGGTTGCGGTTGCCGTCTTCGGTGATGAGGATGTTGTCTTCGATGCGGACGCCGATGCCCAAGTATTTTTCGGGGACGTTCTCGGCGTGCGGCGAAACATAGAGGCCGGGTTCGACGGTGATAATCATGCCGGGTTCGAGTTTGCGCGGTTCGTCGTCCATGCGGTAAAGGCCGACATCGTGGACGTCCATGCCGAGATAGTGGCCGAGTCCGTGCATATAGAACTGCTTGTATTTTTCTTCCTCGATTAACTTCTTCACGTCGCCCTGCAAAAGCCCCAGACGCACCATGCCTTCGGTCAGTAGCTCTATCGAATAGGTTTTCAATTCTTCGAGACTGATGCCCGCCCGCGCGCGTTTGACGCAAGCGATTTCCGTTTCGAGCACGAGATCGTAAATGTCGCGTTGCGCTTCCGTGAAACGCCCGTCAACGGGAAAGGTGCGCGTGATGTCGGAAGCGTAGCCTTTGTATTCCGCGCCCGCGTCGAGCAGCAGCAGATCGCCGTCGTGCAGCGGCGCATCGTTATTGACGTAGTGCAGGATGGTCGCGTTTGCGCCGCCGCCGACGATGGTCGTGTAGGCGGGAGCGAGCGCGCCGTTTTTGCGGAAAACGTATTCGACGAGAGCTTCTATCTCGTATTCGTTCATGCCGGGGCGCGTGTTCTTCATCGCTTCGATGTGCGCTTCGACGGCGATATCGGCGGCGCGCTGCATTATCTCGATTTCGACATCGGTCTTGATAAGGCGCATCTCGTGCAACAGCACGCCCGCGTCTACGATTGAATGCGGCGCGCTGACGCCTTTGCGTCCCAGTGTGCGCAGGCGCGCGATTTCGTTGATGACGCGCGCGTCCAATTCCGTGTTGCCCGCGCCCAAACGATAGTAGATTGTTTTCGCGCCGCTCAGCAGATCGCCGAGCTTTGTTTGAAACTCTTCGATAGGATACGCGGCATCGGCTCCGTAGCTTGTGCGCGCGCCTTCGACGCCCGCGCGGTAGCCGTCCCAAATCTCTTTTTCGGGATCGCGCGGGCGCACAAAGAGCGTGTACTTCTCTTCCTTCGCGGGCGCGATGACGGCGATGGCTTCGGGTTCATTAAAGCCCGTCAGATAATAAAAATCCGAGTTCTGCCGGTAGCGATAGCTGGTGTCGTTCGAGCGCGTGACTTCGCGCGCGCCGGGGATGATGGCGACGGAATTTGCGTCCATGCGTTTGATTAATTCTGCGAGCTGCGGGCGTTGCATTAAAACTTCTCCTTCAATAGTGTGCGGTGATATTGCGCCTACCGGCATTTACGACGAGGGCGTTCATTGTAACCGAGACGCGCGAAAAGTTGCAGCGCAGGCGTTTAAATAAAGCCGCAGCAAGCTGGCGGGGTATTAAACCCATAGTGAATAAAAACGCTGTTGCCACCAAAGTTACTTTTCAAGATATAAAATCACGCTTCGGATAAAACGGGCGAAAGCGTGCGCCGGAGATTTTAGCTTTCGCTGCGAAACATTTCGGGCGATAATCCGTGAAGTGGAGAAAAGCTATGATCGCACAAATTTCGAGTAGCGCGGCGGCGCGCGTAGATTCAAGCGTCGAGTTTATCGCATCGCTCAATCCGGCGACGGGCGAAGAGATCGGGCGCGTGCCTGTGTTCTCCGCCGGAGAGGTGGCGAACGCCGTCAGAGAATCCCGCACGGCGCAAAAAGAGTGGGGCAAGCTTTCGTTTGCGGAACGCGGGCACGTCGTGATGCGTGCGCGAAAGAACGTGCTCGAACGGATGGACGAGTTGGCGGAGCTTATCTCCAGAGAAGCGGGCAAACCTATCGCTGAAGCCATCGCAATGGAGATAACGCCGACGCTCGATTTGATGCAATTCTTCGCGCGCCGCACCGCGCGTTTGCTGCGCACGGAAAAGATAAATATAGGGCAGTACGGTTTGATGGGACGCACGTCGCGCATCATCTATAAACCGCTCGGCGTCGTCGGCATCATCTCGCCCTGGAATTTCCCTTGGGCGATACCATTGGGCGAAGTCGTGATGGCGCTGATGGCGGGCAATAGCGTCGTGCTCAAGCCGAGCGAGTTAACGCCGCTCATCGGACTCAAGATCGGCGAAGTTTTCGCGGAGGCGGGACTGCCGGATAAAGTCCTGCAGGTAGTGACGGGCGGCGGCGCGACGGGCGCGGCTCTTGTCGAAGCGCAGGTTGATAAAATCATGTTCACGGGAAGCGTTGCGACGGGAAAGCGTGTCGCGCAGGCGGCGGCGAAGAATCTCACGCCCGTCGTGCTCGAACTGGGCGGCAAAGACCCTATGATCGTGCTCGAAGATGCGGACTTGGAGCAGGCCGCGAGCGCCGCCGTATGGGGCGCGTTCAGTAATTCCGGGCAAGCCTGTGCATCGGTCGAGCGTTGTTATGTGCATAAAAGCATCGCGCAGGAGTTTACCAACCGCGTTGTCGAAAAGACGCGCGCGCTCAAACAACAGATCGGCACGAGTGAAGGCGCGGACATCGGCGCGATGTCGAGCGAGAAGCAATTAGAGATTGTCGAGGAACACGTGCGCGATGCCGTCGCGCATGGCGCGCGCGCTCTCACGGGAGGCCATCGCCCGAAGAATCTCGCGGGCACTTTTCACGAGCCGACGGTGCTTACGGAAGTGAATCATACGATGGCCGTGATGTGTGAAGAGACGTTCGGCCCCGTGCTGCCTGTGATGAGTTTTGAAACCGAAGATGAAGCAATCAAGTTCGCCAACGATAGCCCGTTCGGATTGACGGCGAGTGTGTGGACAAAGAACATCGCGCGCGGCAAACGTATCGCGGAACGCATCGAAGCGGGCACGGTGATGGTCAACGAAGTGCTCTATACGCACGGCATCGCGCAGACGCCCTGGGGCGGCGTCAAGCAAAGCGGCTTGGGTCGCACGCACGGGCGAGAGGGACTGATGGAACTGGTCTGGCCGCAGCACCTCCACGTTAACCGACTCCCGCGCATAGGCGATCTGTGGTGGTTCAACTACACGCCGCACGCCGCCGCCCTCTTTCGCAATTTCGCAAGGCGCTTCGCCACCGGCTCCGCGCTGCAAACCTCTCTCATCCTGCCGCAAATCATGCGCCGCTTTTTCGAGCGTCGCCCATAAAGCCTCTGTTAGAGCGGCTTTTATATGCTTGCAAAAAGGTTGCAGCGGTGCGGAGTTTAGCTTGCGTTGCCGGAGAATAGTGTCTTACTGCCCGCCTCTTCTTAACCGGCAGCGCGCTGTCGGCTTTTTGGCACAAGTTTCGCGGAAATAAAATCGTCGCCGGATTCAATGGCCGCGACTTGCTCGGCCACTATTATCAGTACTCTCCAGTGGTTGCGGCTCTCTCAACTTCAATCAGGTTACAACGTGTCCAAGCAGTCTCTTTATAAAGGCATCGTTCAACTGCACGTAGGTTGCCCGCGTCGGCGTGTCCTACCCCAACCACTAACCTGAACCCCTAAAAAGGAGACTCATAATGTTGAAAGTTCCCCATCGTCGTTCCCTTTAAGTCTTCTGGTCATGTCTGTTTTCCCGCCTTCACCGTCATCGCATATGCAACGATCATGCACGTCTACTGGACTGAAGAAGCAGCCAACGGCAACAGCTACGCTCACCGCTATAATCAATAATCGCAAACGGCCTTTTCAGCGGCGAACAGCGTTCGGAGAAAGGCGAGGTATGTTTTTCGGGACTCGTCTTTCTCCCTTCAGCTTCAGCGGATTTTCAGAGCCGGTAACACATTTCCGCCGTCTTGTTGCAAATTCTCTTGCAAAAATTAAAAAACGGTGTATGATAGTAACTGGAATTTACGCAGGCAGAACGGGAAGAAGTTACTTTCGAGAGGATTGCTTTTTCTCTTCGCTTAAGGCTTGAAGTTTTTCGGTAGCCTGCTTGATTCTCATCACCTACAACCGGATAACACTGGTTGCGAGCAGTTCCTACAGTACGCAGATCATGCGTGGTTTTTTTCTAGTTACCAGTCGTTAGCGTTTATCTGTCCGGCCTACTGTTTCGTGTTTTCAGTTATGAAGCAAGACGGGAAAGATAACCTGACGACGCCCATCAAATTCTTTTAGTCCGGGAAATGTCCGAGTGAAGCAGGACACTTCCTTCTGTGTGGTTTCTTACGGTCAAAATCGATATTTTCGGCATTCTGCTAAAAGCTCGGTTGGATCATAGCGAAGTCGCGTTCCACATCTTCAATAATCACCGGTGCCTGAATTAATCGCTTCGGTGAGAATCGAAAACATCAATCGAAGTCGTTCGTTGTGCGCTTACCAAGTTGGCTTTCGGTCGGCTCTTCTCCGTGAAGTGCAAGCTGCAACTTGTAAAGCGTATTTTAAGGATTAAAGTTTTTAAGTCTACGAGCCTGTAGCCGACTTTAGCCTGCTAATCCGTCCCCGAAGGGTTAACCCGTTTATTTGGAGAAAACATGAGAACAAAGATAGCCTTGCTTGCGATAATGAGTTTCTGTAGTGCCTCATTACTCTCAACTTCAGTACTTGCTCAAACTACCGCTGAACAGCATCGCGCCCAGGTCAGCGGGCCGGTGCATTTCGACACGACCACTCGCCCCCTGCGTGATATGTACGAGACACGGGTACTTCCGACCGTTCCCAGAGGCGGTAAAGATTTCGAGCCGGGACGCCCGGTGCCGGTAGGCAATTCCAACCCTGCCACGATTGATCCGCTGGCGGAACGCGGCAACGGCCCAACTTCGGCTGTGGCATCCCCGAAAGCTTCGACCACCGGCGTCCCCGTTGACCCTAGCTACGCCGTCGCCCCGCCGGACACGACCGGCGATGTCGGCCCTAACCATTACGTGCAATGGGTCAACCTGCGCTACGCGATCTACACGTTGTCGAGAGATGCGACGACCCGAGCTATCACTGGATTCAATCTGGTTTCCGGTTTCCCGAAAAACGGTAATGTCATCTGGCAAGGCTTCTCTGATGCGTCCTGCGCGAACTATAACGACGGCGATCCGATTGTGCAGTACGATCAGTTTGCCGACCGCTGGATACTGACGCAGTTTGCCGTCTCCGCCACCCCCTACAAACAGTGCGTCGCCGTCTCGACCGGCCCCGACCCGACTGGCACTTATAACCGTTATTCTTATTCCTTCGGAACGGACTTCAACGATTTTCCGAAGATGGGCGTGTGGTCTGACGGCTACTACATTACCTACAATATGTTCCGCCGGGCGCGTACCTTCATCGGCAACAACGTGTGCGTCTTTGAACGCGACAAGATGCTCATCGGGGCAGCCGCAAGACAAATCTGCACGCTGACCTCCGGCGGACACAGCCTCGAACCGGCAGACATCGAAGGCACAACGCTGCCCGCCGCAGGCACGGCCAATCCGCTGCTCAGCATCTCCTCGACGGCACTCAACTTCTGGACGTACAAAGTTAATTGGACGGCCGGTACTGCGACGCTCACGGGGCCGACGGCTGTTCCGGGCGTTGCCGCTTTCAGCCGCGCGTGCGGCGGCGGGACGTGCATCCCCCAACCGGGCACTTCGCAGCAACTCGACTCGCTGGGCGACCGTTTGAACTATCGCCTGAGCTATCGCAATTTCGGCGATCACGAAATGCTGCTTATCAACCATGCGGTGGCGGCCAATGGCGGCACAGGCATTCGCTGGTATGAACTGCGCAACGCGACGGGCAGCACCATTTCCGGCGCAACCCCGACAGTCTTCCAGCAGGGCACGTTCGCGCCCGATTCCAATTATCGCTGGATGGGTAGCGCGGCAATGGATAAAACGGGCGGCATCGGCATCGGCTATAACATCTCGAACGGCAGCACCATCAAGCCGAGCATCCGTTACGCCTATCGCGCTCCGGGAGATTTGTTAGGCATACTGGGCGGCGAAACCGGCATTCTTAGTGGACTGGGTTCGCAGCAGGCGACACTCGCGCGCTGGGGCGACTACAGTATGCTGAGCGTTGACCCGGTGGATGGCTGCACGATGGTGTTCACGACCGAGTATCTTCCGGCTGATGGAAAGTTCAACTGGACTACTCATATCAGCACCTTCAAGTTGAGCACTTGCCAGTAATCTTTTGGCAGTGAGCAAACGTGGGAAGGGTGAATATCCTTTTTGGGTATTCGCCCTTTTTACCTGTGACGGCCGCCCCTTTTCACCAAACGGCAAAAGTGCGCGCGCAAGGTTATATGAATCATCGCCGGAAAATCATTCTTTGTGTCTCCGCCCTATCAATCCTGCTCGCTTTTCCCGTCGCCGGGCGGAGCGGCAAGCCATCAAGCTATATGGCACAACGGAAAATTAAAATGCGTAAGCCACACGGCAATGATAAACCCGGAACGAAGGGTGTGCCGGTCGGGACGTGGGGAGGAGAGCACGTCAACCTGGAGGTGACAGAACGCGGCGCGAGTGTGGAATTCGATTGCGCGCACGCAGCGATTGACCGAAGAATAGTTCTCGACCATCGAAACCGCTTCGATGTTGCGGGAATCTATACTGAAGAACATGGCGGGCCGGTGCGTGAAACCGAGCAGGCCGACGGCTCTCCGGCGCGCTTCACCGGCCAGGTCACAGGCAAGCGAATGAAACTCACGGTTACGCATAGCGATACCAAAGAGATTATCGGAACCTTCGCTCTAATACACGGTGAGGAGCCTTCCTTAGTAAAGTGCCGTTGAGACTCGCCTTTGATCCAACCTTGAAAAAGTCCTGGCGCAAGCAGCAAAGTAAGTCCTTTGGTTATGTTGTCTGCACTCAAACGGATAAAGCCGCACGTACCAGAAGCGAGGCCATAAATACTTTCAGCTTTCGGAGATTGCCCGGATTTAATTAGTTTACTAAGATGCTTTCTTTCATCAGCGCGAATCAGCGACGCGCCGATCTGCATCTATCATACCGATGGTAAATTGCATCAGTCGGTTACTATTTCAAAGTGAATTTCAGCAATAGAGATTACAGATGAAACGCTATCTTCCCTTTATTATCATCGCCGCCGTGCTGCTTGCCGCCATCGGAGTAGCGACCTTTATGCTTCGCTCGCCCGTGCCGGAAAAGTCAGCGCAGCAGCCATCCCCTACCGCCGCAACAACAACATCATCATCTTCTGCGCCGACTTATGCGGGCGCGCCCGGAGCAGAACCGCCGCACGTCAGAAGCGCGGGCGAGAAAGCAGGAGGAGCGGCCACGCCGACATCTGTTGTGACGCTCGAAGAGTTCGGCGACTTTCAGTGTCCGCCGTGCGGACTGCTCTACGCTGAATTGAAGAAGATCGAAAGTGATTACGGCTCGCGCCTGCGCGTCATCTTTCGCGAACGTCCGCTTGTGGCGATACACAAGAACGCCTTCGATGCGGCGCGCGCCGCCGAAGCCGCAGGCCTTCAGGGACGCTTCTGGGAGATGCACGATAAGCTTTATGAAAACCAAGCGGCATGGAGCAACGCCGCGCCAGCGCGTCCGATCTTCATCAGTTATGCGCGCTCGCTCGGCCTCGACGTGGAACGATTCACGCGCGACATAGACGGGCAACTCGCCAATTCGCGTATCCTCATTGATCTGAAACACGGCGATTCGCTCGGCGTCAAAGGCACGCCGACGCTCTTCATTAATGACCGCGAAGTGAAGCCCGCAGATATGACGCAGGAAGCCTTGCGCGCAACTATTGACGCGGCGCTTGATGGCAGCGGTGCTAACGGCAGCAAATAAGTTCGCGGCGAAATCTTCATGCGTCCGACTCAAATGGAAGCGACACGCGCAGAAGGCGCGCACCTTTCGCGCGTGCCTGCGCTCTATGTTCTCGCCGCGCTTCTCGCGCTCGCAGGGCTGGCCGACGCTCTCTATTTAACAATCGAACATTTGACGGGGAGTAGTGTTCGCTGCACCGTTAGCGGCGGCTGTAATGAAGTGCTCTCAAGCGCCTACGCGAAGATCGGCGCAATTCCGACGGCGAGCCTCGGCGCGCTTGCTTACTTCATGGCCTTCAGTCTCACCACGCTCGTCATCTTCGGATACCGCAGCGCACGCGCCCCGCTCGCCGTGCTCGTCGTCATCATGCTTGCCACATCAATCGGCTTAGTGTGCGTCCAAGCCTTTGTGCTTCATGCCTTCTGCGAGTTCTGTTTATTGTCGGCGCTAATCACCACGCTGCTCGCAACAGTCGTCTTCATCGCACGCCTGAAAGAACGGCGAGATTGAGGAAGACGCTTTCGGCTCCGCTTCTTTTCAACGCAAGATTAAGATGAAGATTCCGCGTGCGCGCTTGATTTCACGGGCGCGTAGCTTTTAGGATAAGAATTAAAGAGAGATTCGATAAACTACGTTTTCGAGAGGCAGTAAACAAACTTGCTGGGAAGCTTTATACGCGCGCGCGAACGCAAGCTCGCGTACCGTGACAAGAACAGAATCGTGCGCCCTTTCGAGTGGGGCGCATCCTTTATCACGGAGCACGCGAACGGCGACGATCCGCGCCGCTTCTTCGCACAACACGCGCCGGAAATAATCGAACGTAGCGAAGAGTTTTACGCGCTGCCCGCGCCCGTCACGGATTACCGTCTCGCGGGCGATCAACTCACTTGGACGAGCGCCGTCGAAACTTCTTCAGCGGAGAACAATACTGTCCATGCGCGTTTTTTCTCTGCGCTCCTCGCACCGAAAAAAGCGAACGGAGAGACAAACGAAAAGCCGCGCCGCGCCGTGCTGGTGTTGCCGCAGTGGAACGCGGACGAAGCGAGCCACGTCGAACTGTGCCGCTTGCTTAATCGCTTCGGCATCGCGGCGCTGCGTTTGACGCTTCCCTTTCATGAAGCGCGTCGCCCGCCCGAACTGGAGCGCGCGGATCATCTCATCAGCTCCAACATCGGGCGCACGATTCAATCCATGCGACAGGCCGTGCTGGATGCCCGCGCCGCCATCGCATGGCTCATAGAGCAACGCGGCTTCGAGCGCATCGGCATCATTGGCACGAGCATCGGTTCGTGCGCGGGGTTTCTCACCTTCGCGCATGATGAACGCCTTGATGTCGGCGTCTTCAATCACGTCTCCGGCTATTTCGCGGACGTGACGTGGCACGGCATCTCTACGCAACACGTGCGTGAAGGTTTCGGCGACGAAGTGACGCTCGACGAGTTGCGCGAGTTCTGGCGACCGATCAGCCCCTTCCCGTACATCCCGCGACTGCTCAACATTCGCCCGCGCCCGATGCGCTTTATCGCCGCGCGCCACGATTTGACGTTTCCCGCGCATCTCACGCGCGACGTGATTGCGGAGTTCAAACGGCTCGGCCTCCCCGTTGATGTCGCATGGCTTCCCTGCGGCCACTACACGAGCGGCGAAACACCCTGGAAATATCTGGACGGCTGGAAGATCATGACTTTCATGCGCAAGCATTTGTGACGAATACTAAAAGCAGCAGAAAACTTTTCCACAGCGACCGGAGAGGCAGGAAGATTAAGAAGAGATGGTAAAGCTTATTTTCTAATCCTGTCTGCTCTGTGCGTCTACGGTCTCTATGGTTGGTCTTTTGATTGTGAGGCGCTTTCAGGTTCCTTCACGTCGCGCAGCGCGGATCGCTTCGACGCGGTTTTCCAGCACAAGGGCGGGCGAGTAGTTTTCCAACTGCAAAAAGTATTCGGCGCAATTGTCGAATGCGTACTGCGGCACGAGGCCGACGACTTCGCTGCCTGCGATGCGCACGCCGTGCCGTGCCGCCTCACGCGCGACGGCCTCAAACGCTTGATGCAATCCTGTCACTTCCGGGTTGACCAGATTCATAGAGACTTGCACGAGGCCGCGCGATTTAAGTTCGAGGCCGAGCGCCTTTAAGTATGGCAGCCCGCCGCCTTTCGCGCGCACCGCACCGGCGATGCGGCGTGCAATCATCACGTCGTCCGTCAGTAGATTCACGTTGTAGGCGATCAGAAACGGACGCGCCCCGATTATCACTGCGCCTGCGCTTTCATGCACGCGCGCCGCGCCCACATCCGGCGCGCGTTCCGCCACAACGCCGATCTCTTCGCGCAGCTTTTCAAAACCGCCGCGCCGCACGTCTTCCAGATTCGCGCGCTCCGGCTTCAAGGCCGCGCGCTCGTAAAAGTAGACAGGAATCCCCAGCTCACGCGCGATACGCTCGCCCGCCGCGTGCGCGAGCGTCACGCATTCATCCATCGAAACATTCCGCACCGGCACAAACGGCAGCACATCCAACGCGCCCATACGCGGATGCACGCCCGCGTGCGTGCGTAAATCAATCAACTCGGCGGCCACCGCGCAGGCGCGCACCGCCGCCTCCACAATCACTTCCGGCGCAGCGGCAAACGTCACCACAGAGCGATTATGATCCGCGTCCAGATGCGTGTTGAGCACCACCGCTCCTGCCACTGACTCAACCGCTTCCGCAAGGCGTCTAATTGTTTCGCTGCTACGCCCTTCGCTAAAGTTTGGCACGCACTCGATAAGGGCATTCATAAGTCAATTAGCAATAGACCACACAAAATGCAAAGGGTAAGAAGGATAGAAACCGCATGACGATTGGGTTTATAAGCGACAGCAGCGATTAAACAGTGCCTTGAAACCATTTGTGGCAACTGTTCCCTGTTCATAAAATAGCGGTTCCCAGATTATTGGATAGATAATCTATTTTTTCGGATGCTAACGATATAGAGAAATCTTCCCGGTAGTAAAAGCATAGCAAAATAAGCGTCGTTCAGACTTAGAGTGGATGGCACAATGTTTGCTCACAGCGTGTATCCCCTTTTCTTGAGTGACAACTTCAGGTTGCGACACTCTGAATATAGAAACTTTGAGACCTGTTAAATAATAACAGGAAAGAGAGACAGTATATGAAATTTAAGGCCTTTGTTTTCACGGCTATCCTGTTTAGCTTCTCGTTGACACTCTTTGCCCAGACCAGTCGCGGCACTGTAAGCGGCACTGTCACGGATCAAGCTGGCGCGGTAGTTCCTGGCGCGAACATTACTCTAACCAATCTCCAAACCTCTATCAGTCGTACGACGACTTCGAATGATGAAGGATTTTATCGCTTTGACGCCGTTGACCTCGGCACTTATTCGGTTGGTATTACGGCAACCAATTTCGGTGAAGTGACCCAAACGAACATTACCGTACAAGCCAATCAAACGGCGGATGTACCTGTCACATTACAGCCTGGCGGCCAGCAGGTAACGGTAGACGTGTCTGCCAACGCGGGCGAATTGCTGCAAACCGAAGCGCCTGTGCGCGGCGGCAACATTTCACCGAGACAGATCACAGAGCTGCCGATTGCCGGACGCAATCCGGTCGCGCTCGCGCTCACGTTGCCGGGTGTAGTTTCTAATCGCGGCGGTTTCGGCGTCGGCACATTCTCCGTCAATGGCGCGCGCGGACGCTCCAACAACTTCTTAATCGACGGCGTTGAGAACAACGATGTCGGCGTCGCCGGCCAAGCTTTCCGCATTATCAATCCAGACGCCGTGCAGGAGGTTTCCGTTCAGACCTCAAACTACGATGCGGAGTTCGGACGCGCCGGTGGCGCTGTCGTCAATGTAATCACCAGGGGTGGTGGCAGGGATTTTCACGGCACCCTTTCTTATCTGCTCGATTCAAGGCGCGATGATGCGCTGACCAGTTCGGAAGGCCGTAATCCCGCGAATGTGCAACGTGGTCGTCCGCCGTTCGGTATTGAAAATATTTTTGCCGGCACCTTTGGCGGGCCGCTCTTTACGCCTCGCTTTGGAGAAGGTGGACGCGCCGTCAATACCGGACGTGACCGGACATTCTTCTTTGTCGGCTACGATGAGGACCGCCAGCGCTCGTCAGCGCAGGTACAGTTGACCACACCGACCGCAGCAGGACGCGCGACTCTTCGACAGCTCTTCCCTGCGGGCACAAGCTCTAACGTTGATGTGCTGTTGAACTCGACACAGACTTCCGTCGGTACCGCCAGCCCCTTTAACATCGCGCTCGGCACGGTCAACGGCGTTAATCGCGGCAACGTAGAATTCGGCACGTTCTTTAGAAATTTCGCGCTGCTCTCAACCGAGAGGCAGTTTCAAATACGCATTGACCACAAGCTGGGCGAAAACGATCAGCTTTCGGCGCGCTACCTGTATGACAGGTCGCTCTCGCCGCAGGGCGGCACCGCCGGATTCGAAGGCTTCGATGCCGACTTCGCCCAAAACTATGACAATTTCCTGATCAGCGAAACCCATGTCTTCTCGCCGACGGTGACCAACGAGCTGCGCCTCGCCTATAACCGCATCCGATTCGGGTTTCCGCTCTCCGATCCGAGCGGGCCGGCGGGCACGCTTCCGGCATTTAATGTTGCCAGTATCTCTTCTCTAGGTATTGATGCGACGTTCCCGCAGGGACGTAACGCAAATAACTATGTTGTTCAAGACACAGCAACCAAGGTGTTTGGCAATCATAGCTTTCGTGGCGGCATTGACTACCTTCACCAGATTACGACTGACGTTCCGCCGCAGAACACACGCGGATCGCTCAACTTTAATGCCAGCAATGGCTTTACCGCTTTAGGCAACTTTGTAGACAATTTTGGTGGTTCGAGCGGTTCCGCAAACCGTACTTTTGGCAACGCAACGAACACACCTGGGTTGAACCGCACAGCGCTCTTCTTTCAAGACCGCTACAAGGCAAGCGAGGCTTTGACGCTCACGCTCGGTGTGCGTTATGAAAGATTCGGAACGCCGTTCAATGCCATACGAACGATTGCCTTTACCGGACTCTTCAATGTTAATCCAGCGACACTTACCGGCCCCTTCAGCCAGCCGAATAGCGTTCCGGCAGATAAGAATAACTTCGCCCCGACGATTGGCGTCGCTTACTCGCCGTCATTCACGAACGGCTTTATGGGTCGTCTGTTTGGCGAGAAGAAGACCGTTTTCCGCGCTGGCTACCAGATCGGTTACGATTCTTTCTTCAATAATATCTCCTCGAACGCGGCGACCTCTTCGCCTAATGTTATCGCAACCACCACTCCCTCAACAGTATCCGCAGCCAACCCGCGCGGCTTGCCGAATCTTTCCAGCCAACTCCCGACCGTCGCCGGCGCACTCTCGCCACTTAGCTCGCAAACATTGATTGCGCCGGATCTGGTTAACCCGTACTACCAGAGGTATTCAGCCGGATTCCAAAGAGAGTTGCCGTACAAGCTCGTCCTTGATTTAGCTTACGTCGGATCGAAGGGAACAAAGCTCTTTATCAATGAAGACGCTAACCCGCTCGTCCGACCGGAATTGCGCGTCACACCCGCAGGCTTTACGGGGGCGACTTCAGGCCGCTTGGACAACATACAGGGCGCGCGCACGGTTCGCACCAATGGCGGTTCATCCAGCTATAACTCGGGACAGATCGAAGTTCGGCGCCGCTTCGCCAATAACTTAACGGCGACCGGTTCTTATACCTATTCCAAACTGCTCGATAACCAGAGTGAGGTCTTTGCTCCGGGCGGTCAAACGTCCACATCGTTCTTCGCCTTACCCGCAATCCTGGGTGGAGATCGATTTGAACGCGGGCCGTCGGTGCTTGACCGCACACACCGTGCTGTCTTCACTTATGTTTACGAGATACCGTTCCTCAGAGAGCAGCGCGGATTCATCGGAAGAGCTTTAGGCGGTTTCCAAATCTCCGGCGTGACTACTTTTGAGTCCGGTGTGCCGTTTACCGTCTTTAACGGTTTGGATTCCGACGGTATCGGCGGAGGGCTTGAACGTCCCAACTTCAATCCGAACGGACAGCGCGGCGTTCGTGCTATTCCGGTAGTTAATGCCCAAGGATTTATTACCGGCTATACTAATCCCGACGCCGGTAATGCGCCGATTGATCCGAACACCGCACAGTTCATTGTGAATCCTGCCTTCACGGCCGGGCTTGCGGGCAGCGTTCCGCGCTTCGGTTCGCTTGGCCGCAATACGGAGCGTGGGCCGGGAACAAGAATCACAAACCTTAACTTGTTCAAGAAAACGAGGATTTCGGAAAGCAAGCTGGTTGAATTCCGCACGGAATTCTTCAACGTCTTCAACCATCCGAACTTCTTGCAGGGCAGCGTCAGTCCTTTTTCGCCCGGCGGAGGAGCAATCTCGGCTAATGCAACGACCACGCTTCCGGGACGCTTTCTGAATCCGGATACACCCGCCACCGATGGCGGTGGGCGCGTGATACGCTATCAAATAAAGCTTATCTTCTGATAAACAAAGCTTTTAAGGAAGTGAAGGCCTAACTTTCACTTTTTCAGTAAAACCAATGCCCGGCAATTATAATTGCCGGGCATTGGTTTTACTACGTCACATTCAGCTACGTTTGCTGCCATCACGGTGCGATCCGGCTCTTTATGACCGCCCTTCAGATTCGTCAGTCCCGAATGAACCGGTCTTAAGATTCATAGAATTTACTCAATAAAGAAGCCAAAGCGACACTCTCCACTTGAAGAGATCGAATGAGATTCATCCTATTCACGACAACTTACACTGTGAGTGAAGCCGGTCTGCCTCGCAAAACCTACATCAGCGGATAGCCGGACTTCCAAATTATTGGATTGCTCACTCGTTTTTCGGATAGGAATTGCCCGGAGATTACCCAACCGAACCGGAAAACCTAAGGAAAACGGTCAATACGGCGGTTTGAGATGTACGGCATAATGTTTGCTGTTACTTACCAGTGTCCAAACATTCATTTATCATGAGTGGCAGATTGCGGCATTCCTAGTAGTAATCCCGGTAGTAAGCCATTACCCCGCAAAACAATCAGGAAAGAGAGACCCTATATGAAGATAAGAATTTTTATTCTCCTAACGATGCTGCTCAGCTTTTCGCTGACAGCTTCCGCCCAGACCAGTCGTGGCACGGTCAGCGGAACTGTTACCGATCAAGCCGGTGCAGTCGTGCCGGGAGCAACTATTACACTAACTAACACACAGACCACTGTGGCCCGCACGACGACGAGCAACGACGAAGGCTTCTATCGCTTTGACGCCGTTGATCTCGGAAATTATACGGTAACCATCACGGCGACAAATTTTGGCACGGTGACTCAGACAGATGTTATCGTTCAGGCCAACCAGACCCGCGATGTCTCGACGGCACTGCAAACCGGCAGTCAGGCGGTGACGGTTGATGTTTCCGCAGAGGCAGGTGCGCTGCTGCAAACCGAAGCGCCCGTGCGCGGCGGCAACATTTCGCCCAAACAAATCACGGAACTGCCGATTGGCACACGTAATCCGGTTGACTTAGCGCTTACGCTGCCGGGCGTTTCTACTAATCGCGGTTCACAGGGCGTTGGCACTTTCTCCGTTAACGGTGCGCGCGGACGCTCCAATAACTTTTTGATTGACGGCACAGAAAACAACGACATTTCTGTCGCTGGTCAGGGCTTCCAGATCACAAATCCTGATGCCGTGCAGGAAGTTTCCGTGCAGACTTCTAACTACGATTCCGAATTCGGGCGTGCGGGTGGTGCGGTCGTCAATGTGATTACCAAATCCGGCACCAGCCAATTTCACGGCACGCTTGCATTCCTGTATGACTCCAGCGCCGACGATGCGATTACGAGTCTTCAATCGCGCAATCCAGCGGTTATTGCGCGCGGCAGACGGCTTACCGCCACCGAGTTCATTCCTTCAGCGACCTTCGGCGGCCCGCTCTTTTTGCCGCGCTTCGGTGAAGGCGGAAGAGCAGTGAACACGCGTCGTGATCGCACCTTCTTCTTCGTTGCTTATCAGGAAGACCGTAGCCGCATACCTGGCAATACGGTTACGCTGACCACTCTGACACAATCGGGACGTGACCGCCTGCGCGCGCTTTTCCCGGCAGGCACGAATCAGAATGTTGATCAGCTGCTGAATCTGACCCAGAACAACATTGCTCCGGTGGCGAATCGCCCGTCAATCTCCCTTGATAACCAGAACTTGCCGGCGGCGCAGCAAACGCGCGGCAGTGTGGAGACGGGAGCGTTCATCCGAAGCTTTTCGGATGTCACAACCGGCAAGCAATTTCAGCTGCGTATTGACCACAAGATCAGCGACAACGATCAATTTTCGTCGCGCTACCTGTCGGACACTACCGGCGAGCCTCTCGGCGGCACCGCCGGCTTTGAAGGTTTTGACGCTGATTTCGCCAGCAAGTACAAAAACTTTCTGGTTTCCGAAACGCACGTTTTTTCTCCGACCGTCACGAATGAATTGCGCCTTGCTTACAACCGCATTGATCTGGGCTTCCCGATCTCCAATCCGGCTATCGCAGGCACGCTTCCGCAAACCAACATCGCAGGTCTGTCGTCACTTGGCCTTGACGCGACTTTCCCGCAGGGACGTATCGCCAACAACTATCAGGTGCAGGATACGGTGACCAAAGTTGCGGGCGATCATACGTTACGCGGCGGCGTTGATTTTCTTCGCCAGATTTCGCGTCAGCAAGCTCCGGCCAATACGCGCGGCTCGCTGACCTTCGGAGCTGGTGGCGGCTTCACGGCTCTCGGTAATTTTATCGACAACTTTGGCGGCGCGGGAACGGCGAGCCGTGTTTTCGGCAGCCCGATTTACAATCCAACGCTTTACCGCACAGCCGTCTTCTTCCAAGATCGCTATAAAGCGACAGAATCGCTGACGGTGACGCTCGGTGTGCGCTATGAAAGATTCGGAACTCCCTTCAACTCGCTGCGTACACCGGCTTTCACAGGTCTCTTTAACGTTAATCCGACAACGCTGACAGGCCCTTTCAGTGAGCCGAACCGGATTCCAGCCGACAAAAATAATTTTGCTCCGACAGCGGGCATTACCTATTCGCCGACATTCACCAACGGTTTAATGAAGAGTCTTTTCGGCGAAAAGAAAACGGTGTTCCGCGCCGGTTATCAAATCGGTTACGACTCGTTCTTCAACAATATCACATCAAACTCGGTGGCTTCTTCGCCGAACACGATTGTGACGACCACCACTTCGACGTTGACCTCGGCAAACCCGCGTGGATTGGCTAACTTTAACAGTCAGTTCCCAACCACAGCGGCCAGAGTCTTGCCCTCGAGCTCACAAACCCTGATCGCGGCGAATCTGGTGAATCCTTATTACCAAAGATATTCGATTGGATTCCAGCGCGAGTTGCCGGGCAAAGTTACGCTTGATGTTTCGTATGTCGGTTCACAGGGAAGAAAGCTCTTTCTTACCGAAGACTACAATCCGCTGGTGCGCCCCGAACTGCGCATTACGCCGGCAGGATTTACCGGCACACCCACACTCCGTCTGGATAACACACAGGGGCCGCGAACGGTTCGCACCAACGGCGGTTCATCGAGCTACAACTCCGCGCAATTTGAGGTGCGCCGTCGCTTCTCAAGCAATTTCCTCTTTACCGCTGCGTATACTCGCTCCAAGTTTCTTAGCAACGGTGATGAAGTATTCGGAAACGGTACTGCCACCAATTCGGCCGGTCAGGCAGTTCCGACGATTTTTGTCGGAAGCAGGCCTGAGCGTGCGCTCTCGAACTTTGATCGCCCGAATCGCACATCGTTCACATATGTCTTCGATGTTCCGTTCTTCAAGGATCAACGTGGCGCGGTGGGACGATTGCTTGGCGGTTTTGAAATTGCAGGTGTGACGACATTTGAATCCGGCACGCCCTTCACAGTCTTCAATATCTTTGACGCTGACGGGCTTGGTGGTGGATTAGATCGCCCGAACTTTAATCCGAACGGTCAACGCGGTGTGCGAGCTGTGCCAGTGGTTGATGCAAACAACTTCATCACCGGCTATATCAATCCTGAAATAATTATTGGTCGAACCTCTTCAGGCTCACCGATTTTCCAGCCGATTGATCCGAACACGGCGCAGTTTATCGTTAATCCGGCATTCGTCGCCGGTCTGCCGGGAAGCGTTGCGCGAACAGGCTCTCTTGGGCGCAACACCGAACGCTCACCGGGCTTCAGAAACACCAACTTGACGTTGCTGAAACGGACGCGCGTTGGCGAAACAACGTCAATCGAAGCTCGCGCCGAACTTTTCAACGCATTCAATCATCCGAATTTCGGCACCGGCGCTGGCGGCACTGGCAGTATCAACTCCAGTGCGAACACACTGACTCAGGGATTCTTTTTGAATCCCGATACAGTCAACACAAGCGGCGGCGGACGTGTTGTTCGCTACCAAGTGAAGCTGATCTTCTAGTGAAGATTTAAGCAGGATCAAAATCCGACTTTCAAATCGCCACTAATATTTAAGGCGCGGTAGTCTCTTGAGGACTACCGCGCCTTTTTGTAATAAGATCGCTGTCGCCCGCCAATCAGCCCGTCGAATCATTTACGGGCAGCTTCAACTTTATTAATCGTTGACGTCTTAATTATCTCAAACTCGAATTGCAACTCTTTGCCGCGAAAAATGCCGCTTAAATATTGCTCCCAGAACTTGCGCGTAAAACGTAGTGCAGGCCAGCGTTGATCTAAGTTAACAATAAATTCCAAGCCGAGCGCGCGCCATAGATTCAGCAGGCTGACGTAGAGGCGGACGGGTTTTAATTTCGCAGTTGTGTAGAAGGCGAAGAGCTGGCGTTCGGGAATGAAGTTTTGAAAGGAGTAGCTGTTGAGGTGATTGCGATGCGTGAGATCGTTCGGCCAGTCCGGGTTGGTGTAGTGCGGCGTGAGCAGTTTGATGCGCCCGCCGGATTTGGTGATGCGGTAAAGTTCTGCAACGAACATCATCGGGTCGGGCACGTGTTCGATGACGTGGTTGCTGACAACTTCATCGAATTCATCATCGGGGAACGGATACGGCACGATGCCCAGATCATGTATCACGTCGGCATCCGTCGCCGGATTGATGTCCATGCCGACGGCTCCCGGATGCTTGTTGCGCCCGCAGCCGACATCTAAAATTTTCTTGCCGTGCGTTTCAGGGGGGCGATTATTTTTTGCTTCAGGCTGGCTCATTCAGTTCGCCGCTGGATGAAAGACCATTCGCGCGAAGGCTTCCGAATCGAGCGCATGAACCGGAAGTTTGAATTTGTTTTCAAGCTCCGCGAGCGTCATGCCATCGAGCAGTATCGCTTCGTCGGATTTAACGGCAGCGCCCGGAATAACCACAAAGTCGCCACGAACACGGTCGCGCGCGGCCAACAGATCAGAGCCTGTCAAAAGCCCTGCGACGGCGACATCACCGCCGAAATACTGATTCTCAACCGCCGCTACATGAAAGCGCGTGCCGAAGCGTTCGTTCAAACGATCAAGCGACTCCTTTAAGATTGGCGCAAACAGTTCGCCGGTCAGCACCGTTCCGAAAAGTTTGGTTGCCGCTTCTCTGCTCGGCGGGCGGCGGGCGAGTTTGCGTTCGAGCGCGCTGAACTGTTCGCGGAAGGAACGCACCATTCCGATGCCGTCTTCGATCTGCGGGTAATCGCCGTAGTGCGCGCGGGCGGGCACAGGCAATCCGGCGCGCAGGTAAATTTCATCTCCGAGAAAAGCGAAGGTTGTGCCGAGCCGCGCACGCAAATCTTTTTGCAAAGGTTTAAGCTCTTCAATCGTGCGGCGGCAAAACTCTTCGGTGACGGGCGTCAATCTCTCATCCGTGTTGTAGCGCGTCAGGCCGAGCGGCACGATGGCGACGCTCTTAACCTGCGGATGGAATTTCGCTAAATCTTCAACCGTGCGCCGCAGAATCTCGCCGTCGTTGATCTCCGGGCACAAGACCACCTGCGCGTGAATCTCTATGCCTGCGTCGAGCATCCGCGCCATCTTCGCGCTGATGTCGGCGCGCTTTTTATCAATTCCCAAAAGATGTGCGCGCACGTCCAAATCCGTCGCGTGAACGGAGACGTACTGCGGCGTGAGACGCTGCTCGACGACGCGGCGCATCTCGTCTTCGGTGATCGAAGTAAGCGTCGTGTAGTTGCCATAAAGGAAAGAGAGGCGGATGTCTTCGTCGCGTATAAAGAGCGAAGGGCGTGCGGTTTCCGGGTTGCCTTTGCAGAAGCAGAACAAACATTCGTTGGCGCACTGGCGCGGCACGATCTGCTCGAAATTGAGGCCGAAGTCTTCGCCTTCGTCGCGCTCTATATCAAGCTCCCAATCTTCGCCGTTCGGCTTGCGAACCTCAAGGACGAGTTCGGTTTCGCCGCCCGTTTGAAAACGAAAGTCTAGATAATCGCGCACCACGCGCCCGTTGACTTTAACGATGCGGTCGCCCGCCGCCAACTCTAATTCGGCGGCAAGGCTCTGCGGCGCAACGTCCGTGATAACGACACCGCGACGGCGTATCTGCGTCACGGCCGGAGCAACAGCGAATTCGTACATCTTAGTTCACATCCCGGAAAGCGCCCGCCGTTTGATCGCCAACCACCCGCTTTTCTACCGGCACGCACGCTTTCATTAAATCAGATGCACCTGTTAATAAGCAGGTGCAACCAACAAAAACTTTAGTATATCATAGGCGAGGCCGCATTCGCTCTGAAGACCCGCACGACTCCCTTTTGCGAGAGCCGCAATCCGCGCCCGCGTGAGCTTTTACGCTTTCTCTTTAATCGCTGATTCAAGTCAAAACAGTGCGCTACTTCTCTTTATCTTTACGGGCTTTTTGATTGACCAATAGTGTTCAAATTGACAAAACACTGCGGGCAAGCGTAAGCTGTTTGAGGTCGGATGCATTCCGGCAAAATCCCTTCCGCCGCCGCCGCGAAGGTTTGTAAGTCTCTCTCGCACCAATACATATCCCCGAATAAACCGTTGACTTTCGGCGCATCTTCCGACACATCTACGGTTCGATTAAACATAGGGCACATCCTTTGCTTTGTTCAACAGATAAGAGCATTGCTCAAGCGCGCGGGATGGCCGAGCCTGTGAGGTAGCTGATTCCCATGAACAATTTAGAGAAGACCGCAGGCACGCCGGAAACACACCGCGCCACGATTGCGTCAGAGCCGACTGTAATTGAAGCGAGCGCGGCGCGCAGCACGGTACTGCTCGCCGAAGATGACCGCTCGATACGACGTTATCTGGAAGTGACGTTGCAGCGCGACGGTTACAAGGTAATTGCTGCGGCGGACGGACTAGAAGCGATGAAGGCGGCGCTCGCGGGCGGGATTGATGCGGTGGTGACGGATGCAATTATGCCGCACCTGAACGGTTATGAGCTGTGCCGCTTTTTGCGCAAACATCCCAAGCTCAAACAACTGCCGATCATTCTGTTGAGCGGTCTGGAGCGTGCGGATTCATCTCATGAAGCGGACGAGCGCGCAGACGTTTATCTGGCTAAACCCGTGCGCCCGGAAGAACTCACAGACTGCCTTACACGGCTGCTGCTTAAAGCGGTGTAAACGATTCGCACTCGAAACGCACAAATAGAAAAGAGGCTACTCAATTGAGTAGCCTCTTTTCATATCTACGTCTACGCAAGTTAATTCTCTTGTGTTGCGAAGGTGCGGCGAATTACGCCCCGCTTCGCGTGGAGGCAGACGACGATGCGCTTGTTGCAGAAGAACCATCGGACTTCGCGTTTGCGCCGCCGCTCATCATGCTGTCAAGCGATGTGTATTCGAGATTCTGCGAAAGCGCGACGGCTTCATAAGTGAGCTTTCCGGCGTAAGTGTTAACGCCCGCTTTTAATCCTTCGTCGCCGTTGATGGCTTCGACGAAACCTTTATTGGCAAGTTTCAGCGCGTAGGGCAGCGTGGCATTGGTCAACGCGAACGTGGAGGTGCGCGGCACAGCGCCGGGCATATTGGCGACGCAGTAGTGCAGCACGCCCTCGACGTAATAGGTCGGGTCGGAATGCGTCGTCGGGTGAGTCGTCTCGATGCAGCCGCCCTGATCCACCGCCACGTCAACAATCACCGCGCCGTCCGGCACGTCTTTGAGCATACCGCGCGTGACTAATCTGGGAGCCGCCGCGCCCGGCACGAGCACCGCGCCGACAATCAAATCAGCGTGCGAGATGGCATCGTGAATCATGTAGGCGGAAGAAGCGAGCGTCGTGATGCGCGATAAAAAGATGTCGTCGAGTTCGCGCAGGCGATCGAGGTTGTTGTCAATGATAGTGACCTGTGCGCCCATGCCGACGGCCATCTTCGCGGCGTTTGTGCCGACGATGCCGCCGCCGATGATGACGACACGCGCCGCCGGAACTCCCGGCACGCCGCCCAACAGCACGCCGCGCCCGCCGCCCATCTTCTCTAAATACTGCGCGCCGACCTGAATCGCCATGCGCCCGGCAACTTCCGACATCGGCGTAAGCAGCGGCAAGCCGCCGCGCCGGTCTGTGATCGTCTCATACGCAATGCCTGTGACCTTGCGCTCTAACAATTGCTTCGTCAATTCCAAATCGGGCGCGAGGTGCAGATAAGTAAAAAGCAGTTGGCCTTCGCGCATACGCGGGTATTCGGGCGCAATCGGTTCTTTGACTTTAACGATCATGTCGGCCTGCTGCCACACTTCATCCGGCGAATCGAGCAGGCTCGCGCCCGCGCGTTCGTAAAGGTCGTTGCCGAAGCCAGAGCCTTCGCCCGCACTTCGTTCGACGACGACCTTGTGTCCGGCATCTGTTAGCGCACGCACGCCCGCAGGCGTCAGCCCGACCCGATATTCGTTGTCCTTGATTTCCTTCGGTAGTCCGACAATCATTATTCACTCCAGATGTTAGATATCAGATGTTAGATGTTAGAAGCTATGGAACGGAGCAGCCCGTTGAGCAAGCGTCCAACCTCATCGAGCTTTACACGTACCACATTGTACTGCTCGCTATTAATGTATTTAAGACGTAAAGCCAATTCCAAGTGTGTGTCTAATTCCCACAAAGACCCTCTTGCATTTGCCAGAAATTGCTGAAACTCTCCCGGCAATCTTCTGCCTTGACCTTCCGCAACATTGGCAGGAATCGAGACGGCAGCGCGTCGCATCTGGCTTACTAAGCCATACGTTTCATCTTTCGGAAAAGTCCTGCTGGCTGTGTAAATCGCTTCAACCAAGTCCATCGCCTTCTGCCATACCACCAAGTCACGGTGACTCTTTATCTGGACTTTGGCTTTCAGGCTAATATCTGACATCTAACATCCAGCATCTTCTTTTTCAGCCGATGCCATTGATTTCGTCTATCTGCGCGCGTTGCAGCTTGCCGCTGTAATCAACGTAAACGGATTTCCATTCGGTGAAGATATCCAGAACCTGCGTGCCCGCTTCGCGGTGGCCGTTGCCGGTGGCTTTCGTGCCGCCGAACGGCAGGTGAACTTCCGCGCCGATGGTCGAAGCATTGACGTAAAAGATGCCGGTATACATTTCGTTCATTGCGTGGAAAGCGCGGCTGACATCCTTCGTGTAAATCGCGGCGGAGAGGCCATAGCGCACGCCGTTGGCGATTTCGACGGCTTCTTCGAGGGAGCTTGTCGGAATCACGGACGTGACGGGGCCGAAGATTTCTTCCTGCGCGATACGCATATCGGGCGCGACATCCGTGAAGACAGTCGGCTCTATAAAGTAGCCGTGCGCGTGCGCGCCTTTGTCCAAGCGCTTGCCGCCCGTTGCTAGTTTCGCGCCGTCTTCGCGTTCGCCGATTTCGATGTAGCCCATGATTTTATGGACGGCGTCGGCGTTGATGACCGGCCCCATGTCAATCTTCGCATCAGAGCCATCCCCAACGCGCAACGCCTGCGCGCGCGCGACGAGCTTTTGCACGAACTGCTTGTAAACTTTTCTGTGTACGACGAGGCGCGAAGAGGCCGTGCAGCGTTGGCCTGAAGTGCCGAACGCGCCCCACACCGCGCCTTCGACAGCCAAGTCAACGTCGGCGTCGTCCATCACGATGATGACGTTTTTGCCGCCCATCTCGAGCGAGCAGATGGCGTTTCGTTCGGCGCACGCGCTGGCGACGATGCGCCCGGTTTCTGTCGACCCGGTGAAAGAGATTAAACGCAGCGCCGAATGATTCGTGATGGGCGCGCCCGCCGCTTCGCCGTAGCCCGTGACGAGATTAACGACGCCTGCGGGCACGCCCGCTTCCTCGCAGGCTTTGACTAAATTGTAAGTAGAGAGCGGCGTATCTTCGGCGGGTTTGATGACGACGGTGTTGCCGCAGACGAGCGCCGGAATCAGCTTCCAGCTCGGAATCGCCATCGGAAAATTCCAGGGCGTAATCAAACCGCAAAGGCCGACGGGCTGGCGCACGCACATCGCAAACTTGTCAGGCATTTCGGCGGGCGTCGTGAAACCGTGCAAGCGGCGGCCTTCGCCTGCCGTGTAGTACGTGCAATCAATCGCTTCCTGCACGTCGCCGCCGGTCTCTTTTAAGACCTTGCCCATCTCGCGCGTCATTTCTGCGGCGTAACGCTCTTTGTTGCGTATGAGAATCTCGCCCAGACGAAAAAGGATTTCGGCGCGGCGCGGCGCGGGCGTGCGTCGCCAATTGTTGAAGGCGTTGCGGGCGGCGTCAACCGCGCGGTCAACATCTTCCTGCATCGAGAGCGGAAAACGGCCAACCACGTCGCGCGTATCCGCCGGATTAAGATTCTCGAACGTTTCGCCGGAAGAGGCCGCAACCCATTCGCCGCCGATATAGTTGCGATATGTTTTAACGCCCGTAGAAGTGCGTGCCGCAGTTTTTTGCCCGCGCGAATTTTCCGCGCTTCTTTTGCCGAGAGCTTTTCGAGCTTGTGCCATAAGGAGTAGTCAGTAATCAGTCGTCAGTTATCAGTCAGTAGTCATTAGTCCCGTTTTTCGTTGCCGCATTTGCTGAAAACTAAAAACTGAAAATTGACTACTGAGTGTCATTGATATGTGAATTGCACGATGCGTTGAATGACGCGATCCGAGCCTTCGTTGTAGGTGGCGATGTTTAGAACAATGGCATCGCCGGGTTTAAGCGCACCGGCGACGCGCCGGAAATCTTCGAGCGTGGCGACGGGCACGCGGTTGATGCGTTGAATAACATCGCCTTCGCGGATGGCGGGCTGGCCTCCGGCCAAACGCACGTCGGCGGCGATGCCGTTCGGGTCAACGTCTTTGACCAGCAGGCCGCGCACGCCCGTTAAGTTTTTCTCCGCGACGAGTTGCGGTGTCAATTCCGCCAGCGTGATGCCGAGCGGCAGTTTATCGCTTACGGGCTTTTTCGGATTCTTTGACGCGGGCGTTTCCTCTTCGGCGCGCGAAGCCGTTAAAGAGGCCGGACGCTCGCCGACGGCGACGCTGGCCGTGCGCCGTTCAAGCTTGCTGCCGGTCGCAGTATCGCGCAAATAAGTTAGCTGTACGGTCTGCCCGACGGCGACCGCCGACACTCTATTAATCAAATCCTGCGCGTTAATCACCGGCTGATTGTTCAGTTCAACAATCACGTCTCCGGCCTGCAAGCCCGCTTTGGCCGCAGGGCTTTGCGCGCCCGCCAGATTGGTGACGATCACGCCCTTTGCTTCCGGCAATCCGTAGACGCGCGCATATGGCCCCTTCACGTCTTCGAGATTGATTCCCAGATAGCCGCGCTTCACCTTGCCCGTCGCAACGATCTGTTTGTAAACAAAATCTGCGGCGGTGGCCGGAAGCGCAAAGCCGATGCCGTTGTAATCGCCCGTCGAGGTTGCGATCTGCGAGTTGATGCCGATTACTTCGCCGCGCATATTGACGAGCGGGCCGCCGCTGTTGCCGCGATTAATCGCCGCATCGGTTTGTAGAAACTGCTGAAAGCTGGTGAAGTGCGCCGGATCGCTGCGCTCTTTGGTGGAGATAATTCCGGCGGTCACGGTCTGGTCAAGGCCGAATGGCGAGCCGATGGCAAGCACCCAATCGCCGACCTGTGCGCCGTTTGAATCGCCAAGCTTGACGACGGGCAGATCGCGCGGCGCATCAACCTTGACGACTGCGACATCCGTCTCTTCGTCCACGCCGATAACACGTCCGGGAAACTCTTCACCCGACTGTAAGCGAATGACAATCCGCGATGCGCCTTCGACGACGTGCTGGTTGGTTAGAATAAATCCCTTCGCATCGACGATGAAGCCGGAGCCGACGCCGCGCGCCGGACGTTGCCGCCGCCGGAACATATCGAGCAAAGATTTGTTGGCGGCCGACGGCTGATCCTCTTTATCTTCGTCGTCACCAGCGGCCATCTCCGGCGGCGCAATCTTCGTATCAATGTTGACGACCGCCGGTTCGACGCGCCGTGCGATTTCAACGAAAGAAGCGGAGAGAGCTTCCGGCGCTCGCGCAATCTGCGCTTCGCTTTGCGCACTCAAGGGGCGTCCGGCAAGCATCGCACCAATGCCGATGCCCGTCACCAGACACATCGCGCCGAGCGCCATAATCCACACACGCAGTTTGCGCAGAATGTCGCGCTCTGCGGGCGTCGTTTGACCTTCAGGAAGCTTTAACATAACTTTTGTACCGCCTATTGAGAACCGTGCCCGACATCTCTGACGCGAAAGATCGTTTCACAATGAATTGATTAAGCGCCGGATAAGACTTCTGTCGTAGAAGCGAGAAGCCTTGAGTATAACGAAATAGAGAGCGCGCCGCAAAGCGGAGTGCCGGAAAGCCCGCGCGAATATATTCAAAGGGCATTGCCCGAAGCTCAATCTACATTCTGCGCTTCGAGGCGGATGTCCTCATCATCAAGATCATTCGTCCCCGCATTATTTATGCCCGCGACGGATTCGCGCTTCCGGCGCAAACGCAATTCCGACACGACGACGCCCGCGAGAATCAACAGTGCGCCCCAGTTCGCGCGTCCGCCCGCCCACTCTTGCGAGCCGCGCACTATGACGGCGATTAAGGTGGCAAACACCGGCTCGAGGCTAAAGATAATCGCGGCGTGCGTCGCAGACATTCGCCCTTGTGCCCACGTCCACGTCAGAAATGTTCCGACCGTTGCGACAATCGCCAGATAAATTTCCTGCCATACGACGCGCACGCTCCACACGAGCGGCACGGTTTCGCGTCGCACAATGAGCGGTACGGCATCCTGCGGAAAAATCTGAACACTCGCGCGCAGGCACAGCCAGATGAGAACGAAAATAGATGCCGCGACCGTAATCTGCAAAACGGTCAACTGTCGCGCGTCGAAGCGTTTCGAGTAAACGCTGAGCAGCGTGATGTGCGTGGCGAACAGCGCCGTGCAGCCGAGTGTTAACAGATCGCCGACGTTCACGCTCGCATCCTTCGGCGCGAGAATCAGCACGCCGCCGATAGAAGCCAGCACGACGCCGATCAGATTTTCAAAGTTCGGGCGCACGCGCAGCAAGAGGAAGGCGATGAATGGTACAAGCGGCGTTGTCAGACCCGTGATGAAAGCGGAGTTGGAGGGCGTCGTATAAACTTGCCCGACGGTCTGAAACGCAAAACCGGCTCCGATCAGAACCCCCAGTGCCGCGCCCGCTTTCCACTCCTCGCGCCCTGCCCGCGCCAAACGCCTGCCAAATAACGCCAGCAAGATCAATGCCGCCAACGCAAACCGAAACGCCAGATACGCGACGGGCGGCCAACGCTCCAGCACGTCCTTCGCCATCACAAAGGTCGAACCCCACACGAGCGTCGTCAGCACGAGCGCGCCGTCAGCCGCTAAGTTTTTTCTAAGGCGCATGGGAAAGAGTCACGAGTCTGAAGTCTGGAGTCAGGAGTCGAAAGCAAAGTTTTTCTGTCTCATCACTCCAGACTCATGACTCCTGACTTTCATGGTTTGAGCAGTATTTTGATAACACCCTTTTCGGTGGCGCGGCGCATGGCGCGGACGCCGTCGCGTAGGGCGTAGTCTTCGCTGATTAAACTTTCGACATCAACGGCGTCGCCTTTGAGCAGTTCGAGCGCGGGAGCGAAGCGTCCGCAACGCGAGCCGACGACCGCGATTTCATCAACCACGATGCGCGCCGAATCCATTTTCGTCGTGCCATGAAAAGTCGATTTCAAAACCAACGTCCCGCGCGGACGCAACAGATCGAGCGCGAGCGCAAACCCCTCTTCCGCGCCCGACGCTTCGACAACTACATCGAATGCGCGAGGCCGCTTGCTCGCTTCATCAAGCAGCACGGTTTCAATTCCGCGCCGCCCCGCGATGCCGAGCTTCTCCGCGTGCTTTCCGACGAGCGCCACACGTGCGCCTGTGAGAGCGTGAATCGCCTGCGCGCACAGCAGGCCGAGTTTGCCGTCGCCGATCACCGCGAGAGTTGTTTCCGTCGTCAACTCGACGCGCTCCGTAATGCCAATCGCCGCCGCCAGCGGTTCGGTAAACACGGCTCGCTCATCTGTAATCTCATCGGGCACAGGCAACAGATTGATGGCGGGCAGACGCAGGAATTCGGCGTGCGCCCCGTCACGATTAACGATACCGAGCACCGTGCGTTGCCGGCAATGGCGCGGATCGCCCACCGCGCATAAAGCGCACCGCTCGCAACCGGCGTTGATTTCGCCCACGACGCGCCGCCCCGTTAAGTCCCGAAAATCCGGCGGCACGCTTTCCACCACGCCGACAAATTCATGTCCGAGCGTTCCTTGAAAGCCCGCATAGCCAAGCGCAATCTCCACGTCCGTATTGCAGATGCCGGAGAGAGTGACGCGCACAATCGCCTCGCCTTCGTCACGCGGCTTCGCAACGTCTGCAACACTCAAAGCTTTATTTGCGTAACGCAATGCAAGCATGGGAATAGTTTTTAGTTTCGAGTTTTTAGTTTTGAGTAAACACTTTCAAGTTACTGATCTTGCTGAAACTCGAAACTAAAAACTATTTTTCAAAAACTCTCGGTGCGGGCGTAGGCGTTGGCGGGCGTGAGTTCAATTGATTGTTCGCGGCCGGAGACGTTGACGGGCACGCGCCATTCCAGATTTTGCGCGCCCGTGAGCGTCGCGTGAACCCACCATTTGCCGGGAGCGATCGTCACCATCGTTTGCCCGTGTTCGTCAAAGCGCGTGGCGACGGGAGGCCGCCCCGCCATCCGGCGCGCCAGAAAATCGTCGAAGCGCATCCCTGTGCGACGTTCGGCGCGACGATTATCGGGATCGAAAAACTCGCGCCGCATCGCCGCGACATCAACCGGATAAAGTTCCACCGGCACACTCAGAGGCGTTTCGGCGCTTTCATCAAACGGGCGGCGCAAGAATATAACGAGCGTCGTGCGACTGCCTGCACCGTTCGTTGCGATTGACGCGCCGGGCGGCAAAGTGCGATAAATCGCCCAGCCCGCGCCGACCAGCGCCAGCACCAGCGCCGCCCGCAGGCAGTTGATGATTAAGTTTGAAGTAAAGCTTCGCGTGCTCACTTTTTATATTAATCAACGCAAACGCGGCTTCGTTCCCGTTTGACAATAAGGATTAATTTATTAAGGTTGACTGACCAGCCCTTTGCTACGTAACGCCGCTTCCAAGTCCTCGTCCGTCGGCACGGAGAGAATTTGGTCGCCTAGTTTGACTGTCGGCTTGCGTTCTTTGCCGTTGTTTTGATCCTTCACCCACTGGGAAGCCTGCGCGTCCTGTTCGACGTCTATGTATTTGTATTCCACGCCGAGCGTGTCCAGTTGCTTGAGCGTGCGCTTGGTGTCGCCGCACCAGCCCGCGCCGTAAACTTCGATTTTGTCCATTTTTAATGTCCTTACTCTTTTACGAATTTTAGACATCATAACGAAGCCGCGCCCATTTATGAAAGGACGCATCGCAAAGCCCTCCGGCCAGAAGGTGGCACAGGGCAAAGCGTTCGTTCATCTTTCAACTCGCGCACTCGCTTTAACCTGTCCCGCTTTTGACCGTCTTCGCTTGCGGCGCGGGCGATTGTTTACTAAGCTCAAAAGCAGCAAAACCCGTTAACGACCACGCGGCGAAAAGCCACCGTTAAATTTAAGTTAAAGCAATGCCATTGAACGATTCCCTGACCGATAAATTTCGTGACGAGTGCGGCGTCTTCGGCGTCTTCGGCCATGCCGAGAGCGCGCGTCTGACTTATCTCGGGCTCTATGCGCTGCAACACAGAGGACAGGAATCCTGCGGCATCGTTTCGAGCGACGGCGGAGAGCTGCGTTCGCATCGCGCGATGGGACTCGTCTCGGATGTGTTCGATCAAACGGCGCTCGATTATCTGCCGGGAGCGGCGGCCATCGGCCACGTGCGGTATTCGACTTCCGGCGAAGTCTCGGTGCGCGAAGCACAGCCTTTTCTCGTCGCCTGCCAGCACGGGCAAATCGCTGTCTGTCATAACGGCAATTTGCCGTTCGCCAGCGAGGAACGCAAAAAGCTGGAACGCGCGGGCGCGATCTTTTCTTCAACCTCCGACACGGAAGTTATCCTGCACGGCGTCGCGCGTTCAAATGCTGCTTCGATAACGGAAGCCATCTCCGAAGTGCTGTGCGAAACCGAAGGCGCGTTCTCAATGCTATTCCTGACGCCCGACGCCCTGATTGCAGTGCGCGATCCGCGCGGCTTTCGCCCGCTGGCCGTCGGACGACTCGGTGATGCGTGGGTCATTGCATCTGAGACGTGCGCCTTCGATTTGATTGACGCGCGCTATGTGCGCGATGTCGAACCCGGCGAGATAATCGTGATTGATGCAAACGGCCTTCATTCATTCCATCAACTTCCCGCCCGACCCCATTCGATGTGCATCTTCGAGCACGTCTATTTCGCGCGCCCTGACTCTAAAATCTTCGGGCGCTCCGTCAACGAATCGCGCCACAAGATGGGCAAGCGTCTCGCCCTTGAGCATCCGGCGAACGCAGACATCGTCGTGCCCGTGCCCGATTCAGGTGTGGCGGCGGCCATTGGCTATGCCGCGCAGTCCGGCATCAACTATCGTCAGGGACTCGTGCGTAACCACTACGTCGGGCGCACTTTCATCGAACCCAAGCAGTCCATACGCAGCTTCGGCGTCCGCATCAAACTCAATCCGGTGCGCGACCTCATCGAAGGCCGCAGCGTTGTGTTGATTGACGATTCGATTGTGCGCGGCACAACGTCAAAGAAAATCGTCCGCATGGTCAGAGAAGCCGGAGCGCGCGAAGTCCATCTGAGAATCAGTTGCCCGCCGACCTTGAGTCCGTGTTACTACGGGGTGGACACACCGAACAAATCCGACCTCATCGGCGCAAATATGAGCACGGAAGAGATTCGCCGCTTCATCGAAGCGGATTCACTAGGCTATCTCTCGCTCGAAGGAATGCTCGAAGCCACCGGCATACGCACGGACGCATCGTGCGTCGCCTGCTGGACGGGGCGTTATCCGACCGCCATCACGCGCGCTGCCGAAACCATGTTCGCACGCGAACGCGAACCCGTGCCGTCGGGAGACGCTTAATAAAATCATCATTGATTTAGAGCAGTGCGGCGGGCGTCCGTGCATTCGTGGAATGCGTATGCGCGTCATTGATGTGATTGACCGGTTCGCCGCAGGCTGGCGCGCGGAAGGAATACTAAAAGAGATGCCTGAGAAAACGAAGAGCTTGACTATCTTCGACAACGACGATCTTCTTCATGCATTCACCTCTAACTTCAACGAATCCCGGAGAAATGTTTTGGTGCGCTCAAATTCTCGTTCAACTTCGGCGACCACAGCCGCTGCGCCCGCCAGTTGATTGGCCTGCCCCATCTCTTCAAGCTTGCGCATCAGCGCAGAGAGCGCGTCCATGCCGCAGGTGGCGCACCCGCCGACATTCGTATGAGCGAGACGATTCACATCGTCCGCCGCCTCCGCTTCGATGGCAGTTCTAAGTTTCACGACATCATCGGAGACCTGTTGCAGCGAAAGCTCAATTAGTTCCCGCAAAAGTTCTTCATCGCCGTTCGCAACATCAAGCAGGCGTTCCATATCAACCGGAGGCGAGTTGTGTTCCATTGTCGAATTATGCTCTACGCTATCCGTCGTCGCGTCAATGGCGAATGAGTTTTGCCAGCGCTCCAGCGTTTGTTGTAGTTCTTCAACCTTGACCGGCTTGCTCAAATAATCGTCCATTCCGGCGGCGAGGCATTTATCGCGGTCGCCTTCCAGCGCGTTCGCCGTCATCGCAATAATAACGGTGTGTTTGCTTTCGCCTTCGCGCCGCCGAATTTCCCGCGTCGCTTCAAATCCATCCATCAACGGCATCTGGCAGTCCATTAAGACAATGTGATATGGAATCGCCGTTAATGCTTCGAGCGCCTCCTGTCCGTTTCCAACAATATCCGCCGTGTAGCCGAGCTTTGCCACCTGCCGGATTGCTACCTTCTGATTGACCAGATTATCTTCGGCGATCAGGATGCGCGTGCGCGAGGTATTCATGGTTTCTTTCAAAGAGTGGCGTGTGACGAGTCGGCTCGCTTGCGGCGTTTTCGGCGCATCGGCTCCGGTTTCGGCCATGACGGTCGTAAGGCAATCGAATAGTTGCGACTGGCGGACGGGCTTCATCAGATAGGCTGCGATTCCCATTTTACGTGCGAGTTGTCCGTCGCCGCGATTGCCGAAAGAAGGCATCAAAACGAGCCGCACGCTGGCAATCTCCGCATCTGTTTTGATTAAGCGCGTCAACTCGAATCCGTCCATGCCGGGCATTTGGAAATCCAACAGCGCAACATCGAAAGGTTCGCCCTTGGCACTCGCCGCGCGGAGGGATTCCAGAGCCTCCACGCCGCTTCCGGCTTCGACGGCAATCATGCCCCACGAAGTCGTTTGATGAATTAGAATCTGCCGGTTCATCGCGTTGTCGTCTACCACGAGCACACGCAAGCCATGCAAGTCGTCAAGCGGCTGCGGCGTTGCAGCTTGAATCTCATCCGATGGTTTCTCCAATCGAGCGGTGAACCAGAAGGTCGAGCCTCGTCCGATTTCGCTTTCAACGCCGATCTCGCCGCCCATCAGTTCGACGAGTTGTTTGGAGATGGCAAGACCTAAACCTGTCCCGCCATACTTGCGCGTCGTCGAGCCGTCGGCTTGCACGAAGGCCTGAAACAACCGCTGCTGCGCTTCCGGCGAGATGCCGATGCCGGTATCGCTCACCGCATAACGAATGGTGACATGAGTATCCGTCTCGCTCTCTTTCTTAGCGCAAACGGTGACTTCGCCCGCTTCCGTAAACTTCACCGCGTTGCTGACGAGATTGACGAGCACCTGCCGGAGCCGTCCGGCATCGCCGCGCACTTGCGTCGGCACGTTGCGGTCAACGAGCGATGCCAGTTCGATATTTTTAGCTTGCGCTCGTTCGGCGAGTAGTTCCACCGTTGATTCGATGCCACCGCGCACGTCGAAATCCAACCTTTCAAAATGCAGTTTGCCCGCTTCGATCTTCGAGAAATCGAGAATGTCGTTGATGACGGTCAGCAAACTCTCACTGCTAGACCGGATAGTTTCGGTGAAATCGCGCTGCTCATCGGTCAAGTCGCTGTCCAACAGCAACCCCGTCATGCCCATCACGCCGTTCATCGGCGTTCTGATCTCGTGGCTCATGTTCGCAAGGAATTCCGATTTGAGTCGTGTTGATTCCAACGCCGCATCACGCGTCTTTTCGAGTTCTTCTTCAATGCGCTTACGTTCGGTGATGTCCTGTATCGTGCCGAGCATTTTTGTCGGATTACCGGATTCGTCGAGAGTGATTTTTCCGCTGGCGTGAATCACCCGCACTTCTCCGTCAGGACGAATGATGCGGTGGTCAAAGTCTGGATACTTTTTATCCTGCATAGCCTTTCCGATTATATCTGCGACCGACTCCCGATCATCAGGATGAACGCAATTCAAGTATGCTTCGTATGTTGCGACGAACTCTTGCGGCTCAAGACCAAAAATACGATATTCCTCGTCCGACCAAGTTACTTTATTTGCCGCAATGTCCCATTCCCAATTGCCCAGATGAGCGATCTGTTGCGCTTCGATGAGTTGCGCCTCTCGCGTTTGGAGTTCTATTTCAGTTTGCTTGCGCTCGATAGCCAAAGCAAGCTGGTCTCCGACCGAGGCTAGCAACTCCAAATCGCGCTGGTTGTAAGCATTTTCCTTTTCGTAATACTGCACCGCCAGCACGCCGATGGTACGCGAGGGCGTTCGCAGTGGAACACCCAGCCATGAAGCACAGTTAGTTCCGCTATGCTCGACTTCGCCTCGCTCATACATCCGGTCTCTAATCTCTTCCGTTATCAGGAACGGTTGTCCAGTATGCAATACATAACTGGTGAATCCTTTGCCGATGGGACTTGGCGACGGTACAGGGTCAACTTCGTCAACCCAATACTCAAAATGAATCAAATCGGTGGTCGGGTTATGGAGAGCGATGAAGAAGTTCTCCGCGTAGAGAAGTTTGCTGATTGACTGGTGAGCGACCTTGAACAATTCATCGAGATTAGTTGTCGTAACGACGCTCTGGATTATTTCCGCGCTGACCTGGCGTTCGGTTTCCGCCCGTTTGCGCTCGGTAACATCGTTGACGAGAACAATCTCGGCGGATCTGCCGTCAAATTCCAATACCTGTGAAGTGATTTCCACATTTATGACCGTTCCATCCTTCTTCTGATGCCTCGACGGAGCCAGTATTATATTCCGGTGCGGGCTAATCTTTGAAACTCTCTCAAGGAAGAAAGGAATATCTTCGACCGGGCGAATATCTTTCATCGTAACAACGGTAAGAAATTCTTCCCGCGAATAACCGTAATGGCGAACCGCCGCCTCGTTAACGGCGAGAAATTCAAATGTTTCAATATCATAAACATAGGCTGGCTGTGGATTGCTTTCAAATAAAAGCCGGTGCTGTTCTTCGGAATTTCGTAGTATTTCTTCCGCCTGTTTGCGTTCGGTGATGTCTTTCTGCGCCGTCACGATATACAACTTGCCGTTGCTGGTAAAAGTCGAAATCGAGGCTTCTAACTCTATTGTCGTGCCGTCTATGCTGACTCCGTTAAATTCATAAACAGTCGGAACCGTTTCGCCCCGCGCGCGTTTTCTTCCGTATTCCATCATTCGCGCGTTGTCTTCGGGTGTCAGAAAATGCGAAGGGTGCTTTCCGATCACTTCGCGCGAATCAGTGTAACCGTACATTTGCAGGAAACGCTGATTAACAAAAACTATGTGCTCACTTTCTTCGACAAGGATACCGTCCTGCGACGCCTCAAACATCGCCGCCAGCCATTTCTGGCTCTGCCCCAGTTCATCTTCGGTGCGCTTGCGCTCGGTAATGTCGAGCATTATCCCTTGCCAGCGAATCGGATTGTTTTCTTTGTCGAAAATGAAACGCCCTTTATCGTAAATCCAGCGAGTTTTTCCATCGCCGCAGGTAATGCGATATTCGTATTCATTTTCGCGGGTTTGAAGCATCCTTTCTTCGGTCGCCTGAAGAACCCATTCGCGGTCGCCAGGGTGAATAATTCTAGTCCACAAATCCGGCTGGTTAAACCAATCAGCCAGCGGATAACCGAATGATTCAATTTTGGAACTAATATAGATTGGAGTATACGGAGGCTGTGGTTCGACTTCGTAAACAACGAAGGGCAGTGTTTCGACAAGATTTCTAAAACGCTCTTCGCTAATCTCCAGCGCCGCCGTTCGCCCGGCGATGGCCTGCATCTCGCGTGTCGCGCGCAAGCAGGAGATGACGAGGAAAATGTCTATGAAGACGACCCAACCGGCGTGTTCCACTACCCGCCAAGTGCTCGCCGTGAGCACGCCGTAGACGGATTGCGGGAAGAAAACTCCGCGCACGAAATGGTCTACGACGACAACCAGTGTCGCCGGTAGGAGCACGCGCCAGTCACGATAAAACGCAAGGAAAGCCAGCGAGCCGAAGACGTGAAAATGCGTCTCGATGCGCCCGCCGCTCAAGTGAATCAGCAACGCCCCCATCAGCATCTGCCCGATGGCGATACAGTAACGTGTGGAAGGCTTACCCGGACGTGTCAGAGCCAGCGCAACGGGGAAGAGATTGATTGCGCCGCCGAGGAAGATGGAAGCCCAGATATGGATGTGGGTCTGGCTTTCCGAACCGATCCACGTGCGCGGCGAAATCAGAAGGGCGGCGACGATACCGGCGACCCACTGCACAACCATCAGAACGGCGAACATACGGTCGGTGCGCTCGTAGATACTTTGTCGGTGCTCGCTGAAGAGGTCTTTGGCTCTGCCTTCAACTGACAGGAAGGCGTCGGGATTAGTGGCTACCTGGTGCATGATTCATCTCTCCCATCCGGCACTCGGAATTTTTGTTAAAGAGTTCGCACCCATAAACAGCGGTTTCCGTCTGCGCCGCTTCGCCTCCGGTGACGAGCGAAACGATACTGCTGCGCCCCGCGTTGTCGCCCGAATGCCCCCGCGCCGCCGTGATGCCGCCGCTGAAGAGAAGATTTCCCCGCGCATCGTACAAAAAGGTCTGCCCGGAGGTCGCAGCGTGAAAGCGTCGGGCTTTCGTGCCGTCCGTATCCTCTATGGCAGTGACGCCCGAAATCGCCGTCGCGCTCTCCCATAGATCGCTTTTCGCCCATTCGTCAGAGAAGCCCTGCGGCTTGAGGAACAGCACGTAGGCCTTGACGCGCCCCTGCGTTTGCGCCATCACTAAAGCAAGTTCACCGATGCTCGCGCGCGTGCATGGACAGTGCGGGTGAACCAGCATGACGAGCGTCGCCTGGCCTGAGGCGGGTTGGATTCCACTATCCGCAGGCAAACGAGATGGAGGATTAGCCGCCACACCGGGAGCACTTTCGTAGCTCCAAAGCGCCCCAAGCCCGCCACAGACCAGAAGCAGCCACAGCATACCGGAGGCGATGAGCATCAACCGGGTCTGACGCCGTGATGAACTCTTCCGGCAAACTTCTTTGATTTCGTTTGCTTCCGTTGATGGTTTCATTTGCCTATCACCTTGTTTGGAGATTGGATATTTCATCTGCGCCGGAGAGTCGGCTTGTCGTGAAAAGCACAGTGCGCTCTGTGGCTTTTCACAACCGGGACATCGTTAAGTGTTATTTATTTTTCGGGCGTGATCGCTTCGCTAATTCGCTAAAGTGAGATTCGGGGTATGCTTTACGAGTGAAACTTTTACGTCGGGAATAACAGGAGTGGATTGCTTTATGCAAGAAAGCCAAATCACCGATATGGTTACGAAAACGAGCTGTCACCGGCAAACAGCTAACATCTAAGGTACTCTCAATAGCGACTTTTAGCAAACGGGTTTAACAGAAAGACATCTATTACTTTCGACTGCTCCGAATGTTCGTTCTTGAGGTGGCCGAACAAGCCGACAGTCAAGAGTTTTGCAGGCATCAACGAGGCTTATAAAATTCGAGGGGCGTTGATATTTCAGCGCGGGCTGGTTATCGTAGCGTGGGAGGTAAATCTTAGTGGCGCAAAAAAGACGCGGGTGCGCGCCCGCCGTGTTCGTTATCGTGCTGGTCGTCGCCGCCATCATTGCGCTCTTCGTGTGGCTGCGGAACAGGAAAGAGAAACCGCCGCCGCCATCGGGCGCGGAGCTGCAAGTTCACGTGCTGGATGTCGGGCAGGGCGATTCGATTTTGATTATTTCGCCGACGGGCAAGACCGTGCTGGTGGATGCGGGCGTGCCCGGCAGCGGCAAGGCGATACTCGCGGCGATGAATCGCTACAACGTGCAGAGTATTGATCTCTTCATTGCGACACACGCCCATGCGGATCACATCGGCGCGGCTGATGAAGTGATTCGCGCCGTGCCGACGCGCGCCGTCCTCGATAGCGGCGTGACGAACACGACGAAAAACTATCAAGACTTTCTTGAAGCCGTAAAGCGAAGCAACGCGGCTTTCATACAGGCCGAGCCGGGCAAGAATTTCGATCTCGGCGGCGGCGCGTTCATCAATGTGCTCGCGCCCATCAAGCCTTTCTTCACGGCTTCGCAGTTGCGTTCCGGCGGCAATGAACCGAACGCCAATTCCGTTGTCGCGCGTCTGGACTACGGCGATTTCTCTCTGCTATTGACGGGCGATGCCGAAGCGCAAACCGAAGAGCGCATGATGAGTAAAGACGAGAATCTCGCCGCGAAGATTCTCAAGGTCGGGCATCACGGCTCGAAGTATGCGACGAGCGAACAGTTTTTGCAGCGCGTCAAGCCGGAAGTCGCTGTTATTTCCGACGGCGCGCAGAATCGCTACGGGCATCCGTCGCAGGACGCGCTGGATCGCCTGCGCGCCGCTCATGTAAAAATATACCGCACGGATTTGCAGGGCGAGATAACCATCACGTCCAAAGGCAAAGGCTACGAAATCAAAGCGGCGCGCGAAGCCAAAGAGAACGAACTTTTCGCCGGACGCGAAGCGCAAAGAGACGATTCGGCGCGGCGCGGCTTCGTGGATTTCGGAGACTACGGCGGCCCACCGCCACGCCCGCCGAAAGAAGCGCGCAAGTAAGTTTGATAACTCGTAAACGGTTTTAAGGAAGACAACGAAAACAATATTATATGGCACACAGCAGTAAGGGAATTCACGCCGCGATTGACCGCATCGAAGACGGCGGCATCGCCGTCATTCTCATCGGCGACGATGAAAAGCAGCAGATCGAACTGCCCGTTGCATATCTGCCGGACGGCGCAGGCGGCGGCGATCACTTACGCATCACCATTACGATTGATAAGCAATCTCGCGCCGCCGCCGAAGAGAACGTCAAAAAATTGCAGGACGAATTAACCACACGCAGCCACACGCAGGATAAAAAGGATTTCAAACTCTAATGCAATCAATTCACGAGCCTGTTAATAAGCTTTGAGTTGGTGAACGAATAAGTCTGATGAGCGAATCTATTTCTTACAGTGATGCGGGCGTTTCGATTGACGCCGCGAATACGGCTAAAGAGAAGATCAAGCAGCGCGCGCGCGCGACTTTCAATGCACGCACGTTGACGGAGATCGGCAGCTTCGGCGGAATGTTCGACGCCGCGTTTCCAGAAATGCGCCATCCCGTGCTCGTCGCTTCGGCTGACGGCGTCGGCACAAAATTGAAGATCGCTTTTCTCACCGACACGCACAACACCATCGGGCGCGACCTCGTCAACCACTGCGTCAACGACATTCTCGTGCAGGGCGCGCGGCCGCTTTTTTTCCTAGACTACATCGCCACCGGAAAACTCGCGCCCGATATCGTCGCGTCAATCGTCGAAGGCATCGCAAACGGCTGCCGCGAAAATCGCTGCGTGCTCTTGGGCGGCGAAACCGCCGAGATGCCCGGCTTTTACAACGCGGGCGAATATGATGTGGCGGGCTTTATCACAGGCATCGTTGATAAAGAGAAAGTGATTGACGGCAAAAATATCGCAACGGGCGACGCCGTGCTCGCGTTGCCCTCCGCAGGGCTACACACCAACGGCTACTCGCTCGCCCGCAAACTCTTTTTTGAAACCGGCGGCTATGATGTCAATACGCATCTCGCCGCCCTCGACGAAACAATCGGCGCCGCACTCCTGCGCCCGCACAAAAGCTACTTTCGCGCGCTCGAAGGTTTGCTGGGCGCGAACACAATCAAAGGACTCGCACACATCACGGGCGGCGGGCTTACAGAGAACATTCCGCGCATTCTGCCTGCCGGTACGGGCGTTGAAATACAGCGCGGCGCGTGGCCTGTGCCGCCCGTCTTTTCCGTGATGCAGGAGATCGGCAACGTGGCCGAAGCGGAGATGTATCGCACCTTCAACATGGGCGTCGGGATGATCGTTATCGCAGCGACGACGGATGTCGAAGCGATTAAGGCGCACCTGCTTGAAAACAATGAGACGTGCTACGAAATCGGGCGCGTCATCGAAGGAATCGGCGAAGTCACTTTTAAGTAATAGTCTGGAGTCTGGTAACTAAAAGTCTGGAGTCTGGAGTCTTGAGTCTTGAGTCTAAAGAGCAGGAAGCGAACGCCGTCAACATTGATCGGGATGCTGCCGTTCAATCTTCCAAACTCTTGACTCCCGACTCCGAACTCCAGACTCCAGACTCCAGACTCCAGACTCTCCCTCGTTTAGGAATCTTAATTTCCGGGCGCGGCTCGAATATGGTTGCGCTTGCGGAGGCGGTGCGCGCTGGTTTGATACCAAATGCGGAGATCGCTGTCGTCATTAGTGATCGCGCCGATGCGCAGGGACTCGCACACGCACGCGAGCGCGGAATTGAAACGCTGGTGATCGGACGCGAAAAGCGTGCGCGCGTCGAACATGATCGTGAGATACTCGCGGCCTTGCAGCAACGCGACGTTTCGCTCGTCTGTCTCGCAGGCTATATGCGGCTGCTGTCGCCGCTTTTCACAGAGGCGTATCGCGGGCGCGTGCTGAACATTCATCCGAGTTTGCTGCCAAGCTTTCCCGGCCTCGATGCGCACCGTCAGGCGATTGAGTACGGCGTCAAATTCTCCGGTTGCACGGTTCACTTCGTTGACGAAACCCTCGATGGCGGCGCAATCATCGCACAGGCCATCGTGCCCGTTTGCGATGAGGACACGGAAGAAACCTTAGCAGCGCGCATTCTCATAGAAGAACACAAACTCTACGCGCAAGCCGTCGCGCGCATCACACGCGGCGACTATGAGATTCTCGGACGACGGATTATTAACAAGACGTAGGCCGCAAAGATTTGCGGTCTAAAATTTGAACACGATAATTTTTGCGTTATGACGATGGATGAACAACTTGCGCATTTGCGTAAAGGCACGGTGGAGATAATCCGTGAGGAAGAGTTGCGCGCGAAGCTGGAGAGATCCGCGCGGACGAATGTACCGTTGCGCATTAAGCTGGGGGCTGACCCGACCGCGCCGGACATACATCTGGGGCACACCGTCGTCATCCGCCGCCTGCGCGCCTTTCAGGAATTAGGCCACACGGTTATTTTTCTGATCGGCGATTTCACGGGACTCATCGGCGACCCGTCGGGCAAATCCGCGACGCGCCCGCAACTTTCGCGCGAAGAAATTTTAGCCAACGCTGAAACCTACAAAACGCAAATCTTTAAGCTGCTCGATCCCGAAAAGACGGAGATTAGATTTAATTCCGAGTGGATGGACGCGATTGGCGCGGCGGGTTTCATACGCCTCGCGTCGCACGTCACCGTCAAACAGATTTTAGAGCGCGATGATTTTCAGAAACGCCTCGAAGAGAATCGCCCGCTTGCGCTTCACGAAGTTCTTTACCCGCTTGTGATGGCTTACGATTCCGTCGCGCTTAAAGCAGACGTTGAGCTTGGCGGCACGGATCAAAAGTTTAATCTACTGATGGGCAGAAATCTGCAACGCGAGTACGAACAAGAAGCGCAGGTCGTGATGATTACGCCGCTTCTCGAAGGCACGGACGGCGTGCAGAAGATGTCGAAGAGCTTGGGCAACTACATCGGCATCAACGAACCACCGCAGGAAATGTTTGGCAAGATTATGTCCATCTCGGATGAGTTGATGTGGCGCTACTACGAGCTTTGCACGAGCGCGAGCATCACGGAAATCAACGCGATGCGTGAAGCGGCAAAGAGGGGCGCAAGCAATCCGCGCGATCTGAAAGTCGAATTAGCCAAACGCATCATCACGGATTTTCATTCGAGCACAGACGCCCGCCGCGCCGAAGAAGAGTTCCGCCGCATCTTTCAACAAAAGCAAGCACCAGACGAAATCGAAGAACGCGAAGTAGAAACAGGCCGCGGCCCCTGGGCGCTGCCGCGTTTGCTTGTTAGCACTGGACTTGCCCCGTCAGTTGCCGAAGCGCGACGGTTGATTGAACAGGGCGGCGTGCGAGTGAATGGTGAGCGTCAAACAAATAGTAGTGGGATTATTCTACAAATCAAATCCGGTGACGAGCTTCTCCTGCAAGTCGGCAAGCGGCGCTTTTTGCGCGTGCGCGGCGCATGAAATTGACTCCTCGTTTGCCGCTCTGGTATCCTTATCTGTTTTGAATAGCGGCATTTTTTCTTCTATTGAAAGGCAGTAAAAAATAATGGCTGGCGATGTATTTATTTTGGGCGGGAAGCGAACGCCGATGGGCGAGTATGTCGGGGCGTTGAAGGACGTTTCGGCGATTGAGTTGGGAGCGTTGGCGGCGCGCGGCGCGTTGGCGGCAACGGGCGTTGCGGCGGATGAAATTGACCACACGATTATCGGTAATGCTTTGCAAACTTCGGGCGATGCGATCTACGGCGCGCGCCACGTTGCGCTGAAGGCGGGAGTGCCGTTTGATCGTCCGGCGCTCACGGTCAATCGTTTGTGCGGCAGCGGCATTCAGTCAATTGTCAGCGGCGCGCAGATGATCCAGCTCGGCGAAGCCAACACGGCGCTCGTCGGCGGCATGGAATCCATGTCGCAAGCCCCGCACGTGATCTACGGCGCGCGTTCCGGTTTCCCGCTCGGTCAGGGCAAACTCGAAGACAGCCTGATGGTCGCGCTGCTCGATACATACTGCAACACGCCGATGGCGGGCACGGCGGAGAATCTTGCGCGCCGTCACGAGATTTCGCGCGAGGAGCAGGACAAATATGCTTTGCGCTCGCAGCAACTCGCCAAAGAAGCGCAGGCGAAAGGCGTCTTTGCCGAAGAAATCGTGCCCGTCGAAATCAAGACGCGCAAAGGCACGAGCATTTTCGACTCGGACGATCATATGCGCCCCGACACGACGCTCGAAGGATTGGCGAAACTTCGTCCCGCATTCAGCAAAGACGGCTTTGTCACAGCAGGCAATGCTTCCGGCATCGTTGACGGCGCGGCGGCGCTCGTCATTGCAGGCGAAGATTATGTAAAAGCAAAGGACGCGAAACCCTTAGCGCGCATTGTTAGTTGGGCTTATGCGGGAGTCGAGCCGGAGATCATGGGCATCGGCCCCGTGCCCGCGACGCGCAAGGCTCTGGAGAAGGCCGGTCTCATGCTCGCGGACATTGATTTAATCGAAGTCAACGAGGCGTTCGCGGCGCAGTATCTCGCGGTCGAAAAAGAACTCGGCCTTGACCGTGAAAGGGTGAACGTCAATGGCGGCGCAATCGCGCTCGGCCACCCGCTTGCCGCAACCGGCACGCGCATTGTGCTAACAATGCTCAACGAACTGAAAAGGCGCGGTGGGCGCTACGGATTAGCGACGGCCTGCATCGGCGGCGGGCAGGGCATCGCCATTATCTGCGAGCGTTTGTAAAGAGCTGCATAGATAAAAGTTGCGGCGCGCGAACGAAGCGTAGTTTTGTCGCGCGCCTTTCACGAAAATTTAACGCTTCGTTTACCGTCCGGCTCTTGCGCAAGCGGCTGTATCGTGGTAAAAATCTGCTTTTCATTCCGGCAGTACTTCCTGTTTTCCGAATTTTACGCAATTCAACATGATTTCAAAATCAATGCTTCCGTGTTGCGTCTGCTTTGACCGCACAGACGCCGCGACCGACTCTCAACCGATTTCTTTTAAGGAGTTCTCCAAGATGTTCAAATTTCTCCGGCTATCTCTCGCCGCGCTGCTTTTGCTCGTTTGCATGAGCGCGCTGGCAATAGCTCAAACTACTATTAACGGAGCCATCGGCGGCGTCGTCAAAGACCCGCAGGGCGCGATTGTCCCGAATGCGACCGTCACCGTTCGTAATGTGGAAACAAATAAGGAAGGCACGGCGACAAGCGACGACGAAGGCCGCTTCCGCGTTGTGCAACTCGATCCCGGCAACTACGCCGTGACGATTAATGCTTCCGGCTTCGGCACTTTCACACAAGATCAGGTAGTCGTCGAAGTCGGCCGCGTGACGACTCTGGATGTTCCTTTGCAGGTCGGAAACGTGAGCGGCGAAACGGTCAACGTGACCAGCGACGCGCCCGTTATCAATACGGTGCAGCAAGACTTTTCCACCAACATCAATCAAACCTCTATCAATGAGCTGCCGATCAATGGTCGTCGCGCTTCCGATTTCGTGCGTCTGACGCCCGGCGTGACGCCCGAAGGCGATTTCGGTCTGAACAGCTTTCGCGGCATCTCGTCGCTGCTGAACAACAACACGCTCGACGGAACCGATAACAACAACGGATTCTTCTCGGAAGAGCGCGGGCGCACGCGCGTCCAGTACAGCTTCAGCCAGGCGGCGGTGCGCGAGTTTCAGGTCAACACCTCGAACTACTCCGCCGAGTACGGGCGCGCGGCGGGCGGCGTCATCAACACCGTGAGCAAGAGCGGCACGAACGATTTTCACGGACAGGGCTTTTACTACATCCGTGATAACAAATTGGGCGCGCGCAATCCATCGGCGACGATCCCGACGCTTGTTGACGGCAGATTTGTCAATACCGCCATCAAGCCGCTGGATCGCCGCCAGCAATTCGGCGGCGCTATCGGCGGGCCTATCGTTAGAGACAAAGCGTTTTTCTTTTTCACTTACGATCAACAGAAGCGCACTTTTCCGGTCACCTTAAATACGAGCAACCCGTCGCTTCTGAACCCGATTGCGCTGACCAATCCGACGGCGCGCGCAACACCGGCGGCCTGTACCACGTCAGCGGGCGCGCAAACGAGCGGGCTGACAATCAACGAAATTCTCTTCTGCCGCTTGGTGTCGCCGACGCGAACACAGGCGCAGGCGCAGACCTCGGTTGATAGCGGCTTGGACTTTCTGCGTGGCCTGACGGGAGCCGTTCCGCGCCGCCAAGACCAGCGCATCTTCTTCCCGAAAGTTGATTGGAATATTAACAAAAGCAACTCCGTATCGGTTAACTATAACCGCCTGCGGACAGCCGCGCCCGGCGGCTTTACTTCGCGCAGCGTTGACACCATCGGGCGCGCCAGCGTCGGTAACGATTTCGTCAACATTGACTCGCTCACGGCACGCCTTACGTCAACCATCAGGTCAACCATTGCCAACGAGTTTCGCTTTCAGGCAAGCCACGAGCTTAACCGGTCGATTCTCGGCGATCTGACGGCAGGCGAGCAGACCCAGGCCGCGCGCGCAACAACGCTTGTCGGCAACCGTCTCCCTGAAGTCTTCATCTCCGGCGGACTGACTTTCGGCACACGCGCCTTCTTCCAACGCGCCGCATTTCCCGACGAGAATCGCATCCAGTTCGCCGATACGATGACTGTTACATACGGTAGCCATACGGTTAAGTTCGGCGGCGACTACAAACGCGACCGCGATAGAATTGACAACCTGTTCCAAGGCTTCGGTTCTTACTCTTACAGCAATCTTCAGGATTTTCTCAGCGACTTCATCTCCCCGGCAGGCACACCCAACAACGGTGCGGCCACGACGGGCGCGGCGGCGACGGCGACCCGCCGGTACAACTCATACGCTCAGGCTTTCGGCTTGGCTCAGTATGAATTCTCCACGCCGGACACCGCTTTTTTCATACAGGATGACTGGCGCGCTTCGACCCGCCTGACGCTTAATCTCGGACTGCGTTACGATTACCAGTCATTCTCCAGACCACAACTGCCCAACACGGCGGCAGCCGTTCTCGCCGCCGGTCAGACTCGTTATTCGCAGGATGAGGCAAACGCCATCATCGCGCAGACAACGCGATTCAACCGCGACAGAAACAATTTCGGCCCGCGCATCGGCTTCGCGTTTGATGTGTTCGGCGACGGTAAGACCAGTGTGCGCGGCGGCTACGGCATCTACTTCGGGCGCGTCCCGAATACGTTCATCGCCAGCGGCATCGTCAACTCGGGCGCTCCCGGCTCGCAGATTTCGATCTCCGGCGTCTCGCCCACCACTGTGCTCCGCGATGCGAACGGCACGGTCATTCCAACGCCGATTTTCCCGAACACGCTGACGGGCGTACCCACCGGTACGGCAAACCTCGTCGTGCTCTCGAACAATTTCCAGAATCCGAAGATTCATCAGGCCGATATTATCTTGGAGCGCCAGATCGCCAGAAACATGGTGGCATCGGTCTCCTACCTGTACAGCGGCGGCAGAAGTTTGCCGGTCTTCGTTGACGTGAACCTGCCGAACCCGACAGCAACGAGAACATACACGGTGGTCGGCGGCGACTTCGACGGCCAATCGTTCACCACGCCGTTCTTCTCCGGCGCACGCCCGATCTCCAACGCCCGGCAGATACTCGAAGCGCAGAGCGCGTCACGATCAACCTACAACGCGCTCGTGCTTCAACTCAATCGTCGCTTGGATAAAGGCTTGCAGTTTCAAGCCAACTACACCTTCTCGAAGGCAACGGACATTGGCCAGAACTTCGGCACGTTTGCGCCGACGAGCACGACACCTTCAACTTTTTCCAACCCATTCGACCCGAGCCTTGATGAGGGAAGGTCTAACAACGACATCCCGCACCGTTTTGTCGTGAGCGCGGTTTGGGCGGTCGGCAAGTCCTTCGGTCTCGAGAAGACGGGCGCGGGACAACTACTATTCAGCGGCTTCCAGATCGCGCCGATTGTCAATATCGCCTCCGGCAGGACTGTCTCCGGCACAATCAGCAGCAACCCGAGCGCGGGTGGCACACTTGGCGGAACTGCGGCGGGGCTGTTCGGCTCCGGCGGCCCCAACCGCGCATTCTTCATCGAGCGCAATAGTTTCCGCAGGCCGAAAACGGCAACGGTTGATCTGCGCGTCTCGCGCCGCTTCCGCTTTACTGAAACGAAAAGCCTAGAGTTTCTGGCAGAAGCTTTCAACCTTTTTAACCGCGCGAACATCACTTCAGTTACGGAATCGCTCTTCACCTTCGGCTCGGCGACGGCGACGGGCGGCACGCTGACATCAAATACTACACCTGACCGCACACTGCCGTTCCTCAGAGAAACGTCGGACGGCATCAACAACACGACGATCTTTACTCCGCGTCAAGTTCAACTGTCGGCACGCTTTCAGTTCTAACGAAAGATTGCTACTCAAAAAGAATGGGGGCGATACTTGAAGTATCGCCCCCATTCTTTTTTGCTTCACGCACCGCACATTTCACCTCTAACCTCCCCGGAAATTATCGCTACGCCGCCGCTCACCTCGAAAAACCACTCAAAATCCGCCTTTAATAATTCAACTAGGCATTTTGTTTAATATTTGCTAACATGGTTTTGCCTGCCGGTTAGCGGTGCAGCTTCGCTGTCCGACTCTTATCTCTTCCCTTTTGTGCGGTGGTTATGACTTCTCTCAAACAAATCAAAAGCAGTGACGAATTCGCTGAAAGCATTCGGAGGCGTTCGCCTGTCGAGAGGCACGCCGGAGGACTGCGGAATACTGGGGCCGAAGTATTGGCGGCCTTTGCTTTATATGCAATCTGTTTGATTGCGCTGGTGTTCGTCTTTCCGCATATTTCCGCGCTGTTAATGGCGATTACCGGCGCAGTGCTCGGCCTGCTTCTCTGCGCTTTTACCGTCCACCGTAATTCACGCGCGCAAACCGACTTGAACCGGCGTTTAAGCGATCTGCAAGAGCACTACGCGAAAGCCAATCAAGCATTAGACGAGGCCGGGCAAAGAGCGCGCGAGGCGGAGCGGGCGGCGATGACGCCCGCTGCCGCGCCGGATGCGCCCGTGTTGGATGAGGCGAGCACTCAATGGGAAGCGGCCTTTGATTCTTTACCGGATGGCGCGTTTCTGTTCGATGCGGGCGGGCATTTGAAGCGCATTAATGCGGCGGGCGCGGTTTTAGAAAAAGAAGCGTGTGGAACGCTGGAGTTTGGCGGAAAGCGTTGCTGCGAGATGTTCTGGCGCGTCGCGGGCGCAACCGAATGCGTGGTCGAGCGCGCACGCACGCGCGGCGAGACGGTTGAAGTGGAGATGCTGGCCGGGCACGATCAACCGACGCTCTTAGCTGTGATTCCGGTAAGAGGCGCGGGCGGTGAGTTCAACGGCGACATACTTGTAGCGGCACGCGATGTCTCGGCGTTGCGCCGTGCTGAAACCGAAGCGTTCGAGCACAAATCTTTTATGGCGAGTCTCGCCGATCTTACGCCGGATGAGATTTACACGCTCGACGCGGCGGGATGCTTAACATGGGTGAACGAACGCGCCAGAACGGAAAGCGGATTGTCGGATTCAGCTTTGCTTGGCAGGCATTTCAGCGAAATAGTTTCCGCCGAATCGAGAGAATCTGCGACCCTTAGTCTTCGTCGCGCACAGATGGGCGACGACGCGCAATGCGAAGTCAAAATGTTGCGCGCTGACGCGACGGTGCGCGACGTTGACGCGCACACGTCACCTTTGTGGCGCGATGGAGAGGTCACCGGCGCGCTCGTCTTTTTGCGCGATGTGACGGAACGCAAGCGCACGCAGGAACAGTTTGCGCAGTCCGACAAACTGCGCGCGCTCGGCGAACTCGCCGCCGGTGTTGCGCATAATCTGAACAACTCTTTGACGGTGATTCAGGGACGCGCCCAACTTTTGCTGATGCGCGGCAAACATGACGAAGCGACCGCGCGTAATCTGGAAGTAATCACGAACGCCGTCGGCGATAGCGCGCAGACGCTCAAGCGTATGCTGGACTTTGCGCGACGCGATGCGGCACACGATCTCGCGCCCGTCGAATTGGCCGAGCTAATCACTTCGAGCGTGGAAATCGCCAGACCGAAGTGGCAGAACGAAGCGGCGGCGCAGGCGCGTTCGATCAACGTCCGCGTGGAGAATCAAGCGGGCGTGTATGTGCTCGGTCAGGCGGCGGAATTGCGTGAGGTGGTGCTCAATCTGCTCTTTAACGCGGTGGATGCGATGCCCGCAGGCGGTGTGATTGAAACCGGCGCGCGCGCGGAATTCGACAGCGCCTGTTTCTGGGTGGCGGACACGGGCAGCGGCATGGACGCGGAAACACAGGCGCACATCTTCGAGCCGTTTTATTCGACGAAGGGCGAGCGCGGCACAGGACTCGGCCTGTCAGCTTCGCACGGCATCATCTCGCGGCATGGCGGCCAGATCATGGTCGTCAGCGAGCCGGGCGAAGGCACGCGCATCGAAATCCGTCTGCCGCTCTACGAAAAACCGCGCGAAACCAAAACTGCGGCGAACACCGTGATGCCCGTGCAAAGCAGGCGCGCGCGTGTGCTGGTCGTTGACGACGAAGAGAACATACGCGCGCTCTTGCGCGATGCGTTTGAAGCCGCCGGGCATACCGTCTCTGAAGCGGCGACCGGCACGGAGGCGCTCGCGCGTCTCGACGATATGAGGATTGATCTGGTGGTTTGCGATCTGGGTTTGCCGGAGATAAGCGGCTTGCACGTCGCCCGCTGGGTCAAAGAACATAAGCCGGAAACCTTCTTCATACTCGCCACCGGCTGGGCTGACATGGTGACGCCGGAAGATTACGAGCAGGGGCGCATTGATGCGGTCATCAAAAAACCTTTCGCACTCACGGAAATCCTTGAACGCGCCACAGAATTACTCAACGGCAACGCTGCACCGGAAACCGTGCCGTTTGAACTCATAATCTGAATTTCCCCGTCTGCGTTCTCAGACATTTTCGCTGTCTGTGTTGTCCTAAGACAAAGCAGACGGGGAAAGCTTTATGTACGAAAACGCGCTCGCGCCTGCTAAAGCAAAATTAGCCATCACGCACCGCCCGCTTTCGCTATCTTCTTTTCTCCAAACACTTCGCATCGCTTTAATGCCCTTTCAGCGATCACTCGCACTCATGGCATATCGCTTGCCATTTCTTTTGCCTAACAACGTCGCCGGATTCACTGCGCGTTGTTTTCTTTACGCGAAGAAGAAATTGGTAAAAGGAGATTACAACCATGAGTTTACCGAATAAGGATGAAGTCGAAGGCAAGCTGGATCAGGCAAAAGGCGCGGTTAAAGAGAACGTCGGGCACGCGCTGGGCGACAAAGAGATGGAGAGCGAGGGAACCGCCGACCGTGCGGGCGGCAATATCCAAGAAGGATACGGCAAAGCCAAGCATTCCGTCGGCGACGCCGTTAAAGATGTCGGCGATGCGATTAAGAAATAACGCTCGCTAATTGATTATCGAAGCACATCACAAAAGCGCACGTTGAAAATATTTTCAACGTGCGCTTTTCTTTTGCGACGAAGCGAGAAATTTTACGGGCAGCTTTTATCTGCGCCGAGGTCTGCCCGGCGCATCTTCGATTAGTCTGTCAACGCCGCGCCGCAAAACTTTTCGGACTTCCTCCGGCGCGTTCTCGATACGGCGTTCGCGCTCCGTTTCGAGTTCACGCGCACGCTCGCGCGGAGTCAAAGCGAAGCGTCCGGTTTGCGGTTCGCGGCGGGACGGCGGCGGCTGGCCGCGCCGTATTCCTTCGTCGCTGTGCAGCCACTCCGCTCTTTCCTCGAAGCCACGATGTCTGCGCGAAGGCTCATGCGGTTCGTCGCCTTCACCGCGTCGTCGTCGCACGGCATCGCGCTCACGTTCCTGTTGATAGCGTCGCCCGTCTTCCCGCTGGCTTCGCCGCGCGTTTCTCAAAGCCTCATCGAAGCGCGCATCGTCACGACGGGGCGCGCTTCTCTCGTCACGACGGAAACTTTCATGACGATCAACTCCCGCTTCGCGCGCATCTCTCTGCACGGGGGCGCGTGGCGGCGTCCGGCCTTCGGCTATTTCCGCAAAGCGTCGCAAATCTTCATCCAACTGCTGTTCGGGGTTTCGGTGAAAGAGGCTGGCGACGAGCGCGCCTAAACGTCCGGCGGGCGGATCATAGCCCATGCTGACGCGCAGTAAAGTTGTGCCGCGTCTGGTTGTTTCAAAGATCACTTCGCCGCTCGTGTTCACGTCGCCGCGCACGGTGCGCCAGACGATTCGATGGTCGGGTTCAAAGACAATCGTCTCGGCTTCCCATTCGACGCTCGTGCCCAAGGGCGCGCGCGCCGTCCAGCGCGAGAAGCGCCGCCCTGTATGGTGCACATCTTTGATGTTGTGCATCCACTGCGGAAAATTCTCGAAGTCACTGAAGAGATCGAACACACGCTCAACCGGCGCATCAATCTCGATTGCTTTTTCCGTTCGCAGCATCGAAGTTCCTCGCTAATAATTTTCGTTTCGCAAACTACGGCGAGTGTCATGTTCGATAGCAACTTACGCCTCATCATAAAGACAAAAGCGTAGGTTGCCGGACGCTCTTCGCTTTCTCACGTCTAAGTCAACGTATCAACTTCCAACCAATCGCACTTACTCTTGGCGGACGTGCTCGCCGCCGATGTCTTCGAGCAATTTTTCCAGCTTGTCGGCATCATCGTCGTCGGCTCTCGCTTCGACGCCGAGCAGGATGCCGCCGCCACGCAAGCCCGCATCGTAAACCTTCGCACGATGTTCGGGAATGCCCGCACCGATGAGCGCGCCGATGATGCCGCCGGTCGCGCCGCCCGCGCCCGCGCCCGCTAGTGCCGCCGCCAGCGGGCCTGCGATCACGAGACCGAGACCCGGCAACGCGATGCTTGTGCCGACGGCGGCGATGCCCGCGAGAACCGCGCCGAGTGTGCCGCCGAGTGCGCCGCCGATGCCCGCGCCATCAGCCGCCCGCGTCCCCGTCTCCACCGCAAACTCTTTGTTCTTGGTAGAGTCCGACATCAGCACGCTAATATCGTCGCGCGAGTAGCCGCGTTTGATAAGCGCGTCAACGGCGGTTTCCGCCGCCACGCGCGTTTTGAAAAGTCCGGTTACTAATTTAGCCATGATCTTATGCTCCTTTATTTTCTGAAATTGCGTTAGCCGAAAATATTGTGGACTTACGCGGGGGAAACGACAACGCGAGACTTTCGCATCGCCTGTAAGATTTCTACACGAAGGGGATTAAGCGGATATGTTGTCGCAATGAGACGCGCGCTGTCAACCCTTTTACAACGCTTCTCAAACCGTTACGGCAAACGCAAAGCTCTGCAAACGTGCCGGACGCCTGCGACTCACCGCCAATCCGTGCCACCGCTTGCGGCAATCTCGAAATTCATACGCACAAGACACATAGGCAATTGCTCATGTACTATGTCTCAAACAATTTCCGACAACTTTCAGGGAGAATAACTTGTGATTAAAGCCGTCATTTTCGACATAGATGGAACGCTCGTTGATTCGGTTGATTTTCATGCGGAAGCATGGCAGCGCGCGTTCAAAGAGTTCGGCAAAGACGTTCCCTTTGCGGATGTGCGCAAGCAGATCGGCAAGGGCGGCGACCAGTTAATGCCCGTCTTCTTTTCCAGAGAAGAGTTAGATCGCTTCGGCGAAGAGATGGAAAAATATCGCGGTAGCTTATTCAAGCGCGAATACTTGCCGCGTGTTAAAGGGTTTCCGCACGTGCGCGAACTTTTCGAGCGCATCGAGCAGGACGAAAAGCGCATCGCGCTCGCTTCATCCGCGAAGGAAGAGGAACTTAAAGTCTACAAAAAGATCGCGCGCATCGAAGACCTCGTCGAAGAGGAAACATCCGCCGACGACGCGCAAAAATCCAAGCCGCACCCGGACATCTTCGAGGCGGCAATGAAGCAATTGGGGGACGTTGCGCCCGACGAAGTTATCGTCATCGGTGATACGCCGTATGATGCGGAAGCGGCGGGCAAAGCCGGATTGCGCACCGTCGGTGTGCTCTGCGGCGGTTTCCCGGAAACGGAGCTTCGCGCCGCTGGCTGCATCGCTATCTACCGCGATCCCGCCGACTTGCTGGCGCGCTACGAAGACTCGCCGATCATCCAAACATCAACCAACTAGGCCAACAAATAATCCGGCTCTTCCTGCTTATTGACGAACGGCTTTGACGATTAAAGTTTCGCCGAAGAGGATGGGCATGGTGAAGAGTTGTTGGAAAATCTCTTTGTTCTGCTGGCGCACGGCTTCGCGCTTCTCTTCTTTGTTAAAGACCCAGCGCGTCATCAAATAACTGAACGGAACAAGCGCGCCGTAAATCCAACTGATAAATTTGACGCGGTTCGTCTCAATCGCGCTGATTCTGAAATCGTTGGCGTGCAGGCGATAGCGCAGTTCCGGGAACGAGACGAGGCTCAAGTGATGCAAAGGCGTGTAGTGCTGTTCGTCGAGCGGGCTTTTCTCGCCTTGATGAAAGCCCGTTAGCAGCCAGCGCCATCTTGACCGAAGCGCCAGCAGATTCGGCGTGGAGATAATCAACACGCCGCCTTTGCGCAAGATGCGGCGGCATTCTTTGATGAAATCGAAGGGCCTTTCAATATGTTCGATGCCGTCAATGCAAACCACCGCATCGAACATCGCGTCATCGTAAGGCAATCTTTCACTCATGTCGGCGATGGAGAACTTGCGCGGCGGCAGGCGAATGATTTCCTGACAATCCGCCGAGTGAACATCAAGCCCTGCGTCCAGCAGACGCTTCGTAAACGCGCCTTCGCCGCACGGGATATCCAACACAATACGGCACGCGCGTTCTTCAAGCAACAGCTTCGCAACCGTGTTATGCGTGTTCTTCGAGGTGTTTTCGGCAATCTTCAAATCGTCTTCAGTCATTCGCTTCGCCCGCCGCCATCCTGCGCGCCATTCTTTTATTAACCGCTGATTACTGTAAACTTCCGGCGCGCGAAAAAGCTATCATGAGAATTCTACAAATCTGTTCGGCACGCACGCTCGGCGGCGGCGAGCGCCATTTGATTGATTTAACAAACGCGCTTGCGCGACGCGGCCATGCGATGTTCGCCGCGCTCGCCACCCATTCGCCGCTTCTGACAAAACTCGACGCCGTGCCGCCGGAGAATATCACGCGGCTACGAATGCGCAACGCGCTCGATCTGCCGAGCGCGCTGCGGCTCGCGCAGTTCGTTCGCAAACATCATATAGAAATCGTTCATGCACACATCGCGCGCGACTATCCGCTCGCGGCGTTGGCCGCGCGATTCAACACCGACACGCGATTCGTCATCACGCGCCACGTTCTTTTCCCGATCAACAAGCTTCACGCGCTGACGCTTTCAAACGCCTCCGGCATCATCGCCGTCTCAAAAGCGGTGGCGCGTTCGTTGGATGAGGCATCAGTTTGCGATAAGCGAAGAATCACAGTCATTCCGAACGGCATTGATGTGCAGAAATTTGCGAGAGAAAGGCAGCGCGTTTCGCATGATGAGCCGACAGACACGCAAACGAATGCGCCGCGATCATTGCGCGTCGGCACAATCGGCCACCTCGCGCCGATTAAAGGCCACGAGGATTTCATACGCGCCGCCGGGATTATTTCAGCGCGCCGCACGGACGTCGAGTTTCTTATCATCGGCGAAGATAAATCTCACACGGGCGAGCATCGCGCGCGTCTCGAACAACTGATTGACGAACTAAAACTCAACGCGCGCGTCTCTTTAACCGGCTGGGTTGACGATCCCGCGCCGCTGCTGCATTCGCTGGATGTGTTTGTCTCCGCCGCCCGCACCGAACCGTTCGGCCTCGTGATTGTCGAAGCGATGGCGAGCGGATTGCCGGTTGTGGCAACGATGTCGGAAGGCGCACGCGAAATAATCGAAGACGGCGCAACCGGCAAGCTCGTTCCCGTCGGCGACCCGCAAGCTCTCGCCGCCGCGATAGACGCGCTGCTCGTTGACGCACCTCAACGCGCGGAACTCGGAGAGCGTGCGCGGCTTGCCGCCCTTGCAAACTTTTCACTCGAACGCATGGTTGACGCAACCGAACGAGTTTACGAAAAGGCTCTCGCCCCAAAATAACTTGTAATGGAATTACGTATTGCGAATTGAAGATAGTTCTTCGCGCGTTATCTTTTAGATTTAGCTTTCATTGTGCTTTAGATCATCAATCTTCGCGGCGAGAATAAAATCGCTTTCGGTTAATCCGTCAATCTTGTGCGTCCAGATGGTTACCTCAGCGCGTCCCCAGCCGAAACAGATGTCCGGGTGATGTCCCTGTTCTTCCGCCAGTGCGCCGACGCGGTTGACGAATTCCAGCGCATCACGGAAATTCTCGAAAGCATAAATCTTTCGCAGATGATGCTCTTCGATGACATCCCAGCTCTTTAACTGTCCGGCGAATTCTTTTATTTCAACGCCTTTCAACGGCGGCACTCCGCCGCGACACGGCACACAGTTGCGTTCCTTTAAGTCCGTCATTTATTTTCTCCTCTTCACACAATCGCTTTCCGCAATTATACCGCGCCGCCCGCCACATCAACACGCCCGCGCTTTTCGTTGACCGGCTCGCTCGCCTAAATTTTCGCGGCGAAATTATTGCCCTGAGGCTTTCAAAAGCGCGGCCGGGCTTGGCAAATCATGCGGCAAACGGATAGTCTTAGGCACTACAAAATCGCATTCTAAATTTTGATTCCACAATTTTGAAGGAGAACGCCAAGTGGCCGTCATCAGTCCCTTTCGCGCGCTGCGCCCCGTCGCCGAAAAAGCCGCGCAAGTCGCCAGCCCGCCTTACGATGTCGTCAATACGGAAGAAGCACGCACGCTCGCGGCAAACAATCCCTACAGCTTTCTGCACGTCTCGCGCCCGGAAATCGATCTGCCCGCAGGCACGAATATTTATAGCGATGAAGTTTATGCCAAAGCCTCTGAAAACTTTCAGCGACTGATTAAAGCCTGCCCGCTCGAAACCGAAGAGATGCCCGCGCTCTATCTTTACCGGCAGGTGATGGGCGAGCACACGCAAACCGGCGTCGTCGCCTGCTGCTCGGTTGATGAATACGACACCAACCTTATTCTCAAACACGAAAAGACGCGCCCTGACAAAGAAGACGACCGCACGCGCCACATCCTGACGACGCGCGCCCAATCCGGCCCTGTCTTCTCGACCTATCGCGGACGTGAAGAGATAGATAATCTTGTCAACGAAGCGACGAAGACCGAACCGCTCTACGACTTCAACGCCGATGACGGGATACGCCACACCGTCTGGATTGCGCCCGACGCTGCCAGCCTCGCACGCGCTTTCCGCGACGTAGAATTTCTATACATCGCCGACGGGCATCATCGCGCCGCCAGCGCCTCCCGCGCCCGCGCCGAACTGAAAGCCAAGAATCCTAATCACACCGGCGACGAAGAATATAATCGTTTTCTCTCCGTGCTTTTTCCTTCCGATCAACTGCGCATACTTCCCTACAATCGCATCGTGCGCGATTTGAACAATCTCTCGCCGGAAGAGTTTCTCGGAAAGGTCAAAGAAAAATTTACGTTGACGGAAGGCGCGCAGCCTGTGCCGGAGAGTCGCGGACAGTGGAGTATGTATATGAACGGGCGCTGGTATAATTTGACGCTCAAAGATGATGCGCGAACGACGAATGATCCGGTCGCATCTCTGGACGTGAGCATTCTGCAGGACAATCTGCTTGATCCGATTCTCGGCATTAAAGACGTGCGTACAGACAAGCGCATTGATTTCGTCGGCGGCATACGCGGCGCAGACGAACTGACGCGCCTCGTTGACGGCAAACAGGCAGCAGTCGCCTTTTCGCTTTACCCGACGACGCTCGACGATCTCTTGCGCGTCTCTGACGCGGGCAGCGTGATGCCGCCCAAATCAACATGGTTCGAGCCGAAGCTACGCGACGGCCTCTTGATTCACTCAATTTAACAGCAGATGTTAGATGTCAGATGCCGGATGTTAGTTCCGGGTCTTCTGATCTCTAACATCCAACATCTAGCATCTAATTTTATGCTGATACTAATTGCCGATAAATTTGAACAGTCCGGGCGCGACGGACTCGCCGCCATTGGTTGCGAAGTGTCGTATCAACCGGAGTTGAAAGATGAAGCTCTCGTCGCGGCTATTCGTGAGGCGAAGCCGGAGGCGCTGGTGGTGCGTTCGACGAAGGTGCCGGAAAGCGCGCTCGATGCGGGCGGCTCGCTGGCACTTGTTGTCCGTGCCGGTGCTGGATACAACACGATTGACGTGGCGGCGGCCTCGAAGCGCGGCATTTATGTCTCGAATTGTCCGGGCAAAAATTCCATCGCCGTTGCGGAACTCGCTTTCGCGTTGATGCTCGCCCTTGATCGCCGCATTGCGGATAACGTGATTAGTTTGCGCGGCGGCCAGTGGAACAAAAAAGAGTTCTCCAAAGCGCGCGGCCTTTACGGGCGCACGCTCGGACTCGTCGGCACAGGGCGCATCGGTCAGGAAGTCATCGCGCGCGCGCGCGCTTTCGGAATGCCTGTCGTCGCATGGAGCAAACATCTCACGCTGGAGCGCGCCGCAGAGCTTGGCGTTGAACGAAAAGAAACGCCCCTTGATGTCGCACGCGACGCAGACATCATTAGCGTACATCTCGCCTTAAAGCCCGACACGCGCTCATTCATCAACGCGGAGTTTTTCAAAGCGATGCGCGACGGCGCGTACTTCATCAATACCGCGCGCGGCGAAGTCGTAGATCAAGCGGCGCTCACGGAAGCGATGCGCACGCGCAATATTCGCGCGGGCTTGGACGTTTACGCCGATGAACCGACGGCGGGCACGGGCGAGTTCACGAACGAAATCCGAAACGAAACGAATCTCTACGGCACGCATCACATCGGCGCATCAACCGACCAAGCGCAGGAAGCCATCGCCGCCGAGACCGTCCGCATTATCAAGACGTTCAAGGAAACGGGGCGCGTCCCGAACGTCGTCAATCTCGCGCAAACTTCGCCCGCAACGTATATGCTCGTCGTCCGCCACCGCGACCGTCCCGGCGTGCTCGCGCACGTTCTGGACGGCATCAAAGCGGCGAACATCAACGTGCAGGAGATGGAGAACGTCGTCTTCGAGGGCGCAGAAGCCGCCATCGCCCGCATCAACTTAGACAACGCCCCGCCACGCGACATCATAGAAAGATTGCGCGCCGGAAATCCCGACATCATCGAACTGGATTTGCTGGAACTGAAAAGTTAACCGTTAGTACAATCTATGAAAACAACACTAATCACAGGCGCGTCGAGCGGCATCGGCGAGAGTTTTGCTCGGAGGCTGGCGGCGCAAGGCGATAACTTGCTGCTGGTGGCGCGTTCGGAAAATAAGCTGGCGGGCTTGTGTAATGAGCTAGGCCGCGCAAGCAATATCAGCGCGCAATTTGTCGCGCTGGATTTGACGGAGCGGGATGCGCCGCAGCGTTTGTTTGAGGAAACTAACCGGCGCGGTCTTGAAGTCGAAACGCTCATCAACAACGCGGGCTTCGGCTCGGTCGGGGATTTCGCAACGCTCGATATGGAGCGCGAGCTGAACATGATTGATTTGAACATCACTTCGCTTGTTGCACTCACGCATCTTTATTTAGCACCGATGCGTGAAAGAAAACGCGGCGCGATTATCAACGTCGCATCAACCGCCGCCTTTCAGCCCGTCCCGTACATGACAACGTATGCCGCGACGAAAGCTTTTGTGTTGTCGTTCACGGAAGCTTTATGGGAAGAGAATCGTGCGTATAACATCAAGGTACTGGCCTTGTGTCCGGGCGTGACGGAAACGAATTTTTTCGAGACGGCGCATATGCACAAGCCGCCCGTCCGTGCGGCGCAAACGCCGGAACAGGTCGTTGACACGGCGCTCAAAGGCTTGAAGCGGGGCAACAGCCACATCATTTCCGGTTGGATGAATTTCGTGACGACGCAATCCGAGCGTCTGTTTCCGCGCTCCGTCATTACGCGCCTCGCCGGACACATGATGCGCTCGCAAAGCAACAATAAGGGTTAGATGCCGATAACGAATGCCGGTAGAATATTTCTAACATCCAACATCTATCTTTCGAGGGAGAACAATGACCGAGAGAATTTATAATTTCAGCGCGGGGCCTGCCGTTTTGCCCGTGCCTGTTCTGGAAGAAACGCAACGCGATATGTTGGGCTTGCCCGGCGTCGGGATGTCTATCCTTGAGATTAGCCATCGCTCGAAACCTTTCGATGAAATCATCGCAGGCGCGAAGCAGGGTTTACGCGAACTACTTAACCTGCCCGAAGACTACCACATACTCTTTTTGCAGGGCGGCGCGAGTTTGCAGTTCTCCATGATTCCCATGAATCTCTTGCCGCCGGACGCGAGCGCGGATTACATCGTGACGGGAAGCTGGGGCAAGAAGGCCGTCAAGGAAGCGAAGCGCGTCGGCGGCGTGAACATCGCGGCGACGACTGCCGACGGCGGATTTACGCGCGCCCCCGCGCAGGATGAATTAAAACTCGACCCGCACGCGGCCTATGTTCACTTCACAACGAACGAGACCATCGAAGGCGTCGAATTCAAGTATGACCCGGAAACGGGCAACGTGCCGCTCATCGCCGACGCTTCATCGGATATTCTGTCGCGCCCGATTGACGCGAAGAAATACGCTTTGATTTATGCGGGCGCGCAGAAAAACATGGGGCCGAGCGGCGTCACTTTGGTTATCATCCGCGACGATTTATTGAAACGCATTCCCGATAATCTTCACACGATGCTCGATTACCGCACTCATATTGAAGCCGATTCGCTCTACAACACGCCGAACACATTCGGGATTTACATTATCAATTTAGTGTGCAAGTGGCTGAAGGAAAAAGGTGGGATTTCCGCGATGCAGCGCGAGAATGAAGCGAAGGCCAAACTGCTTTACGATGCGATTGATGCAACAAACTTTTATCGCGGCCACGCCGACACCGATTCACGCTCTTTGATGAACGTCACATTTCGTTTGCCCGACGAAGATTTAGAAAAGCAGTTTGTGAAGGAAGCGACTGCCGCGAAACTCGACGGCTTGAAAGGCCATCGCTCCGTCGGCGGCCTGCGCGCTTCTATCTATAACGCCTTCCCGCGCGAAGGCGTCGAAGCTCTCGTGGAGTTTATGAAAGAGTTTGAAAGAAAGAACGGCTAGGTTATAGGTTAGAGGAAGAGGTTTGGAGCGGAAGTTTTCGCGTGCCGCAAGGCGTGCATCTTCCGCTTCGATTACTTGAAAATCTTTTCCTGCATCACCAGACTCATCGTGGCAATCTTCAACGTATTGATCAGTAGCATAAATCTCTCGGCGTGAGATTGTTCCACGCTCTCGCGCGCAAAGATTATGATGGTTACGAAACTGCCGTTCAGGTAACTTCCGCCTAAGCCGAAGACCGTTTTGATATCATGAGCGGCAACAAAATCCTGCGCCGAGACGATCTTCCTGTTCTGCGGGTCAACTTGCGTTTTCGCATCGCGCACGTAAAACACACCGGCGGTCTGTCCTAAACTTTTCACGAGAATATCCGATCCGCTTCGATCCAATCCGTCCAATTCGATTCCCATGTCGTTCATCAGGCGCGACACCATCGGAATGGATTCGACAAAGCTCGCCGTCACCAGCGGAATACCCAGATGCCACTTTGATTTGTAGCGGTCTGTCCATTCAGCCTGCACCCCGTAAGTTCCCAGCAAAGAAAGCACAGGCGTCTTCTCATGCAATAGCGGCGTGATGTTCTTCGCACCGGCCAGGTCTTCCACAAACGATTTGTCTCTGGCGGGCAAACTCCTGAAAGGAAGCGTCACAAACAATCTTGCGAGCACGATGGATTCCTCAAACTCCTCATACAGAAGCCGCACGCACCGCTGCGCCGCATCCTGCAAATGCGCGCAACCCGTTAGTTCCGCCTGAATCCGCTCTCTGAAGTTTCTGATTTCGACCGGTGAATATTTATTAAGAGTTGACATCACAGATTCACTCTAACGACCACTTCTTACTCTCATTAATTACAACCGCTTGGTTTAGAATCATTTCGGACTCCAGAGGCTTAAGTTTGGCTTTCTTAAGCAAAAGTTCACCTGGCTGTTGATCCATGAAAACAGTTTGACATTGTCCTTTGAATAAGCCGTACTTCATTTCCACTTGAACATAATAAGTTTCACCGTTTTTAAGAGTTAACGGTAGATTATGTTCGTCAACGCTAAAAGTGTAATCCCCAGCATCCAGTATAGCCCTGAAGAACCGACCGCTCTTAGTGCGAGCAAGCTCCAAGTTGTTTGCATAGACGATTGGGTTAAATCTTGAGCTTGGAAATTCCGGGAATCGTAAAAAATATACCGTAGCTTTAGAAGCTTTTGCTCCCTTTTCAAGGGTAGAGGAGGCTGACTGGGTATGAACATTTCCTGCCGCTATAACTATAAGCAACAATATAACAAATAGACACTTCATTTTGGATATCTGTCCCTTGCCCATAATTGAAGGGTTTGGCATTAGCAGTAGAAGCCTCTGCCGAGTGGTTACGTTGTAAGATTGCGCGGTAACAAAGAATATTCGCGAGAGCGCAATATTTGATTGTAGTTCTTCCTTTCAAATACGTCAGCTTCCTTTACAGCTCGCGGCTTTCCTTATCAGCATTTCATCCATTCTTTTTAGCACGCTTCCTAAAAGCTTAAGCGGGCAAGCGGAAAAGAATGGGATGTCGCCTAAAATGTTTAGGAGGCCGAGTAGAAATTTCAACGCGAAGTTTGAAGCTTTAGGAAGACGGCTAATAACTTTAGGAAGCCGGTTAGAACTTTGAGGAAGGCGGTTAAAATTTCTGGCTGTCGGTTAGAAGCTTCAACCGCCGGGGTTCGTTTATTGGAGGGGCAGACAATTGAGTTTGCCCATAGTGTTGAAAGGTTTACCAGCGGGGTTCGCGGTCACCACCACCGCCGCCACCGTAACCGCTATCACGATCACCGCCGCCGCCATAGCCGCCGCCACGTCCACCACCGCCGCCGCCGTAACCGCCGCGTCCGCCGCCACCGCCGCCGCGATCAGTTTTGGGTTTGGCTTCGTTGACGGTCAAATTACGTCCGCCCAAATCTTTGCCGTTGAATTGTTCGATGGCGGCGGCGGCTTCTTCCGGCGTCGCCATTTCGACGAAACCGAAACCGCGCGAGCGTCCCGTTTCCCGATCTTCGATTATCGTGGCTGATTCGACAGTGCCTGCCTGCGAAAAAGCTTCGCGCAAATCGTCGCCCGTCGTGCGGAACGACAGATTACCAACATAAAGTTTCGTAGCCATGTCTGTATCCTTCAAAAGGTCAAAAGGAAGCGCGGGCTTTGTGGAATCGCAAGCAAGGACAGGGAGACCGATCTTCCTCTTCCCGGCGAAACGCGACGCGCCCGTGTGCTCTAAGTCTAACGAGAGCGGCTTCTAATAGATTAATAATTAGCCTCACTCTCCCTTCAGCCAATGGGTCGTCGCGGTACTGTCACGGGCAGGCGCGTCACCTTTGACACGCGGGAGCGCAGGATTTCAAGACGTTAAGTATGCCTTTCAAAAGGCACGCCGCGCAAGTCCGGCGCAACTTGCGTTGAGAATCAGCAAACGGCACGATTCAAATCATGTTGCAGCCTTTCATCTGCTGATTTCCGCTTGGAAAAGAATCGGACTTAGCGCAAAATAGAATTTGCGTTTGTGGTTTTTAGTTTTACCCCTCGCTCATTCCTGTCTATTCCGAAGGATTAAGTTTGTTTTCCGCCGCAAACTAATTTTCGGCGAAACCGCTTCCGTGCGTCATGATCGGGCAAACATTCTCGCATTACAAGATTCTGGAGAAGGTCGGAGAGGGCGGCATGGGCGTGGTCTACGAAGCCGAAGACACGCACTTGCATCGCCGCGTCGCCATTAAGTTTCTGGCCTCTTCCACCAACCAGCATCACCGCTCGCGTTTTCTACGCGAAGCGCGCTCCGTCTCCGCACTCACGCACGGCCACATCGCGGCCATTTACGATTACGGCGAAACAGACGGCGGCCAACCCTTTATCGTGATGGAATTGGTCAGCGGGCAAACCCTTAGCGAGTTGATTTCAGAAAGCGCCTTGACGCTCTCGCGCGCCGTCGAGATTGTCGAAGAAGTCGCGGAGGCGCTCACGGAAGCGCACCGTCTGGGAATCGTTCACCGCGACATCAAGCCCTCGAACGTGATTCTGGACGGGCGCGGCAAAGCGAAGGTGCTGGACTTCGGGCTTGCCAAGCAATTAAGCGAATCGCAGGACGGGCGCGCCGCCAATCTGGAAGCGCCGACACTTTTCACCGCCACGCGCACACAGAGCGGCGTTGTCGTCGGCACGCCGCTTTATCTTTCGCCGGAACAGGCGACGGGCGCGCAGGTTGATACGCGCAGCGACATCTTCGCGCTCGGCGCATTGCTCTACGAATGCGTTGCCGGGCGTCCGGCCTTTTCCGGCGCAAGCGTCATCGAAATCGGCGCGCAGGTGATTCACATCAATCCGCCGCCACCCTCCAAGTTCAACCCGCGCGTCCCGAAAGAGCTGGATCGCATCACGCTCAAAGCGTTGGCGAAGAAGCCGGAGGCACGTTACCAGACCGCCGCCGAAATGCTCGCCGATTTGCGCCGCGCACGCACGACGCTCGACCATCACCTGCAACACCATACGCAGAGGCTTGCCGCCACTTCGTCGGGCGCAGGCTTTCGCACCAGCGCGCTGACAACCATCGCGGAAACGCTGCGCCGCCCGCGCCTGTCTCTCGTTTCGTTTCTGGTGGCGCTGGCGGTCGCGGCGTTGTTTCTCTGGGGCATCGTGTGGCTGCGGCGACCGGCGGCGCACGTTGCGACAGCGGAAGCGCAACGGTGGTATGACAAGGGCGTTGAAGCGATGCGCGACGGCTCGTACCATCAAGCGAGCAAGGCACTGGAGCAGGCCGTCACTGCCGACGACCAGTTTGCGCTGGCGCACGCCCGCCTCGCCGAAGCGTGGATGGAGTTGGATTATGCGGATCGTGCCAAAGATGAACTGCTGCGCGTCTCGGCGCTTGTGCCGGATCGCTCCGTGCTTTCGCGTACCGACGCGCTTTATTTGAACGGCATAACGTCCACCGTCACGCGCGATTATAATCAAGCCATCGAATCATACGGCGAAATCGCGCGCCTCGCGCCGGAGAAACCGCAGGTTTACGTTGATCTGGGACGCGCTTACGAAAAGAATGAGGATACCCGGAAAGCGATTGACAGTTACATCAACGCCACCAACCGCGACGCGCAGTATGCCACCGCCTATCTTCGCGTCGGTTATTTGTACGGCAAGCAACAGGAACTGGCGAGCGCAATGGCATCCCTCAATAAGGCAGAAACTCTCTATCAGGCTTTCGGCAATATCGAAGGCCAGACGGAAGTTTTTTTCCAGCGCGGCTTTTTATCCATCAACACGGGCAAATACAACGATGCGCGCCAGCAATTGCAACGCGCACTTGATCTCGCGCGCACGACCGGCAATGTCTACCAGCAGGTTAAAATATTATTGCAATTCACCAATGTGGCCTCTAACACAGGCGACATTGAGCAGGCACGGCAATATGCGCACGACGGAATTGAGTTGGCGCAAGCCAACGGCATAGATTTTCTCACAGAGCGCGGTCTCGTTGATCTCGGCAATACTTATGTGAGCACTTCTAAATATGACGAAGCCGAGAAATATTTCAAGCAATCGCTCGAACTGGCGCAAAGGCATAAGGGAACGCGCAATATGGCGCGGGCATTGCTCTCGCTCGGCAGCCTGCGCACGTCGCAGAACAAGCCGGATGAAGCCATCGGCTTTTTAGAACAGGCGTTGCCCTTTTACCGGCAGGGAGGCTATCACAAAGAAACGTCTATCACACTGAATCTGCTGGCGCGCGTCAACCGGCTAAAAGGAAACTACGACGCCGCGCTTGATGTCTACCGGCAACTTCTCCAAGACGCCGAAAAAGTCGGCGATCAACCGCAAATTGCGATTACGCAACAGGGAATCGGCCTTACCCTGATGAGACAGGAGCGTTTCACGGAAGCCCTCGCACATTTCAACGAGTGCTATGCTATCTATAAATCATTAGGGATAAAAAAAGGCATTTGGGAAAACTTGAGCAATCGCGCTGATGCACTGTGGCAAATAGGACGATACGATGATGCCCGTGCATTGTTAGATCAAGCCGCCGAAACAGCAGAGCCGCGTGACGGCAGCGATTACAAGCAACCGGGATGGGTCGTCATGACGGAAGGCCGCGTCGCGCTCAGCCAGCGGCGCATCCCGGAAGCCCAAATATTGAGCCGGAAGGCGTTCGCGCTCGTCAGTGAAAAATATAAAGACATCGCCATTCAAGCGAAATTCACGCTCGGCCTCGCTGAAGCTCTTTCCGGCACATCGAAAGAAGGAAGGGCTTCATGTGATGAAGCTGTCACGATGGCGCAGCAAAGCGTAAACGATCCTTGGCTGCTCTCCCACTCGTTGCTCGCATTGGCGGAAGCCGCGCTTGAAAGCGGCGATACGGCGGTGGCGGAATCCAATGCATTGCGCGCGCAGGAAATCTTTGCGCATCTTGGCGCAACCGCCTCGGAGTGGCGCGCGTGGCTGATCGCGGCGCTCGCCAGCCAACGCACGGGCAACCACGAAGCCGCCCGCGAGCGTTTCACAAAAGCCGCCGACCTTCTCTCGCAACTACCGCAAAGATGGGGCGCAGAAGCCTTCAGCACATACCTCGCACGACCGGATATTACGCTTTACCAAAAGCAGCTTAAAGAAGCTCTTGCCGAAAAGTAATAGGCCGATTTTAATTCCTCAAAGGAGCAAATTACTATGCCCGATGGTGATGTTATCGTTACAGGCGGCTCCGTCACAGTGAAATACAGCGATAAGTTCACTGACGAGCCGAACAGCAATGGTAAAAAGGTACGCAAGAAGGCGGACGCTAAACTGAAAGCGTTGCTGGTTAATGGCGTAAAGGTGCAGGATTTGGCTGAGACTGATGAGGTCAAGGTCACGTACTGGGAGCCGTGATTCTACTCAATATCGCCGCAGAATAATTGCTCCCACGATTCAGGCCGTAGCCTTCCGGCGCATAATCCCTTCCGCATCGGGCTTCACCTGTTCTTATAATAATCGAGGTGGCGGGCAAACGCGCGCGCGGCTGTGGCCTGATCTCTATTGTTTGTTTCCGGCGTCGCTGTGGCTGATGAGGCGCGTTCGCGTCGTTCGTCGAGGACTGCTTCGGCGACGCCCGCAAGCCACCAGAACGTGCCCCGCGCGCCGAGATGCTCACGCACGCGCGTGAAGATGCGCGGGTACAGCTTTGCCGTACGTCCCAGTAGATTTTTCAGCGCATTGAATGTCATACGATCCTGAAAAAGCTCGCGCCGCACGCGCTCGTCCAGTTCGTGCAAAGCCGCCATCACTGCGTTCAAGGTTTCGTTGACCGCCGACGGCGCACCTTTCTGTGTCGGGCGCAGAAATTCCGCGAGGCTCGCCATCTGCGCCACGCGCGGCTCGTAAGCGTTTATCTCCGAGAGCGCAGAAGCGTCGAGCAAATCGGCATCGAGCACAAGGTTTGTGAGATGCGTCAGGCGGCGAAGATTGCGCACGTGCGAGCCGAAGCCGCAGAAGGTGAGTGGGCTGGAAAGCCCTGCCGCATCGCCGACGAGCATTACGCGATCCGAAGCCGTGCGCTTGCGATTCGTCCAGCCGTGCTGATGATAACTCGGTATGTAACCGAATACGGGCTTTGCGACTTTCCACTGCGCGCCCGCGCGCTTATAGCGCGGCAACGCCTCGAAGTAGTGCTCGAACAAGGCGAGCAAAGATTTGTCGGCACGCGAATCAACCGCGTCGTAAAAGAATAGATAAGTTGTGTACTCATCGCGCACCGGGCTGCCCGCAAATCCTTCCCAGATCAATTGCCTGTGGTCGCTCGCGTCCTCGTTGCTCACCAGAATCTCGCCGACTCCGAAATCAACTTGATCCGTTTCCGTGCCGCGCGAAAACCCGCGCGCGACTGTTCCCACCGTCGGGCACACGTGCGTCAGCGCGCGGCCTTCGTTTAATTGTCCGGCGACAACCGAGTTCGTGCCCGTCGCATCAACAAAGAGCCGCGCGCTGAACAAGCGACGCTTGCGGCTGCGCACGTCTTCCACTTCGACATAAACTTTATCCGGCTGAACGTAACAACGCACAAAGCGCGTGTGATCCACGAGCGCGCTTTTTTGTTCGCACGCGCCGAGCTTTTGCGCCGCCAACTGAAGCAGCTTGTCAGCTTCTATCGCCACATCCAGCACATTGTTCATCCAAAGCGGCGGGGCTTTCACGCGCGACTGCGCATCGTGAAATTTAACAAAGCCCGCGCGATAACGATTAACGACCGCCGCTTCTAATTCCTCTTTCGAGAACAGACCCGCGCTATCGAACTCGCGCAACTCTTCATCCGAGATATTCCAATCGCGGTGCGTGCGCCCGACCATGTGCGTGTCGAAGACCATCACGCGCCGTTTATACCGCACCGCCATCGTCGCCGCGTGCAGCAGCCCCAGCACACCGCCCGCGTAGATAATATCGAAATGGCTTTCAACGCTCAGACCAACGGGCGGCGCGCCGTTCACAATTGCTTCCGGCGGAGAGTCAGCGCCCCTTTCCATCGTCTGCCGCCACCGCGCGTCCAGTTCCCAGATGCGTCCGAGCCACGCTTCGCGCCCCGCAAGCGCGCCGAAATTCGCCACCGTCAACGGATACCGGCGGCGGAAGTCGCTCAGGTCGGGCGGCGCGCCGGACTTCATGCCATCTGTTTTCGTGGAAGCGGTCATAAAACGAGACACCCGGTCGGTACGCGCGTCACGTAAATCTCTTTAGCGCACGCGCTTCCTGCTTTGATTCAGTTGAAAGATTTTTGTGCTTCTTCGTGCGAGTGTAACCGACGTGCGAGCGATTCGTCTATCCGGCCTACTCCCGGCAACGCTGCGGCCGCTAGAGGCGGCGGCGTGTGAGCAAACTAATGACGGCGACGAAAAGGGCGGAGCCGATAATTGACCAGATAATGGGAAAGCGCGTGCCGCCGATGTTCACGGCGAAGAGTTCCGGCAGCGCGAGGGAGCGCGCCAGCCACACGCCGATGAGCGCGCCGATAAAGCCGAGCGCGATTGCTGCAAGACACCCGCCGCGCGAATAGCCGCTGATCGCCTGCCCCAGAGAGCCGCACACGCCCGCGATGAGCAACAACACGAGTAGATCAAACAAGCTCATGATTTTGATGTAACCTCACGGCGTTAAATTCTCCTACCGATTAAGATAAAGCGCGCCTTCTTAACGGCAAAACTAACGATAGCCTATGCTGTGCGACGCGCTTTAATGATGACAGCTTTCCGCGCCACCTTCGCTATGATTGCCGCCGCCGTCGTGATGCATTTTATCCATACCGTTGCACGCGCCTCCTGCGCTGCTGCCGCTGCAACCCCAGTGTTCCGCTTTGCCGAAATCCGTTTTGTCCGTGTACTCGAAGTCGGCCTGATTGCTGTTCGTATCCTTCGTGTTGATCGCATCGCGCCCGACCTTGACGCGGAACACGCTCGTCTTCGCTTTGATCGAATCCTTCACGCGCCACGTCGTGTTATTGCGCACGACGACGGGCTGCGAATCGTCTATCCCCATAATGTAATCAGCGGCAAATTCCCCGATGCCCGCCACCTGCAAAAGATTGTGCCGTTTGTCGTACTCTTGCTTGACGGCGGCATACCGCACACGCGGCGTTATCTCTTTCACTTTAGCAACGGTCTCTTCCGGCGAAGTGTGTACGATGACGCGCGCGGCGATTATCTTCAAAGCCTCGCGCTGTCTCGCGTCCGCGCGTTCGTCAACGAAGATCGTTTGCCCGTTTGCTAAATCCGTCGCGCCGAAGTGCAAACCGTTGAGCGGAATGTCGCCGTAGTTGCCTTCGCGTATGTCATAGGAATAAAGCGCGTGGCAATACGAATGCGGCGACGGCCCCTGCCCGAAATTACAAGTACACGGCACGCTGCACGTACACGTCTCGGAAAGCGCCCCGCGAATCATCCAACTCTCCTTCGCCAGACTCGCCGCCGCCTCGCCTGTCTCGTTCGACGATGCGCCCGCCTGCGCGACATTGCGACTCGCCGCATTATTACGCGACGCCGCAAAGAAGACCGCCGCGCCCAACGCACCCGCGACAATCAAACACAGCAACACGACGGGCGACAACACGGCAACGCGGCGGCGAAACCCCTTGCGCTCAACGCGCGCCGGATACGCATAAATTTCACTCATAAAAAGACCCCATATCTTCAAAGCGCGCGGACGCCTTCGTAAACCATTGCCTTTACAAAATCAACGCCCTTGCCATTTTATATCAAGCCTTTGATGCTCGTTATGCGCCTTCCGCCGCCTGCCAACGCAAGCGAAGCCAACCAACGAGGGACATAAGCTGCTTTTATTGACGAAGCGAACAAAAGATCAGCTTCATGAATTTACTAAACTATGCATTGGAGATAAGCTATTCTTCGCTTTGGCATTGTCTGTGCCTCCACTTGATGGTGATTGCTTCGACCGCCTTGCCGCCTCCTTGCAAACATAGCCCGGATATGTAGATTGATACGTTCTCATATTCTTCGCCTGTCATAGATGAACATCCGCCCGAAAACGTGATAGATCGCCCGCGTTTGCCTCTCTTCTCTGTAGGTACAACTTCTTTCAGGATTTCTTCCGCTACAGAAGAAGGTATAAGGCTATTGCCGTTAACACCATCTTTCGATGTATGGCGCGCTTCAATGACCATTTCGCACGCTTGACCGTCTGCCCCAAATACAACGGTCATTAATACATTCGGGCGAACTTCATAAGCTTCGGACGGTATACCATACTTGTTCCGCAAATCACCGGAGGATTGAGCAAAGGCTGCCGCACTAACTAACAGAACAATAAAAAAGGCATTCGCAATTTTGATGGTGAGCATCGTTAATCTCATGGTTTAGAGTTTACTAGGATTGAGCGGCGTAAACAGCCCAACTCTATGTTTACCGCTACAGTTACATCAACGCCCCATGTCGTCGCGCTCGACTTTGCCGCCTTTCATCACAAACTTGACGCGCTCTAGTTCCGTGATGTCGCGCAACGGATCACCTGTGACGGCGATGATGTCGGCGTACTTGCCCGCTTCGAGTGCGCCCATATCGTTCGGGCGTTCCAGCAAATCGGCGGCGACAAGCGTCGCGGATTGAATCGCCTGCATCGGCGTCATGCCTTCAGTGAAGCTGGATTTCTCACTTCGATTGGTACGAATATCGGGGATGCCTTCAGTACCTTTAAGCCAATAGGGGTCGAGCTTGCCGATATAGGCAACCTCATCATTTAATTTAGGTCCATTACAGGTAGTCTGAGCCGCAACATCTACTTCAGATATTAATCGTGAGGCTACTAAAAGTAGTGGAAATAATACGAGAACGGCAATGAGGAATAAGCGTGTGTGAAGAGACCCTTTCACGACTTTCTCCTTACAATTTATTTAGATGATGTTTGAGGCGGGTTCGTGATAAGACGCCGTATTTCATTTAAGAATGTTACTTCGTCCTTACCTTCATGCTCTTGAAAGTTTCTTCCACCTGCGCCATCTAGTGGGAAAATCTGTCCTGCGCGGAACTCGTATCCGGTCAGTATATGCCGGTTCATATCGCGTGGGCTTGCTATGCTTCTGCTATTAGCGTCCTGCCGATTGTATCCAAGAAAGAGTACATATCGCCGCCCTACTTGAGGTGGATTTTGACCTGTAACATAAAAGACTGAAATACTACCTGCTGGAAGCCGCACGCGGCCACTTTGCCGTTCCGTAGCAATCAAATCTCCGATGGCTATCGGTTCGCTGCTATCATCCTTAAGAATCCCCTCTGTTCGTATCGTAAACTCCGAATAGACATTAGTTTTATCTTCGGATAGATGAGCTTTAGCATTAACTACTTCCCCAATGATAATGGCACTGCTTTGAGATGTTGGTAGAGTTGAAGCTAATCCCAGTTCCCAATCGTACCGGGAGGCTCTTCTTACAGGGTTAGATGGGTCTATCTTTGAGCCGTGTGGGTAATTGTGTGTTTTGCTTTTGGCAAGGCGTCTCGCACTCTCCATGTCTGTAGGTTCTGAAACTTCATAATCAGCAATAGGCAGCTTACTCGAAAAGTCTTTGTTTTTTTCTTCTATACTCGGACGCTGTGCCTTGTTTTCGCCTTGACTCTGCAACGTCGCCATTGCGGTTACTACTGCTACAGCAATCACTGTGAAAAGTAAGCATATGGTTTTCTTGCGGCTCCACATACAAATATCTCCTTATTACATTGCAATATCCCTTGTAATATCTGCACAATCTATCACCGGACAGCTCCTGAAGCAACATCTTTTACAGGCTGAATTTTATATTTGTTGACCTATTCAACCTATTATTTGGAGATTAACAAAAACATTGTCCTTATTAACGCCCCATGTCGCCGCGCTCGACTTTGCCGCCTTTCATCACAAACTTGACGCGCTCAAGCTCCGTAATGTCGCGCAACGGATCACCTGTGACGGCGATGATGTCGGCGTATTTGCCCGCTTCGAGTGCGCCCATGTCGTTCGGGCGTTCCAGTAAATCGGCGGCGACAATGGTCGCGGATTGAATCGCCTGCATCGGCGTCATCCCGTAGCGCACCATATAAGCGAACTCTTTCGCGGCGTTCTCCGTCCAGGGAAAGCCGCCTGCATCCGTGCCGAACGCAATCTTGACGCCCTTGCGCACGGCCTGCCCGAACGCTTTCGCTTCGAGGTCGCGCATCGTCAGCCAGATGGGTGCGCCCGCCGCCGCGCGTCCTTCCGCGACGAAGACGCCGACATAAATCGTTGGACACCAGTACGCGCCCTGCTTGACCATCCGCGTCATTAACTCTTCGTTGAGGCCGTCGCCGTGCTCGATGGAATCAACATTATGGCGCAACGCGGCGTCAATGCCTTCGTAGCCCATCGCGTGCGCGGCGACGCGGTGTCCCAGACGATGCGCTTCTTTTACCATCGCGTCCATCTCTTCGTCCGTGAAATTGACCCACGAATGAAGCGCGCCGTCTTTGATGTAATAACGACGATCCGCGTAGAACTTGATCCAGTCCGCGCCGTATTTCACTTGCTCGCGCACGGCTTTGCGCACGTTATCCGCGCCGTCAACAATCTGCACGCCTTCCGGCACTTTGATTTCCCACGAGTAACCGGACAGCGGATACATTCCCGTCGCGGAAAACGCGCGGGTTGAGACGAACATACGCGGCCCCGGAATAACGCCGCGCGCAATCGCCGTCTTCACATCCACGTCCGCATACATCGCGCCTTCCGTCTCTAGATCGCGCAACGCCGTGAAGCCGTTCATCAAAGCGGTGCGGGCGGCGGCGGTGGCGCGAATCGTGCGGTACGGGATTGACTCCTTCAATAGTTGCACATCGTAATCTTCCGCCGTTATGTCGCCCTGCAACAGAACGTGCGTGTGGCAATCCGAGAGGCCGGGCAAAACGGTGGCGCGCGATAGATCAATGACACGCGCCCCCTGTGCCCGCGCACTTATTTCATTCCATGCGCCGACGGCCTTGATGCGATCATTTTCAATGAGAATGCCCTGATTTTCGAGGACGCGCCCGCCTCGCGTATCAATCAAACGCCCCGCTTTGACAAGCGTCAAAACAACGGGCGGCGAAGCCCTGGATGTTTGCGCGTAAAGCGTCGAAGACGGCACAGAGAGAACCAGAACGACGAGAAAAACGGAAAGAAACTTTTTCATGTGGTGTCCTTTTTCGGTGAGCGGGAAATACGGTAAAATTTATACTTTCAAAGCCTGTTCAAGTGCTATATAATGCTTTGAGGTTGCGGGCTGAAAAGCTCGCCGAATCACACGTCGGAGCGGATTCGCTGGCAACCGTTTCCGGCATTTTAACCTCTAACTTAGTAGCGTCGCAATCGCGCGCGAAATACCCAAAATTAACGGCATGAAAGCGCACGGCGTGTCGCCTGCGGCTTCGTTCCCTCTCAAGACATTTTAACCCGGAGGAATTGCAAAAATTATGCGTAAATTTATCGCCGCAGCCTTAATCGCCGGAGCGACATTTAGCGCGGGCTTCGCGCAAGGCACAAATGGTTCAGAGAATATGCAGAACGTGCCCAATATGGGTCAAGCGCCAAAAGTGATGAACGGCATCGGCCGTCTCGACCTGCGCGTAATGGATCAAAACGGTAATCCCGTCAAAGGCGCGCAGGCCAAACTCGAATCGCGTCGCACCGACGGCTTCTTCTGCGAATCGCGCAACTTCACGGACGCGCGCGGCGTCTCGGTGCTCCCGCCGCTGCACATGGGCGACCTTAAATTGATCGTTAAAGCCAAGGGTTTCCAGACGCAGACCGTGCAGGTATCCAGAGACGCGCTCGGCCAGCCCGTGCGCGTGACGCTCGTCGCCAAGAAATAAGGCAAGAACTAAGAGTAGAGACGAGCAACCCAATCCCGAAAATAAAAAGAAGCGCGCCGCTTGCGTTATGCGGCGCGCTTCTTTTTATTTGTTCAATTGGCCTGTCGTCCGGCGCTCCGTGCCCTGCCATATGGCTGTTGCGGGCGGCTGCAAATCCCCCGTCCCCCGGCCTTCGGCCTCTTCAAGAAGTTGAACGAACTCGGTTAGTGCGCTGTGCAGTTGCCTTGATTGCTCCAGCGTCAACAGCAGCGTCGGCGTGCGGTCGCCGTGCCCTTCGACGGTCAACGCGAGCATATCATTTGTGAAAAGCGACAGATGCACACGCCCGTCCTCCCCGCGCCGTCCCGTCCTAATCTCCACCGCGTGTTCCGGTTGTCTCATCACTCAACTCCCGTTCGCGTATCTCTTATCTTCTAATATTTTGTCATAAGAAGCATACCACTATCCGTGCGGCAAGATAAATACCAACGCCGCGCTGCAAAGATGCGCAACCGGTTCAACGCCGCCGGTTCATCTTAGAGCGTGCCCCTTACCTTACGGAACTTTATTTGAATGCTAACGTGAAACCACACAGCACGCATGAAAGCTGCGGCAAGCTCGACTCAAACGATTTCCATCATGGAAGGAATTTTTAGATGAATAAACTTAAATGTCATCGCACTGTGTTGCTCTGCGCGTTCGCTTGTTGTCTCATTCTCGCAAACTTCAATGTCGCAGCCGCGCAAAGCACGCCGCTGACGGAAACGATTACCAGCGCCAAAAGCATCGAAGTCAATCACGAAGTGCAGTTATATTTACTCGTCGCTTCAAACAAAGCGGGTGAAAAAAGCGATGTGCCGCAAGCAGTGGACGGCGTCATCAGGCAGTTGAAATCGTCGCTGCCTTTCGCCAACTACAAGTTAACGACGACCTTTCTTAATCGCGTTCGAGACGGCGGCAATTTGCAGGTAAGCGGCATTGTCGGCAATGCGCCGTTCGCCCCGTCCACGTCTTCCGCGCCGACCTTTTATGAATTTACATTGGGCAATATTCGGTTAATAACGGACGCCGCCGGGCAGCAATTCGTGAAAATAGAAAGATTCAGGTTCGGGCAGAAAGTGCCTGTTCAAACTTCAACCGCGCGCGGTGAGAACGGCGTGAGCGTCCCCGCACTTCAATACGAGAATACAGGCATCACCACCGAAGTGAGTCTGCGCGAAGCAGCGCCGACAGTCATCGGCATCATGCCTGCCGGTCAGCCCGGCGAACTGTTTATCTTAGTTGCATCCGTGAAGCGCATTGCTTCCCGCTAGTTCACAGCGCGCGGCTCACTCGTGGCTTGCGCGCTCGCTTTCTTTATCCACTCGCGCACGACATCCTTAACGGCGCGCTTCTTGCCGTCAACTTCATAGTTCAAGCGACGCATCTCTTCCGTCGGGATCGAATCGCTCAACTGCTTGAGAGCTTCGGCAGCAACGGGCGCGCGCGCTATCGTATCCTTGCGCAGCAGCACGACGGCTTCGTAAGGCGGAAAATAGTGGCGGTCATCCGCGAGTTGCACAAGATCGAGCGTAGCAATCAATCCGTCCGTAGAATTTCCGGCGATTAGATCAACTTGCCCGGCAGCGAGCGCGCGGTACGTTAAAGACAAATCCATCTCGCGCGGCGGCTCCGCGAATTTCAGATCGTAAGCCCGCGCAAAGCCTTGATAACCGTCCGCCCGCGACATAAAATCCTGCCCGAATCCGGCGCGCCACTTTGATGTGTGCGACGCTGCATCCGATATGGTTTTTAGTTTCAACTCGCGCGCGTCTTTGCCGCGCACGAGAATGGCGAAATCGTTGCTGAAGCCGAACGCCGCGCCGACTTCGACGCCGAATTTTTCCGCGTATTCGCGCGCCACCTGTTCGCGCACCGCCCGCGCATCGGAAACCGGCGAATGATGCAGAATCGCCGTGAAGGACGTTCCCGTGTATTCCGGGTAAACATCAATCTGGCCGGAAACAATCGCATCGTGGCATAGATTGCCGGAGAGTTCGCGCCGTTCGACTTCAAAGCCGCGCGCTTCTAAGGTCTGCGCGATAATCTCCGCGAGAATACCGCTCTCCGTAAAATCCTTTGCGCCGACGGCGATGTGCGCGCCGTTCTTTTGTTCAGTTGCAACTTCGCCGCCCGCCATCGTCGTCGCGTTGTCAACGCCTCCACGCCCAAACAAAGCGTAACCACCGATGAGCAAAACAATGCACGCGAAAGCCGCCACCCACGCGAGACGCGCGCCAACAAAACTTTTCTTTTCCGTTTTGCGACGCGCGCGAAAATCATAACGCTTCTCTAATAGCCCGAGTCCGAAGTCTGCGGCTAGCGCCATCAGCGCCGCCGGGACTGCGCCCGCGAGTATCAAATCGTTGTTCAGCACACGCAGCCCGCGAAAAATGTATGTGCCGAGTCCGCCCGCGCCAATCGCCGCCGCAATCGTTGCAACGCCGACGGCGATGACCACCGCCACCCGCACGCCCGTCAAAATCACGCTCATCGCCAGCGGCAATTCCACTTGCCAGAGAATCTGTTTGTCCGTCATGCCCATCGCCAGCGCCGCTTCGCGCACGCCCCTGTCCACGCCCGTGATGCCCGTCACGGTGTTGCGAATAATGGGTAGCAAACTGTAAAGCACCAACGCGACGATAGCGGTGCGTGCGCCGATGCCGCCGATGAACGGCAACGGAATGAGAAACCCGAACAGGGCGAGGCTCGGAATCGTCTGCATGATGTTCGCCAGACCGAGCACGGGGCTGCGCAGGCGTTCGTGGCGCGTGAGAAAGATTCCGAGCGGCACACCGACGAGGACGGCAATCGAAGTGGAGGCAAGTACGAGCGTGAGATGCTGCCCTGTCAGCGCCAGCATTTCGCGCCAGTTCTCAATTAAAAATGCGCGCGGATTCATCGCATCTTCTCCGCACCGTTGATTTCATTCAGCCGCAACGTCTCAACATAGCGGCGCGCGTGCGGTTCATCCGATTTCAGAAACTCTTCGGGCGCGGCGAGCAGTGCGAGTCGGCCTTTGTGCATCAGGCCGATGCGCGTCGCCAGCAGCAAAGCCTCGCGTACATCATGCGTGACGAAGACGGCTGTCTTATTGAGCCGCGTGCGCAGCTCCGCAAACTCTTTTTGCAGCGATGCGCGCGTTAGAGGATCGAGCGCGCCGAACGGTTCATCCAGCAACAGTAATTGCGGATCAGCCGCGAGCGCACGCGCGACGCCGACCCGCTGCCGCTGCCCGCCCGACAATTCATACGGATACCGCGCCGCATATTCGTCCGCCTCCAAGCCAACCAGCGCCAGCAGTTCGCGCACGCGCGCGGCGATTCGCGCGGCGTCCCAACCATCAAGCGTCGGCACAAGCGCCACGTTACGCTCCACAGTGAAATGCGGAAAGAGTCCCGCTTCCTGAATCACATAACCCGTCCGGCGGCGCAACTGAATCGCATCCCATTCCGTTGTCGCCCGGCCTTCGACGCGAACTTCGCCGCCAGTCGGCACAAGCAAACGATTGATGAGCCGCAACGTCGTCGTCTTGCCGCAGCCGGATTCGCCCAGCAGCACAAGCGTTTCGCCGCGCTTCACGGTTAAATTGAGATCGGAAATGATTTGTGAAGACGCGCCGGGAACCGCATAGCTCACGCCGCAAAATTCAACCAGCGCGTCGTCATCTTTGCGATTTGCAGACATCTTTAGGAGCGTTTGAGAGAGTCGTTAATCTTTGTAAGCAGTACTCTACGCATCAAGCGACGCGCAAGCCTTGTGCGAGTTTTTGCAGAGAGCCGTGCCATGCCGCGCCGTGCCAGTTGCGAAGTTGTATATCCGCCGGGCAAACTTCATCTTCGATGACCTGTTCGCGCAGGATATCCAGATACTTTCCTTCGGCAGGAGCGAATCTGCGCAAACCGTCGGCGGCCAGCGCAATTAAATCCTTTGCCACACGCAGAACATTGACGCCCGCTTCTTCTGCCGCCAGTCCGTCGCGCGCCACCGCTGCCTGCAACGCGCGCATCTCTTTTGGTTGTAACTTCGGCGCGAGGCGCAAGGCTTCGTCGAGCGCGGCGTCGTCATACATAAGGCCGCGCCAGAGTGCTGCCAGCGCCAATGCCATTTCCAGCGTACCACCGTCGGCGCTGCGCATTTCGAGATACTGTTTAAGCCGCGCCTCCGTAAAGATCGTCGTCAGGTGATCCGTCCAATCTTGAAACACGGGTTCGATTGCGCCCGCCCCGTGCAACAGAAACTCGCCGAACGGTTGACCCGCTACCGCGTTTGCGTAGCCTCCATCGCGCCTCACGAAGATCATCGGCACTGTCAAAGCATATTCGACGAACGCTTCCGGCGAAAAGCAATCAACGTCTTGGAAAGCGAGCGGTGAGACTCCGGCGCGTGCGTCGTCCGTTTCAAGCCACGCAGCGGCGCGCGTTGATTTGTAGCCGGAGAGCACGCCGTCCGCAAAAGGCGAGTTGGCGAAGATAGCCGCAACATACGGCGCAAGACGATTTCCCAGCACAAACTTTTTCGCAAGATCGCCGTCCGATTCATAGTCCAGATTAACTTGCACGGCGCACGTGCGGCTCATCATATCCCACGCGCGCGCGCCGTGTGCCGCAAGATATGGACGCATCACGCTGTAACGCGGTTTCGGAAACCACTGCTGTTCTCCGAGCGTCCTGAACGGATCAAAGCCCGCCGCCAGAAACACGAAATCGTTTTCTCCGGCAACACTGTGCAGCCGCTCCAGAAAGTCGCGCGTATCCGTTTCAATTTCGGAAAGCGAAGAATGCGGCGCGCCGGAGAATTCCACTTGGCCGCCCGGCTCAATCGTCACGCGCCCGCCGCCGTCTATCAACGCTTCAATCGCCGTGCCGTCTTCAAGAATTAAATTTGCATTGCGGGAAGTCGCGTGCGAAGAGGCGGCAAGCCCTGCGAGCACGCGCTGAATTTGTTCCGGGTTGAGGCGTTCGAGATTGCGCGCCGTATAGCCGAAGACCTCAAACTCTACGCCGCACTGCCAAACGGGTTTGGGCTTTGCGCCGCGCCGCACGTAACCGGCAAGCTGCGGCAAAGAAGATTTCGAGATGGGAGTTTGCGGATCGAGCGCCGCGACATCTGAAACGACGTTTGAACGGGAATTATCGTCCGGCGCGTCGCCGGGCAGCACGGCCAGCTCCGCGTTGGCGTGCGCGTATGTTTCTAGTTCTTCCGTGTCCTGCGATTGCGTCATAACGAGGAAACTGCTTTCGCTTAGCGGTCGCCGCCGCTGCCTTCGGAAGTGGCGAGGAAAAGATTACTGCTGAATTGTTCGCGGCTGTCGAGCCATGTGCGCGCGCGTGTGAAGCCGGTTTCAATTGCGAGCTGCGATAAATCTTTCAAATCGTACTTGTAAGAATTTTCCGTGTGAACGCGCTCGCCCGCCGCGAAGGAAACTTCCATCTCCAGCTTGCGAATGTGCGCCACCTGCGCGACGCGGCTTTCCGCATGAATTTCGACGCGCCCGATCTCTTCATTGTAAAAGGAATGATGCTGAAAGCGGCGCGGCTCGAAATCGGCGTCAAGTTCACGGTTGATACGCACCAGCAAGTTCAAATTGAAAGCGGCGGTGATGCCGAGCGCATCGTCATACGCGGCCTCGAGCGCACGCACGTCCTTTTTCAAATCCGCGCCGAGCAGAACCATATCGCCCGCGCGCAACACTCCGCGCAGACGCCGCAGAAAAGTGCGCGCTTCCGTCGCGTCGAAGTTGCCTATGTTAGAGCCTAGAAAGAGCGCCAGCGTGCGGCCTTGCAGCGTTGAAGAATCTTTCGCGCCGAGCGCCGCGAGAGCGTCGTAGTAATCGCTGGCAAACGCTTCGACGCGCAGCTCTGTGAAGGATTGCAGCAGCACGCGCGAGCTTCTCTCCAACGCCGAAGCGGAGATGTCAACCGGCACGTAAACGAGTTCGGGCTGGCGTTGCAATAGGCTTTCGATGATGCGCCGCGACTTCGATGCGCTGCCGCTGCCCATCTCCAGTAACGTGATGCCGCCGCTCTCGTTCTCCGCCACCGCTGCGACAATCTCATCGGCGTGGTTAGCGAAGATTTCGTCTTCGGCGCGCGACAAATAATATTCCGGCAGCAGACAGATAGCCTCGAAAAGCTGCGAGCCGAGCTGGTCGTAGAAATATTTCGGGAACAGTTTTTTTGGCCGGGCGGAAAGCCCTGCGCGCACGTCGCGTTCAAACTCCGCGCGATAATCGCCGCGCAGCAAATTATGTACGACGAATCGTTTATCGTCCGCCAAAGAAGTGCCGGATGCGGAGGCATCCAACGGCTGCGCCACCACTGTCTTCATGTCTCTCCTAAGCGGCAAACAAAAAGGAGGCGGCTTCAGCGCCCCCTTGTTCCGACGGCTTTCTATGATAACTTATTACCCTCTATTATCAACCCGCGCAGACGTATCTTTATTCCAACGCGCGGGATAAAAATTTCCGCCGCACGCGGCAAAGAACTGAACGATAAAGGAACAAACCCGCGATGACCCGACACGCAGCAGAAATCGCACAACAGATGACGGCGGCGCGCGCCGACACGCTCGAACTTTTCAACATGGCGCGCGAAGAGGATTTGCACGAGAGTCCCGGCTTCGGCTTTCGTCCCGTAATTTGGCATCTCGCGCACATCGGCGTCTTTGAAGCCTTCTGGCTGCTGCAAAAAATGCGCGGCGAGAATGCGCCGGACGAACGCTACGAACGCATCTTCGATCCGATCAGCACGCCGCGCGAAAAGTCTGCGCACCTCCCGTCGCGCCGTGAAATGGAAGACTATTTGAACCGCGTGCGCGAAAGAGTTTCGCAGTATCTCGCGGAAGTCGAATTCGACGATGCGAATCCGCTATTGCGCGACGCATACATTTTCGATCTCGTGCTCGAACACGAATACCAGCATCAGGAAACGCTCGCCTATCTGATGCAGATGCTTGCGCCGGAAAAGAAACGGCGTCCGGCGTTGATTGCCGAACCCCCGTCAAGCAGCGAGTCTGCCTTACAAACAACTGAAGAGATGATCCTCGTTCCCGCCGGAGCTTTCGAGATGGGAGCGAATGAAAGCGGCTTCGTTTACGACAACGAACAGCCCGCGCATGGCATTGATCTTCCTGCGTTCAAGATTGATCGCCTGATGACGACCAACGGAGAGTATGCGCGTTTCATCGGCGAGGGCGGATACAAACGGCGCGAGTTCTGGACGGATGAAGGCTGGGCATGGCGCGAGCAGGAAGACGTAAATTTTCCGCTTTACTGGTCGCAGGCGGAAGGTTGGCGCGTGCGCGAGATGTTTGAAGAACACGAGTTGCAACCACAGCACCCGGCGGTCGGCGTGAGTTGGTATGAAGCGGACGCTTACGCACGTTTCTGCGGCAAGCGTCTGCCAACCGAAGCCGAATGGGAAAAGGCCGCCGCGTGGGACGGCGAACGCAAACGCCGCTTCGCGTGGGGCGATGAACTGCCCGATGAGAATTTATGCAACTACGGAAATCATTTCTGGGGCACGACGCCGGTCGGCAGTTTTCCGAAAGGCGCAAGCGCATACGGCTGTCTGGATATGACGGGCAACGCTTGGGAATGGACGAACGATCCCTTCGCAGGCTATCCGGGCTTCAAAGCCTTTCCTTACCCGGAATATTCCGAAGTCTGGTTTGACGGCGACCACCGCGTACTAAAAGGCGGCTCGTGGGCGACGCGCGCGCCACTTTTGCGCACGTCGTTTCGCAACTTCTTTCGCCGCAACTTTCGCATCGGTTTCGCGGGCATACGCTGCGCTGCCGACGCTTAGAATTTTCAAACAATGAGCGAGCTAACGCAAAAGAGTTGGTCTGTGCTGAGCGAGCGCGGCTGCGAAGCATCAGGCGTTACTTACGAAGAAGCCGCGCGCATGGTGGGCGACCTCACACGCGCGAAAATCTACGGCCTGTGCGTTATCACAAACGATGCCGCACAGCGTCACACTCAGGCAAGCCAGCAATCAAGCGCAAAACAAGCAGCGCGGAAATCAAACACGCCACAGCAAAATTAAATGCTTCGTCTCGATCTTGTTACGAGTGTAGGAGCTTGAAGTCTGCGACGAGCGGCAAGTGATCCGAAGCGATAAGAGCGGTGCGGCTTTTGTGCAGCGTCAATCGTTCGAGACGGAGGCGACGCGCGTCATAGTAGATATGATCCAGATGTAGGAGCGGCAGCACGCCGGGATAAGTTTTCGCGCGGCCTAAGAGTGCGCGCACGTCCGCGCTTTCGAGTTCTTCGCCGAGCAAGCGTGTTGCCATGCCGCGCGTCCACTCGTTGAAATCTCCGAGCACGATGCGCGCGCCTTTAAGATCGCTGCTTTTCAGAATCTCTTGATCCAGCAGGCGGCGCGCTTGTCGGCGACGCTCCATAAAGGCCGTGCCCAGATGAACATTGAAGACGTGCAGCAAAGCATTGTCGAGTTCCACGTCCGTGCGCAGGCAACCGCGCCGCTCGCGCCCGCGCCATGTAATATCGTAATTGCTAAAGGCGCTTAAACTGATGCGGCTTAAAGTGGCGTTGCCGTAAGCGCCGCCTTTCAATTCCCTGTTTTCACCGACGCAAAATTCGTAGCCCAATTCTTCGGCCAGAAACCGCGCCTGATCGTCCTCCGGCCTTTTTCCGCCGACGCTCAATACTTCCTGCAACGCGACGATGTCCGCATCAACTTCGCGCAGCACACGCGCGACACGCGCGGGCGACACACGCCGGTCAAGCCCGCGACACTTATGCACATTGTAGGTTGCGACGCGCAGCAAAGTCATAAGCGAGATAAAACGAGATGTTGGATATCAGATGTCGGATGCTAGTCGTCAAATGTCGAGTAGGAATGGATACCGGTTTTTCTAACATCAAACATCCGGCATCTGACATCTCTTTTACTGTTGCCGTTCGAGCACCCAGCCGACCCATTCGTGCGCGCGTTCAAAGATGGATCGGTTATTCCATTCTTGGTAAGAAACGGCGCGGCTCTCTGTCAAATCGCGCGCAAAATCTTCCGCAATGCGCGCGGCCAACTCTGCATTGCGTGCCGCCAGATTGACTTCATCGTTGATGCCGAACGAACGATTATCGAAGTTTGTCGAACCGACGACTGACCACAGATCGTCAACGATCATCGTCTTGGCGTGAATCATCGCGGCTTCGTATTCGTAAATCTTCGCGCCTGCTTTCAACAAATCGCCGTAGAGCCTGCGGCTTGAGCGGCGCGTTAAGAGATGATCGCTATGCTTGCCCGGCGCGATGATGTGAATCTCCACGCCGCGTTCACGAATCGCGCGTACCATCTCGGCGCGTGCGCTTTTGTCGGGCAGAAAATAGGGCGTCGTGATTTTGATATTGCTTTGCGCGGAGGCGAGCAGCGTTTGATAAAGAATACGCGCGCGTGTCGAGCCGCCGACCGAGGGCGAACTATTAACGATGAGCGCCGCCGCTTCCTCGTTCTTTGTTTCGGGGCGCGGGAAATATTCCGTGCCCGCCAAAATCTCGCCCGACGCTTCGAGCCAATTCTCCGCAAACGTCGCCTGCAAGCCGAGCACCGCAGAACCTTCGACGCGAAACATCGTGTCGCGCCACGCCGGATTCTTCGTGTTGCCGATCAGCCAGTGATCCGCAAAACCCGAACCGCCGATGAATCCTGCGCGCCCGTCAACGATAATCAGTTCGCGGTGCGTGCGATTATTGATGTTCGGCAAAGTGTACCAGCGAAGCGGGTGATACCAGACGACGCGCCCGCCCGCCTGCCGCAACTCCGCAAAATAACTTTCCCAAGACGCGAAACTTCCGATGGCATCCAGCACCAGATTGACTTTCACGCCCGCCCGCGCACGCTCCGTTAAAGCTTCGACGAAGCGACGCGCGACCTCGCCACGCTGAAAGATGTACGCTTCGAGATTAATGGTTTCGCGCGCGTCGCGGATCGCCGCCAACTCTGCTTCATAATAGACGTTGCCGTTCGTCAAGACATCAATGCAACAATGTTCGTGAGCCTGCGCGTCTGTGAGCGATTCAAGCATTCGCAAAAAATCTTCCGAATCGAGCGGTGCGCTCGAAGGCATAGAGATTTTGTAACCAATGCCGGGGCCGAACAGTGCCAGATACAACACGAGGCTCTGCAAAAGAATGGCGATGCACGCGACGACGAGAAAGAAAGTCGAGTTCATAAATGTAGTCCGACAAGCGAGAACGCAAAGCGGAAACAGCGTTTCGATTCGCGTGTAATCCCTGTCCCTTTCGCTGTTATCCTTCGCGCGCGTATTTCGCTCTGATTCGCGTGGTGCGTTCGAGCGTGTCCACATTCTCCAGAACCTTCAGTCGCAAGTCTCTGTCCAGATTGTTCCCACCCAAGAATTTCTGCATCACATTCAACGCGCGTTCGTCACGTTGCCCGCCGATGAAGGCCGCGAGCCAGCCGTTGACGAAGAATATCTTGCGCGTGCGTTTCAAGACAGGCAACTGCGCGAGCGCGGGCGCGAGATACGAAAGCGTCAATTCGGATTGCTGCACGGTGTTGAAGGGACTCAGGCTCGCTTCGATCCAGCTTTCGGCGAGCTTCGTGTCGTTCAGGTATTGATCGAAATATTTTTTCTTAACGTCCGCGCCCGCACGCGCCGCGCCCGCCGCATATGCGTAGCGCCGCGCATCGTCGGTCGTCTCTTCCTTGCTTAACTTGTCGAGCAGCGCGGGCGCGTCCGCATCATTGCGCGCGAGCAGCGTCGTCACAATATCGAAGCGATCACGCGGGCGCAAAGTCATGCCGGGAATCTTCGCTTCGCCGCTCAGAATTCTTTTAAGTTCGCTGCGCGCCGCATCGGTCGTTGCGATTGATTGAAACGCGCGAAAGTAAGTGATACGCAAACCGGGCGTCGCGGCGTTCATCATTCTTTCCGCGATGATCCTTTCGAGACGCGGCGCAATCCCGCGCATCTGCGCGTCGGAAAGATAACGATTAAAGGCCGTCGCCGCGCGGCTCAAAATGCTCTGCACGGTCACTTCATCCTGCTCCGCCGCCACGTGTTTAATCGCCAGCTCAATATAGCTAGACGGCGCGAGTTCCGCCTCGCGCACGCTGTCCCAGAGCGATCCCCACAAAAGCGCACGCAAGAAATCATCACGCACTGCATCGAGCCGCGCAAGAATCGTGTGCTTGCTTTCTTCGTCGAGCAGAAAACGCCCGTAGCCGTAATCCTCATAGTTTGCAAACACGTAAGCGGGGCGCGATAAGCCGAGTGCTTCTTTGACTGATTGCTCGCCTGCGCCGTTAAGCGCGACGGTCAAAACTTTCGGCGGAGCATTATCGTAAGCGAGCAGGATTTTGATGCGCATCGGCCACGCGCCGCCTTCATTCAACACGTCGCGCTGCTTGATTGTGAAGCGATCAATGCGCCCGCTTTTCGCGTCCGCGCTCCAACTAACGCGCACGTCCGCAAGGCCGCGCCGCTTGACCCACGCCGCCGCCCACACGTCGAGTTTTTGATTGGAAGCGCGCTCGAAGTCTTTCACCAGATCAGCCCATTCCGCGTTGCCGTAAGCGTGTTCTTTGAGAAACAACCGCACGGCTGTTTGAAATTTGTCCGGCTCTAAAAAGAATTCCGCCTGCCGCAGTATCGAGGGCGCTTTGCGATAAACGATATTGCCGTAAGCGGATTTCGCGGCGCTCAAATTCGGAATCTCCTGAAAGATCGGCGTCGTGCCCTTCGTCACGTCCGTCAAATACGCGGCGGGCTTCGTGCGTTGATAAAAAGCTTTCCAAGCATTACGCTCCGGCATGATTCGCTCCATCGCCTTGTACGCCATGAACGTCGCAAAACCTTCCTTTAACCACAGGTCATCGAACCAGCGCATCGTCACCAGATCGCCGAACCACTGGTGCGCCGCTTCGTGAAAGATCACTTCGGCGCGCGACAACAGATCGTTCGCCGTCGGGTCTGTGGGAAACAGTATGCTTTCTTCGCGCAGGAACGTGCAGCCCGCGTGCTCCATCCCGCCGTAAGCGAATTCCGGCACGATCACCACATCGTATTTCGGAAAGGGAAACGGGTACGCGAAATACTCCGCGAGAAATTTCAAACCCTCCCGATGAAGGCGGAAGACTTCTGCGAGTTCCTTGCGGGCTTTCTCAATCTTCGATTTGCGCACGAAAAGCCTCGTATGATTCGGCGAAGCACTATCGTCAAACTCTGCAAAGTCTCCGGCGGCGAATGCGAACAAGTAAGTGCTGATCGGTTCGGTTTCGTGAAAATTGATTCGCTGATAGCAAATAGTACCCTGCGGACATTCCGGCTCGGTTAAAGTCTCAGTGCTCGTGTTTGTAATAACTTTCCAAGAAGCGGGAGCCTTGACCGCTAATTTGAAGCGCGCTTTCAAATCCGGTTGATCGAAGCAAGGGAAAACGGTGCTCGCGTCAGACGGCACAAAGAGCGTGTAGATGTACTCGGAGTTATCTTCGCGGTCAAGGTAGCGCGTCACGGCGCTGCCGGATGTAGCAATCGGCGTCTCAAAATCGAGGCGCAGAGTATTCTCACCTTCAACCAGATACGCGCCCGGAATCAACAAATGATCGTTCGTTTCGCGCGCATCCGCGACCGTGCGCCCGTTGGCTTGGATGTTCCATACACGCGCCCGCGCTTGGCCGTCTTTCGGAGCGGCGACGCGCCAATCGAGCGCGAGTTGCTCCGGTATAGCCGCGCCGCGCAGCGTCACGCGAATCTCTTCCGTTCCCTTCAGCATCGCCGCGCCCGGCAAAAGTTCAACGCGCAACGCATAACGAATATCACTCAGTGTCGCCGCACGCACACGCGCCAATTCGCGCGGCACGCCGGGCGACGGATCGGCATTCGCCCTGTTGTTTTGAGTTTGACTGTTTTGGGTTTGCGCGTACACACACATCGCGCCGCACGCCGATATGACCAACGTAAACATTAAAGCTGCCCGAAGCATCATTCAAGTACCTCGCTTAATCAATCGTCAAGACTATTTTCCCGAAACTCTCGTTTGATTCCATGCGTTCGTGAGCAACGCGAATGTCATCCATCGCATAGATTTTATCAATGACGGGACGCACCGTGTCGCGCGCCAGCAGCGGCACAACCTGCGCGCTGAAAAGCCGCGTCGCGCGGGCTTTCTCTTCCGCCGAACGAGCGCGAAGAACTGTGCCGATTAGTTGAAGCCGCTTGCGCATCACCACGCTCAAATCCAATTCCGCTTTCGCGCCACTTGTCGTGCCGACCAGCATCATGCGGCCTTTGAAGGCCAGTGCATAGAGGTTCGCCGCGAAGTACGCACCGCCGACGAGATCGAGCACGACATCGACGCCCGCGCCGCTTGTCGATTCGCGCACCGCTTCCGCAAAAGCGTGCGGATCATCGCCCACCGCAAACACTTCATCAAGGCCGAAAGCGCGCGCCCGTTCGAGTTTGTCCGGCGTGCGCGATGTGCCGTAGACGTTTGCGCCGGACGCCTTCGCCAGTTGAATGGCGGCAAGGCCGACGCCCGAACCGGCGGCGTGAATCAACACGCGCTCGCCCATCTTCAAACGCGATTGCGTAAACAACGCATCATGCGCCGTGATGAAAGCTTCCGGCACGGCGGCGGCTTCCGTCCAACTCAAATTTTCGGGAACGAGCGTGAGCGTGTTTTCGGGCACGGAGACATACTCGCTCTGCGCTCCGCCCGCCGTGATGCCGAAGACCCGCGCGCCCGCGCGCACTTCGCTTACTTCGTCGCCAACGGCTTCAACTTCGCCCGCGAACTCCAGTCCGGGGATGTTCTGCACAGTGCCTTGCGGAGCCGGATACCGCCCCATGCGTTGCAGTATGTCCGCGCGATTCAAGGCCGACGCGCACACACGCACCAGCACGCGATCCGCCGACGGAGGCAACGGCTTCTCGACTTCGCGCACCTCCAGCACGTTCGCGTCACCGTGCGCGGTGATAACGACGGCGCGCATCTTTTCGTCGCTCATATTCGCTCCGTTCCTTCCGCTGCTTTCAATGTGACAGGCATTCGCTTCTTCAACAATAATGCGGTCGCGGCCTTGTGGTAAAGTGGCGCGCAACGAAACATGAGCGTCGCTTCCCGCACACTTGTTATCATCAATCACACAGCGGCGGCGGCGCGTCTTCGTTGGCCTGTCATCCAAAACGCTCTCGAACAAAATAAAATTCTCTTTGACTTGCGCGCGACAACACGCGCGGGCGACGCCGAAACCATCACGCGCGCGGCAATCAAAACAGACTATCGAACAATCTGTGTCATCGGCGGCGACGGCACGTTGAGCGAAGCGGCGTCCGGCTTTTTCGAGCGCGCCGCACGGGACGCGGGCGGCGACAACGACGACGCTGATTTTTCGTTTGCGCCCGTTAACCCGGACGCCGCGCTCGCAATCTTACCGGTGGGCACAGGCGACGATTTTGCGCGCGGGCTGACAGGCGGAACGCGCGAACCGGTAGAAAAATGGATAGAAAAATTAATCGCTCATTGCCGCGACGGTGACGCTCGAGTTAAGAAGGCAACGACACGCGCGATTGATGTCATTGCCGGAAAGTTACACAGCGGCAAGAACAACATTGAAAACGACGCGCATTCCTTCATCTGCTTGAATGTGGCGACGCTCGGAATAGGGGCGCAGGTGGCCGGGCGCGTCGCCGGGCAGAACAATTCAATGCGCCGCTTGTCCGGCGACGTGCGTTTCACGCTTGCCGCTCTCGGCGCACTCGCGGTATGGCGCGAACGAAAGGTGCGCGTGACGTTGGACGAAAACCGTGTGATTGAATGCGACTCGAATCTGCTGGCGCTGGCGAACGGAATCTACGCGGGCGGCGGGATGATGTTCGCCCCGGATGCGCGCCTTGATGACGGAGAACTGAATTTTCTGATCGGCTGCAATCTGACACGCGCGGCGATTCTGCGCGAGTTGCCGCGCATACGTCGCGGCACGCATCTCAAGAATCCAAACGTGCGCACGGCAAAGGCAACGCGCGTTCACATCGAAACCCGCTCGCCGGAAGATGCTCTACTTATCGAAGCCGACGGCAATTTGCGCGGCCACACGCCCGCCGAATTTCGCGTGCTACCCGCATCACTGCGAATCGTTTGTTAGACTACCGCGCCCGCGCGAGTTGAAACGTGCGAACAACAACGCGGCAACGCGAATCACGCGAGTTAGCAACGTCCGGCACATTGGCAGCGTTTGGCGCGCTCGCTATTTTTGGAGTAACGCGCGGGCGCGCTCTGCGATGTTATCCGGCGTGAAGCCGAGTTCGCGCATCACGTTATCGCCGGGCGCGCTTGCACCGAAGCGGTCAAGGCACACCACATCGCCGCTTAATCCGACATATCTATCCCAGCCAAGCCGCGCTCCGGCTTCAACTGCCAGCCGCGCCGTCACCTCTGGCGGCAACACTTCGTTGCGATACGCTACGGGTTGTTCTTCAAACAGTTCCCAGCACGGCATCGAGACGACGCGCGTCGGCGTGCCCGCCTGCTGCAAACGCTCGCGGGCTTCGAGCGCCAGCGAAACTTCCGAGCCGGTGGCGATCAAAATCAGTTCCGGCGTGGCGGCGGAAGCATCGGCTTTGCCGTACGCGTTTTCGGCTTCGGCGATGATGTATGCGCCGCGCCGTGCGCCTTCGGCTGAAGCGTAGCGCATGCGGTCAATCGGCGTAAGTTTTTGTCTGGTGAGAGCGAGTGCGGTCGGAAGATTACGGCGTAGGATGGCGATGCGCCATGCTTCGCGTGTTTCGTGCGGGTCGGCGGGACGTATCGTGAAGAGGCGCGGGATGGCGCGCAGCCCGGCGAGCTGTTCGATGGGTTGATGCGTCGGGCCGTCTTCGCCGAGTCCGATGGAATCGTGCGTGAAGATGTAGATGACTTGTACTTCGGAGAGCGCGGCGAGGCGAATCGCGGGCTTCATGTAATCGGAGAAACACATGAAGGTGCCGCCGTAAGGAATCAAGCCGCCGTTTAAGCTGATGCCGGAGAGAGCTGCGCCCATCGCGTGTTCGCGTATGCCGAAATGCAGGATGCGCCCGTCCTGCGTGGCCGCCTCGAAGTCGCCGCCGTCCTTGATGTCCGTGTTGTTCGATGGCGCGAGGTCTGCGCTGCCGCCAATCAGCATCGGCATCACGGGCGCAATCGCGTTGATAACTTCGCCGGAAGCCTGTCTGGTCGCCATCGGCTTCGTTGCATCTTTGAAGGAAGGCAGATGATCTTCCCAATCAGCAGGCAGTTCGCCGCTCATCGTCGTGCGCCACGCCGCGCCCAACTCCGTGTGCTCCTTCTCATACTTTTCAACAAGCTCGTTCCACTCTTTCTCTTCATGTGCGCCGCGCTCGACGGCTTCGCGGAAGTGTTTGAGAGCTTCGTCCGGGATGTAGAAAGTTTTGTCCTCAGGCCAGCCGAGATGTTTTTTGGTTTCGCGGACGGCCTCTTCGCCCGGCGCATCCGAATGAGCTTTGCGCGTGCCCGCCGTAGGCATTCCGTAGCCGATGGTCGTGCGTATAGAGATCAATGTCGGACGTGTCCCGTCGCTCTGTGCTTCACGAATCGCGCCGTCTATCTCTTCCAAATCGTTGCCGTCTTCGACATGGAGCGTGTGCCAGCCGTAAGCCTCAAAACGCTTCGGCACGTTTTCGGAAAAGGCCAAATCGGTGAAGCCTTCGATGGTGACGCGGTTATCGTCGTAGAGATAAATGAGTTTGCCGAGCTTCAAATGTCCGGCGAGAGATGCGGCCTCACTGGCGACGCCTTCCATCAAATCGCCGTCGGAAACGATTGAATAAACATAGTGGTCTATGATCGGAAATTCCGGTTTATTGAAACGCGCGCCGAGATGCGCCGCACCGATGCCCATCCCGACGCCGTTGGCGAAACCCTGTCCGAGAGGCCCTGTTGTCAGTTCGACGCCGGGCGTCAAACCGTATTCGGGATGGCCGGGCGTCTTTGAGCCGAATTGCCGGAAGTTTTTTAATTGGTCGAGCGGCAACTCGTAGCCCGTCAGATGCAGCAGACTGTAAAGCAGCATCGAGCCGTGTCCGGCGGAGAGCAGAAAGCGATCACGGTTCGACCACTTCGGGTTCTGCGGATTATGACGAAGAAAGCGCGTCCATAAAACGTAGGCCGCCGGAGCCATACCGAGCGGCAGACCCGGATGGCCTGATTCGGCCTTTTGCACGGCGTCGAGGCTGAGCGTGCGAATCGTGTTGATGCACAGTTGATCGAGTTCGGCGTTTGGTTTCACATCTTGCGGCGTTGGCGCGCTCATGTCCTTTACCTTTCGTCGTTTCGCGCTCGCATAATTTCAGGCGCGGCGTTTTTTATTAGCGCCGTTTGATTTCTTACGGCGTAGTTTCATTGATAACTGCGGCAAACTTTTCATCGGCGATGAGCTGTTCGTAAATTTTTTGTTGACGCTCGAGCGCGACGCGATACTTGGCGTGGCGCGCGGCGTCTGGTTCGTAAGTTCGTTCAAATGAAACGGGTGCATCGCCGATTGTTTTTATTGTGCCCATTGCTTCCAGCGCAAGCAAGGCCGCGCCGCGACTCGAAGCTTCGCGCACGCCGGATAGTTTTACGGGACGATGCAAAACATCCGCGAGCATCTGCGTCCAGACGGGCGAGTTTATGAGCGCGCCGCCGGACGCGACGACCTCTCGAACGCTCGAAGACGTGGCGCTCTCCAACGCTTCATTAATACGCGCGAAGCGATAACAAACAGCTTCCATCGCAGCGCGCATAATCTCTAAGGGGCGCGTGTGTAAGCGTAAGCCTAAGATTGCGCCACGTGCGTCGGCGTGCCAGCCCGTGCTGCGTTCGCCCGTCCAGAAAGGCAGGAGCGTCAATCCGTGTGCGTCCGGTTCTAAAGCATCGAGCGCACATTCAAGCTCGTCATCTCAATTCGTCAACGCGAGCGATTCTTTCATCCAACCGTAAAGCCCGCCGCCGTCCGAGAGCGCGCCGCCCGTAAGCACGCGCCGCCTGTCCGCGCGATAACACCACAAGCCTTCCGGCAACTCAGACGCCGCGCCCTCAAACATCACGCGCATCGCGCCGGACGTTCCGATCATCAACGCCGCACGATCTTTCGTCACGCAGCCAGCGCCGACGTTGTTCGCCGCGCCGTCGCCGATTGACAAAAACCAGCCTGCGCCTTCAAGCTGCGGCCAACGCTTCGCATAGGTCTTTCCCAAATGATTGAAAGCGTCATCAGTTCCGGCAATCAATGGCAACTGCGCGCATTCAAGGCACAACTCCTTTAACAGCGTCTCATCCCATTCGCAACGCGCTTGATTGAAAAGCCCTGTGCCCGACGCCATCGAAACGCTCGTTTGCGTTTCACCCAAAAGGCACAGCGCGAGATAGTCGCTGAAGGACAGCCAGCGCGTCGCCGCGCGATAGAGTTCGCTGTGATCTTCGCGCAGCCATGCAAGTTTCGCAGGCCAGTAGCTGGCGTGAAAGCGGCAACCCGTTCGCGCGTGTGAAGATTTTTCATCAAGGCGCTGGCGCAACTGTGCGGCGGCTTTTGCGGCGCGCGTCTCTGCCCAGCCGAAAACAGGCGTGACCGCGCGCCCACGATCATCCACTCCGACGAGACTGTGCCAGAAGGACGCGACGGCAACGGCTTCGATGTGCGAAGCGAGCGTGCCCGCGCGTGCCAGCGACGCATCGATAATTTCGATTACCTGCGCGATGGCGGCGTCCGCATTTATCTCTGCGCCGCCGTCCGGCGTCGTCTCCAGGCTACGCACGATGCGCGCCGATGTGCTTTCAATCTCGCGCCCGACGGCATCGTAGAGCGCCGCACGCACGCTTGACGTGCCGACATCAAGCGTCAACACGAACGGCTTGATTGCCGCGCGCACGTCTACGAGCATTAAGCTTTGACCGGACACTTTTCTAAAGCTCACGCCTCACTGATCTTTACTGAACTAATTCTTTTACCGGCGACGCGCGCATCACGCTTAAAAACGAAGTGGCGCGGCACTGCCCGATTTCTCGCAGACAGCGCCGCGCCTTTGAAAGTTGCGGCGGACGTTTTTGCGTAAAACGGCTCGCGTGCTTATGGAGTGAAAACGTGCTTGACGCCTCTGCCGATGGCTTTGCCGGTCTTGGCTCCGGCTTTGCCGACGGCTTTACCCGTCTTCGCGCCCGCTTTGCCGACGCCGACACCGGCATCGCCCGTGCCCTGCCCGACGTTTTTGCCGAAGCCGCCCATGCCTTTGCCCAGCTCCGCACCGGCTCTAATCGGCTTGGCGCGCACGATGTTTTTACCGAAACGCGCGCCGCCGCGTCCCGCCGATTTGCCCGCGCGCCCGTAATGATGGCCCGCGCGTCCGAATCTCGCGCCGACGCCGTCGCGCCGCTCGACATCGCCGCGCCTGCGCCGTCTGACCCGGCGGCGACGCGGCGTTTCGAGTACCTGCCCGCCGTTACCCACGCCTTGATTTTCCTGCGCCAGAAGCGTCGCGGCGTTCGCCGTGCTCGAGCTTCCTTCAAAGAACGCGCCGCTGGCAATGAACATGATCGCAAACAGCATCGAAATGATTTTTCGCATCTATCTTCTCCCTCAAATTCCTCAAGATTTTGTTGAATCCGGTTTTACCTAGCATCGCACATTTCACTCGTTTTCGTCCATTTATAATTCGCGCCCGCGACACACCGTAGCTTCTGCCGCACAAGAAGCGGAGAAGGTTCGATATGTGCCGTGCCCGGAATGCGCGCAGTTAATGAACCGCGTGAATTTCGCGCATTGTTCCAGCGTCATCGTGGACGTGTGTAAGGAACATGGAACGTGGTTTGACAGCGACGAGTTGCGCCGGATAGTCGAATTCATACACGCGGGCGGCCTCACGGCAGCACGTGCCCAAGAAAAACAAAAGATCATAGAGATACAACGCGAGTTGCGCCAGCAACACCTCGGCACGCCTGCCGCCGATCACTTCACAAATCGCCCGCGCGACGAACAGGAACGCGCCGGGATTCTCGCCGCCGCCAGAGAGTTGCTGAAAGTCTTGCGCGATTAATCTAAGGCACAGAATCAAACGGGAATCGTGAAGTAAAAGTGACTTGCGAAAAATCCGTAGACTAAGTGACAATCGTAGATGCTACGTATCATAGTCGCTTTAATCATGGGTTAAGTAAAAATTCAAGCGTGCGCGACCGCCTTTACAGTTGTCGTTAACGCATCTCCCCAGTCCTTGAACAACCTGCGAAAAATGAGACGCTAATGTTAGCCGGATGGCCTGACAGCCTTCGCGCTATCGAATTACGCCACCATAGAACCCAAGGAGAATCGATTATGTCCGATAGTTCGCTTATTCATGATGCGCAGACGAAAAACGTCCGCAGCAATCGCCGCCGCTTTCTTACGCAGGCGGGAATCGCCGGTGTTGCCGGTCTGAGTGTGCTCGGCGCAAATCCGCTCACCGCCATCGCTCAAACCACCACGCCGACCGATGCCGACGTGCTTAACTTTGCGCTGAATCTTGAATACCTCGAAGCTGAGTTTTACCTGCGCGCGACCACCGGCTCAGGCTTGGCCGATGCCGACACCACCGGAACCGGCACGCGTGGCGGGGTCACGGGCGGGCGTCAGGTGACGTTTGCTTCCGATGCCGTGCGCCAGTACGCCAACGAGATTGCCGCAGATGAGATGGCGCACGTCAGATTCCTGCGCGGTGCGCTCGGTTCGGCAGCCGTTGCACGTCCGGCCATTGATCTTCAGGCAAGCTTTACGGCAGCCGCCCGCGCCGCCGGTGTCGTCGGCCCGACCGCGACTTTCGATCCTTACGCAGACGATAACAGCTTTCTGCTCGCCGCGTTTATCTTCGAGGATGTCGGCGTCACCGCCTTCAAGGGAGCTTCGCCGCTAATCAGTAGCAGGACTTTCCTCGAAGCCGCCGCCGGTATTCTCGCCGTCGAAGCCTATCACGCAAGCCTTATCCGCACGGTGCTCTTTTCGCGCGGGCTGGCGACGCCGGTTCAGCAAATCTCCGATGCGCGCGATTCGTTGGACGGCACAACCGATCTCGATCAAGGGATTCTCGATGCTAACCGTCAGGCCAACATCGTTCCGACAGATGCCAACGGCCTCGCGTTCAGCCGCACGTCAGGGCAGGTGCTCAATATCGTTTACCTGACGGCGACGGCGCAAAGACAGGGTGGATTTTTCCCGCAAGGAGTGAACGGCACGCTCAACACGAGCGCGGCCAATGGCTAACGCGCGGCAGTTAAGGCGCGTGCGGCGAAAGCATAGTTTGAATCTTTCGTGCAACACGCCGTCGCTGCAACGCCAGCCATTCACATCCGTCGCGTTAAAACAATCGAGCGTGTTACGCCACGCTCTACGGATAAACGTCATTTCTTACGGGAGGTTATTCATGCACCACAGATTGCTACGTTATAGCAGCGCACTTATGATCGCGCTCGCGCTCGGCATCTGCTCGCTTGCGCCGCTCGGCAACGCGCGCGCGCAAACGTCTGGAACGCCGCAGGCCGCCGTTCCCGGCTCGACCATCTTCGCGCTCGCCACCAACACGGGCTTGGGCGCACAGGCACAGCGGTTAATCAGCTTCGACTTTAGCGCGCCCGCCACACTGCGCAGCGATATGCAGATCACGGGCTTGCAGGCAGGCGAGATTCTCAAAGGTATAGACTTTCGCCCGGCCACCGGCCAACTCTTCGGGCTTGGCAGTTCGAGCCGTCTTTACATTATCAACCCGGACACAGCCGTTGCCACACAGGTCGGCAGCGCGTTCACGACAACGCTCAACTCCACCTTTTTTTACGGCTTCAACTTTAATCCGGTGCCGGATCGCATTCGCGTCATCGGCAACGTCAACCAGCAAAACTTGCGCCTTAACCCGAACACCGGCGCGATTGCCGCCACAGACACCAACGTGGCTTATGCTTCGGGCGATACGAACTTCGGAGACCCGCCGAACATCGTCGCCGTCGCTTACAACAACAACGTGGCGGGCGCAACCTCGACCACCAACTACGGTATAGACGTGCGTAGCGGCGGTAACACACCCGCAGGCACGGCGCGGCTCGTCACTGTCGGCTCCGTCAATGGCTCGCCGAATTCGCCGAACACCGGACTCCTGTCCACCGTAGCGACGATCACGGATGCTTCCGGCGCGTCGCTCCTGACCAACAATCTGGTCGGCTTCGACATCGCGCAGGACGGCACGGCTTATCTTTCAGTCACGCCGCCCAATCCATTCAACGCGCCGTCAACTCTTTACACGCTCAATTTATCGAGCGGGCGGGCGACGCCCGTCGGCGTTATCGGCAGCGGATTGCGCGTCAGCGCGCTGACCGTCGCCGTGCCGAACCGTTCGATCTCGACGTTCCAATTCTCGCAAGCCGCTTACACGGTTGCCGAGAACGGCGGAACCATCGTCTTGACCGTCAACCGCACGGGCGATACCGCCGGCGCTGCCACTGTGGACTTCCAGACGGATGATCCCACCGCCTACACGCTTTGCAACGTGAGAAATTCCGGCACGGCGAATGCGCGTTGCGATTATTCTTCGCTGGCGGGCACGCTTACCTTCGCACCCGGCGACACGACCCGGACGATCACCATCTCAATCGTCAACGACGGGTTCAACGAAGGCAACGAAACCTTCACCGTCAGTCTGCGCAATCCATCATCCGGCACGAGCGCCGGTTCTCCGACAACCGCTACGGTTACGATCACCGACGACGACGCCGCCGATACAGCGGCGAACCCGATTGATAGCACGGAGTTCTTTGTCACACAGCAGTACAGAGACTTTCTCAACCGCGAACCCGAAGCGGGCGGCTTCGCTTACTGGACGGGACAGATCAACCAGTGCGGCACAGACCAAACGTGCATCACGCGCAAGCGCATAGATGTCTCCGCCGCGTTCTTCATCGAACAGGAGTTTCAGCAGACAGGTTCTTTCATCATACGTCTCTACCGCGCCGCCTTCGGACGCCGCCCGACGTATCTGGAATTCGTGCGCGACTTCGGACGCTTATCGAATTCTCCGACCGCCGCCGAGACCGCTGCACGGCAAGCAGCATTCGCTAACGAGTTTTCCGCGCGCACGGAATTCAACACGCGCTACGGCTCGCTTTCAAATGCTGACTTCGTTAATCGTTTGTATCAAACGGCTAACGTTCCTTTTATTGATTCGCAGGCGCGCGATGAACTCATCAATGATCTGAATAGCGGTCAGACAACCCGTGCGCAGGTTTTGCGTAACTTAATTAATGTCCCATTCTTTAGCACGCGGGAGTTTAATCCGACCTTTGTCCTTGCTGAATATCTGGGTTATCTGCGGCGCGATCCAGACGAAGCGGGCTATCAATTCTGGCTTGACGTTCTGAATAATCGTGTGCCGGGCAACTATCGCGCGATGGTCTGCGCCTTCTTAACTTCAGCCGAATATCAACAACGCTTCGGCTCAAACGTCACACGCACGAACGCCGATTGCCGTTAGGCTTTGGCGCTAAGAACATAGCCAAACCCGGTAAGTTTCAGAAGTTTGAAATTTACACGGAAACAAACGGTTGTTTCGGCAATCGTCAAACACGAAAAAGCGCCCGCTATCACAGCGGGCGCTTTTTTCATCTCGCCTGACGCGATGCGACATCAGATGTGCATATCGAGCACGCGCGTGAGAAATCCCCAGCGATCCGCCAACTCATCAATTATCTTCGACGTCGGTTTGCCTGCGCCGTGTCCGGCCTTTGTCTCGATGCGTATCAAGACCGGAGCAGTGCCCGCCTGCGCCGCCTGCATTGCCGCCGCAAACTTAAAGCTGTGCCCCGGCCACACGCGATCATCATGGTCTGCGGTGGTAATCAACGTCGGCGGATAAATCGTTCCGGCCTTGATGTTGTGGACGGGCGAGTAGGCGCGCAAGGCTTTGAACTCTTCCGGGTTGTCGGACGAGCCGTAATCCGATGTCCAGCCCCAGCCGATGGTGAATTTCTGGAAGCGCAGCATATCCATCACGCCGACTGCCGGAAGCGCCGCGCCGAACAACTCAGGCCGTTGCGTCAAAGCCGCACCGACGAGCAGCCCGCCGTTACTTCCTCCGCCGATGGCGAGCTTCGGCGTCGAAGTATATTTGTTACTGATGAGCCATTCGGCAGCGGCGATGAAATCGTCGAAGACGTTCTGCTTACGTAGTTTCGTTCCAGCCTTGTGCCACTCTTCGCCATATTCGCCGCCGCCGCGCAAATTCGGTTGCGCGTAAACGCCGCCCATCTCCATCCACACCAGATTGCCCGGCGAAAAGGCGGGCGTCAGCGAAATATTGAAGCCGCCGTAAGCGTACAAATAGGTCGGGTTGGTGCCGTCCAGCTTCAATCCTTTTTTGTGCGTGATGAACATCGGGACGCGCGTGCCGTCCTTGCTGTTATAAAAAACCTGTTTGGTTTCGTAGTCGTTCGGATTGAAATCAACTTTGGGCTGGCGAAAGACGGTGCTCTTGCCGGTGCGCATATCGTAGCGATAAACGGTGGGCGGCGCGGTGAAGGTGGTAAAAGTATAGAACGTCTCCGTGTCTTTACGTTTGCCGGAGAAACCTGCGGCGGAGCCGATGCCGGGGAACTCCACTTCGCGCACGAAACTTCCATCCGTGCGATAAATCTTGACCTGCGAATGCGCGTCTTTCAGATAGCTTGCGACGAACATATCGTTGACGAAATCAACGCCTAGCAATGTTTCCGCCGTTTCGGGAATCACCGTTTTCCAGTTGCCGCGTTCGGGATGGCGCGTATCGATGCGTATAACTTTGCCGCGCGCCGAATTCAAATCCGACTTGAACCAGAACACAGCCCCGTCGTTGCCTATGAAATCGTAAGAGGCGTCGAAATCGTCGAGCAGTTTAACCATCGGCGCATCCTTCGCGCCCAAGTCTTTGTAATAGACGCGATTTTTTACGTCCGTGCCCTGCCCGACGTTGACGATTAAATAGCGCCCGTCTTCCGTGACGTGGCCGCCGAACGACCACTCTTTCTGATCCGGGCGATTATAAATAAGCGTGTCGGCGGATTGCTCTGTGCCTAGACGATGAAAGTAGAGCTTTTGAAAATAGTTGACGCCCGAAAGATTATTCTTGTCTTTCGGCTCGTCGTAGCGGCTATAAAAAAAGCCTTTCCCGTCGGGCGTCCAAGAAGCGGCGGAGAACTTGACCCACTTGATATCGTCCGGCAAATCTTTTCCGCTTGCCACATCGCGCACGCGCCACTGCTGCCAATCCGAGCCGGACGTGGACAGACCGTAAGCCATCAGCTTGCCGTCGTCGCTGACGCGCAGGCCGTTCAAAGCGATTGTGCCGTCGGTCGAAAGCTTGTTGGGATCAAGCAAAACTTGCGGCGCGCCGTCGAGCGAAGTCACCGTGTAGAGCACACTCTGATTTTGCAGGCCGTTATTTTTGAAATAGAAGTAGCGATTGTTTTCCTTAAACGGCGCGCTGAATCTTTCGTAGTTCCAGAGTTTCGTCAAACGCTCTTTGATGCGCGTGCGTTCGGGAATGTCGTTCAGATAACCGAAGGTCAAGCGGTTTTCGGCTTCGACCCATGCTTTGGTGTCGGCGGAATCCAAATCCTCCAGCCAGCGGTATGGGTCTGCGACTTTCGTTCCGTGATAATCGTCAAGCTGGTTGATCTTTTTCGCCTGCGGGTAAGATAAAGGTTTAATCATATTCTGGGCGGCGCGCGTGTTTGATTGCTGCGCAAGCGCCGTCGGCAAACTCTGCGCGAAGACGACGCTTAGCAACAAAGCGACACTGACGCCTGATCGAACTGCTTTAGCTGCGTGCATAAATATTTACCTTTCAAAAGATTTTTCGGACTGTGCGGAGGCTGATAGATTAATGCGTCAGGCGCACGCGATGCAACCTCCCGGCCGGAATTGCGCGATTCGACGCTGCCCGCTGTCAACGAGTCAGAAAAAGCAGGCGTGGTAGCAAGTGAGATAGTAACGCTGAAGTGAGGGCGGATAAATGAAAAGGTCAGGCGACGGAAAATTTAACCGTCGCCTGACCCTACCGGCGCGTTCAGATGAATTACGGGCTACGTTCTCCTGTGCCTTGCGCGCCTCCGCAACCCGCTCGTTCAAGCGTCGAGCTGCTTATTTCTTTTCCGCAGCTTTAGACTTCTGCTTGACGATCTCGAGGCCTTCCTGCACGAGCTTGCCGTGAAAAATGGCGGAGACTTCTTCGCCGGGATCAACCGCAAGAAGCCGACGGCCTGCGACCTGGTAGCGTCCCTGATCGTTCACCTGATAGTAGTACGGCCCGTCCTCTTGATGTTTAAGGAACAGCAGGTAAGTGTTGCCTATCTCGAAGTCGCCGCCGTCTATATCCACGTTGACGGCCTGGCCGCTCGAGTCGGTTCCGCCAGCGCGCTCGACCGAAACCTGTTCACCGGCGCGTGCTCCCTTGAGACCGTTGACGACCTCGAAGCGCACGACCTCGAAGGGCAGCGCGTCTTCGCCGTTTTCGGAATAGGCGATTCGTCCGGGTTGAGCGCCCACCGCCTTGGCGAGCACAATCGCGTCCACTCTATTGACGAGTTCATCCGCTGATTTATACTTCTCTTTCCAGGCTGCCGAAGAAAAACGGCGCTCGGAATTATGGCGCGTCCAGCCGAGCAGCGCCGATGCGGACAGTCCGCAAAGGGCAACCACGAGCGTCAGGGTCAGAAATTTGTTTCGTGTAAGCATTCTTTGCCTCCTGTCGGTTAATAGATCGAGTTGATTAAACTCTGGTCATGCGCGTTGGGCTGCGGCGCACTGAGAATTTGGTCATTCATGCAGGTGTTCGTGTCCGTCCGGTTGTGCTCTAACCCGAACAAGTGCCCGACCTCCTGACACGCGACGTGCTTTTTATTGGTGCGTGTGTAGCTGCCGCTGTCTAGATAGCTTTGATTTAGCCGCGCCCGCCCGTTAAGAATCGTGCATCCGCTGGAGCTGCGAATTTCGGCAAGGCCGAGCCAGCCTGTCGAGCCGTAATAACCGTTGTAGGCGTTGGCGTGATCGGTCGTGCCCGACGCCGAAACCGGGTTAAGGAAGATGTCCGTGTAGGGACTCCAGGCGTTAGAGTCTGTTTTGGCCTCTTCGTTGAAGATGTAGTAGTAGTCGCCGGTGCCGCCGTTGTACCAGTTGATGTAGTAATCGGCGTACTTCCAGCAACCCCAGCGGTGGGATGCCCAAGTGCCGAGGGGAAACCCGATAATAGTGGTAACGGCAAGCATTACCATCCATAACGCAAGCGCACGTTTTAAGCTCATGCTGATCTCCTGATGGTTGTGCCTTACACTGGCGGCGCACCGAGGTCTAGCGTCGCGCACGCAGGGGTAGAGGCAGAGGTTTATGAAGTAGCAACCGTGCGAAGATTCGGTTGCAGTTGAAGGAAATATATCTCCCACTAGCTAAACGAAAGTCGTTTTTATATTCAGCCAACTAAACGATGAAGCGAGATGGCGTGATACACCCGAAGGGGTTTCTTGAATCGCCTTCTGAGGGCGCACATCTTTCCCGGCCACAGCGTCGCGCGATGAAGCTTGCGAGACAGCCGACATTAACTTTGAATCTTTCCGTTTTATGAACTGGCCGGGTAAGACCTGATAAAAATTCCTGACGTGAAGCGGAGGCATCATAAATGGATTCCGCCGGCGGCGCAATAGTTTTTTTTGACGAGCGATTTACTGTTGACTCCGAATCAAAGTCGGCATATTCTCACGGCGCATTCTCTTTAGGTTTCAGCCCTCGTTCGTATTTCAAACGCTAGCTATCTTGCCCGGAGCGGCCAATGCGCCGGTGCAGGATAAATCTTCAAGGCTATTCCCCGAGCCGCACGTCTGTTCAGCAACTCGCCCGTTTAGCCTTCGCTGTCCGTAGCAGCTTTCAACAAAACATCATGAACTAACCCGCCAGGGCGCTCACTGCCGGAAAGCACTTTCCGCCACCCCGTGCCCCGCATCGGTATCTGAAAGGAAAAGAATCATGGCAAAGAAAGACAAGAAAGATAAGAAGGATAAGAAAGATAAAAAAGCCAAAGGACACACCGACGCCGCCGACGCCACGACCAACGGTTTAGACGCGGCAGCCGATTCGCCGCACGCCGAAGAAGGCCAGCCGAAGAAATTAAGCTCGAAGCTTTATCTCGAAGAGTTGGGCAAGCTCCACATCGAACTCGTCAAGTTGCAGGAATGGATCAAGCACAAGGGCTTGAAAGTCGTCGTCCTCTTCGAGGGGCGCGATGCCGCCGGTAAGGGCGGAGTCATCAAGCGCATTACGCAGCCTTTGAATCCGCGCGTCTGCAAAGTGATGGCGCTCGGTACGGCCACCGAACGCGAAAAAACGCAGTGGTATTTTCAACGATACGTCGCGCAGCTTCCTGCCGCCGGCGAGATGGTGCTCTTTGATCGCAGTTGGTACAACCGCGCGGGCGTCGAACACGTGATGGGCTTCTGCACGGAAGCTGAGTATCAGGAATTTTTGCGCTCGTGCCCGGAATTTGAAAGAATGCTCATACGCTCCGGGATCATCCTTATAAAATACTGGTTCTCCGTGACCGACGAGGAACAGGAGCGCCGTTTTCGAGATCGCCTCAGTGATCCGACAAAGCGTTGGAAAATCAGCCCGCTCGATCTGGAATCGCGCAAACACTGGGTCGATTATTCCAGAGCCAAAGACCAGATGTTTGCGTTCACCGACATCAAGCAAGCGCCCTGGTACGTCGTCAATTCCGAAAACAAAAAACGCGCACACCTAAACTGCATCAGCCATCTGCTCAGCCTGATTCCTTACGAAGATTTAACGCCGGAAGAGATCAAGCTGCCCAAGCGACAGAACGATACGGGCTACGTGCGCCCGCCTTTGACGGATCAAACTTTCGTTCCGCAAATTTATTAAACGGGGGACACGACTCCTCGCGTAAATTTTATGACACCCGAATCAGCGCCAATCCTCGCGCCGCCGGTTGTGAAACCGCCGAAGCGTTTGCAAGTCTATTTCCACCCGAAGGTCAACGCGGCGCAGCAGCTCGCCGACGAGATGACGCGCCATCTGCGAAAGCTCGGGGCGGATGTCGAAGCCGTGCCGGTCGGCGACGATGAGGCCGTCGCGCGTCTTCCAGAGCAAGATATGATCGCGGTGATCGGCGGCGACGGCTCGATGTTACGGAGCGGCATTATGGCCGCTCCGCATAACGTGCCGGTGCTCGGCATCAACTACGGGCGGCTCGGCTTTCTTGCCGAAGTGCAGCCTGACGAATGGAAGGGCGCGGTGGCGCGCATCCTCGTCGGCGACTACTGGCTCGAAGAACGCATGATGCTGCACACGGAGCATCGGCGGGGCGAAGAGTTTTTAGATTCCTTCGAGGTGCTCAACGAAACCGTTATTAGTCGCGGCACGACCGCGCGCCCGGTTCGGTTGCGCACCTTGATTGACGGCGACGAATTGACGACCTATGTGGCGGACGGCCTGCTCGTCGGCACGGCGACAGGCTCGACCGCCTACGCGATGGCCTTAGGTGGGCCGATCTTGCCACCCGAACTCAAGAACATACTCATCATTCCGATTGCCCCGCATCTCTCGCTCGAGCGCGCCATCGTTCTCTCGCACGGCGCGATGTTAGACATCTTCGTGCGCACCGAACATCAAGCGATTCTCAACGCCGACGGGCGCATAGAGATTTCTTTGCAGGACGGCGACCAAATTTCGATTTGCATGAGCAAGCACGCGACGCACTTCGTGCGCGTACAAGACCCCGTCTATTTTTACCGCAGCCTCACATCGCGCATGACGCATAATCCATCGGCTGACAAAGCCAAGTAGCCATTAATAGACGATGAGTTTCTGGCAGAACTTATTAACGGCGGCGGGCATCGGGAGCGCATTGCCCTGGGTGGCGCTCGCCTTTATCGTCGCGGCGCTGATCTTGTTCGCGCTCGTTCCCGGCGAACGGCTGCGTCTGCGCACAGCCGTCGTGCTTTTTCTTCTCTCCATCATTGGCCTCTGCGTTGCCGCTACGATTCTTTATTACGGCTACACGGACAAGACCACTGCGTATCGCTGGATACGCTGGTTTTCGCGCTTCATACAGGGCGTGACGATCATCAACGTAACGAGCGTGCTCGTCTTCAACGTGGTGCTCGACGCCGTCAACTACAAGCCGCCGCGTATCGCGCGCGATCTGCTTGTCGCGCTGGCCTACATCATTCTCGCCATCTATTTGCTTTCAAGCAGCGGGGTGGATTTAACGGGCATCATCGCCACCTCCGCCGTGATTACGGCGGTCATTGGTTTCTCTTTGCAGGACACCTTGGGCAACATCATGGGCGGGATGGCGCTTCAGATGGAGCGCACGATTCACGTCGGCGATTGGGTGCGGATTGACCAGCAGGAAGGGCGCGTCAAAGAGATTCGCTGGCGGCAAACATCCATCGAAACGCGCAACTGGGACACGGTGGTGATTCCGAACAGCGTGTTGATGAAAGGACAGGTGACACTTCTAGGACGCCGCGAAGGAGCGCCCCGCCAGCGTCGGCTGTGGGTTTATTTCAACGTAGATTTTCGCTATGCGCCGACGGATGTGATTGATGCTGTGGAAACGGCTCTGCGTGCCGAGCCGATCCCGAACATCGCGGCTGATCCGCCGCCGAACTGCATTCTATTCGACTTCAAAGACAGCTATGCCGCCTATGCCGTGCGCTACTGGCTGACCGACATTGCGGTTGACGATCCGACCAATTCCGTCGTTCGCTCGCGCATCTATTTTGCGCTCAGGCGGGCGGGCGTGCCGCTCTCGATTCCCGCGCAATCCGTTTTCCTTACCGAGGACGACGACGCGCGACGCGAGCGCAAACGAAACGAAGAGACGGAGCGGCGCACCGAAGCTCTCCGGCGCGTCGAGATTTTCCATACCTTGACCGACGATGAACGCCGCGAATTGGCCGGACACTTGAAGATTGCGCCCTTTGTGCGCGGCGAAGCGATGACGCGGCAGGGCGCGGCGGCGCACTGGCTCTACATTCTCACGCGCGGCGAAGCGGAAGTTCAGGTCGAAGTAGATCACCATAACGAAAAGGTAGCGACGCTCCACGAAGGCGATTTTTTCGGCGAGATGGGATTGATGACGGGCGAGCCGCGCCGCGCCACCGTTGTCGCGCAGACGGATGCCGAGTGCTACCGGCTGGATAAAGATGCCTTCAATGATGTCTTGCGCCGCCGCGCGGAAATCGCCGAAGATATTTCCCACGTCCTCGCCCGCCGCCGCGTCGAGCTGGACGCCGTCCGCGAACAGCTCAATGAAGAAGCGATGCGCGAGCGGATGCGACATACGCAAAGAGACTTGCTACATCGCATCCGCAACTTCTTCACGCTGGAACAGAGCAATTCATAACCAAACGTGCAAGGGCGCGAATAAAGAGGCGGAACGAATATTCGTCCCGCCTCTTTGTTATTACAGCAGACTCGATTTGCGATCAGGCTAAAGTATGATCGGGTGTTCCCGCGAAAGCGTTCTTCGCGGCGCGTGGCGCTAATCGAAAACGGAGGGGCAAATAGCTGTCTTAACGTCGCCGGTGGTAAGCGTTGCGGCGCAGGCGTTTGAGATAAAAAGTTGTTTCGCCGGTTCCCGATTTGTCGTCTTCGGAGGAGATTAATTCCCAGCCCGCTCTGCCCTGTTCGTTGAGAATGGATTTTCGCTGTTCCGTGTTGGCGCGAATGATCGTCACGACGTTGTATTCCCACAGAGTCCGTGCCGCGCGCCGTCTCTTCGCGTGCGCTTCGGTCAAAGAGGTGGCGTACAAAATAATCACAGCCAGTAGAATTAAGCTAACATGAAACTTCGATGTGCTATGCCGATGCCTTGAGAACATTCTAATCGCCTCCGTCTGGAATAGCGCACGAATTGCCGCGCCCGTCACTCTCACGCGAAACACTTTTATGCTTTGTTCCTGGCCGGGAAACTCACACAAAAGCGGTTCAGTATTAAAGGACAGATAATACACTATTCGGCGCATTATTAAACCAACAAAATAGTGATACCTGACGAAGACCACGCGCACCACCCCGTCCGGTGAAATAGACTGCGCCGGAAACGGCAGCAAAAGGCGTAATTAAGACTTGCATTTTTGCGCAAAATCGGCCAATCTGTACGGCGTTTTCGATAGTGTGTTCTCCTTTGCGCGGTTCTCAAACCGGCTTTCGGAGAATCCTCCTTTCGCGCGCGAAAGCTTTTCACGTTTCATTACGACGAAATAACGGAATAATAAGCCGCTTCTATGGGTTTAAGGTAACGGTTTCGTTTACCGCATTTTTTTGCAGAGAGTCAGAGAAAGGGAAAGTTTATGAACGAGGTTCAAGGACAGCAACATACGGAAGTCGCCGCGCCGCCGCCTTATCGCATTGACCAGAAGCTCCACCAGATACTCTACAAATCGGAATCGAGGCCGACGCTCGAAGCGTTGCCCGAACTGCAAACGCTGCCGGAGCCTGTCTATCCGCAGCACCCGAACCCGCAGCCGATGACCGAGCGCGAGTATCAAAAGCTCAACGCGATTCGCACTTGGAAAACGTGGGGCGCGCCCTACTTCAAATCGCGCTGGCACAGCAAAGAGTTGCGCCCGCTGATTCCCTATCTCTTTACAGAGTGGAAATGCAATCTCGATTGCCACTACTGCTGGTCTTACAACAACAAGGTCAAGGGCATGACCGAAGACACGGCCAAGCGTTCCATTGATTGGATTCATTCCATAGGCTCGCGCGTGCTTGCGCTGATGGGCGGCGAACCGCTGTTGCGTCCCGGCTTCATTCACAAGATCGTTGATTACAGCGCGAAGAAAGACATCTTCGTTTACCTGCCGACCAACGGGCGCTTGCTCAAGCCGGAAGTGATTGACAAACTCGGCGACGCCGGAATCGCCACTTTCAATCTCGCGGTTGATTCCGTTAAAGATAACAAGGCGCTCCCGAAGGCGCTCGACATGATCCGCCCGCAATTCGAGTATCTCGTCAAACGCCAACGCCATTACGGGTACACAGTGATGTTCAATATCAACATCACGCGCATCAATATGGCCGACGTGAAAGAGTTGACGGAGATCGCGCGCGACGCCGGAATCGCCACCGACTATCACATCAACGAAACGCCGATGATGGAGCAGTCGCACTTTAAGCATCTCGACGAAAACAGCACGTATCTGACGCCCGCAGATTGGCCGAAGGTTGACGAGCTGCTTGACTACTTAAACGAGAAGCGCGCGGAAGGCTACAAGATGGCTAACCCCATCCAGCATATGCACGACATGAAGGTGCTGATGCGCGGCGAAGTGCCCGCGTGGGATTGCCGCGCCGGTCAGAACTCTTTAATCATTCGCACCGACGGCACGCTCGCCCCCTGCTTCCCTATGTATTCGGCGACGCACGATTGGGGCACAATCGAAAATCATAAATTCGATGTCGGCCAACTCAACGAGATGAAGAAGGATTGCTCGAAGCATTGTCTTTCGACCTGCAACTACATCTTGAGCTACTGCTACGACACGGGGCGCGTTTTGACGTGGGCGGCGAAACAGGCAATGCACGGATTCAAAGGCGCAACCGGCAGCTTCTAAGCACACAGCAGACGAAATTAACCGCGTAAAATCTTACGCCGTCACACGAATAAGGTGCGTTCGAGAATATTCTCGAACGCACCTTATTCGTGAATAGGAAACATTTTAAGTTGCCGAAAGATTTTCAAACTTTGTCCGCAAATCCTGCGAACATCGTCACGGCGGGACTGCGCCCGGAATTGTTCGCGGAAGCGGGCGGCGCAATCTTCAAGAATCGCCAGCTACTCATCGCCTTGCTCGCGCTGCTCGTGCTCGCGGGCTTCGGTTTTCGCGTCGCGGGTTCGAGCGTCGAAAGTCTCGGCGAAGACGAATTCAATAAACTGAACGCCGTCGCGGATTATCGCGCGCACGGATTGACGGCGGCCAACGGCGAGCACCCGTTATTGATGAAGGCGTTGCAGGCCGTCAGCATCGTCGCCGCCGAAAAATGGAACGCGAGCGCCGATGTCGAATCGCGCGCGGCCAACTTGCACGTTCCCGTCGAAGCGGCATTGCGCTTTCCGTCCGTGCTCTTCGGCGCGCTCACCGCCGTTTTAATTTATCTCGTCACGGCGGAACTCTTCGGCACGGAAGCGGCACTCCTTGCGGCGGCGCTCTGGACGTTTGACCCGGCGGCGATTGGCTTTAATCGCATTGCGAAGGAAGACACGTTTCTGCTCTTCTTTTTTCTGCTCGCCAACGTGTTCTGGCTGCGCGGCCAGCGCGTCGCCGAAAGCCAGCCGCAGAAGAATCCTGAACCTTACTACTGGGCGACGGGCGCGGCCTTCGGCGCGATGCTCGCCTCGAAATACGTGCCGCACTTTATCGTTATCAGCATCAGCTACAACTACGCTTTTCAGCGGATGCCCGAAACGCGCTGGCGCATCGGCAGACCGCGCTACGCCGTCATAGTTGCGACGATGGGCGTAGTCTTTCTGCTCTGTAACCCGACCATTCTGCTGCCCGCGACATGGCACGAGATGCGTACCTTCGCCAGCTTTCAAAGAGTCGGCCACGATTCCTACGAATTCATGGGCAGGCTCTACAACCATCGCATGACGGACTGGCTGCGCGGCATACCAGTCTATTTCTATTTTGTCTTTGTCGGAGTGAAGCTGCCGCTCTTAACTTTGGCGGCGTTCCTCGCAGGCTTTCCTTTGCTGTTTCGCAAGCGGCTCGGCGACGGGCGCTATTTTCTGATCTTCTGGATGTTCTACTGGGCGCTGTCCTTTATTTTGCCCGGCGGAAAATTCACGCGCTACTTCACGAGTATGCTTCCGGCGGTCTTGATTACGGCGAGCCTCGGCATACAGTTTGTCGCGCGCATTATCGCGCAACGCTGCGCCGCGTTTTTTGCAAGCCAGCGAAGCGCGCTCTACGCGCGGGCGATTCTCGCGCTGCTGGTTATAACCTTCTCGGTGCGCGCGTCTCTGAACGCCGCGCCGCATTATAGGCTCTACATGAATCTGCTTGGCGGCGGCGAAGCGCACGCGGGCGACTATTTTCCGCACGACGAATTTTATGACGCGAGCGTGAGTGAAACGATGCGCGAGATTGCCCGACGCGCCCGACCGCACGCGCGCGTTGCCAGCGAAACGCCGGGACTCGCAACCTTTTACGCGCAGCAGGCGGGACGTGCGGATTTACAGTGCGTGTCGCTTTCCGATCCGGCGGCGCTCGAAGAACTCGGCGCGGGCGATTACATCGTGGCGGCACGCGGGCGGCGCTATCGCAGCAACGACGAGCTGCTCACACGCCTTCGTCAATCAAGCGCGCCGTCTTTCCGTCTGCCGCTCGGACGTGTGCCGTCCGTCGAAGTCTACGCGCTGGATCAAACGTCGCTGCCGCTCGTCGCGGTTGATGCACTGAAGTAAGATTTTCCGGCGACGAAGCCGTATCAAGATTGAGCGTGCCCGCGTGCGTAGTTAGGCGGACGGACTCTTCTCGCCGTGTAATCTGGCGGTGGGTGCGCCCGCCTCTGCCGTCGCGTTCTCGATTTCGGCGTTGACTTTGCCGCCGACGAGCAGCGCCGCCCCCGTCATGTAGAACCAAAGCATCAGGATTATCACCGCTCCCAACGAGCCGTAGGTCACGCTGTATCTATCGAAGTAGCGCAGATAGGTGCGGAAGCAGAAGGACACCAGCAGCCACAGGGCGACGCCGAACACGGAACCGGGCGTGATCCAGTACCATTTACGGTGATAAAGATTCGGCGCGAAGTAGTAAATCAAAGCGAAGGCAAACAGCACGAAGGCGAGCACAATCGGCCACTGCAAAACATTCCAAGCGAGTTTGAAAGCGATGCTCAAGCCGAAGCGATTCGCCAGACTTTCGCCGATCTCGCCGCCGTAGAGCACGAGTGCGAGCGCGCCGATAATCAGCACGGCTAGCGCGATGGTGAGGCCGACCGCGATGAGTCGCACCTTCCACCACGAACGCGATTCCTTCACGCCGTAGGCGGAGTTGAGCGTCTCGCTGATGGCTCCCATGCCGTAGGAAGCGAACCATACGGCGGCCAGCAAACCGAACGAGAGTTTGCCGCCGCCCGCGTCTTTGTTGATCTCGTTAACGGTCACGTAAATAAGCGCGGAAGCCGAACGTGGCACGACACGGCCTAGATAGCCGAGCAGGTTATTGCGCAGTTCGGTTCCGGCATCGGCGAAATAGCCGAGCATCGCCGTCAGAAAAAGTAGCAGCGGAAAGAGCGCGAGCAGGAAGTAGTAGGAAAGTGCGGCGGCGCGTGTGAAGAGATCGCTGTCATAAATCTCCAGCCAGATGCGGCGTCCCATCTCGCGCCACGTCAATCCGCCCAGCCGCCAAATAGAGGCTATCGCTTTCTCGTCTGCGGTATCCATAACGCGAAGCTCACACCGGAAAGAAAGTTTTCGTACTGTGCCGCGCAAATGCTAAGAAGCGTTATCAGGCTGCGCCGGGTTTACGTTTGCCGCGTGCGAGCAGCGAGACGACGGCGTGGCTGATTATTCCGAGGGCGATGCCCGTCCAGAATCTTTGTCCGTCCATGTTGCCCTTAACGCGCACCAGCGTCATCGCGCCCAGCGGTATCCAGAGCAGCAAACCGGAGATCACGCCCGGATTATATTCAGCCTTTAGCGTAGTGGTGATCGTGTGCGAGATGCCGTTGATTAAGACGAAGATTCCCAGAATCGCCAGCATCAATTGTGAGAACCCGAACCGCTGCGCCGCCGCGACGCCCGCCACCACCAGCAGAAGCCCTGCGCCGGTCAATATCACAAAGAGCGGGCGGCTGATATTGATGCCCCTCATCCCGCGCGGCGAATCCGCAAACGCGACGCCGCCCACATATTCCTCAACGAGATGCACCAGTAATGTTGCCGGAAACAGCCATATCCACGCGGAGAGCGGCGCGGCAAAACCATACACCATAGTCATTAAAGTCTCGACTCGACTTTTCGTTAACTCGATCTACAAACACAAGAGCGTGGCGCACATTATAACTCTACCGTGTGACAGTTAAAATGCCGCGCGCCTTCCGCACGGATTCTTACGCACCATTGATAGCGAAGTTGCATTACGAACTTCGCTATCAATGGTGCGGCGGAGTTTCGATTGAGCGAAAGACTGTCGAAAGTTAATTTGAAGAATCGGATTCGGGCTGCGGCGCAGGCAGACGCGCCAGCTTGATTGACTTGGCGATGCCGAGCATTTCGAGCGTGCGGATGCCCCACCAGTTAAGATCAATCTCGTACCACGCGAGGCCGTGACGGGCGGCGGTCGGATGCGCGTGATGATTGTTGTGCCAGCCTTCGCCGAAAGTAAGTAACGCCACCCACCAGTTATTGGTCGAATCATCGCGCGTGGCGAAGCGGCGCGTGCCCCAGATATGCGTCGCAGAGTTGACCAGCCACGTCGCGTGCAATCCGAGCGTGACGCGCATAAAGATGCCCCACATCACAAACGGCCACCTGCCCAGCGCAAACAACACCGGAGCCAGCACAAGCTGCGACAAAAAGAAGCGGCGATTGAGCCAGACATAAAATTTATCGTTCATCAGATCGGGCACGTAGCGCCAGAGCACCGCGTCGTCGTGCTGCTGCGCCGTGCCGCGCAAAACCCAGCCCATATGCGACCACCAGCGCCCGTCGCGCGGGCTGTGCGGATCGCCTTCTTCTTCCGTATGCGCGTGATGTATGCGATGCGTGGCGACCCAGTCAATGGGGCCGTCTTCGAGCGCGAGCGTGCCGCACACGACTAAGAAATATTCGACGGCCTTCGGCACTTTATAGCCGCGATGCGTCAACAGGCGATGATAACCCATTCCGATTCCGAGACTGCCCGCCACCCAGTAAAGAAAAACGCCCACTGCAATCGCTTTCCAATTCCACATAAAGAGCGCGGCTATCGCGCCCGTGTGCAAAAGCGTCATGTTTATACTGTTGCCCCAGTGAATACGCGCCCTTTGCTCTTGAATAACTGCTTCGTTCTGCTTTTGCAAATCCGGCTACTCCTTCAACACACATTAAACCCGGCGAGTGCTTTCTCGCTTCCAACTCAATCTTTGCATACTACTTGTTCAGACTGCTAATTCGCTTCGATCACCGAACAGCGATACACACTACCTGAAGAGGCGCGCACACAACTCTGCGCGGTTGTTAGATGCGGTAATGACGATTAGCGATAGATTTAATTTATTGCTCCGCACAGGTAGCCAGCCGCTTATGCTTTACCGGACACAGTATTCGCTACTTTTCGTTTCGTCCGGCGAGATTTGCCACCACTGCGACTAACTCCGCAGGCTCGACCGGCTTCGGGATGTGTATCTGAAAGCCGGAGCGCAGCACTTTCATGCGATCTTCCACTCTGGCATACGCAGTCAGTGCCGCCGATGGCGTGTTTCCGCCGTCTGCCTCCGATAGCGCGCGCACCTTTTTAATCAAAGCGTAGCCGTCTTCTTCGGGCATCCCCAGATCGCTGATGAGCACGTCGGGGCGTATTTCCTTGAGCGCGGCGATGGCTTCCTGCGCCGATGAAGCCGTTGTGACAGCCGCGCCGCACTTTTCCAGCACTATCCTGAGCAGCGTGCGCGTGTCTTCTTCATCGTCAACCACCAGCAGGCGCAATCCATCGAGTTCGGGCGGGCAGTCGAAGTGCGATCCGTTGCTTGTCGTCGGATGCACCCGTTCGGCATCGCTCGCGCGGCGGACATCAGGCGAGCGCACCGCCACCAGCGGAAGTTTGACGGTGAAGGTTGCACCATGACCTTCTCCGAGGCTCTCTACTTCAACCGTGCCGCCGTGCATTTCCACCAGATGGCGCACAATCGCCAGACCAAGCCCGAGTCCGCCATGCGTTCGCGTCGTCGTCGAATCGGCCTGACGGAAGCGTTCAAAGATAAACGGTAAAACATCCGGGCTGAGGCCTTGCCCATCGTCGGCGACGACGATCTCGACATGGGAATTGATGCGCTCGAGTTTAACTTGAACGCGCCCGCCACGTGGCGTGAACTTGATGGCATTCGAGAGCAGATTCCAGATGATTTGCTGTAAGCGCGCCGGGTCGCCGGAGACCATGCTCGCGCCCGAATCGAGCACGCGCTGTAAGCGAATGCCTTTCGCTTCAGCCGCCGGGAGCACGGCGTCAATTGACGATTCGATTAGTGATGCGAGATCAACCGGCTGCACATCGAGGCGGAGTTTGCCGGTAATGACGCGCGATACGTCGAGGATGTCTTCAATCAATTGCGATTGTGCCTTGGCGTTGCGCTGAATCGTCTCCAGCGCGCGTGCCGTATTAGCTTCGTCTAGCTGCCCGTCGCCCAACATACGCGCCCAGCCGAGAATCGAGGTCAGCGGCGTGCGCAGTTCGTGTGAGAGCGTCGCAAGAAATTCATCTTTCATGCGGTTGGCGTCTTCAGCCTGTTTCAATGCGCGGCGTAAATCTTCCACGTCCGTGTTTGTTCCGAACCAGCGCACGACGCGCCCCTCTTCATCGCGGAGCGGCATCACGCGCGTCAGGAATGAACGAAATTCACCGTCGGAAGATTTTAGCGGAAACTCCATCTCGAACGGCTCACCGCTTGCGACGCAAGCGCGCCAGCGTTCGAGCACGTGCGGTAGTATTTCCGGGTCGTGGACGGATTGCCAGCCCCATCCTTCCATCGCCTCCGGCGTCGTGCCCGTGTAGTCGTACCAACGCTGGTTGTACCAGAAGATGTGCCCGTCCGGTTCAGCCATCCACGCGAGCAGCGGAACCGCGTTGGCGAGGGTGCGCAATTGCAGTTCGCTTTCACGCAAAGAATCTTCGACGCGCTTGTGCTCGGTAATGTCGAGCGTGATGCCCACCATGTTATAAGGCTCGCCGCCCGCCGTATAGTTGGCGCGCCCGCTGGCTGTAATCCAGTGCAGGCTCTCGTCATCCCAGATGACGCGATACTCCGCCTGATAAAGATCATGCTCGGCGAGAGCGCGTTCGACTTCGGCGCGCACGCGGTCGCGGTCAGCGGGGTGAACTATTCCGATGAGCTGTTCATAGGTGTACTCCCCGCCCGCCGGTAGCCCGAAGTTCGCGGCGCAGCGCAGCGAGCACTCGAGACGATTCGTTGCCAGATCGAGTTGCCACGTGCCGAGCTGCGCCGCGTCGAGCGCGATGCGTAGACGCTGCTCGCTCCCCTCCAATGCCTCTTTCGCGCGCCGTTCAGCCGCAAGGTGTTCCCGCACATCGTACTGGCGCTGGCGTGCCCGGAGTGCAGACCTGACCGCGCTCGTTAAAGTCATGAGGCGCACGGGTCGTTCGATGAGCGTCACATTGCCCGCTTCCGTCAGAGCCGCGAGCAGTTCGGAGTTGGCCGGTGTTGCGCCGCCGCCGCTGGTCAACACGACGAGCGGAATGTCCGACCATGCCGGTTGCTTGGCGAGGAAGTCGCTCAAGCATTGCGTTGCTTCAAATGTCAACGCCTCGCCGGTCAGAAAGATCATGCCTGCGCCAATGCGCATCTCTTCGCACATCTCCTCAACACGGTGGCACACCTCTGCGCGAAGACCCACTGCCTGAAGCTGGCGCACGGTCATCTCTGCGTCTCTGCCAATTGGCGCAAGGATCAGTATTCGTGCATCCCGGTTGTCTTGCGGCTCATTCATTTTCATCAAATTCTTTGATCGAGGTGCTTTTCCCTGTGCCATAACTTGGAACTCCGGTCAGCACGCCGCGAAATCTCGTCAAAGGCTCGCCGACGCGAATACCTTCCGACGTGATTTTCATTTCGCGGATGGTGTTTTCGTGCGCGCCGCTGCGCTTTTTGATGACTGAAACAGCGCGATGCACCGCACCTTCGGCCTCGAAATAACGCAGCAGCAAGACCGTGTCGGCCAGATAACTGACATCCACAGGCGTCGCCATCGTTCCCAGAAAGCCGTGTTGCGCAAGGATGAGCAGCGTCACGACGCCGCGCTGGTTAAGAAACGTCAGCAGTTCGTGCATCTGAATCGTCAGAAAACGCTCTTCCGGCATCGCGTGCAGATAACCGTTCAAGCTGTCAATGACGACAAGCCGCGCGCCATCCCGGTCAACGGCGCGCAGAACCTTGTGAGCAAACTCACCCGGCGCGAGTTCTGCCGGGTCAATCTGCTTCAACGTGATGAGACCATCGTCTATGTAGCCCTCTATATCGGTGCCGATTCCGGCAGCTCTACCGACGAATGTTTCAACGATTTCGTCGAAGACGAAAACGGCAGACTTTTCGCCACGCGAGGCGGAGGCGGAGGCAAACTGCGCGCCGAGTGTTGATTTGCCGCAGCCCGCCGGCCCGATAATCAGCGTGCTCGAACCGCGCGAGAGGCCGCCGCCCAGCAAAGCATCCAGTTCGGGCACGTCGCTCGTCGCATTGCCTTTCGCAAAATCCTGCCGGTGTTCGGCGGCGACAAGTCGCGGAAAGGCCACCACCCCGCCGGTCTCTATGTTGAAGTCGTGATAGCCGCCGCGATAGCGCGAACCGCGCAGCTTAATCACGCGCAAACGCCTTCGCTCCGCTCCGTATTCGAGCGCCAGATGTTCCAGCGAAAGCACGCCGTGAACGATTGATTGCAACTGCAAATCGTCGGCGTGGGAAGTCTTGTCATCTAACAGCAACACAGTGCAGTGTCGCCCTATGAAATATTGCTTGAGCGCGAGCACCTGCCTACGGTAGCGCAACGCATCGTGCGCGAGCAGTCGCATCTCGGAGAGTGAATCGAAGACGACGCGCTTGGGGTTGGTGCGCTCGACCTCTCCCAGCACGGCGGTGGTCGTCTCGCTCAACTCTATCTCCGATGGATGAAAAATGGTGTACTGCGCTTCCGGCTTGAGCGCGTCTGCGGCTGGCACGAGTTCGTGTATATTGATGCCGTCAAGCGACCAACCGTGTGAGCGGGCTGATGCTTCCAACTCTTCTTTGGTCTCCGAAAGCGACACGTAAAGACCCACTTCACCAAGCCGCACGCCTTCCATCAGGAATTGCAGCGCGAGCGTCGTTTTCCCCGCGCCGGGTTCTCCCTCGACAAGATAAACGCGGTTCGCCGGAAAGCCGCCTTGCAGAATATCGTCCAGACCTTTGATGCCCGTCGCCAATCTGTGTAAAGCGGCATCGTCGCCCGCTGCGTCCCTGGAAGGTTTCTTTTTGCTCATACGCGCTGATTCCCGGCTCCGCTGATTTATTTAATTCGCTATCAAGCCAAAGACAGTATGCCAGAACAACCTCGGAAAATTAAAACGCCTAATCTTCACGCGCAGCAAGCGGCAGCACTCTGTAGATGAAAGTGCAGAAACGGAAAAAGGGAGACTCGCTCATCGTAGCGAATCTCCCTTTTGAAAATGGTGGAGCCGAGGGGGATCGAACCCCTGACCTCATGACTGCCAGTCATGCGCTCTCCCAGCTGAGCTACGGCCCCGTATGTTCTTTGACTAAGCCCGCCGCCGTCAATTCGTTTCTGCTATCTTAACGGCTTCTCTAATTGAAAAGGAGATTACCAAAGATGCCCTAACTTCGCAAAGCCTCATCCATCGCCATCGCCGAAAAGCTGTCAGCACATTCGGGAAGTATGCTATAAAGGCACTGCTTCGCTCTTAACATTTTTGACTTCACTGGCACGGCGTCAGACGGAAAAGCAGCAAAACCTTGAACAACGTAGCGCAATCTCCCGAACTTTTGCCGCGTGCGGACGCAGCAGAGCAGTTTCAACGCATCACGGCTGGTATCATCGAGCAATACAAAGAAGCGGATAATCGCGTCTGGGTGATAGGCTTTAGCGGCGGCAAAGATTCGACGACGCTTCTGCAACTCGTCTTCTACGCGCTTCGACAGTTGCCCGTCGAAGAGTTACACAGAGAAATTCACGTTCTCTGCAACGACACGCTGGTGGAGAACCCTGCGGTTGTTCGCTACATTGACGACACGCTTGAAAAGATTCGCACGGCAGGCGAAGCTTACGGTTTTCCGATTCATGTAGCGAAGGTCACGCCGACGCTTGCCGATTCCTTTTGGGTGAATCTCATCGGCAAAGGTTATCCGTCGCCAAACCGCTTTTTTCGCTGGTGCACGGAGCGTTTGAAGATTAATCCGACGAGCGCCTACATCAAAGAACGCATCAGCGAACACGGCGAAGCGATTATTCTTTTAGGCACGCGCAAGGCCGAGAGCACCAATCGTTCGCATTCGATGAAGCAATACGAACGCAAAGGCCAGCGGCTGCGTCGCCACACTTTACCGGGAGCTTACGTCTATGCGCCGATTGCGGATTTAACGGACAGCGAAATCTGGATGTATTTGTTGCAGGTGCCGAATGCGTGGAATGCTGATAACCGGAAGCTCTTCACGCTCTACCGCAACGCTTCCGGCGGCGAATGCCCGCTTGTGATTGATACTTCGACGCCCTCTTGCGGCAACTCTCGTTTCGGTTGCTGGACGTGTACCGTCGTTGACGAAGACAAATCAATGGAAGGCTTGATTGACGCGGGCGAAACGTGGATGGAGCCGATGCTTGATTACCGCGATTGGTTAAAGCGCATCCGCGACGACTTGACGATGCGCATGACGCACCGCCGCAATCTGGCGGACGGCACTGGCCCTTTTACGCGCGACGCACGCGCCGAGATTTTGAGACGCCTGCTCGAAGTGCAACAGGAAACACGATTGAATTTAATCAGCGAAGAAGAACTCTCTGCCATTCAATTAATCTGGCATCACGACTTTCACGATGCGCCAATCGTGGCAGACATTTTTCAGGAAGTAACAGGCGAGGAGGTAACGGTGAGAAACGAAATCGTCGAACGCCGCAAAGAGGAACGCGAGCTACTGGAGAAAATCTGCGCCGAACACGACGTGCCCGCCGACTTGGTCGAACAACTCATCCAAATCGAGAAAGACAAAAGCGGCCTCATGCGTCGTCACGGTCTTTTCCAAGACATTGATATGGCTTTGCGCCGATACATCAAAAGCACCAGCGCGAGCGCCTCGCACTAATCGTAGTTGTTCCTCGCTTCCCACCAATGATGCTTGACCCTCTCGCCTTCTATCTTCACAAAATCAAGAAACTTCGCATTAACCGTAATCACGGAAAACCCGCGCCGCACAAACCGCTTCTCCTTCTTGCCGTCATTGATTTAATCGAACAGAGCGCGATTCAGGCGAACGAAATCCAACCCGCGCCACAACTTGTCGAATCGTTTTTGAAATACTGGAACTTATTGGGCCTCGAAAGGCCGCGCATCTTTCTGCCGTTCTATCATTTGCAATCGGATGGATTCTGGCATCTACACGCCAAAAACGGGCAAACAAGCTACCCGTTCAAATCAATGTCGCAACTCGCCAGCGTTATCGCGTTTGCGAGTTTAGATGATGATTTGTTTCTGCTGCTTCACAATGCGCAGGCGCGGGAAGCGATACGTAACACAATCATCGAAACCTACTTTCCCGACAAAGCCATACTTATCCGCCACGCTGTAAATGAGAATCAGCAAATCAACGCCCTCGAAAATCTGTTGATAGAAAACGCCGAACAGAAGATTGATACGAAACAAATTCCAGCGACACCGCAACGGAGCGCAGCCTTTCGCGGCGTTATCATGAAACTTTATGATTACACTTGCGCCGCTTGTCGTCTGCGTATTCTAACGCTTGACGGCCTGACAGCAGTTGACGCGGCGCACATCATTCCATTTTCTGTTTCGCGCGATGATAGCATCGGCAACGGCCTCGCTTTGTGCAAACTTCATCATTGGGCTTTCGATAACGGCTTAATTTCGATTGATGACAAATTCCGTTTGCTCGTTTCAACCCTCTTTGAAGAAAGCGGCAACGAAGCCTTTTTGCTACGCTGTTTGCAAGCTCAACCAATTCTTCTGCCGAAACAAAAACCGTTCTTTCCATCGCTTGCGACGATTCTATGGCATCGAACAAGCAAATTTCAAAATTGAAGATGGCAAGCGCGCTTTGATATGTCTGAACTGATTTGTATTACAAGCAATTTGTATAATTGCCTTTGCAGATTGTGTTTTATATTTTATCATTCTCTGAACATTTCTTAGATGGGAGTGAGCGTTATGAGCAATATGGATTTTCAATCTATTATCAAAAGAGCGGAAAAATTTGCTTTGACTGTTGACGAGAGTCTTAGAGAGGCTGCATTCAATCGCTATGTCGAATTTCTAATGCAACAAGGCGGTTTAGGCAATGTGATGCCTAATAAACAATACTCATCGCCCGCTAAAGCTAAGATTGATATTGGCGCAGAAACAAAAGATGAAGTTACAACATTGATGCAGATTGATAGAACTGCTTATCCGAAGGTTCTAAATGCTTCATCGGTTCTCGACCGCTCACTTCATCTTTTACGGATCGCTAACGATGAATATCAAATTGATGGACTTAAGGCTTCTCAAATCGCTAAGGTCTTAACTGATAATTTTAGACTTAGAACTACACGACAAGCCGTTGCACAGGCGCTAGATGGCGCAGGCGATAAAGTTAATAATGTTTCTGTTGGTAATGGAACCCTTTACAGAATCATGGCACGCGGCGAGTCTTATTTGGATGATGGAAACGAACAGGAATCTAAGCAAGCGAAACAAACGCCATCAAATCGAGCTGATGGAAAATCTGCGCGAACAAAAAGAGTTCAGAAAACGGAAAGCACCAGCACACAAAAATCAACTTCCAAAAAGCAAAGTGGCAGACCGGGACCAAAAGTCGCACTGACAACACTTTTAACCGAAGGGTTCTTCAAAACGCCTAAAACTATCAGCAGTATTCAAACTGAAATGGAAGCGAATCAAGGGTATCGGTATAAAGCAACTGATTTGTCGCCTGCGCTTGTTCGTATGTTGAGAGAGAAATTGATCAGTAGAGAGAAAAATTCAGAAGGTCAATATGAATACAAGAGCAGATAGTTTAGCTTTGGAGACTGCGCTCCAAGCTGTTTCTAAAGATTTTAGAACACGAATTATCAAACATTACATCGAGCTAAAATCTGCTTTTGCTGAAGGTCAATACGATGCGTGTGGTGTTCGCGCCGGAAAGTTCTGCGAAACAACGATTCGCTTCCTGCAAGATTATCTGACAGGAAAATCAACTCCATTCGGCCAGAAAATATCCAATCTCGGCGATGAATGTGCAAAACTTGAAAGAGTGCCTGCCGCTTCATTTCCCGAAAGCCTTCGGATTATGCTTCCGAGAGCCTTATCATTTTTATATACCCTTAGAAACAAACGCGGTATCGCACATGTGGGAGGTGATATTGACGCTAACGAGATTGATGCGATGGTATGTTTGCGTATTGCGGACTGGTGTTTATGTGAATTGATCCGAATCTTTCATGCGCTATCGTTAGAGGAAGCGCAAGCAATTTTAGACGTAATCGCTACTCGACAAATTCCTCAAATTTGGTCTGTTGTGGGAAAGAAACGAGTGCTCGATCACTCTCTGAATTATAAAGACCAAACGCTTTTGCTTTTATATTCAGAAAAGGATTCGGGCATTCCAAACGCGGGGATTCCGGTTGAAGATTTGTTTGAATGGACTGAACATCCAAGACAATCAGATTATAGACGAGACGTTCTGCGTCCGTTACATTCTCAAAGACAAATAGAGTATGACCAAGATACCGAAGTAGCAATTATCTCACCCTTAGGAATTAAAGAAGTCGAGACTAGGTTACTATCTACACTCTAAATTATGAGTAAAGGTTCCTTGCATCTGTTAAAAGCGGTTATCAACCAAAACTCCGTGCTGATTCTTCGAGACACAACAATTTAATTCATCCTGTCAATTTCGTTTTCTTCGATTATGCGAAGGGCGATGTGGCGGATGATGAACGCTTTGTTGAAGCGACGCGGGCGCAGGTGGTGCGTTTGCCGCAGGAGAGTTTGCCGCTCAATCCATTCAGCCGCGTTAACGTCGCCAGCGAGATGGCTGTCAGAATCGCCGCGCAGGAGTTCAGCGACACGATCCGCGACATGGAGCGCAACATGGGCGCAAAGCAGGGTAGCTATCTTTACGAAGCGATCCTGACGGCGTTCAATGAGACGCGCGCCGAATCTCCGCCGTACCCGGATTTCCACCGCGTTCGGCAGGAGTTGGATTACCTATACTTCAACAACAACCGTCCGCCCGACACGCTCTCGGAAGTAATACGGCAACTAACGGACTTTCGCATCTTCGCCGCATCATTAACAGCCGCTGCGCCGGAAGCGTGGAACTCTTTGAGTGATCGCACGGTGATCGTTGATTTGCACGGATTGACGGTGCTGCGCGAGTTGACGGTCTGCCTTATCTTGAGCGCGATGCACAGGGAATTGATGGCGATGCCGGACACGGAAGTTGTAAACGGCACACGCGCGATGCGCACCGTGATTGTGATTGACGAAGCGCATCATTACCTGCGCGACAAGAAACGCAGCCGCGTGCTGCAACGCTTAATCCGCGAGATTAGAAGCAAGGGCGCGAGCGTCTTTCTTCTGTCGCAATCGCCGGATGATTACGACACAAGCGAATTTAACTTCGCAGAGTTGTTGGAATTTGTTTTTGTGCTGCAATCAAGCGCATCAGCAAATAAGTTTCTGCAAAGCGCGCTGGGAATTACGGCGCAACGTGCGCGCACACTCATTGCCGATGTTAGCAATTTATCAAGCGGGCAGGGCTTTACAAAATCACTTGAGGACGGCAAGCGCGATGCCGTCAGCGCGCTGAACCTGCGCCAATTCTGGCGAGACTTTCGCTAATATTCAAACCTATGAGCGGCGGCGTGCGCTGAAGAAAGCGAGGCACGCGCCGAGGATGAGCAGGGCGATGCCGCCGCCGGTGCGGAGGGTGTTGGGGACTTCGCGTATGTTGGTGTTGGTGACGACGAGGCTCGTGCTCGGTTCGAGGAAGAGGGCGCGGTAGGCGATTGTGCCGCCGATGGCGGCCAGTGCGAGGCCGATGATGAGCGCGATGATTCGCAAAAGGTGTGTCCCGTTATTTGCCTGTGAACTGCGGTTTGCGTTTCTCTAGGAAGGCGGCGACGCCTTCCGTTTTGTCTTCAGATGAGAAGCAGAGGGCGAAGAGATCAACTTCGCGGCGCAAGCCTTCGTCCAAGTTGGAACGCGAGGCGAGTTTGACGGCTTCCTTTGCCATTTGCAGCGCGATGGGACTCTTTTCCGCGATGCGCGTGGCGATCTCCATCGTCTTGGCTTCGAGGTCTGCCGCCGGGACTACCGTGTTGACGAGGCCGAGCGCGTAGGCGGTCTTGGCATCAATGATGTCGCCCGTTAAGATCAACTCCATCGCTTTGCCTTCACCGATGAGGCGCGTCAGGCGCTGCGTGCCGCCGCCGCCGGGAATAATCCCCAGGTTGATTTCGGGCTGGCCGAAGGAGGCCGTCTCGCTTGCGATGCGCAGATCACAGGCGAGGGCGAGTTCGCAGCCGCCGCCTAGACAATAGCCGTTGACCATTGCGATGACGGGCTTCGGGAAAGAATCAACGGCGGTAAAGAGCGAACGCGCCATCATCACATCGCGCTGTGTGAGCGCGGTACGATTGGCAAACTCCGCGATGTCTGCGCCCGCGATGAACGCTTTATCGCCCGCGCCGGTAAAGACGACGACGCCGATTTCCGCATCGTCGCGCAGTTCGTCGAGCGCGGCGGCTCCTTCCATACGGGTTTGGATGTTGAGCGCGTTTCTCTTTTCAGGGCGATTGATGGTGATGACGGCGACGCGGCCATGTCTCTCTATCAGCAGCGTCTCGTATGATGCGGCCATTTCGTTTGTTGCTCCGAATAAGTATGGTGTAGAAAAATTTGATCTGGACGATTGATTAATAAGAAGAATCGTTCGCGTCGGGCAGGGCGGGCTGTTCGTCTGCGACCCATGAGATGAAGAGGCGCAGCCAGTTGTCAATGGGTTCGCTGATGGCGACGCCGATACGCGCCGTGCCGTAGATGGCCGGAGCAACGCGCACGACGTGCGCCGTGACTTCGATGGGCGCACCATCCGGCTTGTGTGCGCGCAGGTAAAGCTGCTCGCCTTTAGCGATTTTCTGGTTGAGATGAAAGAGCGCGCCGGAAGTCGAGATGTCGTCGGTTTCCGTCGGCTCGCTCCATGCCGCGCCGTCTTCCGCGCGCCCCGAAACGACAATGGGCAACCGCAGCGCCATGCGTAGCGCAAAGCGTTTCTCGTCGTCCTGATCGTTGTACGGCGGCGTGCTCATAAGATTATCGAATAATACGGCAATCGTTCGCCCGTGCGCTAGTTGATTAGCTCAAGAAGGCTGCGATTAATGATTTTGCGATTTCGCGTGCGCGCCCGTCTCCGCTTCGTTCCATTTATAAAAACCTTCGCCGCTTTTCTTGCCCAGCCTTCCCTCGCCAACCATGCGGCGCAGGATTTCCGGCGGGCGAAAGTTTTCCGTCCCCAGCGAGACGTGCAGATATTCGGCGATGTGCAGCCGCACGTCCAACCCGACCATATCCGTCAAACGCAGAGGGCCGACCGGATGGTTGTAGCCGAGTTCCATCGCCGTATCAATCGCCACGGCGCTCGCCACACCCTGCTCCAACATTCGCATCGCTTCGAGGCCGAGCGCGACACCGAGACGGCTTGAAGCAAAGCCCGGCACATCATTGACCGTAATCGGCTCTTTCTTCATACGGCGTCCGACGGCGAGCGCCGTTTGCGTCACTGCTTCACTGGTCGAGCGACCGACGACGACTTCAATCAGCCGCATCAGATGAACCGGATTAAAGAAGTGCATTCCGACGACGCGCTCCGGCCTCTGCGCGGCTTTCGCAATTTCCGTGATGGACAGTGACGAAGTGTTGGACGCGAAGATGAAATCCCTGCGCGCCACGTCTTCGACTTCGCGCAGAATGCTTTGCTTTAGTTCAATCACTTCCGGCGCGGCTTCAATGAACAGATCGGCTTCGGAAGTCTCCCCCAAATCGAGCGTCGTGCGAAGGCGCGCGAGCGTGTCCGTCTTTTCTGCCTGCGTCACCTTGCCGCGCTCGATGCCTTTGGCGAGATTGCGCTCGATGGTTGCAAGGCCACGCGCGAGGGCGTCTTCGTTCGTGTCGCGCATGATAACGCGATAGCCCGCCGCTGCCGCCATCTGCGCGATGCCGTTTCCCATCGTGCCCGCGCCGAGCACGGCGATGCTTTCAACAACGTGCGCGGTGTCGCGGGCGGCGTCGGTTTCCGAATTGTTCAAGGACATTTCTCGATGGATAATTTTTTGCGGCAAAAACGGCGCGCAACGCATGACAGGATTAAATGCGCGAGCCTTCGCCCGTTCGACTACTTTTGCGAGAGTAGTTATACTATACGCATAAGCGAAAAGGCTATACTGTTTATGCTTACGCCGCGTAAAAATATTCCGCGCGGCGCAACTTTCAAGGAGAACGCTCAACCGAATGACCAAAGACACTTTGCACAGAGACGTGGTGATAATCGGCTCCGGCCCCGCCGGACTGACGGCGGCCATCTACGCGGCACGCGCAGACCTCAAGCCGTTGCTCATAGAAGGGCCGCAACCCGGCGGGCAATTGACCATCACGACCGAAGTCGAAAATTATCCGGGCTTCTCCAAAGGCATACAGGGGCCGGAACTGATGGAAGAGTTTCGCGAACAGGCGCGACGCTTCGGCACGGAGTTTCTGACAAGCTGGATTAACGATGTGGACTTGAGCTGTCGCCCGTTCACGCTGCACACGGAGGAGCATACGATCCGCGCCGAAACGCTTATCATCGCTTCCGGTGCGTCCGCCAAATGGCTCGGCATTCCCGGCGAAGCGCCCGCGCCCGAAGGCTTGGGCGGTTATGGAGTTTCGGCGTGCGCCACCTGCGACGGCTTCTTCTTCAAAGGCAAGCCCATCGTCGTTGCAGGCGGCGGCGATACGGCGATGGAGGAAGCGACATTCTTAACGCGCTACGCTTCGCGCGTCACCGTCGTTCATCGCCGCGATACTTTGCGCGCCTCGAAGATCATGCAGGAGAAGGCGTTCAATAACGACAAGATTGATTTCATGTGGAACACAGGCATCGAAGAAGTCTTGGGTTCGCCGGAGACGGGCGTAACGGGCGTGCGCCTGCGCGACACGGAGTCGGGTGAGGAGCGCGTGTTTCCATGCGAAGGCGTCTTCATCGCCATCGGCCATAAGCCGAACACGGATTTATTCAAAGGCCAGTTGGAGATGGACGAAGTCGGCTATCTGGTGACTGCCGGGCGCACGATGCAAACGAACATTCCCGGCGTCTTCGCCTGCGGCGACGTGCAGGACTCCGTTTACCGTCAGGCCGTGACCGCCGCCGGTACGGGCTGCATGGCGGCGATTGACGCCGAACGCTTTCTGGATAGTTTGCCGGTGGAGATGCCCGACGGCGAAGAGGTTACGCTACAGGGCGAACACGTTTCCGCCGACAGAAAAACCATCATCATGCCCGACGGCGAAATTATTTCCAACCAGCCGGAAGAGGGCGACGCGGCGCACGGAGACTGAAGCAAAGTAGGAAGTAAGAAGGCGGAAGGCGAAAGTTCAGTGCAAAGCGATTAACTTAACAAGTGGCTTCGCTACACTTTCGCCTTCCGCTCTTCGCCTTACTGCTTTGTTTCCGGCTTCTCTCTTCATTCTCAATTTATAACAGCACAATCGAATCGTCCGGCTCGCGGCGTGAGGAAGACGGGACGGCTCCGGTACGCTGCGGACGCTCCGTCTCAACGTGCGGGCATACGTCGCAGTACGCGCCGGTGCGTTCTTTGCGGTCGGCGCAGTGGTTACAGTCGAGGCGTTCGCCGATCGTTTTCAAGGCGTCGAGAAGCGGCAGCAAAAGGCGTCCGCGCGGCGTCAGCTCATACTCGACGTGCGGCGGGCTGCCGCCGTAATCCCTGCGCTCGATTAATTCATCGCGCTGCATATCTTGAAGGCGACCGGCGAGCGTGCGGCTGCTGATCGGATGCAGGGCGCTCAAAAGCTCCGTCGTGCGTTTTGCCGCACAAGCCAGATCGCGCACGATTAAGAGCGTCCACTTGTCGCCGATGAGTTGCAGCGCGCCCGTTACCGGACACCCGTCGCCTTCGCGTCTACGCATGAACTCTCTCACGCCTCCTCGTGTGCCGCTTCGGTTGCAACTTCCTGCACCCCTTTTTGAATCTTGAAAACGCTTCCGCCCGTGTTTGTACGAATCATAGCGAGTGCGGTAAAGCTTAACATAAAGATTCGCTTGTTTGCGGGTTGGCGCGAATCTGATTTAAGATGTTTTGCGAGCAAAGCGTTCGGCTTTCGCCGGATTATGCTACCGTAAAGGCCGCGCACAGCGGCGACGCCGGACACAGACATCCCTTGCAGGCATCTAGCCCGACGCACACGCACACTTTCGCGCACCAACATGAACACGGATTTGCCCACACAAAACAACGACTTACCGCGAGAGTCGGAACAACAGCGCGAGATACTCGCCGTGCAGAGCGGCGCGCGTGTGACGAAGGAGATGGCGTTGCTGGCACGCGAGCTGAGCGCGGCGACGAGCGCACCGCAGGCGTACCGCGTGACACTCGATAGTCTCGCGCGCCTCGTCCCAGCGGAATTCTTGAGCGTCACGACAAATGATGAAAGCGTCGGCGACGCGCGCCAACGCTTGCGCGCCACACTCGCGCGCGGGCGTGAGTTTCTGAACACAGGCAAAGGCGAAACCCTGCGCGTGCGTCACACGATGCTGGAACGCGCGAGGCAGGCGGGCGTTCCCGTCTCCTTCAACGATGCTCCGGCGGAACTCGTCAGCGATGCACTGTTGATGTCGCTCGTCTGCCCGTCTCCGCAATCCGTATTATGCGCGCCGATCGTTTTGGGTAATGCTTTGCTCGGCTTTATCACGGCGTGCGCCGCACGCAAGCAAGCCTATACGCCGGACGACGCTTACCGTATGGAAGCGGCGGCGCATCTGCTGGCGGCGACACTCGCGCGCCTCGAACTCTCCGAACGAATCGCCAGCACCCACGGGCGCAACGCCGGACGCGAGCAAACACTCGTCGAACATCTGCACGCGATAAGCAGCACCGCGACGGACTTGAGCGCCGTGATGCAGCACGCGGCGGACACGCTTTCGCTCGCGCTTCCGGCGATTAGTTTCGCGCTGTTGCGAACGGTCTCTTTCAGTTATCCGAAAACATCGCTGCGCGCGTGGATGCCGCACAGTGCCCGCCCGCCGCTCGAAATTCCCGTTCCCGTTGGACAGGCGGAGCGCGTCGTCTTCGCCGAACATCGTTCGATGATTATCGAAGATTTGCGTGGCGTTGAGCGTGCGGGCAACGCCGAGACGAATGCCCTGCGCACGCTCATCGAACGCCTTGATGCGCGTTCGGTCTGCTTCGCGCCCGTTATTTACGGCGGGCACATCATCGCCTCAATCGGCCTCGTCGTGTCCGGCAAAGAAAAGAATTATCGCTGGACGAATGATGACCGGGCGTTGCTTCAGCGCGCGGCTGAAATCATCGCGCCGCTGGTCGTCAGCGCGCAGCTACGCGAATCGCTTGCCGCTTATACGGAAGATTTACTTGCGCTGTTACGGCTCGCGGGCGACGCCGTAAATGAAACGGAGTTTGACCGGACGCTGCACGCCGTCCTCGATTCATGGACGCGGATTGCGGGCACGGAGGCCGCCGCCATTCTCCGCTGGGATGAAGAAGCGAATCAACTGCGGCTCGGCTCGGCGACACACTTGCCGACCGGCGCGCTCGAGCGTTACACGCAAGGCGTCTCGCTCGATGATCCGCTCTGTCAAATGGCTGTTCAAAGGCGCGCGGGCGTCGTCGTAGATTTAACGAGCGATGCGCGCTTTGCGGAGCTTCACAATGCCGTCCGGTGGTCGAGCTTGCGCGGCGCATGGGCGACGCCGGTCATCGCCGGAACGGGCAAACTGCTCGGAATGCTCATCACCTTTTCGCAAATCGCCGTCGAAATACAGCCCGGCGAACAACGCCTTGCAGACCTCTTCGCGCGCATCATCGCCGTCGCCATGCAAAGCCTTGAGCTAAGCCGTCAGGCTGGCACAGCGTCGCAGACGATCAGACGCATGGAAGAAGAGTTGCAGCAAACGGCGCAGCACAAAACAGAGTTTATGTCCGTCATCTCGCACGAACTGCGCACGCCTTTGAATGCTATCATCGGTTTCGCGGAGATGCTGCGGCAAGGATTTTCCGGCGAACTGAACGAGCAGCAGCTCGAAGACGTGCGAACGATTTCCGAGAGCGCGGACAAGCTGCTCGGTATGGTTGAAGACACGATTGATCTGGCGCGCGTCGATACGGAGCGTTTTCCCATTTATATGGACAGCGTCGCTTTTGAAGAAGTGGTGCGCCGCGCCGTCGCAAGCGTGCGCGCCGACGCGGAAACAAAAGGGCTGGAACTCCAACTAGAAGTTTCCGCCGACGCGCCCGTGATTCGCACAGACCCGGAGCGCGTGCGCCAAATCCTGACGCGCCTGTTATCGAACGCCGTTAAGTTTACGGAGCGGGGCATGATTTGCGTCGCCGTCAATGCGAGCGACGGAGGATACGTGCAGGTCAGCGTCTCGGATACGGGCGTGGGCTTCGACGCCGAATCTTTTCCGCAGGCGTTTGAAGAGTTTCATCAAGCCGACGCATCAAACACACGGCGGCACGGCGGCAGCGGGTTGGGACTCGCCGTTTCAAAACGGCTGGTGCAACGGCTCGGCGGACACATCGGCGTCACGTCGCGTCCCGGCGAAGGTTCGACCTTCTGGTTTCAATTGCCGCCCGAAATTCCCGGCACGGACAATTAAACTAAACGGGCAGTGTTCCTCTCGCGCGCGAACGCGGCTCTCAAACACACGGCAAGCATTTCGATTCTCACAAGGCAGTTTAATCTTAATTATGAGCGAGCCAAGACTAGCGAAACAGACGCGGACGATTCTGGTGGCCGACGACGAACCGGCGAATCGTTCTTTGATTCAACGCCGTTTGGAGCGCGCCGGTTACAGCGTTATCACGGCGCAAAACGGGAGTGAAGCGGTCAAGCTGACGCGCACCGCCAATCCCGATCTGGTGCTGCTCGATGTGATGATGCCCGTGATGGACGGCCTCGAAGCCTGCCGCCTGATTAAGGAAGACGCCGCGATGCGCGATGTTCCCGTAATCTTTCTTTCAGCGCGTGACGAAACGGATGTGAAGGTCAACGGTCTTTCGCTCGGGGCTAATGATTACGTCAGCAAGCCCTTCAAGGCCGAAGAACTGCTGGCGCGTGTGGATGTCGCCATGCGCTTAAAAAGCGAACGCGACGATTTGCGTTCGAGCGCCGCCGAAGCCAGAGCCGACGCTGATATCGCCATCGAACGCGCGATGACTGACGCCCTCACAGGCCTGCTGAATCGCTACGGCTTACAGCGCGTGCTGCCGCGCGAACACGCCGAAGCGCGCCGCTATCATCGCCCGCTCTCGTGTCTAATGGTTGATCTGGACAACTTCAAAGCGATCAACGACACGCACGGGCACGTCGCCGGAGACGCCGCGCTCGTGCAGGTGGCGTTGATACTGACGGAAGCCGTGCGCCGCTCCGACATGACCTGTCGCTACGGCGGCGAAGAGTTTCTCGTGCTGCTGCCGGAAACAACTCTCGAAGGCGCGGTCGCCCTCGCCGAAAAAATCCGCGAAACCACCACCACACGCACCTTCGGCGACGCCGCACACACTTTCAAACTAACCTTGAGCGCGGGCGCGGCCACCCTCTGCGAAAACGAATCCGGCAACGACATGATCGCCCGCGCCGACATCGCCCTCTACCACGCCAAAGCAAAGGGGCGCAACCGCGTCGAAATCGCTACGAGTGCCTGAGATTTTCGAGTTAAAGACACACCGCCGGAATTGAACGGGAATCCTCCAGCCGCTTCTATCTGCGCCGGAGAATATTGATGAGAAACTTGCTATCAGGCGGGTAGCTTGAATGGCTTGTTAGATTTCCGATTACAATGCGCCACTCAAGAAATCTTGCGGCGTAAGAATCTGTATTCCGCGAAAAGGATTAAGAACAAGCAGATCATCGTCTCCGCTAATAATACAATCTGCTTTACCGCTAACCGCCAACTCCAGAATTTTATTATCTTTGGCATCACGGCAAGCGGTGATGTGCTCGGTGACTTCCACCAATTTAGCTTCCTTCAACAAAGCTATCAGAAAGCGTCTTCTTTCTTCTTCAAGCAAATATTTAGCGAACTTCTTACGGCTGAGAACTGCGGTTAATTCCAGCAGGACAGGGACGGAGATTAAGATTTCGCCGTCATCCAGAGCCTTATCGAAAACATGTCGCGGAATCGAATGAGCAAGCAACGCCGCGCTCACCACCACATTCGTATCCAGCACGAAACGCAACTTATTCCTTCTCAAGCATTGATTCTAAAATTTCAGGAGTCAAGCCTCTGCTCTGTGCCTTTTGGCTGATTTCGTTCATCGCTTCCTTGAGCGAAACCGTGTCGGCTTCGGCATATTCCTTCAGCCAAATTCCCAGCAGGATTCGTAACTTTCCCTGCTCGGAAACCGGCACAGACTTAAAGGCTTGCGCCGCTTCAGCATCAATCTCTAAGGTGATAGTCTCTGTTGACATAACCGATACCCCACAAATTACGAAAGCCAGTTTATCAATTACTCCTGGATGATTCCAGAGCAATGAAAACCTACCGCAGGAGTGGATCGCGCCGAGCGAACAGCATTTAAGCTATACTAGGGAGATTATTTAGAGATATGTTGTCGAGGTGTTGCGTTGAATGAGTTATAGGTTGACGAGGTTCATTTCTCCGGTTCATTTCATTAGACTTGAATTGCAGAAAGAACATGCCGGGCGAGT
>JBHENC010000001.1:397208-662922 GCA_046262295.1 Pyrinomonadaceae bacterium | reverse complement strand
ATCTTCTGCCATTGTTCATCGGATAAAGTAATGGGTAGCATTCAAAGAGCTTAACCTACAAATGTAAACAGAACCTAGATAAAATTCGCCCATTCCGCCCGCGCCGATTGGCGAGAGGATTTCGTAGCGTCCAAAATGTGTTCCTTCAGCAATCATCTAAAATCTTTAATCAAGACAACATCGCTGGTCGTCGTACCGCGTGCGAGGACAAGCTGTTTGCCGTCCGGCGACCAATCGAAATTGTAAATTTGCTCGGTCTTAAAGTTCGTCAACTGTTTGGGCGAACTGCCGTCCAAAGGAAAGCTCCAGATGTTTGACGCGCCGCCGCGCGTGTCGCTATAGGTTAGCGAGCGACTATCTTTTGACCAGCGAAGATTTTCCGCGCCGACGGGCAAATCGAAAACACGGACGGGTTTGCCGCCTTCAAACGGGATAATCGCGTGTCTCCAAGGCAAATTGATGTCTTCACGATATTCGCAGGCGATAAACTTTCCGTCGGGCGAGACTCGAGGAAGCCCCGAAAGATAATCGGTCAATTGCACGGCGTTGCCGCCGTCAATCGAAACTTTCCATAATCTTAAATCACCCGAGCTTCGAGATTCGTAAATCACCCATCGGGAATCGGGCGAAACTGACGCTTGAAAATCGTCATTGCCGCTCGTCAACTGTTTCGGATTGCCGCCGTCCAAATCCATTCGCCAGATATTTACTCCGCCGCCGCGCTCGGAAGTGAAAACGATGTAGCGACCGTCGGGCGTAACTCTCGTTGAATAGTTCGCGTCCGCATCAACGGTTAGCTGCTTCTGATTGCTGCCGTCACCGTTCATTATCCAAATATCGTGCGCGCCGCTCGCCAGCGAGTAATAGACGATTCTACCGTCGGGCGTCCACGCGAGAGCGTCCGTTCCTTCTAGGTTGCTGCCGCCGGATTTAATTTGCATGGCGCGGCTCGCATCTGCGTTCGGCGCAATCCAAATGTTGGAAATCCGGTTAGACTGCACGGCGGCGAGAGCGCCGGAGTCCGCCGACAAGCTCATTCCCGCATAATTGTTAAAGTCGGTCGTAATTCTTCGCGCTTCGCCCTCAGGATAAGAGATGCGCCAAATCTGCCGGTTATAGTAAGCGGATACTTTGTCTGCTCCGAGGACGAGAAGCCCGCTTTTATCCGGCAGCCAAGTTATCCGGTCAATGTAATTCCAGCCTTGAACGGGGAAGGGTAAAACCCTTCCGTCCACGACCTGCACTTCGACGACTTTCCAATTGTTCTCAGCACCGCTGGCAATACAAGCAATTGTTTTTCCGTCGGGAGACCAAGCCGGATACTGTCCGACTGTCGTAGGGAACGACTCAGGGCTTTTGACCGAAGCGAGTATTCGTTCTCCCGTGCCATCAGCGTTGGCGATTAACAACGAGCTTTCATTCGGAGTCGGAAAGCTATTACGCACGAAGGCGAACTGCTTGCCGTTGGGCGAATAACTGACCGGGCTGTAAACTCCTGAAATCAAATTTTTTTGAATGCCGCCCAGAAACGGTATCTGGTAAAGCGCGGGAAGCGCGTCGCTCTTTTCCTGCTTCACAAAGTTGATGTAGTTGCCGTCAGGAGAAAATACAAGTCCTCTATATCGCACATCAGCCGAAGGAATGATTTGCACGTTGCTCGACGTGGCGACCTGTCTCGTCCAGAGGCTCTGCTGCCCGCCTTCGTCAAGGATATAGACGACATACTTACCGTCAGGCGAGATGGCGGCATCCTTCGTATTGCCGTTAGTCGTCAACCTCTCAATCTTCATCTGCGCTGAGGATGCCGCGCCCTGCTTGTCTTGCCGCCCAAACTTGTAGAGCGCGAAAACGATTCCGCCTATCGCCAACAGAAGCGCGAGAGCGACCACGCCGATTGTCCTTTGATGCCGTTTGATTTTGCCGACAACGTATTCCGCGCTCGAAGTCGAGCGTGCGATTTCCGCTTGCGTTGTGTCCGGCGTTGATTGCCGTGCGCTGTCTATCTTTATTTGCTGCAAAGTGTCCGCGCGTTCGCTGCCGCTTGAGTCCGGCTGAACCGAATACTCCAATGCGGCTTTGTCCTTCAACTCCTGCCGCAATTCGTCGAGTTCAATCGCCACGTCTTTGATTGATTGATAACGCTTGTCCGGCTCTTTCGCCAGACAACGCCGCACGATTCTTTGCAAATCCGGCGGCGCGTCCGCATTTAAGTCTTTAATCTGCGGCACGGGCGCGTGAACGATTTTGTGCAGCGAATCGAGTGTGTCTTTGCCTTCAAACGCTTTCCGTCCCGTCGCCGCTTCGTAGAGAATGCAGCCGAAAGAAAAAATATCCGAGCGATGGTCAATCTCTCTCACACGCCCTTGCGCCTGTTCGGGCGACATATAACCGACTGTTCCCATGATCATGCCCGGCGTCGAATGCTGCGCTAAGATAGCGGTCGCAGTTTCGCCGGACGCTTCGCTTTCCGCGCCCTTTGGTCTGTGCGGCTCGATGAGCTTTGCCAATCCGAAATCCAAAATCTTCGCGTAGCCATCGCGGGCAATCATAATGTTATCGGGCTTCAAATCACGATGCACGATTCCCGCCCCGTGAGCTTTGGCTAATCCTTCAGCAACTTGCGTCAGATATTTGAGCAGTTTTCCAAGCGGAGCTTTCTCACCATGAATCTTCTCATTGAGCGTTACGCCGTCAACAAACTCCATTGCAATAAAGCGCGTGCCATCAGTTTCGCCAATCTCATAAATATGCGCGATGTTCGGATGATTAAGCGCGGCAGCGGCTTCGGCTTCTTGAACGAAGCGGCGCAATCTGTCTTCGTTTTGAACGAAATCCGAAGGCAGCAGCTTGAGCGCAACGCGACGCTTCAGTTGAGTGTCTTCCGCTAAATACACCTCACCCATCCCGCCCGCGCCAAGTTGCGAGCGAATTTCGTAGCGTCCAAGTTTTGTTCCGGCATCGAGCAGCATCATTTGAAATTGTTAATCAACACGACATCGCTGTTGATTGTGCCACGCGAGAGCGCAAGCTGTTTGCCGTCGCGCGAGAAGTCGAACCAGAAAATCCGATCTGATGTGAAGTTGGTTATTTGTTTGGGCTGCCCGCCGTCAACGGGCTGCGCCCAGAGGTTAGAAACGCCGTTGCGCGTGATGACATAGACAATCGCGCGCCCATCCGCGCTCCAGCGCAAGTTAGCGAGTGTTTCTGCACCTGCCGCCGGGTCAAATATCTTGGTGGGTTGCCCGCCTTCATCTGGAAGAACAGCAATCTGGATTGGCGAATCGGTCGCCGCCTTGTAGAAACAAGCGACCTGCCTTCCATCGGGCGAGATCGAGGCGTAATATGACCATCTCTCGGTAAGCTGCACGGGTTCGCCCCCGTCAAACGGCATCCTCCAAATCCCACTGTTCGGAGGTTCATAGACTATCCATCTTCCGTCGGGCGAGAAGGACGCTTTAGAGCCGAGGGTCAACAGCGTCTGATTACTACCGTCTACTTCCATCCGCCAGATATTCAGAGCACCCGTGCGGTCAGAGTAAAAGACGATGTAGCGCCCGTCGGGTGAAATAGTGGGACCACCGTTGAAGCGAGAGTTGGCTGTCAGTTGTCTGGGATTGCTCCCGCGAGCGTCCGTCAGATAGAGATCGAAATTGCCGTTTGCATTCGAGGTGTAAACAATCCTGCCGTCAGGAGTCCAAGAGGGCGTTTGATTGATACTCCTGCCCTGCGTGATCTGCGTCGCGCGCGCCGAATCATTCGATGGCATCATCCAGACGTTAGCCACAAATTCAGACTGCACGGTAGCCAGAGCGTCGGAATTAGCGGTCAGACTGACGCTCTGGTAACTATTTAAGTCGTTGCTTACTCTTTGCGCTTCGCCCGCCGGATAAGAGATTTGCCATATCTGAGGCGTCGCACCTCCTGCGGAGTCGTGCACCGCGACGGCAAGAAGGTGATTGCCGTCTGCGAGCCACGCTACTTGCGGCAGCCACAACCATTTTTGACTGGTGAAGAACACGACTTCGCCACTCTCAACTGAAACCGCTGCCACCGTCAGTTCGTTTTCAGTCCCCGCGGGGCAAGCAATTATTTTTCCGTCCGGCGACCACGCAGGCCGGCTGAATTCAGAATAATAGAATTGTTCGCTTCCATGCCGCGCCGCGAGCTTCCGCTCTGCCATGCCGTCCGCATTAGCAATCATCAACGCACTCTCTCTTTCACTTGACGAAAATCGAATGAAAGCCAACCGCTTTCCGTCGGGCGAAAACGTGACGGCGCTGTTAATCCCCGTGAGCACCTTTCGCGCCGCGCCTCCGAGCACGGGCACTTGATAGAGCGTGCCCCTAAACTCGTTCTTTTCATAGATGGTGTAATAGACGTAATTGCCGTCAGGCGAAAAGCTCAAACCCACGTAGCGCACTTCGGCGGGCGGAACGATCTGGACGTTACTCGCGGTGGCGACATGACGCACCCAAAGGCTCTGCTGCCCGCCGTCGTCAACTACATGCGCGACGTATTTGCCGTCAGGCGAGATTCCCGCGCCCGTAACCTTTCCGGTGCTGGTCAGCCGCGTGAATTTTGCAGATTGAAACGAGATGCCTGTCTTTTTCTGCTCGCCGTCGGAAAACTTATAAAACCAAACTCCAATTCCCGCAGCGGCTAAAACCAGCAGCCCGATGATGATTGCCGCGCCTAGTTTGTGCCGTTTGATTTCCGTAGCGATGTATTCGGCGCTCGAAGCTTGATGCGGCGCAGAGTTTTGTGTTGAAATCACCGCCGACTGCAAGACGGTTGCGTTTTCGCTCCGCCTTACCGCTTGTGCCGAAGGTGCTTGAGAGCGTTCTCGCTCTTCGGCGAACTCCAACTCGCGCTTCAACTGCTTCAGGTCAATCAGAAAATCTTTGACTGTTTGATAACGCTCGTCCCCCTTCTTCTGTAAAGCCTTGCGCACGATGCGGGTGAGTTCCGGCGGCACGTTTTCCGACAGCGGCGCCGCTTTGCTCTTGAGAATCGCGGCAATCACATCGCTCGCCGTCTCGCCCGCAAACGGCGCGTGTCCGGCGAGCATTTCGTAAAGCACACAGCCCAAACTCCAGATGTCCGTCCGCGCATCCGTCTCTTTGCCCCGCGCTTGTTCGGGTGACATATACGCGGGCGTCCCCATGATAACGCCCGACGCGGTGTTCACTAATGCTTTGGTCGGAGCTTCCGTATCGGTTTCGTTTTGCGACTGCTTATCAATCAACTTAGCCAAGCCGAAATCCAGAACCTTTACCAGACCATCGCGGCGAATCATAATGTTTTCCGGCTTAATGTCTCGATGAATGATTCCGCTCTCGTGAGCCGTCGCTAAAGCCGAAGCGATTTGAATGGCGATGTCTAACGCTTCGCTTAATTCAAGTCTTGTCCGCCTGATTCTCTCGCGCAAGCTTTCGCCTTCGACGTATTCTGTTGCGATAAAATGCAATCCATCTTCCGAGCCGATTTCATAAACAGTCAGAATATTCTGATGGTTCAGGGCGGAAGCCGTATGTGCTTCGCGCTCGAAACGATGAAGGTGTTGTTTATCGAGCGTAAACTCGGCGGGCAGAATTTTAATGGCGATTGAACGGTGCAGTTGCGTATCCTTCGCCAGATAAACCTCGCCCATTCCGCCCGCTCCAATTAAAGAGACGATTTCATAGCGTCCAAGTTTTGTTCCGGCGGATAAAGTCATTGCTGTTTTTTCAGCGTCGAGTTCCAGTTGAGAATCACCGTGATTGGCGTTTGGCTGGCTTCTTCAAGGACGGAGTTGACAAGAAAACGCTGACCGTCCTGAGTCGGAGCATAACGGTTCGGGAGCGTATAGCCGGCTACCCGTGTTTGAAACAGGGCGGTCGGCGTCCCGATTTCAAAGGTTGCGCCCGCCTTTACTTCGACAGCCATTAGCTTTTTATCGGCGGCGATATAGAAAAGCTCTTTTCCGTCGCGCCGCCAGTGCGGTTGCGCTCCGCCGCCGTTCGAGATTTGCCACTTGCCGCCGGCGGGCGGAAAGCTCTGCACATAGACTTCAGGTCTGCCGGATTCGTTCGACATATACGCAATCCAGCGACCGTCGGGCGAAAAACGACCGAATCTTTCATCAAATTCAGATTGCAGGACGGGATAGGGCTTTGCATCTGCGAAAAGAGGTAAAACCCAAAGGTCTGAGCCGGTGCTTGTGCCCCCAACTTGGAAAAGAATATATTTTCCGTCTTTAGACCAATCAATTCCTTCGCCTAATATATTCGTTACGCTAGCCAGCAGTTCTTCGCCTCCGGCGCCGCTCGAATTCTTCCGATAAATTCCCGGCTTGTCGTCTTTGTTTGAAGTAAATGCAATCATACTCCCGTCGGGCGACCACGCCGGGTCATCTTCGACAGACGGGCTGAAAGTAAAACGCGACGGCACGCTGCGCACCAAATCCACTAGCCAAACGTCGCTGTTTCCGCCTTCGAACCTTTGCGTCGCGGCTCTCTTCTCGTCGGGCGAAAGCATTACGTCGTTGTAATCTCCGGCAGCTCCGACCGTAGCGATTTGTTTGCCTGTGCGGTCAAACCAAGCGAGTTGACGACCTGAAGTCGTTCCGCTCCAGAACACCATTACACCGCCTTCGGAAACCGAAAAATTCGAATAACTGATGTTTTGCGAATAAGTGACATTTTCCTGAACCGGAAAAGGCTCGCCCGTCAGCTCCAGTTTTGAAGCGTCAAACGGCTGCGCCATCAGAGTCGAGCCGCGAGCGAAAAGCAGGTATCCGGGCGAAACATATGCGACATTGGAATCATTCTTCAGCAGCAGCTTTCGCTCTTTTCCGTCCAGCGATGCGACGTAAATCGCCGTGTCGTCGCTCTTGTTGTTCCAGCCGTAATAGAAAAAGTGGCGACCGTCGGGGAGAAATACCGGAAAAACGTGTTCAGCCTCTTTGCGCGATTCATCCAGCGTCGTCACAGGCGCGGGTTCGCCTCCGGCAGCCGAAACGCGATGGATAACCTTTTTTTCCATCCCGAAAAGAATTACTCCGTCGCGGTTCCACGTTCCGCCGCCGCCCGACTGGGCGTTGCAAAGAATTTGCGGCGGACCGCCGCTCGCTTCAATCTTTTTGAGCTTATTGTTGCTGAAAAATCCGATATACCGGCTGTCGGGCGACCAAAACGGATAATACGCATCTTCGGTTCCCGCAAGGCGCTGCGGCGTCATTGAATCCAACGGACGAATATAGATGTAACGTTTGCCTTCCGATGTGGCGAGAAACGCTATCGTGCGACCATCAGGCGAAATGACTGGTCCGATTATATCCGTCGTCGCTTTCTCCGGCATCGTTATCGCAAAGCGCACGGGTCGCTGGTCTGCTGCAACGGGCTGGCGGAGAAAATAGAGAGCCGCAAGAGCGCACGCGGCAACGAGAAAAACTCCGGCGGCAATCCACGCAATCAGTTCACGATTAAATTTGCGCTTCGGCGTCGCTGGCGCGATGAACCCGCTTGAATCCGAAACGACGTTTGATTTGGACAGCGCCTCGATGGCGAAAGCCAGATCGCGCGCCGAATGAAAACGCTGTTCGGGACTTTTCTCAAGACAATGATTGATGATGCGGCTCAGCGCCGGAGCGATATTTCTGTTCGTTTCGGACAGGTCGGGCGGGTCTTCGCGGAGAATCGCGCTCATCGTATCGGCAGCCGATTCGCCGTGAAAGGCTCGCTTGCCCGAAAGCATTTCGTAGAGAATCGCGCCGAAGGAAAAAATATCCGAACGATTGTCAACCGGACGCCCGCGAACCTGTTCGGGCGACATATAACCGATTGTCCCCAACACCATTCCCGGCTCTGTATCAACGCGGCGCGTCGGAATCTCCGTTTGCGACTGATTGCCGTCTGCTTGCGTCAGCTTTGCCAGCCCGAAATCCAGAATCTTGAGGCGCCCGTCTTTTGTAATAAACAGATTCTCCGGCTTTAGGTCACGGTGGACGATCCCCTTTTCGTGCGCGGCGGCAAGACCATTCGCAATTTGAAGCGCGTAATCAGTTGCCCGCCGGACGGAGAGCGCACCTCCGCCCATCGCCGCCCGCAAAGTTTCGCCCTCCAGCAGTTCCGACACGACGTAAGGAGCGCCGTCGTGCGTATCCACATCGTAAATCGCCAGTATATTCGGATGATTCAACGCCCCAGCAGCCTGAGCCTCCTGCTCAAAACGCGCCAAACGGTCTTTATCCTTAGAAAAACTGGCGGGCAGCACCTTTACGGCTACTTCGCGGTTGATTCTCGCGTCAAAAGCGCGATAGACCTCTCCCATTCCGCCCGCGCCGAGCAGCGATTTAATTTCGTATCGTCCAAAATGTGTTCCGGCGTTAATCATTTGAAATTGCTAATCAGCACGACATCGTTGTTGATTGTCCCGCGCGAAAGGGCTAGTTGTTTGCCGTCGCGCGAGTAGGCGAACGAGAAGATGCGGTCGGCTTTGAAGTCGGTCAACTGTTTCGGCGCGCCGCCGTCGAGCGGTTGCGCGACGATGTTGGAGACGCCATTCTTTGTGTCAACGTAGGCGACGGCGCGACCATCGGGCGTCCAACGAAGTACGGGGTCGGGGATTGCCGGAACATCAAATGTCCTTAAAGGCTCGCCGCCTTCGAGCGGCGCGACGGCAATGCGCCACGGGGCGTTCTCATCACGATAGAAGTAAGCGACTAGCTTACCGTCGGGCGAGATGGTCGGCGATCTTGAGAATTTGTCAGTGAGTTGCACAGGCTCGCCGCCGTCGGCAGGCATTTTCCACACAGTCCATCTGCCTAAAGCCGTGCGGTAAACCAGCCAGCGTCCGTCGGGCGAGAATCGCGCGCCCTGTTCCCCGCCCGCGCTGTTAGCCAACTGTCGTTGGTCGCTGCCGTCAATGTTCATCCGCCAGAGATGCGGGACGCCTGTGCGGTCGGAGAGGAACACGATGTAGCGTCCATCGGGTGAGACCTCCGGTAATTCGTTGGTGCGGGCGTTAGCCGTCAGTTGCTTCGGGTTGCCGCCGTCCGCGCCCTTGATCCAGATGTCGTCGTTGCCGCTCGCGTTCGAGGTATAAACGATTCTGCCGTCCGGCATCCATGCAAGGTACGTATCGGCTTTCCCTGAACCGGACGTAACGGGGCGGGCGCGGCTTGCGTCCGTTTGCGGCGCAACCCAAATGTTCGCCTGTTGCTCTGATTTGACGACCGCCAGCGTGTTGGAGTCAGCCGCCAGACTCATACCTTGATAGTCATTCAGATCGTTGGTGAGCCGGTGCGCCTCGCCTTCCGGGTAGGAGAGCTGCCAGATTTGATGGACGAAGTTTTGTCCCGGCGTGGCGATCATTAACAATCCGCTGCCATCCGCGAGCCACGACAGCCCGCCAATCCTGAGCCACCTTTGCGTGGTTACGGGCTTGGTCGAACCGTCCGCGACCTGCGCTTCAAATATCGTCGTGTCGTTACTGTCAAGATTCCACAGCCGATAGGCGATTCTCTTCCCGTCCGGTGACCATGCGGGAGCGGCTATGGATTCGGGCGGATTTTTATATGCGACGAGTTTTCGCTCGTTTGTGCCGTCCGCGTTGGCAATCATCAACGCAAACTCTTTGCCCGGCTCGGGTCGAACGAAAGCGAACTGCTTGCCATCGGGAGAAAAAGTGACGGGGAAACTTGACACCTTTTCCAACAACTTTTTCGGCGTGCCGCCGAGCGTCGGCACTTGGAAGAGAACTTGTTGCGGAAACTCCTGCGAGGATACGGTGTAGTAAATGTAATCGCCGTCGGGCGAGAAGGTCAGACCGAAATATGTAATGGCGGCTGGCGCAACGATCTGCACGTTGCTCTGCGTGGCGACCTGCCGCGTCCAGAGGCTCTGCTGACCGCCGTCGTCCTGAATGTGAACGACGTATTTGCCGTCAGGCGAGATGGCGACGCCCGAAGCCTTGCCCGTCGTCGTCAGCCGCGTGAATTTCGCCGTCTGGAAGGAGAGCGCGGGTTTGTCTCGCTTCGCAGTCCATCTGTAAATGCCGTAGCCGACGCCCGCCACAACGAGCGCCAGCGACGCCACAATAATCATTGCACCCGTCTTGTGTTTTTTAACTTCGCCCGCTAAATACTCCGCGCTCGAAGTCGAGTGCGCGACCGACTCGGCGGTTGACGCGGCTGTCTTATCGCCAACGCTCATCGTCCGGTCTGCGCTTTCGGAGACGTGCGGCTCAGCGATTATATTCGGCGCGATTAAAAGCTCGATTTCCGCCGCGCTCTCCATCTCGCGCCGCAACTCTTTGAGTTCAATCGCTACGTCTTTGATTGACTGGTAACGCTCTTCCGGGTCTTTTGCTAAACAACGGCGCACGAGGCGCTGTAAATCAGCCGGGGCAGCCGCGTTGAAATCTTTAATCTGAGGCGGCTGCGCGTGAATGATTTTGTGCAAGCTGTCAACCACCGTCTCGCCTGCAAACGGTTGATGCTTCGTTGCGGCTTCATACAAAATGCAGCCGAAAGAAAATATATCCGAACGCTGGTCTATCTCTTTTTTGCCGCCCGCTTGCTCCGGCGACATATAGCCGACTGTTCCCATAATCATTCCGGGAACTGAAAGCGGCTGCGGCATCATTGCGGTCGCGGCTTCGTTCAATTCTTCCGCGTTCGCATTTTGCAGCTTTTGCGGCTCGACGAGTTTCGCCAACCCGAAATCCAAAACCTTTGCGTAGCCATCGTGCGAAATCATAATGTTGTCCGGCTTCAAATCCCGATGCACAATGCCTGCGGCATGAGCCTTAGCGAGTCCGTCGGCAACCTGCGCCAGATACTTCAGCAGCATTCTCAGGTCAATTTTTTCGCCGTGCATCTTCTCGCGCAATGTCGCGCCTTCGACAAATTCCATCGCAATAAAATTTATGCCTTCGCTCTCACCGACTTCGTAAATATGAGCGATGTGCGGATGATTTAAGCTGGAAGCTGCCTTTGCTTCCTGCACAAAGCGGCGCATTCGTTCTTGATTCGAGGCAACCTCAAAGGGCAAGATTTTCAGCGCGACTTTGCGTTCCAGCCGAGCATCTTGCGCCAGATAAACTTCGCCCATTCCGCCCGCGCCGATTTTTTTCACGATGCGGTAATGACCGAATGAATGCCCGACTTCTAAATTGTCCGCCTTTTCGTCTGTCATTGTTTTGGTATTAAATATTCATGCCGGGTTCCGCGTTTCAAAAATTGTCCGTCGCCCGCTTTGCCTTTATGCCCGCCGTCTTCAATCACCGGCAGCGTTTATAAACCGAGCAAAATTCTCAAGCGGTCTTCAACCGCGTCAATCGCTGCGGATGAAACTTTACCTAGTTTTTTTATCAGGCGGGCAGTCGAGATTGAGCGAACGTCCTCGCACTTAGCGTAACTCGTCATTGATAAACCGCCTTCGGGCGGGCGTAGTTCGACGTGCAGCGGGATGCCTTTCGCTTTTGAAGTTACCGGAATCGCCACGACGAGTTCAGCCGCGCCGTGATTAAAAATATCCACCGAAACAATTAAAGCCGGACGAGTTCCGGCTTGTTCGCGCCCTTCAGTAGGACTCAAGTTGACTAACCAAATTTCGCCGCGCGACGCTTTTATCATTCGGGTTCAACTCCGTCCGCCAAAGTATTTTCCCAAAGTTCGCGCTCCTTTAATTCATCTTTCCACGCTTTCTTGTCGGCTTTCAACGCGGCAAACGCTTCGTTCGTCGCTTCCAACATTTTCCGCCGACGCAAATCTTCGATTGCTTCGTCAATGACCGACTGCATTGATTTACCTTTTTCTTCCGACAAAGATTTCAAAATCTGATACGACTGCGAACTGATTCTGACATTGACACTTTGCATAAAAACCTCCGACTAGAAAATATAAAGCGCGAATAGTTTTGTCAACAAAATTGTCAACAAAATTGTGTTAAATATTCACACAAATTCCGCGTTGAGAAATTGACCGGCACCTTAGTTTTCCCTTGTGTTCGCCGTTTTCAACACAGACGCGCCCGCACGACGGATTCGTGTCGGCTGATATTTCTTTATTCATCTTCTCGCAAATTCATTCCGGCAAATTCATCCGTTTCAGTAGAGCCTTGAAGCGCGGGTCGTTGCGGAAAGAGTCAAAATTCGTCTGTTTGTTCAATTCGTTCAACACAGCGGCATTATCCTGAATGGCTTTCCAGCCATTTGAAAACTTGTTCCGATTTTAGGACCAGCACACAATCATCTATTCACCCTATTGACGAGATCCTGAAACCGCGGATCGGGTCGCAGCCGCTCCAACTGCGGTTCTATCGCTATCCAACTCATCCACGAACACTTTTCCCTGTAACCACGCTCTAACCATGCGATAGCCCGGTCATTGTCGGCGAGCGCGACGTATACACCGGCAATGAGGACAGGATTGACGTATGTATCAGCCGCCGATTTCAGCAGCTTGGTCAACAACGCCTCCGCCTCGCCGCGCTCGCCGGCTGACGCATAGGTGTATGCCAGCACAGCTTGAAGCTCAAGCCAATCCGGCGACAGCCTTTGACCTTCGCGCAACGCGGCAACTGCTTCCGTATAGTTTCCCTTATCCGCATAGACCAGACCAAGAGTGAAGTAGCTATTCGAGAATGATGGATCGAGCTTGATGGTTTTGTGTAACTGCTCGATTGCCGCGTCGTGCTGATTTGCCAGATAGTATGCCCAGCCGAGTTCGGAATTGTTGACAAGCGAGAGAGGCTCAAGCTCGACGGCAATCTTCATTTCACGAATGGCTTCGGCTTCTCTTCCCGAAAATTGCAAGCAATGGCTGTAAAAATGACGCGCGTTCCCGTATTTGGCATCTAAGCGGATAGCCTTGCGGTATTCTTCCTCTGCACCCGTAATGTCCCATTCGTAGAACATCTTGTATGACCCCAGGGAGGTGTGAGCCTCAGCCAGCGAATCGTCCAATGCGATTGCCCGTATCGCCGCGACTCGAGCCTGAGGCATGGTGTCGTGAGCGGAAATGTAGTCAATGCCGAGATTAACGTAGGAATCCGCTAAACCGGAGTATGCCAGGGCGTAGGTCGGGTCAAGCTGTATCGCGCGTTCGAAAAGCGGGATGCTTTTTTTCAGACTATCGAATGAAAACTTATTCCACTCATACCGACCTTGGATATAAAGTTGGTAGGCTTCCACATTCCCGGTAGATTTTTTTGCCAGTTTCTGTTCGTCAGCGCCCGTGAGCCTGATTTTCAGTTTGCTCAATACATCCCGGGCAACCTCGCTTTGCAGGGAAAGAAGGTCGGAGGTTTGGCGTTGATATGGTTCCGCCCAAATTACTTTATCCTGCGATACGTCAACCAACTCCAAACTCAGTGCCAACTCGTCGCCGCGTTGTAGGACGCGCCCGTTCAAAATCGCCTGCACGTTCAACTCTCTGGCAATCGTCTGCAAATCCGTGTCCTTGCCTTTGTAGCGAAAAACGGACGAACGCGGTTTGACGTTCAGATTCGGCAAATTTGACAAACTGCTGATGAGAGTTTCTGTCATTCCGTCCGAAAGATATTCGACATCGGCATTGCCGCTTTCGTTGACAAACGGCAGCACCGCGATTGATTCGATTTGTTTTGTATTTGCCGTCGCGTTCGAGAAATACCAGAAACCTAATCCGCCAATTGTCGAAAGTAAAACTACCAGCGCCCCGATAAAAGCGAATCGGTGTTTCCTGACCGCGCCGACGACGTATTCCGCGCTCGAAGGTTGATGCGATAAAGAGTTTTGCGTCCCTATAGCCGCCGGTTGCAAAACGGTCGCGTTTTCGCTTTGGTTTGACGCGCCGACGTTCGCCGCTTTTGCCGACGGCGTTTGCGAGCGTTCGATTTCTTCGGCAAACTCCAATTCGCGCTTCAAGGTTTTGAGGTCAATCAGAAAATCCTTGACGGTTTGATAACGCTCGTCCGCGCTCTTTTGTAAAGCCTTTCGCACGATGCGTTTTAATTCCGGCGGCACACCTTCGCCCGCAAGCGGCGCGGGTTCGCTCTTGAGAATCGCGGCAATCGTGTCGCTGGCTGTTTCTTCCGCAAAAGGTTGTTTTCCCGACAGCATCTCATAAACGACGACGCCGAGACTGAAAATGTCAGTTCGCGCATCGGTCTCTTTCCCGCGAGCCTGTTCGGGCGACATATAAGCGGCAGTTCCCATCACAACGCCGGGAATTGTCTTCACCAGAGCGCGTGTTTCGTCTTCGCTGGCGGTCGGTTCTTGATTCTTCTCGGTCAGTTTCGCCAAGCCGAAATCGAGGACTTTCACCAATCCGTCATCGCGCAGCATGATGTTTTCCGGCTTGATGTCGCGGTGAATGATTCCGGCAGAATGCGCCGCATTCAGAGCCGAGGCGATTTGCACGGCGACATCGAGCGTCTCGCGCAAGGCGAGCGGTTCATTGGCGAGTCGCTCGCGTAGCGTCATGCCTTTGATGAATTCGGTGACGATGAAACGCGAATCTTCAAAATCTCCAACTTCATAAACGGTTAAGATATTCGGGTGATTCAAAGCGGAGGCGGCTTTCGCTTCCTGGACGAAACGGCGCACGCGATCTTCATCATGAGCGATTTCGGCAAGCAAAATTTTGAGCGCAACTTTGCGTTCGAGTCTGGTATCTTGCGCCAGATAAACTTCGCCCATTCCGCCCGCGCCGATTTTTTTCACGATGCGGTAATGCGACAGATTCGTGTTGGCTGACAGCTCTCTTTTTTGATTCAAATTCATCACGCCGGATTCAAGCTACGCGGGCGACGGTTAGCCCGCGACTTTACAGCAGAGGGGTAAAAATCTAAAGGACTATAACTCTGTGGGCTATATATAGTTTTCCTATGACTATCACCACCTTGCTGGCCGATGCGGAAGCCATCAGTCTCGACTTCAGTGGATGTTGCTGCAACCGGGAGAAGCGCAATGATGAGCAGCCCTCCACTATGGAGAAGTTGTGCCAGCTCTTTACGCAGACCGAGCGGGCAAAGGAGTGGGCACGGAGGAGTTCACCTGAATCGTGCGCAAGCGTTCATCGGATAAGTTTAATGAGTGGCTGCGCCCTCCCATGCAGAGTAAGTTGAAAGATTTTTCTTATCGAGATAGCGACGTATCCAGCGAGCATTATAAACAAGCAAGCAGTGTTTCAATCATTGCCGGTGACGGCAGCACGCGCTTCGTGTGAAGCGGTTTCGACTTTACGGCTTTCGGTCATCGCCGTTTCATGGCGCAGGCGATTTTCATGTGCCGCGCGGACAAAGGAAGCGAAGAGGGGATGTGCGGCGAGCGGCTTCGATTTATATTCTGGATGAAACTGGCAACCCAGAAACCAGGGATGAACGTCGCGCGCCAGCTCCACCATCTCGACAAATTTTCCGTCGGGCGATTCGCCGCTGAAGACGAGTCCGGCGCGCGCTAAAGTTTCACGAAATTCAGGGTTGAACTCATAGCGATGACGATGGCGCTCATTGATCTCCGCGACTCCACCGTAGGTTTCGCGCGCCAGCGAATTTGCTGCCAGACGACACAGCCATGCGCCGCGCCGCATCGTGCCGCCGAAATTTTCAACGTCAATTAAATCGCGCAACTTGAAGATAATAGGATACGGCGTTTCGGCATCGAACTCTGTGGAATCGGCATCGCGCAAGCCGCACACCGTTCGCGCGTATTCGATGCAAGCGGTCTGCATTCCGAGACAGATACCGAAATACGGCGTCTGCGTTTTGCGTGCATATGTGATGGCTTTAATCATCCCGGCGACGCCGCGTTTACCGAAGCCGCCCGGCACTAGAATCGCATCGAAGTCGCGCAGGCGTTTTTCGTAATCCTCGCTCATCAAATCTTCCGATTCGATCCATGTGACGTTGACGCGCACGTTGTTGGCAACGCCGCCATGCGTTAAAGCTTCACGCAGAGATTTATAGGAATCTTCCAGCTCTACGTATTTGCCGACGATGCCGATGGAGGTTTCGCCCGCAAGCGGTTCCGTGATGGTCGAGACGAGATTGCGCCACTCTGCCAGATCGGTGCGGGCGGCGGTTTCATTTAGATTCAGCGAGTTGATAATCAGCTCATCGAGTCCCTGTTCGTGAAATGCGAGCGGCACTTCGTAGATCGTTTTGACATCCAGCGCATTGATGACGGCGTTCTCTTTGACGTTGCAGAAAAGCGCGATTTTGCCGCGCAGCTCGCGCGAAAGAGCTCGGTCTGAACGGCACAAAAGAATGTCGGGCGCAATGCCTATCTCGCGCAGATCGCGCACGGAATGTTGCGTCGGCTTGGTTTTCAGCTCGCCTGCGGCGGCGATGTACGGCACGAGTGTAACGTGTATGAAGATGGCGTTGCCCGTGCCTTCCTCGTTACCCATCTGCCGTATCGCTTCAAGAAAAGGCAGGCTCTCGATGTCGCCGACAGTGCCGCCGATTTCAACAATCACGATGTCCGGCTTGTCTTTGTCGGCGACGGCGCGCACCGCTTCTTTGATCTCGTTGGTGATATGCGGAATCACTTGAATGGTTTTGCCTAGATAATCTCCGCGCCGTTCTTTCTCGATAACGGAAAGATAAATGCGCCCGGTCGTCCAGTTGTTCGCCTGCGAAAGATGCGCGTGCGTAAAGCGTTCGTAGTGCCCCAAATCCAAATCCGTCTCTGCCCCGTCGTCTGTGACGAAGACTTCGCCGTGCTGAAAAGGCGACATCGTGCCCGGATCAACATTAATGTACGGATCGAGTTTGATGAGCGCGACGCGCAACCCGCGCGCTTCCATCAAACACCCGATGGAAGATGCGGCGAGTCCTTTGCCGAGACTCGAAACCACGCCGCCCGTCACGAAAATATATTTAGGCATCGCTCTCCTCTGAACTCTTTTGCAAGCTTATCAGACTCAATAGAGTCGTACGCTTACTGATCGTCGTCACAGATTTTCCAACGTCTAGCTGTCTGGCTGTTTTTCAAAAATAGCGCGCACGCGCTCTAAATCTTCAGGTGTGTCTACGCCGATTGACGGCGCATCCGCTTCGATTACTTTAATGGGAACGCCGCGTTCGAGCGCGCGCAGTTGTTCGAGCGATTCCATCTGTTCCAGCGCAGACGCGGGCCAACCCGCGTATTCTAACAAAAAGTCGCGGCGGTAGACATAAAGCCCCGTGTGCTTGCGAAACCCCTCGACGAGCGAAGCATCATTCGCAAGCGCGTCCAAAAGCGTTCCGTACTGGCGCACGGCATCGCGCGGATACGGAATCGGCGCACGCGAGAAATAGAGCGCACGCCCTGTTTCATCCGTCACCACTTTAACGACATCGCCGCTCAACACGTCATGCGCCGAAGCTATCGCTTCGCTCGCGGTGACGATCATCGCGCCGTCGTAACGCGCTAACTCATCTACGGCGCGCTCAATCGTATTTGACGAGATTAACGGCTCGTCGCCTTGCAGATTAACGATAATGTCCGCGTCTTCGAGCGTGGCGGCGACTTCGGCAAGACGGTCGCTGCCGCTCCGGTGATCCGCGCGCGTCATCATGGCTTCGCGTGCGCCTTCGTGAACCGCGCGTAGGATACGTTCATCGTCGGTGGCGACAATCGCACGTGTGATGTTGCGGGCGGCGAGCGCGCGTTCCACGACGTGCAGAATCATCGGGCGTCCGGCGATTTCAAGCAAAGGTTTGCCCGGCAAGCGCGTCGAAGCATAGCGCGCGGGAATAATGGCGACGGCGTTTGATAAAGTAGAAAGTTCCGCGTGAGTCACGGGATAACAAGATAGCCTGCCGCCATTTCAAGTGTCAAACTCTATTAACCATGCCGCGCTCATCGTTCGCACATCTTAGCGCAAAATATGTTGACACGCTGCTGCGACTTATTTAATATACTTTAGAAAGTCACCTTCTAAAGTATATTTATACATAGATCAATCCAGCTTTCGCAAAAGGCAGACCATGACCGCCGAGAATATGCATCCGCGACGAATGCGCGCGCACAATTCGCAGCGCGTTCTGGGGGCAGTTAAAAAATCCGGCCCGCTTTCCAGAGCCGACATTACGCGCGAGACACAGCTTAGCCCGCCCACCGTGTCCGCGCTCGTTCACAATCTGCTAAAAGCCGGACTCGTCACGGAGCAGGGTGAAGGAATCTCGAACGGCGGCAGAAAACCGCAGCTCGTTTCTTTCAATGCGCGGTGCGGCGTGATTCTGGGAGCTAATATCGGTTCAACCTCGGTTCATCTATGCCTCGCCGATATGACCGGCGAAATAATCGAAAAGCGCAGCGTTCCGCTTCCGATTGATACGCGGCCACGCTTTGTGATACGCCGTTTAATAAGCACCGCGCGCGCCATGCTGAAAGATATTGTGAACGCGCGCACGCCGCTTCTCGCGGCAGCCATCGGCGCACCGGGCATGACCGATTTAACGCGCGGCGTGGTTCTGGAAGCAGCCAATTTAGATAATTGGATTAATATTCCGGCGCGCGAGATGTTGGCGGCGGAATTGCACGTGCCGGTTTTGGTTGAAAACGATGTCAATCTGGCGGCCATCGGCGAACACTGGCGCGGCGGCGGGCGCGGCGTTCACAACTTCGTATTCATTTCGATGGGAACGGGCATCGGTGCGGGCATTGTGATTGACGATAAACTCCATCGCGGCCATCGCTGGCACGCGGGCGAGATCAGCCATCTGAATGTTGATTTTCGAGAATGGGCGACGGACTTCGGCGCGGCAGGCTATCTGGAATCATACTTGGGAGCAATGCCGCGAAAAAAGACGAACCGCGCGCCGCGACGCACCGCTGACGGTGCGTTTAATGACGAGGCCGTTCTAAGGCTCGGCGCGGCGGTGGCAAACCTCGCCACGATTATCGACCCGGAATTGATTATTTTCGGTGGGCGTGTTGCCATTGCGATGCCGGAGCTGTTGCCCCGCGTTCACGAAGTCGCGGCACGCATCGCGCCCAACTGTCCGGCGATTCGCGGCACGGAACTTGGCGAAGACGCGCCCTTGATCGGCAGCATTCGCGCCGCGATGGAACTCGCCAACGAATCCTTGCATAAGTTAATGCAGAACACGCATCGGGCAACCGCTTAAACCAATTTTTTTCATACGCAGCCGAGCCGACAAAGAACACTACGCCGGTAAATGTTAATTGTTGTTGCTATCTATTAATCCTGTGCGACCCATCCTGAATCGCGTTCACTTGAAGGAGATTGCGCTCATGTTATCGCCCGCCAATTTGTCCACTAACAAACTTACCGCTTCCAAACGCATCATTCCGTTTTTCATTCTCGCGCTCGCGCTGCTATGTTCGACACACGCGCGCGTCCTTGCACAGTCGCAGGCTCTCAACGGCCAGATCGAAGGCACTGTGACGGACGCGAGCGGCGCGGTTGTACCCAATGCGGCGCTGACCATCGTCAATATCGAAACAGGCTCGACGCGCACCGTTAACACGGATGAAGCGGGCGTGTATCGCGCGCCGCTGTTGCCGCTGGGCACTTATCGCGTCACCGTCGAAGCGCCGAACTTCAAAAAATTGGTGCGCGAAGGCATCACTTTAACTACCGGACAAACGGCAACCATCGCACTGACGCTCGAAGCCGGGGGCGTCTCGGAGGTGGTGACGATTACGCAGGATGCGCCTTTGGCCGACCCTGCGAAGATTGATCTGGGGCGCGTGATGAATGAAACGGAAGTTCGCAATCTTCCGCTCGTCTCGCGCAATCCTTACAACTTTTCTTTGCTGCAAGCCAACGTCACAGGCCGCCCCAATTCCGAATTCGGCGTTCCCAGAATCAATGCCAACGGCTATGCGCGCCGCACCAACTATCAACTCGACGGCAACAACAATACGCAGGCAGACCGTGCGGGCATTCGCCTGATGCCGATTTCGGAATTGTTCATCAGCGAAGTGCAGCTCGTGACCAACGGTTTCGCGGCGGAGTTCGGCAATACGCCGGGACTGATTATGAACGCGGTGACGGCTTCGGGCACAAACAAATATCGCGGCTCGGCGAGTTATCGGTTTCGCCGCACGGCCTTTTCGTCGCGTCCTTTCTTCTTCGATCCGAACCGTACGAAGCCGGGCACGAAGGTTGACGATTTCACGGGATCGTTTGGCGGGCCGATCATACGCGACCGCTGGCAGTTCTACGCCGGAGCGGAAAAGGTGACGCGCGATCTGGCGGGCGAACCGCAGCGCGTCATCACGATCAGTCCGGCGAATCAAGCGGCGCTCATCGCGGCGGGCGTCAGCGCCAACGCTTTTCCCGGCACGATCCCGGCGGCGCAAAAAGTAAAATTCTTTATCGTCCGCACAGATGCGCAACTCACTGACAAGCAAAGATTCGTCGCCAGATACAATCTGTTCCGCAACACTTCGCCGAACAACATCGCGGGCGGCACGCAAACGCTCGAACGCAGCATAGACTTTATAGACGCTTCGGATTCCGTCGGGTTACAATTAATTTCAACTCTCTCGCCGACGGCGCTTAACGAGCTGCGTTATCAATATGCCAGACGCAATTCGCAGAATCTGCCGAACGCCAATTCCGGCACCGGCCCGTCTATTTTAATTACGGGCGTCGCGTCCTTCGGCTCGCCGGAAGACAGAAACACGATTCTGCCGCTCGAAACTTCCAACCAGCTACTGGATAACGTGACAATCACGCGCGGCCAGCACACTATGAAGTTCGGCGCAGGCTTTAATGTGATTGGCGACACGCGCCGTTCGGGTGTGTTCGCACGCTACACTTTTCCTTCGATAGCCAGCTACGTCGCCGCGCGAAACGGAACGAACCCGCTGGGCTATACGAATTTCCGCGAAACCATCGGCGACCCGAACATCAAGTATAAATCCGTGTTCTATCAACTCTTCGCGCAGGATGATTGGAAGGTGACGCCGCGCCTGAAGATCAACTACGGATTGCGTTATGATCTTTACGACATTCCGCAGGCCAACGCGCAAGCGCCGCTCGCCATCTCGCGCAATTTCACGTTGGACAAAAACAATTTCGCGCCGCGCTTGGGAATCGTTTACGCGCTGCGTGAAGGAGATCGTCCGAGCGTCGTGCGCGCCAGCGGAGGCTTTTATTATGAACCGCCGCTCTTGGATATTTATCTGCGCGCGCTGCAAAACAGCGGCAACCCCAGATTCCTCAATTTCGTGACTGCGCCGAGCGCCGCCGGAGCGCCCCGCTTCCCGAACACAATCGGCTCGCTGCCCGCCGGTACTGCGGTGCCGCGCCAGAGCATTGACGCCGTCGCAACGGATTACAAAAACCTCGTTGCCTATCATACTAATCTGCAACTCGAACAGACGCTCGCGCAGAATCTCTCTGTGACCTTCGGTTTCATACATTCGCAGGGCAGGCACATTCCCGTCTATCGCAATATCAACCCCATTAACCCAATCAGCTTCCTGGCCGACGGGAGGCCGGTATTCGATCCGGTGGCGCGCGTCGGGACACGCCTGTTCCCTGATTTCAATACCATCCTGATCGCCGAATCCGTCGGCAATTCAGATTACACGGCGGGCACGATTTCGCTCAACAAAAGATTTTCGAGCGGTTATCAATTCAGCGCCAACTACACGCTTTCGCATTCGATTGACGATGCGCCCGAACAGAATCTTGTCGCCGCGACGACCTTCACGCTCTCCGACCCGACCGACCGGCGGCGTGATCGCGGCAACTCTTTCGCGGATCAACGCCACACGTTCGTGCTCAGCTTCGTCGGACGCCCGACGTTCGATATCGAAAACACGTTCGCCAAACATCTGGTCAACGATAATCAGTTCGGGTTTATCGTGACAGGCAATACCGGCGAAGTCTTCAACATCGCTTCCAATCAAGACTTGAACAATGACAGCGTGTCCGGGGCGGGAGCGGATCGTCCGCTGTTCATCGGGCGCAATACGGGGCGCACGCCGAAACAGTTCAATGTCGATATGCGCTACTCGCGCTTCTTCCGTTTCAACGAGCGTTTCAACGCAGAGGTTCTCGGAGAGTTTATCAACCTCTTCAATCATCGCAGCATCTTCTCTGTCAACGGTGTGGTGACGACCAACACGGCGGGCGTACTGTCCGCGCCGCTGCCTGATTTCACAACCAGAAATCCTTCGGCGCTCGACAGCAGGCAGTTTCAACTCGGCTTCAAATTCAATTTCTGAAGGCGAGAAACTTGAACGCAAAAGCTGACTAAGCAGCCGGATTTTCCTGCTCATGGCAATCGAAAAAGCGTTGCAACCAACCGGCGACGAAGCCCTTGCCGAATCCGCCGCGCCGCAACTAATACGCGGCGTCGGGTTGGCGGGCGCGACGACGCTTAACATGATTGACATGATCGGCGTCGGGCCGTTCATCACGATTCCGCTCATCATTGCGGCGATGGGCGGCCCGCAGGCAATGCTCGGTTGGATTTTCGGCGCGTTGCTGGTGATGTGCGACGGCCTTGTGTGGGCTGAACTCGGCGCGGCGTTGCCCGGTTCCGGCGGGCCTTATCGCTATCTGGGCGAAATCTACGGCAAGCATCGTCTGGGTCGTTTGATGTCCTTTCTCTTTATCTGGCAACTCACGTTTAGCGCGCCGCTCTCGATAGCTTCGGGCTGTCTGGGCTTCGCGCTTTACGCGACTTATGCTTTCCCCGCGTTAGATCACACGCTGCTCGTCAAAGATTTACATCTGGCGTTGCCGTTTCTCGGCACGCTCGACGTCAGCATCCTTGCGACATACGGCACGTTCGTCGCCATCGGGACGTGCCTCTTCGCCGTCTTTCTGCTTTATCGCAAAATCACGATCATCGAACGGCTCTCGAATCTATTGTGGGTCGGCGTGATGCTGACGATTCTGTGGATTATCGCGTCCGGCATCTGGCATTTCAATCCGCAACTCGCTTTCGATTTTCCGCCCGGCGCGTTCACTTTAAGGCCGGAATTTTTCACGGGTCTCGGCGCGGCGTTGCTCATCGCGGTCTACGATTACTGGGGCTACTACAACGTCTGCTTTGTCGGCGGCGAAGTGCGCGATCCCGGTAAAACAATTCCGCGCGCCGTGTTGCTCTCGATCATCTTCGTCGCGGTGATTTACGTTGTAATGAACGTCTCGATTTTGGGCGTGATTCCTTGGCGAGAGTTCAGCGCGACGGCGAATACGGACGCGCGCCGCTACGTCATCTCATCATTCATGGAACGGCTCTACGGCCACCGCGCGGGACTGATAGCGACGGCTTTAATTATGTGGACGGCCTTCGCGTCCGTCTTCTCTTTGCTGCTCGGCTATTCGCGCGTGCCGTATGCCGCGGCGCTCGACGGCAACTACTTCCGGTTCTTCTCGCGCGTGCATCCGAAGCATCGTTTCCCGTATGTCTCGCTGCTCGTGATGGGAGGCATCACGATTGCCTTCTGTTTTCTGCGGCTCGTTGACGTGATCGCCGCGCTCGTCGTGATACGCATCATCATACAATTCTTGGCGCAGATCATCGGCGTGATGGTGTTGCGCGCGCGCCGCCCGGATTTGCCGCGCCCCTTCAGGATGTGGCTTTATCCTCTGCCCGCATTGGTTGCCTTCTGCGGCTTCGTCTATGTGCTCTTTGCGCGCAAAGGTTTTCTGAAAGAGATACGCTACGCGGCGGTGCTCATCATTCTCGGTCTCGTCGTCTATTTCATACGCTCGCGCGCACGCGGCGAATGGCCTTTCGCAGGCCGCTCAGCGAAGATGCAGGAAAATTAAGCGCGGCATGATGGACGTTTCAGCATCTTTTGTATTTCGGTTCTTGATAGCTTGAAGATTGCCATTCAACAGAGGTATTCATGCGTCGCTCATTAACACGTTTGACGGCTCTCTTTTGTTCCTTCGCGGTTATCGCCTCGACATTTGTTCTTTCGCCCGCCGCTTTCAACACGCGTGCGCAGGTGCGCGCCATTTACAGCAACGGCGCAGGCGGATTAGCGCAACTGCTTCGCCGCCTGCAAACGACGGCGAGCGCGCTGCACACGGGCGCGCACCCGGACGACGAAGATTCCGCTTTAATCGCACGTCTCGCGCGCGGCGATCAAGCGCGCGTCGCGTATCTCTCGCTTAATCGCGGCGAAGGCGGGCAGAATATTATTAGCTCCGATCTCTTCGAGCCGCTCGGCGTCATTCGCACCGAAGAACTATTGCAGGCGCGTAGGCTTGACGGCGGCGAACAGTTTTTCACACGCACTTTCGATTACGGTTTCACGAAGACGCGCGAAGAGGCGGCGCGCAAGTGGGGCGAACGTGAGGTGCTCGGCGACATGGTGCGCATCATTCGCCTGTATCGCCCGCTCATCATCATCGCGCGTTTTACGGGCACGCCTTCGGACGGTCACGGGCATCACCAGCTTTCCGGCTATCTCACGCCGCTCGCGTTTCGCGCCGCCGCCGACCCGAAGGAATTCCCGGAACAACTCGCGGAAGGCTTGCGCACATGGCAGGCATTGAAGCTTTACGTCAGCCAGAGCTTTACGAATAATCCGAACAACAAGCCGACGCTTCAGGTCGAAACCGGACGCTACGATCCGCTGCTCGGCCGCACCTACTACGAGATTGCGATAGAAGGCCGCAGCCAGCACAAATCGCAGGAGCAAGGATCAATCGAACCGCGCGGCGCACACGAATCCGGCGTGCGATTACTGCAAAGCCTCGTCAAAAATAGCGAGAAGAACAGCGAGCCGGAACAAACTCTCTTCGACGGCATTGACACTTCCATCACAGGCATCGCCAAAACGTCAGGGCTGCGCGAAGGCACGCTCAAAGACGAGTTAGCGAAAATCCAGCGCGCCGCCGCCCGCGCCCTCGCCGACTATGACGCGCTTGCTCCGCAAAAGATAATCAAGCCGCTCGCCGAAGGCCTCGAAGCGACACGCAAAGCCCGCGAGAAGCTTGCGGCAACGAACGAAGATGCCAACCCGCGCGCCGACGCCGATCTTCTGTTGAGCCAAAAGGAGCGAGAGTTCGCGGATGCTTTGCAGCACGCCGCCGGTGTCACGGTGGATGCGCTTGCGGATGCGGAAACCGTTGCGCACGGCGAAGCAGTGGCCGTCGCCGTGCGGGTCTTTGCGCCGGATACATCGCTGGTTCGCATCGGAGAGATACGCTTACGCGCGCCCCAAAATTGGCGCACGGAGCCATCAAAGGAACCGACCGCCTCGAACGATTCCTTTTCCCGCTTCCGGCGCGAGACCGCGCAGCAATCCGCATACTTTCGTCTCAACGCGCCCGCCGATGCGCCGCTCACGCAACCTTACTGGCTCACGCAGCCGCGCGACGGCGACGTTTTCCAGTGGCCTGCGGATGCGCCCAAAGGTCTGCCCTTCGCGCCGCCGCAAGCCGCCGGTGAAGTAAAGATGGAGATTGGCGGCGCGTCCGTCGTTGCGACAAAACCCGTAGAATATCGTTACGCCGATCCGGTTCGCGGCGAGATCAGGCGCGAGCTGAACGTCGTTCCGGCGCTCTCCGTCGCGCTCGCTTCCAACCTTGTGATCGTTCCGACTTCTGTGAAGACTCAAACTCGACGCATCGCAGTGCGCCTCGCAAACAATTCGCGGCTACCGATTAGCGGGCAGGTGCGTTTGCATTTGCCCGACGGATGGATTGCGCAACCCGCCGCCGCTGCGTTTGAAATCAAAGAGCGCAATGCGCGCACGGCAATTGTCTTCAACGTGAGCGTGCCGGGACACACCAAAACAGGCTCTTACCAAATTGCCGCCGACGCCGTCGCCGGCGGTCAGACCTTCAACCGCGAGATGCACATCATCTCTTTTCCGCACATTCAAACGCATCGTTTGTATCAACCTGCCGAAGCGACGGTGCGCGTGTTCGATCTGCAAGTTGCGCCCGTGCGCGTCGGCTATATTATGGGCAGCGGCGATGAAGTGCCGGAAGCGATCCGGCGCATGGGCGTGCCCGTCACGCTGCTTGATGAAGACGAGCTTTCGACGGGCGATCTCTCGCGTTACGACACCATCGTGGTCGGCGTGCGCGCATCGCAGGTGCGCCCGGATTTCACGGCGAACAATGCGCGGCTGATGGAGTACGTGCGCGGCGGCGGCACGCTGATCGTGCAGTATCAACGCCCTGACTATGTTGAAAAAAATCTCGCGCCGCTGCCCGCGAAGATCGGCCCTCGCGTAACGGACGAAAACGCCGTCGTGACCGTTCTGCAACCGCAGCACCCGGCCTTTAATTTCCCGAACAAGATTACGGCGGACGATTGGAAGGATTGGCGGCAGGAACGCAGCCTCTACAATATGACGACGCTCGATGCCGGATACGTGCCGCTGCTCGAATCGCATGATCCCGGCGAACCCGCGCAGAACGGCGGAGAAGTTTATGCGGAGTTAGGGCGCGGCAAATATGTTTACACTTCGTATGCGTGGTTCCGCGAACTGCCGGAAGGCGTGCCGGGCGCATACCGGCTGTTTGCGAACCTGTTAAGCCTTGCCAAAGCGCCCGGCGCGCGAAGCATTAACGGCGCTCAAAAAGCATCAAGAAGATAGCGGCAATGATATAAAACGAGGCAATGACACAAAACGATTTAGTGCTGGGTCTCGACGGTGGTGGGACTTCGACTGTTTGCCTGCTGGCGGACACGCAAGGCCGCGTTCTCGCGCGCGTCGAAGCCCCCGCCTCGAATCATCGTAAAGCAGGTTTAAGCGAAGCGCGTGCTTCCCTGCTCTCCGGCGTTAAGGCCATCGCGCGCGCCGCCGGAATCGTAGATTGCAGTTCACTGAAATTAGCGGCCGTTTGCGCTGGACTCGCGGGCGTTGATACGCCGGACGATGCTTTGACGATGAGCGGAATATTACGCGAGATAATCTCGACGGATCATCTGCAAGTAGTCAACGACGGCGAGATTGCGCTCGTCGGTGCGTTGGAAGACGAACCCGGCGTACTGGTGATTTCCGGCACGGGGAGCATCGCGTGGGCGGCCTCCGTTAATCAGCAAAAATTTCGCGTCGGCGGATGGGACTACATACTGGCCGACGAAGGCAGCGGCTACAACATCGGCTCGCGCGTGCTGCGCGCCGTCGCTGCGGCGCACGACAAACGCATCATTCCGACCTGTTTAACCGGCGGCGTTTTTGAAGCCTTTAAGGTTCCCGACTTCAACAAACTGTTGGGGGTCATCTACCACGAAGAGATGACGCCGCAACGCATCGCCTCGCTTGCGCCGCTGGCGGACGAAGCAGCGGCGGGCGGCGATCAAGCAGCCATCAATATTCTGCATGAAGCGTCCGTCGAATTGGCTGCTCTCGTAATTTCCGCCGCGCGTCTCGCCGGATTAGAACAGCAAGCTTTTCCGATTGTGGCGATGGGCGGCGTGCTGCTCGCGGGCGGATTTTTCGCCGACTCTTTTCGTGAAGTAATGGCTGCTGCCGCACCTGCCGCACGCTTTTTAGCGCCGCGCCATACGTCTGCCGAAGGCGCCGTCCTGCTTGCGCTTCGTTCACTCGATGCCGAACACGGCGCTTACGTTCAAAGTTGATGACACTAAAAGTTATGCCGGAGAAGACGACTGCGTTGATGCGCGAAGATGTAGTTAAGCGGCGGGCGGCGCAGGAAACATTTCCGACGCAGGCTTATTCCGACAATGTCCTGACGGATATTTTCGAGGACGCCAAACGCCTGTTCTTAGATTACCTGCTCGAAGTTGATTACGCCCACGCCGTTATGCTGACCGAGCAGGAAATCATCACACGCGACGAAGCCCGCGCGCTCTTTGCGGCTCTCGACGGAATTGACCGCCAGCACATACACGCCGCCCGCTATGACGGTAGTTGCGAAGACCTCTTTTTCTATCTCGAACGATTGATTACAGAAGCCTGCGGCGAAGACATCGCCGGACGCCTGCACACGGCGCGCAGCCGCAACGATATTGACGTCACGATCTATCGTATGCGCCTGCGCCGCGATGCGTTCGCCGTTCTCGACGCGGCGATGAGTCTGCGTCGTGAATTGCTCAACATTGCCGAGCGTCATCACGAAACGATAATTCCCGCCTACACGCACACGCAGCCCGCGCAGCCAACCACCTTGGCGCACTTTATGCTGGCGATGGCGGAAGTTACGGGGCGCGACATAGAGCGTCTGCGGCGCGCCACAGAAGCCGTCAATCATTCGCCGCTCGGAGCCTGTGCGATCACGACGACAGGTTTTCCAATCAACCGCGCACGCACCGCGCAACTGCTCGGCTTCGATGCGCCGACCGTCAACTCTTATGCGAGCATCGCCGCCGTTGATTATTTCACGGAGATGCTGGCGACAATCTCCGTGATGCTCATTAATGTCGGCAAGTTCGCGCAGGAATTTCTTTTGATGGCGACGCGCGAGTTTGACGCCGTGCGCCTTTCCGACGGCTACGTGCAGACATCCAGCATCATGCCGCAAAAGCGCAACCCGGTGGCGCTGGAACACGTGCGCGCGCTCGCCAGCAAAGCATTGGGACAGGCAACGGGCGTGTTCATCAGCGTTCACAACACACCGTTCGGCGATATCAACGATGTCGAAGACGATCTGCAACCCTTAATCGCCAACGCGATGCGCGATGCCGGGCGCTCGCTCGCGCTTTTCGCCGCCGCCCTTTCGACGGCGACGTTCAACACCGAAACTTTACGCGCGCGCGCAAGCGAAGGCTTTATCACCGTCACAGAGTTGGCCGACACCATTGTGCGCCGCGAGAAATTGCCTTTCCGCGTCGCGCACCAGATTGTGGCAAACGGGGTTCGTCGCGCGATTGAAACGCACAGTGACTTTTCCCACGATCTCTTGCAATCGGTCGCGCTCGAAGTAATCAATCGGAAACTTTCTCTCACGGCTGAAGATTTACGAACGGCGCTCGATCCTGAAAATTTTGTCAAAGTGCGGAAGATTTTCGGCGGCACTGCACCGGAAGAGACGCGCCGCGCCGCCGCCTTTGAGCGTGAACGCGAGCAGGACGACGAAGAATGGTTCGCCGCGCGGACAACTGTGCTGAGCAATTACCCGGAACTTCTTCGAGCCGCAATCAATTCGATTGTTCGCACATGAACGAAGGCGAGCGAAACTTCTACGCACGCCTTCGTTATTGAAACGAAGTGCCCGTTAGTCGTCGCAAGACGCAAGTTTGACAGCCGCCACCGTGCGGGCTACCATGACTAGCTCACAGTCAATCCGGTTGGCAGGCATTTCTCGGTTGGTGTGAGGCGAATCTTACAAGCGAGGAATGTTCATGTCGCGCGGCACTGTCGAGAATATCATCGAGTTGGTAGGTAATACTCCGCTTCTCCATCTGGCACGTTTTTGCAAGCCTCCGCTCGGAGAAGTTTATGCCAAACTGGAGTATCTCAATCCGGGCGGATCAATCAAAGACCGCGCCGCGCTCGGCATGATTTTAGACGCGGAGCAGCGCGGCACGTTGCGCAAGGGCGCGACGATCATTGAACCGACGGCGGGAAACACGGGCATCGGGCTTGCACTGGTCGGCGTCGCGCGCGGCTATCGCGTCATCCTGTGCGTGCCGGAAGGCTACTCGCGCGAAAAGATGAAAGTGATGGAAGCTCTCGGCGGCGAAATTCGCTACGTTACAAAAGACGAAGGCATGAAAGGCGCGATTGCGCTGGCCGAAAAACTTTCCGGTGAAATTCCCGATAGCTTCGTGCCGCAGCAGTTTAATAATCCGTCGAACCCCTGTTATCACGAACAGACGACGGCGCGTGAAATCATCGAACAGATGGACGGGCGCATTGATGCAATAGCCATCGGCGCGGGAACCGCCGGAACATTTACGGGCATCGCGCGCGCCCTCAAGAAACTTAATTCAACCGCGCTTTGCGTGCTTGTCGAACCGGAAGGCTCGATCTTCGGCGGCGGTTTGCCCGGTTCGCACAAGGTTGAAGGCATCGGGCAATCGCAATTTGTGCCGCCGAACTACGATGAAAAAGTGGCCGACGAAATCATGATGATTACGGACAAGGAAGCGTTCGCCGCCGTGCGCCGCCTCGCCGAAACAGAAGGCGCGCTCGTCGGCGGCTCCGCAGGCGCGGCAGCAGCAGCAGCACGCCGCCTTGCCGAACGGCTCGGCGCAGGCAAACGCATCGTCACAGTCTTCCCCGACGGCGCGGAACGCTACATGAGTCAGGGAATTTTCGATCAATAATACAAACAGTTTTTAGTTTTGAGTTTTAAGTTAGCAGTAATAGCGTTTAGCTGAATGTTTGAAACTCAAAACTGAAAACCCAAAACTGAAAACTTATAAATTTATGGGCTTTGCGACAACAGCGATTCATGCAGGGCAGGAGGCCGACCCGACGACGGGCGCGGTGACAGTGCCGATCTATCAGACTTCGACTTACGAGCAGGAAGGTCTGGGCAAGCACAAGGGCTTCGAGTATGCGCGCACGCAGAATCCGACGCGCCTTGCGCTCGAGCGGAACATCGCGGCGCTCGAAGGCGCGCGTTTCGGTTATGCGTTCGCTTCCGGCATGGCGGCGATTGATGCGGTCTTGCGGCTGGTGAAATCCGGCGACCACGTCATCGTTTCCGACAACACTTACGGCGGCACGTTTCGACTTTTCGACCGTATTCTCGCCAACTATCTAATCGAATTCGATTTCGTGGACACGTCCGACGCGCAGAACGTCGAAGCGGCGCTCAAGCCGAACACGCGCATGGTATTTCTGGAGACGCCGACGAATCCCGTGATGATCGTCACGGATTTGCAGGCCGTCTCGGATATCGCGCACGCAGCGGGTGCGCGCGTCGTCTGCGACAACACTTTCATGTCGCCGTATCTGCAACGCCCGCTTGAATTCGGCGTGGACATAGTGGTTCATTCGACGACGAAATATCTGAACGGCCATTCGGACGGCGTCGGCGGCGTGGCGGTGCTCAATGATGAGAAGGACGCCGAGTGGCTCGCCTTTGTGCAGAACGGCGTGGGCGCGATTCTCTCGCCGTTCGATTCATGGTTAGTGCTGCGCGGAACAAAGACGCTGGCGCTGCGTATGGAGCAGCATGATCGTTCGGGGCGCGCGGTGGCGGCGTTTCTGGAGGAGCATCCGAAAGTGCAGAAGCTGTATTATCCGGGTTCGCTCTCGCATCGCCAGCATGATCTGGCGAAGCGGCAACAAAGAGGTTTCGGAGGGATGGTGGCCTTCGATGTCGGCTCGCTCGAAGCGGCGCGAACGGTTCTGGAATCCGTCGAGGTGTGTACGCTGGCCGAAAGTTTGGGCGGCGTGGAAACTTTAATCTCGCATCCGGCGACGATGACGCACGCTTCCGTCTTGCCGGAAACGCGCGCCCGCCTCGGCATCACCGAAGGGCTTGTACGCATCTCCGTCGGCATCGAAGACACGGACGACATCATTGCGGATTTGGATCAGGCGCTGGCGCGAATTTAGTTTTCGGAAAACTTATTGCTATCTTTATGGTGATAGAACTTCACGCAAAATCTGATGTCGGGCGCGTGCGTCGTGCTAATGAAGACAACTTTCTGTTGTTGGACTTAAACACCGGCTCCGCTTTGACGCATACAGACGGCGCAGAACCGCCGCCCGAAATGCGTCGCTTCGATCTCGGCGACAAAGGCTTGATCCTCGTCGTGTCAGACGGGATGGGCGGCGCGCTTGCCGGAGATGTGGCGAGCCGTATGGCCGTCGAAGCCGTGCGCGAAATGCTGGTCGGCAGTGAAACGGATGGAGAGGCAGCAGAACCGTGTGCGACGGTTGATGCGCCACTCGTTGATTGCCTGCGCAATGCGACGGTCTACGCGAATCTGGCGATTCATCATCGCAGTCAGGCCGACACTCAATGCAGCGGCATGGGCGCGACTTTCACGGGCGCAGCGATTAAAGACGGTGCGGTTGATTTAGTGCAAGTCGGCGATAGCCGCGCTTATCTGATTCGCGGCGATGAGATAAAGCTTGCCACCAAAGACCAATCGCTCGTGCAACAACTCGTGGATGTCGGCCAGATCAGCGAGGAAGAGGCCGAAACGCATATGTTTCGCAACGTGATTCTGCAAGCTCTCGGCGCGCAGGGCGAAGTAACGCCCGTCACAGGGCGCGTGCAATTGCGGCGCGGCGATTACCTGTTGCTATGCAGCGATGGCCTCTCGAACAAACTTCGCGCCGAAGATATGCTGCGCATCGTGCAGGCAAATGCGGACGATCCGGCGCAAGCGTGCACGAACATGGTGGAGGAAGCCAACCAACGCGGCGGCGAAGACAACATCACAGTCGTGCTCGCCCGCTTCACCGGCGACGATCTGCCGGAGCCGACCGCAGACGCCATCACGCTCGAATCTACACACTCCGACCAGGATCAGATGCTGGACGACACCGCCGAAACTCTTCGCTAAACGCCCATCGCCCGAATCAAGCGGGCGGGAAAGATTGTATCAAGCCTTCAATCTGGCGGATGACATTCAAGCTATTCGCGCTCCGGTTGAATGAAGTGTTAGATTGCGCCATTGTTTGCGATCGTGCCTTTCATTTAGCTGCGGTACTCTTCACAGCCAGCAATCATTATCTATCATGGAATAGGCGGAACTTCTATCCTTAGATCAGGTTCATCGTGGATGAAAGTAATTTCCAATGTCCCTACGACATCTGTTGCTTTAGCCCTCTCCCCAAGTTCTGCTAATTGTACGCAGCAAGCTGCTAACAGATCATGACTTTCTTGATTGAGGAAAGCTTGTTGCCTGAGCGAAGAATATAACTTTTCGATGTTTCCAACTGACACTTCAAAGTTGATACAGATTGCAATGTTAGAGAACATGTGAAAATCGGTAATATAAGCTCCGCCTTGTAGGATTGCCTCTTTGACGCGCGAAATCATTTCATGCCGATTTACTCTTGTGACACCATGAAGTTGAAGGAAACATGGAATCATCTCCCACAAGATTACGCTATACCCACAGTGCAAGCAATCTAACGCCAGAATCAACCGACAAGCAAATCAATCGGCAAAATGAAAAGAAAGCTGCTGGCGAAGTTGGCTCAATGAATTGTCAGGTGCGGCCAGACTGGAAAATTTATGACACGAGGCCTATGCGGTGTAGCAAATCCGTGAAACGCGGGTCTAGGCGAAGGCTGTCAAGCATCGGCTCTACTTTAAGTTCAACCAATCCATGATTGCGTTGCTCATAAGCCTTTTCCAGCCATTCAAACGCCCGCTCCTTTTCTCCGAGACCTGCATGGATTATTGCCATTTGATAATGTGAAAGGTTGCCTCGCTCCGGTCGGCCTCTCAACTCATTGAGTATCTTTTCAACTTCCTCTCTTCTATCCGATACGGCAAAGGCATATGCAAGCTCTACTCTGGCCCATAATTCTCCTGAAAGCTCCTCCGCCATATAAAACTCTGCAATAGCTTCATCATATATTCCCTTTTGAACATATATTTCACCGAGATAAAGGTGCGTGCGGGCAAAATTCGGATCAACCCTAAGTGTTAGCTTACATTGTTCAATCGCTTCATCGTACCGGCGGGCGCTATAGAGTGCCCAAGCTAGACTGGAGCTTATGGGGAGCGAAAGCGGATCAAGTTGCAGGGCTATTTTGTATTGATCCAGAGCTTCATCAAAACGCGCCATGTACACTAAAAAGATCGAATAGTAATGGCGAGCAGTGGCATAGTTGGGGTTGAGTTCGATAGCTCGTTGATATTCCGTTTCCGCGCCTGCATAGTCCCAATCGTTAATAAACTTTAGATATGCCAGCGGTACGTAAGCTTCGGCGAGTGCTTCGTCAATCAACAGTGCTTTCATTGCCGCTGCCTTCGCTTTCGGATATGCTTCCATGGACGGCGTACCGCTGATGGACGTCAGCAATGTATAGCAATGCGCCAGCCCCGCGTATGCCAGTGCATAGCTCGGGTCTATGGTAAGTGCTTCCTGAAAATATCCGATTGCGGCCTCGAGTCCATCAGGCGTCCTTTTGTTCCAGTAAAAGAGAGCCTTTAGATAAAGATGATAAGCGGCGGTGTTATCGGTATGGCGTTTGGTCAGTCGCTTCTTCTCCCCGCCTCTTAGCTTCAGCCGCAAGTTTTCTAAAATTTCTTTGGCGATCTCTTCCTGTAGCTCAAATATATCTGATGGCTTCCGGCGGTAGTGTTCGCCCCAGAGATGTGCGTCATTAGTGACATCTATCAGTTCCGCCCCGATCTCCATCTTGTCACCTATCTGACGGACTCTCCCTGTGAGCACGGCACGCACACCTAACTGCTGCCCCACCTCTCGCGGATTAACTTCATGTCCCTTATAGCGAAAGACCGTGCTACGGGCGACAACTCGGAGTTTTGGAAGTTGCGAGAGCGCGTTAATAATGCTTTCCGTAATACCGTCGCTAAGGTATTCCATATTAGGATCAGTGCTGTTGTTAACGAGCGGAAGAACTGCGATTGAATCTATGGCTTTACGCGAAGGCCGCTGACGCTGCGGACGGGCAATCCTTGATGGCAATGAAATTGTTTCAGCCGCCGGGATAGAAGGGCGAAATAGTTTGGTGGGATCAAGGCTGCCGCTGCCAGGCACGGAATCGTTCAATATTGCGGTGGCATCATCGGCGGAAGTTGCTTCCGACACGAGAAGCGTGCCGTCGTCACGGCAGAATTTGAGAGTTTCGTCCGTGAAGATGCGTTGGCATTTAGGACAGCGTTTCATAAGGCAGATCGCCCCAGTCGGGTTCAGAGCAATAGTAGCAGGTTGCATACTTTCCAGAGCAGAGGCAACCACCTAACCTACATTCAGCGTATAATTCGCGCATCATGTTTGCTCTCCGCTTTCAGGTAAAGCACTCGCACGCCAGCCGGGTTCGAGACCCAGGCGGCGCACGTAGATGGATGCGCCCTGAATCCTTTCAACCGCGACGCGATCCCCCGCTTCGAGCGGCGATTCGCCTTCCGCCGGATACGCCGTCCACGTCGAACCGTAGACCTTCACCGCGCCTTCATTAAGCGCGCCGCGACTCGAAGAGACGACGATGCCGACTTTTCCGGGCAACGTGTCAATACCTGTTTTAAGGGCTGGCGCGACTTCGTAAGATGAAAGCTGCTTGGCGAAGATGGTGCGCGAAAGGGCTGTCAGTACGATTGAGGTGACGGCGAAAATCAGAAACTGTAACGGCAAACTATCGAGGCCAACGATTCCGGCGAGCGCGGCGGCGAGCGCCCCGAGGCCGAACCACAATAGCACGAATCCGGGGGTAAAGACTTCGGCGATAATCAGGATCACGCCCAGCACTGTCCACAAAATCCACATAGCTTTTAGCTCTTACCTTTGTTTCAAGCGTTCCCTTGGGTGCGGCACAGGCTCCAGCAGTTCAGTTGTATTTTCAGTCACGCTCTTCGCGTTAAGAAGCCCGTTGGCATTAGCCTCTGCGGATAATTGCGACGCATCTTGATCGGCAATCTGGAGATTATCGGTACGGCCTTTTTTGATCCGCTGGCGTAACTTGAGCGCGTTGATAAAAACGCCTGTCTGGTAAATGGCAATCGAGAGGCAGAAAACGGCGGCAAGCAGAATGTTGTTCCAGCTAATGTTCTTGCTGAAGAATATGAGGAAAAGCGCGAGCGACGAGAAAAAACCGAACCATACACTTAACCCGCTCGCAAATAAGATAGCTTTCAGGGATTGCTCCGGTGAAGTGTTTTGCCATGCCTTGCCTCGTAGCGAATGAATTTCCGGCAGCCATTCGCCGCAACGCTTGCAATAAGCGTTCGCACTTTGATCCGCCGCTCCGCAACTTGAACAAAACATTTCGCGCCTCGCCTTTAACCTTTCAGCAAATTCTTCAGAACGAACCAGACGTTGGCCGGACGCTCTGCTAATCGCCGCATAAAGTACGGATACCAGTGCTTCCCGTAAGGCACATAGACGCGGACGTTGAAGCCGTCGCGCGCGAGTTGTTCCTGCAAATCGCGGCGCACGCCGTAGAGCATTTGAAACTCGAAAGCGTTTTTGCCGATGCCCGCGCGCTGCATATAATCAATGGTGGCGTCTATCATCTTCGGGTCGTGCGTCGCAATGCCGTGATACGTGCCGGACGACAACAGCAGTCTCATCACGCGCACATAGTTCGCGTCCACATCTTTTTTGTCGGGGAAAGCGACTTCCGGCGGCTCGTTGTATGCGCCTTTGCAGATGCGTATGCGCGCGGGGATTTTGACTAAATCCTCCGCATCCCCGAGCGTGCGGCGCAAATAGGATTGCAGCACGATGCCGACGCTGTTGACGCCGAACTCTTCGCGCAGGCGTTTGAAAATGTCAATCGTCTTTTGCGTGACGGGCGAGCCTTCCATATCAACGCGCACGAAATTACCGCGCCGTGCCGCGTCTTCGACAACCATACGGGCGTTGCGGTAAGCGAGTTCCGTGTCAATATCGAGGCCGAATTGCGTGAGTTTGATCGAGACGTTGGATTTGATTCCGGTTTCGTCTATGCGCGCGAGAACGCGCAAATATTCGCGCACCTCTTCCGCTGTTTCAGCGGCATTGGCAACCGATTCGTTCAGGTGATCGAAGGAAGCGGAACACCCGAGCGCGTTGATCTGGCGAATGGCGACGATTGCTTCCTCTATATCTTCGCCCGCGACAAAGCGCGTCGTCAGTTTCTTGAACAAAGGAAAGCGCGTCGCAAAATCTTTGAGGTGTTCCTGACGTGATAAGTAAAGGAGTGCGTTTCTTGTAACCATCTATTTTCAATCCGGTTTGATAATCGGTTTTTTGTGTTGCTATGTTATGCTTGGCGGCGCTTTTGGCGCTTCACTTTTCTTCGCAAACGAATACTTCAAAAATCATTAACGGGAATAATTGATGAAGGATCAAGGTCGAATGCGATGGAAGCTGGCGTTAGTCGTTTCGCTCATCGCCGGTGGCGGCGGAGCGGGGCTGACGATTGCCATCGTGCTGGCGTTCTTCGGGTCAACGCGCCGCCTCGCCGCATTCGATCTCGCCGTCGCCGCCACGCTTCTCGTTCCGCTCATCGCCATCATTAGTGCCGGTGCATTCGTCTATCGCCACACGGCGCGGCACAGGCCATTGCAGGCAATGGGGACGGCGCTGCTTACCTTTCTTTTGATACTCACAATCTTCATCGCCTGTTCGATACTACTTTCGGAACGAATGCCCGCGCCTCCCGCCTCGATGCCGCCACGTATTATTAACTGACAACGATTACTTGTTGGAGCAAAGAGCATAAGGGATTCGTTCGTGTGCGCGCAAGCGAACGGTTTCCGCTCGCGTTGCTGCTTCTTCGGCGCATTATCTCGGATGCAAAAGATGGCGCGAGATGACGATGCGCTGAATCTCGCTGGTGCCTTCGTAGATCGTGGTGACACGCGCATCACGATACATTCGCTCGACGGCGTAATCGCGCGAGTAGCCGTTTCCGCCGTGAATCTGCACGGCGTCGGCGCACACTTTATTCGCCGTCTCGGAAGCGAAGAGCTTCGCCATCGAAGCGTAGAAACCCGTCTGTTTATTTCCGGCGTCTTTCAACGCGGCGGCACGCAGTGTCAGAAGGCGCGCGGCATCGATCTCCGTCGCCATGTTTGCGAGCTTGAATTGAATCGCCTGAAATTCGGCGATGGCCTGTCCGAACGCCCGCCGTTTTTTCGCGTACTTCGTAGATTCATCGAGCGCGCCCCGTGCGATTCCGGTGGCGAGCGCGGCGATGCCGATGCGCCCGTTGTCCAGACTATTGAAAGCGACCCGCATCCCGTTGCCAACGCCGCCGAGCACGTTCTGTGCGGGCACGCGAACATCCGCAAAACTCATTTCGGCGGTCTGCGAAGCGCGCTGCCCCATCTTGTGCTCGATGCTCGAAACAGTTAAACCCGGCGTGTCGCCCTTAACAATAAAAGCCGTGACGTTGTTCTTCGCCGCTTCCCGATCCGTGACGGCCATCACGATGTAGACACCCGCTTCGCCGCCGTTTGTGACCCACGATTTAGCGCCGTTGATAACGTAGGAATCGCCGTCCTGTTCGGCGCGCGTGCGCAAATTCGTCGCATCCGATCCGGCCTGCGGTTCGGACAAACAGAACGCGCCGATCAGTTCGCCTTTCGCCAGCGGCGTCAGATACTTTCGTTTCTGTTCGTCCGTGCCGAAACTCAAAAGCGGATAACAGCAAACGGAGTTCGTCACGCCGACGATTACGCAGACGGACGCATCGGCGCGCGCAATCTCTTCAAGGGCGAGCGCATAAGCAACCGTGTCGAAGCCCGCGCCGCCCCATTCTTCCGGGATGATCATGCCCAGCAAACCGAGTTCGGCCAAGCCCTTCAACTGCTCGCGCGGGAAACGCGCCTGCTCGTCATATTCTTTGGCGCGCGGCGCAATCTCGCCCGCAACGAATTCGCGCACGGAAGCCTGCACCATACGCTGTTCTTCGGTCAGCTCTAAATCCAATGTGCTTCTCCTTATATTGCCTATCGAAACTAGCACGGGATTGTTCAGCAAACAAGCGCCGGAATTATTAAGACTTGGCGAAACACACTATCCTTTCAGCTCACTGGCGAACGTTTATAGAGATGGCGCGCAGGCGTTGCGATTGCTTGCCGTTCGTGCGAAGCTTCAACTACAATATGTTGTGTTGCAGAGCTTGTTTTTGCGCCCGTCATGAAACCTCTTTTAGTCATCGTTCTCGCCGCTTACACGGTCGCGGCAGTTCAATCCATTTTAGCGTTCGTCAACAAACGTCGCACGCTCGAACGGATTTCGCTGTCGGCGCTCGCCATCGGCTTTGCGCTGCACACGGCGGCCTTGATTCTAGACTGGACGCAGGACGGCCACTACCCGCTCTTTTCTCTGCGCGAGACGCTCTCCTTTCTGGCGTGGACGCTTGTCGCAACCTACGGTTTGATCCTGTTTCGCTACCGCACGCTCGTCGCGCTCGGCAGCGTCACGCTGCCGCTCGTCGCGCTGCTGACCTTTAGCGCAACCGTCGGGCGCGATTTGAATGCAACGGCTTCCGGCGCGGCGGTAAATGCAGGTGCAAGCTGGTTGTTCCCCGTTCACACGACGCTGCTGATCTTCGCCTACGCCGCATTCTTCGTTGTCTTCGTGGCGAGCGTGATGTATCTATGGCAGGAGCGCGAACTTAAACTTAAAACTTTCAGCGGTATCTTTCATCGCCTGCCGTCGCTCAACGCTGTCAACGATATTGCGACGAGCGCGGCGGGCGTCGGCTGGACGCTGCTCACGCTCGGCATCCTGACGGGAATGCTCTGGTCGTCTTCGCGCGACGGGCGTTTATGGCACAACGATCCGAAAGAGATTTTCGCGGCATTAACGTGGCTGCTGTATCTGGTGCTGGTAAACTATCGCCTGTCCGCAAAATGGCGCGGGCGCAAAGCCGCGTGGCTCGGCGTCGCAGGTTTCGCTCTCGTGCTCTGCACCTTTTTCGGCGCACGTCTGCTAGGCGGCTATCACGTGTTCAATTGAAGTTTGGAGTCACGAGTCAGGAGTCAAAATAAGAATAATTACTCTCCTGCGTTGACTTCAGACTCCAGACGCCAGACTCTTTACTCTTAAGTTATGTCCATCGTTCTCGTCGGTCTCAATCATAAAACTGCGCCGGTTGCGGTGCGCGAGCGTCTGGCTTTTGCGGACGAGGCGTGCGGCGAGAATTTGCGTGCGCTGGTTGACGGCGAAGTGGTGCGCGAGGGGTTGATCTTTTCGACCTGCAATCGCGTGGAGATTTTAGCGGCGACGGGCGATGCACGCGAACCGAACGGCGCAACGCACATCGCGGATTTTTTGAGCCGCTCAAAACAGATTCCCACACAAGATTTCCATACGCACCTGTACAACTACGCGGACGAGGAAGCGGTGCGCCATCTTTTCCGCGTCGCGTCTTCGCTCGATTCGATGGTGGTCGGCGAACCGCAGGTGCTCGGACAGGTGCGCCGCGCTTATTCTCAAGCGGTCGAAGCGGGCACAGCCGGTCGTATCCTGAGCCGCCTTGTGCATCAGGCTTTTCATGTTGCCAAGCGCGTCCGCACGGAGACGGGCATCGCTGCCAATGCCGTTTCCATCAGCTACATGGCCGTCGAACTCGGGCGCAAAATTTTCGGCTCGCTCGACGGCGGCACAGTGCTTCTCATAGGCGCGGGCGAAATGGCCGAACTTTCCGCGCGCCATCTCGTCAACGCCGGAGCCACGCGCGTCCTTGTCGCCAATCGAACCTACGCCGCCGCCGAAAAGCTCGCCGCATCGTTCGGCGGCCAAGCGGTTGACTACAACCGGCTCGCACAGCATTTAGCCGAAGCCGATATCGTGATCTGCTCGACAGCCGCCGCCAATAACAACTATGTCGTGACGCCGCAGATGGCGCGTGAAGCGATGGAAACGCGGCGCAATCGGCCTTCGTTTTTTATAGACATCAGCGTTCCGCGTAATATTGATCCGGCGGTCGGCGAAGTCGGCAATCTGTTTGTGTTCGACGTAGACGATCTGGAATCGGTCGTCGCCTCGAACATACGCGAGCGCGAGCGCGAAGCCGAACGCGCCGAATTGATCGTCGAATCCGAAGTGATGCAGTTTCAGCAGATGCTGCGGGCGCTCGATTTCGGCCCCGCCGTCGGCGCGCTTCGGGAAAAGATGCAGACGCTTGCCCGCAATGAAATGGCTCGCCAGCGCGCGCGTCTGGGGGGGCTGACGCCGGAACAGGAACGCGCCGTCGAAGCGTTGCTCATCTCCACAGTCAACAAAATTTCTCATCCGATGATGCAGTTGATGCGGCGCTCTTACGACGCGGGCGATGCGGAAAACGTGCAGGCATGGCGGGACACTTTCGATCTTGAAGAATAATCACACACTCATCATCGGTTCACGCGGCTCGCGGCTCGCTCTATGGCAATCGGAGTGGGTCAGCCGTGAGCTTCAAACTCTCTACCCGCAGCTCGATGTAAACATAGAAATCATCAAAACCACCGGCGACGTGATGAAGACCGCGCCGCTCGCGTTAATCGGCGGGCGCGGCGTCTTCACCAAAGAGATCGAAGACGCATTGCTTGACCGGCGCATAGACTTGGCGGTTCACTCTTTGAAAGATTTGCCGACCGTTTTACCCGATGGGCTTCACATCGCCGCCATCACAGAACGTGAAGACGCGCGCGATGCACTCATTCTGCGCGAGGATTTACAACGTGAGAATGCGTCAATCGAAGCTTTGCCCGAAGGCGCAATCGTCGGCACTTCCAGCCCGCGACGGCTCGCGCAACTCAAACACCTGCGCCCCGATTTAACGATCAAAGAGCTGCGCGGCAATGTTGACACGCGACTGCGCAAACTCGATGCGGGCGATTACGACGCGATCATTTTGGCGGCAGCGGGTCTGCGGCGCTTGGGTTTCAGTGAACGAATCAGCGCGCCGCTTTCCTTCACAGAAATGCTGCCCGCCGTCAGCCAGGGCGCGCTCGGCATTGAAGTGCGCGCGGGCGATGCCGCGACAATTAAACTGCTCGCGCCGCTTAATCATCATCAAACGCGCCTTGCCTGCATAGCCGAACGCGCCCTGCTGCGCGAACTCGGCGGCGGCTGTCAGGTTCCCATCGCCGCCCACGCCGTCTTTAATCAAAACTCTTTACATTTAGAAGCACTCGTCGCAGGCTCATCCGGCGACACTCCCCTGCGCGAAGCTCTGGAAGGCGAAGCGCACGACGAAGTGGACGCAACGCGAATCGGCGCAGAATTATCAGAGCTTTTACAAAAGCGTGGCGCGCATTCGCTGCTAAGTGGATTGACCATCCAAGGCACATGATAAACAGACTTCGCCGCAAGATTCTCTTATGGCAGAGCGTTTACGAACAGGTGCGGATTATCCGGCATCGAGCGAAGTTAAGCAGCCTCTAGCGAATCGTACCATCGTCATCACACGCGCCCGCGCGCAGGCGGCTGACTTTGTTGCGGCGCTCGAGCAGGACGGCGCGCGTGTCGTTTCCTGCCCGACCATCGAGATCGTCGAGCCGGAAAGTTACGCGCAGTTGGACGATGCGATTGAAAACTTGTACGGCTACGATTGGATCGTGTTCACGAGTACAAACGGCGTGGACTTTTTTTTGCGGCGTCTGGAAACGCTCGGACATGACATCACGGAGTTGGACGAAGCGCGCGTCTGCGCGGTCGGCGCGGCGACGGCAGAGCGTCTAAGCGAAGCGCAAGTTCACGTGGATGTCGTCCCGCAGGAGTTCAAAGCTGAAGGCGTCTTCGCGGCGCTGGAGCTTTTCGTCGGCGGGCGCGAGCATCTTTCCAGCCTGCGCTTTTTGATTCCGCGTGCCGCCGTCGCGCGGGATTATTTGCCGCGCACGCTGGAAGCCGTCGGCGCGCGTGTTGATATAGCAACGGCTTATCGCACGGTGCGGCCTGAAACTTCCGAGCGCGGGCGCGTCGAAGCACTATTGGCAGGTGGCGCAGTTGATTGCATCGCGTTCACGAGCGCCTCGACCGTCAAAAACTTCGCGCAGTTGTTCGACACACATGATCTGCGAGAATTACTTAACGGCGTCGGCGTCGCCTGCATCGGCGATATCACCGCGCAGGCCGCCGCCGAATTCAATTTGCGGACGGACATTCAGCCGACGGAATCCACCGTTCCCGCCCTCGCCCGCGCCATCAGCGCATACTTCGCCGCGCACCCTTAAACGTCTCTCGCTGTGTGGTAAACTTTTCCTCTATGCCAACCGGACGTGTGCTTATTGTTGACGATGAAGCGGCGATCACCGAGAGCTTGGCCGAATTGTTCGCCGCGTGGGGCTTCGAGACGGCGACGGCGGCTAACGGCATCGAAGCACTCGCACGCGCCGCAGAGTTTGAACCGTCCGTTATCATCTCCGATGTTTCGATGCCGCACCTCGACGGCTTCGGATTGCTGCGCGAAATTCGCGCACATCATCCCGAAATCGCCGTCATACTTTTAACCGGTCAAGGCTCTATCTCAACAGCACTGCGCGCCGTCAGAGAAGAAGGTGCATATCACTACTTCGAGAAACCCTTTGACACGAACAAGCTGCGTCTCGCGGTTGAACGCGCCGTTGAGATTTACGACATGCGGCGCACAACCGAAGCACTGCAAAGGCAATTGCGCGAGCGCACGGCCTTTGGCGAGCTGATCGGACGCTCCGATGCGATGCACCGCATCTACGCTTTGATCGAGCAGGTTGCGCCCTCTTCCGCTTCAGTTTTAATCACAGGCGAATCCGGCACGGGCAAAGAACTCGTCGCGCGCACGATTCATACTTTGAGCCTGCGCCGCAACGCGCCGTTCGTCGCCATCAATTGCTCGGCGATCCCGGAAGCATTGATGGAGTCGGAATTGTTCGGGCATGAAAAGGGAGCGTTCACGGGCGCGGCCTCGCGTCGTCGCGGCTGTTTTGAGCTGGCCGACACCGGCACACTATTGCTGGACGAAATTGCGGAGATGCCCGCGTTGCTGCAAACCAAACTTTTGCGTGTTCTTGAAGAACGCCGCTTGCGAAGGCTCGGCGGTGCGCAGGAAATTTCCATTGACGTGCGCGTGCTTGCCGCCACCAACAAAGACCCGCACGAAGCGATTGCGGCGGGCACGTTTCGTGAAGATTTGTTGTACCGCTTGAACGTCATCACGATTGAGTTGCCGCCCTTGCGCGAGCGGCGCGACGATCTGCCGTTGCTCGCGCAGCATCTCATCGAACAGATGGCGGAAAAGCATGGACGACCGGCGCGCACGCTCGCTCCGGCGGCGCTCGAAGCTTTGCAGGCGCACAGTTGGCCGGGCAACATACGCGAGTTGCGCAACGCCGTCGAACGCGCCGTGATTATCTGTTCCGGCGAACAAATAGAGCGACATCATCTTGCGCCGTATCCGGTTGATCAGCGCACGCGCGTGCGTTGGAGCGAAGACACTTTGACCTTTCCCGTCGGTACGCCCATCGAAGAAGTCGAACGCCAGATGATCCTGCGGACTTTGCAAAAGACCGCCAACAATAAAACGCGCGCCGCCGCGCTGCTGCGTATCAGCCTGAAAACACTGCATAATAAGTTGAAGGCTTACCGCGAGCGCGGGTTGTTGCCCGATGCGCTTTTGCATGAAACGTCGCCCGATATCGGCCCGGCAAACAGGTAAGACGGGTATAGAATTTATTCCGACCCGGCGAGAATTCATCGCTGGCTTTTGCGCGTTGTTTGCAGTGGAACGTATCGGCTGATATGTCTGTGATTCTATTCTTCATTGATGGTCTAGGCATCGGCGCGCGTGATGCTTTCAATCCATTCCACAATCTAAAGGGCGCAGAGCCGCTCGCCGTCTTTCAGGATGAAGAACCCGCGCTGCCCTTTGACGGCCAACTAGCGCGAACGGATGCGCGCATGAATATTGAAGGCAGGCCGCAGAGTGCATCGGGGCAGACCACGATCTTGACGGGCGTCAATGTTCCGTCAACGCTCGGCTATCACAAACAGGGTTTTCCCAACGAAGCCATGCGCGAGATCATCCGCGAGCATTCGATCTTTCTTCAACTCGAACGCGCGGGCGTCACGCCGAACATCTTCGCCAATGCTTATACCAAACGATTCTTCGACACGCGCCCGCGCTGGGTGTCGGCCACGACCGTCGCCGTCGAAGCCGCCGGATTGCTTTTTCGCACCATCGAAGATTTGCGACAGGGGCGTGCGCTTTTCCACGATTTTACGAACAAATCTTTGATTGATATCGGTGAAGAGCAAATTCCCTTACGCACGCCGGATGAGGCCGGAGCGTTGCTTGCTTCCATCACCGCTCAGCATCGTTTCACGCTCTACGAATTTTTTATCACGGACAAGATCGGCCACCTTCAGGATTTGCAGGCGGCGCGTGAAGTCATCGTCAATCTCGCCGCGTTCGTGCGCGCTCTGCTGGCAAACACAGACCTCGAACGAACTACCATTCTGCTGACCAGCGATCACGGCAACATCGAAGATTTATCAACGCGCAACCACACGCTCAATTTTGTGCCGACGCTTGTCTGGGGCGCGCATCGCCGCTTGATCAGCGAACGCATACGAACGTTGGCGGACATCACTCCGGCAATCGTTGACACTTTAACTATGAAAGCGGCATTCGCCAGATGAACAATTCCGCAACGCCACCCGAACGCACACGCACCGCCACGATAAAAGCGAGCGCAGACACCGGCGCTTTCGTTTCAACCGATTCTCATGCGGCGCTTGTTCCGCGTTATTCTTACTATGCGCTGGCCGTGCTCTCGCTCGTCAATTTTCTCAACTACATAGATCGCCAGATTCTGCCCGCCGTCGCCCCTTTGATGCTGAAAGACGAGCGGCTGCATTTAACGCATTCGGAACTGGGCTACATAGAAGCGGCGCTACTGCTCTCTTTCACCGTGTTAGCGCCGATATTCGGACGGCTCGGCGACCGTTACGCACGCACGCGGCTGATGGCGAGCGCCGCCGTCGTCTGGAGCATTGCGACGGTCTTCACAGGTCTTGTGGATCAACTGCCGTTTCTGCCAGCTTCAATTCAAATTCACGTTCCCTTTTTGCAAGTCACGCTTGCATTATCGGGGGCGGCGCTCATGCTGGCGTTTGTGCGCGCCATTGTCGGCGTCGGCGAATCATCTTATTCGACGATTACGCCGAGTTTGATCGCAGACTATTTTCCGCCGCAGAAACGCGCGACGGCGCTGGGCGTGTTTCAGGCGGCGATTCCGATGGGCTTCGCGTTGGGCTTTGTAATCGGCGGTGTGCTCGCGCATTTCTTCGGCTGGCGGCGTGCCTTTATGATCGTCGGCGTGCCCGGCCTCGTCGCCGCCGTCCTCGTCTGGCGATTGCGCGAACCGCAACGCGGCGCGACCGACGCTAAACCGGAACGCGAACAAGCCATTGCCACAGATGACACACAGGACGCGACGGTTCGCAAATCTTTCTGGCCGACCGTGTGGCAGATTTTGCGCACGCGCGATTTTATTCTCTCGACCGCCGGATATACGGCGCTCACCTTCACGCTCGGCGCGTTTGCGACATGGGCGACCGTATTGCTGGTGGAAGACAAGGGAATGTCTGAAACGAACGCGGCGATTACGCTCGGAGTGGTGGTGCTGCTCGGCGGCGCGACGGGCACATTCGGCGGCGGGTGGCTGGCGGATCGCATCGCGGCCAAACGGCGTAACGGTTATTTCTTGGTCTGCGCCGTCAGCACGCTACTCGGCGTTGTGCCGACGTTGCTGGCGCTTATATCAAAAGATGCGCGCGTGTATCTGCCGTCGGTCTTTTTCTCTGTGATGCTGCTCTTCGTGAGCAATGCGCCGTTTCACGCGATTCTCATCAACAGTGTGCCGACGCTTGTGCGCGCGACCGCCGTCGCCGTTAACATCGTCATCATACACACCTGCGGCGATACGGTTTCGCGTGCAGCTGTCGGCGTGCTGTCCGATTCGATCAAGGCCGGGAATTTGAATTTAATGGCGACGATTGCCGGAGCGGTGGGCATCAATGCGAGCAATCAGCCGCTCGCCGCCGCGCTGCTCGTCGCGCCGCTCGCGCTCGTCGTGTCCACCTTATTTTTCTTCTGGGGCGCGAGAAAACAATCGGCGGTATAAAAGAGGATGAGTCCGGCGGCTTATTTTCACTTCGTTCGGAAGGCTTGCATGGCGTTGCGCCATCAGTACGGTGCTTGCCGTATCAGACCTTTATGCAATTCATATATTCATGGCGGCTATTCACGGCAATATTACGTTCAAACATTTCAAGGCGCTGCGCTTCAGCATACATCGCTGTCGGCGCAACGCCTCGAAGTAAATGGATCAGCTACCGCGTTTCATCTTCCGCAGGAAAGTCCGGGCCTTTGACGAGCGAAGGGTCAGGCTCGCCGAAGGTAAGACTGATTGGTTCTAAGGCAAGGTAAGGTTTCCCTTGTGGATCGTAATTTACAGTCTTGAGCGGAAACACTCCGAGTTCGGGAGCATCATAGCCCTCAGTCATCTGCCCACTTGGTGCATCAACAATCCGCCTTACATAAACCGTCAATCCCATCAGCGTTTCCGTGCGATTGTATTGAGGGCCATTGAGCAAGTCCTCTTTAGTACGGACAGGAGGCATTTCGGTTGACGCATTGGTGTGCCGCACGAGCTTTTTATCTTTGAAGTTGACGCTAAAAAATCCACGCCCACGCTCGAAGAAGTCTTCGCGCTTTCTACCATCGCGGATGTGAAGCATACGGTAGTTTCCGCTGCTCGCCACATAGAGTATCCGTTCCGAAGTGTGTTTATCGCCTTTCTCGTCAAATTCGGTCACTCGGCTGCGAAGGGTGTAAGCCGGGTAGCTGTTCCGGTGAGAGCGTAAGCTGGTTGCCACGCCAGCACCGGCGGCGAGCAGCACGAGCAATGCGATTAATGAAATGGTTTTGAGTTTCATGTTCTGTCTCGGCCTCCTTTTCTTCAAATCCCGGCGTCGTAAGTGGGGTTACAGTAATTGCTGTAACAAGTCGTAACTATGAAGTTCATCCCCGGATACGGGCTATAACACCCATATTCAGAATACTCGCAGCACCGGTTATCCTGCGAAGACGGGCAGCCTGTTACGTCGGCGCAGCCATAATCACACCGATGCTCGAGGTAAATCAGGTTATTGCATTGGGCTGCGCTGCCCCTGTTACAGAGTCCTTGAGCCTTAACTATCGCTGTTCCGAAATTTAGTCCTCCGGCGAAAGAGGCGCAGATTAGCAGTGCAGTTAAGGCAATTTTTCGGATTGGCCTTGTGAGTTGGTTCATTATAGGTTTTCTCCTGAGGTTAATGCGTAAGAGGGCCGGATGAAGCTATCTTCTCCCGAGTCAGAGTCCGGCACAGCATCGCTACGATTCCCGATGAGCAGAAGGATCAGTAGAGTCCGATTGATTCCGCCTCTCCTAAAACGGCTTACGTGTGGCGTTGAGTTCGGAATACGCTCGTAGCGGTTAACGCGCTTATGCTACTTACGCTAAATCGAAGTGTCAACTTGAATTCGGTGAGCAACTTTTCAAAAGATGTACGGCGACAACCATCGAAAAGAAATGTTCAGCCTGTGGCGTTGCGTTTGCTCGGTTGACCGGCGGCGCGCTCAAGACAATCATGTGAGCAAATCAATGCGGGCAATCAGCCGCTCGCCGCCGCGCTACTCGTCGCGCCTCTTGCGCTCGTCGTGTCCACCTGCTTTTTCTTCTGGGGCGCGAGTAAAAGATAAACAAGATAAAGGGTGACGAGTCAGGCGGGCGCTAACTTTCAATATTTTCGGCTGGCTCTCATGGCATCGCACAAGCATCTTGATGCTGATGGCACAAGCCTAACTCGCGGGCGACTGAAGCCACCGATGGCCCATCATGGATATTCTTCACGGCTGCTTGTTTGAACTCTTCGGCCTATTTTCTCATTCGCTTAGGCTAGCGAGAGTTTTTGTGTTCTGTTAATTTAGACCACCTCATATTGCCTTATGGCACGATAGTAATAGTCAGCTTTGAAATGTGTGTGTTTGTGTGAGGTAAGAATCTATGGAGGATGGCGGCGGTGTTCGCGGTGACGAGGTCGCCCGACCCGCAAAAAGCAGGAAACTTCCCGAATGCTATCTACGGCTCGATTGATTTATCTCGCCCTTCATATTCTCGTTCGCGTTGGCGCGGCGGGTTCTGCCGCTTGTTGCGGCTTTATCGGCTGCTACTCTGCTTCGAGTCCTGAGCGTGTCGAGTAGTGTCAGCACGCTGCTGCGCGGCTATCACGACTATCATTACCAGCAGCAGGATTCCGACGACCACGAGATGGGCGATCTTGATAATGCGTTCGTTCATCTGTTTCCCTCCGCGTACTTGTTCTCAGGAAGACGCTGGGGGAGCTCTTGGAATCACAGGTTTTTCTTTATCAAATTTCTCTTTAATCACCGGGTAGCACTCGCAGGTAAATTGTTCCAACCCTTGATGGTCGAGAATCGTAAAGTGGCCGCGATGGTAATGAATCAATCCCATCTCCTGTAGCTTGATGGCTATCTCGCTGACGCTGGCGCGGCGCACGCCGAGCATATTCGCCATAAATTCATGGGTTAACTCGAACTCATCCGCGCCGACGCGCTCTCGGAACATTAGCAGCCAGCGCGCCAGCCGCCCCTCTATATCATGGCGCGCGTTGCACACGACCGATTGCGATATTTGCGCCATCAGTGCGTGCGTATAACGAAGGAGCGCGCGTTGCAGTTCCCCGCCTCTATTGAACTCTTCTTGAAGTTTACTGGCGCGCAGCCTGTAGCTCAGGCCTGAAGCCTGCACGGTGGCGACCTTTGTCTCACTGCCACCCAGAATCGCGGAGATGCCGACCAGCCCCTCGCGCCCGACGAGACCGACTTCCATTCCGGTTCCGTCTTTTAGATCGGTGAGTAGAGAAACAACGGATGTGGTTGGGAAATGAACATCACGAAGCTGTTCATCCGGCCTGAAAAGAATCTCGCCGCTGCTGCGTGAAACGGATTCCAGATAAGGCGCGAGTCTTTCGTACTCCTCACGAGGCAAGCCCGCGAGAAGCCAATTTTCGCTTAAGGGTTGATTCGTGCCGGACATGGCTATCTCAATGAGGGTTGTAGCGGCGTGAGATTCTGCTGGCTGAGTGTGTGGTAGCATTCACAGGCGGCCATCTCCAGCCCCTGCCGGTCTATGATGCGAATCTGGCCGCGCGTACAGCTAATGAGTTGTTCATCACGGAGAGCGGTGAGCGCGCTCGTGATACCTGCGCGTCGCGTGCCGAGTTGATGAGCAATGCGCTCGTGCGTGAGCGGCAATTGATCGTCCCCGACGCGATCATGAATCATCAGCAACCAACTGCACAGACGCTTTTCCACCGTATGACGGCCATTGCAGACGGCACGCTGAGAGAGATGAGCGATGCGTGCGCTCGCGTAAGTGAGGAGCAGGCGTTGCACGATCTGGCCGCGTGCGAACTCCTGCTTGAGAACATCCGCGCTCATTCTCAGGGCAGTGCCGTTGACGATGACCTGAGTATAGTGAATCGGCGCAGGAGAGCCGAAGATGGTGGAAAGCCCCGTCATCCCCTCCTTGCCAATCATGGCGGCTTCAGTCGTGCTACCGTCCTCCAAAAAATAGAGATGCGAGAGCACGGCGCTCTCAGGAAAATAAACGTCGCGGATATTTTCTCCTGCCCCGTACAGGTCTTCACCGCAAGAAAGGGAGACGGGTTCGAGATGCGGAAGAAGACGCGCGAACTCCTCGCCGGGCAAGGCCATCAGCAGTTTGTTGGTCAGCAGTCCGTTGAAGGCGACGGGCTTGATGAAATTTTGCGCGTGATTTATGCCGGATGACTCTGGCACGATTGTTTGAGCACCGGCAAAAGTATTTACGCTACGGTATCCTGATGCGGCGTCGTTTGGCGTGAAGTCGTTTTTGCGCTTGAGTCTATTTATCACTATCGTCTCCGTTTCAAAAATTCGGGATCGAGTTAAATCCGGCAGTTTAATAAGCGTAAGGTTGAGCTTTTCTAATGTGCACGAGAATGGATTTCGTGTGCGTGCCATTCGACCGCTCGCCGATGCGCGCCATGAGAACCTTCACGGGCAGCGGGCCATTCTCAAGGTGGCAGGTGAAATTAAAGTTGTCGGCTGGCTCGTTGCTGTTAGAGAAGCTGGTGAGGCGCAAGCGAAGCTCCGGTGCGTTTGCAAACGGCGCGATATCGTCAAAGAAGTTACGCCCGGCGACATCCGGCGCGCGGCCATGACCGTCCCCGTCCGGCTCCATTCTCGAATAGAGCACGTTTCCTGCCGAATCGAGTTCAAACAGACCGAATAGCTTTTGTTGATCGAGAAGCGAGGCGCTCATCAGAAAATTTCCCTTCGCGATTACTCGGCCTTTCCCGCCGCCGCACTGCCTAAATGTCTTTCGAGCAAGCGCTCGAGTTGGCTAATCTCGAACGGCTTAGTGAGATAGTCGTTGCCGCCCGTTTCGAGTGCCCTGGCGCGAAAGGAGGCTTCAGTGTGGCCGGAAAGAAAGACAATCGGCACGTCATGGAGCGCGGCGAGTGCGCGTATCCGGCGCGTCGCCGCCAGACCGTCAAGACGCGGGAGGCTGGTGTCCATCAGAATGAGGTCGGGACATCTCTCCTCGGCCAGACACACCGCCATCTCGCCATCCCCGGCTACCATCACCCGGTAGCCACGCATCTCCAGCAGATATTTGAGCAGGAAGACCGTATCATCATGATCCTCCACCACCAGCACGAGCGGCTTCACACTCGTCGCGTGTGAATGCACTACGGGAGCGTTTGTTCGATTATTTAATTGAGGTATTGAAGTAGTCATAATCGTGAGCCTGCGGAAAACTAGCGGCGGCGAACGATACTTTGCTGCTCGTCGCGGGATTTAATTCGTCGGGAATAAATCAGGTGAGATAAAAGGAGTGAGCTTTTATGGAACTCACTCCCCGCTTCCCCCCTGAACTCCCCCTTGTTCTGGTTCAGTTCTCCGGCTGAACTCCGGTAACATCCAGACGAGAGCGTGTACAACGACTGAACTTTAGATCAGATTGGGCACGCCGCCCGCTTTATGTAAGTTGACCGGCTGACTATCTCATAACGAAAAATCGCTGCCTATTAGGAAGCAGCGAAGCGTATATAGGGATTTTCCCTATACGGTTGGGAAGATTTTGTTGAGTGAGTGCCCGGCAGGGAAGGATTCACCACAGAGGACACAGAGAAAAGCAGAGGCTAAAGCACAAAACGTTTGATGCCGTCCCTGAGATGAAGGACGTGAAAGTTGATTAAGAGCCCGATGGATTTGCCACTTAGTTTGAGATATGAAAGAAGCTGCGCATGGTGAATCGGCGCAATGGCTTCAGCGGAATGAACTTTCATTGCTGCATGAACAACCTCACCGGTAATCTGAGTGTTGTGCATTTCTCTTGTGTTCCTCTGCGTCCTCTGTGGTAAATCTTCCGGCTACGTATCTTGAAGCCAGCCTTGAAGAAGGGCGAAGCGCACGATGTCTATGCGGCTGCGCATACCGAGTCGCTTCATCGCGTTGGCTTTATGGGCTTCGATGGTTTTGACGCTGACATCAAGCCGCGCGGCAATCTCTTTGTTGCTGTGTCCCCACGCGATGAGGCGCAAAACTTCCGCTTCGCGCTCACTTAGCTCGCGGCTGGCTTGCGAGGCGCCTCGCAAGCCAGCCGACCGCCCTCCGGCGTAGTTTCCGATGACCTTGCCCGCAACCGACGGGTCTAGATATTTGCCGCCCGATGCGACGGCGCGGATGGCATGAAGCAATTCGGTGGGTGCGCTTTGCTTGAGCACGTAGCCGGATGCTCCGGCGCGCAGCAGCTGTTGCAGGTAGCTGGAATCAGTATGGCGCGTGAGGGTCAGGACTTTGACTTGCGGGCAGAGTTGCTTTAGTTTCTCCGTCGCCTTCAGCCCGTTCAGCTTGGGCATCGAAACATCCATCAAGACGATGTCGGGCAGCAGCTCCTGCGCGTGGGCGATGGCCGCGCGGCCGTCGCCCGCCTCGCCGACGACTTCCATATCCGTTTGCGCGTTGACGATCATCCTCAGCCCTTCGCGGACTGTCTGGTGATCTTCGGCGAGGAGAATGCGTAGCTTGCTCATGCCTGCGCGAGTCCTTCATCCGGGAGTGTGGCGGGGAGGCGCGCATAGACGGTCGTGCCTTGATTCGGGGAGGCTTCGATCTCGAGCGTGCCGCCGATCAGCGCCGCACGCTCGCGCATACCGATTAGTCCAAGCCCCCTGTCAGTCTCCGTTATAGTCAGCCCGGCATCGAACCCGACGCCGTCATCTTCGATGATGAGCACAATTGAGTGATCGCGTCGCTCAAGGAGCACGTCCACGCGGCTCGCCTGCGCATGTTTGTAGGTGTTATTGAGCGCCTCCTGCGCGATGCGGTAGAGGTTGGTTTCAATCTCCGGCGAAGGGCGGTCTGTATCCATGCCCGCGCTGTGAAAGTCCGCCGGGATACCGAAGTGCTTTGACCATTCTTTGACGAAGTTGCCAAGGGCTGCCGCCAGTCCGACATCGTCGAGCGCGGCGGGGCGCAACTCCCACGCGAGGAAATCAACGTCCGAATCGAGGCGCGCGGCAATCTCCTGCGCCTGCTCAATCGGCGCGTACAACTCTCTGTATTTTTTGCACGCTTCTTTCAGAACTTCGAGCTTGAGCCGGAGCGCGGTTGATTGTTGGCCTAGATGGTCGTGTATGTCGCGCGCGATGCGGCGGCGCTCATCATCCTGCACGCGGACGAGTTGCCGTAGCAGTTGCAGCCGCGCTTTTTCGACTCGTCGGCGTTCGGCGTTCTCCGCCCGTAGCGACTCGTTAGCTTTCGCCAGATCGAGCGTCCGCTCTTTGACCTTGTATTCCAAATCCTCGTGTGCCCGGCGCAAGGCTTCTTCGGCGCGTCGCTGCTCGGTCAAATCACGCGCGATCTTGGCGTAGCCGGTCAAGTTATTGTCGCCGTCGTACAGGGGCGAAAGCACGCCGCTCATGTAGAAGCGCCTGCCGTTTTTGCGCAAGTGCCAGCGTTCATCCGCCGCGCGCCCGTCTTCGCGCGCCGTTTTCATCTCTGCTTCGGGAGCGCCCGCCGCGCAGTCTTCCGGCGTGAAGATGATTTCGGCGGGCTGCCCTATGACCTCTTCTTCCGTGTATCCGAAGGCGCGCTGTGCGCCGACGTTCCAACTCGTGATGCGCCCTGCGGTGTCCAACGTCAGGATGGTGTAATCGGTGACGCTCTCCATCGTCAGACGCAGGCGTTCTTCCGACTCGCGCAAGTCTTCGGCGGAGCGGCGCACCGTCTCCTCCAGACGCTTCTGCTCGGACAGATCGTAAAAATAACAGACGACGCCGTAGCTGCCGTCCGGCAGAGTAACGCGGTGAAGCTGCCAATCATAAGACTCGATCTCTTCGATGTTCGCACGCTGTTCGACAATCGGCGGCGAGATGAACGATTCGCCCGTTCGCAATGTGTGGCGGAATCTTTCGATGGCTTCGGCGGCAAACGATTCGTGCCAGAGAATGCGTAAGATTTCGCCGAAGTCGCGCCCGATAAGCGGTTCGATGCCGCCAAACACTTTGCGCGAACCTTCGTTCGTCGTCCGCAGGCGAAACTCCGCATCAACCAGATAAACACCGAAAGGAGCATTCTCAATCAGAGCGGAAAACGTCTCTTCACTTTGGCGCAATGCTTCTTCGGCGCGGGCGCGCTCGACCGCCGCCCAGGTGCGCTCCGCCGTTTCCTGCAAAATGACTATTTCTTCCGTCGTCCAGCGGCGCGGCTCGCCCTGATGAACGACGAGATTGGAAACCCAGCGTCCATCTTTGATGAGCGGAATGGTAACGACGGCAGTCGCACCGATTTCCCTGTAGTTTGTCTTTTCCGCCTCGGTCAGTTCGGTTTCCGCGTCAACGTCCGCGACAATCATCGGCTCGCCGTCGCGGAGTTTGTTAATGATTGAGCCGTAAGCCGCGAGCGGAAACTCGCCCGTGAACGCTGGAAAACGCCCGCTCAGATAGTTGTCTGTGGTGATTACCCTTTCGCCGTCGGGCGTAATCTCGGCATACATCGCGCGGTCAAGCGCGAGATACTCGCCGACGACACGCATCGCCGCGCGTTGAATTTCCGACGGGTCGGCCAGCGGGCGCAGCGCGTCGCTGAGTTTTAAGAGAAACGCTTGCTGCCATTCGCGGCGTTTGTGTTCGGTAATGTCGGTGTTGACGGCGACGGCAGCGACGACGCGATTTCCGATGGTGACGGGCGACGCCGAAGTTCGCAAAAGTCTTTCTTCGCCGGTCAAACGATGCCGCACGCGCACCTCTCGCACGACGCGCTCGCCATCGAGAGCGCGGACGAACGGCTGTTCGTCGGTGGGAATCGCTTCACCCGTTTCCGCATCGCGCGTTTGAATTTCTTCGGCCAGCGTGCCGATATTCCGGTTGAGTTCTTCATGCGTTTCGTAGCCGAGTTGTTCGAGCGCGGCGCTGTTGGCGAGAGTGATGCCTTCGATTCCGCCGATATAAACGGCATCGTTGATGCTTTCGAGAACCGCGCCGAGTTCAGAGGCGCGCGCGCGATATTTTTCTTCCGACTCGCGCACGCGCTCTTCCGCCAGCCTGCGTTCGGTTACGTCGCGCGCCATCGTCGAGACACCAATCACCTGTCCGGCTTCATCTTTGACCGGTGACATGACCACTTCGAGGTGTATCTCGTGGTCGTCTTTATGCAGGCGCACCGAGTCGAAGACTGTAACCTTCTCGCTGTGTCTCACGTGCTCGATGTTGCTCAGCACTTCTAAAAAGTTTTGCGGAAGCACTAGCTCTGTCAGTCTCTTGCCGACGGCTTCGGCTGCCGTATAGCCATACAGTTGCTCTGCGGCCCTGTTCCAACTGGTGAGGACGCCCTCTAAATTTATGGTAACAATGGAGTCTTGAGAGGATTCGACAATCGCGGCGAGGTGGAATTTGGCTTCCTCCGCCCGCTTGCGAGAGGTTACGTCGAAGAACGTGATGACCGTGCCTTGAATGCGGTCGTCCGCCGTGCGATACGGCAAAACGCGCATCGTGAAAACACGTTTGTCAACGGTGCGGACTTCGCGCTCGACCGGTTGCAGTTTCTCCAAAACCGTTTCCGCATCGTGAAGCAAACCGTCCTCTTCGAGCCGGTGCGTGATGTCGGAGAGCGAGCGACCCATGTCAGCCGGAATCAAATTGAAAATCTCGCGCGCCGACGGCGTGAACAACTGCACGCGGAAATTGTGGTCTAAGAAGATCGTGCCGATGTCGGTCGAGTTGATGAGGTTTCGCAAATTGTTGCCCGTCAGCGAGACTTCTTCGATTTTGACTTTCAGTTCCTGATTGACCGTCTGCAACTCTTCGTTGATGCTTTGCAACTCTTCCTTGCTCGTCTCTAACTCTTCCGCCGCCGAGCGCAACTCCTCGTTCATCGCCTGCAACTCTTCGTTCGAGGCTTTCAACTCTTCGCGCTGTAACTCATGCTGTTCGAGTGTGGCGTTCAGATGCGCCCTCATCTCCAGCAACTCTTCTTCGAGGCGTCGCGCCAGCCGCTCGTCCGTCTCCGTGACGATTGTCGCCACACGCTGCTCGTTCGGTGTCGGCTCGCTCGCTTCCTCGAACAGGATGAGGAAGAAGCCGCGCGCCCTGTTCTCTTCGCTCAAGACCGGACGGACGCGCACGCGAATGGATTTTGTTTCGTCGCCTAAAGGTATGGCGACAACGCGCGATTCCACATCCGTCTTCTTCTGCTGCGCGGCTTGATAAAGCGCGGCGCGCACATCGAGGCGCAGTTCCGGGCGGACGAGCACCAGCAGGTTGGTCGAAGGCTCGCCCCCCTTGATCTGCATGAAGTTCCCCGCGCTCTCGGACATATGCAGGATGTCGTAGTCTTCATTGACAACGACCGAGGGCGGCGCGTAATGCTCAAGCAAACGCTGGTGTAGTTGCGCGTAGGTGGAACGCTGCGCCGGTTGCGAGTCGCGCACGCGCTGCACTTCGGGCAGCTTTCCGAGCCGCGTGGCGAGCGAGCCAACGGGAACGGGAAAAATCAGGCGCGTCTCGACCGCGCGCCCCTGATAAATGCGATGCTCTTTATCCACGACGGAGTAAAGATCGCTCGCGCCGTCAATTGATTCCGACGAGCCGAGCATCATGTAGCCGCCCGCGTTTAAGGCGAAGTGCAGCACGTCCATCACGCGCCGTTGCGCCGTCCGGTTGAAGTAGATGAGTAGGTTGCGGCACGTCGCCAGATCGAGGTGCGCGAACGGGGGGTCTTTGATGAGGTTGTGGACGGCGAAGAGCACACGCTCGCGGATTTCGCGCCGCACGCGATAGCCCTCGTCCCCCTCGCTCGTGAAGTAGCGGCTCAGGCGTTCGGCCGACACGTCCGCCGCATCGTTGATGGTGTAGTAGCCGTCGCGCGCCGTGGCGATGGCCGCCTCGTCTATGTCCGTAGCGAAGACCTGTATCTGCGGCGGGCTAGCGAGTTTTGCGGCGTAGTCGGAGAGCATCATCGTCACCGTGTAGGCTTCTTCGCCCGTAGCGCAACCCGCTACCCAGACCCGCACTTGATCGTCCGGCCCCTTACCCTCGAACAGCTTCGGGATAACATCGCGCTCCAACGCCTCGAACGCCTCCGGGTCGCGGAAGAAGTTGGTCACGCTGATGAGCAAATCTTTCAGCAGCGCGGTGGCCTCCGCCGGACGCTCGTGCATGAACTGCGAGTAGGCGTTCAAGGCTGGAAGCTCGTGCATTTCGATGCGCCGCGCGATGCGGCGCATGACGGTCGGGCGCTTGTAGTTCGAGAAGTCGTGGCCGGTGCGGACACGTAGCTGCGTAAAGATGTCGCGCATAGCCTCTTCGTCCGTCTCCGCGTGCTCCTGTGACTCGACGGGGATATTTACCGTACCGAGCCGCTCTTTGTAAGCAATTAGCTTAGCCGGAATTTCTGCGACCGGCAGCGCATAATCAACGAGTCCGGTCGCTATCGAATGACGCGGCATATCGCTGTACTCGGCTTCGTTCGGCTCCTGCACGATGCAGATGCCGCCCATCTCTTTTACGCACTTCATACCCATCGAACCGTCCGCGCCCGTTCCCGAAAGAACGACGGAGACGGCATGCGCCGTGTGCGCTCGAGCGAGCGTGCGGAAGAAGATGTCAACGGGCGCGCGTCGCTCCTCTATACGCGTGACTTCGGAGAGCACGAGATGCCCGTCGGTTATCGCAAGGCTTCGATTCGGCGGGATGACATAAACATGATTCGGCTCGACGCGGACGTTATCCGTCACCTGCGTGATCGGAATCAAGGCGGCACTTTGCAGCACTTCCGCGAGATGGCTTTCGTGTTCCGGCGACAGATGCAGGATAACGACATAAGCCATGCCGCTATCGGCAGGCACGTTGGCAAAGAACTCCTTCAACGCCTTGATGCCGCCCGCCGACGCGCCCAAACCGACCACCAGAAAATTATCGCCCGGCTTCACCTTAGCCGGGTCTGCGCCGCTCACTTCGTTATTGCCGCCGGAAATTTCTTCCATACAGAATCCTTATTGACTTACCGTTTACAAATTCCCTTGTGCGATACCGCAACGATATGCTCGCCGCTCTTTCGTTCGTCTTTAATTTTGCTTCGTGAACTATCATGGCAGGCCGTCTGAAAGCAAGAGTTTAACTCAAAGCCAGCCGCGTGTATATCACCTTGCACATTCTCGCGCACGCTTTTACCGCCCGATATGATATAAAAGCGGCGAACTTTTTCACACGACTGACTTTTGTAACTTTTCGCTTCTTGGCGAGCGCGTTCTTAAAGAGCGCAAGGAACAGAGCATTGCCGAAAAAAGACATCATCGTAATCGGAGCTTCCGCCGGAGGCATCGAAGCCCTGCGGCTTATCGTCAGAGATTTGCCGAAAGACTTCGCGGCTTCGATCTTCGTCGTGCTGCACACCTCGCCGCACTCGCCGGGCATACTCGATCAAATACTCGCGCGCGCCGGATCACTGCCCGCGACAAACGCCACAGACAAAGAGCAAATCCAACCGGGGCGTATCTACGTCGCGCCGCCCGATCATCACCTCTTGATCGAGCCGGGAATAGTTCGCGTCACGAAGGGGCCGAAGGAGAATCGCTTTCGCCCGGCGGTTGACCCGCTCTTTCGTTCGGCGGCGCAAACCTACGGAGCGCGCGTCGTCGGCCTCATCCTGACGGGCGGCTTGGACGACGGAACGGCGGGACTCTGGGCTGTTAAGCAACTCGGCGGCACGGCCATCGTGCAAGACCCGGAAGAAGCAATTGCGCCTTCGATGCCTGAGAGCGCGCGTAGATACGTCAAGATAGATTACTGCCTACCCTTAGCAGAAATGGCGGCTCTGCTCGTGCGTTTGACAGGCATGGCGGCAGAAGATGTGGAAGGAATACCCGGAGAGGAAGGAGCACCCAAAGTGTTGGACGAGATGGAGATTGAAATCAAAATCGCCAAAGAGAATCAGGCTATCGGAGTCGGTATCAGAAACTTGGGCGAGCCGTCTTCCTACGCCTGCCCGGAATGTCACGGCGTGCTTTTGCAGTTGAAGGAAGCAGACCGCATACGCTTTCGCTGCCACACCGGTCATGCTTATTCGGCCGATAGCCTGTTGGCGGACATCACCGAAAAAATTGATGAATCCCTCTGGACTTCCATCCGTTCCATCGAAGAGGGCGTCATGCTGCTGCATCAGTTGGCACAACATATGCGCAACCATGCCGACAACGACAACGCCGAACAGTTCCTGAAGAAAGCCTCGGAAGCCCAGCACAGAGCCGATCTGGTAAGACAAGCCGTGATGGATCATGAAAATCTAAGCGAAGCGAAAGTTGAACAGCACACACAGGAAAGTTAAGTCCTATTTCTTAAGAAGGCCGGACTGAGGTCAGGGTGAGATGGTCAAGGTTTGCCGGACACAACCCTCTCGCTGCTTGACCCTTTCTTTTTGATGTTGTATTCCCGCTCGAACCCGGCGGGAGTTTTGCCCCCACGCTGAATGCCGCCGGTGTCGGTTGTAATAACCTTCGATGTAACTGCAGGTCTCGCTTCTGGCTTGGGCAGTCTCTTCAAACATACCGTCTTCACGCAACTCGGCTTTGTATGCGGTAGCGGACTACCCGCTCCTGCCGAAGCTAAGCGCCGCCTTTTTTACAAGTCTCCATGACGGGCAGCCCGTCATGGAGACTTGTAATAGGTCGCGCTCCATCTCCACTTCGTGCAGCGTAAGGCGATGACTTGCTTTGCTGAAGCAGAACTGGCTTCTATGCTTTGTCGCTTCCACTTATGTCGCAAACTTTCGGCACAGCCTAACTCGCGGGCGACTGAAGCCACCGATGGCTCATCGTGAATCTTCTTCACGGCTGGCTTGTTTGAACTCTTCGGCGTATCTTCTCATTCGCTTAGGCTAGCGAGAGTTTTGTGTCCCGTTAAATTAAACCACCTCATGGCAACTATCGCACAGCAACGGCGATTTCAAATATTTCAAGGTGCTGCGCCAACGGCGAGGTGTAGTTAGGCGCAGCACCTTGAGCAATCTGCGGCGCTATCGTGTTTCGTCTTCCGCAGGAAAGTCCGGGCCTTTGACGAGCGAAGGGTCAGGCTCGCCGAAAGTCAGGCTGATTGGTTCTAAGGCAAGGTAAGGTTTCCCTTGTGGATCGTAGTTTACAGTCTTGAGCGGAAACACTCCGAGTTCGGGAGCATCATAGCCCTCAGTCATCTGTCCGCTCGGCGCATCAACAATCCGCCTTACATAAACCGTCAAGCCCATCAATGTTTCTGTGCGATTGTATTGAGGGCCATTGAGCAAGTCCTCTTTAGTATAGACAGGAGGCATTTCGGTTGAGGCTTTGGTGTGCCGCACGAGCTTTTTATCTTTGAAGTTGACGCTAAAGAACCCACGCCCGCGCTCGAAGAAGTCTTCGCGCTTTCTACCATCGCGGATGTGAAGCGTACGATAGTTTCCGCTGCTTGCCACGTAGCGTATCATTTCTGAAGTGTATTGATTACCCTTCTCGTCAAATTCGGTCACCTGGCTGCGAAGGGTATAAGCCGGGTAGCTATTCCGGTGAGAGCGTAAGCTAGTCGCCACGCCAGCACCGGCGGCGAGCAGCACGAGCAATGCGATTAATGAAATGGTTTTGAGTTTCATGTTCTGTCTCGGCCTCCTTTTCTTCAAATCCCGGCGTCGTAAGCGGGGTTACAGTAATTGCTGTAACAAGTCCTGACTGGATAAGTTATACCAGTATCAGGGTTACACCTGTACTCAGAATACTCGCAGCATTAACCAGATTGCGAAGACGGGCAGCCTGTTACGTCGGCGCAACCGATAGTGCAAAAATGATATGCATAGGACAGGTTATTGCAAGGTACTGAACCCATGTTACAGCTTCCTTGAGCCTTAACTATCGCTGTTCGGAAGTTTAGTCCTCCGACGAAAGAGGCGCAGACCAGTAGTGCAGTTAAGGCATTTTTTCGGATTGGCCTTGTGAGTTGTTTCATTGTAGGGTTTCTCCTGAGGTTAATGAGTAAGAGGGCCGGATGAAGCTATCTTCTCCCGAGTCAGAGTCCGGCACAGCATCGCTACGATTCCCTGTGTGTAAGAGGTTTGCTGAAATTTCCTTGAAATCTCATGCCACCAAGTATCTCGCAACGGTTAATGCTGCCATGCTACCCCTGCTAAACTGCGATGTCAACGGCAGCATTTCTGCGAATAGCTTTTCCAAGGCGAGCAGCGCGACGTTCAAAGCCAAGTAGAAGCGTTTAGCTCGCGACGTTGCGTGTGTAGGGTTGGCTGGCGGCACGTTCGAGACAATCAGGCGAGCAGTAGAGTGCCGAAGAGCCGCGCAGCGTGAGGGCGCGCGATGCCGGAATCCAGACGCCGCACGCGCTGCAACGCGAGAGCCTGTTACTTTCGGTTGATTGCGTGCGCGTCGTATTGAACGGATTGTTATTACTGACTTCGCGTAGATCGCGTGTGGTATCGAGTAGGCGTTTGATGAACAGTATGTACGGGCGCAGGCGCAGAAAAATAAACGCGCAGACAAAGGCGATGATGGTGGCGATGATTAAGAACTTCAACTCTATTCCTTAATTGCGTTGCGGCTCTGCAAAAGTTGCGCACGCAAATTCGGCAGCGCCGGATTAGCGGCATCTATTTTTTGCAATTCATCAATTCTACGTTGCGCCTCATCGCGCTGGCCGATTTTAATGAGCGCGGCAGCCAGATTTTGGAGCGATGATTGGTGGCGCGGATCAACGGCAAGCGAGCGGCGATATTCCGTGATGGCGCGTCGCGGGTCGGACGGCTGACCCAAATAATATGTCAGGCCTAGATCGGTGCGCGTGTTTGCATCGTCCGGCTTGAGCGCCAGAGCTTTTTCGTAATAGCCGCGCGCTTCGGCGAATCCCGCCGGTTCCGAACTTTTTTGCGCGATATCGAAAAGCACATTTCCGAGCGCGACGAGCGCCTCACGATCCTTTGCGTTCGCATCGCAGGCGCGTTTTAAGAAACGCGCGACATCCGGCAGATACGCGGCGGCGGAAGGCGTTCTGTTGGCGTAAGCGTAAAGAGCAAGCCCCAAGTTTTTCTGTAAATATAGATCGTCCGGGCGCGCATCTGCGGTCTGGATGGCATTGCGAATTTCATCTTCCGAGAGATTACCGGGCGGCGTCGCAGTGGCATCGGAGTTCGATGTTTCGCTTGAGGAAGCAGCGTTCGTTTTTTGCGTTGCAGCACGGAGGCGGTTAAGCTCTGTGCGCAATTGGTCGCGTTCCTTACGGTCAATCGAACTCGTCAAGACGAACCCGATAAGAAGACCGGCGACGACGCCGATTGCGATAAAAAGAGTTTTGCTGTTGCTCACTGCTAAAAGTTCAAGCGGATTTTCGAGTGCGGTTAGTTTAGCAAAGCGGCGGTTAAAATGCGACGCGCGCCGCTTCTTTCGAGAGCAGCGCGCGAATTGAAACTAAGAGCTTTTTCCCTGTCGAGTTAAAGCTTATTCATCTTTATTGGAAGGATCGGGCGCAATATAGCCGACATCATGCGTGCGACGGCGCGGAGCCGGGTCTGTGGCGCGGCGGCGCGGCGTTGATTCGAGCGTGCGCCGGTCAATGCTTCCGGCGGGCAGGCCGCGCCCGTGCACGGCTTCTTCCAAAATGCGCGTAATCTCCTGCGAAAGCGTGCGATGCTCGGCTGCCGCCCGCCGCCGCAAAGATTCTTTCAAATGATTCGGCACATACGCTCCTATGAAAACCCCTTTTCGGTTCGCCATATTATAATCAAAACCTTCCTTCGTGACGGTTGTTCGCGTCGTTCTTCCATCGCTTAAAAATCTTTTCAAGTGCGCTTTGCAGAACGAGCAGGTCTATAAGCCGAATTCTGTTCTTCAATCGCAAGCGACTGAAGCGACGATCATTCATCTAGCCCAACCGTTGCCGGTTGGATCGAGCGACCTACCCGGAGGTCGTCGCACGATGCCTCAAGAAGAAGCTCGCGCGTCGGGCGGGCAGCCCTGTTTGACGCCTCCCTATTTGGTCTTGCACCGCGAGGAGTTTGCCTGGCCGCGCCGTGTCACCACGCGCGCCGGTGCGCTCTTACATTAAGCTCCGTTAAACCGGAACCGCACCATTTCACCCATCACCTGCGAAAGCTTTTCATTTTTGCAAATGTATTAAATTCGCAGGCTGGTCTGTTTTCTGTTGCACTTGTCGTCGCGCGGTCTTGAAAGCGAATAAAAGCGTGGTTTAACGCACGCCCCAAAGCTTTTTCGCCGCACGCCCCGCCGTTAGCGGGCTCGCTGCCCTACGGTGTTCGGACTTTCCTCTCCCACGCTTTATCGGCGCGGCAGCGACCGTCCGACCTGCTTTTCTGCAAAGCACCTGCGGAGTATAGCAAATCATTGTTCAACACGTATACCACAATCTTTAGCAACTAAAAAACTTATAAAAGAATTTCCCGAATTGACCGGGGTGAGATGGTAACTTCTTTTACGGTAGGAATTAACCGAAGAAACGAAAGCCTATGCGCAGGCTGTTGAGCGTTGTGGCGGGCACAGCAGAAGCCAAAAGCAGCGACATCAGGGAGTGCGATAGTCCCAGCGCGAGAAGATTCGGTGCGCGCTGGTAAACAACCGCCCAGACATATCCGCCCGCGAAAGTCGCCAGCATCAGCCAGAGATTCGGCGCGTGCAGCAGCGTGAAGATTACGGCGACACATAGCACGCTACGGAAATTGCGACCGCCGCACACGACCTGCGCACGCCGGTTGATGAAACCTTGCAAAACATATTGCTGGGCAAGTCCCCACACAGGCAGCCACAGCGCCCACTGCCAACCGAGCGCCTTGCCCGTGCGCAAGCTTCCCAGAAGCCACACGCTAAGTACAATCAAACAGGCAAAGGCGAGCATCGGTACGGCAAGAAGACGCGCCGCTTCTGTAAAGTTGTCCAGACGCCAGCCGATTTCGCGTGCCGTTTCCCTTCTTGCCCGGTGCGAAACAAAGATAAAACCAAGCGCGAGGCCGACGGGCACAACGATCAGCCACCGGGCGTTGGCGGCAAACGGCACAACAAGCCACGCGGCGATTAAGAACGACGAAGTGACGGAAAGGATTTCCCACATCGCCACCGCCCGGTCACTAATCGAAGGCCGATACTCTTTATTACTTTCAGCAACACGCGAGAATTGTTCGCGGTCTTTTTTGTCGCTCACCTTGAGCGCGCCTCCGCGCTTTGCTTCGATTGATCCGAACTTCTGTTCGTCTCACGCGCGCCCGTCTCGAATCGCACGGGGTTGCCGATCAATTCGAGCGTTCGCCGCGCGCCGCCATCATTCTGCGCGGCATACACGCGCGCGATATGGCTGCCCGCGTTAAGCGACGAAAGATCGAAATTGAAACCATGCCATTCATCGCGCGCGAGTCCGGCAGTGGTCAGGCCGGGACGCGAAAGGCTCGCCGGGCTTGCCGCGATAAAACGGTCATCCACATAAAGCTGCGTTTCAACACGCGCGAAAGGCGCGGAATCGTCTACGACCCAACCGGCGATAGTTTCTCCGTTCGTTTCCGTCAGGCCGCGAAAGTTTGTTTTGAAAACAGTAAGGTAGAAAACAGCAACGAGCGCGACGACAAACAATGCCTCGACGATTGACTTTGCGATTAAGAGGGGCACGAGCCGCATTGCTTATTCACGGGCGAAACCAAAGCGCGTTTTTGGCTTTGCCGACGAAATTATAAAAGAAAAGAGCGGCCTGAATAGCGCCGCCCTTTTCCGTGTTAGCTTTCTTCAGAACCCGCTACTGTTCCTGATAGCTGTTGCCGTTACTATCTTTGTATGTCAGCGAGTGCCGTGTGGTGAGATTCGTATCGGCTTGCAGATTCGGGCGCAGACGAACGGCAATGCGCAGCACGCTGGTATCGCCCGGCGCAAGCTCTGAGACGCGCCACTGAAAACTCTGCGCGTTCGCGCCCGGCGCATCCTGCGGATTCAGTGTCGGCTCGGAACCGGCAAACTGTAAAGCGTTCGGCAAGGTTTCCGTCACCGTCAGATTCTTCGCCAGACCGCTGCCTTCGTTGATTAGTACCAAGCGATAATAAATAGCATCGCCCGGTGCTGAAGTATCCGCCACCTGTTCGGTACGCACGCGCACGCGCGGCGTCGCCACCGTCAGCACTGTGTTGGCTTCGCTGGCGACGCGGCTGCTGGTGAGCGAGCGCGCGACGACGTTGTAGGAATATTGCTGGCGGTCGGGCGTGTTAGCGGGAATCTGCACACGCAGCAGCGTCGGATACTGTCCGCCCTGCGGGGCAATCGGCGCAGTCTGCGTCACGGCAGGTTCGCTCTCTTGATGCTGCCCGTCGGCGTTTGTGTCCGCGTAGATGGCCGCCATCGGCGCGCCCGGAGCCGAGAGCTTCAATTCATATGAATCAATACTGTTGCCCGGATTGCGCACGACAAACGGAATATAGATGGTGTCGCCGGGCGTGGCCGTCAATCCGACGGAGACTGCATCAACGCGCGCGCGCGCGATTTTGCCGACGACGATGCTGGGGCTATCGAAATTCGAGCCGACGGGTAAAGACTGTGTGCTGACAGTGCCGCGTCCCAGAGAATTTGAGGCGGCGAGAGCTTCCGGTAACGCGCGTAGTGTAACGCTGATGTCGCGCGAATCTCGCGCGCCCAAATCGCCCAACAGCCAGATAGCGGTGCGGGAAGGCGGATCGTAAGCGGTCGGCGCAGGATTGGCGCTGACGAGTTCAAAGTCTGGATTGAAAACGAAATTGGTGCGTGTCAGGCGCGCGGGCGAGCTGCCGGAGTTGCGCACTGTAATGGTTTGCGTAAAAGTCCCGCCCGGCATCACCGAAGCTTGTGAGACATTCGAGATGGCGGCAAGCGCGGCGGCTACTACGTTGATTGAGCCGTCGGAGATGCGCGTCACTTGATTGTTGGCCTGCGAAGCGGCGCGCACGACAAAGCGGCGCTGCTGCCCGTCGGCAGCGGTTTCCGGCACGCGCAAATTCAGCGCCACTTCCACCGACGCACCGCGCGCGAGTTGCGGCGTGATGAGAATCGGCAGATTCGTGTCCGCCGATGTGCCGCCGCCCGGCGCAAGGCTAAACGTCGGCTGATACTCGGCGGGCAAATCCGTATCCACTCTAAACTGGTCTTCCTTGTTGCCGGTGTTCGTGATCGTCAAAGGTAGCCGCACGGTTTGTCCGGGCGAGGCGGCTTCGGTCGCGCGACGTAGCGCCAGCGCCAGGCCGGGAACTTGCTTGACAGTCAAATTCAAGCCGCTGCCCTGCGCCGTTGTCGCAGCAGGTTCGGCAGCGTTGCTGGCAGACGCGGCGCTGGAAGCCGTCGAAGCCGGCGCAGTATTAGTTGTTGTTTCTCTGCCGGAAAGAGGCGCGCGCGAGTTTGGCGTCGTCGAAGTACGCGGAGCAGAACTACCCGCGATTGTATTATTTACAGGTGCGTTTCCCGGCTGTCTGGCTTTATTTAGAGTCGGACTGTCGGTGGCGTTTTGCGTGGGCGGCATCTGGCGAACGGGACGTTGCTGACGCCCGCCTCTTCCTCCGCGACGCGATGCGCTCGGCAGCGGCCTATCCATATTCACGGTGTTTGTTGCTGCCGTAACGCCAGTCGGCGTTGCCGATGAAGGCGTACCCGAAACAGGCGGGGGCGTAGTGATTAACCTGGGTTGCGGCGGCTGGCCTTTAATGTTTGCGTTCTTCGCAACGGTGCTGCCTGTTTGCGTTGAGTTAGCAGGCGAAGTCAGAACCGGCCTTTGATTTCGCGTGGCTGAAGCGCCGGTGTTTGACGGCACGTTAGACGCAGCGATGGGCGTCGGCATTGCCTTCGGAGCAGCGATGCGCGGTGCAGAGGGCGCGACGGTAGAACCGCTTGTGTTGCCCGGTTGCTCGCCGGGCGTGCGTCCCGTGCGTGCTACATCGCGGCGCGCTTTTTGGAGTTCGCTTTCATAGATATCTGCGAAAGGCGTGTCCTTGATTGTGCGCAGGCGTTGGCCGATTTGCTCCGCTTCCGGCAAACGCCCCAGTTCCATATAAGAACGTCCCAGCCAGAGCAGCGTTAAATCCGCGATGCTGCTTTGCGGATACGTTTTAAGGAAATCTTTTAGGACGCCGACGGCCTGCTCGAAACGCCCCTGCGTATAGAGGCTCTGCCCTTTATTAAACAACGACTGTTCAGCTTCGGGCGGGGCATCGGTATCCTGCTGCTGCTGTTGCGCGTTCAAGTTTATGTTAGCCGCAGCGATTGCGACGGGCGCGCACGGCACAAATAAGAGCACTGTCGCTAGCGCCGCTGCGCCCAAACGAATTCGATGACTCAATTCAATAAGCCTCCGGCGGGAAGATGCGGTATTTGACATATGGGTGTTTGAAGAGAAACTTCCGGCGGCGGAAAACATTTCTCGTCCACCGGCAAACTAAAGGTAACCGTTCTCGACGCGCGGTATCATACCTCTAAGCTCACCTGCGGACAAGATGTTAATCTCGCGTCGCGGTAAAAAGAGTTGCGCAAACAACGCTGACTGACAACGGGCAGAGACGGCAGGAAACGCCGAGACCTTTACAACCTCAAGCGATTACCAGTGACCGCGCCCGACTTCGATGCGGTCGCCCGGTTGCAGTTGCGGGTCTGGGATTTTGCCTTCGCCAATCTGTTTTAGATTATATTCAAACGCCTTCAACAGCCCGTCCGCTCCTTGCCGCGAGACTTTCACTTTGCTTGCGGCGAGGGGCGTCGTCCCGCCTGAAGCGAGCACGGCCTGCGTTAAAGTCAATCCGGCGTGGAAATCTTTTTGTCCCGGCGCGCCGACTTGCCCGCCAATGAAATAGAAGAGCGGCGCGGGCGGCGGTGCGCCTATTACTTTAATAAAATCGCCGGGCAGGATGAGCGTTGACATCGCCGTGTGATCGTTTAGATCAATGGCGGCAAGCTGAGCGCCCGCGCGCGCAATTGTCGCGCGCACGGCTTCGGCGCGCGGTTGCGCTTCAGCGAGCACAACGTAAAGCGGCGTGGCTTCCCGTCGCAAAGTTCTCGTGCCCGGATTAACCACCAAGCCCGTGACGATGACGTTGTGGCTCGCGTAATCGCGCACGCTGACGGCAAACTGTGCCTTCTCGAAAATCTTAATCTTCGATGTCAACTGCGCGGCAATCTCTTCCGGCGTCAAACCGTTCACATTTAGCGGTTCGCCTGCCAGCGGATAATCAACTATGCCGTCGGCCAATACCGTAAAAAGCGTTGACTCACGCGACGGGCTGTTCAGCAAACGTATATCCAGCACGTCGCCCGTGCCTACGCGATAAATGCCGGAGAGCGCGAGCGCGCTACCGGCGCGGAGTGCTGACGGCGCACTGCTTCCGGCAGATTCGCCCGCATGAGCTTTCTTTGACACTGGCGCAGGAGAATCGGAAATTGAATTTACAGTGGCGGCGGGAATATTTTCCGTCCCGACTCCGGGTGCGGCATTCATGGCGACGGTCTTACCGGCTGACGATTTGTCCGGGCTTTTTCCGGCCTCGGACTTTTTGTCTTCAGAAGGCAGAGATGTTCCGCTGATGGCTTCGCGGGCTGAAGAGCTGCGCGCATCTTTTATCTGGGCGTGCGCGAAGCAACCGTCGGCATTGAAATTGAATGAAGCGAGCGCGGCAATTGCCACCGCAACGATTAATGCTTTTCTCATAAGGCACTCTTTCCGTTACTTCCCCTTTACGTGTAACAACGCGCCGCATGGCAACCGGGCAAGGCCGCCTTGCGTTTACGTGAATCTCAATTCCGCAAGAACGACCATGAACATCTTGGCATCGTTCAAACTCCGAAGATTCCTGAATCCGTTTTCAAATCCTTGTGCGCCGCGATTTTGCCGGGAAACACCGCGCGCAACTCTATTAGAATTAAATGACGAAACACTCGTTTCTTGCAGACTGCGACCTGAAAAATCTTTTTTCGATAAATTCCGCCGGAATCGGCCACCGAAGACGAGTCACTTGCTTGCAAAAGCAGCGATTTTCCACACTAGGCCTCGAATTCATAAGGCGTTGTTTAGTTGAAGCATGGGATTCCAAGATCGTAAAAGTAGGGTGAAGGGGCGGAGTTTCGCCCGTGCCCTGCAAGTTTACAGTTAAATGCGGCGCGGCGGCAAGGTTTCCGGCGGAAAAAGCTGCGGCCAATGCGCGCCGAAGCGGACTCTCACGATCTCTTCGACGGCGTCCGCCGTGTCACACGCCAGACACTCCGCGACAATCGCCTCTGCATCCTTGAAAGAAATTGCGGCAAGCGTCCGCCGGACGCGCGGAATCGAAGCGGCGTTCATACTGAAGTCGCGCGCCCCCAGACCGAGAAGAACTGCGTTATAAGCCGGAGTGCCCGCCATTTCGCCACACACAATGGCCGGAATCGAAGCGTTATGCGCGGCCTTGAGCACGTGCGCGATGCTTTGCAGCACTGCCGGATGAAGCGAACGAAACCACTCTGCCGCTTCGTCATTGCCGCGATCAACGGCCAGCGTATACTGCACCAGATCATTTGTGCCGAGACTGAAGAAATCTACTTCGCGCGCGATGCTTTCGGCGACCCACACCGCCGAAGGCACCTCGATCATCGCACCGATTTTCATCTCACCCGTTTCAATTTTTCCGATTGCAAGGCGCGCTCTTTCTTCATCAATCACACGCCGCGCACGACGCACATCGGCGACATCCGCGATCATCGGCAAAACAATTCTCAAGCGCCCGTGAGCCGCCGCGCGCAGGGCGGCGCGCGCCTGCGTGCGCAGGATATCCTCATGCCGCAGGCTATAGCGAATCGCGCGCAGACCGAGCGCGGGGTTGCGTTCCGTCTCACTAATCGTGCCCGTCGCTTTATCGCCGCCGAGATCGAAGAATCTCACCGTCGCGCCGTCTTTGCCCGCCAGCTTAACGACTTCGATATATGCCCGGCACTGCTCGTCTTCGGAAGGCATCATGCCGCGATACGACAAAAGAAATTCCGAACGATACAGCCCTATGCCCTGCGCACCGAACCGCCGCACGCCTTCAAACTCGGCGGGTAGTTCCAGATTGGCGCGGAGCGTTAGCGGCAAGCCGTCGAGCGTGACGCAAGGCTTTGGCGCGTGCGTCGTGCCGTCTTCGGCTAAACGTGTGCGGCGTGTATGCGCGCTCGTCGCTTCGTATTTTTCGATGGTCGCCGCTGTCGGATGCAGCGTGATTTCGCCGCGCGTCGCATCAACGGCAACGCGGTCGCCGGTACGCGCATGGCGATAGAAATCGCGCACGCCGACGATGGCCGGAACATTCAAGCCGCGCGCGATAATCGCCGTATGCGAAGTCCAGCCACCGGCGTCTGTGATAATGGCGCGAGCGTAATCGAAATCGAGTTCGGCGGCCGCCGATGGCAACAAATCTTCCGCCACGATTACAGCGTCTTCGGTTAAATGACGATTACCGGATTGTTCACCGCTTAGCGCAACAATCAGGCGACGCGCAACGTCTTCGATATCGGAGCCGCGCTCGCGCAGGTAAGCGTCTTTGATCTCGGAATAAACGGCGAGCAATTGATCGGTCGCTACTTTCACAGCCCATTCAGCATTGCTGCGCTCGCGGCGTATGTAGCCCTCGATTTCGTCCAGCAACCTACGATCTTCCAGCATCAGCAAATGCGCGTCGAAGATATACGCCTGATCCGATCCGAGCCGTTTTTCGGCGCGCATCTTGACGCTCTTGAGTTGGCGGCGCGCAAGGCGCACGGCGGCGCGCAGGCGTCTGACTTCGCGTTCGACTTCGCTTTCGTCAAGCGTCGCGCGAAAGATTTGGTGCGTCCCCGTGTGTATGCGCAGCACGCGCCCGATAGTGACGCCGTCGGAAACGCCCAGACCGCGCCATGTTCTTTCGACCCGCGCGTTTCCGTCTCTTTTGCTGGAGGCTTTCATTCGTCCTCTCCAAATCCGTCGGCAAAAAGTTTAGACAAAGCGTTCAGAGCTTCCCGCTCGTCTATGCCGTCGGCGGTCGCACGCAAAGTTGTGCCGCGACAGGCGGCCAACATCAGAACGCTCAGGATTGATTTAGCGTCGGCCTCCGCGCTTCCGTCCATGCGTTCAAGGCGCAACGCACAGCGAAAGCAGCAAGCAGTGCGTACTAACTGCGCCGCCGCACGGGCGTGCAATCCGAGACGATTGACGACTTGTACGCTTTGCTGAATCATCAATCTTTTTTGCGCGGCGCAAGCAGATCGCCCGCGAGATAAATGCCTTCGCGCCCTTCATCGCGCACACGCCGTGCAACTTCGCCGAGCGATTCATTCTGCGTCTGGCTGGCAAGCTTAATCACCATCGGCAGATTAACGCCGGTGACGACTTCGACTTGTTCTTCGGTGAGAAACATCGCGGCGATATTGGTCGGAGTTCCGCCGAACATATCTGTCAAAAGCAACACGCCGCCGCCTTGCGAAACGCGCGTGATAGCCCGCTCGATCTCTTCGTGCGCAGCATCAACGTCATCATGCCATCCGATGGAGACGGCCGTAATATGTGCGGCAGTGCCGACGATCATCTCGGCAGCCGCGAGAAATTCATTGGCGAGATGACCGTGCGTGACGATCACTCCGGCAACTTTGCGCGTCGCCGCGACGCTTCCCGTCGTCTCTTTCTTTTCCGGTTCGTCAACCATCTGTAAACCTCTCTGCGGAGTTGCCCGCCGCGCGTCAGGCAGTCGTGGCTTTCGTCGCACGCCGCTTCGCTTTGCGAACGTCGCGGTGCATGGCCTGCGCATCGAATCCCGTGCGGCGCAGGCGCGCGGCAAGCGCATTGGCGATCATCACCGAACGATGACGCCCGCCCGTGCAGCCGATGCCCACCGTGACATAAGACTTCCCTTCGCGTTTATAAAGCGGCAGAAGATAATCGAGCAGTTCGCTGAAACGGCGGATGGTTTCGCTAACTTCGGGCTTCGATTTGAGAAATTCCACAACGCGCCGGTCATGCCCGGAAAGGTCGTGCAACTCCGGCACGAAATACGGGTTCGGTAAGTGGCGCACATCGAACAGCAGTTCGACATCGCGCGGCGAACCGTATTTGTGGCCGAAGCTCAAGACCTGCACGCGCATCGGCGTGCCCTGATTGTCGGGACTGAATCGTTCGACAAGCAGACGGCGCAACGTGTGAACGGTGTGATCCGAAGTGTCTATGATGAGATCGGCGAGCGCGCGTATATTCGCCATCGCCGCGCGTTCGGTGCCAATGGCTTCGACGAGGCCGCCGCCTTTATCCGCCGGATGCGGGCGTCTGGTTTCAGAAAAACGCCGCTGCAAGACTTCGTCCGTCGCTTCCAGAAAAAGCACGTAGACGCTCAAGCCACCGGCGCGCAAAGCCGTGAGCTGTGTTTCAAACTCCGAAAGGAAATGTCCCTCGCGGATATTCATCACGAGCGCGGCGCGATCAATGCGCGCTTCGTCTTCTTCCTTTGATTGAACGAGGCGTGCGAAGGTGGGAAGCAGTGTGATCGGCAGATTATCAACGCAAAAGAATCCCAAATCTTCAAAAGCGTTGGTCGCCGAAGACATCCCGGAGCCGCTCATGCCGGTGATAATCAGAATGTCGGGCGCGCTCTCGCTTTCGGCAGGCTGTTTTTTTTTAACCATTAAGCGCGCCCTTCGCAGTCCTGTCCGGTATTTGCTTGAGCAGCCGAGCTTTAAGGTTCGATCAAACCGAAGTCGCCGTCTTTACGCTTGTAGAGGACGCCAAGACGGTCTGTGTCGGCGTCGCGGAAGACGACGAACTGATCGGCGGCGGTCGAGAGTTGCAACGCCGCTTCTTCCGCCGTCATGGGTTTTACGGCGTAGCGACGTGCGGCGACGATGCGCGGCGGACGCGGCGTTGCCTCTAAAACTTCCTGCCCGTCGGGTTGCGGCGCAATCGAGGCGACGGATTTCGCGCCCTGCTTGCGATCAATTAACTTCTTTTTGAGCTTCAACGCCTGCTTTTCAATCTTCGCAATGGCGCGCGTCAAAGCCTGATACATATCGGCGTTGGTGTCCGTCGCGGTCAACGTGTGATCGCGCCAGTGAACCAGAATTTCGCCGATCTGACGATTCTTCTCAACCTCTATGATGACGTGCGCACGCGCCGTCGAATCGTTAAAGATATGATCTATTTTTTGAAAGTGATCTTCGACATGGCTGCGTAACGCCGGTGTCACGTCAACGTGCCGCCCTGTGTATTCAAACTCCATCGGTGAGTAGCCTGCCTTCCATGATGACTTTTCGGCGCACGCGCAAAGAGAGGCAACGCATGATGCGCGCTCCTTTTGCCGGTGGCCGACAGAAAAATTTTATAACGAGAGCTAAGACTTTATAAGCCCGCGTGCCCTGCAAAAGCAACTCGCCGGAAGGCTTCTCAGACGACGGCGCGGCGCTCGCGCGATCCCGGTATTTGCATTTGATCGCGGTATTTGGCGACCGTGCGGCGCGACAGCTTGATGCCGTCTTTAATCAGAATCTTCACCACCTGATCGTCCGTGATGGGGTTGTGAGAATCCTCTTCCTCAATCAATTTCTTGATCTTCAATTTAATAATGCGCGTCGAAATTTCTTCGCCGTCTTCGTTCATCATGCCTTCGGTGAAGAAGCGCCGCAGTTCTATCACGCCCTGCGGCGTGTGCGCGTATTTGCGATTGACGACGCGCGAGATGGTGGAAAGGTGCATCCCGATATCTTCGGCGATATCTTTGAGCATCATCGGCTTGATGAACTGCACGCCTTTATCCAGAAACTCGCGCTGGCGCTGCACGATACATTCGACGACTTTGTAGATCGTCTGCTGCCGGTGTTCGATGTTGCGCAAAAGGTCAACGGCAGAACGCACCTTGTCGCGTATGAAATCGCGCGCTTCCTTGGTCGTTTCCGGCTGCTTTAGCATCTGCTGGTAGTTCTGGCTGATGCGCAGGCGCGGGCTGCCATCATCCGCGAAATAGATAATGTAATCGTCGTCGAGTTTCTCGATATAGATTTCCGGCGTGATTAAGACCGGTTCATCCACCGAATAACGTCGGCCGGGATACGGATCAAGCGTGCGTATGAGCTTTAGCTCGTCAAGCAGCGTCTCGACGCTTGTGCCGAGTTCCTTTGCCAGATGCGGCAGCTTGTGCTGCTGCAATTCCGGCAAGTGATCCTGTATGAGTTGCGCTGCCAGCCGTTCACATTCTCCGCGCGCCTGAAGTTGCACGAGCAGGCATTCGCGCACGTCGCGCGCGCCGCAGCCGACAGGCTCGAGCTGCATCACAATCCGGCGCGCTTCTTCGACGATCTCTTCCGTCCAGTTGCCCTGCGCCGCAATCTCTTCATTAGTTACTCCGAGCAGCCGCCCGTCGCCGTCCAGATTGCCGATTACGACTTCGGCGGCGTCGCAGACCGCGCCCTCAATCGGACTCATGTGCAGCTGCCAGGCGAGATGTTCGGAGAGCGATGGCGCGCGCGTCAGGAATTGCTCGAAGGTCGGGCCGTCTTCCCTGTGCTCGAACTCCTGCGTTTTGTAGCCGGGGTCTAGATAGTCCTGAAACTCGCGCCCGAAATCTATCTCCTCGAAAGCATCGCGCGAGCTTTCATCCGCCGCACTATCGTCGCCCGATTCGATGATTCCCGTAGCATCGTGTTCCGTCGCGGCGTCCACCGGCGCGTCCAGATAAGAAGAGAGCGCATCCATCTCGCCCGCACCGTTTTCCGCCGCACCGTTGAGTTCGCCCGGTTCCGCGCCGTTCGAGCGGAGAATCTCCGTGTCGGAAGCTTCGGTGCTCGCCGTGTGGTCAAGCAACGTCTCGGCCACCTCGCGCGTTTCTTCCTGCTGGTGAACTTCCTCCAGTATGGGATTCTCCAGCAATTGCTGTTGAATCAATTCGCTTAATTCAATGGTGGTCATTTGCAGCATTTCGATGCGCTGGCGCAGTTGGGGCGTTAGCACAAGTCGCTGCGAAAGATTGGTCGTGAGCTTAACGGACATTATCTGTTTGCTTGATAAAGAGAATCAAAATTTTCGTCGGGATGTTTTAATTTTGCGCGTGTGTTGCGCCGGGAGAGATTATAACCGATTTTGCGTCCGCTGCGCGCAACTGATTCGCAAGGCGTAGAAATTCGGCGCTTTCACATACGAAATTTTTCGCCCAGATACAGCCGCCGCACTTCCGCATCTTCCGTCAATTCATGCGGCGCGCCCGCGCGAAAGATGCGCCCGTCGGCCATAATGTAAGCGCGATCCGTCACGCCCAAGGTTTCGCGCACGTTGTGATCCGTGATTAAAATTCCGATGCCGCGCCCGCGCAGGTAAAGAATCAAACGCTGTATATCGTCAATCGCCTTCGGGTCAATTCCGGCGAACGGCTCATCGAGCAAAATAAATTGCGGGTCGGTGGCGAGCGCGCGCGCAATCTCCGTGCGTCGTCGTTCGCCGCCGGAGAGCGAATCGCCGCGCGTGTTGCGCACGTGCGCGATGCCGAACTCTTCCAGCAACTCTTCCAATCGTTTGAAGCGTTCGCGCCGCCTCATCTTGAGTGTTTCAAGCACGGCGAGAATATTTTGCGCCGCCGTCATCTTGCGAAAAACGGAAGGCTCCTGCGGCAGATAACCGACGCCTAAACGCGCACGCAGGTACATCGGAAGCTTCGTCATATCGCGCTTGCCGAGACGAATCGAACCGCGATCAGGCCGCTCAAGCCCGATTATCATATAGAACGTAGTGGTTTTCCCTGCGCCGTTTGCGCCGAGCAAGCCGACGACTTCGCCGGGTTCAACGTATAAATTAACGCCGTCAACGACGCGCCGCCTGCCGTAAGACTTTTCGAGATTCGTGGCGACGAGCGCCTCCGTTGAGACAGGCGGCCGCTCGCCATGCGCGGTATCGGCGGCCATGCGCGGCGTTTCGTTTTCGCTTGCCGAGATCAATGTGCTCATGGCTGCTTTTGCTGGCGGATGCGATGCGTTGAATGAACGCGCCCGGCAGACGTTTGCCCGCCGCGTTCGTCGTCGGATACGACGCGGTTTTCGCGCAGGTAAACGGTCAGGCGTCCGGCTTCGGAATTCCCTTGCTCGGCGTCTTCGACGTGCGCCGGGTTGCCTTTGAGAACAAAGGTTTCATCGGCGGCGGTGTACTGCGCCCATTCGCCCGTGCCGCGCCTTCCGGGTTGCGTCAGCACGACGCCGCGTTGCGCAACGCTTCGTTCAAGCTCGTTTCTATCTTTCATCAAAAACACGTCCGCCACTTCGCTGACGACGCGATCCGTACCCTGTTTAACGTCAACGCGCCCTTCGTAATGCAACATTCGATCCGTGTCCTGATACGACATACGATCTGCCGTTGCAAAGACCGGCACGCTTTCGCTGGCGCCATTCGTGTTCTTCGACTTCGATTGATATAGCGCACTCTGCACGCGCGTTTCCGCATCGAGGCGTTTGGTGTCCCGGTACATCGTGAGCCGTTCGGCGCGCACGAAATTATCATCCTGCCAAGTGCGCGCATTGCCCGTGAAGATGGCGACGCCGGTCGTGTGCTGAAGCTCTGCGCGGTCGCCGACGACGAAGACGGGGCTTTTAGTTTTCGCAAACGGCATCGCGCCGTTCGTCTGTTCCTGACTGTAATAAGTGGTCGTCGTCTTGCCTCTGCCGTAAGAGATTTTGTGCGCGGCGTCGGAATCAATCTCCGTCGCCTTCAGCCGCGCGCGCGCATCCCACACGACGGGTTCGCCGCCGCGCAAACGAAAGAGTTGATCCACTGCCGTGTACGACATTGCGGCGGCGCGCCCGTTGCGATCCGCTTCGTTAAAACTCGCGTCGCCTTCGGCATCCACGCGCTCGACATCCTGTGTTTCGCGTGTGAAGAGAGCCGCGACTTTCTGCGCCGTCAGGGTGCGGGTCGCGCGATTTTCTGAAGGCTGCACGGGTTCGATGGTGACTTTCGCGCCGCCGCTTCCGGTAAAGCTGCGCGCTAGATTCCCCGCGTCGTAAAACTCGCCGTCGAAGCGCGGCGCGATAATAGTTTTGCGATCCGCCGCCGCATTTTTTTGCACCGGGTCAACGAATAGTTCGGCGTTGCCGACGGCTTCGGCGCGCTCTAGGTCGCGTCCCGTCGCACGCCAGTAAAGATTAACGGTATCAGCCGTCAGCCGCTTACTGGCGGCACGCGGATCATCGGCGCGCGATTTCGGCGCAGCCAGCGTCAACACAGAGCGGCCTCCGGCGGTGCGCATCTCTTTCAGAAGATTCTGTTCGTTCTGTGCCGCGAAGATCACTTCCAGATTATTCGCGCCGTTCAATTGAGTTTCGGCATCGGCGTCGAGGCTGCGCGCATGAACGTCGCGCGCGGCCGACGCGCGTTGCAATCTTTGATCCGCGTCAAGGAAGAAGTCCATATCAACGGAACGGACTTCGGCAGCACGCCCGACGGTCATCGAACGCAAATAAGAGTTGCCGCGCGTCTCGATCTTTTGCAGATGCTTCTGCTCGTTAAGCGTCGCCGAGAGAGTGTCGCCGCTCATCACGTCGGGCTCCTGTTCGGCGGTGACGTTGCCCGTAAAATTCAACTTGAGCGTTGCTTGATCGAACAGCGCGTGCGCGGCATGAATCGTGACGGGGCGCGAACGCGCATTAGCTTTGGCTGAAGCGGTTGGTTTCGCGTTCGGCACAACGGTGATTTCGACATTGCTGCGTAGTTCGAGCCGTTTGTTTTTGGCGTCGAGGGTTGCGCCCGTCGAATGGCCGGAAACATTTTCGCGGGCGAAAGTGAGCGGCGCGGAGGTTTCCGCTATTTCGGTTTTTTGATTGTAGACGACGACATCCGTCTTCGCCGTCAAATTGTTGCGCGTGTCTATATTAACGTCGCCCTTGAATGAGACAAGCCCCTTCTCCGCGTCATACATAGCACGCTCTGCACTGACCTCGTCCGGTTTATCGCCCGTCGCCGGATAAACTTTCAATTGCACATCTTCCAATTCGTGGTGGTCATCCGAATACGTAACATCGCGCGCGGCTTTGAGCCACAGACGCACGCGGTCGCCTTCGGTCTTGCGCATCTCATAACCGTTAACCACCATCTTCACCTGCTTTGATAATTCCGGCGCTTGCGGAATCATCACAAACGGCTTGTAGTTGCGATTGCGATAATAAGAGACGCCGACGAAGAGGAGTCCGCCGAAGAGCGCTGTAAGCGCAATGACACGCCCGATGAGCGGCAGGCGCGCGCGCAAACCGACAATCGTCACTCTTTTTCTTTTTACTTCCTGCATCTTAATATGGAGATGTCAGATGTTAGATATCAGATGTCAGTTAAGACCAACATCCGGCATCTAGCATCCGGCATCTGCTTTCGCGTCCTGTGCGATTAACTGCAAGCGCGTTTCGCCGCGCCACGTGTTGGCTTCGACGGTGTAAGCCAATTCGATGCGCGCGTTCGGGCGCAGCGTTTGCCCGAACTCATCTTCGACGCCGTTCCACCACACGACTTCAAAGGCGCGTCCGCCGTCGCTCGCCACGCGCAGCTTCAGATGTTTCTCTTTCATCACGCGCGGCTCGCCGATTAACTGCAATCCGCGCGTCATAAACACGGGGCGCGGATTGCCGACACCGAACGGCTCGAGTTGTCGTAACTCTTCCGTAAGCTTTAGCGTTAAAAACTTCGGCTCGAGTTCCGCGTCAATGCGCAGCAACGGCTGTAAATCTTCGTCGCTCAAAGAAGCGGCAGCGTGTTGGTTCAAACGCTCGCGCAACGCGACAACATTCTCGCGCTTGATCGTCAAACCGGCGGCGTGCGAATGGCCGCCGTACTTTTCAAATAAATCGGCGCACGCATCAAGCCCACTCAGTAAATGGTACGCTTCGATGCTGCGCGCGGAGCCGTGCCCTAAACCGCTGTCGAGCGAGATGACGATGCACGGGCGATGAAGGCGTTCGCTGATCTTCGAGGCGGCGATGCCGATGACGCCTCTATGCCAATTGTCGCCTGCAATCACCGCGACGTGCGAAGGCGTCGCATCGCCAGCGCCCGCAGATGTTTCCCACTCATCGAAAGCCAGCTTAACGATTTCGCGCTGGGCGCTCTGGCGTTCGCGGTTATGCGCGTCCAGCGCTTCGGCGAGCTTTTGCGCTTCGCCTGTATCCGTCGTCTCGAAGAGTTCGACGATGGCGCGTGCGGCATCCATACGCCCCGCCGCGTTGATGCGCGGCCCCAGACGAAATCCCAGATCGGTGGCGGATAGCCCGCGCCCGTCCCCGCAGCCCGCGACGTTCAACAGAGCGCGAAGACCCGGATTCGTCGCCTGCGGTAAGTCCGCCAATCCGAGCGCGACGATGGCGCGATTCTCGCCCGTCAGTTGAGCAACGTCCGCGACCGTCCCGATGGCGACCATCTTCAGGAAGCCGCCGATTAAATGCTCGCGCCCGCGCATCCGCAGTAAAGCGTGTGCGAGCTTAAAGGCCACGCCGACCCCCGCGAGATTTTTATCGGGATACGCGCAATCGCGTTGGTTCGGATTGAGCACACACAGCGCGGGCGGCACGCCTACGGTTTCGTCCGGCAAGTGATGATCCGTCACAATCACATCAAGCCCTTTGTCGCGCGCCCATTCGAGCGGCTCAAAGGCGCGTATGCCGCAATCAACGCTGATGACGAGCTTATAACCGTCCGCCAACGCTTGTTCGAGCGCGGCTCTGCGCAGGCCGTAGCCTTCCGTGAATCTGTGCGGAATATGATAGCCGGTCTGCGCGCCCAATAGCTTCAGCGCGCGAAGCAGGACTACCGTGCCCGTCGTGCCGTCAACATCGTAATCACCGTAAACGAGGATGCGTTCGTTCGTTTCAATCGCGCGCAAGATACGCTCGACGGCGACGCTCATGCCGAGCATCAGTGAGGGATCGTGCAGTTGATCGTGAGCGGGGCGCAGGAATTTGCGCGCCGAAGATTCGTTTGTGTGCCCGCGCGCGATGAGCAGCATCGCAATGGCCGTTGAGACACCGATAGAGCGGGCGAGCGCAGCGGCTTGCTCTTGATCCGTCTCACGCACAATCCAACGCTTTGCGGCCAAACGAATTCCCTCTTTACTCTGCGAACCAGCCGTTTTGATCGAGCAGCTTAACGCCGATGCGTTGCTTGCCGTCCGCTTCATCCGTCCACACGCCGTTGACTTCCGCATCTATGGCGCGTCCGAAAGGCGGCGTGAGTTTTATTACTTCGCCGATTTTAACCGCCACCTCTGTAATGAGCGTCGCGCCGCCGCGACTGACCTTGACGGCCTCGCCGCGCAAGCTGAAAGGTTCGCCGCTCTCGTCGCGCCCGACGATGCCTACTTCAAAATTGACGGGCACGCGCGGGCTGCGCGGATGCTGCGGCGCGCTCGTGTTGCCTGCGTCAAGCAAGCTTTTTTCGCTTTTTGTATCGTCCTTCATTCAGCCCACCAAAACCCTTCCGCTTTTTTCGGGCGACGCACGGTTGTTCGCCGCCGCCCGCAGAAAAGTATCAAAAGGTAGTTTACAGAATCTTTGCGATTTACGTTAGCGCGCGTGCGGCGTGGGAAGAATAACCGCGTGCGAAGAGATTTGCCGCGAGGGATTCGCGGTGGCGGGTGAACCGTCCAGCGGTTTGATATATCCGCCGGAGAGCAGCACCAGAATGGCAATCCCGACGATCAAACGATAACCGATAAAAACGGCTGTCGAGTGGGAACGAAGATAATGTATCAGAAACCAGATTGAAGCGTAGCCGACAACGCCCGCGACAATCGTCGCAATGACGAGCGCGCCGCCGCTGCCCTGCGGGAGCTTGTGCAAGGCTTCTTTGAGTTCCAGCAGGCCGCTCGCGGCAACCGCCGGAATCGAGAGCAGAAACGAAAAACGCGCCGCCGTCTCGCGCGTCTCTCCGGCGAAGAGGCCGCCCATAATCGTCGAACCCGAACGGCTCGAACCGGGAATCAACGCGAGCACTTGCGCGCCGCCCACCGCCAGCGCATCGCGCACGCCGAGTTCCTTCATCGTCCGTTGCCGCTTGCCCACTAACTCCGCCACGACGAGCAGCAACGCGACTACGATCATCATCGTTGCAATAACCCAGAGGTTCTTCGTAAACGTGCCTTCGATCTGTTTCTTGAAAAGAAGGCCGACGACGCCCACCGGAATCGAGCCGATGATGACGAGCCAGCCGAGCAACGCATCTTCCGATAGGCGTCGCGGCGGCGTGCCGGTGTTTGCCATGCGCGAAGAAGCGGCAACTTTCCCGCCGCCCTGCAAAAGCCGCAGATGATCGAGCACAAAGGCGCGCGTGATGTTCCAGATATCGCCCGCAAAATAAAGCAGCACGGCGACGAGCGTGCCGAGTTGGATGACGGCGATTGAAGCGGTCGTGTTTTCGGCGCGCAAGGTTTGCTCAACGCCGCCGAAGAGATTCAGCGCACGGCTCGCAAAGATTAAATGCGCCGTTGAACTGACGGGAATAAATTCCGTGAGTCCCTGCACAATTCCCAAGATGATAGCCTGAAGAGTGGTCATATTCTTTTCCGCTTAAACTAAGGCTGCAAGTTCCCTGTCAACGCAACGCTCTCACTCAAATATTTCTACGTGTTTGAATGCTTAACTGCGCCATGCGCGACGGCCGACGATTCGATCATACAAAAAATTCGGGAATACCAACGCAAGGCGCGTGAGAGAGGCAAGCTGCCAGGGGAAAAGCGTAAGAAGTTCGCCGCTCTTCAATGGCACGAACAATTCTGTGCGTCGCGCCAGCAGGCCGACCTTCGCGCCGCGCCTTCCAAGTTCCAACGCGAGGGCGCTGCCGATGCCGCTCGACGCGCCTGTTATGAGAACTACTTTCGACGACCAGTCAACATTCATCGCTTGCTTCGCTTATCGTTGGCTTCGCCGGATACGCGCCCGTCAGCACAACTCCGCGACGTGCTCGCCGAGCGCGCGTAGGGCTGTGCCTAAATCGTCCTGCTTGATTAAAAGATGATCGCGCGAGAAGGCGGATAGCGCGCCGACCGCGACGTTCGCTTCCGCAAGAATCTCCGTCACACGCGCAAGAAAGCCGACGACGTTCCAATCTAATTCGACATCGAAAGTCAGAAGACGAAAGTCGCCTTCAATGCGCGCCTCGCGCGCCGCGTGGCGCATTGTTCGCCAGTCCGTTTCCGTGAGCAGCAGCGTCACGTCATGCGCGTCGCGTAGCAGCATAAAGGGCGCGTCCGCGCGCGGGCTGAGTTTGGGATTTTCCAGAAGCCGTGCCCAATCTTCAGGGCGCAGGCCGATCAGAAAAAACGTGTCGGGCGCGACGCTTACTTTTGCGCGGGCGAGCAATTCCGCGACGCTCGCCGTCGGTTGCTCGTTAATTGAATTTCCGTTTGAGGGTAATTCCTGTGCTTGGTTCATGCGATGAAAGCGGCTCAAAGTTGAACAATCACAGGCATGATGACGGGACGCGCGCCGGTCTGCTTTTGCACGAACCGTTTCGCTTCGACGCGCACGCGCTCTTTCAGCAAGCTTTCGTCGTTGCGTTCGGCGCGTGAAGCATTTTCGACGGCCTTGGCGACGACTTCCTGAATCTCTTTGACAAAGCCGTTCGAGCCGTCAACGCCGATCACACCGCGCGCGATAATCTCCGGGTCGGTTTCAAGTTCGCCCGTCTCTTCGTTAATCGTGACGACGCACGTCAAGATTCCGTCGTTCGCTAGTTGCTTACGTTCGCGCACAGTCTCGCGGTCAATCTCCTCAAAACCGGAATCGTCTATAAACGTGCGCCCGATCTCGTGCTTGCCGACGATCACCGCGCGCTCGCCGTCCAATTCAAGCACATCGCCGTTCTCGATTAAGATGACGTTCTCTTCTTTATAGCCGAGATGGTTTTTGACGAACTCTTTGTGGCGATAAAGCATACGATATTCGCCGTGAATCGGGATGACATACTTGGGGCGCACGGCCTCCGTCATAATGCGTATGTCTTCCTGCGAGGCGTGGCCGCTGACGTGTATCAGGCGGCGTTTCTCTTCGATGATGTTCGCGCCACGCTTGTAGATGCAACCGATCAGCCGCGAAATGGCGCGCTCGTTTCCGGGAATAATACGCGCCGAAAGCACCACCGTATCGCCTTCTTCAATCGTCATACCTTTGTAACTTCCGGTCGCCATCTGCGCGAGCGCCGCGCGCGATTCGCCCTGCGACCCCGTCACCAGATAAACGATCTCGCTATCGTCGAGCCGCTTCGTTTCGTTGAGCGAGACGAGCAAGCCTTCGTGTATATCCAGATAACCGAGTTCGTCCGCGATGTCTACGTTCTTAATCATCGAACGACCGAGCACACAGACTTTGCGATTAAATTGCAGTGCAACATCGAAGACGATTTGCAGGCGATGAATCGAAGATGCGAAGGCGGCGACGATGATGCGTCCCGTTGCATCGGCAAACAATTCTTCAAAAGCGGGAATGACGGCGCGCTCCGAAGGCGTGCGCCCGGGAACCGTCGCGTTCGTCGAATCGGACATCAGCGCGAGCACACCGTCCTGTCCGTAACGCCGCAGCGTGCGCATATCAATCGGCTCGCCGATGACAGGCGTTTCGTCAATCTTATAATCGCCCGTGTGAATGATTGTCCCGGCGGGCGTTGTGATCGCCAGCGCAAAACAGTCAACCAGCGAGTGCGTGACACGTATAAACTCGATGCTGAACGCGCCGATCTCGATGACTTCGCGCGGTTCGACGCGGTGCATCAGCACGTTGTCCAGCAAATCGTGTTCTTCGAGTTTGCTTGTCGCAAGGCCGACGGTGAAGTGCGAAGCGTAAACCGGCAGATTGAATTTCTTCAGCAGATACGGCAGCCCGCCGAGATGGTCTTCGTGGCCGTGCGTTAACACGACGGCGAGAAGATTATCTCTGTACTCTTCCAGAAAACTGAAATCGGGAACGCAAACGTCAACGCCGTAAACGCTCTCTTCGGGAAAACCCATGCCCGCATCAACGATAATCATGTCATCGCCGAAACGCAGCGCCATACAATTCATCCCGAACTCGCCGATGCCGCCGAGCGGGATGACCTCTAAAACTTTACTCACCTTTATTTTTCTCTCTACTCTCCAAACAACCGGCGACCGCGTAGTTCTAATGACGATGGCCGGACGAAATTAAGCCGAGTAGTATACCATAGAGAAACTCGCCCGCGCTCATCGAAAGCGACACGGCACGGTGCGGAACAAGCAGCGACGTTTTCCGCATGGCAAGAGATTAGCGGCGTGCGGGGTGGCGGCCACGACTTGAACAAATAATCGAATTGATGTAAAAAATTTGGCGAACGATTTTTGCGGCGGCTATAGTTCAGTTGGTTAGAACGCTTGATTGTGGTTCAAGAGGTCGTGGGTTCGAGCCCCACTAGCCGCCCGTTCAGAATCAATAACTTAGGGCATCCGTGATGGATGCCCTTTGTCGTTTGGTGTGCCTATAGTGTGCCAGTGACAGTTCAGATGGCAGACTTCTAGGCGTGGCGGCTGCTTTTTCGTGGAAGTCTTACAAACGAATCAGCTGAAGATTTCGCGGCATCTCGCTTACTTTCGGAAAGCCGGTATAGTGACAGCGAGACGTGAAAGAAAATGGATGCACTACCGAATTAGTGAACTAGCAGACGCGAGAGCGGCGGGCGTCTTTGCCGATGTGCGCGCGAGATATGTTATTTTCCGGCTTGAGCATCAATGACATGCTCCTTCACAACAGGTTTCGCCACGCAACGCGCCGACGCCTTCCTTAATGATAATCGGCATCATCACCAACGCCGCCGCTGGGTCAGCCCACCACCAACCAAAAAGCGCATTCAATCCAAGCCCTGCCAAGAGGATCGCCGATAGGTCAGAATTGCGCCGGACGATGTTTCGATAACCGAATCAACGCCGAAGCCGACAAGCGCGATGCTTCCCGCGAACAATCCCGCGCCGATGGACGCGATAGCTTTGAGCGAGTTCCAAGCGATAGTAAGATATTCGAGTCGCCGACCGCGCCGCACATTTGAGGCATGGGGCGCATCGCGGTTGACTGCTTCACTACTCATAGAACTTTCCTTTAGAACGAAATGCTATAACTTGCGCCGGGATTGCGCCCGCGCTCGAATATCACTCCGAACTGATGACGCCCGCGTGTGTAGTTCACAGTTGGATGCACGCGCACGCCATCAAAAAGAATCGTCGAACTCCAACGCTCATTAAGGTTGATGTTCAAGCCACCGATGATTCGTGCGCGATCTTCAAACGTGCCGTATGCCACGCCGACATAAGGCGCAATCGGCAATCCTGTTGAGTGCCGCAGATTCTTACTAAACGTCGCATAGAACGATTGACCATAAGGCGTGCCTATGCGATCTGAACTCGTGCCGAGAATCAACGCCGGACGCCTGTGCGTCTCTGTCAGCGCAACGACGTTTGCTAAAGGCGAAACTTTCCCGGCGAGCGGGTTGTATTCGACTCCGGCAGTAAATCTTGGGTGAAATCTATACGTCAGCGTGTTGCGCCACGTCGCTCGATCAATCTGATTTGTGATGACGCGCACGCCATACGTCCACTTATTTGCGTCTTGTTGTCCTGTCCCGCTCACGGCGCGACCCTCGCCCGGTCAAAGCGGTCAACTAGGAACTGTTGATGCTTCGCTTGGGCGTGGTTTAGCACCGGCGACTTGCTCACGTTCTCGCTTTCGAGAGACTTCTGCCGTCGCTTCGTTAGCTGCCAACATTCCATCAATCTGCTTTTTCAGATCGGCTTGATTGACGATGCCGGAGATGACTTTCGCAATCTTCCCGTCTCTGCCGATGATGACCGTTCCGGGCAATGCCGCGCCGAGTCCGAAGCGCATCATGTCGGCGGTGGTTGTGCCCATCCAAATAGGAAAGTTAATTTTCGTCTCTTTAACGAACTGTAAAACTTTAGTGCGGTCTTCCGTCGAGTCAGCCGACGCGCCGACGACTTGCACGCCCAAAGCCGCGTACTCATTTTGAATCGCTGTTAAGTCCGGCATCTCTTTACGACACGGGACGCAGTACGTCGCCCAGAAGTTTAAGACGACGATGCGACCCTTGAGCGCGCTTAGTCGTTGCTCAGTACCGAACAAATCCTTGAGAGTTAAATCAACTTCCGAGCCGACGACGTTTGCCGCTTCACGTTCGGCGGGACTTGGCGCAAGGGTTTCGAGTGCATCAACGCGGATACTGTTCGCGTCTTTCTTCTTCCGCAACGTGCCCGTCACGGCGACACGACGACCTACGAACTCATACCAACTTTTGCCCGGCAATCGGAACTTGCCTTGCTCTAGCTGATAGAGCGTGAACTTGTCACCAACACGCACCGCAATCAATGTCGGATCGCCACCCGCGACACAAGATTGCGCCGTCAATAAATCTTCCGCCGTGCCGTACTCGACCTTTGTGCGGTCAGCTTTCGCCCAACAGTCAGCGCAGCACACAACTTGCCCCTCTAACCGCACCACGCCACCGGCGGGCGCGGTCTGCGCCGCCGCTTGCATGGTGAAGGCTGTAAGGCACAGCAGCACAAATGAAAGCAATCGCTTCATCTACAAATCTCCTTTAGCTAAACAGAAAAAGCCCGATGCCCGCGCTTCACATCATGGCAAAGCGAACAGGCACTAAAGCGCGACTTGTTAGCCGGAGATTGCTAAATCCGAAGTGTGCAGAGCCGTTTTAGTGGCGGATCTGATGTGATAGGAAGAGTTTCCCGACGCGGTTTGCTTGACGGCGTATCACCTATTGTCAAAACAGTCGGAAGGAATGAAACTTGAGCATCACCGCTCGCTTGCGCAAGTGATGATTGACGCTCCGGCAACATGCTCGCGGGAGATTGCTCTAGCGGGCAACACCCGGAATCATGCGAAGCGTCCATACTCTCGAAAATGGCAGCCGCGCCTGTTTCATGTTCCATCTCACTATGTATTGCGCAAAGCGAGACGCACGCGACGAACACCCATACAAAACATACGGGCAACAACATCGCTAAAACTCGCGTGGAAAATGAGCGCGGCAGAATCATCTTTGCCATTATACAGATGCGAGCATGGTTTTTGCTAAGAGGCACGGCAACCGATAAGGTACATCAGGACTTTTTAAGCATCAAGGATAACTTAAATCATAATAAGTACCCAGACAAATTTAGCTTTGACCATCGCACAGGCCAGTTGCCGTGAAACCCAGCAAAATCAAGGAAAATTCGGCTTGCGTCCTTCGCGGCCTCATCAAGCGGCAATTCGGTTGCCTGTTTGACGTACTGCCACAGAGCCGGAAATAAACTAAATTTTATAGATTGTGGTTCAAGAGGTCGTGGGTTCGAGCCCCACTAGCCGCCCCATCAAATTCAACAAAGCGAAGAGGCGAGCTGCACGTGCGGATCGCCTCTACAGCTTTTTGCGCCGGTTATCTAAATTCCGGCCGCGTCCAATCTGCACTAACGCGCGTAGCCCGACGGATAATTTATCTCTACGCCGGAGCTGTCGCTGAGAATCTTGATGCGATGAAAGCCTTTGTTGGGATGCGTCGAAAGATACGTGAGCGCGAGTTGTCTGGAAAGCGCGGTATCGAGTTCGCGCAGAAAGGGATCGAAGCTGACGGGCGCGCCTGTGCCCTGAAAGAAAGCCCGCCCGCCCGTTTCATCCGAGAGCCGCTGCAAAGACCCCTGCGCATAGCTGACGAGTATTTGATTGCCGTTCGCCGTTGCCCCGGCGGTCGGCGCGTAAAAGGAATAAACGGCGACGCTCGCGCGTTGCGCCGCTGTGATGGCGCGTTGCAAATCAATGCTCTGCGTGGGCGACGCGCTATCGAGGCCGCGCGAAGCATCCAGCCCGTCTGAAACAACAAGCAGCGCGCGTCGTCCCGTCGGCAGCGATTCAAAACGCTTCAGGGCTTCGATGATCTCCACATACGGATTAAACGGCGCAGTGCTCGCAAAGCCTGTTGGCGGGCGCACGAGGCTGGCGGCGCGTTCCAGATTGTTCGTAAATTTCTGGCGCACCTCCAGCGTGCCGCTTCTGATCGAGCCGACAAGGACGCGCGAACCGGCGGGCAAGCGGCGTATGAAATCTTTAATCTCACCGATGTTCGTGCCGATTGAAGAAACCACGTCATCCTGTATCAACACGGCGACGGACAGCGGGGTGCTCGCATCCATCGCGCGCACGGACAGAATGCGCTGCTCCTCTCCGTCTTCACGAATCGTAAAATTGGCTGCGCTCATAGTCCCCGCATCTTTCGCGTCGCGCATACGCACAGTGATCGGAATGGTAACGGCGCGGACAGCCGTTGCGCCGCGCGTCGTCCCTGCGCTCCCCGCTTTACTTTCGCCGCCGCTCTTCAGCACGGGAGTCTTTTTCTGCTGGCACAAAACCGCCATCGCCATATTCAAAACAACAGCCGCCAGCACTGCTCCTTGAAACAGGCTTTTCATTTGCCGAGACATATGTGGAACTCCTCCCGTGACTTTTATTAAAGATTCCTCAAAATCATATTACACCATGCTGACGGCGCGAAAGCGTTCCAATCCGGCTGAATGATGGGGAGATTGAAGTTATTATCAATCAGCTGTAATATGCGCGCTACCGTTCACAGGGGCGAAATAACCGCAAGCGTTCTCTTGCTGTTTCGTTACTCCATCCTAGAGACCCGCCATGCAAGACAGAAAACGCATCCTCTGTGTAGAGGATAATGAGGACATCTGCTTTTTGCTCGTCACTCTCATGGAGCGTTCAAACATGGAAGCGATCTGCGTTCCGACCGTAAGTGAAGCACTGCGCCTCATGGAGCAAGAACAGTTCAGGCTCTATATCATAGACTCGCAACTACCGGGAATTTCAGGGCTGTCCATGTGCGAAGAGATTCGCAAACTCGACCGGCAGACGCCGATTATCATTTATTCGGGAATGGCTTATGAGACACATAAGGCAGCGGGTATGTGCGCCGGAGCGAACGCATATCTCGTCAAGCCCGAGACTACCGAGATTGTGCCGACCGTCAAGCGTCTCCTCGAATTGACTTCTTTTCATACCAACAGTTCTTCAAACTGAATCGCTATCCGGCAATGAGCTGTTTTGGCGCAAGCGGCTTCGCGGTAGTATGATGCTGAAAATTCTTTGAGCACCTATGCCGGACGCGCCGAGAAATGAACGAACGACTTTCAAGATCAAAGCCAACTTCAACAGATAAACTGATGTTGCAGGTGTTCGCGTGGATGCCCTGGCTGGCGTTTCTGCTCGTCGCGCTTCCCTTACCAATCTATTTTCTGCTGCGGCGTTTGACGGCGACGGAAGACGCGGGCGTCTATGTCTTGCTCTTTTTCGCATCGCTCGCCGCCGGATCACTCGTCGGAATCGTTGTCGCGCTCTTAATATTGCTGTACGGCAAAAGGTGGCGCAGGCGACGGCGCGATCAACTCGCGGCGGACGGCATCACGGCTGCGGAGCTTTCGTGGTTTATCCCGGAACTGAGACCAATCGAGCGCCGGACGCTGAAACTCATCGAAGCGCACAACCCGCTGCTCGCAGACGCTTACCGCGAAACCCTCGCCGCACGCCTCACCGCAACCCGCGTGCTCGCTAATTCCAAACGTGAACTCCTTCAAGTTGAAAGGCGTTTGAATCAGGCCGGATACAGCGTCGAGACGGAAAATAAACTCGCCCTGCAAAAAGAGCTGCAACTCGATGGCGAGCGTCTTGAAGCGATCAAGCAAACGGCACAAAAACGCGAAGCCGAAGCCGAATCGCGTTTGCAGTCAATCGAAGCGATGGCCGGACGCTCGGCCAGCGAAGCCGAAACAGAGATGGCGCTTTCACGCCTGAACGCCGCGAGCGAATCTGTTCCGCTCGGCCTCGAAGCAGCGCAACTCGAACAGGAGATGCGGCAGCAAGCGCGAGCCGAACTACTGCGCGAGCGCAACGACTAAACATCCTGACAGTTTGCCTCACAAAGAGAACGGCAGTGCCGCGTCATTCGATAAACGCGCGTTCAAATCGGCCAGACGATAAACCCCGGTCTCGATTCGCACGGCATAGCCTTCGGTAACGAGCGCGCGATTGCCTAAGCCCGCTTCGGGGCGCGTTAGTCCGGTCGCTTTCGCCAGCTCGCCGCGCAAAGTCATGCCCGCGCTGTTGAGAAACGCCCGCGCAACTTCACGCAACGCATCTTCACGTTTAATTTTTACGGATAGCTCCGCCGCGAAACGTCCTTCCGCAAGCGTCCAGATGTATGTGAACCAAGGATCATAAACTACATCGCCCGGCACAACTTTCAATGTGCGTTGCAGTTCATCAAGCGCCCGCGTGAAAGCTGCGCGGTCTTTTATGCCTGAAGCTTCGCGCAGATCGCCCGTCGCCATTTCCCACTCGCGGCGCAGAATTTTCAAGACCCCCCGCGCGTCCGTTGATAAGCTCGCGCGCTCTTTTCCGCGCGGCACGCCCCATAGCGCGTTGAAGTGCGGGATGAGTCGGGGCGCAACAAACGTCGCGCGTCCTTTCGCCAGCTTCGCGTAATAAACGCGCCCGCGCCGCATGACTTCATCTTTCAAACGCCACGTGAGACTGCTCTCGGAATCTTTCTGCACGTTGCGCGGCATATAGGCGTCGCGCCGCCCGCACACCGCCACGTAAAGCGACGGGCACGGGCGGCGCGCATCGGTCATCGCCGCGACGAAGCCGACTCGCTCGATGAATCGCTCCGCCTCAATCGCGTCCTCGATTCGTGACTCCGGCTCGCGCCGCCACAGACGGTCTCGATACGCTTCTATGTCTTCGGGCAGCGATGTCATTCCGGCGAGGTTAAAAAAGAAGCGCGCAGTTTACCGCAGGCCTCGCTTCATAAATTCATAAAGCGATCTCGGCGATTCGTCCCGTGACGTTTTTCAAATCGTTGAATCCGGGCAACTGCTCGACGCGGCGATTGACCATCTTATCGAAGAAATCTACGCCCTTGACGCCTTTGAAGAGCGTGGCGATCAGATAGTTGGTTTCGTTGCGCGGCTTCGTTCCCTGTCCGACGGGCGTCCAGAATTTGTCTATGATAAAACGCGCGATGCTCTGCGAGAAGGGCGATTCCTGAAGCCGCAGGCGCGCGATGTGCCAGTAAAATTGCGAGTGAATTGATTCCTCCTGCGCAACGGCACGAAGAATTTTTTCAAGCACCGGATGTTCCGCCATCTGCCACAAACGCCTGTAACCTTGCAGCGTCGTCAATTCGTTAATCGCGCCCCACGTCATGTGCGCGCCGGAGAAATGTCTACCGAAGCAGTTGGTGATAATCGGCGCGACGCGATTCTCGAAAACGTAGCGGCGCGGAATCGCATCTTTGGCTTCCTGCTGCCATTGTTCGCTCGTATAAAAGCCTGCTTCGTTCAGAAAGCGATTGAGTACTTCGGCGTGCTCGTTCTCTTCTTCGCTCCAGCGATCCATGAATTTTCTAATCACCGGGTCTTTGCCCGTCGGCGTGCGCAGCAGCTCGTCGTAATACAACTCCGTGAAGCTCTCGACATCGCGCATATAAACGAGAATCGGTATAAACGCCGGATTCAGTTCGTGGTTGAGAACTTCGCGCCAGGGAATGCTGTTCAGAAACTTTTTCGTCAGCGCACGCGGCTGGCTCTCATACCACGCAAGTACATCCTTATCGGTCTCGAATCCCATGCAAGCTCCTTTAATCGTTAGCAACGCCGGTTTGAAATACGCCAAAATTAGTTACGCGCCGCAATTCATAGATGGATTTACATAATAAGCTGCTTTGACATTCTCGTAACATTATTCAATTATCGTTTAGTTTCGTAAATAGGCGACTTTCGTTAAAAGTCAGGGCAGAAACATTCCGGCATTTTCTTATGAAGAACAGCGCGACGATAGAGACAGGCGAAGCGGGCGGCGGCGCAGGCTCTTTTTACGACAGCATCGCGCATCTATACGACCTCACCTTCCGGTTCAACCAGTACGGGCGTTCGCTCGAAAAATATCTGCGCGCCAATTTGATGCCGCTGCATGGCGGCGCGCGAATTCTCGATGCGGGCTGCGGAACGGGCTTGCTCACGCTCGCGCTAATGAAAGTTCTCGAACATCCGGCAAGCATCAATGCGATTGATCTTTCGGCATCGTCGCTCGTCAAAGCGCGCCGCGCCGTCCGCGATAAGCTGCGGCACACACCGCATCATGTCAACTTCGCGCAGGCAAACGTGCTCGCACTGCCGTTTGCCAATGCTTCTTTTGAATTGATTGTGACCAGCGGCGCGCTCGAATACGTGCCGATTAGCGAAGGCATGACGGAATTAGCGCGCGTGCTTGCGCCGGGCGGATACTTGCTTCACCTGCCGGTCAGACCGTCGCCCGCCAGCAAGCTACTTGAAATCATGTTTCGCTTCAAGACGCATCCGCCGCGCGCAGTCGCCGAACACACCGAACGCCATTTCCGCATTGTCCGCCAGCACCACTTTCTGCCCTTCGAGCCAATCGGCTGGACGAAAACAGCCGTCCTCGCGCAAAAGATTTAAGCCAACCAGAACCATCTCTCTCGCATTACAACTTTATACATTAACGTCGCGCTTCAGCAGCGAGCTATTAACGAAACAGGCGCAAACGTCTCGCACATGAAGGCCGTGCTACCAGAGCGTAAGGAAGAGCCTTGAGAGCCGCGCTATCGGGAGGTCAGGTGCAAGTGATTGTTAGGCGCGCTTTCCAACATCTTCCCTGATTTCCCGTCACTAGCCTACACAAGCTCTTGCAAAAGATGATTAGCGTTTAACTTCGTACACCAAGTTAAAAGGCGTTTCCGTCGCCCGCCGAAAATGGCTGAAACCCGCTTGCGTGATGACTTCGCGCATCCGTGCTTCACCCGCTTGCGCTCCTAACGCTAATCCGACTTCCTGCGACAGTGAAGCCGGAGTGCAAAGCAGCGTCGAAGCCGAATAAAAGGCGCGTCCGATTGGATTCAAATTGTCCTTCACATCATCGTGCGCAAACGGCTCGACGATCATCCACGTTCCGTCGGAAGCCAAAGATTCGCGGGCGTGCGCGGCTGCGCCGATGGGGTCGCCCATATCGTGAAGACAATCGAAGTAAGTTATGAAATCGTAATCGCCGCCGGGAAAATCCTTAGCTTTGGCGACTTCAAAAGAAACGCGCCCGGCAACGCCGCCTTCTTCGGCACGTGCGCGCGCCATTTCGATTGATTGGTCGTGATAATCAAAACCGACGAAAGTTGAATTTGGAAAAGCCTGCGCCATCAAAATGGTCGAAGCTCCAAGCCCGCAACCGATGTCGGCGACCTTTGCTCCGGCTTTTAGTTTTTCCTCAGTGCCGTCAAGAGCCGGAATCCAAGAACTAATCAAATTGGCGGCATAACCGGGACGGAAGAACATCTCAGTCCCGCGAAAAAGTCCCGCGTCGTGTTCGTGCCAGCCGAAGCCTTCGCCCGTGCGAAATCTTTCTGTCAATTTCGGCACGGCTCGAACGGCGGAAACGGCGAGCAGAAACGCGCCGGGCAAGTAAGCCGGACTCGTTTCGTCAGCCAGCGCGAAGGCTTGTTCTTCCGAGAGGAAATAGGTTTGATTCGCCGCGTCGTAGGAAACATAGCCGCCCGCCGCTTGTGCGTTGAGCCACTCGCGCACGTAACGCTCGTTCGTTCCCGTCCGTTCGGCTAATTCGGCGGGCGAAATCGCTTTGCCTGCTTGAGCCATCGCTTTGTAAAGACCGAGGCTTTCGCCGATCACGACCAATCCGGCGTGCATTGTCGCGCCGAAATCCGTAATGCAATTGCCCAAAAATTTATTCAATTTTTCCTCGTTAATAGCCATCATAGACTCCTTTCAGCAGTTACGAAGAATTGGAGACAATGCGAAGGATGCAGATTCTATCACTAACGCTAAAGTTGGCAATCTTTCTCTTACCACACGCGAAGCGCCTAGCGCCCGGCATCACCCGCCGCGCACGCAACGCACCAAGCACCTCGTCTCACGGATGAGAGCCGCGCTATTCGCGGTCGATTGCATGGCGCTCCTGTTAGGCGGCGTCCACCGCCACAGAGGCTAGCCCATCTTTTCCCGCAAGTGCTCTATCACCTTTCCGTGCTCTTCCTGCGGGCTGAACAGGATGATCTCGGCGTCTTCACCGACCCGCACCGTGTGCCCGGGCGGCCAGTAGAATAGGTCGCCGCTTTTAATCACTTCCTCCGAATTGTCTGCATAGGTGACGGTGAGTTCCCCTTGCAGCAGGTAGCCCCAGTGCGGTGATTGGCACAAGTCGCCCTCCATCCCCTTGAGTAGCGGTGCAATGTCGGCTCCAGCGCCTAGCGAAAAATACTCGCCACCGATTCTGCCGTACCCGGAAGCGTCGCCGAAGTTTGTCTGTACCCGGGCTACCGCACCCGGCGCGTTGATCATTACGGGAATGTCGTCCTTGCCTATCCGCATTTCGTGTTCCTCCTATTAGTTGTGACAACGGAACAAAAGCTTTGCAGGTGCGTGCGCCAGCCGCCGAACGCCCGGCATCAGCGGCTGGCGCACGCACCTTCGAATGATAAAAGACAGGCTGATTTGCGCGTCTGCTGCATACCTTTGTTAGGCGTATCCTTACCACCCAACTCTGCACTCAGGCTGTACCGTTGGTGTTCCAGATATCAACGTGAAGTTTCCATGTGCCACCTTGGTTCTTCCACACCACCACGTACTTTCCAGTCAGTGTTGTGCCTTCGCCGCTCTCAGGCCGCACGGTCAGGGCAAAACTGCCCACCTCAGAAGCCAGATTACCTTCCACTTCGACTTCCACCGTCTCCAGCTTTGCCTCTTTGATCCCCATATTCATTGCGCCCTGCCAGAATGACTGAATAGCTTCTCTGCCACTCATCATCGGATTATCCGGCGGGAGGAGTGTTGCCTCATCGGTATAAAGTGCGGCGATACCTGCGGCGTCACCCCGCTTGAAGGCATCCATAAAATTCTGGTTTGCAGATGTGATTGCTTCTCGTACATCGTTCATGACGAACTATCTCCTCAATCATTGTTGGTGATAGAGCACAGGGCATTGAATTTTCTCTATTATTCTGAAAAGTACAAGCCCCTAATACGCCTAACGCCCCTGTTGAGCGGCGCGCGCTGACCGCCGAGGTATAAAGAACCTGCGGGTGCGCGTCCGCTCGAACAGGTTGTTAGGCGCGGCCTACTTCTTATCCGCATTCTGTGGAAAATACATCTGTTTTAGGAACTCCTTGTACTCTGCTATAGGACCTAATCCAACTTCTGCACGCCGCTTATCCACATTGGCTTCATCCGCAATCGGCTCCAGTATCGGCTCTTTCCCTTTCCATTCTTTAACCCGCTTCGCCTGTGTCCCATACACTTGCGGTTTCCCTTCATAAACAAGTACACGGTCTAGGAAAAGCGCATAGTCCTGGCCTGATAGCTCTCCCCTTCTATAAGCTTTCTCGACAAGTGGTAACATCTCTCTTTGAAATGTCGGATCAGCGTGTTGCACGAGGAGAAATGCAGCTTTCGTGCCATCTTGCCCGACGAGTTCCGAGCCAAGCCATCCATACTGACGGACAAGAGCCTTCATGCGTTTTGTATTGGCAGCATCGATGGCATCCATACGCGCCACTACAGATTCATCTGGGTGCTCGATGCCTTTCCTGATAAGTTCATGCCTGATCGCTTGATCCTGTTCGGCTCGCTGCAATAGCTCTTGGCGGAGAGATGGGTTAATCGCTGATTGAATATTGGTTGTTCGTGCTTGGACATTGCTGACGAGCAACAAGGCAGAGCATAGAGCTATGATGTAACGAATGTTTCTCATATGTTCCACTAAAGACTAGCGCCTAACGCCTTTTTATAAGCCTTCAGTTTGTTGCGCCGGGGCCGCGTAGCGCCGTGCCCGGTCTGGCTTTCGTCATCTGGCCGTTAGCTAGAATCGTTTCGCCGTTGACGATGACGCGGTCGATGCCCGTCGGATATTGATGCGGCCTGTCGTATGTCGCTTGGTCGGCGATGCGCGCGTCGTCGAAGAGAACGAGGTCGGCGGCGTAGCCTTCGCGGATTATGCCGCGCTCGCGCAACTTAAAAGTCTGTGCCGGTAGCGAAGTCATTTTTCTGACGGCTTCTTCCAGCGTCATCAAATGGCGTTCGCGCACATAACGGCCTAACACGCGGGCGTTGTTGCCGTAGCCGCGCGGGTGCGGCACGCCTTCGCCCAAAGTATGCACGCCGCTATCGGAAGCGATCATCGTGAACGGCTCGCGCATAATCCGCTCGACATCCTCTTCGCTCATCTTATGGTAAACCATGCCCGCGCCGCCCGCCGCGTACATCTCCAACACCTGCTCGATCTGCGCTCGCAAATCGTTTGTGCCGCGCTGCTGTCTGGTAATTTCCGTGATTGATTTGCCGTTGAAACTCGCATCGGGCGCGTAGCTCGCCACCACCGCGTAAGAGTAATCCTGAAAGCCGCCGCGCTTTAAGTTCTCCAACATCTCGCGCACAACACGCTCGCGCGTCGCGTCGTCTTCGAGCCGCTGCGTGCCTGCATCGCGCCCGCCTTCAAGCACCCAATCCGGCAACAGCACATCCAGCGAAGTCGAAGAAGCCGTGTAAGCGTATTCGTCCACCGTCACGGCTTGCCCGCGTGCCCGCGCATCGCGGACAAGACCGAGCGTCACGGTGCTTTGTCCCCACAACTTTTTACTCGTGATCTTGAAATGAGAAATCTCGACGGGGATTTTCGCTTCCGCGCCGATATTCAGGCTTTCACGAATCGCGGCGACGACGCCCGCGCCTTCGTCGCGCATATGCGTCGCATAGAGTCCGCCGTAGCGCGCGGCGACACGCGCGAGCGCGACTACTTCATCCGTCTTCGCGTAAGTTCCGGGCACGTAAATTAGTCCCGTCGAGAGGCCAACCGCGCCGTCCTTCATACCCTTTTCAACCAGCGATTCCATCTTCAAGAGTTCTTCCGGCGACGGTGCGCGATTCTCCAGCCCCAGCACACGACCGCGCACAGTGCCGTGCGCAATCAGCGTTGCGAGATTGACGCTGATCGGATTCTGTTTGAAGTGATCGAAAAATTCTTTTACGTCGTAAGCTGAATAACCGCAATTGCCCGTCACGAGCGTGGTCACGCCCATGCGCGCGAAATTTTCGGCGGACGGTTGATTAAAAATAGATTCGACGTGCGTGTGAACATCTATGAAGCCGGGCGCAAGCACCTGATTATGCGCGTCTATGCTCTCGCGCGCGTCTCGGACATCAATGCGCCCGATGCGCGCGATGCGCCCGGCCTTGATTGCGACATCGGCGCGAAACGCGGGCGTACCCGTGCCGTCAACGACGCGCGCGTTGGTAATCACTAAATCGTAAACGGGCGCGTGTGGTGCGGTAACGCGCGAGACGGCGGCAATCCCGGCGGCCAAAATCAGACAGAGCGCGAAGCAGAAAGTGAGCAAGCGAAGCGTGTGTTTCATGATTCGAGTATAAATGAGAATTGAACGACGCGGAAAGCTTTCGCGGAAACGAAGAATAATGATTCGCTTTCCAACTTACGCATACGTTTTACGGCTTACGAATTTGATGCGCGCGTTTCGTTTAAGGCTTCGATGAGGCGGGCGATGTCCGCCTCGTTATTGAAAAAATGTGTGGCGACGCGCAAGCCCTGCGGTTTTTCCGTGACGTGGACGTTGCGTTGCGCCAGATAACTGACGACGCGCGAAGGCGTCTCAACCGCGACGAGCGTTTCGGCGGAACGCATCGCTTCATCGCGCAGAGGCGAAAGCACAGTCCATCCGGCATCTATAAGCCGCGTTGTTAAATGGCGGTTAAGCGCCAGCGCGCGGCCTTCGACGTTTGCGGTTCCGAGGCGTAGCAAATTGTCTGCGCTGGCGGCGAGCGCAAAGATACTCGCAAAGGGCGGGCAGCCGAGTTCGGCGCGCGCGCTCGCATCACCACGCAGTTGAAACTCTCTATTGCGCATGGCAAACGGCTCTCCAACGCTCATCCAGCCGATAGCGCGCGGCCTCGTTCGCTCAAGCAACGCGCGGCTTATATAAACGAAACCCGAACCGTAGCCTGCCAGCATCCATTTATGCCCCGTCGCGCACAACGCATCAATACGCATTCGCTTAACATCCAACGGCAGCACGCCGATTGACTGGCTCGCATTGACGACGAAAACACATTCGCCTTTGTTTCTTCCTATCTCTTCCAAGTCGGCGCGAAAGCCGTTCGAGTATTGCACGTGGCTTAAAGAAATAATCGCCGTCTCGCTCGTCATCGCTTCGCTAATATCCGCCGCATGAACTTCGCCGTTGGCCGTCTCGATTTGATAAACCGGAATGCCGCGATGCAGCCAGGGCAGCGTGGTGACGGGAAACTCCAGATCGCAGGAGACGACTTCGCCGCTCTTTTCGAGCGCGTCGACGATCAAGTTCATGCCGCTCGAAGTGTTCGTCGTGAACGCAATTTCTTCCGGCTCCGCGTTAATCAAACGGGCGAGGCTATGGCGGGCGCGTTCTCTCTGTTCCAGCCATTCTTCCCAATTTGCATCGCCCGTCTCCGTCATCTCCGTGTAGTAATTAATCGCCGCCTCTGCCGCCGCCGCCAGCACAGGCCCCGCCGCCGCGCTGTTCAAATAAGCGGTGTGGCGCGTGACGGGAAATTCGCGCCGCAGTTCTTCCCAATCGAGTTCGTACATCTTCTGATTCCTCGTGTCGTGCGGTGCGGGCAACGCTTACCGGCTTGACGCTGTTGCGGCGCGCAGACTATCTTGCTCAACTTACGCATCAATGATGCGGGGAGTCTTATACCATGACATCACAACTTGTTGCTTCCGCCCCTGCATGGACGATTCCGGGTTATCTCGAAGCACACAATAATCATCTGCATATCAACAGCGTTGACGCGCTCGAGCTGACGCGCGAACACGACACTCCGCTGTTCGTCTTTTCCGAGCCGCGCATACGCCACAACATCGAACGTCTCAAACAAGCGGCGGCTAAAGTCAAACATCCCGTAAAATTCTGTTATGCCTCGAAAGCCAATTCCAACATGGCAGTGCTCACGGCGGTGCGCGACGCAGGCATTGATCTAGAGGTCAACAGCGGCGGCGAACTTTATAAGGCACTGCGCGCTGGATTTCGCCCGGATCAAATCATCTTCAACGGCACGAGCAAGACCGACGCCGAACTCGACGAAGCAATCGGCGCGGGAATCTATGCTACTAATGTTGATTCGATTTACGAAATACAGCTTATCGAAGAATCCGCGCGGAGGCTCGGCAAGCAGGCGCGCATCGCTTTGCGGCTTGTGCCGGAGATCGGCACGCGCTCGCATCTGGGATTACAAACCGCGCTCTTGACTTCAAAATTCGGCATCTCTTCCAGCGAAGTGTTAGAAGCTTTTCGCCGCGCCTTGCGCCATCCTGATTTGGTTCACGTCAGCGGCATACACATTCACGTCGGTTCGCAAACGCCGGACGTAGAACCCTTCGCCGCAGCCTTTAAAACGATGTGGGAACATCTCGCCGTCATTCATCAAGAGACAGGCCACACGCTCGAACATATCAATCTGGGCGGCGGTATTCCCGTCAACTATCTGCGTGATCGTTCGCAGGCGGATCAGTTGCCGGAACACGAACGCGAGATGCTCGGCGCAGACCTCGAACCGGAAGACGTGCTCGCCGCCGCGCTTCAAGCCGCGCGCGATTCGGCACGCGCCGCCAATGTCGAGCACTTGCTTGACGGCCTGACGATTCTGCTCGAACCCGGTAGAAGCGTCATTGCGGACGCAGGCTTAGTGCTCACCACCGTGCGCAATACAAAGCAGCGGCCTGAAACAAACGATCAGTGGCTGCTCACGGACGCGGGCTATAATTTGCTGCTCTCCATGAACAACTACAAGTGGTATTACCATTTGATCTCCGCGTCGCGCGCCGAAGTCGCGGCGGGCACGGATTACAAAGTCGCGGGGCCTCTGTGCGATTCCGGCGACGTGTATTTCGATATAGAGCGCGGGGGTCGTCTGCCGGATTACCGTATGCTTCCGCCCGACGTGCAACCGGGCGAAGTCCTCGCGCTGCTCAATAGCGGAGCTTATTCGCTCGCACAGATGTTTCCATATAATGGTCGCCCGCTGCCCGCCGCCGTCATGGTGCGCGAAGGCGGCATCGTTGACGTTATTCGCCGCCGCGATTCATACGAAGACTTGATCGCCGGAGACGTTTGGCCGGAGATGTCTGGTAAGAGTTGAAACGGATTTTTAATAACTAAGGACGCGCCGCTTTTCCTGTGATGACTACACAAACCAACGTCGCGCTGATAAGAGGGCTGGGATTAATCGCGGCGATTTCGATTGTCGTCGGCAACGTCATCGGAACCGGCGTGTTTCTCAAAACACGTGTGATGACGTGCAACGTCGGCACGCCTTCTTTAGTGATTGCGGTGTGGATCGGTGCGGGATTGCTATCTTTGGCCGGTGCGCTTACTTATGCGGAACTATCAGCGATGATGCCGAAGGCGGGCGGCGAATATGTTTTCGTGAGGGAAGCATATGGCGCACGGATGGGTTTCCTTTACGGATGGATGCAATTCTTTATTGCCAAGACGGGATCGCAGGCGGCGCTCGGCGTTGGTTTTGCAATCTTTCTCAACATACTGACGGGCGGCGCGCTCAAAGCAACGTACTTCACGCTTAACTTACATGGCTTTCAAGTTCCCTTCGGCAGATTGCAGCTTGTCGCGCTTCTAGCGATAGCGTTTGTGACCCTCATCAACTGCGCCGCTGTCTCTGTCAATGGACAAATCGCCGCCGTCCTGACCGTGATGAAGATCGGGCTGGTGCTTGCGGTGGGCGTCGGAGCCTTCTTTTTCGCGCAGGGCGATTGGACGCATTTTGCGCAAGCCAACGCGGGCGGCGCGTGCGAGGGCGTCAATGCTTCGGCGCGTGTCGGCTTGGCAGGCTTCGGCGCGGCGATGCTCGGCGCGCTGTGGGGCTACGATGGCTGGAACAATCTAACGCTCGTCGCGGGCGAGGTGCGCAATCCGCAAAGAAATATTCCGCTGGCATTGATCGGCGGAATGATTACGGTCGGCGCACTCTACATCTTCGTCAATCTGGCTTACTTTTACGTGCTGACGCCGACGGAGATTGCCAGTGTTCCGGCGGCCTCTTCCGTTGCCGCCGAAGTTACGCAAAGATTTCTAGGAGGCCTTGCCGCAAGCTTGATTGCCGCCGCGCTTCTCACGTCCACCTTCGGCACGCTGCACTCTTCAATTTTAACGGGCGCGCGTGTGCCTTACGCGATGTCGCGTGATCGTTTGTTCTTTCAGAATCTAGCGAAGCTTTCACCACGCACGCGCATTCCGGTCGGCGCGCTCGTCGTGCAGGCAATCTGGGCGGGCATCCTCGCGCTTTCCGGCTCTTACGACACGCTGACCGATTACGTGATCTTCGCTTCGTGGATATTCTACGGATTGGTGACGGCATCGGTCTTTATCTTTCGGCGGAAGATGCCGGATGCGGTGCGCCCGTATCGCACGTGGGGCTATCCAATTGTGCCCGCGCTGTTCCTGCTCGTCACGGCGGCGCTGCTCATCACGACCATTAAGGCCGCGCCTCTTCAAACACTCACAGGTCTCGGCTTAATTCTTATAGGCCTTCCTGTTTACTACTACTGGTCTAGACACAATCGTCTGACAAATCAGCAGCCGCTCGCATTGGAAGACGAGCCGCCGCAATAACAAACAGCGTTCTCTTTTTACGAGCGTGCCGTCGGTTTTTACGAACGTGCCGCCAGAGCTTCGCGGGCTACTTCTTTGTCGTCGAAGTGCAGAACATCATGGCCGATGATCTGATAATCCTCGTGCCCTTTGCCCGCGATTAAAACCAGATCGCCGGTGCGCGCTTCGCTGATGGCGCGGTGAATGGCGGCGCGCCGATCCGGTATTTTTTCGTAAGGCTTGGAGGCCGCGCGCATTCCTTCTTCAACGTCTGCGAGAATTCTCGCGGGGTCTTCCATGCGCGGATTATCGGAAGTGAGAATCACCACGTCGCTTAATGAAGCGGCGGCTTCGCCCATCGGCGCACGCTTTGAGCGGTCGCGGTCGCCGCCGCAGCCGAAGACCGTGATGATGCGTTCGGGCGCAACGTCGCGCGCCGTCCGCAGCACGTTAATCAGTGCGTCGTCTGTGTGCGCGTAATCCACCACGACGGAAAAATCGCCTTTATGCGGCACGCGCTCGAAGCGTCCGGGCGCGCCCGTGCAAGTTTCCAGCGCGCTCACGATGACGTTCAGATCGTAGCCGAGTTCGAGGCCGGTTGCGGTTGCCGCCAAGAGATTATAAATGTGCGGGCGTCCGACAAGCGGCGAACGCATCGCGCGGTTTCCGGCGGGCGTCCGTAATTCAAAACTCATGCCTTCGAGCGAGAATGTTATCTCGCGTGCCGTGATATCCGCTTCCGTGTTCAACCCGTAAGAAACGACGCGCGTGTTGTTCGCTTTCGATTGCGCCGCTAATTCCCTGCCGTAAGCATCGTCAACATTCAAGACGCAGGCGCGCGGCAAATCGCCGAGGCGTCCGTCGAACAAACGCCGCTTCGCCTCGAAATAGTTTTCCATTGTGCCGTGATAATCCAGATGATCGCGCGTTAGATTGGTAAAGACCGCGACGCTGAAGTAGAGTTGGTCGCAGCGGTGAAAATCCATCGCCTGCGAAGAGCATTCCATCACGGCGGTGCGGCATCCGGCATTGACGGCGCGACGCAGCAGGCGCTGCATATCGGAGGCTTCGGGCGTCGTGCGGTCTGCCTTGTAGCGTTCGTCGCCGACAACGTATTCGACCGTGCCGGTCATTGCGACGGATTCATTCGCGGCTTTGACAATCGCGGCGACGAGATAAGCGATGGTTGTTTTGCCGTTCGTGCCTGTCACGCCGACCAAGTGCAATTCACGCGACGGATAATCGTGGACTGCGGCGGCGGCCAGCGCCATTGCACGACGCGCATCGCTTACTTCAAGCCATGAACCTTGGAAATCCAACGGCCTCGCTTGCTCGGAGACGATGCCTGACGCACCGCGCTTTACGGCTTCGCCGACAAAACGGTGCGCGTCAAACTGTGCGCCGCGCACGGCGATAAACAAAGTCTTCTCTTTAACCTGCCGCGAGTCGTGCGTCACATCCGACGCTTCCGCCGTTTCATCGCCAATTAATTTCGCATTGATCGCCTGTGCCACTTCACGAAGCGTGTGCATTCGGTTTTCTCCACATCCAATTTTTAGTCGTTGCAGATTCGTAGTTTAAGATTTTTTCGGGTGGCATAAAAGCAGTTGCGGGAGAACAAAGGAACAGAGCCTTCGTTCTCCCGCAATTTATTTACACGTGTTGCGCGTTTAGCGTCCGAAAGAGGCGGGCGCGCTGGTGCGGATGGTGAATTCCGTGCCGTTGATCAATTCCAGATCGTCACGCCCCTGCACGTAAACGGAACCGGCGCCGCCGGTCGCACCGACGATTGCGCCGATGGCTGCGCCTTTACCGCCGCCCGCGATTGCGCCAATGATCGCGCCGATGCCTGTGCCGATGGCGGCACGCTGTTCTGTCTTGGTCGTCTGGCTGGTGCTTTGCTGCACCGTGCCTTCGTTGTCTACGCGCGCGTCTTCGCCGTTCGTCGTGCGAATGCTGTTGATGATGCCCGCGAAGTTGTAGGTTCTTCCGTTATACCGTATGCGCTCGAAGTTAAGTTGAAGCTGCGAGCGTCCGGTGATGCGTCCTGAAGGATTAACGCGCGAGACGTTGCCTTCAATGATCGCGCCGCTGTACTGCGAAGGATCGCGCACCGTCATCGTGAAGCGGTCGCCTTCGCGCGATTGCTTGGTCGAAACATTTTCATTCAGAACGGCGACGAGTTGCGTGTTGTTAGGGATGACAAAATCACTGTCAGTAGTGTTCGTATTGCCACCCGTGTACGTCGGCTGCTGCGTGTTGTTATAGATATCGAACTGCGCGACGTCAGCCGTTTTGTCGTAGAAACTCTGGACGACAACGGGCTGCGTGAGCCGGTCGGAACTGACGCGGCGCGTGACGCGCAAACGGCGGCCATTTTCCAGCGCATCGAAAGTAACGCTGTAATCGTTCGCTCTATCGCCGGTTGAATTGACGATTAATTGATCGTTGAAAAGCGATGCGCTGGCGCGCACGTTGCGCCCGTTGCTCATCTGTTCGTTGCGCACGCGCCCGTCGGCATCAAAGGTAATCTGCGGCGCACGCGATGAAGCGAGCGTGACGGTGCGTCCGCGCACATCTAATGCCAGAGTATCGGGCGCTTCCAGACGCGACGCGAGATTATTGGCAACGTTTTGGCGATCCCTCAAAGGAAGATTCCGCGTCGCCCGTTCGGCGGCGTCGCGCGCGTTGTCGCTGCGCGAGACGTTCAGGCGATACGTTCCCGTCAGGCGGTTCGTGCCGAAGCTTCCGTTGTTGCCCTGATTGGTGTTGTTCGGGAAATTGTTGCCTTGATTGGCGGATGGATAGGCCTGCGCATTAACGCTGTAAGGCACGCCGTAGATGCGCGCCAGCTGATTCAAGTCCGGTCGGATGTTCGCCCAATAAGTTTCCGTGCGCGCATCAAGGCGATTGTTCAGCAAGTAGTTGTCTATGTTCGTCGCAAAGCTAATGACGGTCTGCACATCGTTGTTGACGGCCACGCGCGCGTTGTAGTCTCCGCGCAAACGCGAGACGGCGCTTCTGAAATCCGTCACCGTTTGATTAAAATTGTCGCCTGCGTTCGCGTTGTTTATGCCGTTCTGGTTAAGGCTGTTTTGAAATAACGCTGTGTTGTTCTCGATGCGGCTTATCAGCACGCGCAAATTCTGGCCGATGGTCGGCGCTTGCGCGCGACGAATCGGGCGGCGTTGCGCTTCGACCGTGACACTCATGCTTGCGAGAGCGATCAACGCCAGCGCGAAAATTCCGTTTCTCATTTTACTCATCATTTTCTATGTCCCTCCAAAATTGGTGATTGGCTATTTAAATTTTCATCTCTCAAAGAACACGAACGACGCGATCACCGAAAGCGCGTCATGCGCACGCAATCCTGCGCAGTTAAAAAAGGGAGAGGAACAAGATTCCAACCCTGCCGATTTGCTCGATCCTGTTGCTACGGGGGAAATTACAATCACCAAGCTTATACATTAAGCCCGAAGGATTGCAAGTATTCGCCCAATTTCGCAGGCGGTCGGACGTAGATGTGATTCTCCGAAGCGGCGCAGGGTTGCCGGAATCTATGCGGTTTGACAAGACTGCTCTGAATGATTATCGCAGCATCGGTGCAAAACGATCCGGCATAAACTACTCCGCAAAACACGCGCAACTCAGCTCGTTTAAGTTTACCGGCGTGCTATGCTTTCGCTGTCCGACAATATTTAGGGAGAAAAAAGTGATGACTGGGAAAGACTCTAAGGCCACCGTGCGTTTCGTTGACGACGATCTTTTCGTCGGGACGAGTCCGAGCGGCCACGCGATTGTCATTGATACCGATCACGAGCGTTCGAGCGCGGCGTCGCCGGTCGAGTTGCTGCTGATTGCGCTCGGCAGTTGCACGGCGGTTGACGTAATCGGCATCCTGCGCAAGAAGCGTGAAGTGGTGACGGAATATCGCGTTGAAGTTCGCGGCGAACGGCGCGACGAGCATCCGCGTAGCTATACACGCATTGAAGTAAAGCATATCGTGAGCGGGCGCAAGGTTTCAGTTAAAGCAGTGGAACAGGCGATTCAGCTTTCCGAAGAAAAATATTGCAGCGTCGCCGCGACGCTCAGGCCAACAGCCACCATCACGTCCACGTATGAGATCATCGAAGCGCCGGATGAAGCCCGCGATTGAAACAGTCGCATGACAGAATCCAATCACACGCCTGACGCCCCGCCGCGCGTCATCTACGACCGGCTCGCGGCTTATTATGATCGCGCTTTTCAGCCGCTCGAAGATAAGTTTCTCAAACGGTGGCGCGCCGAAACTCTGGGTGCGTTGCCGCCCGGCGCTTTTATACTCGAAGTCGGCTGCGGCACGGGTCTGAATTTCTCGCACTATCCGGCGGAAGCAAGCGGCGTCGCTAGCGAGTTAAGCCGCGAAATGATCGTGCGTGCGCAAACGAAACAGCGTCCACAACTTTTGCAGCTCGCGCAAGCCCGCGCCGAAGCACTCCCCTTTGCGCCGCACACTTTCGACGCGGCCTTTGCCACACTCGTTTTCTGCTCTGTCACGTCGCCGCCCGCCGCCTTCGCCGAACTTCGGCGCGTCGTCAAACCCGGCGGCACAATCGCTTTGCTGGAGCACGTGCGCCCGGACAATTTCATGGGGCCGATTTTCGACGCGGTTAGTTTCGTGACGGTTCGTTTATTCGACGATCATTTCAACCGCCAAACAGCCGATGAAGCGCGCCGCGCCGGACTGGAAATCACGCGCATCGAAAACAAACTACGCGGAGCCGTTCAATTAATCGTCTGTCGCAACACGCATCATTCACAACCGTTGTTGGAATAGACCGTAGATTGCAAGTCCCTTGATTGCGCGTGCATCCCGGCGGCATTACAGTGTGTCTAAACGGACGTGAGAAAATCTTTGTCTCGAATTTTCCAAATGCTTCTAAAAAAACAGAAACGTAGGATGCTTCTATTCTCGCTGCTCCTTCTCGGCTGTGTTCCGGCAAACAATTTCGTCGCGGCGGATGAATGGACAGGGCAAACAACTCTTTCCGCGCCGCGTTCACTAGCTATGCAAGGCGCGGCGGACGATGCCTTATCAATTGTCAGGCGAATGGATCGCGCCGACGGGCGCGGCGCAGACGGCACACCCACGCCCTTGAGCGCCGCCGAACATTTGCGACGCGCCAACATCTATCTGCTCAACCGCGCCTTCGATGAAGCGCGGCAGCATTATCAAATTTTAATCGAGCGTTATCCGAACGACCCGAAGATTCCGGCGGCGATTTTTGGCATTGGCCGTTCCTATTTTCAAGCGCGCCGCTATGCCGAATCCCTTCCATTCTTTGAACGCCTCGCGCGCGACTACGCGACGGTGCAGGAAGGCCGCGACGGTCTATCGAATCTTGGAGCGGCATTGCTACGTTTAGGCCGCGCCGACGAAGCCGCACGGCGTTACATCGAATACACCGAACGCTTTCCGCAGGGCGAACGCATCGAAAGCAGCTACCTCAACGTGGTTGATGCTTACCGCGAAGCCGATCAAACGGCTGAAGCAATCAATTGGATTGCACGCACGCGCGCCCGCTTTCCCAACTCCGCGACGAACACCAACGCACTGTTTTCGCGCCTTCGCCTAGATGTCGCCACAGGCGAGTGGCCGCACGCGCAACAGACCGCCGACGAACTGCGCCGTGCTCCGCTCTTCGCTAAAGGCGTCGCCACCAACGCGATGGAAGTCGCATACCTGAAAGCTTACAGTCTGGAACGCGCAGGCCGTTTGGAAGAAGCCGTCAGCGATTATCTTGCGATACCGGACAAGGTCAATTCTTACTACGGCGCGCAGGCGACCGTCAGACTGCTTTCGATTAGCAGCGCCACCGGACGCCCGGTCGTTACGGCGCGCACAATCGCAGCGGAGAACTCTGTCGCGGCGAGCCTTTATCCTGCGCCATACCGCGAAACGATTGCGCGTGCCGCCCGCGCACGCAACATTGACCCGCGCATCGTGCTCGCCATCATGCGACAGGAAAGCAATTTTCGCCCGCGCGCAAAATCGAACGCCGCCGCACGCGGTCTCCTTCAATTAACGATTGATACCGCTTCCAAATACGCCGCGCGCGCCGGTTATCCGAACCTACGCGACGAAGATTTATACGTGCCCGAAATTTCCATCGCCGTCGGCAGCGAATACATCGGCGAACTCGCGCGCCTTTTTCCAAACAACCCGGAGGCCGTCATCGCTTCCTATAACGGCGGCGAAGATAACGTCGCGCGTTGGATGAAGCGCGCTCGCCAGAATGATCCGGGCGTATTCACCTCCGAGATCGGCTTCAGCGAAACGAAAGATTACGTTTTCAAGGTGATGTCCAACTATCGCGCGTATCGCAAGCTTTACACGATTGACCTCAAGCCGCGATAATCCTTGCCGTTAAGTTATCGGTCAAGTAGCAAGCAATCGAACTCTCGCGCAATCTCTTTTCAACACCTCGCCGTTTATATTTCAACGGAGGCCGAATCTTCGATGGTAAATTTCAACGCCGAAATCCGCACAGACCTGAATGCTGCGATGAAGCGAGAGTGGCTTGAGACAAATGGTCTCGGCGGCTTTGCTTCGTCAACCATCGCGGGCATCAACACGCGGCGCTATCACGCCTTGCTCGTCGCATCGCAAACATCTTCGGCGGCGCGCGTCGCGTTGCTGTCGAAGCTCGAAGAAACGCTCATCATCAACGGCGAACGCTTTGATCTCGGTACGAATCAATATCCCGGCGCGGTTCACCCGCAGGGCTATCGCCTGTTACATAGCTTTCGCCTCGATCCGTTTCCGATCTTCGTTTTTCGCACCGGCGCACTCGAAGTTGAAAAGAGAATTTTTATTGTTCAAGGCGAGAATACAGTCGTCGTGCGCTACAAAGCGAGCGGCGATGTGCCGTCAAACGCGGTGCTTGAAGTGCGCCCGCTCGTCGCCTTCCGCGATTATCATTCCCTGCAACACGAAAACGGCAACACACGTTTCGAGGTCGAGCAAGGCGACGGCGTCATTCGCATCAACTCGTCGCTTAATCAGCTGCCATCCCTTTATCTCGCGCATACGGCCGGGGCGACGCAAACGGAAAGCGCGTGGTACAGGCAGTTTGAACTACTCGAAGAGATGGCGCGCGGCTTCGATTTCCGCGAAGACCTTTACAATCCATGCACGCTCACATTCGAGTTAAGCGGCGGCGCAACGCAGAGCATTATCGCTTCCACAGAAAAACATAACGCTGCTGAAGCGCAGGCAATGGAAGATAAAGAACGCGCGCGACGCTCCAACATCGAGGCGCGCGTCGAGACGAATGACGAATATGCTCGCGCCCTGTGCACGGCAGCCGATCAATTCATTATTCGGCGCGGCGCGGATCATGAATCCGTCATCGCAGGCTATCACTGGTTCACGGATTGGGGACGCGATACGATGATCTCGCTGACCGGCCTCGCGCTGACGACAAAGCAGTACGACACCGCGCGCAATATTCTAAAATCCTTCACTGAACATTTAAGCTGGGGCATGATTCCAAACCGTTTCCCGGATTCGGGCGACGAGCCGGAATACAACACTGTGGACGCAACGCTCTGGTTCGTTCATGCCATCCACGAATACTTGCGACGCACGAACGACGCGCCCTTTGTGCAGGCGAATTTTTACAAGCCGCTTAAAGAGATCGTCAATTGGCATGAACGCGGCACGCGCTATGATATTCGTGTGACGGATGATGGGCTGCTGCGGGCGGGTGAAGCGGGTGTGCAGTTGACATGGATGGACGCGAAGATCGGCGATTGGGTTGTCACGCCGCGCATCGGCAAGCCCGTCGAGATTCAAGCTCTCTGGTACAACGCTCTGCGCATTATCGAAAGCATGGCCGAACGCTTCAAAGACGAAACCATGCGCGAGCATTGCCGCAAACTCGCCGACCGCGCCAAGAAAAGTTTCAACCGACAATTCTGGAACGCGGAGGCGCGTTGTCTCTACGATGTCGTGAGCGACGACGGCACGCCGGACGCCGCCATTCGCCCGAACCAAATCTTCGCTGCGAGTCTTCCCTTTTCAATGCTCTCTAAAGAAAAAGCGCGCGGCGTTGTCGAAACCGTGCAGCGCGAACTGCTGACACCTTACGGACTGCGTTCGCTTTCATCCCATGATCCGGCCTATCGCGGACGCTATGAAGGCGATTCACTTGCGCGCGACGGCTCGTATCATCAGGGCACTGTCTGGTCTTGGCTGATGGGGCCGTTCATCACCGCGTATCTCAACACACAAGGCCGCACGCCCAAAGCTCTCGCGCAGGCACGTGCGTGGACACAAGGGTTCCGCGAACATTTATTAGACGCCGGTCTTAATCAAGTATCGGAGATTTTCGACGGCGATGCCCCGCACACGCCGCGCGGCTGCATCGCGCAGGCATGGAGCGTCGCGGAGATTTTGCGTTGTGAGATAGAGGAGCTTTCGTAGAATCCTGAAATAGTTCGCGCGATTCGATCTCACTTATCGCGTGCTGCTTCGGCAAGCGGCTTGAACCCGTCGCCCGGTTTGAAGACGAGGTCTGTGTGCTTGCCGTCGTATCTCACGTTGATGAGATTAATCTGGTCTTGTAGCAGATCGAAGAAGATTTGATCGCGGACTTGTGCGCCGCTCAGGCCTTCGGGCATTTTGGTTTCGACGTAGAGCATCACGGCGTCGGCTTTTGTTTCCATGCCGACCCACGCGAGCGTTTTTGTCTGGTTGTCGCGGTTCTTTAAGGTGAAGGCATCTTGCAGGTAAGCGAGTGTGCGCGCAGCGGCATCGGGCGATTTATCGAGGCGTATGTTTTTACCGGCGCGTTTGCTCAAGACGGTTTCGAGGTCGTGCGCGAAGACCTGAATGGAAATCTCCACGAGTTGTTCCTGCCTGTTGTATTCAAGCCGCATCAGGCTCGTGTGAAACGTGTGCGCCGCTGCCTTCGGGTTGAGGTTTAAGGCGACGGCGCACGCGAAAACGAGCGGCAGTAGAATCGCTTTGGTTATGGCGCGCGAGAGTTTCATAAAGATTACGGCCTAGTTGCGGGCGCAGGCGTCGGCGAGGCGGCGGGCGTGGCAGACGGTTGCGGTTGTTGCGGCTGCGGCATCTGTTGCTGTTGCGGCGGCAACGGTTTGCGTTCGATTTCCTGCATGGGATTGCGCGGGCGTTGCTGCTCTTTGAAAATCTGGAATCTGGACTTAACGGGACGGCGCGGGAAAGAGTTGTTTTCGACGTTCACATCGGCGGTTTCGAGATGCGGGTCGAGCGTGATGGCTCTGATCTCTTTTTTGGTAACGATTAATTTGGAGACATCGGAATTATTGAGCCGCCAGATTTCGGCGGGGATGCGCAGTTCTTCGGTCGTGCCGTCCGTGTATTCCATTTGCAGAATCACGGGCATCACGAGGCCGCCGACGTTTTTAAGATCAACGACGTAAAAGTTCAGGCCGGAGTTAAGCAACTCTTTTTCGCGGTTGGTCAGCGTGGCGAGATAAGCTTGAAACTCTTCGCGGTCGCGGTCAGTCACCCTGTATTGATCGTAGGTGTTATAGAAATCGTTGAGCGACGGGAATTGTTCGGCGCGCTTCGGCAAAGGTTTATTGCGCTGCTGCGAGAGCGTTTCGGGGCGCGCTGCTTCACGCCGCGAGTTCTCTTTTTCGGTATCCGGGTTGCGCGTATCAATCGTGTAGAGGCGCACGTTTTCAAGCGAGATATCAACGTGGTCTGTCGTGTAGAACCAGCCGCGCCAGAACCAATCGAGATCAACGGCGGAAGCGTCTTCCATCGTGCGGAAAAAATCTGCGGGCATCGGGCGTTTGAATTTCCAGCGTTGCGCGTATTCTTTGAACGAGCGGTCGAAGAGGTCGCGCCCCATCACGGTCTCGCGCAGGATGTTAAGGGCGGTCGCGGGCTTTCCGTAAGCGTTATTGCCGAATTGCAGCACGGACTCCGAGTTGGTCATGATCGGCACTTGATTTTCCGATTGCATATACTCCGTGATGTTCTTCGGTTCGCCGCGTCTGGAAGGATAGTCACGCTCCCATTCCTGCTCCGATAAATATTGCAGAAAAGTATTGAGTCCCTCATCCATCCAAGTCCATTGCCGTTCGTCTGAATTGACGATCATCGGGAAAAAGTTGTGCCCGACTTCGTGTATCACGACGGAGATGAGACCGTACTTTGTGCCCGCCGAATATGTGCCGTCAGGTTCGGGGCGCGGCCCGTTAAAACAGATCATGGGATATTCCATGCCACCGACGGGGCCGTTAACGCTGATGGCGGTCGGGTATGGATACGTGAAGGTGTAACGCGAATAGACGTTCAGCGTGTGAATAATCGCCTGCGTCGAATATTTGCTCCAGAGCGGTTCGCCTTCCTTCGGATAATAAGACATCGCCATCGTGCGGTTGCCGTTCACGTTATGAAGTTGCGCGTCCCAGATAAATTTTCGGGACGAAGCGAAAGCGAAATCGCGCACATCTTTTGCAGCATAGACCCACGTCTTTTTACCTTTCGGCTTATTCGCTTCGTTGGTTTTCGCTTCGTCGGTCGTCACGATTAAAACGGGCTGCGGCGCGGTCTTGGCCTGTTCGAGCCGTTCGCGTTGCGCTCTCGTCAAAACATCGTTCGGATTTTGCAGCACGCCGGTGGCGGCGACGATGTGATCGTCGGGCGCGGTGATGCGCACGTTGTAGTTGCCGAACTCTAAAGTGAATTCGCCGGAGCCTAAGAACTGCTTGTGCTGCCAGCCGCTGACATCGTTGTAGGCAGCCATGCGCGGAAACCACTGCGCGATTTCGTAAATGTAGTTGCCGTCCTGCGGAAAGTATTCGTAGCCGGAACGCCCGCCGAGCCGTTTGGCGTCATTGATGTTGTAGCTCCAATCAACCGAAAAAGCGGTTGACTGCCCGCTCGCCAGCGGCGACTTCAAATCAACGCGCATCATCGTTTTGTTAATCACAAACGGCAGCGGCGCGCCCGATCCGTCACGCACGGCGGCTATCTTGTCGCCGCCGTCAAATCCTTCGCGTGCCAAAAGATTATCAATCGTCGCAAAAGGAATGCGCGAGAAATCGGGCGCGGTCTGGGTCTTGAAGGTGTCGGAATCTTTGGCGAAAAGATTTTGATCGAGTTGCAGCCAGAGATACGTCAGAGTGTCGGGCGAGTTGTTGTAGTAAGTGATTTTTTCTGTGCCCGTGATGCGCTGGCGCGCGTCGTCCAACTCAACATCAATGGCATAGTCGGCGCGTTGCTGCCAGTAGCGATGACCGGGTGCGCCGGACGCGGTGCGATATTCTGTCGGCGTCGGTAGAATCTCTTCGAGTTGGCGAAACTTATCGCCCGGATGCGTTTTCGATTGGCTGAAAGTGACGGAAGCGAAGATAGTAAGAATGAGCAGAAGGGCAAGATAACGCCGCGTGTGCAAGGCAGTGTGTTCCTTTGATACAAATTCGGACGGAAATACTTTAGGCCGTCCATACTAACGCCGATGCACGTTTGATGCAAAGCTTTCAGCCATAAACAAGCAGTATTAAGCGAACAGGCGCTCTAACATATGTTAGATGGCTGTTGAATCTATGTGAAGGTATAATCTGAGCCGGAGGTTCAAGGATGAATTACAAAGTCCGCTTGCAAAAATCGGATGAAGGTTACAGCGTCTCATGTCCGGGATTACCTGGCTGCTGGTCTCAAGGTGAGACAGAAGTCGAGGCGCTTGAAAATATTCACGATGCCATTAAAGATTATCTTGCCGCGCTGGATGAATTGGTGCAGGGTGAAGAAGTCCGAGAAGTCGAGGTGACAGTTTAGCTGTGCCAAAGATTCCCGGCGTCAATCACCTTGATGCAGTCAAGGCTTTGGAGAAGGCTGGCTTGCGCATCATTCGTCAGGGTAAGCATATCGTTATGTCTGATGGAGTCCGTATCGTCACTATTCCACGTCACAATCCAGTCAATGCATTTACGATGGGCGGCATTGCGCGTGATGCTGGCTTGAGTGTTGAAGAGTTCAAGAAGTTGCTCTAAAGATGCACGCCATCTAACAACGGCATGCACCCGACCGCGAATAGCGCGGCTTTCATCCGCAAGACTATGTTGTGATCACGTCTCGTCGCGGCGGGTGATGCCGAGCGTTAGAGCGCCTGTTCGCTTGATAAATTGATTAGAGGCCGCTTGGTTTAACGCCCCTATACCACGATGTGGAGGTGTCTACCCGCTTAGGGCTGCTCACAGCCGCCACAGACAATTGTCTCGCTAGTGTAAAAGGGGGTTACAGTTCCATATGTACCTCCGCAGTCCCTCCCGCCGACCACGTAAGTGTAGTCGCAGTCGGAATAGTAAGTGTACATTTGTGTATAGTAGCAGCTAGGCGCTGGAGCAGCAGCAGTTTTAAGCCCGCTGACTTTCGATACCGGCGTGAAGAAAAAGACGGTCGCCGCGATGCAGCAGACGGCAAGGAGAACCAGTCGCTTGATGAGTCTTTTTGGCAATTGAGTCATGATGTTTTCCTTTTGTTAGAGGGTTGATGTGAGACCGGCGAAGTTTTTTGAGAACCCACCGGCGTTAATAAAGTGCGCAGGCCGGATATTAACATGGCTATGAACTTACTGCAATTTTTTTTGCAAGATATTATAACTTCTCTAAATTCATCCAAATAGCAAAAGAAAACTGTTGATTTCCGGCGCGCACAGGGTTACTCTCCTGCATGACGGAAAGCCACCTCGCCCCCGATTCTAGGCACTCGCCGCATATATAGAGTGTGAAGCGAGCCGCCCGTAGCGATTTCGACAACAGGTACGCGCTGGGAGGATGGTCTGGCAATCACTTCGTAAGACCTTGCAAGATTCTTGCAAGGGTGCGAAAACGTAACGCTTACACAAGTTTAGCTAAATTGACTGATTATGTGAGAGCGAGGCCGTGAGTGAAGATGAAGGCACAAAGCCAAGCTGCGTTGGAGATGTCGCGCAGCTTGGCTTCGTGGAAGTAAGAGTTATTTGAGCAAGAGCAAGCTTTGCAGCAGGCTTAGCACAGTTTCAGCCAGCGAAGGCGCAGCAGGCTGGCTGCTGGTGGATGCGACTCCGGTTTCTATTATGCCCGTTGCTGATGTTGGAGTTGGTGGCGGCGATGCGATTCCAATTTCTATCACGCCCGCGAGCGTAGAAAAAGCGAGAGTAAGAATTAACGCAGCAGCGGCGCAGAGATGTCTTAGGTTTTTCATTGTTTTCTCCTGAAAGTTTTAGTTTTGGTTACAAGTGATGGTTAAGCGTAGTCCAAGCACTCAAGACGAAACCCGCACGTGCATCTTAACGCCGGTAACGCTCCGGCCAACTAGGATGCACCTTTACAACCCGCGTTGCAAATATAATTGCAAGCATACAGAAAGGTAATCCTCATATGAATTTAGTGAAAGAGCTACGTCACAAAATTGCTGATCCGAACCTAACCGATAGCGAACGGGCAATGCTGCGCTGCCAACTCGCAAAGGAAATGGAAAGGACGGGCAACTACGAAGCGGCGCGTACCGCATTGGGTGAACTGTGGCAGGTCATCGGCGCACGCCCCGTGTTAGATAATCTCGACCAAGCGACGGCGGCGGAAGTGCTTTTACGTGCCGGTGTGCTGACCGGATATATCGGCAGCGCCAAGCAGATTGCAGGCACGCAGGAAACGGCGAAAGACTTGATTAGCGAGAGTATCACGTTGTTTGAAGCGTTACAGAGTGCCGAGAAAGTAGCAGAAGCACAAACAGACCTCGCTTACTGTTACTGGCGTGAAGGCGCATTTGACGAAGCGCGTGTGCTGCTTCAGGAAGCGTTGAGCCGACTTACTGACGCAAACATTGAGCAAAAAGCTGTTGCTTTGTTACGTAGTGCAATAGTTGAAAGATCGGCAAAGAGATTCAACGATGCCTTACGGATTCATATTGAAGCTGCACAATTATTTGAAAAGAGTGATAATCATGCACTCAACGGAAAGTTTCATGCTGGCTTCGCCACTGTGTTGATGTTTCTCGGCCAAGTGGAATACCGTGCGGATTACATTGATCGTGCGCTAATCGAATATGCTGCCGCGAGTTATCACTTCGAGCAAGCCGGGCAAATGCGCCACCTTGCCTGCGTCGAGAACAATCTGGGATTCCTGTTTTCCACCGTGCGCAAGTTCAAAGAAGCGCATGAGCATCTCGATTTCGCTCAAATACTTTTTACCGGCCTCAAGGATAGCCTCCACACCGCGCAGGTGGACGAGACGCGGGCGCGCGTGTTTCTCGCCGAAGGCCGCAATGCCGATGCCGAAAAGCTCGCTCACGCCGCCGTCCGAATTCTCGAAAAGGGCGGCGAGCAGGCTCTCCTAGCCGAAGCGATGACCACTTACGGGACGGCGCTCGCCCGCACCAACCATCACGAGCAGGCGCGGCTGACGCTCCAGAGCGCCGTCGAAATCGCGCAGAATGCCGGAGACTACGAAGGCGCGGGACAGGCCGCACTGACCATAATCGAAGAGATGGGCGAGCGTTTGGAGATGGCCGACTTGAGCGCGACATATGAACGCGCCGCCGAGTTGCTCGCCAATTCGCGCCATTCCGGTATGCTCGTGCGCCTCAGCCAATGCGCCCGCCGCGTGCTTTTCTTATTCGGGGCGCTGCCCGTCCCCCCGTCATGGAAAGGCTTCTCATTCCGGCAGGCGGTACACCACTACGAAGCGCGTCTGATCGAGCGCGCCTTGAAAGACGCGAGCGGCGCAGTGTCGAAGGCGGCGCAGTTGCTCGGCTTCAAACATCACCAGAACCTGATCGTCCTGCTCAACACGCGCCACAAAAAGCTGCTTCACGCGCGCATCACCCCCAGACCGCGAAGGCGTAGCATCATTACTCCCGACACCGAGCGCAACGAAGATTCACCCGACATAGAGGAAGATAACGAAGCGCATTGCGTTACCATCCTGCACGTCGAAGATGACCGGATGATGCTGCACGCCGTCAGAGACACTCTGGAGCTGGAGGGCTGGCACGTCGAAGTGTGCGAAGACGGACACGACGCCCTGCGAAAGATTGCGAGCGACGCGCGCTACGATCTATTGCTTTTCGATAACGAGCTGCCGGGCGTGTGCGGCCTTGAACTCGTGCGCCAGTCCCGCAGCTTTCCGCATTACAGACGCACGCCGATCATCATGCTTTCGGCAAGCAATTGCGAAAGCGAAGCATACACCGCCGGAGCCAATATGTTTTTACGCAAGCCGGAAGATGTCTTAATAATTGCCGAAACCGTTGCGCGCCTGCTTGAAGGTAGCCTAGACCCTTATTGAATCGGGATGCGTGCACCATCCCGACGGCACGGCCTTCTTTACGGAAGCGCCTTGTGCCCGAGACCGCCGCGACGGGAGAGGACACGCGGCGGTCTTGTTATTATTCACGCTGGAATCGTTACGGCTGTTTCGCTATTTGCCGTACCAGCCAATCGGCTTGCCTGAGAGATCAACCCAGACGCTCTTGATGTGCGTGTACATTTCGAGCGCGTGCTTGCCCATCTCGCGCCCGTAGCCGGATTGCTTGTAGCCGCCAAACGGCGCGGCGGCGTTGAACATATTGAAAGTATTAATCCAGACCGTGCCCGCTTTAATGTCTCGGGCGAAGCGGTGCGCACGTGTGATGTCGCGCGTCCAGATGCCTGCCGAAAGGCCGTAGATAGTATCGTTCGCCTGTTTGAGCAAATCGGCTTCGTCCTTGAAAGTGATGACGGATGCGACGGGGCCGAAGATTTCTTCCTGCGCGACGCGCATACTGTTTTTGACTTCGCTGAAAATCGTCGGTTGAAAGAAGAAGCCTTTCTGAAACTCTGCGTCGAGTTGCGGCGCGCCGCCGCCCGCGTAGACGGTTGCGCCTTCGGTGCGCGCGATGTCCACGTAGCCTTTGATGCGGTCGAGTTGTTCGCAGGAGACTTGCGGCCCCATCAGCGTTTCTTTGTTCATCGGGTCGCCGACTTTGACTTTTTGCGCGCGCTCTTTGAACCGTTCGAGAAATTCGTCCTTCACTTCTTCGGCGAGGAAGAGGCGCGAACCGGCGCAGCAAACCTGTCCCTGATTAAAGAAGATGCCCATCATCGCGCCGCTGACGGCCTGTTCGATGTCGGCGTCGGCGAAGACGATGTTGGGCGCTTTGCCGCCGAGTTCAAGCGAGACTTTGGTGAGATTGTCGGCAGCCGCGCGCGCGATTATCTTGCCGACTTCAGTCGAGCCTGTGAACGCGACTTTGTCCACGCCCGGATGCGACGCGAGGGCTGCGCCCGCCGTTTCGCCGTAGCCGGGAACGATGTTAACGACGCCGTCTGGAAAGCCCGCTTCCTGTATCAACTTTCCAAGCTCCATCGCGGTGACGGGCGTTTGTTCGGCAGGCTTTAAGACAATCGTGTTGCCTGCCGCGAGCGCGGGCGCGAGTTTCCACGCAGCCATCAAAAGCGGAAAGTTCCAAGGGATGATCTGGCCGCAGACGCCAAGAGGTTCGCGCAAGGTGTAGTTCAACATCTGGCCGGAGACGGGAATCGTTTCGCCTTCGATCTTGGTGGCGAAGCCCGCGAAGTATTCAAAATTTTCGACGACCTGCGGAATGTCCACGTAGGATGATTCGCGTATCGGCTTGCCGTTGTCGGCGGTCTCGAGCGCGGCGAGTTCGGCGGCGTTCTGTTCGATGAGTTGCGACAGCTTGTAAAGAAGTCGCCCGCGATCACGCGCGCTCATCTTCGACCACTTGCCTTCGTAAGCGCGGCGCGCGGCCTGCACTGCTTTTTCGATGTCGGCGGCATCGCCTTCGGCGACTTCGGCTAAAGTTTGGCCGGTGGCCGGATTCGGCGTCTCGAAAGTCTTGCCGGATTCGGCGTCCACCCACTTTCCGTCAATAAGAAGTTGATAACGTCGCGGCGTATTGCCGGCGGTCGGTTGTGCGGATGACATAAGAGTTACTCCTTTAAGATGTGAAATGTTTGCTTCAGACGATGAGCGGCGGCGGCTTTATTCCATCCGCCATTTCGATGGCTATAATTCTACTTCAACACTGCGCCAGCACCTAAGTCTAAGTTCTTCCTGCAAGCTTTTCAATCTCCGCGATTCGCCTGTACTCTTACGCGCGTGAAATTCATAAATGAGAAGACAGCCTTTTCGGATATTGGCGGGCTGCGCGCTCTATCAAGCATACGCGATGACGTGTGGCACGCGGACACAGAGGCCGGAGCCTACGAATGGTGGTATTTCGATGCGACGAGCGACGACGGGCGCGAAACGCTGGTGATCATCTTTCTCGCGGGCTTTATGTTTTCGCCACGCTACAATCGCGCTGTTGCCGAACACTTGCAGGGCACGCGCGAACCGCCGCAGGCAGGCGAATTCCCTGCCGTCGCCGTCAGTCTTTACCGCGACGGGCATTTCGTCTGGCGCGCGATCAATGAATATGAGCCGCACGAATTAAGCGCCCGCACGGATCATCCCGAATGCCGCATCGGAAGCAATTGTTTCGGGTTAAGCAAAACGGGCGAAGCAATTTACGAGTTGCAGCTTGACACGCCTCTGCGCGGCGGGCGGCGGCTGCAAGCTTCGCTTGCATGGAAAATGATTGAAGGTAATTTCTCATCAAGCGATGAAACAAAGGCGGTCAATGAAACTACCGCGCACGTTTGGAATCTCGTTGCGCCGCGCTGCCGTGTTGTGGGAACGATTAATATCAGTGAAGCAAACGGCAAGCAGAGCGAGAGGCGCGAGTGGGCGGGCACGGGTTATCACGATCACAACCGCGATACGCGCTGGATGCCTGCGACGATCTGCGAATGGCAATGGGGACGCGCGCACTTCATAGATTCGACCGCGATCTTTTACCGCTATCTCGAACACGGGCAAACACAGCCCGTCGTCCGCCTATATACGGTGCGCGACAAGAAATTAATAAGTTACGAACCGCAATTCCATGCCTCCCGCTGGCGCAGGCATCTCTTCGGCTTACGCTATCCGCGTGATCTTCGACTCATCGCCGGTGAAGGCGCGGCGCAATGGAGTTTGCAAATCGAGCAGCAAACGCCGGTTGACAGCAGCTTCTTCTATTTACGTTTTACCGGCAACGCGATACTTCATTCAACAGACGGAACAATTCAACGCACGCCGGTCATCACAGAGCAACTCATGCCTTCCGCATTAAAACGTCGCTCTCTGTGGTGGCTCACGAATATGCGTATCGGGCGCGGCGGGCGCGCGTCCTTTTTGCCTTGAATCCCAATGTGAAAACAGAGATGATGAGGACGAGAGATTGGAATACGCGACGACAGCCATACGCTTACTCGTTAGCGGCGGAGAATGAGTGATGAATAGTTCGTTTCACTTGGCGTTTCCGGTTCATGACCTTGCGGCGGCGCGAGCCTTTTACGGCGGTGTGATGGGTTGCCCGGAAGGGCGCAGCAGCGAGACATGGATAGACTTCGATCTGTACGGCCATCAGATTGTCGCACATTTACAGCCGGGCAAAAGCGGCGTCGAGAGTGCCAACGCGGTTGACGGGCACGACGTGCCGGTTCCGCATTTCGGCGTGATCCTCTCAATGCAGCAATGGCATGAATTGGCGGAGCGCGTGCGCGCGGCGGGCATACGTTTCGTCATCGAGCCGTACACACGCTTTGCCGGACAGACGGGCGAGCAGGCGACAATGTTTTTTCTAGACCCGAGCGGCAACGCGCTCGAATTCAAAGCCTTCGCAGACATCGCGCAGGTCTTCGCCAGGTAATAGGGCACGGCTTCACAAAGATCGAGCTTTAAGGAGGAATTTTCGCGTAAGCGAAGATTTTGCAAATTTAATACACAGTGTGACTTTGGTCGAAAAGTATAGGTCTTGTCGAATTAAGAGAATCTTACACTGTTGAAAGATAGCCCTGTCAGCGACAAATGAGAAAGGCCGCTCTATGCAGAGCAGCCTTTTACTTTTAACTTGACAGGTTTACCTATGGCGCTTTTTGCAGAAACACATCATACGCCCACCTTCCCAAATCGGCATGATTTGTGCCGTACACCTTCGCTCTATACCGGAATTGATTGCCATATCTGTCCGTGCGTCTGGATTCTTTGTAATCAAGCGCAATGGATTCTACGCCCAACTCCGGCAACGTATGTAACTCTCCGGCTTCCGAGCTGCCGTTATGATTCATGTCCTGCCATAGTCTTAATTCACTGAAGATCACATCACGGCTATCTATCATGCCATCTCCATTGCCGCCACTCTCCGCTTTGTCATACTCGGCCAGAGCGAGAAAGCCGTTGCGGTGCAGCGAGTCAGGCTGGGGCGTGATGTTGCCGAACAGCTCCGTACCGTCGTCTATCACTGCGTTATTATTGCGATCAAGCGCCAGCCATGCCTCATCGCTGTTGGCAGATGTCCAGGAGAGCCGGTGTTTGATAGAGTCGCCGTCGAAGTCGAAGTCCACGCCGTTCTGCGCGGAAGTGAAGGCGAAGCCGTCGCCAGCAATATCAATGACGATGGGGCTAAGCTGGCAGCACTGCGCTGATGAGTCCGATGGCGCGCCGGAGTCCTGCGCGGTTAGCTCGTAAGAGCACGGTATTGGTGTGTTGCATTCCTGGCCACCTCCTCCGTTGGGTGGTGGGCATGAGTAATTCCCCGCAGCCCTTGCTGCTAAAACGTCACAGTATGTAGGAGCCGTGAATCCCGGCCCTGCATCGTTATAATCACCCGCACCATCCATTACTGAACCACAAGCTTCACCATTACTACAATGTTCTAATCCATAAGTATGTCCTATTTCATGTGCTACCGTTTTAGCAAAAGCTGTCATATTAGTAATACGAGCATCTGTAACTATACCTGCATACACAAGCGAAGCGCCGTCGCTGGCATCACTTGTTCTTGCTAAGCGGGGTGTACCATCGGCTCGAGGTTCCAGCAAATCTTTATGAATAAAAACGTAATTCCCGTTAGTATCGAGATTATATGGGTCTTCCAAGTTTACTATAATAAACTGAATAAAGATGACGCCAGAACAGTTGCCACTGTTTTGCCAGTTCTGGAACGCAGTTTTGATAGCTTGAATTTCGGTATCGTTGTAGCTGTATGTTACACCATTGTATTTGTAATTCTGTGCAATGTTAACTTTAACATGAGCATATGCCGGCCATGCATCTCGTGATGCTGGCGGATTTGTGCCAACCGTAACAGGTTCTAATGACGGGCAGCCTTGACCCTCCACGACCAGTCCCTTTCTTCCCAACAGTAAAGTTAGTAAACAAAAAGCCAATAAGATAAAAACAATGAAATGGCGTTGAGTGATTTTCATTGTTTTTGACCACCTTTCTCAGATGGGGCATTTGAATAACCGGCAATAGAGGTTCGTATTTCATTGAGAAAGACGGTTTCATCAAACGATTTATATATATCCTGACTACTTACGTTATCTACTGGCAATACGAGACCACTACGAAATTCATATCCGGTCAACAGAAAGAAACTTTGGGCATTATTGTGTTTAAGGAAAAGAAGATAGCGTCCGTTTGCTATTGGCATACCCTGACCAGATGAAGTGTAAACTTGAATATGCCCTGATGGAAATCTCACACGTCCGCCTGAACGGTTTATTACGATTTCAGCACTCGGGGAAAGATTTCCGCCTGTTTTATCTTTCAAAACTTCATCAATATGAACATTAAATTCAGAGTAGACGCCGGTTTTGTCAGTTGATAAAAAGGCTTGTGCCTTAGTAACTTCACCAAGCACGATAACATCGCTTTGAGGGATTGGCAGAGATGGTAGCCTTTCTATCAAACTATCAGTATCCGTTATAATCTTCACTCTTGGGTCTTCCTTAATACCGTTCCCTTTGTAAAGATTTCCACGCGCTCGTCGCACCTCTTCTTGTTCTGATGCTACAGACTCTTGAGAGTCATAATCTACAGAAGGAAATTGGCTGTCATTACTTGTACGTGTTCGTTGGTCTTTATGAGGCTTCCCAATTTCGGTTTGACCCCGCAGTGTTGCCATCGCAGTCACTACAACGACAACAAGTGAAATAAAAAGCAGGACAGGTTTTCTCTTATGGTTTCGCATATAAAAGTTCCTTTGTAAATTTATCTGGATAGTTGTGAACGTGAGGTTAACAGATATTGAGACTGCTTGAAGCGGAATTCTCATCAACCATGTTTAGATATTGATGAAACCATCTATATCTCAAGTAATAGCGGTTGTCAACACTTAGGGATTGTCTAAATCAGAAATGAGGTGAAGTCAATGACCTTGCGGCGGCGCGAGCCTTTTACGGCGGTGTGATGGGTTGCCCGGAAGGACGCAGTAGCGAGACATGGATAGACTTCGATCTGTACGGCCATCAGATTGTCGCACATTTACAGCCGGGCAAAAGCGGCGTCGAGATTGCCAACGCGGTTGACGGGCACGACGTGCCGGTTCCGCATTTCGGCGTAATTCTCTCAATGCAGCAATGGCATGAATTGGCGGAGCGCGTGCGCACGGCGGGCATACGTTTCGTCATCGAGCCGTACACACGCTTTGCCGGAGAGACGGGCGAGCAAGCGACGATGTTTTTTTTAGACCCGAGCGGCAACGCGCTCGAATTCAAAGCCTTCGCAGACACTGGGCAAGTCTTCGCCAAATGATGCGGCGCGATGACTACCCCGCGCCCGATTTCTTCCGCGTGCTTAATCTCGTTCGCTTCAGGAAACTTGACAACTTTCCTAACCTGCAATAACTTCATTTTATCTGGATGTGGATCGCTTCTTTGCTCTCGCAAGAATTGATCCGGGTTATTCCTCTAACATCAGATTCACACGCTTGGGTTTTCCATCTTTGTCGCCGCCGCTGCCGCTTCATTCGAGGATATGCGCTCGCTTACGTCAGCATCACTATCACCCCAATAGTCAAAAAGCCATGAAAACAAATACCACTAAATATTCCCCCCAAACAGATTGTCGCCACAAACCGCATTCAATTACCGCGTTCGTCACAATGCGGCGGTTTCTCATGCCGCTTATTGTTCTCGCTGCGCTCTGCGGCGCGCTGACCGCCACCTCGTTCAACTCAAAGGCCGCGATTATTTCCGCGACAGCCAACGCCGCGCCCGCTGCTAACAGGCCGGAGCTTGTGCTGCAAACCGGCCACGCCTTGCGCGTTGATGCCGTTGCTTTCAGTCCCGACGGGCGGCTGCTTGCTTCCGCGAGCGCGGATAATACGGTCAGGCTGTGGGACACGGCGACGCGGCGCGAAGTGCGCACGCTCGCGGGTCATGCGCTCGGCGTCAAAGCCGTCGCCTTTACGCGCGACGGAAAGCTGCTGGCCTCGGGTTCGATTGACGGTAGTATCAAAGTGTGGGACACGGTGACGGGACGCGAAGTGCGCACGCTCACGGGCGGCGGCAGCATCAGCGCGCTCGCCTTTAGCACTGACGGACGCGCTATCGCCTCCGGCAACGGCGAAAAGATCGTCAAGCTCTGGGATGCGACCACCGGACGCGAACAAGCGACTCTCGCTGGACACACCGGACTAATCACCGCGCTCGCCTTTAATTCCGGCGGCGATATGCTCGCCTCCGGCAGCGCAGATAAAAGCGTCAAGCTCTGGGACGCGGCGACGGGACGCGAAACGCGCACGCTGGCAGGCCACACGGATCGCATCTCGGCCGTCACCTTCAGCCCGGACGGACAGATGCTCGCCTCCGCGAGTCTGGACGCGACCGTAAAGCTCTGGAAAACAAGCGGTGGACAGGCCAAGCGCACTTTGCAGAGCACTTCCGGCAAGCTGCTCACCGTCGCTTATAGCCCGGACGGGCGTTTCATTCTTGCTGCCGGTGCAAACAATGCGATGCAAATATGGGACGCGGCGACGGGACGCGAAACGCGCACGGTGGCCGCGCCGCCGAGCGATAACCCGCTCGAATCCATTGCGATGGCCTTCAGCCCCGACGGAAATTCTCTGGCAACCAGCAGCGGCGACAAAACCATAGAGTTGCGCGACACCTCGACGGGGCGCGACGTGCGCACGCTCACGACACATTCTTACGGAGTTTACGCAACCGCGTTTAGTCCCGACGGTAAATGGTTCGCATCCGGCGGTAAGGAGAACACCGTCAAGCTGTGGGAAACGGCGACCGGGCGCGAGTTATATACGCTCGATCCGAACGGCGGCTTCGTCAACGCGCTCGCCTTCAGCCCGGACGGAACATTGTTGGCTTCCGGCAACTTGAGCGGCACAGTCACGCTCTGGGATACGATGACCGGCTTGAAAGTGCGCAGCATGACCGGACACGAAGGCGGCATCAACGGCCTCGCCTTTAGTCCCAATGGCAAGCTACTTGCTTCCGCCAGCGGCGACACTACGCTCAAACTGTGGGACGCCGCAACAGGACGTGAAGCGCGCGCACTTAAAGGCCATGCCGCAGAAGTCAACGCGGTGGCCTTCAGCGCCGACGGCAAATCACTCGCGTCCGGTAGCGCCGATAAAACAGTCAAGTTATGGGACGCTTTATCAGGCAGCGAAACGCGCACGTTCACCGGCCACACCGGAGAAGTGCTCGCCGTCGCCTTTAGCCCGGATGGGAAATCGCTCGCGTCCGGCGGCGTGGACAATACCGTTATGATGTGGAGCGTTGCCAGCGGTTCGACGACGCGCACGCTGACCGGCCACGCGGGCGAAGTAAAGGCCGTCGCGTTCAGCCCCGACGGGCGCACGCTCATCTCCGGCGGCAGAGATAACATGGTGAAAATGTGGGATGCGGCGACAGGTCAGGCGACGCGCTCGCTGACAGGCCATTCGAGCGAAATTTACGCGCTCGCTTTCAACAACGACGGGCGCTGGTTCGCCTCCGGCAGCGACGACGGCAGCACGCGCATCTGGGACGCGAAATCCGGCGATCTGGCCGCAACGCTCATCTCTCTACGCGAAAGCGAAGCGGGGCTGTCCGCGCAACGAACGGACTGGCTGGTGGTTTCGCCAGACGGATTGTTCGACGGCTCGCCCGCCGCGTGGAATCAAATTCTGTGGCGCTTCGAGCAGAACACTTACACGGTTCGCCCCGTCGAAGCGTTCTTCAACGAGTTCTATTATCCGAGTCTGCTTGCCGATATCCTCGCGGGCAAAAAGCCGAAAGCGCCGCAGGAGATTTCGCAGATTGATCGTCGCCAGCCGCAGGTGGCGATTATCACAAACGAAGCGGAAACTTCCGGCGCAAGTTCCTTTGCGAAGCGCGATCTGATGATGAAGATTTCAATTGCGGAAGCGCCCGCCGATAAGGATCATGCAACGGGCAGCGGCGCGCGCGACGTGCGTTTGTTTCGCAACGGTTCGCTCGTCAAACTCTGGCGCGGCGATGTTCTGGAAAACAAAGGCGGCAAGACGATGCTGGAAACAAGCATTCCCATCATTGCCGGGACGAACCAGTTCACGGCTTACGCCTTTAATCGTGACGACGTGAAAAGCGCCGACGCGACTCTCAATCTGACGGGAGCCGATAGCCTGAAGCGACCGGCGACGGCGTACATTATCGCCGTCGGCGTCAACTCTTACTCCAATCCCGGCTACAATCTTAAATTCGCCGTGCCCGACGCCAATGCTTTTAGCGGTGAAGTGAAACTCAGCCAGCAAAACCTGCTCGGACGCTTCAGCAAAATCGAACTCGTTTCGCTGCTTGATAACGAGGCCACCAAAGCGAATATGTTGACCGCCCTGAAGCGTCTCGCCGGAGGCGACGCGGGAGCCTTGCCTGCGGGTGTGCCCGCATCGCTTGCGAAGCTCAAAGATGTGCAGCCGGAAGACACCGTCGTGATCTACTTCGCCGGTCACGGCATCGCTTATCAATCGCGCTTTTATCTGCTGCCGCACGATCTCGGCTACAAAGGTTCGCGCCGTAGATTGGATGAAGCGGGCTTCAAAAACATACTCGATCACAGCGTCTCGGACAGAGAGCTTGAGCAGGCTTTTGAAACAGTGGCCGCCGGGCAAATACTGCTCGTGCTGGATGCCTGCAATTCCGGTCAGGCTTTAGAGGCCGAAGAGAAACGGCGTGGCCCGATGAATTCAAAAGGGCTTGCGCAACTCGCTTATGAAAAGGGAATGTATATTCTGACCGCCGCGCAAAGCTATCAGGCCGCGCTCGAAGCGACGGAACTCGGGCACGGGCTTTTGACATACGCGCTGGTCGAAGAAGGACTCAAGCAGAATCTGGCCGACGGTGCGCCGCGTGACGGGCGCGTGCTGTTGCAGGAATGGCTGAATTACGCGACGAACCGCGTGCCGCAGATGCAGGAACGAAAGATGCAGCAGGGACGCAGCGTCGGCGCTAACGTCGCGTTCGTCGAAGGCGAAGAGGCCGTTACAGACGTGCAGAAGCGCAGCGTCCAACGCCCGCGCGTCTTCTACCGCCGCGACACGCCGATCCCCTTAATCGCCATCAGCTCGCAGACCGGACAGGCCGCGAAATAGCGAGATTGTATTAAGAGAAAAGAACATGGGCGCGAGGATGATGCAAAATCCTCGCGCCCATGTTCTTTAGAGTAATGCCAAGTTGCACTGACCTCGCTAGTTCTGCGTATTGTCCACCTCGGGATTTTTAGCGGCTGATGAGGCGGCGCAAAGAATGGAGAGGTGCGGCTCAGCGGCTCATCGTTACGATGAACGGCTTCGCGGATGCTGCTCTGATTGATAACAAAGTAGATGAGAGAGTTGATGGTGTCGTCACCCGGACGCCGCCCGTTCGGGAAGCCCGTGTAGCCCGGCGTGGTCACGTTTTCTCCTTCGCCGAGACCGGCATTTGTGGCTGGCTGCGCGAAGTCTGCCGCGAGAAGATAATATCAATTGTTCGATCTGCTTTGGCATCGCCGGTGTTCTCGATCTCAAAGCGGTAGACGACGACTGGCGCGAAGAAACTGAGGTTGAGAAGTTCCGATGGAACGATGAAGCCCTCTACGTCCATCGCTAGTGTGACTTTCGAGTTGTCGTTGGGATCGAGAAAAGCAAAGACGTCGGCTAGATCGGCTCCCGGATCGGCAGCGGCCAACGGTGCCTCGGCGTGATCTGCGGCACGAGTTGATTTGAGGTTTGACGATGATAAATTGAACGCGAGGGCAGGGTTGGCTCGCGTCGGATGAATTGTTGTGGTTCGTTCCGACGAACACCGCTCCCGAATCTCCGCCTTTACCGGATTCTTCGTTCGAACGATTTCCCTGAGCAAGGACAGCGGTGCTAAGAAGCAGGGAGTGTCTAAATCCGGTTTTAGAGGAGCAAGGTTTGTTCCCTGCCCCTCTATTGCTCTCATGCTTACTTAGCACCCGCTTAAATCAGAACGTAAATTTCAGCACGAACTGAATGCGGCGTCCGGGCGTGACGGTGTCGGTCGCCTGTCCGAAGCTGGGCGCTTCGAGAAAGCGAACGGGCACGCCGAAGTTGGAGCGATTGGTAAAGTTAAAGATATCCGTGCGGAAGATAATGTTTTTCCGCTCTGAAATCTTAAAAGTCTTCGTCACAGACAGATCGAGTTCAAGCATATTTCCGGCGCGGAAAGTGTTGCGCCCGATGGCTCCATCCTGGCCGATGGGCGCAAGCAGCGTTGAGGGATTAGCCGTCAAACGCAGCGGTTGGCGGCGATTGCCCGTCACCGTTATGCCATTCACAGAGTTCAAACGATCCGTCAGGTTGCCGTCCAGATTCACGTCGAAAATGCTGTTGACGGTGAAGGGTTGGCCGGTCTGGAATTGTCCCGTGCCTGCGATCTGCAAACCGCGAAAGATATACCGCAGGGCGCGATTGCTTTCGCTGAAGGACGGAACATCGTAGACGAAGTTATACGAGAAGCGATGGCGCGCATCGAAGTTTGAAGCGCCGCGTTCGCCCGCGCGCGTCAGGCTGTTCTGCGGCAAAGCGGATGCGCCCGCCACATCGAACACGTCTGAAACATCGTCCGTCGTCTCGGACAAAGTGTACGCGATTTGATATTGCAGCGACCGGCGATAGCGTCCGCGCAATTGCAGTTGCAGCGCATCGTAGCGTGAGTTGGCCGATGTCTCGAAGATGCTGACGCCGCCGACCGTCGGTTCGGGACGCCCGCCCCTGAAATCGCCCGTCGGCGAAAAACTCGTGCCGGGCGCGAGCGCGAGGCCGAAGAAATTCGGCACAAAGCGATTGCTCGGATCGCCTGAGAAAGCCACGTCGAAACGAGTGAATACGGGAATCGCGTTCGAGCCTAGATTAGGTGTGGTGAACCGGATCAGGTGGCGTCCGAGCGTGCCGACATACGAGGCCGAGGCGACCAGATTCGCGCCGAACTGTTGCTCGAAGGAGAAAGAATACTGATGCGCGCTCGGCATCTGTAGACGACGCGCCGGAAGCGTCACCTCGACGCCGCTCGCGCTCGGGAGCACACTGCCGCCGCTCGCCAGATCATTAATACGACTGATTTGATCGGCAAGCGTCAGCACCGGGTTGAGCGTGTTGAGCGATCCGGGACGCACCAAATCCGGGTTGGTCGCGGGATTTAGCAGATTAAGCGGAGCGAGCGTCCCCGTCGCATTGCCTAAACCGCCCGCGACGTTGACCGTGACGAATCTTGGAAAGACGCTGCGCGATTGGCTGACGACCGCGCCTAAGATTTGATCGTAGTAGAGGCCGTAGCCCGCGCGGAAAATGCTTGTGCGCGTCGAGCCGAAGAAGTTGCGCGCGTAAGCGATGCCGACACGCGGCGCAAAGTTGTTGCGGTCTGAATCGTAAGTGCGCGTGCGCCCGCCGATGAAGCGCGCGAGGCCGGGCACTAATCTGAGTGCCGGATCATTAAAGCTGCTTTCAACCCGGCGATTCACTTCGCGCGCCGGAGTGTTGTACTCATAGCGCAGGCCATACGAAAGCGAAAGATTCGGGCGGATGCGCCACTCGTCCTGCCCGAAGAAGTTGATTTGATAAAAACGCAGGTTAATCGCCGCGTCGCTTCCCGCCGTTAAAGTCTGGAAGAATCCGCTGGCCGCGCCCGCCGCCGCGAGGTCTTCGGGGCGCACGAAATTTCCTGTGAAAGCTAGATTGCCCGCCGCGTTTGTGCCGAGTTGCGGCGCGCCGTTAAAGGTGATGAGCGGGCGAAAGTTGCGCGGCAAATCGGAATTGAGTTCGGTGCGGCGATTGTCCGTGCCGAACGCGAAGCTATGGTTGCCCGTGCGCAAGGTTAATTGATCTGCGAATTGATACGTATTGTTGACGCGGCGTTGTGGAAAGTTAAAAACATCAACGCCGATGGGACTAAAGCCCGCGACTCTGACTTCACCGACGGGGCCGATTTCAGTTTCGGTCGTGCCACCCGTCGTAAAGTTTATCGGGCCGGTGTTGGCGACGAGGCTATTTCCGACGACGTTCGGGAGCGTCAAATTGAGTTGCAGCGGCGCGTTCAGGAGAAAAGGCATTCGCGGAAAGTCCCGGCTCGGCAGCAAGAATTCGCTGTTGCGTAGCTCGTCGAAACGAAGGCGCGTTCTGCCGTAAGAGAGCCGGACTTGATTAAAAATCGGACTCGTCGAGTTCGGATCGGTGACTTCACTGTTAAAGAAGAACGAAAAGTTCTGCGTGCGCACGCGCGGGCGCAGAGATGAAAAGAGAGCGCCGTTGGTCGCGGGAATATCACGGCGGTCGTTCGTGAAATTGTAGCGCCCTGTGACGGATTGCTGGCGTCCGTGAAACTTGAAGTTATTGTCGAGTTTGCCGGAAAGAATCGCGCCGCGCCCGGAAGCCGGAAGCACATCCGTAAACGTGTTTGCGCCGTAGACGCCGCCCGGATCGTTCGGAAACGGAAAGAGGCTGAAGATGGCCGCACCGTCGCGCGTGGTTGGCCCGGCGAACGTCGGCCTTTGCGTAAACGGATCAACGAAGATGCCGCTTGCGCCGGTTCCGAAAACGCCGCGTTGCGCAACGGTCGGCACGGCAAAGCTCTGCTCTCTGGTCGCGTTTAAGACTTGCCCTTCCAAGGAAACGAAGTAAAAAGTCTTCTCGCGCCGGACGGGGCCTCCAAGCACAAAACCGGTCTGGCCGAGCGTGAAGGAATCTTCGCCGCCGCTACGGTTGCGCGTGGTAATGGGAGTGGGGTTATTGAGAAAGAAGTTGAGCGTGCGGTCACTGAAATCGAAAGACTGTCCGGTGAACACGCCTTGATTGCCGGAACGCAAAGGCGTGACGGCGTTGCCGCGCACGGAATCGAAAAAGTTGCGCGCGTTGAGCTGGCTCGAGTTAAAGAAACCGTAAACTGTGCCGTGCGTCTCGCTGCCGCCCGATTTGGAAACGGCGTTGACCTGCGCGCCGATGTTGCGGCCAAACTGCGCAGGCGCTAAGAGCGTGATCGCCTGATACTCTTTGATTGATTCGATTGACTGCGGAATCAGCGACAGAAAACCCTGACGACGCACGCCGATGTCTTCGTCGTTGTTATCCGAACCATCCACCGTAAAATTGTTAGCGCGCGAACGCAGGCCGTTGACGGCGAACTGTCCGGCCGTGCCGACGCCCGCTCCGACGCCGGGGCCGGCCACGCTGCCGAGCGTTTGCGGCGGCTGGGCGACACCCGGCAGAAGTAGCGTCAATTCATCGAAAGTGCGCGTTAAAGTGGTTGCGCCGAGCGGCAGCGTCGAGACTTCTTCTTCGGTGAATGCGCCGCCGCGTCTGCCGTCAACCGAATTAGTGGCGGCGCGCACGTCCGTGTCGGCGACGCTCGGCGTTCCGGCGGTCGAAGCGCCCGCGCCCGCCGTTGAAGTGCCGGTGGTTGATGTGCCCGTGCCCTTGCTCTTCCCAGTGGTGCTTTGCTTGCCGGAAGAAGGCGTGCCGCTTGCTGCGCCTGAAGTGGTTTGCGGCGTGGGACGCGCGGCGGGCGTCGCCATTGCGGTGGGCGTCGCGGGGCCGACCGTATCGGGATCAAGCGTGACCGGAACGGGCACGACTTCACCTGTCCGCGTGATGAAGAGACGTTGCACTACTTCGCGCGTCTGGAAGCCGGGCGCGGAAACACGAATCGTGTAGATGCCGGGCGTCAGCAATCCCTGATAAAAACGGCCACGCGAATCCGAGCGTTTCGGGATCGTAATTCCCGTCTGCTGATTGATGATCTGCGCGACAGCTCCGGGAATCGGCGCTCCCGTCTGGCTGTTGGTGACCGTGCCCTCAAAGGCTCCGGTAACGGTGTCCTGCGCGCTGGAGGAAGCCGAAAACAGTAGATAAACAAGCAGCGGGGTAGCGAGAAGCAGTAAGAATAGACGCGCGGGGAATCCCTTATCGGGGCGCATGGGTAACGTCCTCCGTCCTTGGAAAAAGCGAAGTTTAAGATTCAATAGCGAGGAGGATGAACAGCTTAATATAGCGGGCGCGTTCTTTTTGTAAGCGAACGCGCCCGCCTTTGCGAAAATCACTTCGCGCAATCGGCATCGGTGCGAGTCCTGATTGAGCCGAAGCGGAATTGATACTCCGCCGAGCTGATAAACGCGCAGACCATCGCGCGGTAATTGCCCGGCACTTTGTTATTCAACACATCGAGCCAGAAGTTGTAGCCTGCTTCGTCCGGGTCGCGCCTTAGATAGCCGAAATACTGCATCAACACGAACGCCTGATTATACTCCTTCTGCTCGAACTCGTCGTTGTTGATGACGTTCAGCACCACGTCGGTGCGTGTTTGCCGCTTGGTCAGAAGTTCCAGAATCGCGGTGGTTCTTTCGTCCTGACTCGGCTTCACGCCTACGTTGGCGAAAATCGCGTCAACGAATTCCGCTTCGGTCAACTTATCATACGCATTCCTGAATTCCGCACGATTCGCCCAGTCCTGCGCTAACGCCTGTTTGCTCGCTTCCAGATTCGCGCCGCCGATGATGCGACTGCGGTCGGCCGTAAACTGCGCGAATGTCGGTCGCTGCCCGAAAGTTGCCTTGTACAGGCGATAAACAAAACTGCCCGTATCCTGAAATTCCTGTTCGATAAAGAAGGCCGCAGAGACATCTATGCGCCGTGCATTGATGCACTTCTGATCGCTGCCGCACTCCACAATTCTCTGCACCCAGTACTCAAGGCCGCCCTGATCCGGTTCGCGGTTCAGGAAGTCCAGATATTGCTGGCGCACGAAGAAGCGGACATCGTCGAGCGGATTGGTCGTCCGCCCGTCGTTATCCATAATCATCAGCGCGACGCGGCTTGGAGAGCCGAGCGCGGCACCCAACGGATTGCTGAGCGTGATATTAACGGTTTCGTCCGCCTCCGCCACATCATCATCAATTACAGGGATGCTGAAGGTTTTGGTGGTTTCGCCGACGCCGAAGCGGAGCGTGCCGGATGTCGCCGTATAATCGGAGCCAGCCGTCGCCGTCCCGTTCGATGTCGCATAATTAATGGATGAGGCGCTTTCCGTGTTGCCTGTTCTGGTGACGGTGATCTGCGCGCTGCCGCCGTTCTCGACGATGCTGTAAAACGGCGAGCCGAACTGAATCGTCGTCGGAGCGGCGACCGCCAGGTTATCGAAAAGGGCTTTGCCGGGATTGACATCGCCTCTCGAAGTACCGGCCGACAGCTCGGCGGCGAGCGCCGCGACGCTTGTCGCAATCCGCGAGCTGAACCGCAGTGTCCAAACTTTCGCGTCCGGGCTGGTTTCAAAGTTCATCGTTTGTTCGACGGCCTCGTGGCGCAGGCGCCAGAACCGATGCTGCACCGCGTTGTAGGTAATGCCGGTGGTGAATTTCTGGCCGTTGACATTGGTCTGGAAAAACAGTGTCTGCGTGCCGGGCGTGCTCGTGTCTTTAATCTGCACGCTGTTTTTGCCGCCCGCTGACGATGTTACCGCTGACGTGTTGTCGCTGTTTGTGACGACGAAGCGGAAGAAGTTGTTGCTATCGTTACCGGCGGCGAAGATCGTCTGCGAGCCGTCGCCGCTTGTCGCCTGCACAATCTCAACGCTGACGCTCGGCGTCGTCGTGAAATCGAGCGGGTTGGCCGTGACGATACCGTTGAAGCCGGTGGCTCCCGGCGGAGTCGTAATTTCGAGGTTGCCATTCGCCGTTTGCACCGTAATGTTCGGGTTGAAGGCGGCGGCGTTATTCGTCAACGTACCGGTTGTGAAAACGGCCGGATTGAGTGGGCCGTTAAAATCGCTGCTCGGCGGCGGCGGCGGCGTCGGCGTCGCTTGCAGCGTGCCCGCAAAGTTGGCCGTTTGATTGGCGGCGAGATTACTGAAAGGTGTCTGCACCGGATTGAAATTGTAACCGGGACGGTTCGGCGTGACGATATAGGAAGCGTTCGCCGCAAGGCTATTGAAGGCGTAGTTACCGTTGGCGTCGGTCGTGGCCGTCGCCGAACCCGCACCGCTCAAAATAACGGTGACACCGGAGAGTCCCGCACCGTTCGAGGTATCCGTCACACGCCCGCCGATACTGAAATTGGCCTGTGCGCCCCGGAAATTGGCCGTTTGATTGGCGGCGAGACCATTGAAGGACTGTTGCGACGGACTAAAGACGAAGTTGGCTCTGGAAGGCGTCACAACATAGTTGCCGCCCTGCGCAAGATTGATAAACGAGTAGTTGCCGTTGGCATCGGTGACGAGCGTTCCGGTCTGCGAACCCGTTAGAGTCAGGCCGACGCCGCCGAGCGGCGCGCCGCTTATGTTCGTGATTTGGCCTGAGATGGCGAAGGTCGGCGCTGGCGGCGGCGCGAGCGCCAACACAAACGGGCTTAGCGAACTCACTCTGGCGAAGATCGTCCGGCTGTTGAAGTCTGGCGCGGGCGAATCGGGCGGCAGAATCGTGCGATCCACCAGCACGCCGCCCTCGCCGTGCAGTACTCTCAACTGCGCAAAGACCGCCGGATCGCTCACCTCACTGATAGTACCGCTAATCACGATTGGCCCGGAGAAGGTCGCCGTCGTGGTGATGTCTAGGCCCTTCTGATCACGGCTTCCATCAGGACGGGTTGGATTGAAGAGGGCGTACCCACCTGGCGGCGGCCCGGCTGTCGTCGGATCAATATTTGTCGCGGAGGTCGTGCCCGCCTGCGTGACATTAGCGAAGGTTAGTGAAACATCGCCGACCTGCACGCTCACATTACTACCGGCGGGTGTTGCCGCCTGCGCCGCGCCGCTGAAATCAACGACGGTGTTCGCGCTCAAATTATTGATGGTCTGGCTGGCGGGCGTAAAGACGTAGCCGGCCCTTGACGCCGTCACCGTATAGTTGCCGCCCGCCGGGACAGTGAAGGAGTAGGTGCCGCCACTGTTGTTGGTCGTCGCGGTGCCCGTTTGTGATCCGCTCAGGGTCACGGTCACGTTATCAATGCCGTCGGTGCCGCCCTCCAACACCCGCCCGCTAATGGTGAACGTCGGCGTCGGCGTCGGCGTCGGCGTCGGCGTTGGTGTCGGCGTCGGTGTCGGTGTCGGGGCGGTGACGGTGGTAGCAACTGGTGGGCCGGCAATCGGCGACACGCCATCGGCTTGGATAGTGTAGTTATTGTTGCTGACAGTTGAATTCGCCGGGGCGTCAACGCGGACGATTAACGACAGAGTTTGGTTCGTCGTGCCCGCCGCGACGTTGCCGACGTTCCAAGTGACGACGCCGTTACTGAGCGCGCCGCCGTTGGAGGCCGAGACGAAAGTAGTATTCGCTGGTAACGTGTCTTTGACAATGGTGTTTGTAGCGTCTACCGCGCCGGTGTTGCCATAGTTGATCGTGTACGTCAGATTTGTGCCCGAAGGGATCGTGTTGGGCGCGCTCTTGGAGATGGTAAGTCCCGGCGCGAGTCCTGGCGGCAGGAATCGCACTGCACCATTACCGCGTCCTCCGTTAATATTAACGGCGAACGAACGTGCGCCCGCCGCCGTGAAGGGCGCGCGGATAAAAGCTGCTGGCCCGCTGGGAGAGTTGCCGGTAAAAATCGCGAACTGACCGTCGGGGCTGATGCCGACATCTTCAAAACCGCTGCCGCCAGCCAGCACGCCGGGTGCAAGCGGAAGTTGTTCGACCAGCGAATTGATATTAAAAGGCGCAGAGATGGCGTAAGCACGTGGGCTAAAAGCGCCAACCACTAGCACCTTTGTGCCATCAGGGGAGGCTTGAATACCGTCCAAGCCGCTCGCGCCGCTAATCGCTAGTGTCGCCGCAGTGGACGAGGCCGAAAACGGCGCGTTAAAGATTTTTATGGAGCCGGTGCTGAGATCGGTAACAAGCAGCGTGTTGCCGTCCGGCGTGATGGCGATGGCGCCGCTCGATCCATTGCCACTGACGGGAATAGTAAAGGCGATAGAGTTATACGGAGCATCCAGCACAGAGATGCCGGTCGTGTGATAAACGAAGGCGCGACCAGCCGCGTTGAAGACGATGGCCTGCGTTTGGTAGCCCGCAATGGAGCCGGGCAGCGTGAGCGTTGTGATCGCGGACGAGGCGTTGAAGGGAGCATTGATTACTGCCAAGCTGTTGTTGCCGCCGTTGGCTAAAGCGAAGTTCAAGTTCGGGGCGACGGCAATCGTCCCAGTACCGTTATAACGACTGCTCGTATCGATAGTTGTAAGAAGCGCATTGGTGGAAATCTGCACGACGAAGATGCGCGAGTTGCCAAAGTCGGAAAGCAACGCGCGGTCACTGCCAAAATAACTGACGCCATGTGGTCGCGCGCCCGTTGGCAGACCCGTCACAGCGTTTTGCGTGGGAGCGGGTAAATTCTGATCCGGGCGGGGGAAGACGATGCCGAGATTACCGCCGCCGATTGTGCCGATAATCGCGGGCGCGGCGTTGGCAAGCGGTGGCGGCGTGTAAGTAAAGATCACAGTGGTGCTTGACGACGTGCCGAAGCTGTTACGGACAAACACTTGTACCTGTCCGCGACCCGCCGGAGCCGACGCCGTAATAGAAGTATTGTTGACGACCGAGACGTTTGTTGCCGGTGTAGTCCCGAACAAAACAGTCGTCGTGCCCGCACCGGGAGCTGCGAAGTTGTTGCCGGTGATCGTGACCTGCGTGCCGCCTGCCTCTGCTCCAGAGGTCGGGCTGATGCCAGTCACAACCGGAGGCGACGGCTGCTGCACGGTCGTGGAAGCGGTCGCCGAATTGTTAGCCGTGTTCGAGTCCGGGTTGTCGCTGCTGACCGTCGCCGTATTGCTAAGCGTGCCCGTTTGAGTCGGCGTCACGTTGATACTAATAGTCGCCGAACCGTTGAAGCCCAACGTGCCTAGATTACAAGTGATGGTGTTGCTCGATAGGAAGCAGGTGCCCTGCGATGTCGTGACCGTATTAAAGGTCACGCCGGTGGGAAGTGAATCGGTGACGACGACGTTCTGCGCGTTCGGCGTGCCGGAAGGAGCCGGGCCATTTTGCACGTTAAGCGTATAGGTCAGTTGATTATTGACCGTCACCGGATCAGGTGAATCCGTGTTCGTGATCGAAACATCAACCGTCGGCAAAGTGGTGATGACTTGCACGGCCTGCGAGAACTCCGAAGTATTGCCTGCCGGGTCTGTCGCTGTTGCCGTAATATACTGTCCGGCAGGTGTCGTGCTCGCAGTCGAAAAGCTGGCGTTGCAATTAGCATCGGTTATCACATTTATCGAACCGATAAAGAATTGCCCTTCCCCGAAGCCGGAAGGATCAGCGGCAAAATTGGCAAACAACTCGATGGTGAACGTAGTATTCGGCGTGCTGTTGAGCGTGCCTTGAATAGTCGTGCTGCCGTTTGAATTTGAGGCAGACGTGATGACGGGGAAGTTTTGCAGGTTGTTCGGGCCGGTGTCGCCGTCGCACGGGTCATTGCCAGTTACTCCATTATCCAGCAGGTCAATACCGAGGTTTACGTTGGAGCTAATGGAATTTGAACGGATGCGGTTGCCCGTGCCGCCGTTCGGCGCGCTGACGCCGCTTCTGCCGTTGCCCGAAATAAAATTGTTCTCGATGAGGTTGTTAGCCGCATTGTCGAAGAGCGTGATGCCGTTGCGCGTATTACTCCCGATGACGTTGCCCACGACCGTGTTGTTCGAGGCGATGGAGAACTCTATGCCGTCGAAGCTGTTTCCCAGCCCCCCCGCGCCCGCCGCGTTCACGCCGATGTGGTTGCCTTCGACGCGGTTGCCGGTTGAGTTGGCGCCGATCAAGCGAAGACCGCTGCCGCCGTTGCCACTGAGAATATTGCGCGTGGCGGGAGTTGCGCCGCCAATGGTGTTGTTTGGTGAGTTACTGAGCTGGACGCCGTAGACGCTGTTGCCAAGGGCGGTCGTGCCCGCCGCGTCCGTGCCAATAAAATTGCCCTCAATCGTGTTGCTGCCGCCCGTCTGTAAGAGGATGCCATCGCCCGCGAAGCGATTGATGACGAGGCCGCGCACCAACGAATTGCCGACAGTGATAGTTATTCCATTGCCGCCCGCGCTGCTGCCGTTGAGTTCAATCAGCAATACGGCATTATCGCCCTCGGCGAGCGTGTTGGCGGACGAGCCGGGCTGCGTGTAGCCGTCAATGATAACCGGATCAGTAATTGACGGAAGCGCAGTCAACGGAGAGATGGTTTGCACGCCTGTGCCGGAAATACTGAACGTGATGGTCTGCGTGCCCGAAAGATTATTCGAGTCAATAATCGCTTGACGCAAGCTGCCCGCGCCACTGTCATTCGTATTGGTGACAGATAGCGTGGTGACAGGCGACGGAGACGGCACCGGCGTAGGGGTGGGAGTCGGTGTTGGCGCGGTGTCGTTGTCGTGGATGGTGAGCACCGCCTCACTCGGCGAGCCGATGGTTGCATTCGACGGCGTGCCGATAATGAAATTGGCGGTCTCGTCTCCTTCGAAAATTGAATCGTCAGTGATTTGAACGGTTACACCTACGATGGACACATTCGGGTCAAAGGTAACGATACCGTTTAGCGCGGTGTAATCGGTGCCGCTGATTGCGGTGCCGCCGTTTGGTCGAAATTCGACGGTTGATGTGCCGGAAGTGTCGCCCGTGCGCGAGAGAAATATATCAACGCTGCCCGCGCCTTCAGTTGTGCTGAAAGTCGCACTGCTGAATTGAATGGTCGGAGGATTAGCGACTTGCTTACACAGCGAAAACTCCGACGTGTTGCCGTTCGGATCAGTCGCCGTGGCGGTGATGAATTCGCCCAAAGCAACGGTTTGAATAAACTGATCGAAACTAGCGTTGCCGCTGCCGTCAGTCGTGACGGATACTGACCCTCGCAGGGTTTGCCCTTCGCCGTAGCCGGACGAATCGCACGTCGGATTGCTGAAGAACTGAATATCAAAACCTGCATTCGGCGTGCTATTAAGCGTGCCGCTCACACGTGTGCCGTTAGATGGTACGGCGGAATTTATCACCGGGAAGTTTTGTTGATTATTTGAGCCTGTATCCGGGTCTCCGTCGTCATTCGGTGTGACTCCGAGAGCGCCTATATCAATTCCCAGTGCGCCATTGGAGAAGATAGAGTTAAACGAAATGGAGTTGCCAACGCTACCGGCGCTAAAGATACGCACGCCTCTGCCGCCATTAAATGCGATAACGTTGCCTTGCTGGTTCTCCGGCGTTCCTCCAATTATATTATTGAACGCGACGCCGGTCGCCGGCGAGCTAAAACTGCTGGCATCGCCGACAATTACGCCGTTAACACTGTTGCCAAGCGGGTTTGCTCCGCTGGCATCGGTGCCGATGTAGTTGCCGCGCACTACGTTCCCTGTCGAACTATCGCCGACAATGGCAACGCCGTGACTGTTATTGCCTGAAATGAGGTTACGTTCGCCGTTCGCTGTTCCACCAATTATATTGTTAGGCGAATCGCCGATGAAGACGCCTTCAAAGGCATTGCCTAGGTCGGCTGTTCCCGCTGCATCCGTGCCAATGTAATTGCCCTTAATTGTATTATTCCCGTTCGTCAACAGGCTGATACCCGCGCTATTAAAACGGTTAATAACAAGGCCGCGCACAGTGCTGTTACCGGCATTGATGATGAGGCCGGGAAGCGGGTTTGTCGTGGGGGTGGAACTACCGTTCAACTCGATGATCGGAGTACCGGAGAAACCCGGCTGCGTCGTGCCGTCAATAATGACTGGATCATTGATGGACGGCAGGTTAGAGAGCGGGGTAATCGTTCGCACCAAGATGTCGCTCGGAATGTTGAAGGCAATGGTCTGCGTGCCTGCTGTGGAATTAGCAGTGGTGATCGCCTGACGTAGACTGCCCGTGCCGTCATCGTTCGTGTTCGTGACGGTAAGCGTATTGCTGTTGGTCTCCTGTATCGGCGTGATAGTCGTCGTCTTGCACTTGCCTGCGCTGTCGGCGGTGTAGATGGCGTTGATTTCGCCAGAATTGAGTGCTTTGTTGTAGATTGATATTTCATCCAGTTGGCCTGTGAAAAACTGCGTCCCGTCTACTCCTGAGCACGCGCTTTTGCCAATTGTAAAAGGCGCAGAATTCTGAATATTCGACACGCCTACAGTATTACTGGCATCAAAAGTTCCATCAATGTATATTGATGCGGTCGCGCCTTGGCGCACGATTGCCACATGATGAAACTGTCCATCATTGATCGCTCTCGTAGAGCCGAATGTATTATAGGAGTTTCCATCTAGCTCTACATTAAGCCCACTACCTGCGCGAACATCAAAGAAGCTGCCGCCATTACACGACTCTCGCTTACCCAAAACACCCTCAAACCGTGATGAGGTCTTCCTAATCCAGAACTCAACGGAGAAATCTGAAGTACCGACATTTCCGACCGTATTGCCCAAATTGACGGAATCATCCACACCATCGAAATTAAATGCCTGCCCGACTTTGCCCGGAGCAAATCCCGCGCCGTTTTGCAGCGTGCCGTTGTTCGTGCCCTGTATGTCGTTGGCGTTGCCATCGCCCGGATACCAAGAGGTCAGGCCGGAGGGCGGAGGGGTGCAGGACGGTGCAGTGGTCTGTATCAGAGATAGCCCGCCGAAGTATTTAGCTAGCGCTGAATTGCTGGCGAGGCGCGCGAGACTGTCTCCGATTGAGTTGGTGGAGAAGCGGTTGTCCTTGCCATTGAAGGCGGCGGAGGCTGAGCCGAAGGTAAGCCAGACTAACGTGCCCGTCAGTACAAGCGACAGGGCGACGAGCGATAAAATAGCAGAACGACGACGGGGGCGACGAGGGGCGATGCGGGGCATTTATTTTAACTCCTAAAGTCAAAACGCGACTGATTGCCATCAGAACGCTAAGGGGTCAGGGCGGGTTTCAAGCAGCTAGAAACACCAATCACAAATACGGGGGCGAAACGTGTAAACAATCCTCATTTCAGATGATTGCAAATCGAGAGTTCTCTTTTGCCGCTTGAGGACTTTGCAGGGAAAGTAGGGGTATACTTTTCAACGGCAAGAACTACTGCGGCGGATTACGAGAACCGTTTTGTCGTGGCAACGCTTTTTACAGGTCAATTGCCAGAGATCGAAATAAGAAATACCGGCGGAAACAGCGAAGCGAATCGCTCTAGTCTTAAAGAATCTCCAGCTTAATTGTTAAAACGACAAATGTCAACTCTTCTCCACAGTATTGACACACTTTATTTTATTGCCGTATCGTAGTTACTAGCGACGGGAAGAGGCGGCGACGGACGATTTCAGGCGAGGACTTTATCTTCGTTAGCCGATCTCTCCGGCAGTAAGTGCAGTTGAGTGGCATCTGGAGTGCAGCGCAATCGCTCTTAACTTGTGGATTCTGGCGTTGATTAAGAGTTTCTTTAGTGGCGAGGCTGTTTTTGGACGCCGCTGCTATCAATATCGCCGCAGGCCTTTTTCCTTTGAACATTTGTGCGACACGCCGGTATTGCGCCGGTATGCTTGAGAAAAGAAGGCGACAAATACGCGATATGTCGAATGTTTCCGCAGAGCCGAAAGCTCTTTTCCTGAAAGAAAGGTGTTTATTATGTTTCAAGTAGCCCCCATTTCGAGACGTGTAAAGAAGACTCTCGCGCAATCTGTATTGACGATTGCAGCTTTTAGTTTGATTGCCGCCGGTGCTGTGCTGCAAGTGCAGGCACAAGGCGGAGCGCGCCGCCCTTTGCCGAAGCCCGCCGGAGGTGCGCGTGGCTTTGAGCAGTACGCAGGCAAGGATGCCTCCAGCCGTTTGATTGCCGCCGGATCAACGCGCGGTGCCGGCGACGTGCGCAAGCCGATTGCGCCGCTTGAAGGTCTCGCTTTTGACCCGCATCCGATGTTTAAGTGGGAACCGGCTTTCGGCACAAAGTCTTATCACTTTACGTTGTATGAAGGCGACGCCGCCGCCAACAAAACGGCTCCGGTCGTTTACGAAGCGGATGTTCCTACAACACAATTGATTTATCCGAACACGGCCAAGCAGTTAATGCCGGGCAAGCTCTACTCATGGCGAGTGGCGACACCGATGAGCAGCGGCAAGGGCTGGGATATGGGGCCGGTCGTCAGCTTCTTCGTGCTGTCGGGCGAGGATGCCGCACAACTAAAGACGGCGTTGGCGAAGGATAAATTGACCATGCCGAAGACGCCGGAAGAGCGTTTGCGTCAGGCAAAGATTTTCGAGGAGTACGGCGTGTGGTATGACGCGCTGCGCATCGCCAGTGAGTTGGCCGATCAAAACCCGGACGATGCGGCGACGGCAGCTTATCTTGATGCGCTCGTGGATCATCTCGAAGGACACGGAAAATAATTTTCCGTTAGGCGTTAACAACAAAAAGTAAAAGAGTCCGTTGCGCTGGTATTGCCATGCGCGGCGGACTCTTTTACTTTGCCGTAAGGCTTATCAGACAGGCTCTTGTTGCGCGAGCAGTTGCCGGAGCACAAAGGGCAGGATGCCTCCGTGCTGGTAGTAATCAATTTCGATGGGCGTGTCTATGCGCAAAGTGAGCGGCACTTCTTCCGTCTCGCCGCTTGCGCGATGAATAACCAGCGTCACATCCTGACGTGGCTTCACTCCCTCCGCTTCTAATCCCACGACATCAAAAGTTTCCGTGCCGTCGAGTTTGAGCGTGGCGGCATTCGTGCCTTCTTTGAACTGGCATGGCAGCACGCCCATGCCGACAAGATTACTGCGGTGTATGCGCTCGAAGCTTTCGGCGACGACGGCCTTGACGCCCAGCAGCCGCGTTCCCTTCGCCGCCCAATCGCGCGAACTGCCCGTGCCGTATTCCTGCCCCGCGATAACGATCAAAGGGATTCCCGCCGCCTGATAGTTAACCGAAGCGTCGTAGATGCTCATGCGTTCGCCGACGGGCTGCAACACGGTGACGCCGCCTTCCGTGCCCGGAACCATCAGGTTCTTGATACGCACATTGGCGAATGTGCCGCGCACCATAATTTTGTCGTTGCCGCGCCGTGAACCGTAAGAATTGAAGTCTTCGACGCCGACGCCGCGCAGTTGCAAATAATGACCGGCGGGCGAAGTCGGCTTGATCGCCCCCGCCGGACTAATGTGGTCGGTGGTGACGGAATCGCCGAAGATCGCAAGCGGGCGCATCGCCTTGATGTCGCAAGCTTCGCCGGGCTTCATGCTGAACTTCTCGAAGTAGGGCGGTTCCTGTATGTAGGTTGATTGTGATTCCCAATTGTAAACGTCGCCGGTGCTCGTCGGGATGTCGTTCCACAAAGGATTCTGTTCGGCGAAGTCGCTGTAAAGCCTGCGATACGTTTCGGGATCGAAAGCCGTGCCGAGCAGTTCGTTGACTTCGCTCATGCTCGGCCAGATGTCGCGCAGGTATACGTCCTCGCCGTCTTTATCTTTGCCAATTGGCTCTGCGGACATATCTATGCCGACGCGCCCGGCTAACGCGAAGGCGACGACCAACGGCGGACTCATCAGAAAATTCGCTTTGATGCTTTGATGTACGCGCGCTTCGAAATTCCTGTTACCGGATAACACGCTGGCGGCAACGATGTCGTGATCGTTGATCGTCTCCTCAAGACATGGATCAATCGGGCCGGAATTGCCTATGCAGGTCGTGCAGCCGTATCCCACAAGACTGAAGCCGACTTGATCTAGGTAAGGTTGCAAGCCTGTTTTTTCGAGATACTCTGTGACGACGCGCGAGCCGGGCGCGAGCGATGTCTTGATTGAGGGGTGAACCGTGAGGCCGTGTTCGACGGCCTTCTTCGCCAGCAGTCCGGCGGCGATCATCACGCTCGGGTTCGATGTGTTAGTGCATGAAGTGATCGCCGCAATCAACACATCGCCGTCGCCCAGTTCGACAGTGGTTTGCGGAAACTCTTCTGTGAGAGCTTTCCTCGCGACATCGGGCGGTAAATCCTGCGTCACGCGGTCGGGCGTCGGACGATTATTCATCATCTCGATTTCGGTTAACGCGCTGGTGTCTCTATCGCTCGTGTTGCCTTCACCCTGCGGCACGGTGTTGGCCGCCTGTTGGCCGCCGCCCGGCGTCGGCGGCATGGCATAGTGATTGCGCCCGCCGATGGTCGCAAAATAGCGTTTGCCTATTTCGTCCGGCGATTTGTTGTAGCCGTTTTCGCCGGTGGGCTTTTGCAGCAAATCGTAAAACTTTTCTTTCAACTCCGGCAGGTTGATGCGATCCTGCGGACGCTTCGGCCCGGCGACGCCCGGCCTGATTTCCGCCAGATCAAGCTCAAGCAATTGGCTGTATTCAATCTCCCCCTTGCGCGGCATTCCGAAGAGTCCCTGCGCTTTGAAATAGCTGCGCACGATTTCCACCTGCTCATCCGTGCGACCCGTCGCCGTGTAATATTTGCAGGTCTCTTCGTCCACCGGAAAGAAGCCCATCGTCGCGCCGTACTCCGGCGACATATTGCCGATGGTCGCGCGATCCGTCACAGACAAACTCGCCGCGCCCTCGCCGTGAAATTCAACGAACTTTCCGACCACCTTCGCCTTACGCAGCATCTCCGTGATACGCAATACCAGATCGGTCGCCGTCACGCCTTCACGCAACGCACCGCTCAAATGAACGCCGACGACGTCGGGCGTTAAAAAATAGACGGGCTGGCCGAGCATTCCGGCTTCGGCTTCGATGCCGCCGACGCCCCAGCCGACGACGCCGAGACCGTTTATCATCGTCGTATGCGAGTCTGTCCCAACGAGCGTGTCGGGATAATAGACGCCTTCTTTTTCAAGCGCGCCTTTGGCTAAATATTCGAGATTGACTTGGTGGCAGATGCCGATTCCGGGGGGAACGACGGTGAAGCCGTTGAACGCCTGCGTCCCCCATTTCAAAAATTGATAACGCGCGCGATTGCGTTTGAACTCCATCTCCATGTTCATCATGAAGGCGTCGTTGGTGCTGGAGAAATCAACCTGCACGGAATGGTCAATCACCAGATCAACGGGCACGAGCGGTTCGATCAACTCCGTGTCTTTGCCGAGACGCGCGACCGCCGAACGCATCGCTGCCAGATCAACAAGGAGCGGCACGCCCGTAAAATCCTGCAACAGCACGCGCGCAACGATGAACGGTATCTCTTCGGTGCGTTCGGCGTTCGGCTTCCAATTTGCCAGCGCGCGGATATCTTTCTCTGCAATCTTCTTGCCGTCGAAATTACGCAGCACGGATTCGAGCACGATCCGTATGCTGACCGGCAGCTTTGAAATCGGGCCGACGCCCTGCTTCTCAAGCTGCGGCAGAGAATAGAAGTGTCCGGCTCGATTCGGGGCGGGCTGGAAGCTTTGGAGCGTCTCAAAAAGATTATGCGGCATAAATTTTATGGGGTTTACAGTTACCGTTCAGTTGCCGGTTCGCTCACCGAAAGCAACGAGAATGTAGTTGGTTTGTGTTGGAGCGTATCAAAGTTTAGTGTAGGGCGCGCTACCTTAAACGTCAAGCAAAGCCTTTGGCGAACTCGTTAATTTAATCGGCGAGGAATAGTGTTTCGATTGTCGTTTCCCGAAACCATTTGTTATAGTGCCCGCACGTTTCAAATTAAGCTTAACAGCCTGCGCAAGCCAGCGAGGAGACGAGGAATAATGTCGAAAAAGAAGACAAACGATTTTGAATATTTGAGCAACAACCCGGACTTTGTGCCCGACCCGGAGATTGAAAAGTTTATGGAAGAAGAGATTGCGCGCGCGCCGAAAGACCCGGAGAAACTCGCGCAACGCCTGCGCAACAATACGGCATCTTCGCCCAAAGACTCGGGCGGAGATATTGACGCTTCTTGGGAAGACGTCAACGACAGCGGCACGGAATCCGTTTCCGGCGACAATCCGACGCCGGATCAATCCGATGTTGAAGAGAACGCGCACGCCGTCGGCGTCAACTATGAAGACAACGAGGAGCTGGAATTTATAGACAAGATTGATCGCCGCGACCGCGACCGTTTTGAATTGGACGAAGGCTCGAAAGCCGACAGCGAGACAATTTAATTTTCGAGTCGAAGCGATAAAGCTGAAAGGGCGACGCTGATGAGCGTCGCCCTCTGCTATTGCGCCTTGAATCTCCCGGCTTGTTTACGGAGCAACGGTGCTTGCGCCGAAGCTTGCGCGTGGTTGCAGCGTAATGCGCTTAATTAAAATCGGAGGGTCAGGCCGCTCCGTGCCCGTCGCCGTCGGCGCGCCCATAATCACGTCCGCATTGTTGAGGCTTTGATTGTCAACGATGCGCCCGAAGACCGTGTATCTTTTATCGAAAGCAGGCTGTCGCTTGAGTGTGATATAAAATTGGCAGTTAGCCGAATCAACCGACGCGGCGCGAGCCGCCCCGACTGTGCCGCGTTCATACGGCACATCGCTGAACTCCGCCGCGACGTTCGGATTAGCGGAACTTCCCTGCCCGTCATTATCCGGGTTGCCGTCTTTCGAGAGCGGATCGCCGCCCTGAATAATTCCGAGTTGCGGATCAATCCGGTGAAACGTCGTGTCGTTATAAAAACCTTCCTTGATGAGTTGCTTGAACCGCGCGACCATGTTCGGCGCAAGGTTCGGGTAAAGCTCTAACACGATCTTGCCGTAATCCGTTTCGATCACCGCCGCTTCCGCATCCGCTTCAGGCTTAACATTCGTCTTAATTTTAGCATCCTGCGCCGCATCGTCAGCCGCGTCGAAATCCTTCGTCGCCGTCTTCTCGCCGCACGACGCCAGACTCAGCACGGACACAAACAGCAAACACAAACCGATAAACAACGATAGCTTTCGCCCGCCGCGAGTAAATTTCAATCCCGTATTCATCCGTAGTCTCTTCAACTGTTCGCCTCCACTTCATTCGCCAATCTTTTATTCAAAATCTCAACATCTTTCAAAACAACTTTTTGCTATCAAGCAGAATCGTCACCGGCCCGTCATTCACGAGTTCCACCTGCATCATTTTGCGGAAGCTTCCCGTCTCGACGCGGCTCACAAACTTTCGTGCCCCACCCACAAAGAATTCATACAACGCTTCAGCCATTTCAGGCCGCGCCGCCTCGCTCCACGACGGACGCCGCCCGCGCCTCACATCCCCGTACAAGGTAAACTGCGACACCACGAGCAACGCCCCGCCCGCTTCCACCACAGACAAATTCATACGCCCTTCCGCATCATCGAAGACACGAAGATTTGCGATCTTTTCAACAAGATACCGCGCATCCTCATTCGTATCATCTTGTGCGATACCGAGCAGCACGACGAGGCCGCCATTGATCTCGCCCACGACTTCATTTTCAACCCGCACTTCTGCGCGCGTCACGCGCTGCAATACTGCTCGCATACTGTTTCAAGCTGCCGAAGATTTCGCATAACATTCTCACTGTTAACGCGATACGGTCAAGCGGAAACATCGTCTCGCTTTCAAGCCCTGCTCTTTGCCTGCGAACCGCTGCGTTTGCGGCTTCACTTCCGGCGACTGATTTTCCGTAAAGCCTCGTGATACACTGTCGCGGCAATTTTTAATAACCGAAAGGCTCTCCAAAAAACATGGCGAAGAATACTGCCATCACCGTCGCGCATGGCGACGGGATCGGCCCCGAAATCATGGACGCGACCCTGCGCATTCTCACGGAAGCGGGCGCTGGGCTAGACATTGAAACAATTGATATTGGCGAAAAGGTTTATCTGGCGGGAAACTCCGCAGGCATCGAACCAAGCGCATGGGATTCCTTGCGCCGCACTAAAGTTTTCCTCAAAGCACCGATCACGACACCGCAGGGCGGCGGCTTCAAATCCTTAAACGTGACTGTTCGCAAAACGCTCGGCCTGTATGCCAACGTGCGCCCGTGCGTTTCGTATCATCCGTTCGTCGAAACGAAACACCCGAACATGAACGTCGTCATCGTCCGCGAAAACGAGGAAGACCTTTACGCGGGAATCGAATATCAACAATCCGATGAAGTGACCGCGTGCTTGAAATTAATCTCGCGTCCCGGCACGGAGAAGATCGTGCGTTATGCTTTCGAGTATGCGCGCACCAACAATCGCAAGAAGGTCACGTGCTTCACCAAAGACAACATCATGAAGATCACGGACGGCCTCTTTCACAAAATCTTCGACGAAATCGCGGCGGAGTATACGGACATAGAGAACGAACATTGGATCGTTGACATCGGCGCGGCCAAACTCGCCGACACGCCTGACGCTTTCGATGTCGTCGTGATGCCGAATCTCTATGGCGATATTTTATCCGACGTTGCCGCGCAGATCGCCGGATCGGTCGGCCTTGCGGGTTCCGCCAACATCGGCGAAAACGTCGCCATGTTTGAAGCGATTCACGGCTCCGCCCCGCGCCGCGCCGGACAAAATCTCGCCAACCCGACAGGTCTTCTGCTCGGCGCAGTGATGATGCTCGTTCACATAGGACAGCCCGACATCGCCGAGCGCGTTCACAACGCATGGCTGCGCACGATTGAAGACGGCATACACACTTATGATATTTACGATGACAGCGTGAGCAAACAAAAAGTCGGCACGCGCGAGTTTGCCGATGCGGTCATCGCAAGAGTCGGGCAACAACCGCAAACGCTCAAAGCTGTTTCTTATAAATCCGGCGGCGGGACGGCGACCAGCACTGCCCAACAACGCACGAAGGCGAAGAAGGAATTAATCGGCGTTGATGTCTTCGTTGATTGGAAAGACGGCGCGGCGGACAAGCTCGGCAACGCCATCAAAGACTTCGGCGGCGGCGATTTGAAACTTGCTATGATTAGCAATCGCGGCGTCAGAGTTTATCCCGGCGGAATGCCCGAAACCTTCATGAGCGATCAAAACCGTTGCCGCTACATCGCGCAAACAAGCGGCGCAAGCATCAAGCACGAACAGATCACGGCACTGCTCAAACGCTTCAGCGATGCGGGCTATGATTTCATCAAGACCGAAAACCTATACACCTTCGACGGTCAACCCGGCTACTCGCTTAGTCAGGGAGAATAAGAGAAAGGATGAAAGCGTAAAGGCGGAAAGATGAAGAACACGCGGGCGCAAAAGTCCAACGCAACATCGAAGAAGCGGAATGAACAAAAAACTTCCGCCCTTCGCCTTCCACCTTCCGCCTTGCCTTTGGTCGCCGTGATTATGGGCAGCGCGTCGGATTGGGAAACGATGCGCCACGCCGACGAAACACTCACGCGCTTCGACGTGCCGCACGAATGCCGCGTCGTCTCCGCTCATCGCACGCCCACGTTGATGACGGAGTTTGCTTTGGAAGCCGAAGCGCGCGGCCTTGAAATTATCATCGCAGGCGCGGGCGGCGCGGCACACTTGCCGGGCATGGTCGCCGCGCAAACGCTTCTGCCCGTGCTCGGCGTGCCCGTCGAAAGCCGCGCCCTCAAGGGCGTGGATTCCCTACTCTCTATTGTGCAGATGCCTGCGGGCATTCCCGTCGCCACGCTCGCCATCGGGCAGGCGGGCGCAACGAACGCCGCGCTTCTCGCCGTCAGCATACTCGCCGCCAAGCGTCCTGCCTTGCGCGAAAGATTGCGCGAGTTTCGCCGCGAGCAGGAACAGAAAAATTTAGAGGCTGTCTTGCCGTGACACAGGTGATTCTTCCCGGCGCAACCATCGGCGTGCTCGGCAGCGGCCAACTAGGTCGTATGTTTGCGATGGCCGCGCGCCGCATGGGTTATCGCGTACACACCTTCTCGCCCGAAACAGACACGCCCACCGGCCAAGTCGCAGACGTTGAAATCAATGCTTCATACGATGACCTCGATGCCGTTCGCCGCTTCGCACGCGATGTTGATGTCACGACATTCGAGTTCGAGAACATTCCCATCAGCACCGTCGAAGCCGTCGCCGAACGAGTCCCCGTGCGTCCCGGCGGGTTCGTGCTTCACACGACGCAGCACCGCTTGCGCGAGAAACAATTTCTCGCCGCCGCAGGTTTTCCCGTCACGCCTTTTCGTTCGATCAACTCTTTCGCAGAGTTGGAAGATGGGCTACGAACGCTCGGTCTTCCCGCCGTGCTGAAAACAGCCGGATGGGGCTACGACGGCAAAGGCCAGACAAAAATCGCATCGCCGGATGAAAGCGAACAAGCCTTCGCATCGCTCGACGGCGAGGAAGCCGTCCTCGAAAAGTTCGTTGATCTTGAGCGGGAGTTTTCCGTGATTGCGGCGCGCGGCACAGACGGCCAGATAGTTGATTACAGCGCGATTGAAAACGTCCACCACCGCCACATACTCGATACGTCAACCGCGCCCGCGATTCTTTCCGCGCCACTCGCCAAACAAGCCGCAGAGATGGCGCACGCGGTGCTCGAACAACTGAGCGTCGTCGGCGTCCTCTGCGTCGAATTTTTTCTCGCGCGCGACGGCTCGCTTCTCATCAACGAACTCGCGCCGCGCCCGCACAACAGCGGACATCTCACGATTGACGCCTGCGTGACCAGCCAATTCGAGCAGCAACTACGCACCGTCTGCAATCTCCCGCTTGGCTCGACCGAACTCATCCGCCCCGCTGCGATGGCAAACATCTTAGGCGACCTCTGGCACGCGGGCGAACCCCGTTGGCGCGCCGCCGCCGCATTCCCCAACGTCAAAATCCATCTCTATGGCAAACACTCGCCACGCACAGGCCGCAAGATGGGACACCTCACCGCCCACGCCGCGACATCCGACGAAGCCTTACAATTAGTCCTCGCCGCCCGCGATGCACTGATGAAGCACGATTAGCAGTATGAGAGTTGGTCAGGCTAACGATTATAGATATCTTTTCTGTGGCCGACACGGATAATTTCTACAATCAGAGATGAAGCAGTAACAGAGTAGATGATGCGATAATCTCCCTCTCGAATGCGGTATGTATGTTCCGAACCCACCAGTTTCCGCACGCCCGCAGCAAAAGGATTCACCGATAACTGCTCGACTGCCTTTAAGATTCTTTCAACCGCACTTTTAGGCAAATCCCGCAGCTCTTTAACGGCAGACCGCTTCCACTCAACTTTGTACGATGCCATCGCGTTTCAATTCGGCGAGGAGTTCGTCATGCGAAATAGTCGGCTCGGCACGCCGTTCAGCCACCGACGCAAGGTCTTGCAGGTCTTCAAGCAACTCTTCAAATTCGCCAATGGGCAAGATAATCGCTGTCTTCTCGCCCGCTTGATTTGTCACATACTGAAATTTATCTTGTTTCATATTTGATGTTCTTATCTTCAAGCCTTCAGCCACTGTCACTTCTCCAGATTTATAAGTTAGGGAGTAAGAAATTTATTGTTAATGCCATTTTGAACTATAGCCTTCAACTCTGATAGATAAATATCGCAGAGACTAAGCGCATCGTTTGTAGAAGGCCACTCCGGGAAGGAATAGCTAAACTTTGTCGAGTTGCCATCTTGGGAGTCTTCTGCCAAAAACGAAGTTGTGGGAGGGAAATTCTCTGTTGTTACACTATCTTGCTCATCTATTTTGGTAATGGAACCTGATTCGGATACTCTGAGTACTTCTTCAATAGTAATGGACTGGGACAATGCTATTGGTTTTTGATGGATATTAATATCACGTCTATCCTTAAAAAACTTCGCAACCTTGCTACTATTTACTTGCCCGCTATACCACGCTTCCCCTCCCCTCATTATTTTAGCTTCTTCAAGGGCATACTGAAGCACAGAACGAGCGGCGGAGAGAAATGCGCTTAAATTGAACTTGAAAGCTTCAGGATCATTTACCTCTACTTTCATTCTTGAATAAAAATATTCGGATTCACTGATTTTTTGTCGTTCATGCATAAGCCCTCTAATTTCTATGATCTAACGCTGGATTTCACCTCCCGCCCAGTGAGAAGCTTTCAATATCATGAAACAAAGAACGAGGCCAAGTTTGCTGTCGGGCGGTCAGGTGTTCTGTTTATTCCTGCATTCTGCGACTCCATTCCTCACTTGATTCCTTTGGAGCAGAAACAGATTCATAAGTCTGTTTGGTTAATGACATTATTTCCGCACGATGTGTATTCGTGAGAAAAGGAGAATTATTTACTGCGCTATCAAGAGACGCTTTGAGAATCTGTCCTTGTGCGGAAACGAGCACGCCAAGAAGATAGAACAGTATGCCAACAAAAATGCCGAAAGTGATTGCTACGATACCCATTGCAAAAGTAGCGTCTCCAGCACGCCCATTTCCGATAAACACAAGTCCAATGAACACGAGCAAGATGGCTACCATTATACCAATACCTTTTATCATACCTCCGAATCCATCAGTTACTCTTGCTACAAGGTAGGCGTCGTTATACCGCTTTTTAAGCAATGGGACTTCGGGGGATTCTGGGGCTATGGTCGCTTGAGAGTTCATTAGCTATCCAACCTTTCGCATCATGTGATTATTCAACCAGATGTTGCCCAATTACTTTTTCAGCGGCTTACTCGGTCTGATTTCTACGCGGCTCGGAAGGCTGCGTTCGTCGTGATGAAGCAAATCGAGGACGACGCGGGCGATGTCGGCGGGTTGGAGTTCCCAAGTGTTGGTGGCGTCGGGTTCGCCGTCGTTGAAGTAGGTGTTGACGGAGCCGGGCATGATATAGCTGACTTTGATGTTGTCGTGGCGGACTTCCTGCATGAGGGCTTCGCTTAATCCGTTAAGGGCGAATTTCGAGGCGTTGTAGGCGGTCATTTCCGGGTGCGGGTTTGCGCCCGCGAGCGAGGAGATGTTGATGATGTAGCCGCCGCCGCGTCGTTTCATTTCGGGAATCGCTTCATGGCAGCAGTAAAAGACGCCGAAGAGATTGGTTTCGAGCACGGCGCGGAAATCTTCCGGCGCGGTTTCGTCGAGCCGCCCGAACTTGCCTATGCCCGCGTTGTTGATGAGTATGTCAACGCCGCCGAACTCGTCCACCGCGTGCTTGATTAAAGCTTTCACTTCTTCATACTCGCGCACGTCCGCCACCGCGCCCGCGATGCGTCCTTCGCCCGCGTCGCCAAGCGTGCTGACAGTTTCTTCTATCTCGTTTTCCTTTCGCGCGCTGATGCAAACATTCGCGCCTTCGCGCAACAGTGCTTCGCTGATCGCGCGCCCGATGCCTTTCGTTCCGCCCGTGACAACCGCAACCTTACCGTTTAGATTCATCGTCTCTCCTATAAAGAAATCGCATCTCAAATTCGGGATAGAACGGAAAGCCAACCATCTATCCACTGTTCACTATTCACTACTCATCGAGCTTCGCGCGCAAGAGTTCGTTGACGACTTTCGGGTTGGCTTTGCCTTTGGAGGCTTTCATCACCTGACCGACGAAGAAGCCGAACAGGGTTTCTTTGCCGTTTTTGTATTGCGCTAACTGCTGCGGGCTGGCGGCGATCACGTCGTTGATGATGCTCTCTATCTCGCCCGCGTCGCTCGTTTGCGAGAGGCCGCGTTCCTCTATGATAACGCGCGCCGGTTTGCCGCTTGCGAACATTTCGACCAGAACATCTTTGCCTTGCTTGCCGCTAATCGCGCCCGCTTCGATGGTGCGTATGAGTTCGCCTAAATTTTCCGGCGTGATGCGCGATTCGCTGACGGCTAGATTGGACGCTTCCAACTCGCGCAGCAATTCCGTCTTGATCCAGTTCGCCGCCGCGCGTGGATTGCCGGACGCACGTGCCGTCGCTTCGTAGTAATCCGCGAGAGCGCGATCCGAAGTCAACTGCGCGGCATCGTTGTATGAAAGTTCGTAGTCATTGATAAAACGCGCGCGGCGGACTTCGGGCAGTTCCGGCATCTCCCGGCGCACGCGATTTATGAACTCTTCGCCGACAATCAGCGGCGGCAAATCCGGCTCCGGGAAATAACGATAATCGTGCGCTTCCTCTTTCGAGCGCATCGCCCGCGCTTCATTCGCGCGGTCGTCCCACAGCAGCGTCTCCTGCACGACGCGCCCGCCCGCTTCGATGAGATTGATGTGGCGTTCGATCTCGTATTCGATGGCGCGCTGCATGAACCGCACGGAGTTTAGATTCTTCAATTCGACCTTCGTGCCGAACTCCGTCGCGCCCTCGCGCCGCACCGAGACGTTCGCCTCGCAACGCAGGTTTCCCTTCTCCATATCCGCGTCACTCGCGCCCACCCATTGCAGCGCGCGTCGCACGTGATTGACGTAGTCATATGCTTGCCAAGACGTGCGAAAATCCGGCTCCGTGACGATCTCCGCGAGCGGCGTTCCGGCGCGATTCAAATCAATGTAAGAATAGCGGTCAACGTCCGGCAGACCTTCATGCACGTTCTTGCCCGCGTCTTCTTCCAGATGAAGCCGCGTGATGCCAACCTTCATAGGCCGCCACTCGCGCGCGTGCCCCGACTCGTCGCGTTCGGCGGTCATGATTTCCAGCTCGCCCTTTTCCGAAAACGGTTTGTCGTACTGCGAGATTTGATAGCCCTTCGGCAAGTCCGGGTAGAAATAGTTTTTGCGCGCGAAGATGGAGCGTTCATTGATGCGAAGCCCGAGCGCGAGGGCGGCGCGTGCGCCAAGCTCCATCACACGCTCGTTCAAGACGGGCAGCGCGCCCGGCAAGCCCAGACACACTGGGCAAGTATTAGAGTTCGGTTCGCAGCCCGTTCGCGTCGAACACCCGCAAAAGATTTTCGTTACCGTACTAAGCTGTGCATGAATTTCCAGGCCGATCACGGCCTCCCAACCTTTTTTCATAGTTTGGACTCTTTATCCTTTGATATTTGAAATCGTAATGCGAGTGGTTTTAGTATTCTCGGCGTAGCGCGTGATTTCAGTAAGGGCGCAACCAGCCGGGCAATGCGCCCGCGCGTCTGGCTTCTTCTTCGAGCAGCCGCCAGCGCGCCTGAAGACCGGCGCGCGCTTCTCCCAGTTGATGCAAGCGTGCGATCAATGCGGTGCGTTGATAAAAGCCATCGTATTGATAGGATGGATACAACGGTGCGTTGTAGATCAGCGTAGGCAATTGCGCGCCGGGCGCGACGATCACCCGCCGTTGAAAATTTGTGGTTGTGTTTCCAGCACTGGCGAATACGCCGACACGCGCACGGCCACCGCCGAGGCGAAAGCTTCCGGCGAGTTGTGTGCCGCCGTAGTTGTTGTTTATACCCGCATACGGAGAGATTGCGCCGTATGGATAGCCGAACGGATAAACGCCCGTAGCCAGAACGGACGCGCCGAAAGAGTATGGCGAGACGAACTGCGTATCGGGCAGTTGCGACAAACGCGCTTGCACATAATTGATTTCAGCATCGAGCGTGATGATCTCATTTCGCAACGCAGCCGCGCGCGTGCGCCAGTAAATTTCCGACTCGGCATCAACTGTTTCGCTAAGCCGCAATTGCTCGCGTGCTGAACGCGCTTCGGCTTCATGGCGGCGTTGCATCTCTGTGCTCGAAGGCAAACCGAGTTCGGCACGTCGCTTTTCGTATCGCTCTTCGCTCAATTGTCGCGCACGACGGGAAGCCTCTAAATCCCGATCTGTTAGTTTACGTCGCGGCGAAGAGACAGTAGGGATGTTTGCCGCACTCCGGGGTGAAGCAACTTTCGGCGCGGCGCGGCGAAGCAAGCTGCCTGTCGCTTCGTTGTTGGCGCGTTCGGTTGCCACTACATCTATGCTTGATAGTTGTACTGAGACGTTGATATCGGGCGCGGCTTCGTAAGTCACGGCGGCATTTGTAACTGTGAAGTTAGCAGGAATCTCTACGCGGCGACCGCTGCGCAGAACAAGCGTATAAGCGAATGCGGTGGTGTGCAGAAACAGCGCGACGAAGAATGCGGCGACGATTCGCCCGCCGCCGGTAACGCGCGCTCTTTTCGCTTCCTGTCTGCCTTTGCAAGCGGTGTGCTGTTTGATCTTGGTCATCGCAGTTACTTCCTTCGATGCGTTCGGATGTTTTCGATGTTTAATTATAGCACTCGTCCGAACAGGCCGCCCAACAGCTCACGCTTGTTTATCGCCGTAGAAAATCAATGGCATTTAATCTACATGGCGGCTCTAAAGGGAAGGCGCATCGGTACGCGGTGGCGCGCGTTCGTTGCCGCTTCGGTGGTGCGTCTTGTAAGATGCCTCGCACACTAAATTCATGGTAGGAGCAAGCGATTCTAATGATTAAGACTGTCGAATGGACTGACGAAGGCGTGCGCATGATTGACCAGCGCCTGTTGCCGATGGAAGAGAAATATTTAATGCTGCGTTCGTATGAAGAAGTTGCGGATGCGATCAAGCAGATGGCTGTACGCGGCGCGCCCGCCATCGGTGTTACGGCGGCGATGGGGCTGGCGCTCGGCACAAAACAATTCGTCGGCACGAACGTCACGGATTTTCAGGAAGATTTCGATTATATGTGCGACGTGATGGGAGCGACGCGCCCGACCGCCGTCAATCTTTTCTGGGCGATAGAGCGTATGCGCGATGTCTTCCGGCGCGCACAGGCTGAGGGCGCGGACGTGGAAGAGATCAGAAATTGCCTTGTCGCAGAAGCGCAGAAAGTTTATGCGGAAGACATCGAGAACAACCGCAATATGGGTCGCTTCGGCGGCGAGCTTTTGCCGGACGGCGCAACGGTTCTAACACATTGCAACGCGGGCGCGCTCGCCACCGCCGGAGACTACGGCACGGCTTTAGGAGTAATACGCGGCGCACGCGACGCAGGCAAACGTATCGCCGTCATCGCGGACGAAACGCGCCCGTTTCTGCAAGGCGCACGATTGACGGCTTGGGAGTTGGATAAGGACGATATTCCCGTCACGCTGATTACCGACAACATGGCCGGACACGTGATGAAGCAGGGCAAGGTTGATGCTGTGGTCGTCGGCGCAGACCGCATCGCCGCCAACGGCGACACCGCCAACAAGATCGGCACGTACATGGTCGCCGTCCTCGCGCGCCGCCACGACATTCCTTTTTACGTCGCCGCGCCCATCTCGACCATTGATCTCAAGCTCGCCACCGGCGACAAAATCCCGATTGAGGAACGCGACACACGCGAAATCACGCACGTCCACGAACATCAACTCGCGCCCACCGGCGTCAGTGTTCATAACCCTGCCTTTGATGTCACGCCGAATGAATTAATCGCCGCCATCATCACCGATAGAGGCGTCGCCCGCGCGCCGTATGCGGAAACACTGCGGCGTTTGGTGGAAAGTAAAAGTTAAGAGTTAATGGTCGAAGGATTCTTCGTCGGAATAGCATGGAGCCGCCGTGAGAATAGAAGCACGGCGGCCTGAGAATTTACAGTGCAAAGCGGCTCTGCTTCCACCAGTCAATCGTCAGACGCAAGCCTTCTTCAAGCTGAACGCGGGGTTCGTAGCCGAGATGCTCGCGTGCCTTTGCGATGTCGGCGAGGCTGTGGCGCACATCGCCTGCGCGCGATTCTTCGTAGCGCGGTTTAGCTTCTGTGCGCCCGGTGATTCTCTTTAATGTTTCAAGCAGTTCGTTGAGCGTGGTTCGCTGGCCGTTTGCGACGTTCATAATCTGGCCGATGCCGGTGGTGGTTTCGGCGGCGCGCAAATTGGCGTCAACGGCATTCGCAACGTAAGTAAAATCGCGCGACTGCTCCCCGTCGCCGAAAATCACGGGCGTCTCGTCGCGCATCAGAACGCTGATGAAGCGGGAAATGACGCCGGAGTATTGCGAGCTTGGGTCTTGACGCGGCCCGAAGACATTGAAATATCGCAGGGCGACGGTTTCCAGATTGTAGCTTCTGTAAAAAACCTGACAATAGTATTCACCGACGAGTTTGGCGACGGCATATGGCGAGAGCGGATCGGGGCGCATCTCTTCGGTTTTGGGAAGCGTCGGCTGATCGCCGTAGGCGGAACTCGAAGCGGCGTAGACGACGCGACGAACGTGCGCATCACGCGCCGCCAGCAGCAACGAGAACGTCGCATTGACGCACGCCTCATGCGTTTCGCGCGGGTTGGCAACCGAACGCGGCACGCTCGGTATCGCCGCTTCATGAAAGACGACTTCGACATCTTTGAGTGCCCGCCGCGTCGCCGCATCGTCGGTCAAGCTTGCGTGGACGAAATCTATATCGCCGCCGATCTCTTCGAGATTCTCGCGGTGGCCTGTTGAAAGATCGTCAATAACGCGGACGCGCGCGCCGCTCTCCACAAGCTTCGCGGCAATATGCGACCCGATGAAGCCCGCACCGCCTGTCACCAGTACTATTCCTGAAAGGCTCATATAGTCAGTTTTCAGTTTTCAGTTTTTAGTTTTCAGTTACCGTACATCTGGAAACTAAAAACTGAAAACTGAAAACCATCCGTTTATCTTCCGACGCCGACGTAATCGAAGCCGAGTTCGAGCATGGCTTCAGGATTATAGATATTGCGCAAATCCGCGATCTTCGCTGTTCGCATCGATTCGTAAACCCGTTTCATATCGAGCGCGCGGAATTGATTCCACTCAGTCATGAAGATAAGCGCGTCGGCTCCTTCAATGGCGGCATACTCATCTTCGGCATAAATGATATCCGGCAAGATTTTCGCGGCTTCCGTCATCGCTACCGGATCAAAAGCGCGGATTTGCGCGCCGCGTTTTAGGAGTGCATTGATAATGTCAATCGCCGGAGATTCGCGCATATCGTCGGTTTCCGGCTTGAACGCAAGGCCGAGCACGGCAACAGTTTTACCTTTCACATCGCCGACGAGCTTTTCGATCTTTCCGACCATCCGCGCGCGCTGCCGTTCGTTGACATCTATGACGGCATTAACGATGCGCGTCTCGCAGCCGAATTCGCGCGCCACCGAAACAAGTGCGCGCGTATCTTTCGGAAAGCACGAACCGCCGTAACCCGGCCCCGGATGCAGGAATTTGCCGCCGATGCGATTGTCCATCCCGACGGCGCGCGCCACATCATGCACATCGCAGCCGATCTCATCGCATAGATTGGCGATTTCGTTGATGAAAGAAATCTTTGTGGCGAGAAAAGCATTGGCGGCGTACTTGATTAGCTCCGCGCCTTCAAGCGAAGTGACGACGAAAGGCGCTTCGATCAAATAGAGCGGGCGATAGAGGTCGCGCATAATAGCGATTGCTTCCTCATCGCGGCTGCCGATGACGACGCGATCCGGGCGCATAAAGTCGTTAATCGCCGCGCCTTCGCGCAAGAATTCCGGGTTCGAGACAATACCGAAATTTATCTGCTTTTTCTGATGCTCGCGTATAAGCTTGCGCAAGTGCTCGCCCGTCCCGATTGGCACGGTGGATTTGGTGACAATCACTTTATAGCCGTTCAAGTGCTCGGCCACAGAGCGCGCCGCTTCGTCAATAAACCGCAAATCCGCCGATCCGTCTTCTTTGGGCGGCGTGCCGACGGCAAGAAAGATGACCAGCGCCTGCTCGACGGCGGATTTTATGTCGGTAGTAAATTGCAGACGCCCCGCCTGCGTGTTCTTTGCAACAAGTTGCTCCAACCCCGGCTCATAAATCGGCACACTGCCGTTTGATAGACGCGCAATCTTTTCCGCGTCAACATCAACACACGTGACGTCCACGCCGAACTCGGCGAAGCACGCTCCCGTAACCAATCCCACGTAACCCGAACCGATAACCGCAATATGCATTTCCGCTTTGACCTGTAACGTAAATACCGATCTCTAGACAAAACCATGCGGGTCACACGATTCAAAAGCGCGTGACCCGCAGAGTTGTTATTCGTTGCTGCCGTGCGTGGCGCGCGGCATTAACGCTTGAAGGTGCTTATCTGGTGGGGCTGATTACCTGAATCGAGCCACCAAAATTAGCATCGTTGTTGTCGCTGCGTGCAGCGATAATGGCTGCCGCAATCGCACCACCGGCCGCCGCCAGAAGCGCCGCCAGAGCACCACCGCTCAGAGCGCCGAAGCCGCCGCCGTTGTTCTGCGCCAAGCGCGAGCAACGTGTTCCGGGCTGCGCGGTTCCAGCCGTCGCATCTTGACCGGCCGCAACCTGCTGCGTTTTGTCGCCCGCACGAAGTGTCACCTGACCGCCCTGCGTGGCAAGAATGGTGTTGCCGCATTCAACGTCAATGCTGAAGACGGAGGCTTGGGTGCCGTCGGCGACAACCGCGCCATCTTTGGTCATCAAGTTGGCGGAAACACCTTGCGGAGTCGAAACGCGAGTGCGTCCGGCTTCGAGTGTGCCCGTGATGCCCGTCGCATTGAAGCTGAGCTTCATGCTGGATTTCGGTAAAAGCTCGACACGACCCATTTTGCCGAGACTGATGGTGGCGCTTGAATTCTCGCCTGTGGTGATGGTGCTATCTGAAAATACGGTCGCACCGGAAATGGCGTTTTGGCCGTTGACGGCAACCTGACCGGATGCTGTCAACTCGCCCGATGGCCCTGTTTGCCCCTGTTGTCCGGGCGCTGCCAGCGCAACCATCGAGGACAAGCTCAAGATGGCGACGGCCAAGCAGAGCGCAACGGACTTTTGGCTCCAAGTTCTGCTAATCATTATCTTCCTCCCGAAAAGTGAAACAAAATTTATTCTAAAAGCGCGCTGCGCGTCCCCGTGAGAGGGAGGCGTAGGAGACGATCCTGTTTAATTATTATGGGCTTCGTCTCGGTTTTTCAAAGTGCCCGCGCAAAACATCCCTTAAAAAAGCAGGCATGACGAGCCACAGTGGGCTTCGATATCCTCGCCTTTTTACACGAATATCCGTTCGCTGTCAACAAACATTTACGTAAAATTCGGCGCGCAGCCTTTTTTTTCCAAATACTTCGCCAATTTGTCCGCCGTCACCGCCGAATCCGATTATGAAGGTCGGCACGGCAGCATTCTAAGCCGCAAATCGGTCGCATCGAAGACCGTTCAAAGGCGGCAGCACAGCTATGCACCGCGCTGCAATAAAATTCGCTTGGCTATGATAACACATCTTTGTTCGCAACCACCGGCTCATCCCCGAAAGTGAGACGGTTGTGCCGCGCCCACAAATGGTAAACAGGCAGGCCGAGCGCAATCAAAAACAGTCCGGCGAAGGCCTGACGCGGCGTCGTCCACAACGTGTTACCGAGCAGCCACGCCGTAACCAGCAGGAACAGCGCGGGCACAATTGGATAGCCCCATGTGCGATACGGGCGTACCGCATCCGGCATCTTCCGCCGAAAGATAAAGACCGATGCCGTCACCAATCCGTAGAATATCCATAAACCGAAGATCGAATAATCGGTTAAAGCGTCGAACGAGCCGGAAATCGTCAAGATGCACGCCCACAGCGCCTGCACGACAAGTGCCCTGACGGGAACACGGGTGCGCGGCGAGAGTCGCGCGAGATTCTGAAAAAAGAGACGGTGCTGCGACATCGCGTAAGGCACGCGCGCGCCCGTCAAAACGCCTATGTGAAGCGTGCCGAAACTAGAAGCGAGCAATGCCACCGCAATTAAGCTGACGGCCAAGGGGCCTAAGAATTTCCGCGCAACTTCAGTGGCGACGGAAGAAGAAGCCGGAACACTGGCAATCTCCGTCGGCGTCAGCACGTAAAAGTAAGCCAGATTGACGAAGATATAGAGTGCGCCGACCGTTATCATTCCGCCGATCAATGCCAGCGGAATATTTCTTTGCGGATTGCGCACTTCGCCCGCAACAAACGTCAACTCGTTCCAACCGTTATATGCCCACAGCGCGCCGAGCATTGCCGCGCCGAAGCCTGCCAAGCCGACACGCGCCGAAGCGTTGACGCCCTCGCACGCGCCGCCCGCGTTGATTTGCGCAAAGTGCGTCCAATCGCCCTGCGCGAAAATAAACGCGCCGATCCCGACGGCTAAGACAAGAAGAACTTTAATCACCATCAGCAACGTGGCGACTTGTCCGTTGACGGAAACGGCGGCGCAGTTAATAAGCGTCGCAAAGAGAATCATGCCGACCGCGACGACCTGCAACTTCCCCAGCACAAACTGATAACCGTGCAGATCAAGCGTGAAATAGTTACCGCCGAGAGCGCCGTTCGTCAAAGCGTTGAGAAAGATCGCAAAGCCGATGCTGATGGCGGCCAGCCCGCCCGCTTTGGCAATAAAGAATTGCATCCAGCCGTAAAGGAAACCCATCCGTGCGCCATATGCTTCCCTCACGAAAACATATTCGCCGCCCGCCTTCGGCATCATTGCCGATAGTTCCGCATAAGTAAGCGCACCGGCCAAAGATAGCAATCCCGCACCGATCCACACCGCAATCACTAAAGAAGGCGTGCCGACGTTGCACGTCATCACACGTGTTTTGAGAAACACGCCGGTTCCGATGACGTTGCCGACGACAATCGAAATCGCCGCGATTAATCCCAGCCCTCTTATCAGCGCATTAGTGTTAGGCGTTGCCGTTGTCATATTCATTCAGCAAACAAAGCGTGTCGCAATAAAGCGTACATCGTTTAGTCGTTTACGAACACGAAGACGATAGAGACTATGGAGTGAAAATCTTTTGAAGCGCGCGGATGGTAACAGAGAGAGGCATTACGCGACAATGTTTTGAAAGCTAAAGCTTGCGTGCTTCGCGCCACACGCGGGGAGCGGCGCGAAGTTTTCCGGTTAATGAAAGATGCGCGCGTCGTGTCCATACGTCAAAGCCATTGCGTTCGATGGCATCCAGGATGCGCGCGTAGAGGCGTGCGGCAAGCAGCACCGTAAAGCGTGCGTCGCGGTTCAGGAGCGGGATTCCCTTTTCGGCTTCGCGGTAGAAATGGCGCGCGCGTTCGATCTCAAACCGCATCAATTGGCGAAAGTTCTCATTCACTTCGCCGTTTACCAGCGCGCTCTCCATATAACCGAACCGTCGCAAATCTTCCTGTGGCAGATAGATGCGATTCATACGTGCGTCTTCGCCGACATCGCGCAAAATATTTGTGAGCTGCATGGCGATGCCCAGCGCCTCCGCATAGATCAACGTCGAAGGCTCCGTGTAACCGAAAATCTCCGACGACATCAGACCGACGACCGATGCGACGCGATAACAGTAAACGCGCAAATCTTCCCACGTCTCATAGCGTTTGATGTGCGTGTCCATCAGGACGCCGCGCATCAATTCCAGCGGCAACTCCTGCTTGATATGATAACGCGCGAGCATATCGCGCCACGCGAGAAGAACCGGCGATGCGACAGGCGCGCCGCTATAAGCAGCATCGAGTTCAACGCGCCAGCGCGCGACCGCGTCCTGTGCTGCGCGTTCATCCTGCGCGCCGCCTTCGTCTACGGCATCGTCCACGTGGCGGCACAGTGCATACATCGCGTAGATGGCGCGGCGCTTTTCGCGCGGCAAAAACTGCGTGCAGAAATAGAAACTCTTGGCGTGGCGGCGTGTCGTCTCGCGGCAAAACCGGTAGGCGCGTTCAACTTCGATTGAGGCGGGAAGCTCCTTTGCGGAAACGTGTGCGACGTGTGAAGTCATGATGCGCGGATCGAAGCGTCTTAGCTTTTAAGTTCAAGCATGGCGCGTTGCGATGTAATCAGCCATCTGGCAGAGCAGTCTTACGGACGGCGACGATGAAGCGAATTCCGACGCGAGCACATCTTTCGCTTCGGCAACAAGACGCACGACGCGCCTTCCGGCATCCTGCGCGCCGCGTTCGAGCGCAAACGTGGCGCGTCGCCCCGCCGTGCTGCCTGTCGAGAGCGCCGCGTCTTCCTGTAAGTCCAGAACGTCGTCGCGTGTCTGGTAGGCATCGCCTAGAAGTTCTGCGAAACGGGAAAGCGCGGCGAGTTGCTCCGGCGTTGCGCCTGACAGAATCGCCCCGACTCTGAGTGCAAGCCGCATCAGCGCGGAGGTTTTCAAATTGCGCACGGCGTCGTAAGTATCTACGGCAAAATTATTATCGCCGGAAGATTGCGGCGCGGTATCGCCTGAACCAAACGGCGGCGCAAACGCTTCCGCCAGATCAACGCTCTGCCCCGCGACCATCCCGCGCGCCCCGATACATTCGACCAACTCCTTATGCGCGTTGATGGCACGCGCGGCTTTTTCCGGCGTCGCGTGCTCGAAGACGAGTCCGTAAGAAGCGTTCATCAAAGCCAGCGCGACGAGCACCGCGAGACCCTCACCGTAGCGTGCGTGTAGCGAAGATTGCCCGCGTCGTTCGCTCGCGTTGTCCATGCACGGCAGATCGTCGAAGATCAAAGAGCTTGTGTGAACATACTCGACGGCCACCGCCGCCGCTAGCACATCCGTTGCGCAACCGCCGACGATTTCCGCGCCGAGCAGCGTCAGCACGGGTCGTAATCTTTTGCCGCCCGGAAACAATGCATAATGCAGAGCCTCGTTAAATTTCGTATCAAGGCGCGCGTTCGCCAGCGGCAAATAGCTTAACAGCGCACGCTCTATGTCCGGGCGCACCTGCGCAACATACGTCCACAACTCCACCTGCGCGGAAATTGAATCGGGCGATTCGCCGATGCTCGCTTTGGAAACTTTCGTCACGGTGTCGTTCGCACTTGCCTTAAAAGACGATCAAGCAATTCTGATGGAGGGAGAAAATAAAGACGGATAAGCGCATCACGTCGCCTGCGCTTGCTCATAAACGAGGCGGGCGCGTTCTGCGAGCGCTTCCGAAACGACGACGCGAAACGGATGCTTGGCGACGAAGGACGGGACTTGCCTTACGTCTGCGCCGAGCGCGTTTAAGGCGGCGACCGCACGCCCGTCATCCAACTCTTCAACACCGTAAACTTCAGCCGCACGCCGCAACGCTCCGCGCAGCCGATCCAGCGGCAACGGGCGCTCGATCAAGACTTTGCCTCGCGCCTGAAACTCGCCGAGCGCATACAGCACGATCTCCTCAACGTCAATCGCGCTGTCTGCTGTCTCTTCTTTTTTGAAAAGCTCCGGTTGGTGCATTGAAAGAGGCTTGCATGGCGGCTACGTGCCGTGCGCTTTTATAGTTGATGCTGAAGTCATTCTGAAGTCTTTAGCGGGGCGGCGATCCGGCGCGCCTCGGGCGAGAAGCCGCCGCCGGTTCAACGCGTGGCGACGGCGCAACAACCGGCGACGCAGGGGTTTTCGATGCAGCAGCAGGCGGCGCGCTCTTTTGCAGCAGTTCGGCCTGTTCATACGGATCGAGCCGCGCAAAGATATAGAAGATTTCCCCGGTGCGCGCCGTCCCCAGAAAACGGAACGTACTGTTTAGAACTTCGCCGACGCGAAACGTTTCCGGGCGCGGCGGCGTCTCAAACAGACTCTTGAATTCGTCGCGCGTGACGGCTTCAAACTCCGGCAAATAATCGTTGTTATTTTCGCGCGCGGTGCGTATCGCTATCTGGCGCAGCGCACGTATGCGATTCAGATTGCGACGATAATAGGCGGCACTGATTTCGTGGCGGCTCGCGCGATCATCCACTACTTCCTGCTCGCTCCGCAAATAACCCAAGTAAGCCCGCACATTTGGCCCGAACTCCACATCCTCCGCCGCGCGCGAGTTTTGCGCCGCGTTCGCATACGTTGCGATAGCGGCAATCATTAAAACGATTCCCGGCAGAAAGATCGCTCGTTCTTTTTTCATCTTCAAGCTGTGTCACCCTCAAACCGTTTGCCCAACACCTCGCGCACGCACGCGAGCAAGTCGTAATTTACCAAATGCTCGCGGGGGATTTCGGGGTAGCTGTTATTATCAGCATCGGGAAAGCGCGACGCAAGTGCGCGTTGCGTGTCCACGCAAGCAGTGCTACATTTTCTTTTGATTGAAGACCACTCATTTCAGCAATGCAGCCATGAAGGATAATTTCACGACAGAGGAATACGCAGGCCGCCGAATCGCTTTGTGCGTAAGCGGCGGGATTGCCGCTTACAAGGCGGCGGAGGTTTTGCGCGGGCTGCAACGCACTGGCTGCATCGTGCGCGTCGCCATGACGAAACGCGCCTGCGAATTCATCACGCCGCTCACCTTTCGCGCGCTCTCCGGCGCGCACGTCGTCGTTGACGATTACGCGCCCGACAATCCAGACCCAATCGCGCATATCACGTTTTCGCAAAGCGCCGAACTGCTACTCGTCGCGCCCGCCACCACCAACATTCTCGCAAAATTTGCGGGCGGCATCGCAGACGATTTCGTAACCTCGACTTATCTGGCCTCGACCGCGCCGGTGCTTGTCGCGCCCGCGATGAACACAACGATGTGGAACCATCCGGCGACACAGCGCAACCTTAAAACGCTTCGCGCCGACGGTGTGCGCATCGTCGAACCTGATGCGGGCGAAATGGCCTGCGGCACAATCGGCCCGGGACGCCTCTCCGAGCCGGAAAGAATAGTTGCCGCCGCGCTCGAAATGTTAAGCGCGAACACACAGCACACGGCGCCGGATTTCGCGGGCGAGCGTGTGTTGATGACAGCGGGCGCGACACGCGAAGCAATTGATCCGGTGCGCTTTCTCTCGAACCGTTCGTCAGGCCGCATGGGATTCGCACTTGCCGAAGCCGCACGCGCGCGTGGAGCTGACGTTAAAGTTATTGCAGGCGCGACCACCGCCGATGAACCCGCCGGAGTCCGTATCGTACGCGCGACGACTGCCGCCGAAATGCACGCGGCGACCATGAAAGAAATAAACGACGCAACGATTTTCATCGCCGCCGCCGCCGTTGCCGATTACCGTCCGGCCAACCGCTTCGCACAGAAAATCAAAAAGTCGGAGGCGCGGCTTACGCTCGCGCTCGAACCGACCGCAGACATTCTGGCGGATGTCGCGCGCACGCGCAGACATAATGGATTGTTAGTCATCGGTTTCGCCGCTGAATCCGATTCCGTACTCTCTCATGCGCACGAAAAGTTGACACGCAAGAATCTTGATATGATCGTCGCCAACGATATCACGCGCGACGATGCGGGCTTCGACGCGAAAGAAAACGCAGTCACGATTATCGCGCGCGACGTCGCCCAACCCGTCGAAGTGCCGCTCGTTTCCAAGCTCGAAGCGGCGCACCGCATTCTGGACGAAATCGCCAAGTTGCGCCGCGCTCAAAAGAATGCAGCTTCAACTCAATTGAGAGAAGGCGCGGTAACGCTCAATCAAGTTTAATGAACGAAGCATCGCCACCTAAAGACGAACTGCTTGCGCTTGCAAGTGCGCTTGGCGAACAATTGACATATGCGCGCGAACTCGGCATCGAAAGCGTAGAAGCAATCGAAGCCTCAAGCTTGATACAGCCTGAGCCTTTGGCACAAGCGCAAACAACTTCAACGAACCATCCGGCGCTGGCGCGCAACGCGGCAGCAACTACGGCGGCGAAAGTAAGTGATACCGTGCCTACGCCGGGAGCGACACAAATAAGAACGTTCGATCCTGCCACCCGCGAGCAGAAGACGGAATCGCCTTCTTTGGAAGAATCGAAAATGGCTAAGCAACCGACAAAACCATCCGGCGGCGCACGGCCTGCGCCGCGCGAAACACTGTTCGGCGAAATCGCGCCGCAGGATGATGCGAGCCTTGTGCGTCCCAATGAAACGCTCGAAGATATCCGCGCCGACATCACGCCGCAATGTATGCGCTGCACGCTCTGCTGCGAAGGCCGCACGCAGGTCGTCAACTCGGACGGCAACAGAGAGGCGCGCTTGATGTTCGTCGGCGAAGCTCCCGGCGCGGACGAAGACGCGCAGGGCAAACCGTTCGTCGGGCGTGCCGGTCAACTGCTCAATAAAATCATCGAGGCTATCGGCATGAAACGCGAAGACGTCTTTATCGGCAACGTCAATCGCTGCCGTCCGGCGAATAATCGCACGCCGACGCTTGCCGAAGCCAAAATCTGCAAGCCGTTTCTGCTGCGCGAGATCAACGTCGTCAAGCCCGAACTAATCGTCGTGCTCGGCAACACGGCGATGAAAAATCTGCTCGACACCAAAGAAGGCATCACAAAACTGCGCGGCAATTTTCAGGATTACAGGGGCATCAAAGTCATGCCGACGTTTCACCCCGCCTACTTGCTGCGCGATCCATCGAAGAAGCGCGAGACATGGGAGGACATGAAAAAGGTGCGCGATTATCTGGACGGAAGAAGTAAACAGTAGTCAGTTTTCAGTTATTAGTTTTCAGCAATCAAGGCCACTGAGAGAAGACTATTGAGAGATAGTATTAAGCTAAATCAGCTTTCGGCTGAAAACTTGTAACTAACGATTCGTTATATGGATTCTTCGCAATCACTGTTATTTGATTCGACGTTTGCAGAGTCGAACGAGACGCTTGATGAAATCAACGCGGAGATGTTGCAGCGCGCGAAAGCGTTGCCGCAGTATGCGGATCGTATTTTTATTTTCGGCACGGGCGCAGCGGTGGGCGCAAAGGTGGCCGTCGTCGGCGAATCGCCGGGGCCGCCGGACGTGGATTCCGGCCAACCTTTTATGGGGCCTGCCGGACAAATGCTTGATCGCATTCTCGCCGCCATTAATCTCAAACGAGTTGATTGCTATTTAACGAACGTCGTCAAGATTATTTCAACCGGCGATGAATTGACGCCGGAGGTGACAAATTTCTTTACGCCGTACCTGCATCGGGAACTCGCGGCGGTACGTCCGCGTGTGGTCATCGCTTTTGGCAACACGCCGACGCGCGCACTGCTGCGAACAAAGAAACCGATCTCGCAAATGCGCGGCGAATTCCATGATTACAACCGCGCGAAATTGATGCCGACATTTAATCCCGCGTACCTTTTGCGCGATCCGACGAAGAAGCGCGAAGTCTGGGAAGACATGAAAAAGGTGCGCGCGTTTCTTTCAACGCCTTCGAGTTGATTTCATACCACGTGCAAAGTTTCGTTTCTTCGCCACAGGCCGCAGGCATTGATGCGCAAGGTAAAGCGGCTTCGAGAGAGTCGTCGCAGCCGTTGCCGCAGTACGCGGAGATCGCCGTGCCCTTGCGCGTCATGCAAACGTATACATATCGTTTGCCGCTCGCGCTGCAAACAGAGGCGCAAATCGGCGCGCGCCTCATCGTTCCCTTCGGGCGCAAACGTCTCACGGGCTACATCGTTGCCTTGCATGAAGAACTCGATCCGGGCACGGACTGGAACGACGTTGAAATCAAAGAGGCCGAAGAACTGCTCGACGCCGAGCCGCTGTTGACGCCTGAAATAATTGAAATCTCGCGCTGGGTTTCCGAATACTACGCTGCGCCCTGGGGCGAAGTCTTAAAGGCCGCGCTGCCCGCCGGACTCAACGCCACCATCGAACAGATTCTCACGATCACGCCTGAAGGCCGCGACGAACTCGCGCGCCTGCCCGTCAAACGTGCGGCGACACTGAAAGGCCGCGCGCTACAATTCATCGCCGATGAAACCGAAACGAGCTTGCGTAATCTCTCGCAACACACCGGCGAGGCGCGCGCCGGAGCAATCGCGCGCGAACTCGAACGCGCCGGATGGATTACACTTTCGCATCGCGCGCGCTCCGTCACCGCCAAAGCGAAACGCCGCAAAGCCGTGCGTCTGTTGCCGCTCGAAGCCCAAAGTACGAAGGATGCCGCCCGCGTTCTTTCCGCCGTGCAGCAACGCATCGTCGAGACATTGCTTAATTCAGACGGCGAAATGGCATTCACGGATTTGCTGGAACAGGCGAACGCCGGAGCATCTTCGATTCAAACTCTGGAGAAACGCGGCCTCGTCGAAATCTTCGTGCGCAACGTGCGCCGCGATCCACTCGCGGGCGCGTCGCTGCCGCCGGACGATGAGCTTCAATTGACGGAGGCGCAAAGCGTCGCGCTCGAAGAGCTCAAAGTGCCGCTCGCGGAAAAACGCTACGAAGCTTTTTTGTTGCACGGCGTCACGGGCAGCGGCAAAACGGAAGTCTACATACGCGCGATGCGCACCGCCCTCGAAACGAATCGCGCGGCGATGATGCTCGTTCCCGAAATCGCGCTCACGCCCGTCTTCTCGCGCCGCCTGCGCGCGCACTTCGGCGATCGGGTGGCAATCTTTCATTCATCGCTGACGACGGGAGAGCGTTTCGATGAATGGAGTCGCTTGAAACGCGGCGAGGCGCGCATCGTCATCGGCACGCGCTCGGCGGTCTTCGCGCCCGTCAGCGATCTGGGTTTGATTGTCGTTGATGAAGAACACGAAGCGTCTTACCGCCAGCAGGAATCGCCTTATTACAACGGACGGGACACGGCGATTATGCGCGCCTTGAAAGAGCGCGCAGTGGTCTTGTTAGGCTCGGCCACGCCGTCGCTCGAGTCTTTTCACAACGCGCGCAAAGGCAAGTATCGTTATCTGCAACTCGCCAGCCGCATTGCCAATCGCCGGATGGCGCACGCCGAGATGATTGATATGCGGCTGGCGTTCGCGCGTAGCGGCAAAACGGAAGTCTTCTCGAACGAACTGATCGAGGCCATCGAAGAAACGCACCGTCGCGGCGAGCAGTCCATTATTCTACTGAACCGTCGCGGCTATTCCAGCTTCGTCGTGTGCCGCTCCTGCGGCGAATCAATTCACTGCCCGAACTGCGACGTGACCTTAACTTTTCATCGCTCGGAAGCGAGCCTCGTCTGCCACTACTGCGACCATCGCATCCAGACGCCATCGAACTGTCCCGCCTGCAAAGGCAAATATATTTACTTTGTCGGCGAAGGCACGGAGCAGATCGAGGAGATGCTGCAAAAACGTTTCCCTGCGCTGCGTATCGCGCGGCTTGATCGTGATACGACTTCGCGGCGCAATCTTTTCGAGAAAGCGATTATGGAGTTCGGCGCGGGCGAGCTGGATATGCTCGTCGGCACGCAGATGCTCGCCAAAGGCCACGACTTTCCGAACGTCACGCTGGTCGGCGTCGTCTCGGTTGACGCCGGACTCGCGCTTCCAGATTTTCGTTCGGCTGAAAGAGCCTTTCAATTAATCACGCAGGTCGCGGGACGCGCCGGTCGCGGTGAACGTGCGGGGCGCGTGCTCGTGCAAACTTTTCACACGCAGCACTACGCGCTCAAGCACGCCTGCGCGCAGGACTACCAGAGCTTTTATGACGAAGAGATCAACTATCGCCGGAGCCTGCATTATCCGCCCTTCGTCGCGCTCGCATCACTCCTCGCTCACGGCGAAGAGTTGGGAGCGACGCAGGCCACCGCCGATGAAATCAAGACTGCACTTACAGAGGCGAACACGAATAACGATTGCCGCATACTAGGCCCCGCGCCCGCCCCGCTCGCGCGCCTTCGCGGTGAGCATCGCATACAGATTCTCATCAAATCGCGCAGCCGCCCACGCCTGCGACAACTAATAGACGTTGCGCTCGCCAATGCTTCGGCGCGCGGCTGCCATCTACACAATATTAATTTAGAGATTGACCCGGTCAACTTAATGTAAGCGGCAATTCGACATAACCAACTTTCGTTGATCATTATTTTTTGGAATCACACGCTATGAAACTTTCAGAACTCGCCGCGCAGACCGACACGCGGCTTGAAACATCCGACGCTGAATTAGAGATCAGCGGAGCCGCCGGATTAAATGAAGCCGTGCCGGGCGAAGTCACGTTTCTCGCTAACCCGCGTTATACGCCGCGCGTTGCCGAGACGCGCGCCTCCGCCATCTATGTCGGCGAAGGCGTCGAAGTCCCCGCGAATCTAATCATCCTGCGCGCGCGCGATCCATATCTAGCTTATACACGCGCGCTTCGTCTGTTTCATCCCGAACCGAAATTTGAGCCGTTCAGTCATCCGACGGCGGCGATTGATGAAACGGCGAGTGTCGCCGAAGACGTGTGGATCGGCGCGCACGTCTGCATCGGGCGCGGGTGCATCATTGCGGGCGGCGTGCGTATTTATCCGAACGCCACCGTTTACGACGGCGCGCAGGTTGGCGCAGACTCCGTGATTCACTCCGGCGTGGCGATACGCGAAAATTCTTTGATCGGCGCGCGCGTCGTCATTCACAACAACGCTGTCGTCGGCTCGGACGGCTTCGGTTATGCGAAGGACGAAGAGCGGCGTTGGCTGAAGATACCGCAGACAGGGCGCGTCGTGATTGAAGACGACGTAGAGATCGGCGCGAATACTTCGATTGACTGCGCATCGGTGGGCGAGACGCGCATCAAACGTGGCGCGAAGATTGACAATCAGGTGCAGATCGGCCACTCATGCACGGTCGGTGAAGACGCGCTGCTCTGCGCCCAAGTGGGCTTGGCCGGAAGCTCTCACATCGGCAGCCGCGTCATCCTCGCCGGACAAGCGGGCGTCGCCGGTCATTTAACCATCGGCGACGACGCAGTGCTCACCGCCAAGTCTGCAACAAGCCATAACATCGAAGCAGGCAAAATCATCTCCGGCATCCCCGCCTTCGACAACCGCGACTGGCTTCGCTCCGTCGCCGCCTTCAGAAGATTAGGTGAGATGCAGCGCACGATTCGCGCATTCGCTGCCCGCCTCACCGTGCTCGAATCCGCATCGCGCGAAGGATAGTGAACCGTGAAGCGCGCCCGGATGTTTTGAATTGATAAAGGATATGATGTAAGTTTATCGCTGATATTATGTAGGGCACTCTTACTCGCGCCCCGCAGTTTACCAATAACGGATATGAATGTTGCACCACATAGATCGGCTCTGATTTTGTCTAATGAGTCAGACATCAGCTTGAACAGAAAGTAGTTTAATCAATATGCAAATCCACCAACTCCGATTGGAGAATTTTAGAATTTTCAAGAAGGCTCAAGCTGACTTTCGTCCGCTTACCCTGTTAACAGGAGCAAATAGTTCTGGTAAAAGCTCGGTATTAAGTGCAATAACCGCCGTCCTTCAAAGCCAGTCGCCCCACACTTTTCCTTTTCAATTTGTTCCGAACGGCAAAACTTGCTCTTTAGGTAGTTACAAAGATATTGCTCACGGAAGAAGTACCAGAACAAAATTCTCGATAGGTCTGTCGCTACGGAATGAAGAGGAGGAGATCGTACTTGATGGCCGGTATCGGTATTCTGCAAGCGGCGACCAGGTGTTGCCTGATAAGGTTTATTACAAAAAGAAAGAAAATAGTATTGAGCTACTCTGGTCTGGTCAAGAAGAGGGTTACCGCGCAATCATTCATGCGGATACCCACAATGAGATGTTGAAGAAAGAGTTCATGGTTGGACTTAAGCAGATTATGTCTAACATGATGCGGGAAGCAAAAAAGGATGCCAAGGGAAAGGGTAAGACAAGCAGTGCTATTGAAACAATGTTTCAACAGCATAAAGCAAGATGGTTTAAGTTGAAGAGCCGAAATTCACTTGAGATATTAAATGCACTAAGAATACACCCAGCGGGAGTACAAATATTAATAGGTTTAGACAGTACGCTAGACGAGTTAGCTAACAGCACCGCCTATATTGGGCCTGTCAGAGTTCATCCCGCTCGATATTACTTAACTGAGGATGCCGGGCAATCCGTAGATCAAGCTGGCAAAAATTCAATTCCCTTGTTGTATGATTGGAAGAAGCATCAACAAAGAAGATATAAAGATGTGGTTGATTCCATTCAACTTCTGGAACTCGCAACGAAGATAGATACACGGTCGGGTCTGGATGAAATTTTGAAATTAGACGTGCAGCCGTTCGAGCATACAGAGCGAGTCGGTTTCGCTGATGTGGGCTTCGGTATCTCACAAGCTCTACCTATTCTTGTAGCGGATGCGGCGTTACCGAAAGGTGGAACACTCCTAGTAAACCAACCGGAAGTTCATCTTCACCCATCCAGCCAAGCACTTTTAGGAGACTATTTTGCTTCAAGATTAAAAACACGCAGGTATATCCTTGAAACACATAGCGAGTACTTAATAAACAGGCTACGCCTGCTCGCGGTGCAAGGAAAGTTGAACGTAAAAGATGTTTCGATACTCTTTTTTGAGGCTCCTTCAGTCTCAACAAAGACTCCCACAATTCACTGCATTGAAATAGGCGAGGATGGCTCTTTGATTAATGCGCCAAAAAGCTTCTTTCAAACATACTTCCTAGATACCTTCAACCTAGCTCTCGGCGGTTTCCAAGAAAATGCCCACTCCTCATAAAGATATTGTAATTGACACTAACGTGATCAGATTGTATGACAAACCAGCAGACCCTATCTTTAAGGCTCTCTTTAAGTGGCTAGGTGAGCGCGGAACTTTAGTGGTAAGTCAGAAGCTGGTAGTTGAGTATGAAGGGATCGGCAATAAACTTCTAGCAGGACTGATTAGCAGATTGATCGCGGAGAAAAGGTTCATCCGTGTCAATAGTGAAACCATTAAAAAATTTGCGGAAGACAAGCGTTACAATTATACCTGTAATGGTAAAGATGTGTGGCACGCTCGTTTGGTTTTTTTATCTCCGCGAAAATTACTGATTTCATTCGATGACAAGCTAGTCAACGATGTCAACGGTTTCAAAAAAGTTAACGGACTTAAGCCTCACGCCACTAAGTCGCCAAATGAAAGGTTCTACAAGTAGCCTCAAACAGCTTGATATGGGGTAGGACTTCCTAACCGAAAGTTTCAATGTGAAAACGAATCGCTGATTGTACATCTGCCAGAGCTTCTTCATAAGTATCGCCTTCGCCAACGACGACGCCTTTAATCCCAAGCGGGTAGGCAACGTATCCATCCGGGTGTTTTTCAATAATGATTTTTAGAGATTCCATTCGATTAGCACCTCAACAGGCAAAGACTCACATAGACAAAAGCATCGAATTAACTACGGAGACTTATGTCACCGCGCCGCCGTCTACGATGACGACTTCGCCGTTCATGTAGCTGTTGCGGTCGCTTGCCATGAACGCAGCATATTCGGCGAGTTCTTCGGGGCGTCCGAGGCGTCCGCTCGCAACCCAGAGTTCGTGCATCTGTATCAGGCGTTCCGGCAGCGTGTGGGCGAGGTCTGTGTCGAAGATACCGGCGGCGATGGCGTTGACGGTGATGCCGAAGTTGCTGGCTTCGCGCGAGAGGCATTTGGTGAAGCCGATGACGGCGGCCTTCGATGTCGCGTAGTGAACGGCAGTCGGCAGCGCGCGGATTGCGCCAATGGATGTGATGTTGAGAATCGCGCCCTTGCGCTGGCGAATCATCTGCTTGTAGATAGGCTTGGTGACAGCAAACAGACCGTTGACGTTGGTGTTGATGACTTCATCCCACGCGCGGTCTGTCGTGGTGGCAAAATTGTCGCCGCGATTAATCGCCGCGTTGTTGACCAGCACATCTATGCCGCCCCACGCTTCGACTAATTCGCGCGTCAGTTTTTTCAGGCCGACGCGATCCGTCACGGAGATTTTATAAGAAAGCGCGCGTCGCCCGTGCTCTTTGATTTTCTCTTTGACGCTTTCGGCGAGGTCGTCGCGCGAGTTGTAGTTGAAAGCGATGTCCGCGCCTTCGCGCGCGAAGACTTCGCAGAGCGCCGCACCGATGCCGCGTGTGCCGCCCGTGATAAAAGCGCGTTTTCCTTCAAGCAAAAGGCTCACTGGAGTTTCCCGTCTTCAAAAAAGCCCGCTTCGACATGAAACCGAAAGCGGGCAGGTTAGAAAATCTTTTTGCTGTCGCCGGAACAATTAAAACGCGAATCGCGGCCTTCGTCAACAAGCGTCTACCGCTTAACTCACGCGCGCTTTGACTAGAGCGGACTCCTCGCGCGCCATCACAGGCGCGGGAATCAACGCGGTAATCTCTTCAACGATCCGGCGCGTCGAATTAGGGCGCGCCAGCCCGACGGTGGCCGCACGCATCGCCGCATAATGCGCCGTGTCTTCCACCATCCGGCGCACGACCGGCACGATCTCCGTTGCGCTTTGCAGTAGAACACCCGCGCCACGTTTGACGATCATCGCGGCAGCGCCCGCTTCCTGCGGCATCGGCGGCGTCGTCGCGTCGGCGATAATCGGCAAACGACACGCCAACGCCTCGAAGGTCGTCAGACCACCGAGCTTCGAGATCATCACATTGGCCGCGCTCATCAGATTCTCCACCTGATCCGAATAGCCTATGACCTTGATGGGAAAGTTCGCGTGCGCGGCGATAGCTTCCGCTTCGGCGCGCAACTCTTCATTGCGGCCTGCCAGAAAAATCGCCTGTACATTCAGTTCGCCGCGCACGAGTTCACGGAAGATGTTCGGAATGTTGCCGCCGCCAGCCCAACCCGCGTTGACGAAGACAGTGAATTTTTCGGGATCGAGTCCGAGCGCGGTACGCGCGGCCTGCGCCGCCAATTCGCCCGGAAACTCAAACTTCGGATGCACAGGCATTCCCGAAACTTTAATGCGTTCGGGCGCAACGCCGTAATCAATTAACTGCCGTCGCGCGTCTTCGCTGGCGACCAGATAAAGCTGCACGTCGTTGCACGCCCAGCCTTTCCAGAAACCGTAGTAAGGGTCTGTGACGACCGTGACGAGCGGGATTTTGTCGGCGAGTTTTAGCTCTTTAAGGACGCGCGCAATAATGTGTTGCGTTAAAGGATGGACGCTGACGACGACGTGCGGGCACCAGCGCTCGAAGAGTTCCGTGAAATAACCGATAGCACGTGAAAGAAAAAAGTTTCTCGTTTCGGGACGAAAGCGGTTGATGACCCAGTAGAGATATTTCATCCAGTGCTGCTTATTTTTCAGCAGCCAATTATAAAGGCGCACGCCCTTTTCCGTGATCGAATGCGATTCCTCGATGGCGCGCACCACGCGGACGGCATACGAATCCGCATGAAAAAACTTCTGCACGCCCGCGACAATCGCCGCCGCCGCCGAGCGATGCCCGCCGCCGGTGTCGGACGAAATAATCAGAATTTTTGGAACGCGCGCACGAAACATAGGAGGTAGTTTTGAGTTTGTAGTTTTGAGTTTTCAGTTAAGCAGTGGCTCAAAACTGAAAACTCAAAACTTATAACTAATCAGGCTTTGACGATTACGCCGTCGGCTTCCGGCTGTTGGCGGTCAATCTGTTTGCGCGCTTTCTTCATTTCGCGCTCAAGGCGTTTGATCTGAATCAGATGCTTCGGATTGAACGGCAAGCTCGGATAGTAGCTGTTCGATTCGTGTGTGCAGAAGCAGCCGTTTTGCGCTTTCTGGCGGCGGGCTTGCATCGCGGGCGAAAGCCAGAGTTTCTGAAAGTTCCAATCGAAGTCGCGCAAGTTTCCGACCGGCTCCAGATTCTCGCAGGACGACACGGTTCCTTCGTCGTAGATAACGCCGCCCGCCGTGCCCGCGTAGCAGGTCATCTGCGCTTTCTGTTCTTTCTGCGCTTTGTCAATCAGGCCGTGCATATAGATATCAATCGCGGCTTTGAAGAATCCGGCATCGCCGCCGTAATTGTTTTTAATCGCGGCGTGGCGCGAATCTTCGTCAATCATCGCGGCGAGTTTGCCATAGCGCGAATGGTCTATGTCCAACTCGACGGGATTGGCTGACGGCGGGCGTATGTAATTGAAATTCACTTTGTCGGGCTTCAAATCGTACTTCAGAAAATCGTACCACTCGAAGATCGTGTCCTGATTCGAGTTCATAAAGCAGGTGCAGGTCTGTATGTCCAGACGTCTGTACTCTTTCTTGATCTGCTGAAGTTGGCGCGCCGTGTCAATGGCGATGTCCCACGAACCCGGCTTCTGGCGAATCTTTTCGTGCTGGTCTTTCAAACCGTCGAGGCCGAGCGCGACCGCGATATTCAGATCGGGGCATTCTTCAAGGATGCGCGTCACGTCGGGGATGATGCGTTTTTGAATCTGCCCGTTCGACATCAGATACACCGATTCGAGCTTATTATTTTCGTAAAAGGCGCGAACGATTTCCGGCAAATCTTTGCGCGTGAAAGGCTCGCCGCCCGCCAAAATCAGCACGCCCAGATTGCCGCCGAGCGTTTCGGAGATTTGCTGAATCTCGCCGGTCTTCATCTGCAATTTCTTGCGCGGGCGGTCATCTAATTCTTCTGTAAAAAAGCAGTGCGTGCAACGCATATCGCACACGCTGGTCACCAAAATGTTGAGCAGCACAGGCGCAAAGGGCTGCCCGAGCGCAAGCTTGGCGTACCGTTTCAAAAGCTCTTTGGTCGTGTAATCCATCTTTACCTCAAAATCATTTGCGCTTTCCCGAAGCGCATTACAGGCATCGTTAAGCGATAACGATAAACCTTTAACTGATAAGCCATTTATGCGGCCCTGTCAAACAAGAACGAGCAACAATCGTGCCGCTCGTCAGTATTGAACATAACGCCGCAACTTCGATGCACAGAAGCCGCGCAGGGATGTTACGCGGGCGACGTGCGCCCCTGAATTCCGAGCGCGCGCATACGCCTGTAAAGGTGGCTGCGGTCAACGCCCATCAATTCCGCCGCGCGCGAGACGTTGCCATCGGCTTCCGCCAGCTTGTTTTGGATAAACTCGCGGTGATAAGCGTCCGTCGCTTCCTTGAAGGACGGAAAGCGGAATGAAGCGGCGGGCGGCTCGTTGCTGCTGAACGAGGGGAGGTCATTTGCCGTTACTTTCGCGCGCGGGTGCATAATCACGACGCGCTCGATGGTATTGCGCAGTTCGCGCACGTTGCCCGGCCACGAATAGTTTTGCAACGCTTCGACCGCCTCCGTCTCAAAGCGTTTGAGTTTACCGCCGTAAGCATTGGAAAACTTCGCGTTGAAATATTCGACAAGCAGCGGCACATCTTCGATGCGTTCGCGCAAAGGCGGAAGCTCAAACGGAATCACGTTCAAACGATAGAATAAGTCCGCGCGAAAGTTGCCCGCCTCGATTTCCGTTTCAAGCCGCTTGTTGGTCGCGGCGACGATCCGCACGTCCACGCTCAAGGACGATTGCCCGCCGACGGGTTCAAAGCGCCCTTCTTCAAGCACGCGCAAAACCTTCGATTGCACGCGCGCACTCATGTCCCCAATCTCATCGAGAAATAACGTAGCATTGTCAGCTAACTCGAACTTGCCGCGCTTGGCGGCGGTCGCGCCCGTGAAAGCTCCCTTAACGTGGCCGAACAGTTCCGATTCGATTAACTCTTCGGGAATCGCCGCCGAGTTGACTTCAATAAAGGCGGCGGCAGTGCGGCGCGACTGCGCATGAATGGCGCGGGCGACGAGTTCTTTGCCCGTGCCTGATTCGCCGTAGATAAGCACCCGCCCGTCCGTCGGTGCAACCGCGCTGATTTGCTTGCGCAAGGCGCGCATCGGAGCCGATTCGCCGACCATCGCGCTCTCCGTGCCCAATTCAGCGACGAGTTCGGCATTGACGCGCTCAAGTTCGCGCTGCCGGAGCGCGTGGCGAATCGTCAGGACGGTCTTTTCGATGGAGAGAGGCTTTTCGATAAAGTCGAACGCGCCGAGCTTTGTCGCGCGCACCGCCGTCTCGATATTGCCGTGCCCCGAAATCATCACGATGGAAGCGTCTGTACCGCCTGCGCGCAAGCGTTCCAGCGTTTCCAGTCCGTCCATTCCCGGCAGCCAAACATCAAGCAGCACGCAGCCGTAAGCGCGTCGCTCACAAGCCTTCAGGCATTCTTCGCCCGTCGCTACCGTGTCAACCGCAAAACCTTCGTCCTGCAACACGGCGCTCAAGGTCTCGCGTATGCCGCGCTCATCATCAACAATCAGAATCGAATCGGACATGGAAAATAGTTTTCAGTTTTTAGTTTTCAGTTTTCAGTTTTCAGTTTTCGGAGATCAGTTATCAGCAAGAATTGATTATAATTCCTGCTCAAAACTGAAAACTGTTTTCATGCACTTACCGCTGATAGTTCAATCGTAAATTTTGCGCCGTGCGGATGGTTGGCTTCGGCGCGGATGCGTCCGCCGTGATCCGTGATGATGCGTTGGATGATGGCGAGGCCGAGACCTGTGCCACGCTCGCGCGTCGAAAAGTAGGGCTGAAACAGTCTATTGAAATCTGCACGCGCGATGCCTTGCCCGGTGTCTGCGACTTCGGCGAGAAGCAGCCCGCGCGCCGGGTCAAATGCCGTCGCCACCGTGATGCGCCGCTCACCTTCGATTTCCGAGAGCGACTCCAAAGCGTTATCGATCAGATTCACGAAGACGCGACGCATCTGTTCGGCATCGAGCATGGCGGGGGGCAGCGTCGGCGCAAGCCGCACATCCATCCGAACGCCGTCCAAGCGGTCTTCGTAAAGCGTGACGGACTGCCTCACGATTTCGTTCAGGTCTGCGGCTTCGAGCCGCGCGTGCGGCAGGCGCGCGAATCTGGAAAATTCGTCCACCATCGCTTTCAGCCCCGCCACTTCGCGCGTGATCGTCGTCGTGCATTCGTCAACGATCCGCGTCACCCGCTCGCGCGAGTCATCATCCATCACGCGAATTTCGTCGGCGGTCGTGTAGGCAACCGTTTTGCCGTTGCCGTTTGACGCGCCGTTCGCAACTTTGAGAGCGAATGGCGAAAAGCTTTTAGCGATCCGTTCGGCGGAGAGTTGGATGGGCGTCAAAGGGTTTTTGATTTCATGCGCCATGCGGCGTGCGACTTCGCTCCATGCAGCGGCTCTTTGCGCGGACAGAAGTTCCGTCAAATCCTCCATCACCAGCACCACGCCGAGACCTGTCCCGGAACGTGCGGGCAAGGCCGACGCCGTTAAGGCGACGGGAATTACGGCACTCTCTTGCGCCGCACCGCGCCCAAGTTCGGTCTGTTCGGAAGCGCGTCCCGTTCTGCGCGCACGCCGCACCAAGCGTTCGAGCACAGCATGGTCTTCCGCGCACGTGAGACTGGCGAGCATGAAGTTGGCGCGCGTCGCTTCCGGCACTCGCAGCATCGCGGCGGCCGCCGGATTGATCGTCGTCACGACATCGTTTTCGTCAATCGAGATCACGCCGGTTGACAGCGATTCGAGTACAATCTCTATGTAATTGCGCCGCTCTTCGAGCGCCAGATTTTTATCGCGCAGTTCCGCTCCACCCGCTTCGATGCGCTGGCGATTTTCGGCGAGTTGCGCGGTCATCGCGTTAAAGGATTGGGCGAGCAACGCGAGTTCGTCTTCGGCAAAGGTCGTCACGCGATGCTCAAGATTGCCGCGCGCCACTTCGTCGGCGGCTTCGGCCAGCGCCTTAATCGGCGTGGCGATGCCGCGCCCCAAGTGAACGGCGATCCATGTCACGGCGAAGAGTTGCAGTAGGGTGAAGAGGCCGAGCGTTGACAATCCGAGCTGGCGCACTCTGTGCTGTCGGGCGACGAGCTTGTTGTATTCGCTCTGTGAATCGCTGACAAGATCGCTCAAATTACTATCACTGCTTCCGGCTCGCGCAACAACTAATGTGCGTTGTCCGTCAAGCGGAACGGCGACGGCATCGTAACCCTTATCATCCAACAGTTGTTTGTTCGCTTCACCATCGCCGACACGCGCGACTTCGAGCGTGCGGTTCAGTTCATCGCGGGTTGCGGGAGGCAGATCAAGGGGTTCGCTTCTCGCCAACACCTCGCCGCCTGTTGAAACGATTTCGATGGCCGCGAGATGCCCGCTCGCCGCCAGCTTATCGAGCAACAGGGCGGAAGCATTCGGATTAAATTGTTCGCCGAGCGCGGTGGCAAGCATTTGCGCAGTCGCACGCAGATTCTGCGATTGATTCAAAATGGCCTGACGCTGAACTTCGACGGTCTCTTTAACGACGTTCTCCGGCAAACGGTAAAACCATTTCTCCAGCGAACGATTGATGAAGAGATACGAGAAGACCGCCATCGCGGTAATCGGCAAAAGACTGAGCGCGATAAAATAAACGATGAGCCGCGTCTTGATCTTCGAGCCGAGCCGACGCTCGCGCCGTTCGCGCCGCAACTTAAACAGAATCCGCATGAAGATGAATGCGAAGACGACGAAGGCGGCGAAGATTAAAGACGACAGCGCATAAAGCAGCAAAGCATCGGAGGCCGTGTCGGGCGTCACGACAGTCCATACTTGAAAGGCCTGCGCCGCGACGAGCACGGTGAGCAGCAACAGCACCAATCCACCGAGCAACCAGGGCGCAATACGACTGCGCGTCACGCGAACGTCCGCCGCTTTATTCGAGTCCTTGATGGCTGGTTTTTCGCTCATACAGGCTTTTAAGTTTATCACAGGCGGCGTCTCACGCCGTCAGGCCGCGTCCGCGTTTTGCGTGACATGGCGACGCCAAAGCCTTCGTCGAGAATGCAAATAAATCCGGTCTCGCTTATCTTAAACGAATGTCCCTTCATCAACTTCTCTTCAATCACGCCGGACGCTTGCGCAGCGGGTGGCGGCTGGTCATCTTCGGCATCGTCTTTCTGATCGTCCTTCAGGTGATCGAAAGCGGATTATTTTTGGCGCTGCGACTCGCGTTCGGCACAGACGCGCGCACAAGTATCTTGCAAAGCCTCTGGGGCTACGTCATTCAAGCGTTATTGCTTATGACGGCGGCGTGCGTGTGCGGGTGGGCGTGCGGCGCGGCGCTGGAAGATTTGCCGCCGCGTGCGCTCGGTTGGGCGCGGCATCGCGGCTGGCTGCGAGATTGGTTGATGGGATCGCTCGCTGGCGCAACCTCTTTGCTCTTAGCGACACTCATCGCAACGGCGGGCGGCGGCTTTCGCTTTCAGTTGGCGCTGTCCGGCGTGGTCGTCTCAGCAATCGAAACGCTGACTCTTTCGGCAGGCGTGTTTGTCTTGTCAGCAGCCGCCGAAGAATCTTTGTTTCGCGGGTATCCGTTGCAAACCGTGCTGCGCTCGTGGCCTGTGTGGTTGGCGCTTGTGCCCTCTTCCGTACTTTTTGCGAAAGTACACTTGGACAATCCGAACGCCGTGCCGGGTTTCACCTTAATCAATACACTGCTTGCGGGCATCTGGCTCGCAGTCGCTTACATACGCACGCGCAGTTTGTGGTTTCCGCTCGGCCTGCATTGGTCTTGGAATTGGATAATGGGCGCGGTTTTAGGTCTGCCAGTCAGCGGGATAAATCAGATTACGCCCGTGCCGCTTCTGCGCGCCGTTGATCGCGGCCCGGCATGGCTGACCGGCGGGGCATACGGCATCGAAGGCGGTGCAGCCTGTACGCTCGCGCTACTTCTTTCCACACTCTTCATCTGGCGCACGCGGCTCATCTACGCCAACGAAGAAATGGAAGCATTAACGACCGGCGAAAATAGACGGGAGACGACCGAGCCGCTCACCATTAAAACGACGTGAGCGAAGAACGTGAGGCGTACACCGAACATGATGCGCGAAACGCACGCAAAAGCGATGGCGATTAAGCTCCTGTCAAAGCTCAAACGCCATCGCGTTCAGGTTGCTTGAAATTAATTTAACGCTGTTCCATCGGGATGTACGGCGCATCGCGTGGGCCTGTGTATTCAGCGCGCGGGCGGATGATGCGATTGTTGGCGTACTGTTCGAGGATGTGGCCTGTCCAACCGCTGATGCGGCTAATGGCGAAGATGGGCGTAAACAATTCGAGCGGTATGCCCATCATGTAATAGGTCGAGGCCGAGTAGAAATCCACGTTCGGGTGAAGACCTTTTTCGCGCATCACTACTTCTTCAACTTTACGCGATATCTCGTACCACTTCGTTTCATGGCGACGCTCGCCGATCTCTTTGGAGAATTGTCGTAGATGCGTTGCACGCGGGTCTTCGGTTTTATAGACGGCGTGGCCGAAGCCCATGATCTTCTTTTTTGCTTCGAGCGCGTCTTTGATGTACGGCTCGACTTTATCGAGTTCGCCGATTTCCAGCAGCGTCTTCATCACGTTGGTGTTTGCGCCGCCATGCAAAGGGCCTGAAAGAGCGGCGATGGCGGCGGTGACCGCACCGTACATATCCGCCAAAGTTGCGGCGACGACGCGCGCCGTAAATGTCGAAGCGTTCAATTCATGGTCGGCGTGCAGCACCAGCGCGACATCGAAGAGGCGCGCATCTTCGGCTGAAGGCATCTCGCCAGTCATCATGTAAAGAAAGTTGGTGGCGATGTTCAAATCCGGTTTCGGCGCGAGCGGCTCTTTGCCTTCGCGCAAACGCGCGTTGGCGGCGACGATCACGGGAAGCTGTGCCGTTAAGCGTGTCGCCGTCCGTAGAGCGGATTCGCGCGACGTGTCGCGGGCGCTCTTGTCGTAGAAATCAAGCGCGGAGACGGCTGTGCGCAGCACGTCCATAGGGTCTGCGTCGCGCGGGAAAGTTTTCATCAACGCGAGCAGTTCCGGCGACAACTGCTGGCATTCGGCAATCGCCTGCTTCAATTCGTCTAGTTCGGTCTGTTTCGGCAGACGCCCATGCCAGAGCAGGTAAACGACTTCTTCAAACGTGGAATGCTTGGCGAGATCGTGTATGTTGATGCCTTCGTAGATTAAGATGCCGCGCTCGCCGTCAACGTCGCCGATAGCGGTCGTCGCGGCCGCCACACCGCGCAATCCGGCCTGGCTTGCTGTGCCCTTCTTCTCTGTCGCTTGCGTAGACGTTGAAGCGGAAGCGGCCTCGTTCCCTTTGTCCATGATACGTTGCCCTCTAAGTTGTGGAATACACCGAAGATAGCACCGCCTCATAACAGTGTCAAACAAAGCACTTTTTACGTGGTGGATTTAAGTTGAGATCGTTAATAGACGTATAGCGTAAGCGCCGCGATTCGCGCCCGTGCGCTTCAATCCGAAACGCAAGACGGTTTGTAAAAATTCCTTGACGGAATTTCCTTTTTTTGCTTATGCTGGCACGAGCTTCACTCAAGCGTAACCGTTGGCGAGCGCGCCCGCTGGCACTCTTCAATCTCTTTCGACAATTAATTTAGACGAGGCAGCGACCGTGTATTCCTCTTCAAAGGTAAACTCGCGGCGGAGAAGTGGCCGGGCTTTCCAGGCGGTCGCGTGCCCGCACTGATTTGCAGCGGCGAGTAAATCGCCGCATCAAGCTCTGGAAGTAAAGCTGTCTTTCTCACAAAGGAGATTCTCACATGATTCACACGCGCCGCGCCGCTTCGAGCAGACTGTCGCTCTCTCTTTGCCTCATCATCACTTATACATTGACCATCTCGCTCTGCGCGCCGTTCATCCTGCGTAGAGTCGAAGCGGCCTCGCACCCGGCGCCATCCACTGCATCACCGGCAGCCAAGCCCGCGAACGGCATCAACACAAAAAGCGCGCACCGCGACAATGAGCTGCTCGTGCGCTTTCGTGCGACGGCTTCCGAGCAAGAGAAGACAGCCATCGCAGACGGCAAGAGCGCGCGTCGCGGCAAACGCTTGCGCGGAGCATCGGGCATCAAGAAGCTAGCGGTCGCCACCGGTCAGGATTTGGGAAGCCTCGCGGCGGAGCTTCGCACCAATCCGAATATTGAATTCGCGGAACCCAACTATCTGATCGGCAAAGACGACACGACGCCGAATGATCCCGCTTTCGCCCAGCAATGGGCGCTGCACAATTCGCTTAACGCAGGCGCCGACATAGGTGTGATGCCCGCGTGGGATACGACCACCGGCGCATCTTCGACCGTGATCGCCGTCATTGATAGCGGCATAGACTTCATTCACTCATCCTGATCTTGCTAATAATAAATGGACGAACACCGCTGAACGACTAAACAACAAGGACGACGATCACGATGGCTTCATTGACGACGTACACGGCTGGGACTACGTCGCAGACAGCTCTACAATCAAAGACGAGCAGGGTCACGGCACCGCCATCGCGGGCATCATCGCCTCGGAAGGCAACAACGCTCTTGGAACAACCGGCGTGATGTGGCGTGCAAGTTTGATGAGCCTCAGAGTGCTGGATAACACCGGCACCGGCGATATTGCACAGGCCGTCGAAGCGATTGACTACGCCGCCGCGCACGGCGCGCAGGTTATCAATCTCTCATGGGGCACAGACGCGGTATCCACCGCACTGAGCGATGCCATCTCGCGTGCCGGAATGCACGGTGTGGTGGTCGTCTGCTCGGCGGGTAACAGCGGCAGAGATATCGAAAGCACGCCCTATTATCCGGCCTCTTACGCCTTGCCGAATATGCTGAGTGTGGCGGCCACAGATAGCGCGGATCACCTCGCTAGGTGGAGTAACTATGGGCACGCACACATTACTATCGCCGCCCCCGGTGTTGATATTCTGACGACGAAGATGAACGGCGGCTACGCGACGGTGTCGGGCACATCGGCTTCAGCGCCGCTCGTCGCGGGCATCGCCGGGCTGGTCAAGACGATGCGCCCAAGCCTTAGCTCAAACAACACGATAGCTGCTATCACTTCCGGTGCGCGACAAACTGCGGCGCTGGCGGGCAAAGTCTCATCGGGTGCAATCGTCAATGCGGCGGGCGCGCTCACGGCGTTGCAGAACATGGCAACCGCTCCCTTCGGCTATGGCAATAACGGTGGCAACGGCAACAATGGCGGCGGAAACGGCGGTAACAATAACGGCGGTAACGGCGATCAGGGACATCCGCCGTTGCCGCCGTGGACGCCGGTGCGCGGCAGCGGTGGCCATGGCCCAGACGGTAGCTTCGATGTGACGCCGCCATCGCGCACAACCGGAGCGCCGGCACGGGGGCTACCAAACCTCGACACAGTCCGCAAACTCCAGCCAACATCACCGAAAGTACAAACGCCGATTCATGCCGACGAGTTATTGCCGGAGTGTGATCTGACGTGCGGCGGTGCGATTCCATCGGGAGGCGCGGGCGGCAGCGATCCTTATTTAGCGACGGCACGATCATTGCCGAAGAACGAGACGGGAACGAAGGACGCCGGAAGCGACGGCGTGAATCTAGGCTCGCAGAACGTCAACTGGGGCGTGTCGCTGATCGATCTCAAGGGGCGCGCCGGACTCGACCTCAATCTCACGCTTTTCTACAACTCGCTGGTGTGGACGCGGCAGGACTCGACCATTGAATACAATGCGGATCAGGGGTTTCCCGGCCCCGGCTTCCAGCTCGGTTTTCCGACACTCCAGCCGCGCTACTATAACTCGCAGTCAGGCCGCTGGGCGTACATGATGATTACGCCATCGGGCGGCAGAGTTGAGATGCAGCAGGTTGACGCCAACGCCTATGAATCGCTGGACGGCGCTTACACGCAGTTGACGGATCAAGGCAGTTATCTACTGGTGCGCACCACCGACAACTTGCAGTATCTCTTTTATCCCTCGGTGAATAACGGCTATCGCTGCGGCTACATACAGGATCGCAACGGCAACTTCATCACCATCAGCTACAACGAACTGGGGCGTCCCGTCACGGTGACGGACACGCTGGGACGTGTTCTCAACTTCATCTACGACACTAACCACTACCTTGTCTCGATTACGCGGACGTGGAACGGCGCGACGCTGGAGTTCGTGGCCTTCGGCTATAGCGCGCTCCAGATGCAGCCCGGCTTCACGGGTCTCAATGTCGTGGGGCCGCAGAACGGGGCGACGATTCCGGTGCTGACGCAGGTGAGCGTCTTCGACGGCTCTTTTTACACCTTCAGTTATACGGCGTATGGACAGGTCAACCGGATCACGCACTACGCGCAGGACGGGCATCAGCGCAGATACACGTCCTACAACATGAATACCGCTGCCGGACAAACCGAGTGCCCGCGCTTTAGCGAGCAGCGCGTGTGGGCTGAAAGCTGGAATAACGGAGCGGAGGCCGTGACCTCTTACCAGGTTGATCCGAGCGGCAATAACAGGTGGACGCAGGTGACCTACCCGGATGGCACGAGACACAAAGAATACCGCGCCAACTCGGGCTGGCAAACCGGGCTAACGGTTCGCACAGAGGAATACGATGGCGGCAACACCATGCAGAAGTGGACGACGATTGCGTGGACGCAGGATGACCTTAACGCCAGCTACCAGATCAACCCGCGCCCGACGGATACGGACATCTACGACGCGAGCGGCAATCACAAGCGCACGCACATTGATTACACGTCTTACAGCCTGCCGTCCGATGTCTATGAATACGCCGCCGACGGCACGACCGTGCTGCGCCGCTCGCACACGGACTATCGCTGGGATCAGCCGTATCTCGCGCGCCGCATTATCGGGCTGCCGAGCATTAAGTATGTGTATGAGGGTGGCGGCGCGCTCGCCTCGAAGCTGGAATATCATTACGATTGGGGCGGCGCATACCTGATTAGCCAGGGCGCGGCCGTGCATCATGAGGAGACGGTCTACGGGCCGAGCTTCATCAACGGGCGCGGCAACCTGACCGGCATACGGCGCTGGAACGCGCTCGCGCCGGATGGTGCGGGGCAGGCCGTGTGGCTGGCGCTGCGACGCTACACCGAAACGGGCGCGGTCTATATGACGGAGGATGGAGCAGGACATCAAACGACGATCAGCTACGCGGATAACTTCTCGGACGGCAATAATAGCCGCAGCACGCTGGCGTATCCGACGAGCGTCACGGATGCCGACGGCAACACGTCGTCCGCCCGGTACAACTACGATCTGGGATACGTGACGATGGCGCAGGGGCCGCCTGCGGCGGAACAATCGCAGGGCGCAGTGCAGTTGACGGAGTATGACGGGTCGGGGCGTGTGCAGCGTGTGACGACACAGAATAATGGGGCGTACACTCGTTTCGTTTATGGGGCGAGCGGCAATTACGTGCAGCAGTGGACGACGGTGCAGGAGGGCGAGAATGCCGCGTATTCGATTGTGATTGCCAATGGACTGGATCAGCCATATGCGCGGGCGAGTGATCTGCCGGGTAGCGCGGGCGGCTACAGCGGGCAGGTGAGCACATATGATGCGATGGGTAGAGTCGTGCAGCAGACCAATCCGACGGAGATGACGGTAGGGTGGGTGCCGTCGGGAGATGATGCGCAGGCCAGCTGGGTGTGGACGAATCAGAGCTATGATTGGAAGGGGCGGCCACGAATCACGACGAATGCGGATGGTTCGACGACCGAGGCGGAGTACGGCGAGTTGCGGCTGTGCGGGCGGCGAAGTCACGACCATCAGAGACGAGCGCGGCAGACGTAGACGGATGACGCAGGATGCTTTGGGCAGGCTCTCGCAAGTCGAGGAACTCAACTGGGACACCTCCGTCTATGCGACGACTGCGTACACTTATAACGCCCTGGATCAACTAACGCAGATCAATCAATCAGGACAGCTGCGAACGCTCGGCTATGATGGTCATGGGCGGCTCGCAACGAAGACCACGCCGGAGCAGGGCGCAACCTCCTACACTTACAACGCCGACGATACGGTGCATTCGGTGACGGACGCGAGAGGCGCATCGCAAAGCTTCACCTACAATAACCGGCAGATGACGACCGGCATCGCTTACGGCGTCCCGAGCGGTGTGGCGGCGACACCGAACATCGGCTTTTCATATGACGGGGCGGGCAATCGCACCACGATGACGGCGAGGGTCATACGGCGTATCATTACGATCAACTCTCGCGGCTCACTTCCGAGACGCGCAGCATCAACGGCGTGGGCAGCTACACGCTTTCTTATGCCTACAATCTTGCGGGCGAGCTGACGCAACTAACCAACCCATGGACGGGGACACTCACCTACGGGCATGACCTGGGCGGACGCACGACGAGTGTGACGGGTTCGGGATGGGGCGGCGTGACAACGTATGCGAGTAATCTGAGGTATCGCGCATGGGGCGGCGTCAAGCAAGTTAGCTACGGTAATGGCCGGCAGTTGAATGTGGGGTACGATAACCGGTTGCGGACGACGCTGTGGGATGTGGCCGGAGTGAACGGCTCGCGCTATCAATACACCAACTATTATGAGAACGGCGGGCGCGTCACCTATGCGCAGAATCCGTATGACCGCAGCCTTGACCGTTCTTACTATTACGATCAGGTGGGGCGACTCGCCATCGCCTACACGGGCAGTGAAGCGCAGGCAACTATTGGACAGAATAGTTGGGGACATCCCGATGGCCCTTTCGCGCACCTCTACAATTACGATGTGTGGGGCAACATTACACACCGCGAAGGATGGGGCGGCTCCGACGGCTCTTACACCAATGTCAATATCAGTTACAGCAACAATCGTGTGGTGGAGAATCCCTTCAACCATGTCGCCACACAGTATGACGCTTCGGGTAACTTCATCTACGACGGCGGCGGACATAATACGGCTTACAATGCAGCGAATCAGCAGGTGTGGGCACAGGGAGCTAACCTGCAACAGGGCTACGATGGCAATGGCTTGCGAGTCAGGAAGATCGAGAACGGACAGACCGTTTATTATCTACGCTCAAGTGTCTTAGGCGGGCAAGTGGTAGCTGATCTTAATGGCAGCGGTGGCTGGGCACGCGGCTATGTGTATATGGACGGGCAACTCATTGCGTTGCAGCAACAGGGGACGGTGCAGTGGACACATCAAGACCCGGTGACCAAGAGTCAAAGGTTGACGGACACGGCGGGTAATGTTATTTCGACAACCGAGCTTGATCCGTGGGGAGGAAACACAGCGCGAAGTCATCAGTGGTGGATCAATCCGCACGTCTTCACCACATATGAGTGGGATGGCAATGGCGAGTATGAAGCCGGGCAAAGGAAGTTGCAGCAGTGGTGGAGGCGCTTCGATCAGGCTGATCCGGCAGACTTCAGCTATGACCTCGCTAATCCGCAATCGTTTAATCGCTACTCGTATGTGCAGAATGATCCGGTGAACTTCACTGATCCGAGTGGGTTACGCAGCATTGACGCGGGCGCGAGGCACAGAGTTTTGCGCTGCTCTCGTTGCCGCGCGTGATGTTGTCGGTATGCTATTATCTCGCTTGAATGGCAGCAGCTTCCTCAATTCAATTAAACAGTTCCGTCGTAGAGCTTTATCGCTTTGGCATCGCGCGTTTCGGTCAGCCGACGGCGCGTAAACTTGCGCTCGCTCTGGCCGCGCTCGCGGGCAAGACGGATGCGAGCGAAACGACAATCGAGGATTTATTAAACTACTTGCCGATGCGCTATGAAGATCGCTCGAATCTGGCGCGCATCGCGGATTTAAGCGACGGATTGGAAGCATCACTGGAATTATATGTGCGCGTCGCGGGCGGTTTTCAGGTTGGCAAGAATCGTGGGCCGAAAGCGCCGCCGCTTTATATCTTCGAGGTCACGGCAAGTGATCCCGAGCGCACGGCGAAGCCCGTCGTCGTGTGGTGGTTCGTCTCCGGCCGTCAGGCGCAGCGCATCGTCGCCTACAACAAACAGAAGTTTCCGCGCGGCGCTCGTTTCATAGCCTTCGGTAAATGGGAATACGACGCGCGCCGCAACACGTTTGCGCTTCGACTCAACAAGCCGGACGAACTCGAAATGCTGCCCGGCAGTTGGACGCCGCCCGAACACGCCCTGTTGCGCCTCGCCGAAGAAGAATCAACTGCAATGACGCACGCGGGCGAAGAAGAAAACAATTCGGAGGATGGTAACGCGCGAGCGAAGAACGACGAAGATGCTGAAGACGATGCGCTGGAAGACGACGATCCGCAGTTGGCGGCGATTCATGTCGGGCGGCGCGTGCCGGTCTATCGCAAGCTAGGCGAGTTTCGCTCGAAACGCCTGCGCGAGATCATGCACGCCGTATTCAATCTTCTGCCGGACGAAGCTTTCACGGAGACGTTGCCCGCAGACTTGCTCACGCGCAAGGCTTTGATTAACCGCGCGGAAGCTCTGCGCCGCATACACTTTCCAACCGAAGACGTGCCGCTCGCGGATTACGAACGCGCACGCAGCCCCGCGCACCTGCGACTTATCTTTGAAGAATTTTTCTGGGTCGCGCTCGCCATCGCGTTGCGGCGCGGCGAGCGAATCAAAGAGCCGAAGGGCGCGGTCATCGAAATCACGGATCGCGTGCGCGCCTCGCTCGCCGCATTGCTTCCCTTCTCGCTCACGGGCGCGCAGGAGCGTGCCGTCGCGCGTATCTTCGATGATATGCAATCGGATGCGCCGATGAACCGTTTGCTGCAAGGCGACGTCGGCAGCGGCAAAACCATCGTTGCGCTGCAAGCCATGCTTGCCGCGATGGAGAACGCCTATCAAACCGCGCTGATGGTTCCAACGGAAATCCTCGCCGAGCAGCACGCGCGCAATATCAAACGCCTGCTTGCGAAAACGCCCTATCGCGTAGAGCTTCTTACAGGCAGTTTGCGGGCGACGGAAAAGCGGCGGCTGCATAAAGATTTGGCGGCGGGCGAAATCCAGGCGGTCGTCGGCACGCACGCGCTCATACAGGAGGCCGTCGCCTTTCATAAACTCGGCCTGATCGTGATTGACGAACAACACCGCTTCGGCGTGCTGCAACGCGCCGAACTGCGCACGCGCGGACTGCACCCGGACGTACTGGTAATGACTGCAACACCGATTCCGCGCTCGCTGGCGATGACCGCTTACGGCGATCTGGACGTGTCGGTTATTGATGAGCTTCCGCCGGGACGCACGCCTATCAAAACCGTTGTCGTCGGCGAAGACCAGCGCGGCGGAGTCTATAAAGGTGTCGAGCGTGAGATAAGAGCCGGACGGCAGGCGTATATCGTTTACCCGCTCGTCGAAGAATCGGAGAAGATGGATTTGAAGGACGCGACACGTATGTACGAGCAACTACGCGACCGCGTATTCCCGCATTTCTCCATCGGACTCTTGCACGGCAAAATGAAGACGGCGGAGAAGGAAGACGCGATGCGCCGCTTCGTCGCCGGAGAGATTCAAATTCTCGTTGCGACAACCGTCGTCGAGGTTGGCGTTGATGTCTCGAACGCTTCCGTGATGGTAATTGAGCACGCCGAACGCTTCGGCCTTTCGCAACTACACCAACTGCGCGGGCGCGTCGGGCGCGGCGCAGAGAAATCCTTCTGCGTACTCCTTGCTTCCGATAAGCAAACAAGCGTCGCGCGCGAACGGCTCGGCATCATGGAAGAAACGTCGGACGGCTTTCGCATCGCCGAAAAAGATTTGGAGATACGCGGCCCCGGCGAAGTGATGGGCACGCGGCAATCCGGCCTCCCGACTTTCCGCATCGGCAATCTGGTGCGCGACGTAGAGATTCTCGAGGAAGCGCGCCGCGAAGCCGAACATTATCTCTCGGCGCGAGCACGCACACGCGAAACATCGCAGCTCATCGAGCGCGTGCGCAACGATCCGCGCTTCGGCCTCGCCAGCGTCGGGTGAAAATTCATAGCTGGTGATATCAGCGCGCACGAAGAGTTATGCGCGTGAGATTATTGCTGACCGATATCGTTTGCGGCTGCTTCTTTATGCTAACATTCCCTGTATCTTGAGAATCATCGCCGGACACTATCGCGGGCGCGTATTGAAAAGTCCGCCTTCAATGCAGATTCGGCCAACGTCGGATCGTTTGCGCGAGACGCTCTTTAATGTGTTGCAGCCGCGAATCGAAGACGCGCGATTTCTTGATCTGTGCGCGGGTTCGGGCGCAGTCGGCATCGAAGCACTGTCGCGCGGCGCGGCGTTCGTTACCTTCGTTGATCGCTCGCGCAAGATGTGCGGCCTTGTCGAAGCGAATCTGGATTTGTGCGGCGTGCCGGAAGATGAAACGGAAGTCGTGTTGGCGGAAGCGAGCGATTTTTTGCGGCGCACGGAGACGCGCGGCGAAGAAACATGGAACATTGTTTTCTTCGATCCGCCCTATTCGACGGATTACGCGCACGTACTCACGGCTTTCGGTCACGGGGCGTTGCTCGCGTGCGGCAACGGCGACGAACGAGACGGCGTGCTCATCGTCGAACATCATCACAAGAATCAATTGCTCGATGAAGTCGGACAACTACGGCGCTGGCGCATCCTCAAGCAAGGCGATTCCTGCTTGAGCTTTTATCATTACGAATAAGCATCATTCATCTGCGACAAAATCTTTTTCACTGACAACCGGCAACTGATTGCTGAATACTGATTACTGAAAACTATTCTTATGCTCGTATTAGGAATTGAAAGCTCTTGCGATGAGACGGCGGCGGCGGTGGTGCGCGACGGGCGCGAGATGCTGTCGTCGGTTATTTCTTCGCAGATTGAAAAACATAAAGCGTTCGGCGGCGTTGTGCCGGAGATTGCTTCGCGCGAGCATCTGGACAAAATCGTGCCGGTCGTCGAAGAAGCTTTCGCGCGCGCCGGTGTTGCGAAGCCGGAGATAGATGGCATCGCCGTGACCATCGGGCCGGGACTCGTCGGGTCTTTGCTTGTCGGCGTCGCTTACGCGAAGGCGATGGCGATGGCGTTGCAGTTGCCGCTCATCGGCGTCAACCACATTGAAGGACACATCTATTCCGTCGCGTTCGAGAATCCGCCGGTTGAATATCCCGCACTCGCTTTGATCGTGTCGGGCGGACACACGAATCTTTTTTTAGTGCCGCAACCGGGCAAGTATAAAGTGGTGGCGCGAACGAGAGACGACGCGGCGGGCGAGGCGTTCGATAAAGTGGCGAAGATGCTGGGGCTGGGATATCCGGGAGGCCCCGTGATTGAACGACTTGCGCGCGAAGGCGATCCGAAGAGCGTGCGTTTCGCCGTGCCGCGTATGGGCGACGGGCGGCCTGATTTCAGTTTCAGCGGATTGAAGACGGCTGTCTCGAAGCACGTGCGCGAAACCAATCTGCTTCCGGTTGAGGAAGGCGCGGAGGCATCGCAGGCGGTCAAGAATCTGGCAGCGAGTTTTCAAAGCGTCGTGGTGCGTTCGCTCATCGGAACAACGGAGCGACTGGCACTGGAATACAGGCCGCGCACGTTAATTGTCGCGGGCGGAGTCGCCTGTAACAACGCTTTGCGCGAAGCAGCACGCGCGGCGGCAGAGCGTCTGGATGTTCCGGTCTACTTTCCTTCGCCGCATCTTTCGACGGACAATGCGGCGATGATCGCCGCCGCCGGAACCGTGAAGCTTCAAGCGGGCGAACGCTCCGGCCTCGATCTCAACGCGGATGTTTCATTGCGCTTGCAGAACACGGATGTTGAAGATGATGAATTGCGCCGGAATCGCGTGAGATACAGATTGTAAAAGTTCGGGAAGCGTATCCGAAAGGAATTTCAGAAAAGCGAAAGCCGCTCACTGCCTGCGAGGGACTGGAGCGGCTTTCTGTTGGCCGTAGAAACATCCTAGCGACACTCAAACGAGCGTAAATGCCTCTACGGGACAATGCGTGCGAGTTGATCCGCGCCGGGTTGAACAGAGATGTTCATGGCAAACTTTACGGGATTGCGCGTGTCAAGCTCAATTGTAATCATGTCGCCTTCGCGCACGTCCTTCAACGATACGGCGTGCCCGTCAATAGTGACTTTCGTATCGGCTCGATCAATTGCGATAACGTGCTCGACGCCTGTTCGCGCGATGACTGAGAGGTGTGCGTCCGTGACTTCGACGACTTTAGCATTAATGATACGCGCATCCGTATCTTCCTTGATGCTATCCCCGGTGATGGCAAAAGCTGCTGTTGAAGAAAAGGCGAGGACGATGATTGTTAAGATTGCTGCCGAATATCTTTGCTTCATCTCTCTCTGCGCTCCCGGTATCGAAAAGATTCGTTACGCTCGCACAAGGAAGCAATCAACGTGCCGTAAGTATTAAAGATAACCAAAGGGCTGTGAATACCAGTATTTCAGCAAGTCCAAGCGGGTTAGAGCTTTCGCACAAATCAGTGGGTGAAAGATATTAATACAGCGACTCTATGTTTCAAGGCATCGCACTTGCATTATTGCGGAACACTAAAAATCCGTGTGGCTCTATTTATTAGAATGAGCCGCACGGATTTCAATTAACTCTATCTTGAAGATTTCAGCCGAAGATATCGCGGACTTTGTCCATTAAGCCCTTATCTTCAAGGTCGCTCGTTTCGACTTCGGCCAGTTGCTCCAGCACGCGCCGTTGTTCGCGCGTGAGCGTTTTCGGTGTGATGACGGTTACGGAAACAAACAGATCGCCGCGTCCGCGCCCGCCGAGCACGGGCATCCCGCTGCCGCGCAAGCGAAAGACGGTTCCGGTCTGCGTGCCTGCCGGAACTTTAAGTTGCTGTTCGGCGTCCAGGGTCTTAACGGAGATTTCCGAGCCGAGCGCGGCCTGCGAAAAAGTGATCGGCACAGACAAATAAAGATTACTGCTCTGGCGTTCAAACTGCTTGTGCTCGGCGACGTGTATCACAACGTATAGATCGCCCGCCGCCCCGCCCTGTGTGCCTGCTTCGCCCTCACCCGTCACGCGCAGCCGCGAGCCGGTTTCAACGCCCGCCGGAATCTTTACCTCCAGCATCTTTTCGCGCTCGATGCGGCCTGCGCCCTTGCAATTAGCGCACGGCGATTTGACGGTGCGACCTGCGCCGCGACAGGTCGCGCAAGTGCGCGCGACGGAAAAGAAGCCTTGCTGATAGCGCACCTGTCCCGCGCCGTTGCAGGTCGCACAGGTTTCCGGCTGTGTGCCTTCGGCAGCGCCGGAGCCTTTGCATAAGTCGCAAAGTTCAAGACGCGGCAGGCGCAGTTGCGGGGATATTCCGGTGGCAGCTTCTTCCAGCGTGATTTCCACGTCGTAGCGTAAGTCAGAGCCTCTTTGTGCCGTCGAGCGGCGCTGCTGTTGCTGCCCACCGGCACGCGCGCCGCTTGCGCCGAACACATCGCCGAAGCCAAATAGATCGCCCAAGATATCTTCGATACCGCCGAAGCCTTGCGCGCCCCAGTTTGTGCCCGCGCCGCTCGCCACGCCCGCATGACCGAAGCGGTCGTAACGCTTGCGCTGTTCGGCATCGGACAAAACGGCGTAAGCCTCCGCCGCTTCCTTGAAACTATCTTCCGCCTGTTTGTCGCCGGGATTCTTGTCCGGGTGAAAACGCACGGCCAGACGCCTGTATGCACTCTTGATTTCCTGATCGGCCGCCGTCCGGCTCACTTCCAAAATGTCGTAATAATCGCGTTTGCTCATCCGAGAAATTAATTGCCTTTCACTCTGTCATTATATATTGATTCAATTTCGACGTTATCCAGCAGCGCCGTCCCCCTGTGGATTCATCATTGCGTCGGTCAGTTGGGCGGCAAGATTTTCGACCGCTTCGAGCGCGAGGCGAATCTCTTCCGGGTTATCGGATTGCACCGCCGCCGCGCCTTCGGCCAGTGCACGATGCCCGTCGCGGGAATCATCTGCTGAAAGCACGCTGCCAAATTCCGTAAAAGTGCGTTGCGTGTTCCGTAAGAGTCCTTCCAGCTTATTGCGTAACGCAATTACTTCCTTCACGCGACGATCGGTATCGGCGGAAGACTCCGCTTCGGTTATCAAACGCTCGATCTCGTCCGTTGAAAGCCCCGAAGCAGGCGTCACGCGCATCTGCTGTTCGTGCCCGGTCGTCTTATCCTGCGCCGAGACGGAGACGATCCCGTTGGCGTCCACCTCAAAAGAGACTTCGATTTGCGGCGCGCCGCGCGGCCCCGGCGGAATGCCTACTAGCTCGAACTTCCCAAGCGAACGATTACCATCAGCCACCTCGCGCTCGCCCTGTAGAATATGAATTTCCACAGATGATTGATTATCAACGACGGTTGTAAAGGTCAGGCTGTTGCGCAAAGGAATAGTTGAATTGCGCTCGATGATTTTAGTGAAGAGGCCGCCGCGCGTCTCAAGCCCAAGGCTCAACGGCAGCACATCCAGAAGCACTATATCTTTAACGTCGCCCGTCAGCACACCGCCCTGTATGGCCGCGCCCATTGCGACGACTTCATCCGGGTTGATCTCTGCGGAAGCTTCCTTGCCGAAGATTTCCTGCACGGTGCGGGCGATAATCGGCGAGCGCGTTTGTCCACCCACGAGGATCACTTTGTCTATATCGGCGGGCTGAAGCTTGGCGTCCCAGAGAGCTTTCTGGCACGGCTCGACGGTCTTCTCGACGAGGTCTGCGACGAGTTGCTCGAAGACATCGCGCGTCAGGGTTTTGCTAAAGTGCTTCGGGCCGGAGGCATCCGCCGCGATGAACGGTAGATTGATGTTGGTCTCCATCACCGAAGAAAGCTCGCACTTGGCGCGTTCGGCGGCTTCCTTCAAGCGTTGCAGCGCGAGGCGATCCTGTCGCAGATCAAGCCCCGTGTCTTCACGAAATTGGTCGGCCATCCAGTTAATAATCCGGTCATCGAAATCTTCGCCGCCGAGAAACGTGTCGCCCGACGTTGAAAGCACCTCGAAGACGCCTTCGTTCATTTCGAGTATGGAAACGTCGAACGTGCCGCCGCCGAGATCGTAGACGGCGAGGCGTTCGGATTCGGTTTTTCCCAGCCCGTAAGCAAGCGCGGCGGCGGTCGGCTCGTTGATGATCCGCTCGATGTTGAGACCGGCGATTTTGCCTGCGTCTTTCGTCGCCTGCCGCTGCGTGTCGTCGAAATACGCGGGCACGGTGACGATGGCTTCCGTGACGGCTTCGCCGAGAAAATCTTCGGCGGCGGCCTTTAATCTTTGCAAAACGATGCCGGAGATTTCCGGCGGGCTGTATGTCCGTCCTTGCACGCGCACGCGGGCATCGCCGTTTTGCGAATCAATAATCTCAAAGGGCGCTGATTCGCGCATACGCTGAACTTCGGGCAAGCTGTATTTGCGCCCGATCAGGCGTTTCACGGCATAAACCGTATTGGCCGCGTTGGTCACGGCCTGCCGTTTAGCGATCTGCCCGACGAGACGTTCGCCTTTATCCGTGAAGCCGACGACGGTGGGCGTCGTGCGGCCACCCTCTTTGTTCGGCACAATCTGCACCGCGCCACCTTCGAGCACCGCGACGCAGCAGTTGGTCGTTCCTAAATCAATTCCGACAACTTTACTCATATTTTTTTACGAGGAATAGTAGAATCCGGCAAGTATCAGGATAGGCGATGGAGGCGGCCGGTGCATCCGGCGATGCGGTTCTTCATTTCGGCCTTCGGCTCCCGCCCGTAATCGTTTCGTTCGCTAACGTGTGGCGACTTTGACCATCGCCGGGCGCAGAAGTTTTTCGCCCAGAACATAGCCGCGCATCAATTCCTGTATGATCGTGTCGGGTTCGTAGTCGCCGGTGCTCTCGGTGGCGACGGCTTCGTGCAAATGCGGATCAAAGCGTTGCCCGACGGCTTCGACGGGACGTAAACCCAAACCTTCAAGCACATCGCTGAGCTGTTTGGTAATTAACTCGACGCCCTGTAGAAAATGGCTGAACTCTTCGGACTCACCCGCCTGCAAAGACGACTCCGTATCAAGCGCGCGCCGTAGATTATCGAGCACCGGCAACAGATTGCCGACCACGTCGCCGACGATCTTATTATAGTTTTCGCCGCGCTCGCGTTCCGTGCGTTTACGGTAATTCTCGAAGTCGGCCTGACGTCGCGTCAGCTTGTCCATCAAATCGGCGCGCTCGGCTTCGAGTCGCTTGAGTTCGGCACGAGTAGCGACAAGTTCGGCGAGCAGCGGGCCAGCGGCGGCGCTGTTAGCGGCAGGCGGCACAGAGCTTTGACTGGCCGCAACGCCGGATTTAGCTGGGTTGTCAAAGTCATATGCCGATGGCGAACCGGCGCGCTGTTCGTCGTCTTTCGTGTCCGTATCGTCACGATGCTCAGGCAGATCGCTCGAACGCGGCGCACCCGCCGTATCTTTATCGTCGGCGTGTTCGCGCCCCGTCGCGTCGCCCTGATCTTCGCCGCGATCAATACGACGCTGCACTTCCGTCGCATCTTCGTAGCTCGACTGGCTTCCGATCTCTTCGGGTGTTAATTCCCCACCGCTATCCCGGCTTTGGCCGCCCGACGAATCCGGCGTATCGTCGCCGCCCGCCGGCATTGTCGGCTCGTCATCTAAAAACCGCACCGGGATGCGATTCGATGTGCGCTCTTCTTTATTAACATTCATGGTTTACCCTTCAAGGAAAAAGACCGGAAACGAAACGGGATGCGAAATTTTCAATCTCAACTGTGTCAACTTTAACTAAAGACTGTTTCCTCACGCAGCAAGCGTTCGACGAGGCGCGCGACATAGTTGACAACCGTCATCATCCGCGCGTATTCGATGCGCACGGGGCCGACGACGCCGAGCGTTCCGAAAGCCTGCCCGTTGCCTATTCTGTATGGCGCGGTAATCAGCGCGCAATCACGCATCGAAGGCGCCACGTGCTCGCGCCCGATGACGACCTGCACGTTGCCCGGCAACGTATGGTCACGCGCCACGCACTCGTTCAGGATTTTAACGAGCCGCGATTTCTCTTCAAAGGTGCGAAACAGTTCGCGCATTCTTTCCGCATCGGCGAAGTCCGGCATGGCGAGAATATTGGAAGCGCCGTCAACATATACGTCGCTCGTCGCCGCTTCTTCTCCTTCCAGACTTCTTTCGCAAAGCAGAATCGCGTTGCACAGCAGCTTATCGTAAAGCGCCTTTTCCTCGCGCATCAGTTCCATAATCTCCGCGCGAATCGCCGCTAAGCTTTTGCCGCTGAACTGCGCGTTCAAATAGCGCGCCGTTCGTTCCAGTTCGTCCTGGCTCAAATCGTCCTCGACGTGAATGATTTTGTTCTGCACGATATTCGGCGCGGAGATCAACACGACCAGCACGCGCCGATCCGACAGATGCACAAACTCTATGTGCTGCAAAATATTATCGGCCAGCGACGGCGAGACGACGATGCCGACGTTCTGCGAGAGCGCCGACAGTAAATGCGAAGTCTTTTCCATCAGGCGGTTGGGCACGCCGCTCATCTCGTTTTGCGAAATTCCCATCAAATTATTGATCGCCGACAGATCGGCTTTCGACAAACGCGCGTTGAACCAATCCGTCTGTTCGCAAAGCATATGGTCAACGTAGAAGCGATAGCCTTTATCGGTCGGCACGCGCCCGGCGGAAGTATGCGGCTGTTCGACAAGCCCCGCTTCCTCCAGCTCGCTCATCACGTTGCGAATCGTCGGCGCGCTCCATCCGGCGGAACGTGTCGCGCGCTCCGCAATGGTGCGCGAACCGACCGGCTCGCCCGTCACCAGATGCTCCTTAATAAGCGCGCACAAAACAGCACGCCCGCGCGCGTCGGGTGTTTTTGTGTTGGACGACAATGAATGCAAACTACGACTGCCCATAAAGTCTGCTTAGTAGGCGGCGCGAAAGGAAGACGGCAACTGTTGGGAAAGCGCGTTGCCTTGTAAAATCAATACCATTGCAGCTTTCGACTGTCAACAATTTCAGTTAAGAAGCTCAATGCAGTTAGCGGGCGCGGACAAATGATTCTCGTCCCGCTGTATTATACAGAATCACAAAAGCCTCCCGCAATCCGTGCGCACACTCCGACTCGCGCCTGTTTAAGACGCTCACCATTCAAGTTAACTTCAAACTTTGCTTCGCTTTACGCCTTTCGCTTGATAGTTTCATTATCGCTCGCTGCTCAAGTCGTTGAGTCTAAAGCCTTTGAGTATTAGATAAAAAGTCTCTTCCGATTGTTCCTAATCGCTCCCCGCGTACATTTGGCTGCGCATCAATAGGTTAGCGGCGTTCGCTTAACGAGCGATTGACGCTTCTGCCGGTGCGCCCGTAATATTGTGGCGGCGATGTTAAATCCCCCGTAGGACAAAAGGACAGGAACGATTTTGCCGCTTGGTCGAGGATTATTCGCAAAAATGAGCTAATTATGCGTGGCGCAGTGCTTTGTTCATAGCGTAATTTTCAAAAGAGTCTTCATGTCGCAATCGCTAAACCATCTCGGCAAGCTGTTCACAAACGCTTTTCGCCAGTTAGGGCGCAAGAGTGTGCTGCCGGAGATAGAGGTCAGGTTTTATCCCTACGTGGGCGTGCATCACACGATACGACTGCGTAACGGGCGCGTCTATGTGCGTATCTCGGATATCTTTAAGAACGCGCCGCTTGACGTTCATCGCGCACTCGCGTTCATTCTCGTCGCCAGACTGCTAAAGAAACAGACGCCGGAAGTTCACGAACGCATCTATCGCGATTTCGCCTACACGCCGCAAATCCTGCGCGCTTCGGACATCGCACGACGGCGTCGCGGACGCAAAATCATTTCCTCCGCAAAGGGGCGCGTCTACGATCTGGACAAAATGTTTGCGCGCCTGAATCATCGTTATTTCGACGACTCCATCGAAAAGCCCGCGCTGACGTGGTCGCAACGCCGCACGCGCCGTATTCTAGGCCATCATGATGCCGCACACGAAACCATCGTCATCAGCAAGACTCTGGACGCAGGCGACGTGCCGGAATGGTTCGTCGAATACATCCTTTATCACGAGATGCTGCACATCAAACATCCTGCGCGCATTATCAACGGTCGCCGCTATTATCACACCAACGCCTTTCGCGCCGACGAAGCGCGCTTTCCCCATTACGCCGCCGCGCAGGAGTGGCTCGATCACATTGCACGCCTCCAAAGAGGATTGCCGCGCGCCCGCGCCGCCTGACAAAGTTTTACAAACTCCACAACGCATTCCAATTCCCGTTCGTTTGAATACCTCAAACTTTTGCGGGCGGCTGGACAAACGCAGCTTGCGCCCGCTAGACTACGCAGTTTGCGGTTAAAGCGTGGAGAAATCCCTTGCGCAGCGGCTCATTAATCAAGAGCTGATTCTTATTTAAGACGGAGACTAAAAGTTTTCTTATGGCAATTTCTGCGACTCAGCTTCGACGCGGCATGGTGATTCTTTTTGAAGGCCAATTATGCAAGGTCGTCGAATTTCGTCATCACACGCCCGGCAATTTACGCGCGATGGTGCAGACCAAGATGCGCAATCTTCGCACCGGCTCGACATTTGAACATCGCTTTCGCTCCAACGATACAATCGAACGTGCCGCGCTTGAACAGCACGAGATGGAGTATCTCTATTCAGATGGTTCGCAGCATCATTTCATGAATACGGAGAACTACGAGCAGACCGCTTTGAGCGAAGATGATCTGGGCGACATGGCGCAGTGGCTTTCGCCGGGCATCAAAATCCAGGCGGAGTTTTACGAAGGCGCGCCCATCGGCATAGACCTTCCGCCTTCGATGGAATTAACCGTGATACGCACCGAACCGACGTTGAAGAGCGCCACCGTCTCGAACGTCAATAAACCGGCGACGCTCGAAAACGGCGTCACGATTCAAGTTCCGCCCTTCGTCAACGAAGGCGACCGCATCCGCGTCGACCCGACCGAAGGCCGCTACATCGAACGAGCAAAATAGAAAAGGCCAATCAAGAGTGGTGAGTCAGGAGTCTGGAGTCGAGAGTCAAAATTGACGCTTTAGATTCATCTACAAACTCCAGACTCCACACTCTCGACTCCAGACTTCTTCATCCGTGTACTTTCTTTACAGCGTTCTGCTCACGCTCGGCCTCGCCGCGCTGTTGCCGCGATTCATTCTCGATGCGTGGCGACATGGAAAGTATGTCGCGGGCTTGCGCGAACGTCTCGGTATTCTTCCCGCCTTCGATGCAAACAACCGTCCCGTTATCTGGCTTCATGCTGCCTCCGTCGGCGAGGCGCAGGCCGCGCGCACGCTCGTGCGCGCCCTTCTCGATAAATATCCGGCGCACGCGCTGGTCGTTTCCACCATCACGCTGACCGGGCAGCGCGTCGCACGCGAAGCCTTCGGGCGTGATGCGGCGCTCGTCTTTTACTTTCCTTTTGATTGGGCGTGGAGCGTTCGTCGTGCGCTTCGTCACATCAATCCTTCCGTCGTTCTCATCATGGAAACAGAGCTGTGGCCGCGTTTTCTGCGCGAGTGCAGCCAGCGCGCCATACCAATCGCGCTCGTCAACGGGCGGCTTTCGGAACGCTCCATGCGCGGGTATAGACGGCTCGGCAAATTCGTCGAACGGATGGTTAACGATCTGACGCTGGCGCTGATGCAGACGAAAGAGGATGCCGCGCGCATCGCCGCGCTCGGGCTGGCCGGTGAGCGCATCGCCGTCAGCGGCAACATAAAGTTTGATGCGCAGGATGAGCCGGGCGAAGGTTCGCTGACCGCCGATCTTCGCGCGCGTTTTCAATTCACGGGCGCGCGCCCGCTTCTCGTCGCCGCCAGCACGCACGCGCCGGAAGAGCGCATCACCCTCGAAGCCTTCAAAGAAATATGGCGCGCGTCGCCCGTTGACGAAAGGCCGCGTTTGCTGATTGCTCCGAGACACCCGGAACGCTTCAACGAAGTCGCCGCGCTCTTCGCTTCACACAAGTTATCGTGGACGCGGCGGACGCACGCACCCGCTACTCTCGATGCGACGTGCGATGTGGTGCTGCTGGATTCAATCGGCGAACTGCGCGCCGTCTATACGCTGGCGAGAATTGTTTTCGTCGGCGGTAGCATCGCGCAGACCGGCGGCCACAATATTCTCGAACCGGCGGCCGCCGGAACCTGTATCGTCACCGGCGCGCACACGCAAAATTTCGCGGCGATCATCAAAGCTTTTCAAGCGCAAGATGCGCTCGTACAACTTCCCACAATGCCCGAAGCGGAAGTGCCGCGCGTGCTTGCGAACGTCCTGACAGAGCTGCTTGCAAATGATGAACGAAGAGAAACGCTTGCGCGCAACGCACGCACCGTGTTCGAGCAAAATCAGGGCGCGACAAAGCGCACGCTCGAACTGCTCGCGCCGCTTTTCGACTCGCCGGTAAAGGTAACGTCTTTATAAGCGTAGCCGCTCAAACCTGAAAACCAAAGCGCGGCGCAGCTTAGCATGCTAATGATTGTTCGATTGTCATGAACGCCTTTTCGGAGATGATCCTCGCGCCCTTCAGCGCCGCTTATGCCGCGACGATGCGCGCGCGCGAGAAACTTTATCGTAGCGGCGTGTTCGCGTCGCACGGAATTGAAGCGCCCGTTATCAGCGTCGGCAATATCACCACCGGCGGAACAGGCAAAACGCCGCTTGTCGCGTGGCTCGCGCGCACGCTGGCACGCGAAAATGTGCGTGTGTGCATACTGACGCGCGGTTACGGGCGCGCCAACCCGAAGCGTCGCGTCGTTGTTTCCGACGGCAAAAATATTCTAGCGGATGCGCGTGCGGGCGGTGACGAGCCGTACTTGCTTGCGGAGAAGTTGCTGAAAGCAGGCGTCGCCGTAATCAGCGACCGCGACCGTTTCGCGGCGGCACAATGGGCGCTTGCCGAACTCGGTAGCAATCTTTTTATTCTGGACGACGGCTTTCAACATCTTCGTCTCAAACGTGATTTGGATATCATCACAGTAGATGCCACCAATCCTTTCGGAGGCGGACATCTGCTTCCACGCGGGCGGCTGCGCGAACCTCTCGTGGCATTAAAGCGCGCCGATTGCATCGTCATCACGCGCGCCGATTTGATCCCCGATCCGCAAGCTTTGCGCGCTCGCCTACGCGAATTAAGCGATAACCGTCCGGCGCTGCTTTCACACACACGCACCTCACAGGTGCGGCCACTTTTCGCGGCTACCACATCCGGCACAGGTGATTCATTACGGCAGCCCGTCGCGGCCTTCTGCGCCATTGGCAACGGTTCGGCTTTCTTCTCACAGCTTACGCGCGACGGCTACGATTTATGTTACACGCAACGCTTCCGCGATCATCACAACTACACGCAGGCCGACATAAACGAGCTTGCACGTGAAGCGGCGACGAAAGGCGCGCAGGCCGTCCTGACAACAGCCAAAGACGCCGTTAAGTTGCGGTCAATAGAATTTCCGCTTCCCTGTTATGTAGTTGAGATTGAAATCGAGTTCGATGATGTGGACACGCTATTGGAGATGCTTCGCAAAGTATCTCGCAAAGCTGCATAGGCCGTTTCGAGCGTCGCCAAATCAAAGCGAGACGGCATCGCGCGGGGTATCGCTATCTATCGGGCAAGCCGGGTGCTGAAGACTCTCCCGCCGGAGGAGGAGGAGCGTCGGGCAGCTCCGTCGGTTTGGGTAGCGGCGGCTGCTTCTTCTTTGGCGCAGGTGTAGAGGGCGGCTGTTCCGCGTCGGGCACTGTCTCGACTAAAGTCGGTTGTGGTTTGGGCGGATTACGGCGCTCGTTGTTGGCATTCACGTCGGGGGGAGTGGAGTTGTCTTCGTCAGCCGGTGTATCGGTTGCTTGCTCTGCGCCGTTGGCGTTGCGGCGGCTCGTGTTGGCATTTACAGCCGACGGCAACGCGGCGGTTCCATCGTTCGGAGACGCGGCAGGGGAGGCATTCGCACTTGCGCTCTTGTTTGAATTTGCATTCGACGGGGCGACGGGCGCACCGTCGGCAATGCCTTTTTCGCTTTGTCCGGTCGGCGGTTGCACAGGGTTTACGGGTTGCCCGTTCGCGTCGTTCGTTAATTGCTGTGCGCCCGGAGTGCCTGTCGCAGGCTGACCGGAGTTGCGCGAAGAGATCGCATAAATCACAGCGAAGAGGACGAGCAGCCCGACGCCGGACAAAATCAAAATACGTCCGAGATTGGAACTTTCATATGGGGGCGGAATCGCGTTCGCCCGCATACTAAGGGATTCGGTTTCGACGACGGGCGAGCGTCCCGGCTGCGCTGGCACGACGACCGTCGCTTCATCATGCTCCGTGTTGGAAGTCTCGAGCACGGGCTTGTTCGGAGCAGTCGGAACAACGATGCGCGCGGTCTCGCGCTCTGACGCACTTGCGGCAACAGCGGCTCCGGCAGCGTTCGTTTGATTCGACTCGACGGCGAGCGTCAAAGCGTCGGCCAATTCACCGACCGTCTGGTAACGATCTTCAGGCCGTTTCGCCAGCGCGTGCATCACGACACGGTTGACGGCGGCGGGCAAGTCCGCGCGCTCTTCGGCAAGCGAGGGCGGCGGCTCCTGCAAGTGCTTCATCATGATCGCCGTCGGCGATTCGCCCGTAAACGGCACGTGCCCGGCGAACATTTCGTAGAGAATCACGCCGAGCGAATAGATGTCCGAACGCGCGTCAAGCTCGGAGGCCTGCGAGCATTGCTCGGGCGACATATACTGCGGCGTGCCGATGATTAAATTGGGCGCAGTCAAAGCCGGGTCTTGCTGTCCTAAGGGTTCCTGAATCTTGGCGATGCCGAAATCGAGCACCTTCGCCCAATCCTGCCCGTTGTCGGCGTCCATCAGCATGATGTTGTCGCTCTTCAAATCCCGATGAACGACGCCTTCGGCATGAGCGGCGGCGAGCGCGCCCGTCACCTGCCGCATGATCTCGACGACGCGCGGCAAAGGCATCCGCCCTTCTTGGTGAATTACCTCTTTCAACGTGCGGCCATTAAGATATTCCATCACGAGAAAGACGATGCCGTTGCCGGATTCGCCGAAGTCCGTGACGTTCAGTGCGTGCGGGTGCGAGATGCGTGAAGCGGCGCGGGCTTCTCTGGAAAAGCGTTGAACGATCTTATCATCAGCGGCGAGCGATGGATGCAAGACTTTGACGGCAACGGTCTTGTCCATCAAGACGTGCGTGCCGCGATAGACAGTGCCCATGCCGCCTTCGCTGAGGCGTTCTTCGATGCGGTATTTTTCGGCGAGCGTCTGGCCGACGAGCGCATCATCGGCTTTTTCCAAAACCGTGCCGTCGCTCGTGCATATACTGTTAGTGTCCTTGTATTCCTTACCGCACTTCGGACATTTCTTCATCTGCTTATTTCGCCTCGCCTTTCCCGCACGTCAATAGGAGAATAGAAGTTGAGCGTACCACACGCTTTGCGCCGCACGCAACGCAGAGACTTGCAGCTGAAAAGATTACAATACGCGAATACAATTTTTGCGGAGGCCGGATAATTTGCGGCCTCCGCAGACTGTTCTTCACAGCGTTTTTAATAGACGATTCGCACGCTGAAGTTGCCGCTATTATCACCTACGTTGTCATCGTTGATGAGCAGTATCAATCTGCCGTCGGCCTGTGCGGTGATTGTTTGCTGGCTGCCGACAAGGAATGGCGCGGACTGCTGTCCGGCGGTTGTTTGAAGATAGCCGATCAACGCGCCGACGCCCGCGTTCGGCACGGGGTACGTTCCAATCACCGAGCCGAAACCGACGCGCCCGCCATCCGCCGAAACCATTCCGGCGCGACGCCCGGCCGTGATCGAACCAGTCGCCGTCACCGTCACTCTATCGCCGGAGCGAAGGTCAATGCCTGTGTCCGTGCCGCGCGAATTTCCGGGCACGCTGATAGTCACTTCACGCGGCGTGCGATTCGTGTTGGCGTCGCCGAAACCGCCGTTGCTCTGATTAGTGTTGCCGCCGACGCGCGGGCGCACCGGCGCAGGCGTCGTGCCGGAATTGCTACCGAACGGATCATACTGATCGTCGCGGTCAGCATCGTTGCGGTTTGAATTCGCGGCGTTCGTGTCGCGCCCCGCGTTGAAGTTAAGCTCTGTGCGAATCTGCGCAGCGAAAGAGCCGCGCGCGTCCGTGTAGGTGCTGCGGTTGACCGTCAGGTAAAGGCGTCCGTCACGGTCTGCTTCAAATTCGCGGCTGAGACCGATTTCGATAATCGGTGCGTTCGGGTCGTTGCTGATCGCGCCGATCAAGACGCCTTCGGCGGCGCGCGGAAGCGGCGCTGACGGATCAATTGAGCGCAAACCGCTCGGCGTGATGCGTGTACGCCCGGCGACGATTGTGCCGGAGGCATTAACGCGCACGCGCTGGCCGCGCCGGACGTCAACGCCGCTGTCAATCCAATTCGGCCCGAGCGCCACTTCGACATTGCGTGTTAGAAAGCGTGCTTCTTCAAGCGAACGCCCGTCAATCTCTACACGGTCAATATCGCGCGGGCGAAAGAATTGGATGTCACCGCCGCCGCTGCTGTTTGCCTGCTGCGAAGAGCCTGCGTAAGTTCCCTGCGCGTTGTTGTTGCTATTTACGCGAATGGCAAAGCGCCCGTTGATAAAGCCGAGCACAGTGCCGCGAACGGCGCGCCCGTCGCGCAGATAGATCGTATCAGCCGCGACTGCGGTGGCCGCCATCAAAGCTATCACTATCGCCAGAATTATCTTTCTCATAAAAGTTATCCTTCCTTGTCGCTTATCCGCGCACTTATAAGCAGAGTCCGGCGCGGTCTATTTTCAAATGAAGGGGAACAAATAGCTCAGGGGAAGAGATTCGGGGGTAAACGAATTTACGAAACTTATTTTACCACACAGCAGGCAGACGCGCCGCTTTATAACGGTCGCACTTTTATAACACCACAAAAGAGAGGCGGGCGCAGCAAACTCTCTTCGCCGCGCCCGCCTCGCTTCTTTTCCGACGTTCTACTAGCCCGCTTTGGTGAACACCACGAGCAGCGCAAACAGCACGAGCGATTCGATCAGCGCGAGGCCAAGAATCATCAGGGTCTGGATGCGTCCGGCGGCTCCGGGATTACGCGCCGCGCCTTCGCACGCGGCTGCCGCGACCCGGCCTTGACCGAGCGCACCGAGTCCCGCCGCGATAGCGAAGCCCAGACCGGCGGCGATCTTCGCATACTTACCGACGCTGAATTCGTTATCGGCAGCAGCGGCGGCCGTCGTCTGCGCCAGCGTCGGCGCGGCGGCAAACAACACGCCGACCACCGTGAAGAACATCATTCTAATTTTGCTCATCTTCGTTTCTCCGTAATTTTGTAAAGGTTCAAACGATTCTTCGAGCGCATCTCAAACGTGTGCATTTCAATGGAATCAAAAGCGTGTTTATGATTTCGCCTGCCTCCGGTATTCAACGCCCTTTTGGGAAAGAACGCTGCGCCTGCGATGCGGGACACGTAGAACGGCTTTCGTGTGAAGAAAGCAATGACGCTTTTGCTCCTCTTGCGAATGTCACGCGCCTTGAATACACGCTCTTAATTTTCACTTTGAACCGGATTGTTATTTTTGTGCGCTTCAACGTGCGCGGGCGCGCGTGCCCGGCGTCGCTCGAAAGCGCGTTAGCGAAAACTTTTACGTTAAGACGGGCGCAACGAAGCCGCCGCCGTCATCGTTTTCATGTTCCGCTGCGTCAGCGTCGTGCTGATCGTGCGGCGCGTGCGAAACTTCGCTGATGTAAAGCATCGAGAGCAGAATAAACACGAACGTCTGCACGAACGCGACGAACAGGCCGAGCGGCATCAAGAGCACCGGAACCAGCCAGAACGTAATTCCCGGAACCAGATTGGCGATGGTATGCGATACCTGTTCGTCGGCGAAGATGTTGCCGAACAGACGTATGCCGAGCGACATCGGGCGTATAAAATTACTAATCAACTCAATCGGAAATATCAGCGGCGCGATCCACCAGATAGGCCCGGCGAAGTGCTTGAGATGGCCGAACAGACCGTTCTCTTTGATGCCGATGCCGTTGTAGTAAACGAACGAAGAGATGCTGAGCGCAAACGTCACGCTCGTCGAAGCCGTCGGCGACACGAAGAGCGGGAAAAAGCCTAATAGGTTCGAGACCAGAATCAGCATCGCAAAAGTTCCGACGACCGGGAAATATTTAAGGCCGTGCTCGCCAATCACGTCCGCCACCATGTTGCGCACCGCCAGCACCGCGACCTCCAGCGTCTGCTGCCCGTGACTCGGCTCGTCTTCCGAAAGCTTCGCCTTGAAAATCCAGATCAGCGTCAGACACACGATGCACGCCACAATAAACATCACCGTGTACCAAGGCACGGCGTTCTCCGGCGTGTACGCGCCGAACACGTCTTCGGCCGTTGTGCTGAAGTGCGAGAAAAACCTGTCCCACAAAGGCTTTGTGTACGCCAACTCGAATCTGTTCAAAGGCTCGCCGATATAGTAATTGACGAACTCAACGAGAAGCGGCTCGTGATGCGCTTCACCGGCTTGCAGTAACATAGTCTCTCCGTTTCAAACGATTTATTGATTTTCTTCGCGCCTCTTTGAGCGCGCAAAAATTCTTAAAATTTTTCGCGGTGAACGATTGCCGTGTACATCTGCGCGGAAGCCTCCACCATCAAGGCAACGACGAACGCAGACATCCCCGCGAGCGTCGCCGCGACGGACACAACATCGAGCATCGCCGCAACAATGATAACGGCGGCGACAATGAAATAACGCAAAACGAAGCGCGCGACAATTCTTTGCCGCATCTGTTCGGCGGGCGCAAGACCATCCAGAATAGCGGTCACGGAAGTTTGCAACCAGTGGTAGTTAAAGAGCGCCAACACGCCGCCGAGCAGCACGCCCGTTGTCACGCGCCACTGGGCAAACAGCACGCTTCCCACTACCGCCAGCGCAATCGTCCAGCACATACCGCGATATAGCCGCGCCCGCAGTCTCGCCGCATCTTCCGCCGCGCCCGCCACATCCGGCTCAACAGTGTGCGTTAGTTCATTCATCACAAAGCCGGATATTTTACACGCGCGGGCGCGGGCTGTCGAGTTGAGAGAAAGACGGGGACTGACTAAATCCGAGCAGGTAGCGGAGAGTAGCAATGAGCTTGAGTTTAGGCATCGGCTTTCGTGTCCATAGCTTAAACACACAGCCAAGGCTGTCTCTGCTCGCCTATCCACTCTGATTTAGTCACTCCCGAAAGACGGGTAGTGATATCGTTTGGGGAAATGAAGTTTTCAACTTCCTTGTTACTAAATGAACTTGTTTTTGATGAGGTAGTCCCGTCCTTTATCTTCAAGTTTGTAGTGAGCGGGGCGCATCCTCATCGGTTTATGTCGGCTAATGTAGCGGGCTTCGATTAGTCTTTGTAAGTGATGATTAATGACTTCAACGTGCAGTTGGATGGTTGATGCGAATTCTTGAGCGTAATGGTCGATGTTTGGGGTAGCAATGAGTCTAAGTAGGTTTACTTCTGTCTCATCGGGTTCAAAATCAGGAGGTCGCGGTGGTAAAAGTTTTGCCTGTGATTCTGGGTCATCAGATGATAGTAGTTGTTTTGCCTCGACAGGCGTTAATAGGCTGCCTTCATCGTTTCTTAACTGAACTAAATGTCCGTCTAAACAAAGAAAACCATGTTGATTTCCAACTCGCGCCCAATTATTTAATGGGAGGTCTCTATGCTTAGGACAATAAGGAGTTAAGTGTCTATCCCAATACACACCAAACATAAATCTGAATGGCGGATTGTCTATAAGGTCTTGTAGTCGTGCTATTTCTGCCTGTGATTCGGTCTTTACTTGAAGGATTGAGGTTTCTAGTTCGCCCGATGACTTATTAGTTTGCTTGAGTCTTTGATGTAAGGAGTAAGCGTATGCAATGGTTGTTGCGAATCCTATCAATACTAATCCTATTAATGCCGCTAATGCTCGCTTTGGTATTGCCTTACCTATTTGCGCCCATACTTCAGAAGGAACAGCCTGCCAAATTACTAAGAATAGGGATGCTATTAGGGCAAATACTACTGTTGTTATGTGGTCTTCTATCTTCTCTTTTATTTTTTCAAAAGTCATAGGTTGTTATCATAAGCAAGGACAAACAGACGTATACTCTGGATATGCACTTAACATAGATGACTCATTCAAACTGACCCGCTACCGAAAGACGGTCTGCCGCATTGATCTACGTGCTTGACGGTCAAATCCGGCAGCGATAATGATGCGGGCAGGCGATACTCTCAACCGCCCGCCACGCAAAGCTGCTATCGCAGGAGTCTTAGCAAAGGCCGCTATTTCTTATCCAGCAATTGATTGATAACCTGCGCCAGATGCTCCAGATCATGCGGCTTGTTGATGAATTCGTTGCATCCGGCGGCTAATGCGGCTGATTGTAAATCGAGTGTGTCGTGCGCGGAGATGGCGATGATCGGCAGTTGCCGAAGGGCGGCGTGTTCGCGTATTAATCTCGCCGTCGCAAAGCCGTCAACCTTCGGCATGAACATATCGAGCACGACGAGCGCCGGGCGTTCGCGTAGAATTATCTCCAACGCTTTAGTGCCGGTATCGGTGTCGAGCACGCGAAAGCCGTGCTGTTCAAGAAACAGTTTGAGCGTTATGCGTATATCTTCGTAATCATCCACGATGAGAATCAGTGGAGCATCTTCGATTTTGGCGCGCATAGTGAGTTTCGCTTCCTTCAAGCGACAGTGGCGAGATCGGGTTATTGAAGATTCAAGTCTTCGCTTTCATTTACCGCTCAGGAGATTTTCGAGAGCAACCGCACCATCTGGTAAAAGCCTATCGCCGAGCCGACGACAATGCCCGCGACGAGCAACCAAGGCTGCGTTCCCAGCCACCGATCCAGCGCCCATCCCACACCCAGAAACGCGGCGATGGAAAAGAACAACGCGAGCGCCGCCGCATACGCGAGGCCGCTTCTACGTGCCGTCTCCTGTTCGTTTTCATGAGCCATAAAAATTCAGCAGATAGTAAAGAGTTTTTAGTTTTTAGTTTTTAGTTTTCAGTAAGATGCGGCAGGTTTTATGCTCCACAGCTTACTGCGGGATAGTTTATTCGGCTGAAAACTAAAAACTAAAAACTATTCCTCACCATTTCCCGCGCGTCGCGTAGTTCTTCGGCAGTTCGTAGAGCAGGGCGCGGCGCGAGTGGCGCATCGAATCGTGTATAAAGCAGACGTGAGTACACCAGCAGGCGCGCCCTTCGTCAATCGCAGAGAGTTCCATTCGTCTCTCTTCCGCGTTCCAGAGTTTTGAGAAATCGTAATCGTAATCCGCGAGCGTTGCAAATTTTTCGCGTAGTTCGCAGGCGCGCACATCGCCGTTATAATCAATCACGGCGGTTGTTTCGCCCGCCGTGCAGGGAAACGGCCACGCTGACGGAGCCACGAAGTTCGCGTGCTGCGTGCGGTAGTGCGTCGTGATCGCGCCGACGTAAGCGACGTTTTTAACGAAACGCTTGCTCGCATCGTCGCCCGCAAACATACGGTCGCCGTAACGCTTCGTTAATTGCGCAGCATACGCATACAAAGAAGGCAAGACGTTCGGCGGCACGCGCTTGATCTCGTCCCCGGCTTTCGTTTCACCGCGCACGAGGTTGAAGTAATGCCCATCCAGCGCGAAATCGTTCCAGAGAAATTCGGAGAGCTTTTCAATCTCCGTATAATTTTCGGCGCACACCACCGTGTTGACGTTGAGCCGAAAACGATCCGCGTACCTCGTCTTTAGCGGATACAGAGCGCGTATGCAGTCCAGCGTTTTTTCCCAATTTCCCGGCACGCCTCTAATCATGTCATGCGTTGCGCCGTAGCCGTCGAGCGCGCTGTTCAGGTAAAGCTCAATTTCAGGATGGCTGTCGAGCGCGCGGTCAACAATCTCATAGACACGCGATTTGATGAGTCCGTTGGTCGGAATAATCACGCGGCGCACTTTATTGTTGGCGACGAAAGCATCAATGATTTCCGGCACGTCGCGCCGCAATGTGGGTTCGCCGCCCGAAAGCCAGAGGTCTGTAATGGGCGGCATGGTGCGAGAGATTTTTTCAATCTGCGCGAAAGTCAGATCGCCGGGCTGATTCAATTCCGCGTGGTAAAAACAGGTCTTGCAGAAAGCGTTGCAGCGCGAGGTGACGAAGAGAATCAGCGTGCCCAGCCGCCGCTCGCGTTTCGTCGAACGCAGCAATTGAACGAGTTGCAAAGCTTTATGAGACACCGCGCGCTTCCCCGCTGGCCTTCGCATTTTCTTCGAGTTTGACCGAAGAGATAATGACGGTTTCCGTCGGCGATTTCAATTCGTAAACGATGCCGCGCCACTCTATGCGGCGCGAGCGAGCCGCCGCAATCGCGTTATAAAGATAGAGAGCGGAGGCAAGCGGCCACAAAATCAAATGGCTCAAAGCATCTTTTCGCAGCTCCGCGCGATACATCGCAAGCGGTAAACTAACGGCACGCAAACGCAAAAAAGATTTCGCCGTACCGAGCGCGTAAATGCTCAACACAAAAGCAAGCGTCACTTTATACGCGCGGCCTTCTACGGCGTGTAAAACGGTGAGCGCGATGCCGCCGAAAAAAACTATAACGAACAGAAGATTTGAGACTAAAGATATCTTCCAGAAATGCGCGGCATAAACGCGCGTAATCTTCATTTGCCGCGTCGTGAATTCAAGCAACTCTTTGAAGGAACAATCTTCAAAAGAAGCCGTCAAACAGTTCGGCACAAAACGAATCGGTAGTTTCGCTTCACGCAAAGCGCGCATCAACGTGAAATCGTCCGAGAGTGTGCCGCGCCAACGCTCCGGCATATTGAGACGCGCGAATGTGTCGCGGCGAATCGCCGTCGAACCGCCCCAGCAAAAATTTCTGTTCACACGCTCGCCCAGCGCAGAGGCGATGGAACCATTCCACACCGCACGAAGTCTCGATGCGAACCCGCCGCGAACCGGCACGTACCAGCGATAGCCCGTCGCCGCGCCCGTTTCTTTATTTTCCAGCGGAGCGATTAAAGAGGCGAGCCAATCCGCGCGCGGCCTCGCATCCGTGTCCACAAAAACAAACGCTTCGCTGCGCCCGTCAACGCAACGAACGGCGGCGCGCAAATTGTGAACTTTCTGCCCGCTGTCAGTCGCCTGCCCTGCGATGATAGTTTGCGTTCGCACATTTTCTTTTCCGGCGTATTGACGCCGCACATCTTCCACAACGCAGAGCGCCGCATCCGTCGCGCTGTCCGCAACGAAGATTACTTCGTAAGCCGGATATTGTTGCACGAAGAGCGCCGCAAGATTCTCGCGCAAGCCCTGATCCACACCGCGACACGGCGCAATAACACTCGCAAACGGCTGGAACGAAGAAGACTCATTCTGCTTGTCGTTCATCTCACGCCGCACGAAGGCCAGATAACGGAAGCCTCCGGCGAGCGAAACGATTCCCTGCCAGAGAATCAAAACGGCGATGAAATAAAAGATGAGCATCGAATATAAAACAACAATTCAGCGTGCTAATTTCCCGTGCGATTAGCTCTTGATTTTACCCGTTACCGGATGGCGATTGAACTCAAGGGCGCAACAAGCGGCGCAATCAAAGTTTGCATGGCGGCGATAAAGGGTTGCGGGTAAATGCCGATTAGCAGAATGCCGAAAGTCGAAAGACTCAACGCTGTTCGCAACGCGCCGGAGAGCGCGAGCGGCTGCGCGTCGGCAATCTCTTCGTTCAAATACATCACGCGAATAAAGCGCACGTAGTAGTAAAAAGAGATGATCGTGTTGAGAATCGCCCAGCCCGCAAGCCAGTAGTACCACGCGCGGTTTTCGCTTGCGCCGCGCTGCAACAGTCCGCCGAACAAAAGATACTTGCCGATGAAGCCGCCCGTCAGCGGCAAGCCGCCGAGCGACAGCACGAAGATCGCCATCATCGCCGCCACGCCCGGCGCTTTCTGCGCGAGTCCCTGCAAATCATCCACACGGTCACCCGTGATGCCGCGACGATGCAAAGCGATGAGCACGCCGAACGCGCCCGTGTTCATCAGCGTGTAGACGAGCGCGTAGATCAACAGCCCCGTATACCCGTAAGAGTTTCCCGCGATAAGGCCGAGCAGCAGATAACCGGCGTTCGAGATTGACGAGAATGCGAGCAAGCGTTTGGCGTTCGTCTGCGTCAGCGCCGCCAGATTGCCCGCGAAGATTGTGACGGCGGCGACGAATCCGAGAAGCGGCGACCAATCAATGCGCATACCCGCGAGCGCCTCATTGAAGATGCGCGCGAACAAAGCGAAGCCCGCGAGCTTCGATCCGGTTGAAAGAAACGCTGTGATGGATGTCGGCGCGCCTTCGTAAACATCCGGCGCCCACATATGAAAAGGCACCGCGCTGATTTTGAAGAACAGTCCGGCGGCGAGCGCAATCATGCCGAGCAACAACAAAGGCCGTAACGGAATGAGCGAAGCAACGTCACCGCCGTTCGCTATCGCCGCAGGAGAAGTTATTACTATTGCGCCGATGCTCTGTGCGATGTCGCCTAGATTAGTCGAACCGGCGACGCCGTAAAGCAAAGACATTCCGTAAAGCAAGATGCCGGATGAAAACGCGCCGAGCAGAAAATATTTCATCGCCGCTTCGTTCGCGCGCCGCTCGCGTTTCGTAAAGCCGACCAGCACATAAAACGTCACCGCCATCAATTCCAGACTCACGTAGAGCGCAATCAGATCATACCCGCACGCGAGCAGCATCATGCCAATCGTGGCAAACAGCACGAGCGCGTAATACTCTCCGTGCTGTTCGCCCTCTATGTCCAGATAGCGCGTCGAAATCAACACGGACAACGCAGCGGCGAGCAAAAACACGGCCTTGAAGATGAGTGCAAAGCCGTCCACACGCACCATTCCGTAGAAGCCTTCGACCGGCAACAAATCTTTGTTCGTCTGCCACACCACGCCGAGCGACACGGCAGCGAGCAAGAGACTCACGAGCGCGAAGTAGGCAATCCACTTGCTTCTTCGATACGGCAGAATGACTTCCATCACGAGCGCGACGCACGCGCACACGGCGAGGATCAGCTCCGGCGCAATCAATAATAGATCACGCGCGTTAATCACTTCGGCAGTCGTGGCGTAACTTTGTAGAAGCAACATTATAAGATTTGAAGCCGGTAGCGTCGCTAAGGCTTGGCGTTTCTCTGTGCAGCGGCTTCGCTTGCCGGTAATGTCTGTGGAAACGAATATGACGGGCGAATGTGGCGGACGACACGCTCGACGGGGCGCGCGATAAAATTAATAAACGGCGTCGGGTATGCGCCGATCCAGACGGACAGAAAAACGAGCGGCATCATGTATGCCCACTCGCGCCCGCGCAAATCCTTTAACCGAGTGTTGCGTGGATTCTCCGCTTCGCCGAAGAACATACGCTGGTAAAGCCAGATCATGTATCCCGCATTCAAGATCATGCCGAGAGCGGCGACGCCCGCCCAGTACGGATTCACTTCAAATGCGCCGCGCATCGCTAAGAACTCCGAGATAAAGGCGCACAGCAGCGGCAGCCCGATGGCCGTCAACGCCATAATTAAAAACACCGTCGCGTAACCCGGCATCGCGTGCGATAGCCCGCCGAACTCCGCGATGTTTCGCGTGTGCCGCCGCTCATAAATTGCGCCGACGAGCAGAAACAACGCCGCCGAATAAATGCCGTGATTAATCATGTGCAGCGTCGCGCCCGTGATGCCGTTCGGATTAAGCGCGAAGAGGCCGAGCATCACAATGCCCATCGAAGAGACGGAAGAATACGCGACGAGTTTTTTCACGTCGCCGTCTTTTTTCACCACGAAAGACATCGCCGCCAGCGCGCCGTAAATAATACTGGTGAGCGCCAGCGCAACCATTACATCGCGCACACCGAACCGACCAAAGAAATTTTGATCCATCGCCGCCGCCGGAAAAACCGGCAGACCGATGCGAAAAAACCCGTAAGCGCCCAACTTCAATAGCACGCCCGCGAGAATTACGGAACCGGCAGTCGGCGCTTCCGTATGCGCATCCGGCAGCCACGTGTGAAACGGAAACATCGGAACTTTAATGGCAAACGCGAGCGCGAACGCCGCGAACAGCCAGACCTGCAAATTGTTCAAAGGCAACACGCGCCCGAGCGATTGCAGGTACATGATACTGAATGTGCCCGTGCCGTTCGCGCGTGCCGCCTGCACTGTGGCATCCAGCAGCGCACGCGCGTTCGCGTTGCCCGAAACAAGATCGAGCGAAGCATTCGATATTTGCGAAGCGAGCGCCGCGTCCTGCGTTAAAAAGTAGAGCTTCAAAACGCCGAGCAGCATCACGACCGAACCGGCCAGCGTGTACAGAAAAAACTTAATCGCCGCATACAAACGGTTCTCGCCGCCCCATATTCCGATCAGAAAATACATCGGCACGAGCGACACCTCGAAGAACAGGTAGAACAGAAACAAGTCCATCGAAGCGAATACGCCGACGACGAAACTTTGCAGCACGAGCAACAGAACGTAGTATTCCTTTTCGCGTTTTTCAATCGCGCTCCACGAAGAGAGCGCGCTCAAAAAGCCGAGCAGCGTCGTCAACAGAATCAGCAGCACCGCAACGCCGTCCGCGCCCATCTGGTAACGCGCGCCGATTAAAGGAATCCACTGCGCGTCTTCCAGAAATTGCATCCCGCCGCGCGCCTTGTCATAAACGCACAACGCCAGCGACACGACGAACGTCAATCCGAACCACGCGGTCGCAAACTGCTTGATGAATCTCGTTTGATTGTTTCCGAACAGCGTCAGCAAAAGCGCCGCACCGACGGCGGGCAGCCATGTGATAAGCGAAAGAAGATAAGGGATTTTCACACGTGTCTCACGTTAACAAACGCGCCAATGCGCAGGCGCGGCTTGGTAAAGAGTTATCTCCGAACAAACGGCTTGAAAGCTACGGCGATAAATCGAGCGCAAAGATACTACGCATCGCCGTTAAGATATCTACGCCGAAAAAGAGCGCGAGGGCGGCGACGAGGCCCAACACCATCACGAGCGCGTAATTTTGCGTAAGGCCTGTTTGCGAAGCGCGCACCAGAGGCGACAACAGCCGATTCGTGATTCCGGCAACGGCATTAACGATTCCGTCAACCACATGGCGATCAAAGACGCCCGTCGCGCGGCTCAACCAGCGCGTTAATCGTGCGACGCCGTTGATCGTGCCATCCAACGCTTTCGTATCGAAACCATGAACAACGCGCGCGGCGTCCATTATGCGCTGCGTGAAAATTGCGCCGTAGATTTCATCCAGCCAATATTTGTTGTAGCCCGCCGCATACAAAGGCCGCAAACGCTTTGCCCACATTTGCGGCAACTGCGAAGGCTTCACGTAAAAAATCATTCCCGCGCCGATGCCGGTAATTGCTGCCGCCAGCGAAAGCAGAATAAAAATCCATTCCGCCGAAAAGCGGTTTCCGAAAGTTCGCTCGACGAAGCGCGCGACGCTGAAAGTTGTGTTGCCATACGGCGAAAGCTGCGTTGTATGTGCGCCTGACGCTCGCGCCGTATCCGAAACAACCGACCCGCCTGCTTCAATCTCGCTATTCGTTTTACCGAACCCGCCCGTTCGCGCGTTCCAGATAATGGGATCGAGCCAGTTTAAAATATTCATGCGCCCGCCTATATGTGCGCCGCCTGCGGTAGACGAACCGAGACCGACGAATCCGCCGACGACGGCAAGCGACGCGAGAACAAAGAGCGGAATCAACATCGCAGGCTTTGCTTCGTGCGGCGTGTGCGCGCCGGATTTTTTTTGAGCAGCGGTTTGAGTTTGCGAAGCATCTTTGGTTGAAGCGGCGATTACGTTTGTCGCTTTCGTCTCAACATAAGCCATGCCGACGTGTTCGCCCGGTTCGTGATGCGGGCGGTCGCCAGCCGATTCGGTGCGCGCATCGTGCGGCTCGTCGCCTTCCGCGTAAGCGTGAGCGTGCGCTTCATCCGCTTCGCCGCCCGCGCGCGCAAACATGAATCTCGCGTCGCCCCAGAACATCAACGCGACAAGCCGCGTCATGTAAAAGGCCGTCAAGATGGAAACAACGACGCCGGTTAGCCACAGCAGCGCGCTTCCCGGAATCAAATGGGTTGAAGCCGTGCCCCACAAGATTTCGTCTTTCGACCAGAAGCCGCTGAACGGAAAGATGCCGCAGATTGCCAGCCAGCCCGCGAGAAAAGTTAAGTGCGTGCGCGGCATATAATTTTTCAGGCCGCCCATTCGCCGCACGTCCTGCTCGTGATACATCTCGTGAATCACCGCGCCTGCACAGAGGAAAAGCAGCGCCTTAAAGAAAGCGTGCGTCACGACATGAAAGACGCCCGCGACAAACGCGCCCGTGCCGCACGCGAGAAACATCAAGCCGAGTTGCGAAATGGTGGAATACGCGAGAATCTTTTTTATGTCGTGCTGTGTGACGGCAATCGTCGCCGCCCACAGCGCCGTGAATGCGCCGACGATTGCGACGACGAGCATCATCGTCTGCGAATGCTGAAAAATGGCGTTGGCGCGCGCCAGCAAATAAACGCCCGCCGTGACCATCGTCGCTGCATGAATCAAAGCGGAGACGGGCGTCGGCCCCGCCATCGCATCCGGCAGCCACACGGCTAAAGGTATCTGCGCGCTTTTGCCAATCGCTCCAATGAACAGACCGAGCGCAATCCAGGACATCACGCGCCACGTTCCCAACGGCTCAAGCGCGAAGCCACGCGATTCGTTCATCACGGCAGTGAATTGCGTTGTCCCGAACGCCGCGATGATCCCGAAAATTGCGAGCACGAAACCCGCGTCGCCGATGCGATTTGCCATGAATGCTTTGCGCGCCGCATTGCCCGCCTCCGCGCGGTCAAAGTAATAGCCGATTAAAAGATACGAGCAGAGGCCGACGCCTTCCCAACCGACGAACATCATCACGAAGTTAGAGCCGAGCACCAGCACCAGCATCGCGGAGATAAACAGACACAGGTATGCAAAGAAGCGATAAAAGCCTTCGTCGCCGCGCATATATCCGATTGCGAAGATGAAGATGGGCAACCCGACGCCCGTGACAACCAGAAGAAAAACAGCCGACAGCGGGTCTAGCTGATAACTCCATTCCACACTAAGCGACGCTGCCGGATTCACACTCTCGCTTTTTCCATCCGTCATGCGCGCATCGCCGCGCTCCGTTCTCTTAAATTCCGTTGCGCTCGCTCTCTCAATTGCGCCGCCCGCGATCCACGTATAACCGAACGCACCGTCATCGCTCGTCACATATGCCTTCGGCCACACGGCCTGCCCCGAATAACCGTATGAGTAAACCGCCGCCACACTCAACAAAAACGCCAGCGCAATTGAGCCGACGGCGACGCCCGCGACCGCGCGCTCAGAGCAACGCAACCGTCGCCCGAGCAACCCGTTGACGCACGCGCCCGCGAGCGGCAACAGCGGAATGATCCAGATGAATCGGTGCATAAAGAGTTTTGAGTTTTCAGTTTTGAGTTTTCAGCAGCAACCCTTTCAGCAATCACCTTTCACTGAAAACTCAAAACTGAAAACTTTTCTTTACCATTTCAGTAGATTGATTTCGTCAATCGAGGTCGTTTCTTTATTGCGGTAAAGCGCAATGACGATTCCGAGACCGATGGCGGCTTCGGCTGCCGCGACGACGATCACGAAGATGGCGAAGAGTTGCCCGCTGACGGCGCTGGCGTTGCCCGTCTCCTGCAAGTAGCGCGAGAAGGCTATGAAGTTTAAGTTGGCGGCGTTCAGTATCAACTCGATTGACATAAAGATGACGATGATGTTGCGCCGCACGAGCACGCCCGCGATGCCGACGACAAAGAGTAGCGCGCCGATTACCAGAAACTTCGCAAGGTCTGGATTCGCAATGCCCTGTGTCACGGCGGCGGCGCGCGTCGTGGCCGCTGCCGACGCTTGCAGCAAAATTAAATTACACGCTAAGAGGTTCGTCATGGCATCAGGCTTTCAGTTCTGATTTTCTACGCGCGGTTGTTCAATCGCTGCGAGATCGTGTGATTCTTCCGCGCCCGAATCATCTGCGGCGGCCTCCTGCTTAGACGTGCGCGCCAGCATCACGGAGCCGATTATCGCCACCAGCAGAAGCAGGCTGGCAATCTCGAAAGGCAGCGAAGCGTAGCGGTACAGGCTAAAGCCGACGCGCTCCGTATCGTCTGTAATCTTCATCGTGCCCGTCGCAGCATTTCGCGTATTCTGCCGCTCGCCTGCGCGACGCTCTAATGTTTGTTCCAACTTCTCCGCATCGCGTTCGCGCAGTCCTGCATAACCCGTATTGATCGCGTAAGCAAGGCCACCCGCGAGCAGCATGGCGAAGACGACGCTTGCCGCGACCTCCGCCGGACGATTAAACGGGCGCGCGCCCGCACGCTCTTCCGCGCCGACATCGACCAGCATAATGACGAAGAGAAACAGCACCATCACGCCGCCGACGTAAACCAGTATCTGCACGCCCGCGATAAACTCCGCACCAAGCAACACGAAGAGCGCCGCCACCGCAACGAGCGCCGAGATCAGAAACAACGCCGAATGCACCGCACTGCGCGCCATAATCGTCAGCAACGCCGCAAACAACGCCGCCGCCGAAAATATCCAGAAGAAGATTGCTTCCCAGCCGTGTAGGGTCATAAAGTCAAGAGTCTGAAGTCGTGGGTCTGGAGTCAAGAGTCAAACATAGCGCAGATTCACGGCGGCATTGCTCACCTTCATGACTGCCTTTCTTCCGTCTCTTGACTCACGACTCTAGACTCCTGACTCACGACTATTATTTTTCGTATTTTATCGTCTCGCGTCCCTGTTCCAACATCTCGCGGTTCCAGACGAAGCCCGCGCGCGAATAGGTGGCAAGTTCAAATTCCTGCGTCAGTTCCAGACACGCCGTCGGGCACGCTTCCTGACACAAGGCGCAGAACATACAGCGCGACGTGTCGAAGATAAACTCATCTAAAACTCTCTTCGTTCTCATCTTACCCGCGCGCTCGACTTCGATATCCATTGCGATCACGTCAATGCAATCTTCGGGGCACACGAGCGCGCATAAGTTGCACGCGATGCACAGAGTCTCGAAACTTTCCGGGTCCATGTTAAGACGCGGCGCACCGTGAAAACGCGGCGCAGCCTCCGCTCGCACTTTCGGATACTGCTCCGTGTAAATCCCCTTGCCTGCCACCGCATCCTTATCCGTCAGCGCCCCGATGTTGAATGAAAAAGTGAGGCGCAACCCTTTCAACAAATCTATCAGAAGGAAGCGTTTCAGCTTTTCCGTTAAAGACAATTGCGGGACATTCACGGCTGGCATAGCAAGATTCGCTCCTTCCACATTTACTCTGTTTCGGCGGCAATAGTAGCAGCCACCGCCGGTTTGCCTTTCGGCAGATTCAAGAGCCGTAGGCTACGCCGCTGCGTCTTCAAATTGAAATCGCGCGCGCGCCAGTTGATCTTTGACAGCACGGCGGCAATCATCAACACGCCGCTCCAACCAAACAAAATCATCAACGCTTTTCCGGTTAGGGTTAGATTGCTCCCTGATACGGCGACGGTGTTGATTCCATTCCAACCGTCAAGCGCCCTCACGACGAAGACCGCGAGAGCCGTCAACACGATGTTCGCCAGCGCCGCCGGAATTAGCCACTTCCAACCCAAGTCCATCAACTGATCGTAGCGATAACGCGGCAGCGTCCAGCGCAGCCAGAAGTATGTGTAAAGCAACACGGCAAGCTTTGCGATGAATACACATAAACTAACCGCAACGTAAAGTGCGTGCAGGCCGCGCGCCTCCGTCAATCCGTACACGAACGGAAAATACCATCCGCCGAGATAAACGCTCGTTGCAACGCTCGCCACGACAATCATCGCCGCATACTCCGCCATGAAAAAGAGCGACCAGCGCATTCCCGAATATTCCGTGTGAAAGCCCGCGACGATCTCCGATTCCGCTTCCGGCAGATCAAACGGCGCGCGATTGTTCTCCGCGATTCCGCTAATCAGAAACAGCACGAAGCCGAGCGGTTGATACACAACGAACGGAACGTGCGCCGTCGCCTGCGCCGCGACAATACCCGAAAGCGACAGCGTGCGCGTGAAGATGAGCGCGCCAACGAGCGTCAGCCCCATCGCCACTTCGTAGGATATTATCTGCGCGCTCGAACGCAGGCCGCCGAGCAAAGCGTACTTCGAATTGGAAGACCAGCCCGCCAGCATCAACGCCAGCACATTGATGCTCGTGATAGAGAGCACGAACAGCAGCCCTATGTTGATGTCCGTAATCACGCCCCAGTCCGGCGCGAACGGCACGACCGCAAGCACAAGGAACGTCGCCACAACGGAGAGGTACGGCGCAAACTTGAAAATGAAATGATCCGCGTGCTCCGGCTCAAGGTCTTCCTTCGTCAAAAGTTTTATCGCATCGGCAATCGGTTGCAGCAATCCCCACTTGCCGACGCGCATCGGCCCCAAACGCGCCTGCATAAACGCTGCTATCTTTCGTTCCGCATACGTTGCGTACAACGCCCAGAACGCCACCGCCGACACCACCAGCACAATCTGCGTGAACGGCCATACTACATAATTAATGGCCTCGCGGCTGAACATTTTCAGCAGCAAGCCATTCAGCAAATCCGGCGCAGCCAACGCCGCGAACGCTTTCATCATCGCGTCACAACTCTATCTCGAAACTGCAATCTCTCGTCGCACGCAGATCAACTAATTCGTAATCGTCATCGAGCGTCCCCGTTCTATCCACGACCAGAAACGACGCCCACTCCGCAACCGGAAACGGCGGCGTGTGCCACGTCCCCCTGTGATACGCATACGGCAGCCGCCCGTCAACGAAGAACGCCGTCACACGCTCGACATCCGGCGCGTCTCTGTCATTCGGCGGCGCAACCGCGACCACACACTGCGACGAAGCGAGCGGCGAAAACACCTGCATCGTCCTTTTGTGCCGCGCCATAAACTCGAACCGCAACGGCCGACGCTCGGCGGTCGCGCCCGTCAAACTCTGCCCCTCGCCGCCCAGATCAACCTCCACCGCTCCACGACTATCAATCAACACACCGAACGGCGCGAAACTCTCCCGCGTCATCTTTTGCACTTTGAGATGAATAAGATTCATACCCTGTCACCTGACTCTTAAATAAACAGTTCCACCGACACGCCGAAGAATTTAGCTAACGCTTTCGCATTTTCTTTGCTAATGCTGCGCTTGCCGTTGAGCACTTGCGAGGCGGTGCTTTTCGAGCCGAAGATTTCCCACAAATCGCTTTGTTTCAAATCCCGTGCCGCCATTAAATGATGCAGCACTTCCAACGGCGTGGCGTCTCCGGGTTGATAAAATTTCCGTTCAAACTCTTCAATGAGTGTCACCATTAAACGAAGCAGCATCTCTTCTTCCGGCGGAAGGTCTTCGCCCTTATCCATCAGCTTGTAGACTTCTGCAAGCAGACGATCATTCTCCGCTTCGGTTTCGATTGCCACCGGCATCGCTTTAGACAAAAGCTTTCGGTAGCGCGCCGGATTTATCGTTGGCATCGTTGTCATTTGTTCCACTTCCCTTTGTCGTATTCCCTGTGGGAAAGAATGGATATGATAAAAATTGTTTGGCTTCTGTATCTGATTCTGGTTATCAAGCGATAGTCGTTCTTCTTCACGTTAAAGACCGTGTATTTCCCTACGATATCGGCGTGCGAATATTGCTTTCTGACTTCCGCGAGACTCTGCCACTTCGCCGATTTCGCCGTTCTGTACCATGAATCCAGAGAGCTTCGCGCGCCCGGATTTTTGCGAACGAAGTCCCTGATCGCCTTGTAACTAATCACGTGCATCGCGCGCAAACATTTCCAGCCTGATGTTTACATTTTGCAAACCGCAAGTCAAAGCGCATCCTACATCGAGATTTGTGAGACGGGCACGAATAAACCGGTTCATCTGTCTATTTCGCCGAGTACGATATCTAGCGTGCCGATGATGGCGACCACGTCCGCGATGAGATGGCCGATGCACATTTGGCGCAGCGCCTGAAGGTTGATGAGCGAGGGCGGGCGCACGCGGCAGCGAAGCGGATGCGTCGTGCCGTCGGAGACTAGGTAGCAGCCGATCTCGCCTTTCGGCCCTTCGATGGAATGGTAATAATCGCCTGCGGGCGGGCGTATAATCTTCGGAACTTTCGCGTTCACCGCGCCGTCCGGCATATTCCTAATTGCCTGCTCGATGATACGACACGATTGCCGCATCTCTTCGAGCCGCACAAGGTAACGATCATACGTATCGCCGTTGTCGCCCACCGGCACATCAAACTCCATCTCGGCATACGCCGCATACGGCCTCGCTTTGCGCACGTCCCACGCGACGCCCGATCCGCGCAGCGCAGGCCCCGAAAGGCCAATCGCCACCGCATCTTCGGCAGAGATAACGCCGATGCCGACCGTGCGCCCCAACCAGATGCGATTCTCCGATAAAAGCGTTTCGTATTCCTGCAATCGCTTCGGAAAGTTGCCGATGAATTGCAACGCATCTTCCGCAAAATCTTCGTAAGCATCAAGCGGCATTCCGCCGATGCGCCACGCATGGCAGGTGAGGCGCGCGCCGAACTGCCGCTCGAACATCTTCAAAATCTCTTCGCGCTCGCGCAATGCCCACAGCAACAGCGTCGTCGCGCCGATGTCTAGGCCGTGCGTTGCGAGCCATAACAAATGCGACGAGATGCGATTGAGTTCGGCGAAGGCGGTGCGTATGTAATGAGCGCGCGGCGGGACTTCGAGCTTCATCATCTGCTCGACGGTTTCCACCCAGACGAGACCGTTCGAGACAGCCGAGATGTAATCGAGCCTATCCCAGTACGGCGCGATCATCGGATACGTGCGATGCTCCGCGATCTTCTCCATTCCGCGATGCAGGTAACCTATGTCGCAATCGAGATCAATCACGGTCTCACCGTCGAGCCGCAGGATGATACGCAACACCCCGTGCGTGCTCGGATGCTGCGGCCCCATATTGAGCACCATCAACGGGCTATCGAGCAGCGTATCTTCAGTTGTCGCAATTTCAACTTGGTGCATGAATTTAGAGATTCACTTCCTATTCAGTGGCATCACTTCTCTGCCTGCGCGGAAGATGTCGCGGACGCGGCGTTCTTCTTCGCCGGAGAGAATTTCGAGGCCGTAGCCGCGCCGTTGTTCGAGTTGCTCGCGCTGCACATCCGTGAATTCCGGCAGATGCTTCGCCGTCCAGTCGTTCTCCGTGAAATGAAGCGGGTAATCTTTGCGTAGCGGGTGGCCTTCCCAATCGGGCGGCAGCAGCAGGCGGCGCAAGTCAGGGTGATTGAGAAAGCGCACGCCGAACAGATCGAAGACTTCGCGCTCCATCCAATTCGCGGCAGGCCAAACGCCGGTCACGCTCTCAACTTCGTCCGTTTCCGCCAGCGCAACTTTCAAACGCACGCGCTCGTTCGCCGGAATCGAATAGAGATTATAGACCAGCTCAAAGGGCGCGTCCGTGCGTTCCTCGAAATGCACGCACGTTACATCGGAGAGATAATTGAAAGGCGTTTCGGCATCTTGTTTGAGAAAGCCGCAGATGTCCGCGATGCTGACGCGCTCGACGCGAATCGAAAGTTGGCCGACGAATTCAGAGGCTTCGATGATCGCTTCACTGAAACGCTCGCGCAATTTTTTCACCAGCACGTGTGCGGAAGCATCCGCAGGTTTCGGCGCGTCTTCCTTTTTCTTGACGGGAGATTTCAGCGCGCTCACGGGTGCATCGGCGGGATGATCTGCCGTCGAAGGCGTTAAAGGTGATAGAGGTTCATTAGCCATTTTGTTTAAGTATCGGGCAATAAAACGCGGAGTATAGCACGTCCGGCGGATGTCTAAGGCTAGGTGCTCAAGCGATTTCCGCAGGCGCTCGCGGCAGTCCGCAAGCAACCGTAAACCTTGACGATTCATCGTATTTTGGTATATTATAGCGTGTTTTTGAGCGAGGAAGTTTGGCGTCTACATAGAGGACGAGAAAGTAAGGAAACATGAAACAGGGACTTCATCCGGAATATCAGGACATCAAAGTGCAGTGCGCTTGCGGCGAGACGTTTACGACGCGCTCGACGCGCAAGACGGAATTGCACGTGGAAATTTGTTCGGCGTGCCACCCGTTCTTCACGGGCAAGCAAAAGCTGATTGACACGGCCGGGCGCGTTGATCGCTTTAATAAACGCTACGGCAAAAAGCAGCCGGAAGGTGCGGCGACGGAAGCTGCGGCAACTGAAACCGCCGCCGTTGCCAAATAACTTCATTGAAGCGGTGAACTATTCGCAAGTGATTCGTCAAGAGCACTAGCTACGCCACATCGGAGATGCCGACGCCACTGCCGCCGGTCGCTATTTTTGCGTTCCTCTAAAAACGCAGGCGACTACACGCAAGGTAACGTCGGCGTTTCTGTTTTCGTTTCGACTTTCCTATCTGATAAGGATCAAACCAACGTGAGCACTACCGAGAGAGATTTGATTGTCGGCGGCCAAGCGGTGATTGAAGGCGTGATGATGCGCACGCCGAACGCTTACGCCGTCGCCGTGCGCAAAGCCGACGGGACGATTGTTAACATCGCCGCATCGCTTCCCAAGTGGAGCGACAAATATCCGTTTCTGAAGTTGCCCGTATTGCGCGGCAGCGCGGTGCTCGTTCAATCAATGGGACTCGGCATCAAAGCTCTGAACTACTCCGCCAGCGAAGCTTTTGCCGAAGCGGAAGAGTCTAAGGAAAAGGAAGTGGCCGTCGCGCTCTCGCCCGCCGTGATTGAAGGCGAAGGCGATTTCGCGGGCATCACCGGCGCAATGCCCGGCGTCTTTCCGATGCCGACGCAGACGCGCGCCAAAGATGAACTGAAAAAAGGCGCAACGGCAGGCGCGGCAAGCTCAATCATCATTGCGCTGCTCTTCAACGCGCTGCTCTTTATCGTCGCGCCACTGCTTTTAACCAACGCTATCTTTATTGGCATGGGATGGGCGCAACCCGCCAACTCCGCGCAGGCGACGAGCGTCACTCAAACACAAGCGAACAGTTCAAGCGTCACGGCTGATGCTATGAAGAATGAAGGAAGCGCAAACGAAGCATGGTATACGCGCGCGGCTGGAAATGTTCGCGGCTATCTGCGTCCCGTCCGTCCGTCCATTCCTTTCAATCTACTGGACGGATTGATTCGCATGGTATTTTTTCTCACGATGATCGTCAGTTTTTCGCTTCTGAAAGACATACGCCGCGTCTTCGAGTATCACGGCGCGGAGCACAAGACGGTCTTTATGTGGGAAGCCGGATTGCCGCTGACAGTGCCGAACGCGCGCATTCAACCGCGCCAGCACCCGCGTTGCGGCACGAGTTTCCTGATGGTCGTGATGCTCGTCTCCGTCGTGCTCTTTTCAATCATCAAGTTCGATTCGTTGATTTACAATATGCTCGTGCGCATCGCGCTTGTGCCGCTTGTCGCAGGACTTTCGTATGAAGTGATTCGTATCTCCGCGAAAAAAGAAGGCGGCCTGTTCTTCAAATTGATAACGATGCCGGGACTCTGGCTGCAAAACATCACAACGAAAGAGCCTGACGACAGTCAATTGGAAGTCGCCATCGAAGCTCTCAAGGAATCCTTAAAGCTGGAACCGCAAACGCCGCAACTCGAAGCCGCGCCGCTCTCGTAAAATTTTATGTTAGACAAACTCGAACAGATCGAAGCGCATTATCAGGAGTTGACCGAACAACTCTCTTCGCCGGAAGTTATCTCGGATCACGTGGCTTACACGAAGGCCGCCAAGCAGCATCGCAGTCTCGGCGAAGTCGTCACGAAGTACCGGCAATGGAAAGTTTTGCGCGAAGAGAGCGAAGGCGCGCGCGAGCTTTACGAAACAGCCGACGACGAAGAGATGAAAGAGATGGCGCGCATCGAGCTTGAAACTCTACGCGCGCAGGAAGAAGCGTGCGAGGCGGACTTACGTCTGCTGTTGATTCCGACCGACCCGAACGACGAGAAGAACGTAATCCTTGAGATTCGCGCGGGCACGGGCGGCGACGAAGCGACGCTCTTTGCCGCCGAGATGCTGCGTATGTACGGGCGCTACGCCGAACGGCAGCGTTGGCGTATGGAGATTCTGGACGTATCGGAATCCGGCGTCGGCGGCCTCAAGGAAGCTATTGCGCTCATCGAAGGCGACAAAGTTTACTCGAAACTCAAGCATGAATCCGGCGTTCATCGCGTCCAGCGCGTGCCGCAAACTGAAGCGAGCGGGCGCATACACACGTCCGCGATTACCGTCGCCGTGCTTCCCGAAGCCGAAGAGGTTGACGTCAAGATCGAAGCGAAAGATTTACGCATAGACACCTTCTGTTCGTCCGGCCCCGGCGGTCAATCCGTCAATACGACTTATTCCGCCGTCCGCATCACGCATTTGCCGACGAATACAGTCATCTCGATGCAGGATGAAAAATCTCAGATCAAGAATCGTGAGAAGGCGATGCGCGTGCTGCGTGCGCGTCTTCAGGAACTCGAAGAGCAGAAGCAACACGATGCCGAAGCCTCCGAACGCCGCTCGATGGTCGGCAGCGGCGACCGCTCCGAAAAAATCCGCACCTACAACTTCAAAGACAATCGCGTTTCCGATCACCGCATCGGCCTGACCATCCACCAACTCGATTTAGTGATGGAAGGCGCGCTCGACGAAATCATCAATGCGCTCGTCGCACACTACCAAGCCGAGAAGTTAAAAACCGAAGCGATAGCCGCATGAGAATTTGCGGTTTTAGATTTGCGATTGAGAGCAGTGCAGAAAATCAGTTCAGATTGCAGTGATTGAATAAGAATCCTTAATCTTTATCCAATCGCAAACCGGCCTTTGTAAATCGAAAATCAAATATGTCCGACACCACGCGCGTTCTGCTGATACGGCACGGCCAATCGCAGGGCAACGCCGAACGACGCTTCGGCGGGCACACAGGGACGCCGCTCTCCACGCTCGGACGCAGGCAGGCTGAAGCCACCGCCCGCGTGCTCTCGAAAGAATCTTTTCAGGGGATTTACGCGAGCGATCTGCCGCGCGCCTTCGACACCGCCGAACCGCTCGCGCGCATGACAGGCTCGCGCGTGATTCGCGCCGAAGCTTTCCGCGAACGTAGCGTCGGCATAATGGAAGGTCTGACCTTTGAAGAGGCCGCCGCCGCACACCCGGAACAGTACGCCGCGCTTCTGCGGCGCGACTTCGAGCACGTCATACTGGGCGGCGAAAGCTATCGCCAGATGCTGGAGCGCGCCAAATTCAAACTAAACGAAATTATTAATCAACACACAGGCGGGCGCATCGCAATCTTTTCCCACACCGGCACGATCTGCATTCTCTCGCTTCACCTGATGGGCGCGCTCGACGCCCCGACGCTGCGCCCCGTCTGGGTTACCACCGCCAACTGCGGCATCACGACCTTCGAGATTCGCACAGACGGCTACACCCGCGTGCTCGCCCTCAACGACACACGCCATCTCATCGGAGTTTGAAATGAACAAATCGCATCCATGCGCCGAATGCGGCAATAATATCCCACCATCGGCTGAGCGATGCCCGCATTGCGCGAGGCCGGGTCTTTTTCCAAATGTTCGCGCCGCCGAAGATTCCGACGAGCGCGCGGCACTGGACAAACGCTATCAATCAGCGATTACAGAGGCAGCCAAACGTAGCACCGCCGATGAAGGCTCTTTAAGAGACTTTGAGGCGGCGATGGCAAACTCGCGGGCGGTAATCGCACGTTCCGCCAAAGATGTATTAAAGCTTGCGACGAATGACAATGAGATTTATGCTACCTACTATCAACAAATTGATGGCGGGCTAAAACTTCCTGCCGGTGACAAATGGGACGTACTTCGCGGACTCGCTGACAAAGCGCTCTTTCCCGGTTATGAGAAAGAGATCAGATTTGCCGCGCTCTCTTTAGACGGGATCGGTCTCTCTAATTACGGCGAATGCTCTATAATATTGCGTGATGAGTTGATTGCTCATCGCGCTTCCGTATTTGAAGAGAACTCGACTGTTTTCATGAAGACGCATGACATAAAATTATGGGATGCCGTCGAATTGCCTCAAGGTTATCGCGCAACGTGGAATGAGCGCGGCAAGCTTTGCGTCGCTAAATTATCCGGAAAGATTGACGCGGCGACCAAATATGGTCAATACTCCGGCCTGTTGCTGCGCCAAGGCGCGACGAGTGAAGAGGATGAATTCGTCGAAGTACATATCTGGGGGCCGATGACCGTTCGGACAATAGAGCGCGTTATCTTTATCCCCGCGAAACGCTCCGGGCGGGACGTTATTCTCAAAACCCTCAAGGATAAACTCAAGAAAGCAGACGTTAAGGTAAGCTGATGGACGCCGTAATCTCCGGACAAGCAGGCAAGGCTTTATTGCTGAACGGGAATTCGTTGACATCGTTTGATGTGGACGATCCGGCGACGCTTGTGCCCGGACAGCAGGCGGACTTGCGTTTCCTTTTCGGCGAAGCCGGAGACCTGCGCATTCTCGAAAACACTAATCTCGCAGACGTGACACGGGAACTCCGTCGTGCCCGCGATTGCGACGACGCGCTGGATTTGACTTTAATCAGCTTTGACCCCGAACTTCCCGCCGAGATTAGAAGAGAGGCGATAGAAGAACTCGAAGAGTTGCTGGCGGATGAATACGTCATCGAGCATCTGGAATATGTTCTATACGGGCGACCACTTCCGGCCAGCGCCGACATCACGGGAGCATTGAATCATTGCGGCGAAGCTCACGCGGCAAACGCTCAAGCGATGCTGCGAAGTCTCCGGGATCGTCAAGCCGGGATTCGAGAGGTCAGCACGGCGTGGGACGCAATCCCTTCGGATATTTTCGGCGGCTACGAAGAACGCGCGGAGTTTCAGCGCGTCGCCGTCCGCGAAGGGCTTTTCTGCGCTCTCGTCACGGCGCGTGAAGCGCAGACGACGGCAGCATTCTTCCTGACTGCCGTACTCAATGCTTCCGTCAAAGCACTACGAAATCACCGGCAGGTTTTGCAACAATGGATCGCTCCATTCCGGCAATCGAACGGAATCCGCGAGATAAACCGCAAAACTGACGAGAGGGCGCTGATAGAATCTCCGATAAGGGAACAACGGGGACGACGCAGGAGCATAGACCGCGATGCCGTGTTGCAAAAGGTCAAAAGCCAGAAGGCACTCATTACCGATACCATGCAACGTCTTGACCTTGCGCGTGTGGGCAAACTCGTAGATGAGCTTGTTAATTATCAATTAGAAAACGGCGAGGCGATCCATGCGGCAAAATCCCTATGTGACTTGGCGTTTGAGGCTAAGACGTTAGGTCTTTATTCTCTACAATTGGAATTAGCAAAGCGAAGCACTGACGTGAAGCCTGATGACGCATGGTCTTGGGCGCAATATGGCGATGCCCTACTAAAGATGCAACGACCGGGTGAAGCATTGAAAGCTTACGAACAAGCAGAAGCATTCGGTGCAGACACTGTTGCTAAGAACAGGCGCGCCGAAGTGCTCAAGTCGCTTGGCCGATTGAATGAGTCGCTTGCTGCTTACGATGCTGTCATCGCCAGCTATCCGGAGGATGTTGTCGCTAGAACGGCAAGGAGTTGCGTTCTGGCGGCTTTGCATCGTTACGATGAAGCTCTTGAGGGACTGCCGCATGAAAAGCCTATCACGAGGGGTGAGTGGATTGGTTATCACATACGCGGAATGATTTTATTACGCATGGGCAAGGCGGACGAGGCTGTCCAGATATTTGAGCACGGTGTGAAGAACGATCCTTTACCGTTCAGCAAAGAATATTCCCGCACGGCGTTGACCGTTGCCTTGTTGCGCCAGCGCGACTTTGTGAAAGCAGGTCAAATGCTGGATGAAGTAACGGCTCCGCTGCTGCAACCGCAGGCGAACATTCTACGACTTCATGCGTTTGGCGCGCAGGGGAATATCGAGCGCGTCACCACCGCCTATCAGAGTCTAACAAGCAGCCCGCCGCTTTTCGCAAGTGAACTAATCGAGGAATTGAGTCACCAATACATCTCGGACGAAGCGCCGCGCCACGATGATGAATGGGTTTTCAATCAGGAAGTTGACGTTCTGCTTTTGATAGCAAGTGAACAGGCGATGATCTCAAACTCGTCTTCCGCTTTCGCCTATTAGCAACACACACAAGACAGACACTTCCCGCACTCCTCTCGAAATCTCCGCCGCGAGAATAATTCTTATTCCGTTGCAGCTTTGATGACATCTTCCGCTTCGCGGTCGAGCGGTGAGAGGGTTTCGAGTTCTTCGTCGCCTTCCAGTTGTCTCCGGCGATGCACTGTTCCGTCCGCTTCAAAAATATAAGCTGACGGCGATTCGCGCATGATGATGTCCTGCAAGCGCATCAGGCCGTAGAGCAAGGCTTCGGGACGTGGCGGGCAGCCGGGAATGTAAACATCAACCGGAATGATTCGATCAACGCCCTGCATCGTCGAATAAGAATCGAAGGGGCCGCCGGTCGAAGCGCACGCGCCCATCGCTATCGCCCACTTCGGCTCCGGCATCTGATCGTAAACACGCCTCACCACAGGCCCCATCTTCAGCGTGACCGTGCCCGCGATGATAATCAAATCGCTCTGGCGCGGGCTTGGGCGAAAAACGCCCGCCCCGAAGCGGTCAATATCGAAACGCCCCGCGCCCGTCGCAATCATCTCAATCGCACAACACGCCAGCCCGAACGTCATAGGCCACAACGCAGACTTGCGCGCCCAATTCACAACCGGCGTCGCCGCATCCAACGCCTTCGCCCCCACCGTCCGGCGCAAAGAGTTGAAGATCGAATCAACCGTCGTCAGAACGAACCCTTCTTGATGTTCAGCCATAAAACAGTTTTCAGTTTTTAGTTTTCAGTTTTGAGTTGTTGCTTATCTGAAAACTCAAAACTCTCTTTTCACGTCCATTCGAGCGCGCCTTTGCGCCAAGCGTAGTAGTAGCCGACGACGAGTATGCCGATGAAGACGAGCATTTCGACGAGCGCAAATTTTGTAAAGGAGAAATCGTCGCCCATGAAAATAATTGCCCAAGGCAGCATAAAGATCGTTTCCACGTCGAAGATCAGAAACAGCATTGCGACGATGTAGTAGCGCACGGTGAAACGATCATGCGCTTCCGTCTGCGGATCAATGCCGCACTCGTAAGGACGCGCCTTCGCTTCACTGTAAAGCATCGGGCGCAGGAATCTGCCAAGCACAACGGGCAGCACCGGAAAGATAATAGCGAAGACAAAGAAGATCATCACAGGCCAGTAAGCCGTGACGGGTCTTCCGATCCCGTCCGCGACGCGCGGCACAGTTTGTAGAAGAATCGCGTTCATCTAATTTGCGGCTTGCGCTTCTTCGTGCGACTTTCCGGCGAGCAACGCAATGGCGTGCGGGAGAACTGTTTTGATGACCGCGAAGCTTTCGCGCACGCCTTTGGGCGAACCCGGAAAGTTAACGATCAGTGCGCCGGAGCGTATGCCGGAGATGCCGCGCGAAAGCATCGCGTTCGGTGTTTGCTTGAGAGTCTCGACGCGCATCGCTTCGGAGAGTCCGGGCGCTTCTCTTTCGATGACAGCGCGTGTCGCTTCCGGCGTGTTGTCGCGCGGTGAAAAGCCCGTGCCGCCCGTCGTCACAATCAGATTAACATCCGGGCGATCCGCGTAAGTGCGCAGCTTATCCGTAAGAGGCGCAAGGTCGTCCGAAAGAATCTCCGTCGCAACTATTTCCGCGCCCATCGCCGCCAACAATTCGACGAGCGCCGCGCCGGAAGTATCCTGCTGCTCGCCGCGCGCGCAACGGTCGCTCGACGTGATGACAACAGCACATATCCTTTCAGCCATACGTTCCTCGTCTACCTGAACCGAATGTGTTCCTTCAACCAGCAACGATCCATCACGACGAGCAAGCCCGCATCCGCTGCGCGCTCTGCCGCCGCGTCGTCTATCACGCCCTCTTGCAGCCAGACGGCCTTTGCGCCGATTTTAATAGCATCGTCAACCACCGCGCCCGCTTCCTCCGACCTGCGGAACACATCAACGAGGTCTATTTTTTCCTTTACAGATGAGAGCGACGGGTAAGACTGTTCGCCCAAGACTTCCGTCTCGCGCGGATTGACGGGAATAATCTTATAACCTTGTCGCTTCATGTATCCGGCGACGCCGTTGGAAGCGCGCGAAGGATTCGACGACAGCCCCACGACCGCGATGGTGCGACATTCGTCAATTATCTGTTTGATCGTTTCGTCGCTGTTGATTTCCATTCAAGACGCTCTCCTTAGCATGATGATAAGAGATATTAGATGCCGGATGCCAGATGTTAGCGAAGACGTAGGTTCTAACCAGCATCTAATATCCAGCATCTGATATCTGCTTTCAGCGTGCGGCGCTGCTGACGGCGGCGTGCATTTCCTGTAACGAAATCACGTCGGCAGCCTTTTCCGTGCGTGCGCCGATGGCTTCGACGGCGGCCTGTGCGCCGGTCATCGTCGTGACGCACACGACGTTATACTGCAAAGCGGCGCGGCGAATCGCCTGCTCGTCGAAATGCGACGTGCGCCCCAGCGGTGTGTTGATGATTAAATTTATTTCGCCGCTTTTGATGTGATCCACGACGTTCGGGCGGCCTTCATTGACCTTGAAAATGTTTTCAACCTTTAGCCCGACTTCACGTAGACGCGCCGCCGTGCCGACCGTCGCCGTCAAATCGAAACCGAGACGCGCGAGGCGGCGCGCGAGCACAACCGCTTGTCCTTTATCCGCATCGTTGACGCTGATAAAGGCCGTGCCGCTCGCGGGAAGCTCAAGCCCTGCGCCCGTCATCGCCTTCGCGTAAGCTTCGCCGAAAGTGTCGCCGACGCCCATTACTTCGCCCGTCGAATGCATTTCAGGACTCAAAATCGGATCAACGCCCGGAAACTTATTGAAAGGAAAGACCGGCGATTTGATAAAGAAGCGATTGACCATCAAATCATTCGGCAGATTGAAACTTTTCAGAGAGCGTCCGGCCATCACCAGCGCGGCGACGCGCGCGAGCGGCACGCCTGTCGCCTTCGACACAAACGGCACAGTCCGCGAAGCTCTCGGGTTCACTTCCAGAACGTAAACTCTATCGTCCTTGATCGCAAACTGTATGTTCATCAGCCCGCGCACCGAAAGCGCACGCGCCAATTCCCGCGTGTAGTGGCGCATCGTTTCAAGGTGTTCTTCAGCGATGCGCACGGGCGGCAGCACGCATGATGAATCGCCCGAATGAATGCCCGCTTCTTCGATGTGTTCCTGTATGCCCGCGATGACGCAATGCTCATCGTCGGCCAGCGCATCAACATCAAATTCCGCCGCGCGCTCCAAGAATTTATCAACCAGCACGGGACGATCCGGCGAGAAATCAACCGCCGTCCGCACGTACTCATCTAAACTTTCTTCATCGTACACAATCGCCATCGCCCGCCCGCCGAGAACATACGAAGGACGCACGAGCACCGGATACCCGATGCGGGCGGCAATCTTCTTCGCCTCTGCGCCGCTCGAGGCCATGCCGTTTTCCGGCTGCGGGATTTTGAGTTCGCCGAGCAGCGCGCCGAAGCGTTTGCGGTCTTCCGCGAGGTCAATCGAATCCGGCTGCGTGCCGATGATGGGCACGCCCGCTTCGTGAAGACGCACCGCCAGATTCAAAGGCGTCTGCCCGCCGAACTGCACGATCACGCCTTCCGGCTTTTCCACATCAACGATATTCATCACGTCCTCGAACGTGAGCGGCTCGAAGTAAAGGCGATCCGATGTGTCGTAATCGGTTGAGACGGTTTCGGGATTGCAGTTGACCATGATCGTCTCAAAGCCCGCTTTACTCAACGCGAAAGAAGCGTGGCAACAGCAGTAATCGAATTCGATTCCCTGCCCGATGCGATTGGGGCCGGAACCGAGAATCATGATCTTGCGTTCATTGGTCGGCGCGGCCTCGTCTTCCTCTTCGTAGGTCGAATAGAGATACGGCGTGAAGGATTCAAACTCCGCGCCACACGTATCCACGCGCTTGTAAACGGGCACTACGCCGAGCCGCTTGCGATACTCACGCACTTCGTCTTCGGAGCTTTCCGTCAAATAAGCGACGCGACGATCCGAAAGGCCGACTTCCTTTACCGCGCGCAGCAAATCGGCGGGAATCTCTTCCAGCTTTTTGCCCGTCAGCTTATCCTGTATCAACATCACGTCTTGCAGTTGCTCTAAAAACCAGGGATCAATGCGCGAGAGACGATGTATCTCCGCGATTGACCAATTGTGTTGCAGCGCATATGTAATGTAAGAAAATCTGTTCGAGTTCGGGCGCGCAAGTTTGCGTTGCAGTTCATCGTCGGTGATATTTTCGAGACGCAAAGGCTTGACGGCTTCGAGCGAGCGCAAGCCTTTGAATAAAGCTTCCTTGAAGGTGCGACCAATCGCCATCACTTCGCCGACGGATTTCATCTGCGTCCCTAAAACGTCTTCGGCATCACGAAACTTTTCAAACGCCCATTTCGGAATCTTCGCCACCACGTAATCAATCGTCGGCTCAAAAGAGGCAGGCGTCTTCTTCGTGATGTCGTTCGGAATCTCATCCAGCGTGTAGCCGACGGCGAGTTTCGCGGCGATCTTCGCAATCGGAAAGCCCGTCGCCTTTGAAGCCAGCGCGGAGGAACGCGAGACGCGCGGGTTCATCTCGATAATGCGCACATCGCCGTTCGCCGGATTGACCGCGAATTGAATATTCGAGCCGCCCGTCTCGACGCCGACTTTGCGTATCACGCGGATCGCCATATCGCGCAATCTTTGATACTCGACATCGGAGAGCGTCTGCGCGGGGGCAACCGTAATCGAATCGCCCGTATGCACGCCCATCGGATCGAAGTTTTCAATCGAGCAGATGATGACGACGTTGTCCTTGAGGTCGCGCATCACTTCCAGCTCATACTCTTTCCAGCCCAAAATGGATTCTTCGATTAAGACTTCATGAACCGGCGATGCGGCAAGACCGGCGCGGACAATTTCTTCAAACTCTTCCGGGTTGAAAGCGATGCCGCCGCCCGTGCCGCCAAGCGTATAACTCGGGCGAATGATCGCCGGGTAATTCGTCTCTTCGACAAGGGCTTCAGCCTCCGCCCAACTACGCGCGAAACCGCCGCGCGGCATCGGCAAATTTTCTTCTTCCATCGCGGCCTTAAACAGCCGACGATCTTCGCCGACTTTAACGGCATCGGGTTTTGCGCCGATCATCTCCACGCCGTACTCTTCGAGCACGCCCGCATCAAAGAGCGCGATTGAAAGATTGAGCGCCGTCTGCCCGCCCACCGTCGGCAGCAGCGCATCGGGTCGCTCACGTTTGATAATCACCTTCAAGGATTCAATCGTCAGCGGTTCAATATAAGTTTTATCGGCCATCTCCGGGTCGGTCATGATCGTCGCCGGATTGGAATTGACGAGGATGACTTCATAGCCTTCCTGACGAAGCGCGCGACACGCCTGCGTGCCCGAATAATCGAACTCGCACGCCTGCCCGATCACGATGGGGCCGGAGCCGATAATTAAGATTTTGTGTATGTCCGTGCGTTTGGGCATTGATTCGTTTTTTATGTTGACACCGCTTTAGCTTTCGGCGGGTTCGGTAGATGGCAATTCGATATTCTCGTAAACATCCGCCAAGGCAATTTCGCAATCGAGCGAGAGCAAGCGCAGCACGACGTCCAGCTCGTTCATTTCCGTCAACAGCCAGCGGTTATCATTCTGGCGCGCGTAATGTTCGACGTGGACGCGGTCTTGCGCGATGGTAATGTATTCCTGAAGCGTATCGAGCCTGCGATAATGCTCAAATTTTTGTCCGCGATCATAATCCTGCGTTGATTCGGAGAGCACTTCAAAAATTGCCGTCGGATTATGCAAGGTGTCTTTCTGCTTTTCGTAAAACTTGCGCTCGCCGCAGACCACCACCACGTCAGGGTAAGTATATAAGCCGGTTGGCGAGACGCGCACACGCAAATCCGCCGCATACACACGACGAGGTTTTCCGCGAAGGGCGGCGCGCAACGTCGCAGCAACATTCAAAGTAATTAAAACGTGCGATTCACTTGCGCCCCCCATCGCAAAGATTTCGCCGTTGAAATATTCGCTTTTATACTCCGCTTCAAGCTCGCGGCGCAGGTATTCGTCTTCGTTGACGAAACTTTCGGGATGTGCGGACATAACAGTTTCTCCTCGCGCGATCAGAACGGGCAGGGCTTTTCTAGCGTTTCTACGGAACGCAGCATTATACACAGAGCCGCCCGCACAGTGCGAACCGCAGACCGCCGCGTTCGCAGATGGGAGCAAAAATTTAGCTGTTGACAATAATCCGCCGTATGTATTCAATCTTGTGTGAACGAAAACGTCGAAGATTAATGCTGCTGTGAAAGAATCCGCGAGAATCTCATGCACAAACTGAATCTGAAGCCCTCACACAAACCCGTCGCGGAATATTACAAAGCACTCGCACAGTTCAAAGCGATTCGCATTTCGCATGAAACAGCCGTGCGCGCCGCTTTTCAAACTTTGCTTGAATCCTGCTGCAATCAGTTCAAATGGAAACTCGTTCCCGAATGGCCTATCAAGCGCACGCAGAAAAACTCTCTGCGTGTGGACGGCGCGCTCGTTGACGAATACAGGTTGGCGCACGGCTTCTGGGAAGCGAAGGACGAGAGCGACGATCTGGCTAAGGAGGTCAAGAAGAAGTTTGCCGCCGGTTATCCGAGCGATAACATTCTGTTTCAAGCCCCTACGCGCGCTATTCTCTGGCAAAACAACAGAGAAATTCTTGATGCGGATTTGAACGACGCGGAGCAGCTTGTCAGAATTCTCCAACTCTTTTTCGAGTATCAGCCGCCCGCTTACGAACAGTGGGAGCAGGCCGTTGCGGATTTTCAAAGGGAGTTGCCGGAACTCGGCGCGGCGCTCACTTCTCTGATTGAAAAGGAACATAAAACAAACGCGCGTTTTCGTGATGCCTTCACGAGCTTTTACGAATTGTGCCGCCAGTCCATCAATCCGAATCTTTCCGAAAAGGCCGTCGAAGAGATGCTGATACAGCATCTTTTGACCGAACGCATCTTTCGCACGATTTTTCAAAATTCAGACTTTCGCAGCCGTAACGTGATTGCGCGCGAGATAGAGCGAGTGATTGACGCGCTCACGTCGCAGGCGTTTAGCCGCGAGGAATTTCTCAAGCGGTTCGATCATTTCTACAAAGCGATTGAAGCGGCGGCCGCGACGATAGAAGATTTCGTGCAGAAGCAGGAATTTCTTAACACCGTCTATGAGAGATTCTTTCGCGGCTTTTCCGTCGAAGTCGCGGATACGCACGGCATCGTTTACACGCCGCAGCCGATTGTTAATTTCATGGTCAGAAGCGTCGAGGATATCTTGCAGAAAGAGTTTGATAAGTCTTTGAGTTCACCGAACGTACACATACTCGATCCGTTCGTCGGCACGGGCAATTTTATCGTGCGCATCATGCAGGAGATAAAGAAGACCGCGCTCCAGCAAAAGTACAAAGATGAATTGCATTGCAACGAAGTGATGCTGTTGCCTTACTACATCGCTTCGATGAACATCGAGCATGAATTTTACGAATTGACCAATGCTTACGAACCATTTGCGGGCATTTGTCTGGTTGATACGTTTGAACTTGCGGAAGCGCAACAGATTTCCTTTTTCAGCACGGAGAATACGGAGCGTGTCGAACGCCAGAAACGCTCGCCCATCACCGTCGTCATCGGCAACCCGCCGTACAACGTCGGGCAATTGAACGAGAACGACAACAACAAGAATCGTAAGTATAAGGTGATGGATAAACGTGTCGCGCAAACTTACGCGAAGGATTCCAGAGCGACGAACAAGAACGCGCTTTCCGATCCTTACGTTAAAGCAATTCGCTGGGCAAGCGACCGCATCGGCGATGAAGGAATTATCGCGCTAGTGACGAACAACAGTTTTCTTGAACAGATCGCCTTCGATGGCGTAAGAAAGCATCTGGAAGCGGATTTCGACGCCATCTATGTGCTTGATTTGGGCGGCAACGTGCGCAAGAATCCCAAGCTATCGGGAACAACACACAATGTTTTCGGCATTCAAGTCGGTGTGAGCGTTAATGTTTTTGTAAGGAAGCGCAGGCACAAAGGAGCGTCAGCCAATGGCGAAAAGAAACATTGAATTGACGGGTTGGCGGCAACACATCGTCAGCACGCCGGAAGTGATTAGCGGCAAGCCGCGTATTGATGGTACGCGCATTTCTGTCGCCTTAATTCTTGGCTATCTCGCATCTGGAAGGACAGCCGACGAAATTATCAATGAATTTCCAGACCTGACGCGCGAGCATATCGCGGCGTGTCTGGATTACGCGCGCGATCTTGCAGAGTACAAGGTTGTATGAGCGTGCGCTTTTTTATAGATCAGTGCGTGCCGCGTTTTGTCGGCGAGTCTTTGGAAAAAGCTGGCTACCAAATTGATGCGTTGCGCGATCATTTGCCGATTAACGCGAAAGATGCAGACGTAATCGCGCACGCGCAAAAGCTCGATGCGATTTTAGTGACTCTCAACGGCGACTTCGCGGACATCATCAACTATCCGCCTTTCAACTTCGGTGGCCTCATCGCTCTACAGGTGAAGAATCATCCTGAAACGCTTCCCACAATCATGCTGCGTCTGCTGACGTATATGAGCGAACACACAGAGCGCGAGCATTACGCCGGAAAGTTATTTCTAGTTGAAACACATCGCATCAGAATAAAAGAATAAAGGGGCGAATAATATTGATGGCTAAGATTTATTACGCTCGCGTTGATGAGTTCTGGCGCAAAGAACAGAAGTACGCCTATCTCGAAGAATGCCAGCACGTCGGCAATGTGGAATGGCAAGAATTAAAGCCGGACGCAAAGAACAATTGGCTAACAGAAGAAAACAGCTTGGATTACGAAACCTTTTTCCCTCTAGGATCGAGGGAAGCCAAATCATCGCAGGGCTTCAAAGTTGAAGCTGTTTTCAAAACGTATTCACCGGGAGCACAAACTAATCGGGATGATTGGATGTTCAATTTCGATAGCAATGCGTTAGGGAGCAACGTCAAGCGATTTATAAATACTTATAACGAACAGGTTAATAAGTGGATAACGCAAAGAAAGCAAGGTGATACCGTTGATTCATTTGTTTCATATGATGATTCGCTTATTAAGTGGAGTAGCAGCTTAAAGGCTAAGCTTAAGGCACAAGCATCGCTATCTTATAAAATGGAAAATGTTAGACAGTCCTTTTATAGACCATATGTCGCTCAGTATCTTTATTTCGATGATGCGTTAACCCATCGGCGCGGCCAATTCCACCATTTCTACCCTAATAGTGCGTCGGAAAAAGCAAACATAGTTATTGCTGTTACTGGTCACTCGCAGATACCTTTCTCTGCGTTAACGGTTAATAGAATACCAAGCCTAGATGTTGGAGGGCGTGCAGGTCAATGTTTCCCTTTCTACACCTACAACGAAGACGGCACGAACCGGCGCGAGAACATCACGGATTGGGCGCTCGAACAATTCCGCGCTCATTACAAAGATCAATCAATCACGAAATGGAACATCTTTCATTACGTCTATGCCCTGCTTCATCATCCCGTTTACCGCGAATGCTATGCCGCCAACCTCAAACGCGAACTGCCGCGCATTCCCTTCGCGCCCGATTTCCAGAGCTTCGCACACGCGGGCGCGCGTCTCAGTGAACTTCACGTTCACTACGAACAGCAACCGGAATATCCTCTCGAAGCGATTGAGACGCCGAACACCGCGCTCGATTGGCGCGTCGAGAAGATGCGGCTCTCCAAAGACAAACGCAGCCTCGTCTATAACGACTTTCTCACGCTCGGCAACATCCCGCCGGAAATTTACGAATACCGTCTCGGCAATCGCTCGGCTCTGGAATGGGTGATAGACCAGTACCAAGTCTCTACCGACAAACGAAGCGGCATCACCAACGACCCGAACCGCGCCGACGACCCGCAATACATCAAACGCCTCATCGGACAGGTCATCACAGTGAGCTTGGAAACAATGAAGATCGTGCGCGCGTTGCCCGCATTGAACATTAAGACGGGAGGGCAGGAAGGCTAAGTGCAATTCGACAACATGAGAAAGTATGCCGGCTAAATTTTACAGGAAGATTTAAGGCTGCGGCGCGTCGAATTTCTTGCGGTAGTCGTCGCCTTCGATGGCGACGGTTTTGCACATCTCGTAGAGGCGCGAGCGCAGGCGGACGCCGATGCGGTCTTCGAGTGTTTCGTCGCGTTCGCTGCGTTTGCCGTCCAGATAGTTGGTCGTGAAGATGGTCAGCTTCTTGTCGTTGTAGCGCGTGTTGATGATCTGCATCATCGTGTCCCTGACCCAGTCCGTCGGCTTCGATGCGCCGAGTTCGTCGAGCACTAACACTTCCGCCTCGAAGACGGGCGCGAGCACTTTCAGTTCCGACGTTTGCGAGATGGGGTTGTAGGAATTCTGTATCTCTTTGAGGAGCGCGCCGAATTCGTAAAACAAACAGGGCGTGCCCTTCTCTATCAGGCCGCGCAGGATGGCGACTGAAAGATGCGTTTTGCCGACGCCGACCGTGCCCATAAAGAGCAGGCCGCGTTCCACCGCCGGGTATTCTCTGACAAGGCGAAAGGCGTAGTTGAAAGCGCGTAGCTGCGTGCCGTTTCCCTTCGTAGGGTAATAGGTTTGCATTGAGCAGTTGTCGTAGCGGCGCGGGATGCGTGCGGCTTCAACCAGCTTCGCTTGCGTTTGCTGTGTGCGACAGCGGCACTTGCGCGCGCCTTTGCCCGCGACGACTTCCATTCCCGAACCGTAGCAAAACGCACACGCGCCCGGTTGTTCAACGGCGACCGCAGCGGAATCCCAGGGCAGCGTCGGCGTCGCTTCCGGCGAGACATCGGGCACGGCGCGCAGCGGTTGAGCTTTGGCTTTCTCAGACGACATTCGGTATTGAATATTGAAGCTTTTTTTGCGAATAAATGCGCGTGGAGCTTGCAGCGCGATCTTCTATATGACGATTGCGGCCTTCAAAATAGATTCGCCGCGAAACGTGTGGCGGATTATAGCACTCGAAACAGAGATTGCAAGAGCGATCATGAAGACCGCTAAAGTCTCTTTGAAAACGCTGCAAAGATGGTTGGCCGCGACAATATTTTCCAGCCCGAACGATTTTCCGTTTTCTGTTAGAGAGTTGCCGTGAACGAATTCAGCTCGAGCGATTCACACTATCAACGCCTGGCCTGTGCGTATTGATTCGCGTATGCGAAATGTCGCGCGGGTGGTTGCCGCCAAATCTTCGAGCGCGATGGGCGAGAGCGTTCCCTTCAGCACCATTTCGCAAACGGCGCGCACTTCCTCCGCCTGTCCTTTATCCTGATTGCGCAGTTTGACGTTCTCCGCGCGCCCTTTATGATAGAGCGTCGCGCTGCGAAAATCATCCAGCACAAACGTCCTGCCGCCGCCGAAAATCTCTACGCGCTCTTTCGGTAAAACTTTGTCGCCTTCGGAGAGATACGCAATTGAACCGTTCGAGCCGTCGCCGAAACGCAGCGTGACGAAGACGGAATCTTCGTTTATCGTTTCGTGATTCCGGTTGCTAACGGCTTCCGCGTAGACGCGCGCGGTTAGTGCGCCCGTCAGAAAATGCATCAAGTCTATGAAATGGCAAACTTCGCCGACGATGCGCCCGCCGCCCTGCTGCGCGTCCTGAACCCAGTGCTCGCGCGGAATGCGTCCGGCGTTGACCCGATAATTGATGGAGAGCGGCGCATTAATATCTGCGAAGAAATCTTTTGCGCGGCGCGCGAGCGGCGAAAAGCGGCGATTGTAGCCGACCATCAAACGCCCGCCGGACTCTTTCGCGGCGTCGAGCACGCTTTCTAATTCTTCATCATTCAAGGCAAGCGGCTTTTCGACAAAAACATTTCGTCCGGCGAGAAGCGCACGGCGGGATAGTTCGGCGTGCGTGTCGTGGCGCGTTGCGATGGCGACGAGATTAATGCTCGCTTCCGCGATCACTTCATCGGCGCTCGCCACACATTTTTGAAAGCCGTACTTTTCCCCTATGTCGCGCGCCGAGATGCCGCTCGCCGAAGCGATTGATTGAAAGCCCGCGCCCGCGCTTTTGAAGTGCGGCAGCAAGTGCGCCTTCGCGTAGTTGCCCGCGCCGATTAATCCCAACTGCACAACGGAAGCAAGGCCGCTTCGTTCGCGCGGGCGCAATACGATGGTGCTTTCGACGGCGCGCGCGGTGTCGTAATTGAGCAACACGCCCAAGTAAGGCTCTTTTGTTTCGCCTGTAATCAAATCGTAGGCGCGCAGCCCTTCCTCAATCGGAAAGCGATGCGTGATAAGACGTTCGATGTTGACGCGCCCTTCGGCAACGATGTCCAGAAAAGCTTCTATGTTGCGCCCTTCAGTCCAGCGCACGTAAGCGAAAGGATAATCGTGGCCGCGCTCTTCATATTCAGGATCGTAACGACCGGGGCCGTAAGACATGGAAATTTTCAACGCCAGTTCGCGCTCGTAGTAATGTTTGCGCGGAATATCCAGACCGACAAGGCCGACGGCGACGACGCGCCCCTTCATGCGGGAGATTTCGCCCGCGAGTTCGATTGGCTGATTCGAGGAAGTGGCGGCGGTAATCAAGACGGCATCCGCACCGCGCCCTCTAGACCAATCCAACACCAATCTCTTCGCATCATTCATGTCCGCCGTCACATCGTCTGCGCCGAGTTCACGCGCCAGCGCGAGTTTTCCTTCGTCCAGATCAATGCCGAAGACGCGGCAGCCGTTCGCCTTCAAAAGCTGCACGGTGAGTTGTCCGAGCAACCCGAGGCCGATCACGACGACAGCTTCACCGAGCGTCGGTTCGGCGAGCCGCACGCCCTGCAACGCGATTGCGCCGAGCGTGCCGAACGCTCCCGCCTCGTAGCTCGCGTTTTCCGGCAGGCGCACACACAAATTTTTCGGCACGCTCAACACTTCGGCGTGCGAAGCGAAGCCAGCGCCCGCACATGCCACGCGATCTCCGGCGCGAAACTCCGTGACATCTTCGCCGACATCAACCACGATGCCCGCCGCACTGTAACCGAGCGCCGTCTGCGAACTGAGTTTGGCGCGCACGGCGTTGAAGGTGTTCAGCAAGCCTTCGGTCTGCGCTTTCTGAATCACCTGCTTGACCAGATCAGGGCGTTCTCTGGCTTTGCCGAGCAAATTTTTCTTGCCCATATCAACCGCCATGCGTTCCGTGCCCGCACTGATTAAAGAGGCGACGGTGCGCACCAGCACGCGCCCTCTCTGCGCGACGGGCGGCGGAACATCCGTGACGGCGACATCGCCTGTTTTAAGATTTTGTAGAATCTGCTTCATGTTCGATTAAAAGTTAGCGGACGTTGAGCTGCACTGTTTAATAAAATTTACATTCAAACCTATCATAACCGAAGTGCATCAGTAGTGCGGCGCGAACAAACGCCCGCGCGTGCCTATGGTATAGTTAAGGGTATCAATTGACGAAATGTTGATTAAAGAGTCAGGAGTAGTTTACTTGCAGATGGGATTTTTGAGTCAATTGCTGAATCGCTTCGGCTTCAGCAACATGGTGGCCGAGCGCAGCCCGATTAGCGTCTTTCTTTTGGATGATGATGTGCGACGACACGACTGGTTCGCAAAGCGTTTCGCGGGCGATCATTTAGATATCGCCGAAGACGTCGCGGGCGCACGCGAGCTGTTAGAGAAAAATTTTTACGACGCCATCTTTCTGGATCACGATCTGTTGCCGGAACATTACCATTCCGAAACCACCGACGACGAGCGCACAGGTTATGCCATCGCCGTCTGGCTCGCCGCCAATCAGGAACTACACCGCTCCGCCACGATTACAGTGCACACGCGCAACGCAGACGGGGCGATTCGTATGGTCGAAGAATTGCGCCGGTCAGGGCGTAACGCCGAATACGTCCCCTTCCCGCTACTGGCGCAAAAAATCAAAAACTACTGGCAAAGGTAACAAAGCGAAAGGCGAAAGCTTTAGCCAAATGGCCTCACTTCCGCCCTCCCACTTCCTACTTTAATTTGGTGGCCAGAGACGGATTTGAACCGCCGACGCCGGCCTTTTCAGGGCCGCGCTCTACCAACTGAGCTATCTGGCCGTTCTTTTACTTTTCAAAAGAAAAACGGCAAAAGAAGAAGGCGCAGTATAAAGAGACTATCCCGTTAATGTCAACACACCGGCAACAAAGTCGCTTTTTGTCAGATAAGTTACAAAAAGATGTTGACAATTTCGACACAAGATGTATAATCCGTGCGTTCGGTGAAGCAGGCGTCCCAAAGCGCAGGCACAGTCGCAAGACGATTCACTGAGGCAAGAGAGAGAAAACTGAATACCCGCCCGTGCCAGTCCGAACGCCGCTCGCGCCCCCCGCAAGTGCTCCGCTCGAGCTGGCACTGCCATTTTACCGCCACAGTAAAGGTTAAAATAAAATGATCGAATACGAAGTAATCGTGATGTGCGATGAATGCAGCGAAACGCACTCAATCAAAAATATTACGCTGACGGATGGCCCTGAAGCTAAAGCGAGCGTCGAAAGCTTTTATGCCGGTCAGAGTTTGCCGCCCGAACTGGCGACGATCAATACCAATTACATTTCGTGCGCGAAGTCCGGCAAATGGTTCCTGCAAAAAAACAACGAGCGTGTGTTTCTGGTTCCGTTGAGAACGGTGGATGATGCGTTGGAGAATGCGCGTCTTGGTCAGGATGCCGACGTTGACGCTTCGGGTCTTGGCGACACGGGCGTGCGGGAGACGGGCGACATGCTCGGCGCTAGTTCGACACTCAAGGGAGCCGGAGGGCAGATGGAACACGGGGGCGGCGTCGGCACAGCTCCGACAACCGTCAAATCGCCCGAATCGAACGATTAAGGAAATCTCGCGTTTGCGCCACTGCAAACGACGACGAATCCGGCGCAGCCATTTTCTCGTCAAATAGAATTCAAGCCGCCCGAACAATTAATCTCGATAAGATTAATTGTTCGGGCGGCTTAACGCTTTTCAAGTTGAAGGGCGCGCGAAAGACCGCCGTTATTTCTTATCCGCAGCGGCGGCCTTGCGGCTCGGCGGCGCTTCCACCGCTTCGACTTCCGCCGCGCCGTCTGCGCCTCTCACGGGAATGCCGAGGGCGGCGCGCACCTCATTCTCGATGCGGGTTGACAACTCTTTGTTATTCTTCAAAGTCTGCTTCGAGTTCTCGCGTCCCTGACCGAGCCGCTCGCCTTTGTAGGAGAACCACGCACCGCTCTTTTCGACAATGTTGTTCACAACGCCCAAGTCAATGATGTCGCCCTCGCGCGAGATGCCTTCGCCGTACATGATGTCGAACTCGCAATCGCGGAACGGCGGCGCAACCTTGTTCTTCACAACCTTGACCTTCGTGCGATTGCCGACCGCGCGGTCGCCGTCTTTAATCGCACCGATGCGCCGTATATCCATGCGTATAGACGAGTAAAACTTCAGCGCACGTCCGCCTGTCGTCGTCTCCGGCGAACCGAACATGACGCCGATCTTTTCGCGTATCTGATTAATGAAAATAAGACACGTATTCGACGAAGCGACAATCGCCGTCAGTTTCCTGAGCGCCTGCGACATCAAGCGCGCCTGAAGGCCGGGCAGTGAATCGCCCATGTCGCCATCCAATTCCGCGCGCGGCACAAGCGCGGCGACCGAGTCAATCACAATCACGTCAACGCCGTTCGAGCGCACGAGAGCTTCTGCAATCTCCAGAGCCTGTTCGCCGGAATCCGGCTGCGAAATCAAAAGGCCGTCTATGTCCACGCCGAGCTTTCCGGCATAATCGGCGTCCATCGCGTGCTCCGCGTCAATATAAGCAGCAACGCCCCCGACCTTCTGCGCTTCGGCGACGATGTGCAGCGCGAGCGTCGTTTTGCCGGAACTCTCCGGCCCGTAAATCTCTATGATGCGCCCGCGCGGAACGCCGCCGACGCCGAGCGCAGCGTCAATGCTCAAAGAACTGGTCGAGATTGCGGGGATGTCCGAGACCTCGCGCTCGCCCAGACGCATGATTGATCCCTTGCCAAATTTCTTTTCGATATTAGCCAGCGCCGCGTCTATCGCTTTGCCGCGCTCGCCCGTGCTCATACGATCATCAGCCATAACAAACATTCGCTTTCTACCGTTCCCTTTCCTCTAATATTTAGTGCGTTAAAATTGCTATCACGATTCCTCACCGGATCGAAAAGCAGTCTACCACACTTAACGCGAGAATGGAACAGCGTTTCACACTTGCAACAAATTTATTTTTGAGGCGAAACTGCGCCTAGAGTTTTAGTTTCGCCCGTGTCGAGAATCTTCCGCGCCCTTCTAAAGCGATGAGGCGGCGCAAACTTCCTTCAAACCCGATTTCTCTTCAAACGCGAGGTGATTATACGCGCTTTCTCTTTCTTCACAAAAGCTCACGAACAGTGCGTCCCGTGCGATGCTCAAACTGTTCGGCTAGGGATGGCACATCGCCCGCACGCTCGTCCAGCGTCACACGCTCTACACGCCACATAGGAAAAAACAGATCGGTCAAACCGATGAACGGCTCATCGTGCGCTACGGCTCGCGTCCAATCCTCAAAGGCATTCAAATCCAGCCCTCGCAAAAACACGCCCGCCGCGCTAATCTCACCCAGCACGCCCCAACATTTCTCACGCGGGCTATGCAACACCATCACAACGCACGCGCCCGCCTCAATGCCGCTCGCGCGTCTTTTTACACTCTTTACTTTCGCGGACTCTTCGTCGTGCATCGATTCTTAAGAGATAAAATCATCCACCGGAATCATCCAGCCCGGAAGCGCGGGTTCAGCTTCACCCGCTTCGCCCTTATGATAAGTCTTCGGCTCATCGGGAGCGTCCGCGCGATAAACTCTCACAACCTTTTCCCGCAACACATCAACGTCCCAGACCACCAGCGTTCCGCACGCAAAATAATCCGCACGCTTACGCGCCATCTCACGCTCGGCACGCGCGCCGTAATCATTCTTGCTTCTCACCTCGACGGCAAAAACCGGCGCGCCTTCAAGAAAATCTCCGCCTCTCAATTCGCCCTCATAAAAGGCCGCATCCGGGCTAAACGATTTACGATGCGGCAAATTCACGATGAAACCGACATTATCAGGAAACGCATAGCCGGACTTCGTCTGCTGTTCATAATCATCGAGACTGCGATAAATCTTGCCGCTCGCACGCCCCGGCACGCCCCCCGTCGGTGGCATCAGAATTATCTCTCCATTCACCAATTCGGCTTTGCCGTTTTCCGGCACACAATACAAATCTTCAATAGTGGCTTCAACTTTGATACTCATATCTCACATCTTTCCAGCGTGCCTCGAATTTTATGAATCAGCGCAGTCGAATTGCCTTCTAAGGAAATCTGTAGTCGCTTCATGCCTCAACTTACATACGATATTTTGATTCGCAAAAATACCAGGAAACCTTTTGGCTTCTTCTCTTGAATAAGTCTTTAACCATTTTATACCGACAACCCATTCGGATAATTCAGGGTCATCGCTGTTCTCTCTAATGTTTGGCTGTTTGAGCGGTAAATCTAGCAAGCGCGCTGATTTCTCCTTAACTATGAAGTCTTTTACCATCGTTGCTGGCTCTGTAACCTCACCGAAGCCAAACATATCCTATGCCTTTCATGTAAGCAAAAATTTTATTGCCGACGCTCAAGCGATTTAATGCGCCGCTAAACTGCTTTCCTCCCCCCGCTCCGATAAATCCATACTCTTTGTCATCATCCCAGTTCCGATTTAATCCTTCCCCGACATTTACGAACCAATCGCCAGACCACGATATTTGTCGCCGCATTTCCGATCTTTCAAGCACTCCTTCAGGATTCATGAGCCATGACCTCCCAAGAATTTCCTCATCTCCTATATTGAAGAAGTTGAAAAATATGACGTTTATATTTACGCCATGTTCATCGGCGAGATATTCGACAATCCTTTCGGACGAATCGTCTAATTCCGATGCTACGATTATTATGCTGTGGTTTTTGTTAAGTGCTTCCGGCAAAGGGTAATCAAAATATTTACTGAAGGCTACTGCTAGCTTTTCACCTAAATACTTAGATGCAATTGAATCAATGTCTTTAGGAGTCAGAGCCTTTACCCAGCTTGCATAATCAAGTGCTTGAGCGACTACTTCTCTTGGCGTTTTATCACGTTTCAATTCAAGGATCGTAATGTCTCCCTGAGGGTCAATACCTAGAAGATCAATCCTTCCGCCGTACTCTGTGATAACCTGTCTGCCAATTACCAAAACATTCAAGTCTAAAATGGACACATTATTAGCTATCCAATTTTCTAACCGTTCTTCGGAATTGAGCCTTGTTTTGGGAATCTCGGAAAGTATATCTCCGTTCACTTTCCACAAATTCATGCTAAGAGGCATTTGATCTCCTGTCTATAACAACATTATTGGTGAGCGCGCATCTAGCTTTTATTCTACGTCTCTGCGCTCAATGCTTGTCGGGCAGCAACCGGCGCGCAAATTCTCCGATGCGCGGCACAATGTCTTCTGCGCCGCTCAATCTCTCAATTTCCGCGACGAGGGCAGAGCCGACGACGGCGGCATCTGCGTAACGCCATGTTTCTGCGACCTGTTCAGCCGTCGAGATGCCGAAGCCGACGGCGACGGGAAGCGTGGAGAATTTCCGCACGCGCGCGACGAGTTGTTCGGCATCCTTGCTCACGCTATCGCGTGTGCCTGTGATGCCCGCGCGCGAGACGGCGTAGATAAAGCCGCGTGCGCGTTCGGCCACCATGCGAAGGCGCGTGTCGGTAGATGTCGGCGCGACGAGAAAGATGATGTCCAGATCGTGCGCCGCGAGTTCGGCGGAAAATTCTACGGCCTCTTCCGGCACGAGGTCTGTCACCAGCACGCCGTCAACTCCGGCGCGTGCGGCATCGTTTGCCAGACGCTCGACGCCGTAATTCAGTAGCGGATTGAAATAACTGAATAGTACGATGGGAACATCCGTTTCCTTGCGCGCCTGTGCCACCATATTCAGTATTTCAGCGATGCCGAAATCATGCTTGAGGGCGCGTTCCGAAGCGCGTTGAATAACCGGCCCGTCGGCCATCGGATCGCTGAACGGCACGCCCAGCTCAATCACGGTCGCGCCTGCCCGCGCGAGTTCGATCAATAACTCGCGCGTCGTTTCCATATCGGGATCGCCCGCCGTGATGAACGGAATGAAGCCGTCTCTTTTTTCGACACGCAAATGCGCGAACGATTCTCCAATGCGGCTCACAGAAGCTTCTCCCCCGTCATCATCTCGGCCACACTATTCACGTCCTTATCGCCGCGCCCGGAAAGATTAACAATCATGATTTCATCGCGCCGCATCTCGCGCGCAAGCTTCAGCGCGTAGGCGACGCCATGCGCCGATTCGAGCGCAGGGATAATGCCTTCAAGCTGCGAGCATTTCTGGAAAGCTTCCAATGCTTCATCATCGGAGGCCGAAACGTATTCGACGCGCCCGGCATCGTGAAGAAAAGCGTGTTCCGGCCCGATGGACGGATAATCGAGGCCAGCGGAGACGGAATGCGTCGCCGCAATCTGCCCGTGTTCGTTCTGCAAAACGTAACTCATCGTGCCCTGCAATACTCCGGGACGCCCGCCGCCCGCCGTGTTGAAGCGAGCCGCATGATCGCCCAACTCATTCCCCTTGCCGCCCGCTTCGACGCCAATCATCCGTACGTTTTCATCCGCAAGAAAGGGATGAAATAGCCCGATGGAGTTTGAACCGCCGCCGACGCACGCGACGAGCGCATCCGGCAAACGATTCTCGCGTTCAAGAATCTGCGCACGCGCTTCGCGCCCGATCACGCTTTGAAAATCGCGTACCATCAAAGGATACGGATGAGGCCCCAATGCGCTGCCGAGCAGATAATAAGTGTCTGCGACGTTCGTCACCCAGTCGCGCAACGCTTCGTTGATCGCGTCCTTCAGTGTTCGCCCGCCCGCGTCAACCTCGCGCACTTCCGCACCCAGCAAGCGCATCCGAAAGACGTTCAACTTCTGCCGCCGCACATCCTCCGTGCCCATATACACGACGCACTGCAAGCCGAACAGCGCACAGACAGTTGCCGTCGCCACGCCGTGCTGTCCCGCGCCCGTCTCCGCGATGATGCGCCGCTTGCCCATGCGCCGCGCGAGCAACACTTGTCCGAGCGCGTTGTTGATCTTGTGTGATCCCGTATGCGAGAGGTCTTCGCGCTTGAGAAAGATGCGTGCGCCGCCTGCGATTTCGGTCAAACGTGCGGCGTAAAAAAGCGGCGTCGGGCGTCCCGAAAAATCGCGCAGTAGTTGCGCAAACTCCGCTTGAAACGCCGCGTCGTCGCGCGCCACGTTGTAGCTTTCGGTCAACTCTTCGAGCGGAGCCATCAAGGTTTCCGGCACGTATCGCCCGCCGTACTTGCCCCAGTGTCCCTGCGCGTCCGGTTGTGTCGCGGTGCTGTTGCTCATCTTCTCTTACTCAAATCCGATAGTTGTCTGAATTGTATTGCTATGTCTTTGTCATCATAACACTGTCGGCGAGTTCAATGCGGGAGCGACGCAGGCGCGGTTGCGGCCTTCGTCTTTGGCGCAGTAGAGCGCAGCGTCTGATGCGGCGTAGAGGGTGCGTTCGGAATCGGCGTGAACGGGACAGGCGGCGACGCCCAGACTGACGGTGACAGTGCCGATATTTTCAACCGCAGTGTTTGAGACGACGTGGCGCAGGCGTTCGGCGACGGCCAGAGCCTGCGCGTTATCTGCTCCGGCTAAGAGCAAGGCAAACTCTTCGCCGCCGAGACGTGCGGCGGTGTCGTTGTCGCGCGAGAGTTCGCGGAGCGCGTCGGCAACATGGCGTATCACGGTGTCGCCCGTTGAATGGCCGTGCGCGTCGTTGATCTTCTTCAGAAAGTCTATATCAACGAGAAGCAGTGCGCAGGGCACGCGGTAACGTCGCCAGCGTTCGAGTTCGAGGCCGAGCGCGGCGCGGAAGCGGCGACGGTTCGCAAGGCTCGTCAAATAATCTCGATCCGCGAGGGCGCGCAGGCCATCGAAAGTTTGTTTGAGTCGGACGAGCTGAGCGGCGCGTGCGACGAGTAATTCAAGATCATTCGGAATCTCGAAATAATCGAAAGCTCCGGCCGCCAGCGCCGCCGCACGTTGCGCTGTCGTGGCGCGCGCGTTGCCGACCAGCACAAGGGAAACGCCTTCGCCTGTGCGTTCGAGCGAGCGCGCGAGTTCGGGCGCGCCGACGCCTTGCAGTTCGGCTTCGGAGATGACGACGTGCGGGCGTGTGCGTGTGACGGCGACCATTGCGGCGAGTCCGCCGGATGCGCCGAAGACGACGAAGCCCGCGCGCTCCAGAGCCATTTTGTATGAAGCTTCTCGAGAGGTATCGCTGACGATCAGGACTCGGCCTTGATCGCGCGCTTGTGTGGTGTGGTCTGTTGTTGACGTGGCGTGCGCTGTGGCGCTCATAAATTACTGCTCGCAGTTATTCGTGCCGGACTTGAGCGGAATCGTGAGAGCATCAAAAGATGTGTGACTTATTTAGCGTCGCGCGGCGCTCATCTTTCTGCCGGAACAGCATAACCGATAAGAGGCGTCTCGCGTCAAGGTTTAACAGCGCGTGCGGCATCAACGAACGCCCGCAGACGCGCCATGTCTTTGAGTCCCGGCGCACGCTCGAGGCCGCTGCACGCATCAACGGCAAACGGCTCGACCCTTGCCACAGCCTCCGCGACATTCTCCTGTGTGAGGCCGCCCGCAAGGAAAAGCTTCGGCACGAGTTCGCGGACACGCCGCGCGATGTTCCAATTGAAAACGCGGCCTGTGCCGCCGCGTGCCCGCGTATCAAAAGCATCGAGCAAGATCGCGTCCGTGTCGTACTCAACTGCCGTTTCCGGCGCGAAATCTTCGCCGACACGCAAAGCTTTAATCACGAAGCGTCCACGCAATGCGCGACAGTAATCCGGCGATTCGTCGCCGTGCAATTGCACCGCCCGGACGCCTGCTTCATCAGCCATGCGCGCGACGATTCCCGGCTCCGCTTCGTTCACGAATACGCCGACGGTCTGCAACTCTTCCGGCAATTCTTTAACGATCCGCCGCGTGGCGGCAGGCGCGATATAACGCGCGCTACGCTGATAAAAGTTGAAGCCGAGCCAATCCGCTCCGGCATCAATCGCCGCGCGCGCGTCTTCCAGATTCGTGATACCGCAAACTTTAATGTGCATTAGCAAGCAACAGAAATATTAAGAGCGCCTAACAAAGAGGCTGTCCTTATGCTTCTTCATCAAGTAGAGCGCGCAAAGCCTGTTCCGGCTTGTCCGCGCGCATTAATGTTTCGCCGATTAGGAAACCCTGAAAGCCGCGCGCGCGCAGGCGACGCAAATCTTCGCCGCTACGCAGACCGCTTTCGCTGATGAATGTCAGGCCGCGCGGCGCTTCGCGGATTAATTCGATTGATACGTCGAGCGAGACATTGAAAGACCGCAGGTCACGATTGTTGACGCCGATGAGCGTTGCGCCGCAGGCGTGCGCTTGCTCCAGCTCAGAGCGCGTGTGGACTTCCACGAGCGCGTCCATGCCAAGCTCGTCTTCCGTCAGACAACGCAACCCGGCGAGACGCTCTTCGTTCAGCGCGGCGACGATGAGAAGCAGAGCATCCGCGCCCGCAGCGGCGGCCTCGTAAATTTGATATTCGTCGAAGATAAAATCTTTGCGCAACACTGGCAGACGAGTCGCTGCCCGCACTTCGCGCAAATCTTCAAGCGAGCCTTGAAAATAGTCTTCTTCCGTCAGCACCGAGATCGCCGCCGCGCCGCCTTCCTCGTATTTTCGCGCGGCAACTGCCGGATCAAGACCCGTGCGAATCACACCCTTCGACGGCGAGGCGCGTTTGAATTCAGCGATGACGTTAAGCCGCTCGTCCGTCTTCAACGCGCTTTGCAGACGATGCGGCGCAGCCGTCTGTCGTACATCCAAAGCCGCTGCGCGCAAGAGTTCAAACGGGTGCTGCTCTCTGGCTTGCGCAAGCCGCGCGCTTTTTTGCGCGAGAATGCGCGCCAGAAAATCCGGTGTGCTATTTATGGATGTAGCGGTCATTCGTTGGTCGTTCGCCTTAACAGTTCGAGTTTGGCGTGCGCTGCGCCGCTGTCAATGCTTTGTTCGGCAAGCCGCGCCGCCGCGTAAAGATCGTTTGCGACGCCGCAGACAAAGAGCGCCGCCGCCGCATTTGCGACAACGAGCGAACGCGCTTCATCGCGCCGCTCGCCTTTGAGCACTGCTTCGATGATCGCGGCGTTGGCTTCCGCATCGCCGCCGCGCAGATGCAAGATAGTTCCACGTTCAAGCCCGAAATCTTCCGGCGCAATCTCGAAGCTTCGCACCCCTCCCTGATGCGCTTCCGCAATCGCAGTGCTCTCCGAAAGCGTTATCTCGTCAAGCCCGTCTTCGCCATGCACGACCCACGCGCGTTGCGTGCCTAATTCAACAAGCGTTTGCGCCAGTGGCTCGATCAAAGCGCGATGCCACACACCGATTATTTGAAAAGGCGCACGCGCCGGGTTCGTCAAAGGCCCTAGCAGATTAAAAGTCGTATGCACGCCGAGTTCGCGGCGCACGGCGGCAACGCGCGCTGTCGCGGAATGATAAAGCGGCGCGAACATAAAGCAGATGCCGACATCGTTAAGACATTTTTCAGAAACTTCAGGCGAGGCCGTGACGCTCACGCCGAGCGCGGCGAGCACGTCCGCGCTGCCTGATTTACTTGTCGCCGCCCGGCTGCCGTGTTTCGCAACGGGAAGCCCCGCGCCCGCGATGACGAACGCGGCGGCGGTTGAAACATTAAACGTCTTGGCGTAGCTCGACCCCGTTCCGGCAGTGTCAACGAAGACTTCATGGCGCGAGTTGAGAGGCACGGCGCGGGCGCGCATCGCGGCGGCCATGCCCGCGAGTTCCTCTACGGTTTCGCCTTTGACGGCCAGCGCAACAAGGGCGGCGGCAATCTGCGCATCAGTCGCCGCTCCGTCCAGCAGCGCATTGAGCAGAGACGCCGCTTCCGCGCGCTGCAAATTTTCGCCGCGCATCAAATGCAGCAAAGAAGCGCGCAGACTTCTTGTGTCCGTTTGCGGCTCGTCCGTGCGGGCGGGCGTCGGCAGCAACCACGCCGGACGCATCGAGCGCGCTGTTGATTGTGAGTTATCGTTCATAAGCAGTTCAGAATTTGAGAAAGTTGGCGAGCAGCTTTTTGCCTTCGCCGGTTAGAATTGATTCCGGGTGAAACTGTACGCCTTCGATCTTCATTTCACGATGGCGCAAACCCATAATCAAACCGTCGGGCGTCGTCGCGGAAATCTCCAGACACGCGGGCAAGCTTTCGCGTTCGACGATCAACGAATGATACCGCGCCGCGCTGAAGCGATAATCCAGCCCGTCGAAAATCGTTTTACCGTCGTGGCAAATCTCCGTCGCCTTGCCGTGAACGAGCGAGGGCGCACGCACGACGCGCCCGCCAAAAGCCTGCCCGATGGCTTGATGCCCCAGACACACGCCGAAGACGGGAACGCGCCCGGCAAAATGTTCAATGATGGCAAGCGAGATGCCCGCCGTATCGGGCGTGCCCGGCCCCGGCGAAATCAGAATCTTGTCCGGGCAGCAATTCGCTTCGATCTCATCTATCGTCACTTCGTCGTTACGGCGCACGTCCATCTCCGCGCCCAACTCGCCCAGATACTGAACGAGGTTGTAAGTGAACGAATCGTAATTATCTATAACTAAAATCATGTTGCGTTCGATGCTGTGCTTTCAGAGTTGCGGCGTCTGCGACTGGCTGCTTGTTTGCCTGACGCCCGGCTCACACGGCGCGACGACGGCGCGCGTGAGGCGCACGGGCTTCAAAGGTTTTTCTGCGTCGAGCGGCGCGTGATTAATTGCGTCCACGATGTCCATGCCGCGCACGACGCGCCCGAAGGCCGCAAATTTCCCGTCCAGATGCGCGCCCTCCGAGACGAGTATAAAGAAGCTCGTCGTCGCGCTGTCGGGCTTATCCGAACGCGCCATCGAAAGAATGCCGCGCTCGTGCTTGACGTTGTTCGGTTCATCGAGGATTGTGCGCGCGGCTCTGCGTGCGAGTTCCGGCGTTAGATTCGCGCGCGTGGCGAGGTTGCCGCCCTGTATCACGAAATCTTTGACGACGCGGCTGAACGTCGTCGAATCGAAAGCGTGGGTCGCCGCCAAATTAAGAAAATTGCGCACGGTTTCCGGCGCGGTTTCCGGCAGCATCTCGGCAACGATTGTGCCGCTCTCCGTCTGAAGTGTCACGCACTGCGCGGCCAACTGCTCAACGGAAGATTTATCGAACGGTTCACCCGCCGGACTCGAAGCCGAAGCCGGACGCGCGTTCGCCTTCTTCGCTTCCGTCGCCGGATTTCCAAAGGGCGGCGAAGGCTTGGCGTCCTGCGCGCGTGCCGTCGTAGCGATAGCAATCGCACACCATAAACTAATCGCAAAGCACAAACAAAACTTCAACTTCACAATCCCCTTTCCGCCATCTCGACGGCGCGGACGAGCGCACGCGCTTTGTTGATCGTTTCTTCATACTCCGATTCCGGCACGCTGTCGGCCACGATGCCCGCTCCGGCCTGTACAGAGGCTTCGCCGTTCTCGCGCATCACGATGGTGCGAATCGCAATGCACGAATCGAGATTGTCCGCGTAGTCCATGTACAGAATCGCGCCCGCGTAAACGCCGCGCCGCTGCGGTTCAAGCTCGCGTATGATCTCCATCGCGCGAACCTTCGGCGCACCCGTGACCGTCCCGGCAGGAAAACATGAAGCCAGCGCATCGAAGCAATCAAGCCCGTTGCGAAGCCGCGCACGCAAGCTCGTCACCAGATGCTGCACGTGCGAGTAACGCTCCACCGTCATCAGATTCTCCACCTTGACCGACCCGTATTCCGCCACGCGCCCCAGATCGTTGCGTCCCAGATCAACGAGCATCGTATGTTCCGCAACCTCCTTTTCGTCGGCGCGCATCTCTTCGCCGAGCATCCAATCTTCCGTTTCGGTTGCGCCGCGCCGCCGCGTGCCCGCAATCGGACGATAATCGAGCCGCTGCCCGCGACAACGCACCAGCATCTCCGGCGACGCGCCGATTATCGCTTCCCCGTTTATTTGAAAGAAGTACAAATACGGCGAAGGATTCGACGCACGCAAGGCACGATAGATTTGCACGGGCGCTGCCGTCGTTCGTTTCCTGAAACGCTGCGACAGAACCACCTGATAACAATCGCCCGCCGCAATATGTTCTTTGACCGCCGCAACGCCGTCCTCGAATCCTTCGCGCGTCCAATTCGATTGGAATCCGGCGGCGTCATGATGATCGTTCGCCGCGCTCTGATGATCGCTCACCGTCGTAAGATTAAGGTGATCGCGCGACGATGATTGTGGCGGTTGCGCAAGGTTCGTCTCCGGTATCGCGTTCAGCAAAAGATTTTCGATGCGCGCCGTTTCCGCGACCGCCGCCTCGTAAAGCTCGCGCAAACGTGTGCGGCTTCCGGCGGCCTCTTCCGTCAGCACAATGGAAGTGATCTCCATCTGCTGCCGCACGCGGTCAAACGCGAGCAGCGTGCGATAAAACATCCACACGGCATCATCCGTTTCAACCACGCCCGAATCGCTCGCGTCTTTCAGCACCGGCTCGAACCAACACGCCGCATCATACGCCAGATATCCGACGGCTCCACCCGCGAGCGGCGCAAGCCCACCGCGCCGGGCGAGTTTGCGCGTGCGAAAATGCTCGCGCACAAAATCAAGCGCGCGTGTCTCTTTCAAAATCTCGCGCTCATCGTTTCGCTCGACGATTGTTTCACTCCCGCGCCCGCGCACCACCATCCAGGGGTCTGCGCCCAGAAATGAGTACCGCGCCACACGCTCGCCGCCCTCCACCGATTCCAGCAGAAACGCATACCGCGCTCCGCTCGCCACACGCAGAAACGCCCCCACCGGCGTCTGCAAATCCGCCAGAATCCGCCGCGCCACCGGCACGACATTCCCGCGCTCCGCCTCGCGCTCAAACTCCTCAAAAGATGCCGGTTGCAGATCGAGCATAATAGTTTCTATGAATCAGCCAACAAGAAACCATATAATACCAGCTTGAGTAAATTTATGCGGCACTCTCGCCGTATAGTTAGTGTTATGCCTCTTTCACTTTTGGATACTAATTATGGCTAGAATACCCGAGAATTTAAGCTTGATTGCTGAGAAAGCTCATGCAGACGGTCAATCGCATTCTGAAACCGTTAGAACATTGCTGTCTTGGTTTGGTGCTCAGCGTCGGGGGTATCATGTTGTTCGCCAAGTCAGGTCGGCTCTCAGGCAAGCGAAATTAGTAACAGTGCCAGATTTCGAGGTGGCTTATATTGATGGTCTAGTAGAAATCAAGTCCTCTCCGCCTGAACTACCAATAGAAGTAGTATCAAGCGTATCTGCAAATTTAGAGTCAGTAAAAGTAGCGGCAGAATCTGCGCCTTCACCTTTCGTGATTGGCGGAAGTGTTCCAAACCCTGTTCCACGCATCGGAATGCTGGAGGCAGCGAACACTGCTCCTGTTTCTGTAACTCGTGACAGTGAGGTTTGCGAAGCAGTTACTTTAATGCTTATGCATGACTTTTCGCAGCTTCCCGTTATGCAGAATGAGCGTGATGTAGATGGAATTATTAGCTGGAAGTCAATCGGTGCTACTAGGGCACTTAACCGAGAGTGCCAATATGTGCGACAGTGCATGGAAAAAAGAGTGGAAGTCCTAAAGTTTGATACTCCCCTTTTCACAGCAGTTGGTGTGATTGCCATCAAGGAAGTCGTTTTGGTTCGGAACGAAGAAAAGAAAATCACAGGGCTAGTGACCACAAGTGATATTAGCCTGCAATTCGGAGCACTTTCAGAGCCTTTTCTTTTGCTCGGAGAAATTGAGAATCATATACGCCGTCTGATTGACGGTAAATATTCGCTTGAAGTGCTATCTTCAGTCCGTGATCCTTCAGACTCGGAGCGTGAAATTGAGAACGTAGCAGACCTTACTTTTGGAGAGTACGTTCGCCTTCTTGAGAACCCATCCAATTGGGACTGTCTTGGCTATGATTTATCGCGCAATCGTTTTATAAATCAATTAAACGAGGTTAGAAGGGTGCGTAATGAGGTAATGCATTTCCACCCAGACGGTGTTTCTGATGATGATTTAGATTTACTTCGAGATAATGTGAGGTTTATGCAAGCACTATAACGCGGGTGTCGAGTTCACTAAACGCGAGCCATAACAAGCGATCTGAGGGTGTCGTGTCAAGCTAATTCGCTTCTTCAAGCCTCTGCGCTCGCCATATCTGCGACCAACTTTGATCCTTTCTTCAATAAGCATTCGACGTACTTCGCCTCTGAATAATTCGCTCTGGTCTGCCAACAACGAAAGATGATTCTGATCCACTTGTAGGCCAGAGCGCGCACCGCCGCTTGATGACTCTTACCCTTCGTTGTCTGTGACGCATAGAACGCTTTTGCCCACTGTGAGTGCCTGATACTCTCGCCCGCATATTCGACGAATGCTTGCCGGATGAACTTTGGACAGAAGTATCGCCAACGTGTCCACGACGACTTTCCGCTTCTCTCAATAACGGGTGCAACGCCACTGAAGCATAAGAGTTCATCGGCGCTTGCCCACCGCTCCCGGTTCGATCCCATCGCCGTCGAGAGCCGTCACGCATAAACTTTCCCCGCACCGGGTAAAGAAGCGAAAAGGTCATAGTCTTCATGCGATTGGCACAACTCTTCGATCTCTCGGTCGAACTCTTTGACTGCGGCGAGCGTCGTCTTCATCTGAGAGGCGAGTGCCCTGACCATCACCACTGAAGAGTTGATGACTGCCACGTCTGTGGTCAATGGCACCGCCGTCTTGATCGCCGTCAATCGCTTCTCGATTGTCTCGGTGCGTTGCGAGTTGTGTGAGCGCATGAACTTCTCAAGCGTCGCCCGCCGCACACCACGAGAGCGCATCAAGGCTCGACCATCGAAGTAGAAAGTCGCACACCATCGGCGTTCTGATGTCCGGAAACCACTGCAAAACGTGCGGGAAGTAGCTCTTGAGCAAGGCGGTGAGACGGTTGCTGATTCTCGTCTGATCTCCAACAAGCCGCCGCCGATGTTCCACTAAGAGTTGCAGGGTGCGCGTCTGCTCGTCATCAGGCGTCCACGCCTTCAGACGCTCTCTGTGATGGATGAGCAACTCAACAAGGTACCCGGCATCAGTGGGGTCGTCCTTCGCCCGGCTGGGCGTAAATGCTTCACGAAACCGCGAGAGCATCTGCGGGTTGATCGGATAGAGAGTGAGGAAGTCGTACTTCATCAGAGCAAAGATGAGCGAGCCTCTAGACTGTTCTAAACAGACGGCCACCGGCTCGCCACCGAACCGTGTGCGGACAGATCGCGCCCATTCATTGAGAGCTTCCGGCGTGTGCTTAACGACAGATAGTTCTTGCGTGCCGGTCGTCGTATCAACAAGGCAGATGTCGTGTTTAGCATCTGACCAATCAATGCCGATGAGTGCGGCGAAGCGTGTTACTGGTTCCATCACTTGTTCCTCCATGAGCGACTTAGTAGTAGTCATCAAGGTGGAACATGCTGGCTTTGCTCAAGCGAAGAACTTATAGTAGAGCCGTTCACCGGCAGCATCTGAGTATTCGTCTGGTGAGCGAAAGCGCCGGGCAGGGTGTGCGACGCGCTTGTTACAGGCATCAGGAGTGCCGTTCATTCGAGAGTCGTCACACCCGCCCGGCATGTTCCATCTTCGCCGTTATTGTGCAGCAAAGATGACCCGCGTACACCTATAAGTCATTCGAGCGCGACGCCTCCACAGCGTGTTCTCACATCCTTTCCTTGCGTTTGGGTTGAAGGTGAAGGATGAGAGTAGTTGGCGGAGGGATTCGGCCTGCGGCGTCTTTAACCGGCTTGCAAAGCAGCTTACGGCGGCGTGCTTAATAGCAAAAGGGGCGCTTCGGATAAAGCGCCCCTTTCGTGTGGCTGATTTATTGAGAACGGATAGGTTCAGCGTGCCGGCGTTATTTTAGTTCTCGACGTCGGAAACGATTGATGGATGAGCCGACTCGTCAAGCTGGGCGGCAGGCGGTTGAGCCGCTTTCTCTTCGGTGTATGGCTTGTCGGGAGTTTTCTGCAAATGCAGCATACGGCAATTGCCCTCGAAGATCGCGCCCTGTTCGATGACGAGCGCGGCGGTTTGAATATTGCCGGTGAGTTTGGCGGCGCGGCCGATTTCGATGCGCTTGGTGGCGATGATGTCGCCGTTGATGGTTCCATTGATAATGGCGACGGCGACTTCTATGTTAGCGTCAATCTGCCCATTCGTGCCGACGATGAGCGTGCCGTCTTCGGAGCTAATGCGGCCGGAAAGATGCCCGTCAACGCGCAGCATCCCTTTGAAGGTCGCTTCGCCTACCAATGATGTGCCGTTTCCGATAAAGCCGTTTAGGTGACCTTCTTTGATGTCGCGCGCGAGCGATTCACTTTCGGTCATGGCGCGCGGAACTGCAGAAGTCTGGACGGGCATTTGACCGGGTGCGCCGACTTCGCCCTGCGCTGACCTGGCTGAAGCGGCAGGTTGTGATGTTTGATTTTTTGCGGATTCGTCGCTTGGCTGATTAGCGTTCGATCTTCTTTCCATTCTGAACATACTTAATTCTCCTTGAGTTAGTAGCGCGCGCTGACAGTGCTTTAAGTGTGGGCATCAAACTCCGACATCCGGCGACACGAGATTGCGCGCAGAAGTGTATGAATCTTGATGAAACCGAATGGTAAGGCTGATCGTAACTTTTTCGACCAGAGGGGCTGGCGATTCTTTAACAAGCGCCGAGTTATAATAAGCCAAGCAGATAAGCGTGTCCAGCTATTTCTCAAAACCCCTTTCCGATATAGATATATTGCCGTTCCCCACTTCATGCTCAAACTCCTCAAAAGATGCCGGTTGTAGATCAAGCATAATAGTTTCTATGAATCAGCCAGCAAGAAACCAATAATGCCAGCTTGAGTAAATTTATGCGGCCTCATGACCGTCCGATTAGCGTTAGGCTACCGTTGAGCTATCGCTATCTACGATATGAGATATTGCTTTTTGATCGCTCCTGATGTTTTAGTTGTTGCCGTTCTTTGAAGGATTTTTGTGGAGGTGATTTGAAGTGAATAGCATTTGGATTGATGTCAGACCTGAAGAGACATCTGATAGCGAAGAAGCAAAGGCGAAACATTCACGGGTGGAAAGGCTTCTGGAATCATACAAACCTGAACGTGAATGGCTAAACGGCCTTTGTAGATGGAAAATTGATAATACAAGTTTGGATGATGTAAAGGCACACGCGCGAGGGATCAGACAGGCTTTGTCTCAATTCCTCAAAGAAAATGAGTTTACGGTTACAGTTAATCCTGAGTAATATCTACTGACTATCTTGCTTGCTGTCACATTGCTATCT
>JBHENC010000001.1:213393-397186 GCA_046262295.1 Pyrinomonadaceae bacterium | reverse complement strand
ACGTACCTAATAGATGGAGGCATAAATTATGGGGAACGTGATTGGAAAAACAATTGCATATATAATTATTGGTCTAATAGGATGGTGTGTTGCTTATATCAACAAGCATGGGTGGCTCCACAAAGTGGAAAGCAAAATCATACATCTCCTGTATTTGTGTCGTGCTAGTTTTTTCTTTCATTTGGTCTGAGATTATGGGGGCACCAGTGCAGCCAGGTGATGAAATTGGGAGCAAAGTAGCGACTGAGTATATCCCTGGATTACCACGATGGCGTAAAGAAAGGATTGCTTGGGAATTTTTCTATGTTCTGATTATTCCATCTTTAATAGGAGTGTATTGCGGACATAAGCAACCTTACAAAGATTGATTTCTATTCCAAGACAGTACCTGACAGTCGCTGAAGGCCGCCCGCTTGATAGCATGGCTTTCAAGATCGTTTTCACAAATCAGGCTGGCTGCTTCTCGGTCGCCGCGCCAATTCCTGCGCTCGAGGCTAGCCTCTTCCCGGCAGTCGAATTTTGGTTGCGTCTAAAGTACAATTGAGTTCATGAAGATTAAAGTCATCGTTCACGAAGCAGAAGAAGGCGGCTATTGGGCGGAAGTCCCAGCCATTCCGGGATGCGCCACTCAGGGCGAAACCTTTGAAGAGTTGCTTCAGAATCTGTATGAAGCGGTCGAAGGTTGTTTGTCCGTTGATGTCTCGCCCGCGCAGATTAACGCAAGTGATCGTGTGCTGGATATTGCGATATGAAAGCGGTCTCCGGCAAAGAGTTTGCCAAAATCCTTGAGCGACGCGGATGGATATTGTTGAGAGTGCAAGGCAGCCACTACATTTATGGCAAAACCGGAAGCGATGCCCGGCTCTCAGTTCCCATTCATGGCAATCAGGCGCTCAAGACGGGATTGCTTCGCCATCTAATGAAGACGGCAGGCATCTCTGAAAGAGACCTATAAAATCACGCTACATCTGATACTTCATTGAACCCGACTGCCGATCATTAAATCGAACGATTCGCGGCGAGCCAGTGGCCGCCGTCTATGACGAGGGTTGCGCCGTTGATGAAGCGGGCGGCGTCGGACGAGAGGAAGACGGCGGCCTGTTCGATATCTTTAATGCGCCCGAAGCGTTTGAGGGGAATGCGGTGGCGCAGGCGTTCTTTGATCTCTTCGGGCACGAGGCGCGTCATGCCTTCGGTGTCTTCGATGGGGCCGGGCGCGATGGCGTTGGTGCGTATGCCGTGCGCGCCCCATTCGACGGCGAGATTTCTGGTCAGCGCATCAACGCCCGCCTTCGCCGCAGAAACGTGCAGTTGCATTGGCGTGCCCAAGTAATGCAGCGTCGCACTGATGTTGAGAATCGCGCCGCCGGTTTTAACGAGTTCCGGGAAGGCCGCGCGGCAGACGTTGAAAGTGCCTTTGAGATCAATGTCAACGACCGTGCCGAAACCGTTCGGTGAAAGTTCTTCCGCCGCGCACAAAAAATTCCCAGCCGCGCCGTTAACGACGATATCCAGTTTGCCGAAACGCTCGACGGTTGCCGCCAGCGCCCGCTCCACTTCGTCGGGTCGGCGCACGTCTGCGGCGACCGCAAAGGCTTCGCCGCCGCCCGCCCGAATCCGTTCCGCCGCCGGTTCGAGATGCTCCATATGGCGGCTCGCAATCGCAACACGCGCGCCCGCTTCCGCAAGCGCACGCGCCACCCCACCCGTTATCCCCGTCCCGCCGCCCGTCACAAACGCGACGCGATCCTTCAGCAACCCGTCAACAAAAATTTTATCAAGCATAGTAGTCAGTTTTCAGTTTCGAGTTTATAGTTCTCAGTTAAATCCGCCCCTAGACTGGAAACTTGAAACTAAAAACTCAAAACTATTTCAGGCAATGCGTAGGGCTTCCTGCAAAGTGAAGCGGCCTTCGTAGAGAGCTTTGCCGATGATGACGCTGTCAACGCCGCAGGCGCGCGCGTCTTGTAGTTGGCGTATGTCTTCGAGCGAGGAGACGCCGCCGGAAGCCGTGACGCGCAAGCCCGATTCACGCGCGATGGAGCACGTCTGTTCGACGTTGACGCCTCCGAGCATTCCGTCGCGCGCGACATCCGTATAAACGATGCGGTCAACGCCCGCGTCGGCGACGCGCTGTGCGAGTTCGATTGCCGACAGCTTCTCCTGCTTCTCCCAGCCGCGCGTGACGACGTAGCCCTCGCGCGCATCAATCCCGACACAGATGCGAAAGCCGAAAAGCTGCACGAAGTTTTCGAGCGTCTCCGGCGATTCGGCGGCGAGAGTTCCGATGACGACCTGCGCCGCGCCATATTCGATTAATTGCTGTACGTCGGCGAGCGTGCGCAGTCCGCCGCCGAACTGCACGGGGATATCAAGAGCGCGAATGATTTTGCGTGCGACTTTGCGGCTGCTTGAATCGCCGCCCGCAAACGCGCCGTCCAGATCAACGACGTGCAGCATACGCGCGCCCGCCGCCTCAAAGCTCTGTGCAATCTCAATCGGGTCTGTGTCGTAAACTTTAACGTCCGCCTTGCGTCCCTGCTTCAGGCGCACGCATTTGCCGTCCTTCAAATCAATCGCCGGAATAATCAACATAGATGATCCATCAATCGCAAAAGCAGCACGCGCGTGAGAAACGACACTTCGATTTGCGATTCACCAAAAAGAGTTGTGAATTACTGTTTTCCTTTTTTGCGTGCGGGCGCTGATTGGCCTTTGTTCGACGATGAAGACGCGGACGTATCGTCGCCTCCGGCAATCGTGTCCGGCGTGATTCCGAGCGGCGCGGGATCGTTGCCTTCGGTCGGAACCGTCTGCCCTTGACTCTCCAACAAGCCCATCACGCCGGCTGACAACTGCGGCGCTTCTTCATTGTCTGGATCATACAGCAACACACGCCGGTAATCGTCTAGCGCGGCGCGATATTGCCTTGCCTTCGTCAAAGCTTTGGCGCGCGATAAATAGGCTTTGGCAAGCGCGAGCTGCGCCGCTTCGTCGCCCGGCGATTTCTCCGCCTCACTCTCCGAACGCTGTATGTTTGCGTTGTATGGAGAAAGATCAACATTCTCCGGCGGCGCATTGGTAGCAGCGTTCAGCGTTGCCGAATCCGGTGCGCTCGACGGTTCGACGTTAGCGGTCGCCACCCCATTCGCCGCAGGTTGTTTGCCGCACGCACAGAGCAGTAGCGACATGACGGTTGTTGCGGCGATGAGCGAAATGTAGCAACGAACGGCGATACGCATCCCTATAGCCTTTGTCTTTAACATATCAGCTTCCGCTGATGAACGGGCGCGACTGTACAATATAAATCTGTTGTCCGACAACCGCCCATTCGATATCCTGCTCGCGCCCTTTGAAGATACTCTTGATTTGTGTGGCGGCGCGCACGAGTCCGCGTATCACTTCGTCCGTCAGCACAGCGCGCCCTTCCGGGATCGGCACTTCCTTGATGCCGCCTTTTTCATCGAAAGTTAAGAGGCTGTCTTCGGCTGAACGTGTCAACACGCGCACGGCGTTCGATTCCGGGCGAAAGATAATCTGCTCGGCGATTTTTTTCCCTTCGACAACCTTCATGCCGAGGCCGCGTTTGGCGCTGATGTAAACGGCTCCTTTGTTCGCGCGGTCGTAAGGATCGGTGGTAATCATCACGCCGGAGCTTTCACTATTAATGCCCTGCTGAATCAGCACCGCCATAAAGATTTTCGCATGGTCAATGTTGGAGCGTTCGCGCGCTTCGTATGCCTCGAAATTCCAGACCGACGCCCACACGCTTTTGATGCCTTCGATTAACTGCTCGTCGCCGCGCAGGTTCGGCATCGAACTGTACAGCCCCGCGCCATTGAAATTCGGCAGGTCTTCGCTATTGGTCGAACTGCGCGCAAACAGCCCTTGCCCCGCAAACTCTTTTTGATGCGCGAGACGCAAAACTTCAGTTCGCAGCGCAGGATTAACGCGCCCCTGCTGAATCTGCTCGCGCATCGCCGTCAAACGCACGCGCCTGTATGCCGGATCGTGAACGAATTTTTGATCGTTCAGCATCGCGTAGAGCGCATCGTCAAGCTTGTTCTCTTTGAGGAATTGATCGTAGTAGAAAAAAGGAATCGTGAAGCCGTCGGGAACGACGACGCCGGGCAGATTCGCGCGCATCAATTCGCCTAGGTTCGCAGACTTCGCGCCGTAAGCGATGACATCCGTCGCACGTTGCTCGCGCAAGCCCGCGAGACGCTTAACCCCTAAATCGTAACGCGGCGTCATGATATCGAGGCGCACCTTCAGACGCTTCTGATATTCGTTAAGCTCGTTGACATCCGCACGGCGAATCGAATACGTATCGCGCTTCGCGTCGAAAGCAACCCACCAGCCGTCGTACTGCTTGAAAAGCTCGGCGGCGTTTTTGATGTAAGCGTTCGGCACGCCCCATGATTTGGCGAGCAGGTTGATGTGCGAAAGCGGCGTCGAAGGCTTCGTCGTGATGATTCCCTTAACCGGCGGCAAACTGACGGGCACTTCATCCAGCACAAGGATTTCGTTGAAGCCGATTTCAACATGATCGTCCAACTTCTTGATGATGTGAATTCGCCCGAGACCGCGCGCGACGTTCAAAGGCTCATACGCCTGCTCTTTCGCTATGTCGCTCTCCAGCACACGCTGTAAATCTTTGATGGACGCGGAAGCCTCGTCCTGTCTTAAAGAGTTCGGCTTGAAGGCGACGGGCGCAAAGAAAGTTTTGTTGACGATGTCGGACGCAAGCTTAATCTGCTCGCCGGAAATAGTATCGCCTTCCCAGAACTCGAACGTGTAACGCTTGACGAGCGACTGGTAAGCGAGCGTGCCCATGATAAAGCGGCGATTCGGCTTGATGTAGTTATTCTCGAAGAATTCGCGCCCGCGTTCGAGCGAAAGATATGTGCCGTTGACGAAATCTTTATGAAAGCCGTAGAGCTTCGTGTTGACGTAGTAGATTTTATCTTTGTCTTTGCGGTCAATCACAAAGAGCACGTGCGGAAGCGCGTAGTTGGTGTCTGTATAAACACGCGCCAGCTTATCGAATTCGGCGGCGGACGCAACCGCCGGAAGCGAGCGCACGTTCGATTCCTGCGCCGCAATTCTTTGAACGCCGACGCTGATTTGCAATAGCGCGCCGATCAGCAATACGCACGGTTTAGAGATTTTCATAAAGCTCATTTCTCATTCTCCATCCATCAACTTCGCGCTTTCACGCTGCAACAATTCTAACAGATCGTCTATGTGGCGGCGCTCTGTGAGAAAGCTATTGACGTTGACGCGCAATGCGCGGCGGCCTTCGAGCACAGTTGTTGAAAGCCACGCCGCGCCGCTTTTCTCCACGCGCTGCTGCAACGCGCGCTGTAAAGCGTCCTGCGCCGAAACGTCCGAATCTTTTAATTCCGGCGGCGCAAAACGAAAACAACAGACGGCTGTCTCAATTTGCCCGACGCGCGCGAAATCCTTCAATTCGTCGAGACGGCTCGCAAAATAATTCGTGAGTTCGATCTGTTGTTCGATGATTCGAGCATAGCCGCGCACGCCCAAGAATTTCAGCGCCATCCAGAGTTTCAAGGCATTAAAGCGGCGTGTGCCGAGTTGCCCGTAACGCAGGAAATCGAATTCGACATCCGCACCGCCGCGATCTTCGCTCAAATATTCCGGCGTGTTGTCGAACCCGTCGCGCAGCACACGCCCGCCATCGCGCACTAAAACCGCGCCGCACGCAAACGGCACAAACATCCACTTATGCGGATCAATCGTCACGGAATTTGCGCGCTCGATGCCGCGCAAACGCGATTTGTATTTTTCCGACAAAGCGAGCGCGCCGCCGTAAGCGCCGTCAACGTGAAACCAGCAATCATATTCGCGTGCAACATCGGCCAACTCATCGAGCGGATCAATGATGCCCGTCGAAGTTGCGCCCGCCGCGCCCGCGATGCAACAAACGATGCGTCCCGCCCGCAAATCATTTTCTAACGTCTTGCGCAACTCATCTATTCTGATATGAAAATTATCGTCAACGCTGATTTTGCGCAGGCTCTCGCGCCCCAAGCCAAGTATGTCAACGCTTTTTTCAAACGAGTAGTGGCATTGTTCGGAAGCGTAAACGATCATCTCGCCGGACGCGGCACGCAAGCCGCGTTCGCGCACGCCTTTCGCCGCGTGGTCGCGCGCGCACTTGAGCGCGATGAGATTCGCTTCCGACCCGCCGCTGGTCAGTGTGCCGAAAGCCTTCGCGCCGTAGCCGACGATGTCGCAGAGCCAGCGCAGCACGCGCGCTTCGATGACGCTCGCCGAAGGAGAGTTGCGCCACGCCGCGCCGTTCTGATTAATTGCGGAAGCGAGCGCGTCAGCCCATACCGCAATTGGCAGCGGCGTCGGATTAAACAAACCATAGTAACGCGGGCTGGGAATCTGCATCGCGTGCGGCAAAACATCCTGCTCGAAACGCTCGAACAAAGCTTCGGCGGCGATGCCTTCGACGGGCAATCCTTCATCGAAGATTTTTTCAAGCTCGCCGGGCGCGGCCAACGAACACACGCGCAATCCATCGAGCGCCGCCATGTAGCGCACGATGATTCCGGTCACCATGCTTCCCAATCGTTCGTGCTCTGCGCTTAAAGATTCACTCATCTTTCGATTCACTCAAACGTAGGATTTCATTCGCGGAGAATAATTTCCAATTTCTATTCGGCTAGGCTTCAGTCCAAGCTTTGAGTTAAGCTGCCGATATTCCAATCTTGAGCGCACTCAAAGAGAATATGGTGGCATCGCACGCTGATAAATTCACGCAGGCGTTAGAGACGCAGGCGACACTTTACGAAGTTCAATTGAACGCGGGCGTGACCGCAAGTCTGCGTGATTACTACGAGCGAGTAAACATCTGGAATGCGCGGCTGCATCTGGTCGCGCCGTGCTCGCCTGCGGAGTTTGCGACGCGCCATGTGCTCGAATCTTTGATGCTGTTGCCGCACCTTTCGCACGGCGCGCGGGTTGTTGACGTAGGCTCCGGCGCGGGGCTACCCATCATTCCGTGCCTGATCGCGCGCCCGGACATCAAGGCCACGCTCATCGAAGCATCGCCGAAAAAAGCCATATTTTTGCGCGAAGCATTGCACGCGATAGACAGACAGAACGAAGCGACCGTCATCGCCGAACGCTTTGAATGTATCGCGCCGCCGCCAGCGGACTTCATCACCTGCCGCGCGCTTGACCGCTTCATCGAACTGTTTCCTAAAATCATCCGGTGGTCTTCGGCGCGCACCCTGCTGCTTTTCGGCGGCGGCACGCTTGAAGAACAGATTGCAAAGAACTCTCTGGCTTACGCCACCATTCACATTCCGAATTCGGAACGGCGCTCTCTATTTGTCGTACAAGACCTAACCAAAGCATAGCCGCCGCACACCGCTATCGCCCGGCGTCACCTGCCGCGCATTCAACGCCAATAGCGGCAAGTTCTCGATGACATTTATGCTGATTCGTGGTCAGGGGTATGCCGTTGTTAGATTGCGCCGTTGCTCAATGATCGCCCCTAATATTTGCGGAACTCATACGTGATCTCTATGGACTGTGACACCGCAACTCCATTTTTCGTCGCCGGCGTAAACTTAGCGTAGCTTATGATCTTTGCAGCTTTTTTATCTATGCTGCATGACGCTGGCTTTATCACCTTTATGTCTGTTACTTCACCTGATTTACGAAATATTGCCTTCACGACTACTCTTGCCCCATTGCGGCAATCAGTTGCGCTCCCAAACCTCTCCGGGTCAAGGTCTTCCCGGTTTTTTATCACGACCTTCTTATCAACTTCTTTCGGCGAATAAACTTTGTCTTCGTCGGGCACGTTCCCTTTCTGTTCTTGAGTTTCAGGCAGGGAAATTGGCTTCTGGTTTTGAGCCATGGCGTTCATAGACAAAAGGCCTACTGCCGCGACAAACATGACGATACTTTGAATGTACTTCATTGCTCCTCCTAATCTAAAGACCGTTGCCCCTATACGAAAGCAATCTAACGCTCGCTTCGACGCTTTTATAAAAACGATAGGCGAAGCTTTCATCCGCTAAACGCGGACAGACGAAACGAGGTGAGAAACGCGCGTTGCTTCTCACCCCGTTTACAACACAGAAGTCGCGCGCATCTTCAGCGAACGATCTCGATCTGAACCAATTGCTGGCCGGAGATGACGAAATCGGCGGGCGGCAGTTCTCTTTCGTAGACCGGCGAGAGCACGGTCGGCGTGTAGCCGCCGGATGTCCGGTCGCTGTTGAGTGTGGCGACGACGGACGGCGGCAAGTTCGGCAGCTCGCTGGTGCCGATTACCGCGCCGGGCGTCAGGCGATAAAGTTTGACGTAGAGACGATCATTCTTCTTCACTTTGTTAATCGCCGTGACGAGTTGTGAAAGCTCGTTCGGGACGAAGGCTTGGGCGGCGGAAGCCTGCTGCAAAGAACTGCCGTCGCCGACGAAGACGAGCAGCGAGCCGCGCGGCACATCCTGCGGAATCTCAACGGGAATTCGTTGCACAAACTGTTTACCGGATTCCGTGCGCGCGTAAGCTTGAATCTCAACCGTTTCGCCGCGCCCCGCTTCCGTGCGGTCTAGCGCGATGCGTTCGAGCGTCGCTGTGTATTTGGTGTCCGTCGAAGTAATATCAAGCGTGATGCCGTTGATGTCCACGTTCTCGAAGCCGCTGGTGAGCAGCGCGGCGACGGGCGCGGCGATGGCCCCGGCGGCCATCGAGCCAGCGTTCATGGCCGAGAAGCGGCGCTCAATGGTGATGGGTCGCTGGCCTGCGACGTTGACGTTGCCCTGTATGCTGATCGTCGAATCGCCGATGCTGCGCTCTGTGGCGTTGATCGTGTTGGCGATGGTCAAATTGAGCAGCAGCGGCGTCAGGAAAGAATCGTTCGCCACTTCGTAGTTATACGTTTCCGCTTTGTCGCGGCTCGTGCGCATATTGATGTGGACGGGAATCATCTTGGGCGCGTGGCCGAGTTGCCCGTAGATGCCCGTCGCGCGATCCTGCGAAACGGCTCCGACCATTTCGCCCGGCACCGAAAGCTTGAAAGAATTATTGGCGTTCGGAATAACGGTGACGACGCTCGCTTCGGTCATCGGCATATCCGCCGCGCCGAGACTCAAAAAGGGATGGCCGAAAGCGTAGATGCGATCCCCGTCGCGGAAGGTGACCGTGCCCGCCGCCGCGATAGAGTAGTCGCCGCGCACGAGTTGCACACTGACGGAAGTGCCGGGCAGAAGCGTCTTCTCCGTAGTTTTGGCGAGCGGCGTGATCTTCGCCGCGCCGCCCGCGCCGGAGACGGGCAGCAGGCCGCTGGCGATTAGTTGCGGCGAAAAGAGCGCGAGCGAATCCTGTGTGATGCCGCCGAACACGACGGGCGTCGCAATCGGCGCGACCTGCTGTCCCATCAAAGCGGCGAGCGCTGAACCGGCGGCAACCGGCGCGATGAGCGGCGCAGCCGTCGAAGATTGTTTCGGCAGATTCAATTTCCAATCCGTCGAGGCGAGTTGCGCGAACGAAACGGCGCGCGGCTCACGCGCCATGCCCGCGCGAACCGGCGCAAGGCTTCCGCGACTGAAGATGTCTATCATCTCCCTGATCGGCGTGATGCCCGCAATCGGCTCTTTCGCAAACGGAAAGCTGAAAGCAATAGCGCCGACGAGTTTGCCGTCAATGTAGACGGGCGAGCCGCTCATGCCCGCGAAGACGCCCGTGCGCTCGACGTTCTTGCCGGTCAAACGCCCGATAATCGCGGACTGTCGCGGGGCGGGGTAGCCCGGCAACACGCCCAGAATATCCACGCCGAACTCTTCCGGTTCTGTGCCCGAAAAGACCGTTCGCGCCACGCCTTTCATGCCCGGCCGCACGTCTTCGAGCGGAAACAAACGCGCATCAATTGCCGCATTGCGGACGACGGCGTTCGCGTCTGGCATCTGCGCGTGGGCGGCGTTCGAGCCGAAGCAGGCCGACGCCACAACGAGCGCTAGCGCCGTAAGAAAAGGTCTTGTCATCGAGGTTACCTCTGAAAACTTTCCGCGAAGATTGTGTAGTTGCACCCCTGTTCGATGCTTAATCTAATGAGAGCGATAGCACGGGCGGTGACGTTGGCGGCTCGCGGCGCGCCGCTTTAATGAATATAGCTCAACCAAAGGCAAAAGGCTAAGCATAAAAACCGAGCCGGGACACACGCCCGCGCCGCTTGCTGTACCTTGATTCATATCCTTCTCTGCGCCCACCAAATTTCTTTCTTGCCGCTCGCTCGCACCGCATGATAACGTGCGTCTTCGATGGCAACGCAAACAACACGCGCGAGATCGTTACTTACTTGCCGAGCTGGACGCTCATCCCTACGCACTTCCGCCGCAACGCCTGCGGCTACTGCGTTTTCGTAAAGCGCACGGCTATACTTTAACCGGAGGCGCGCGACAAAGTTTAATGGCTGATAAAGCTTTGATGACCGACATAGAAAGCTTCATTTTAATCGGCGGCGCGTCCAGACGTATGGGAAGCGACAAAGCGCGTTTGAATTTAGGCGGGCGCACGTTTGTGGCGCGCATTGCGGACGCGCTTTCGCCGATCACGAATACTATCAGCATTGTCGGTGCTAGAACCGAATGCGAATCTTTCAATTTGCCAGTCGTGGAAGATGTTTACGCGGGATGGGGCGCGCTCGGCGGCGTTCACGCGGCGCTTCGTGCGTGCCGTACAGAATGGGCGGCAATCGTCGCGTGCGATCTTCCGTTTGCGAGCGCGGAACTTTTTGTGCGAATGGCTTCGATGCGCGAAGATTTTGACGCCGTCGCTCCGTTGCAAAGCGACGGACGCCCGCAACCGCTCTGCGCACTGTATCGCGCGCAAACGTGCGTGTTCCGTGCAGAGGAATTGATCGAAGCGCACGAACGTCGCGCACGCGCGCTGTTGAGGGTCGTGGCGACCCGCTTTGTATCAAGCGACGAGCTTGCGGATTTGCGCGATGCGCCGCTTCTCTTCGCCAACATCAACACGGCGGAAGACTACGCACGCGCACTAAAAACAGTTTCAAACGCAGAAGTGAAGGAGGAGCACATAACACCGAACGAGCTTTTAGCATGACTCAAGCATGATGCACTGTTTCTAACAGTTCGTCGCGCAGTTTCGATAACGCTTATTCGGAATGCGAAATCCCAAATGGCCGCCAGACGAAGAACCGGAAAGAAAGTTTTCAAGGCGTTTTTACCCATCATGCTGCTGCTCTTGCTTGTCGTCGTCGGCGCGCTCGTGTGGATTGGTTACGGCGCGACGCACCCGCCGCAGCGTCCATATCTGGTGACGCCGGAAAAGTTCAAGCTGATAAGTGATCGCGGGCTGAAGGTGACGGACGAAACATGGACGAACCGCGATGGCACGAAGGCGCGCGGCTGGCTGTTGCGCGGCGCAGAGAACGCACCGGCGGTGGTGTTGCTGCATCGCTACGGCGCGGATCGTTCGTGGCTGCTCAACCTCGGCGTCAAGATTAACGAAGCGACGAACTTCACGGTGCTCTGGCCTGACTTGCGCGGGCACGGCGAGAATCCGCCCGTCGCGTGGACATCCTTCGGCGCAAAAGAGAGCGCCGATACGCTCGCCGCGCTCGACTACTTACGCGGACTCAAGACGCCGCAGGGACGTTCTCTCGCCAGCGCGAGTGTAGGACTTTACGGCGTGGAGATGGGCGCTTACGCCGCGCTTCTGGCAGGCACAAAAGATGCGAATGTGCGCGCGCTCGTGCTCGATTCCGTTCCAACTGACCCGGACGATCTGGCGCGCACCGCCGCCAGCGAGCGCGTCGGCATGAGCAACGGCATCGTCAATCTGCTCGCGCGCACGGGCACGCGGCTCTACTTTTTAGGAAGCTACGAAAGCCAAACAGCCTGCGCCGCCGCAAACGGAACGTCCGGCGGCGAACGTCGCGTGTTGCTTCTCTCCGGCGCAGACGCAGGCCGCCTGCGCGATTCGACAAACGCGCTTGCCGCCTGCTTTCCAGACAAAGGCAGCATCGAACTGCAAAGCGATCTGCCCTTGAGCGGCTTCAATCTGGCCTCCGCCACCGGCACACAGGGCGAAGCCTACGACCGCCGCGTGATCGAATTCTTCGACAAAGCACTGCGCGGCAATCCGTAACGGTGCGCGCAGTTCATCGCTTGCAACAAACATTTCCTTTGCCGTTTGTTTAAGAGCCGCACTTATCACCGCATCATACAATATAATTTTCTTTTAGCTGACTTACGCCATTAACGCACGCGGGCGGCGACGAGCGCGAGGTCGCCGTTGTCGCCGATGACGCGCGTTTCGAGGGGCGCGTAGGTGGTAAGCTGGCTGACGTATGGCAGGGGCACGATGACGAGCGCTGTGCTGCCGGATTGTCGCGCGGCGGCGAGCACTTGCGTGACGCTCTCGAATTTAGTCGGCTCGCCGTTCGCGTCGTAAGATAAACGCCCCGCCGCATAGAATTCCGCAGAACGTTCAATCGTGTGCAGTTGAAAAACAGGCGCGGCAGCGTAGCCTTCCTGCGCGGCACGCTCCAGCAAACTGCGGACGGATTCGCGCCTTGTCATGCCTTCGCTCGCGTAGTCAATTGCCAGAGCCATCGTCCCGAACATCGCGCAGACCAGCAATACCGCGCACAACTCTCGCCGTCGCGCCCAAAACAAAGCAGTGACACCCGCCACGATCAATGGCAGAATCACGATCAGCGCGGTCTCTCTCGTGAGATATTCCGATTGTGCGACAGCGATCACGGAAGCGGCGGCCAGCAACAGCAGCAGTGCGCCCGTCGCGCGCATCAACAAAACGCTCCCGACATCCCGGCTGCCACTATTTCCACCGCGCAAATATCGCGCGAGGCGTTTGCCGATCAACAACGCCGCGCCCGGCACTGCGGGCAAAATATATCCGGGCAGTTTCGAGTTCGACGCGGAAAAGAAAATCACAGGCACGACGAGCCACGCGAGCGCGAAGAGGCGAAACTTGCTCGCCGCATCCGGCGCGCGCCAGTTCGAGCGCAACGCCGCCATGAGCGCCGATGCCAGAAACAAAGTCCAAGGCACGACGAGTGCGGCCAACACTGGCGCGTAAAAATAGAAGGGCTGCGGGTGATGATACTTGTTCGAGAGAAAGCGCGCGAAATGATGTTGAATAAAGAATTGATCTATGAAATACCAGCCGTGCCGCGCCGTCACGGGCGCATACCAGAGCGCAGCGACAACCACTGCCAGCATCGTTCCCCAGAGAAAGCTCAAAAGGATTTGACGTTCCGGCCACGCGCGCCTGAGCGCGAAATAAACGAAGACGACCGTATACGGGATGACAATGCCGATCAAGCCTTTCGCCAGCAAAGACGCTCCCGTGAACACATAGAACAAAGCGAGCAGCCAGCGCCGCTCTTTTTTGCCGACATCCGTTTCCGAAACGAAAAAGCAGGCGAGCGCGACGGTAATCGTCATCGTGACAATCACGTCGAAGCTTGCGCCGCGCGCAAACACCATCATTCCCAGCGACGAAGCGAGCGCCGCCCCGCAACACAAACCGAGTCCCCCCGTTTCCTCTCTACTTCCGCCACGCGCATCTTCGACGCGGCTTCCTATCCATAACACGGCGAGCACTGTGATGATGCCGGAGCACGCCGGGCCGAACCGCGCCGCCCATTCCGAGACGCCGAACAAACGGAAGCTCGCTATCATCATCCAGTACAATAGCGCGGGCTTCTCGAACCATAGATGATTGCCGAGCGTGGGCGAAACCGGATCGCCGCGCAGCCACATCTCGCGCCCGACTTCCGCATAACGCGGCTCGTCAGGCCCGATGAACGGCACACGATTAAGCCCGTAAAAATAGAGCGCACACATCGCTAAAAGAAAGACCGGCCACGCGCGCCGGAAAAACGCAGAAAGTTGCAAGCACAATCACCCGGGAAAAGAAGTTTTCAGTTTTTAGTTTTCAGTAATCAGTCGCCGGTAGTCAGCCGAAAGCTTGTGGCGTATCATTGCGAGTATCAACGAAGACGCATTTATCTTCAATCTTCGAGACGCAAGGCAAAGAGACGCGCAAGCCCGCAGACGCTTCCCGTCAAGTGCCTACTGAAGACTGAAAACTAAAGACTGAAAACTAAAATGACTCTACGCACCGCCGTCATCGGCGTCGGGCATCTCGGACGCCAACACGCGCGCATTCATCGCGCGCTCGCTGCTGAAGGACACGCCGAATTCGCTTGCGTCGCAGACCGCGACGAAGCGAGCGCGCGCGCGATTGCCGCCGAAAGAGAGACCGCGTGGACGAGTGATTGGCGCACGCTGATCGGCAAGGTTGATGCCGTGAGCCTCGTCGTGCCCACCGAATCGCATTGCGAAATCGCCTGCGCGCTGCTCGATGCGGGCATTCATGTGCTCGTCGAAAAACCCATCGCACGCACGCTTGAAGAAGCGGATCGAATGATTGCCGCTGCCGAGAAAAGCGGCGCGCTGCTGCAAGTCGGGCATCTTGAACGCTTCAATCCTGCGCTCGTCGCGTTGCGTCCCTTTGTTACCAGCCCGCTCTATTTCGAGATTCATCGCATCGGCGAATTCACCGCGCGCTCGCTAGACATAGACGTTGTGCTCGATCTGATGATTCACGATCTGGACATCGTGCAATGGCTCGTCGGCGCGGAGGTGGAAGTAACGGGCGTCCACGCCGTCGGCATTCCCGTCCTGACGCCGCGCGTTGACGCCGCCAATGCGCGCCTTGAATTTGCGAGCGGCGCGGTCGCCAACATCACAGCCTCGCGCATCGGCACGGAGCGCATACGCAAAATGCGTTTCTTTCAGCCGCACGATTACGTCGCGGTGGACTATGCGACGCGACGCGCGACACTCGGCAGCTTAACGCCGCCGCAGAGCGCGGGCGCCCATCCCGCCGTTAGCACGCGCCATCTGGAGATTGCCGACGTTGAACCTTTGCGTGCGGAGATTGAAGCATTTCTTCAGGCGGCGCAAACAAACTCGCCCGCGCCCGTCAGCGGCATGGACGGACGCCGTGCGCTCGCGCTCGCCCTCGACGTGCTGCAAAAGATTGAAGAGCACGCGACGAGCGCAGGGCTGCACGCTCTTAAAGTTAAACTGTGAACGGCGACAAACGAAACGCGCCCATCGAAACGCTGCTTGCGGAACACATCGCAGCAAGAGATTTTCCGTCGGCGGTTTACATGGTCGCGGAAGGCAACCACATCGTCTTTGAAGGCGCGATGGGCAACGCCGTGCGCGAACCCGAAACGCGCGTCGCCAAGATTGAAACGATCTATGATCTGGCCTCGCTGACCAAACCTTTGATAACGACGCTGCTCTGCGCTTTGCGCATCGAACAAACAGAACTTTCGCTTGATGAAAGGGTCGCGCTGCACCTCGCGGAATTCGACACGCACGACAAGCGCGCGATTACTTTGCGTCAGCTTCTCACGCATACTTCCGGCCTTCCGGCGTGGCGTCCGCTGGCCGTTCTCGCAAAAGGCGAACGCCGCCGCGTGCTTTCAATCATCGCCAACGCGCCGCTCGAAGCCGCACCCGGCACGCTCGTTCGTTACAGCGATCTGGGATTCATCACGCTCGGCTTTCTTCTCGAAAGATTAACCGGCGCATCGCTCGCCGAGATTGCGCGTGCGGAAATCTTCGCGCCGCTTAAACTGCACCACACCTTCTTTAATCCGCCCGCCACATTACGCGACGAAATCGCCGCGAGCGAGACGGGAAACTTTTACGAACGCGCGATGGCCGAAGCGGAAACGGCAGCGACAACGAACGAATCGCAGAGCTGGCGCGAACATTCCATCTGGGGCGAAGTTCACGACGGCAACGCTTATTTTCTCGGCGGCGCAGCCGGTCATGCCGGTCTCTTTTCAAATGCGCGCGAGACGTTCCGCATCGCGCAACAGTTTCTCGCTTCACAAACAATTCTACTCGCGCCGGAAACGTGCGCGCTTTTTCGCACGAATATGACGGAAGGTATGGAAGAAGCGCGTTCAATGGGCTGGCAACTCGCGGCGACGAAAGATTCCACCGCCGGACAAGATTTATCGCCGGACAGCTTCGGCCACTTGGGTTTCACGGGCACAAGCTGCTGGATTGATCCGACGCGCGGACGAACATTCATTCTGCTCACAAACCGCACGCACGCCCACGCGCTGCCCTTCGTCAACATCAACGGCGTGCGCCGCCGCTTTCATTCCCTAGCCACCGCCGCGCTCGATGAACACAAGGAACGTCAAAACGCCACATAAAGCCTGCTGACAGAAGCGATGTTGTCACTTATGAATCAAACGCAAGATTTGAGTGCAAGCCATAACACGCCGCCGACAAGTGGCAGAACCATCGTGCCTTTCGGCGAGGCGTTTCGTTTCTGGGTCAAGCTGGGTTTCATTTCTTTCGGCGGCCCCGCCGGGCAGATCGCAATTATGCACCGCGAAGTCGTCGAGCGTCGCCGCTGGCTTTCGGAAGAGCGTTTTCTGCACGCGCTTAACTATTGCGTGCTGCTGCCCGGCCCGGAAGCGCAACAACTCGCCATCTACATCGGCTGGCTGCTGCATCGCACGCCGGGCGGCATCGTCGCCGGAGCGTTCTTCGTCATCCCGTCTATCTTCGTTCTGCTCGCGCTTTCTTACGTGTATGCGGCTTACGGCAACGTCCCGGCGATTGCCGGTGTGCTCGCCGGATTCAAGCCCGTCGTCGTCGCCATCGTCGTCGAAGCCGTGCTGAAAATCGGCGGGCGCGCCCTTAAACGGCGCGTGCATTTCCTGATTGCCGCCGTCGCCTTCGTCGCTCTCTATTTTCTGCGCATACCGTTTCCGCTGATCGTTCTCGCGGCGGGCGTCACCGGATTAATCGGCGCGCGCTTGTTCCCACCACTGTTCACTGCCGAACCCGCGAAGCCGGTAAACTCCGACGGCAACGGATCATCAAATCGCCACGATAAGTCAGCCGAAACACCGCTTGCGATTGACGATGCCGCGCCGCCTTTGCCGCATACGATTCCGTCGCGCGCTCGCTTCATACGCACGGTGGCGATTGGCCTTTTGTTATGGGCGCTGCCGTTTGCCGCGCTCGTCGCGTGGCGCGGGTGGGGCAGTTTGCACGCGCAGGAATACCGTTTCTTCACGCAGGCCGCGCTCGTCACCTTCGGCGGAGCCTACGCCGTGCTCGCGTATGTCACGCAGGTGATGGCTGAATCTTACAAATGGATAACGCACACGCAGGCGCTTGACGGTCTCGCGCTGGCGGAGACCACACCGGGGCCGCTTATCATGGTCTTGCAGTTCGTCGGCTTCATGGCCGCATGGAATCACGCGCAAGGCATGGCACAAACCGCGAGCGCCGTCACGGGCGCGCTCGTCGCCACCTACACGACGTTTCTGCCCTGCTTCATCTTTATTTTTCTCGGCGCGCCGTATGTCGAGAAGCTGCGCGGCAACCGTCATTTAACTTCGGCGCTATCGGGCGTGACGGCGGCGGTCGTCGGCGTGATTCTCAATCTCGCGCTCGTCTTCGGCGCGGCGGTCATCTGGCCGCAAGGTCTTTCGGGCGGCGTTGAGTGGGCGGCGACACTGATGACTGTGGCGGCCTTCGTCGCTCTTTACAAATTCAAGATGGACGTATTATTGATTGTGCTCGCGGGTGGCGCAACCGGCATCGCGCGTGTGTTGCTGTTCGGTTAATTAACCGCGCCGAAGGAAACAGCATTTTGAGCGATAATGAATCGTTTGATATTTCAATCAAAGATTAGCCCAATGGGAGAGGCAACTATGTTAACGCGAAACATACTAAAGCTACGTAACAGGTGTTCAGTACAGGCAGGGACGCTCGCGGCGCTTTTGATGTTGAGCGCGTGTACAGCGACCGAGCAAAAGCAGAACACGAACGCTCAACAGCAAGCGGCATCCGTTGACTGGAAACTCGTTGACCGGGCGATGGAGCGCAACGGCGCTTTGCTGCCCGGCGATGCTTATCGCTTCAACATTCCCCGCAGCGATCTTCATGTGACGGTCAAAGGCGTAGAGATTAAACCGGCACTGGCGCTCGGTTCGTGGGCGGCGTTTAAGATGATGAATGCGGGCACGGCAATGGTGATGGGCGACATGGTGTTGACCGAAGACGAAGTCGCTCCCGTGATGTCGAAACTTCAGGAAGGCGGCGTCGAACAATCCGCACTGCATCATCACGTGCTGGGCGAATCGCCCCGCGTGCTTTATATGCACTTGAGCGGGCACGGTGATCCGGTAAAGATGGCCGGAACGATTCGCGCCGCGCTCGCCTTAACCAAGACGCCGGTTGCCGCCGCGAACCAAACATCGAATGCGGGCAATGCCGCCGAGAGCGGGAATCCCGCGAGTGCTCCGGCGACCGCGCCGCCTGAAAGTTTGAGTATAGACACAAAAGAGATCGAGCAAATCATCGGGCGCAGCGGCAAAGTCAACGGCGGTGTGTTTCAACTCAGCGTACCGCGCGCCGTAAAAATCACGGAGGATGGAATGGACATTCCGCCTTCGATGGGCACGGCCACAGCCCTTAATTTTCAGCCGACCGGCGAAGGCCGCGCCGCCATCACCGGCGATTTCGTGTTGATCGCAAGCGAAGTAAACCCCGTGATTCGTGCATTGATTGAAAACGGCATTGACGTGACATCGCTTCACAATCATATGCTGAACGACGAGCCGCGCATATTCTTTATGCACTTCTGGGCGAACGACGATGCCTTGAAGTTGGCGCGCGGCCTTCGCGCCGCGATTGATAAAACGAATAGCGCGCCCGCGACCAACAAATAGGCTTGCGATAAAGTTTTTTGCCAGAACCATATTGCCGCATAAATGTTGTAGTATTAGCAAACGGCGAATCCGCCGCGCTTGGCCTTTGAGGATTCAGACATCAGGCAATGATTTCATCGCTCCGATCAAAGATACTGGCCTTACTCAGCGTGAGCGCTCTCATGGCGTCGTCAATGGCGACCGCGCTTGAGTTGCAGCAAACACGCGCGCGCCGCGCTTCAGAGCAAACACAAACCACAGAACCCGCTTCTTCCGCAGGCGTCGTTTCGACATCGCGTCTTACGGCGGAACCCGTCTTGCGTATCGGCCTTGCGACGCAGGCGCGCTCCGTTACGATCTCCACCAACGGGCGTTTGATTAAAGAGTCCGACCAGAGCACGACGCCGGAGCCGCTCAACATCGCGCGCCTGCGCATCGAACCGCGCAGACTCGCGCCGCTGCCCTCTCCCACGCCCGGCACGGAAAGCGATTCATACGCAAACACAATCGCACGCGCTAAATCCCCGAACAGTTCGCGCAAAATAGATGAATTAACTTATGACGACGGCGAGACGGATGACGGCGCAGGCTACACCGCCACCCCCGCGACATCTGCAACAAAGCCTACCGCGATTCGCCCCGTAACGTCCGGCATAGTGCGTCCCGTCGCGCGCTTCAGTGTGCCGTCGCGCGAGCTTGTCGCGTATACGGCAGGTACGTCCGCGCTCTTTAGTTCGAGCGCGCCCGTTATCTTTCGTAGCGAAGATGAACGAAGCGCGCCCGTTCGTTTCAACGAAAAGCCGTATCGCGGGCGGCTCGAAGTGTTCCCGAATCCGTCCGGCGCATTGACGGTCGTTAACGTCGTCGCGCTCGAAGATTACGTGCGCGGCGTCGTTCCCAACGAGCTTTCGCCGGGCGGCTATCCGGCCATCGAAGCGTTAAAGGCGCAGGCCGTCGCCGCGCGCACTTACGCCGTCAAGAATCGCGGCCAGTTTGCCGCCGACGGTTTCGATCTGTTGCCGACGACGCGCTCGCAAGTTTACGGCGGGCTTTCGACGGAGCAGCCGCTCTCAACCCGCGCCGTCGAAGAAACGCGCGGCCTCGTCGCCACCTACAAAGGCGAACCGATCAACGCGCTCTACACATCAACGTGCGGCGGTCGCACCGAAAACGCCGAGAATATTTTCGGCGAAGCCGTGCCCTACCTGCGCTCCCGCGAGTGTTCTATTGAAAGCAAAGCGCAGTTTGCGCCTTTCACCATCGAGACGACGCGCGAACCGCCAGAGATACGCAAAGAAGAGAACGCCAGCCTCGCGCGCGATGCGGCGCTGCTCTCCATTCACAATTTCAAACTTCCGGCACGCATCACGGACGTATGGCTCGCATCGCCTGCGACAAACGCGGATGTCAGCGGCTGGCTCACAGCAGTCGCGCAGCTTTCTCACCAGAGTTTTCGCGTTGTCGTCAATGAAGAAACGACGCGCCCGCCCGGTTTCAGCACCGCGCTGGCCGCCGCCTTCTACGGCGAATCGCGCGGCGACACGCTCTTGAATAACGTAGATGTTGAGTACCTGCTCTCCTTCCGCGATGCCACCGAGATACCGCAACGCAATCGCGCGGACGTGGCGCTGCTGCTGCGCGACGGCCAGCTTTCGCTTTATCCAGACGCGACGCTTAAACCGCGTGAAGCTCTCACGCGCGGGCGTGCGCTGCACATCATCGCGCGCCTTCTCGAATCGCGCGGCACATTTGCTTTGCAGAAAGCGACGGCACGTCCGACGACAAACGGCGCGCTCATCCTTCGTTCCGGCAAAAGCCGCGACCAGACCTTAATCATCAGCCCGGACGCTTATCTTTTCCGCGTCTACGGCGACAGCAACAATAATGCTTATCCGGCGCGCTCCCTGATTTTAGTCGGCGGCGAAGCGGTCACGTATCACATAAACGCGCGCGGCACGATTGATTATCTGGAAGTAAAACCCGCGCCGAACGGCGCAGCGGCAGACCGCTTCTCGCCTTTCACGAATTGGACGACGACGCTTCCGCTCGCTGCCGTCGCCGCGCGTCTCGTACGCTACACGCGCAATACCGGCGCGCTTCTGGATATTCGCGTGGCCTCGCGCGGCGCATCAAGGCGCGTCACAGACCTCGAACTCATCGGCACAAACAGCACGGCGCACCTGCGCGGCGGACGCATCCGTTCGGCACTCGGCCTGCGCGAACAACTCTTCGTCATAGACCGCCAACGCGACACCGCGACGGGACGCATCACCGCCTTCACCTTCACGGGACGCGGCTGGGGTCACGGCGTCGGCCTCTGCCAAGTCGGAGCCTACGGCCTCGCGCGCTCCGGCTGGACGTATGACCGTATTCTCAAGGCATATTACACGGGCATTGAATTAACGAAATTTTATTAATTCAACTCACGTTGTAGTCTTCGTAAAGCCACTAAGCAATTCTTACTTCTTATTGAAGGTTGATAAAATGCTTGCACGAACCTCTCTGACTATTACTCTGTTACTCACGCTCACAACGTATTCGGCTAATCAGTCTGTATTCGCGCAACCCCCAGGCAATCAATCCGCCATTAAGTTTGACGAATTTGGAGGTGTAATAGGAGACCTAAATCACTCAGATTTGACTGCGCGTTTGGATAATTACGCCATACAATTACAGAACCAGACTAACGCAAAAGCCTTCGTGATAGTTTATCGTGGCTACCGCGATCTTCCGGGCGCAGGCAATAGGCTCGCACTGGGCATTAGGTATTATCTCGTTAATTCTCGCGGCATTGATCCTACTCGTGTGGTAGCCCTAGATGGTGGAATACTCTCTTGCTCGATGGCTGAACTGTGGATAGTGCCCGTCGGCGCTACGCCAACGCCGAAAGGTGATGCGAGGCTTGAACCGCTGGACTCTGATTCTGCATATAAGTTTGATGAATACGATGATCCTTCGGGAGATGACTCAAGCGGGTATGAAGAAGATGTGGCTGCCCGCCTCGAAGGTTTTGCAACAGCATTACGGAAACGCCCACATTCGCGCGGGTATATAATCGCTTATGCTCGTTATGAAGTAGCACGCGGTTATACAGATTACATTAACGGTGTCGGACGTAAACACTTCAAAGAAGTGTATGCTGATCCTGCTGGCACGGCACGAAAGTTAGCCATGAGCGAGAAGAACAATCTCATCAAAGCATATCACCTGCCGTCTTCAAGAATCGTAGTTGTTGACGGCGGCTACCGTAAATGGCAGCAAATAGAGTTGTGGATTGTGCCGCGAGGCGAGCACGCACCCATTGCGACGCCTAATGCTTTTCCGAAAGAACGCGCGAAACGTCGTCCAGTGCGGCGAAGGTAATGTGTATGCAGGATAGGACAACTGCATCGCCCGTGACGCTTTATGTTGTGCCGGATTGCCCTTTGTGTGCGCGGGCGCGTGTGTGGCTGGAGCGGAACGGCGTCGCGTATGCGGAGCGGGATGTGGCGAATGATTTCGGGGCGTTGCGGGCGATGCACAAATTGACGCGGCAGCGGTTTGTGCCCGTTTTTGAAGCGAACGGGCGCGCGCTTGTCAGGCCGTCCGAAACGGAGTTGGCGGAGTTTCTGCTGTAATCCGGCGAGGCGTTTTTCGATTTAGATTACCGATGCGTTTTTCACGCGCACAATTAATCGGCGCGCTTGTGCTGCTCGCCGTCATCTGGCTGGTGATCCTCTTTCGCCTGCTCGCAAACGCATGACCGCGTGCAATCAAACACCGCCACCGATCATCGCCATCGTCGGGCCGACCGCTTCCGGGAAAAGCGAACTCGGCATCGCGCTGGCCTTGCGTCTTAGCGGCGAGATCATCAATTGCGACTCGGTGCAGGTCTATCGTGAGATAGAGATTGCGACGGCAAAAGTTCCCTTGAACGAGCGGCGCGGCATTCCGCATCACTTAATTGATTTCGTGCTGCCGGAACGCAACTACACGGCGGGCGAATGGGCGCGCGATGCCATGCAAACAATCGAAGAGATCGAAGCGCGCGGCTCGTTGGCGCTTATCGTCGGCGGCACGGGCTTTTATTTGCGTGCGCTTCGTCAACCCTTCTTTCCAAGCCCGCCGACCGACGAAGATTTACGCAGGCGCTTAACCGGGATCAGAAGCGAACGCGGCCTTGAATATTTTTACAAACTTCTGCAACGGCTCGATGCGGCGTCTGCCGCGAAACTTCATGTGCGTGATTGGCCGCGTGTGCAGCGTGCGCTGGAAGTGCGTTTGCAGACGCGCCGCCCGCTATCGGCGCAGATGTCGGCGCGTCCCGCACCGCCCGCCCTTGCCGCACGCCTTCGCGTGATCGCGCTCAATCCACCGCGCGCAGAGCTTTACGAACGTATTAATAAGCGCGCGGAATCGCACTTTGCTGCCGGTTTAGTTGATGAAGTGCGCGGGCTATTGGAGCGGGGCGTTCCCGCTGAATCCAATGCGCTCGGCGCGCACGGCTATCGTCGCGTCGTCGAATATTTACGCAATGAACGCACGCTTGCAAGCGCGATTGAGCAGACGAAATTAGACGTGCGCCATTATGCCAAGCGTCAATTGACGTGGTTTCGGCGCGAGCCGGGTGTTGAATGGATCGAGGGTTTCGGCGACGATGCGCAGGTGCAGGAGCGCGTTTTCAGTTTGATAAAAGTGGGCGCGTAAATCTTTGAAACAGGTGGCGAAAATTGAAGCGTGCCGCACGCTCTTTTTCTTTTGCCTTTGGATTGAGCGTAGTGTAATCTTTTCTTCACCGTGCTTTGATTTTTTGTTGCAGCCCGACCGGAGATAGTGTGGACACGAAACCGACCCCGCAGAATATTCAAGACGCCTTCCTTAACACGGTGCGTCGTGAGCGCAGCACTGTCACCATCTATTTAATGCACGGCGCGAAGCTGTCAGGCCGCATCAAGAGTTTCGATAAATTCTCCGTGCTGCTTGAATCCGGCTCGCAGGAGCTTTTGCTTTTCAAGCACGCCATTTCGACAATTTCACACACGCGGCGTGCCAGCGGCGACCTTCGCACACCGCACGCGCCGGACATCGCAGCAGCATCACCGAACGAACCGATTATCCATTCCGGTGAACCTTCCGGCTCATAGCTCTTCCTTATCTTGACGGCGACAACCAAAATAGATACAACGCGAGTGTCCGGCACGTTTATTACTTTTGAAGGCATAGACGGCAGCGGCAAGACCACGCAACTGCGCCAGCTCGCCGCCGAGTTGCACGCGCGCGGTCAAGATGTGCTGACGACGCGCGAACCCGGCGGGACGTCTTTGGGCGTGCGCCTGCGTGCCGCACTGCTGGATGTTGACGAGCAGGTTGATCCACTCGCAGAGCTTTTGCTGTACGCCGCAGACCGCGCGCAACACGTTCGCGCGCTGGTGCGTCCCGCTCTCGCCGCCGGGCGCATCGTGCTATCGGATCGTTATGCGGATGCCACCGTCGCTTATCAGGGCGCGGGGCGCGGCTTTCCGTCGCAACTAATCAAGGACGTGATACGGCTCGCCACCGACGGACTCACGCCCGACTTAACGCTCGTCTTCGATCTTCCCGTGCAGACAGGCATCGCCCGCACAAGGCGACGCGCCGACGCCGCACGCACCGGCGACCGTCTCGACGCCGAAGATGCAGCCTTTCACGAGCGCGTGCGCAACGCTTATCTACACCTCGCTGCAACGGAACCGGAGCGCGTCTACATCGTTGACGCAAGCGGCTCGATTGACGAAACTTACACATACGCGCGAAACATTGTGATGCCCTTTTTAGAAAAGCGCGGCGTGATAAAATAATCGTGGCAACTCAGGAAGTGATGAGCGATACGTGTTGATAAAGAATTAAAAACCCAACCATGCGGCAAGCGTTTTATTCTCTCTCCCGCTCCCTGCTTACTATTTACTGACTACTGATTATTCTTTTATGTTTGACCAATTAATCGGAAATGCGCGCGTTAAGGAGACTTTGCGGCGGATGCTGGCGGCCGGGCGCGTTCCCGGCGCGCTCTGTTTCGCGGGCGAAGCGGGCATCGGCAAAAAGCTGTTCGCGCTTGAAGTAGCAAAAGCACTTTGCTGCGGTGCGCCCGAGGGCACGGCAGCGTGCGGCCAGTGTTCGTCGTGCATCCGCATCGCGCGTATCGCTTACCCGGCAATTGATGACACGGAAGCCAACAAAAAGATCATCTGGAGCGAGTATACGGATGTCGGCGTGGTGCGTCCTGCGGGGCGTTTCATCACCGTTGCGCAGATGCGTGAGGTCGAACGCGAAACGAATTTTCGTCCTTACGAGGGCGCGGCGCGCGTGCTCATTATCGAACAGGCGGATCAATTAAACGAAGCGTCTTCCAACGCGCTCTTAAAGACGCTCGAAGAACCGCCACCGACTTCGCATATTATACTTTTGACGGCGCGTCCGGCTGCCCTGCTGCCGACGATTCGCTCGCGCTGCCAGACAATTCGCTTCGCGCCGCTCACGTCGCAGGAGATCGAAACGCATCTTTCATCGCGCGATAAAAAGAGCATGGCGGCTGATGCGCATCTGCTTGCGCGCGCTTCGCAGGGCAGCATCGGGCGCGCGCTTTCTTTGGACGCGAAAACTTACCGCGCGCGCCGCGATGAAATGTTTGATATCCTGAGCGCGCTTCTTGCGCCGCAAACAGACCGTGCCAGCCTGTTACGGGCGGCGGAAGTATGGGCTGACGCCAAACACAAAGACGAATACGAACCCCGCCTCGAAGCATTGGAGATGTTGTTGCGCGATCTGTGGGCGGTTGTGCTCGGCGCGCCGGACGAGCGTTTAATCAACGACGATCTACGCGCCCGGCTCGTTAAATTGAGCGGGTCTGTCACCAGCCGCCGTGCCGCCCGCTGGCTCTCGCAAATTGAGCAATTGCGCGGGCAGCTCGCCGTCAACGTCAATCGTAAAATCGCAACGGACGCGCTCTTTCTCGCAATGGCGCGCGACTAAAAAGCAGCTTGGGAAATTTCAGCGGAAACTTTAAGCATCATGTCGAAGAAGATACTCGTCGTTGACGACGATCAGGAATTGCAAGACCTCGTCTGCTTTGCGCTGGCGCGCGAGGGCTATGATCCGATCTCGGCGCGCGATGCCTTTGAAGGTCTTGAAACGCTCGCCAGAGAACCGATTGAGCTGGCGCTCATAGATGTGATGATGCCGCGCATGGACGGCATAGAGATGCTAACGCGCCTGCGCGAGCGCGACGACAAACTGAACGTCATCGTGATGACGGCGACGTTCACGCCCGACACGGTTATCAGCGCCCTGCGCGAACAAGCCTGCGATGTTCTGGCGAAACCTTTCGACCTCGGCGAACTACTGAGCGCCGTCAAAGCCGCTTTCGATCTTGCGCCGCAGGACATACACATCGAAGTGCTCTCGGCGCGCCCCGAATGGATCGAATTGCGCGTGCCCTGCGATCTGGCCGCCATCGGCCCGCTCGAACGCATTATGACGCAGCTAAAAACCGACATCGAACCCACGACCCGCGAACAGATTACTTATGCCTTCCGCGAAATGCTGCGCAATGCCATCGAGCATGGCGGCCATAATGATCCGCGCCAGTTCGTCGAAGTCGGTTATCTGCATTCGCCGCGCATCGTGCTCTACCGCATCAAAGACCCCGGCGGCGGTTTCAGTTTCGACGACTTACACCACGCGGCAATCAACAATCCGGCCAACGATCCGATGCACCATGAACAGATACGCGAAGAAAAGGGCTTGCGTCCCGGCGGCTTCGGCATCCTCATCGCCAGCCAGATGGTTGACGAGATGATCTACAACGAGAGCCGCAACGAAGTCATTTTAATCAAGTACTTAACCAATGCTTCGCCCGTCGAAAGCGATTCGTTCGCCGCAGTGCCAAACGAACCACCGCACACCGGAGCATAAGCCGTAACTATGTTGCCTCTCGTTGTCCTTGCTGTTGAAAGAGATGAACGCCCGCATTAAGATGTAGTTGTAAAGTTTAACAGGCTAAGAACGAAAAGAATGACAATTGACCAAATTGCGGTCAGACTTGCAGAGATTCGTAGTTTAGGTTTTGTGCCGACCATGCGAACAGGAAACACCGGCATCGGTTATACGCTCGAAACTTTATTCGGCATCGCGGAGAACAATATCAGGACGCCCGACTTCGGTGAGATTGAATTAAAATCGCAACGCAAAAATGTGACAACGCCGATAACGCTTTTCACTTTTAATAGAGGCGCATGGCAAGTCAAGCAAAACGAAGCGATTAAAACATTCGGCTATCTGGATAAGGACGGTAGACAGGCTTTATATTGTTTCGTCACGAGCAACCCCAACAATCAAGGGCTTTTCACCGTTACCAACGAAACGGCTTTACAGCTTTATCATACAAGCGGTTTGCTCATTGCATCATGGTCAATCGAAATGATCTTGCGACGGTTTGCAGAAAAGATGGACGCGCTTGTTGTCGTATCAGCCGAAACGCGCTTGGATGAAAATTTACGAGAAGAATTTTGGTTCAATGAAGCGTATTTTTTGCACACGCCGAGCCATGACAGTTTTGTTACGTTGTTACGTCAAGATTCGATTATTCTTGACGTGCGAATGCACCTAAAGGAAAGCGGCGCGGCGAGAAATCACGGGACGGCTTTTCGGACGATTGAAAGCGTTTTGCCACTTTGCTTCTCGCACCGTGAAAAATTGATATGAAAAAGTATACTGATGAGAGTTGGGATTTTCGTCGCTCGGATACGAAAACTTACACGCACTGTTTTCATTCGTATCCGGCGATGATGATTCCGCAGGTTGCCGGACGTTTGCTTGAAAAATACGGGCGACAGGCGCGGCGCGTGCTTGACCCGTTTTGCGGCACAGGAACTTCTCTGGTCGAAGCAAACTTGCGCGGCATTTCGGCATTCGGCACTGACTTGAATCCGCTGGCGTGTCTGATTGCAACGGCGAAGACAACTGTCATCAACTTACAAAAACTCGATTTGTACCTGAAAAATTTTAATGATTTTTTATTTGCCGCAAGATTCAACGGCGTGAAATCAGAAGTTGAATTACCTGCTTTTCCGAACATTGATTTTTGGTTCGGCAAACCGATTCAGCGAGATTTGGCGATTGTTAAAAAATACATCGCGGAAATTGTTGAAACGGATGTGCAGAATTTTTTCAAAGTTGCTTTTAGCGAAACCGTGCGTGAAGTTTCACGAACGCGAAACAGTGAATTTAAGTTATACCGAATGACCGAAAAACAGCTTGAGAGATTCCAGCCTGACGTTTTCGGAATGATAGAAGCAAAGCTGGCGCGTAACCGAAAAGGCTTGGAAACTTTCGTCGTAGATAGAAAGCCGTCTCATACGACGGTCGTTCGGAGTAGTTCGAGCGAAATGCTTTTCGATTCCGACTTTGATTTGATTTTGACTTCGCCGCCTTACGGCGATTCACGCACGACGGTTGCTTACGGACAGTTTTCGAGGTTGTCGAATCAGTGGCTCGATTTTGAAAACGTCACGTCGCTCGACAACCATTTGCTCGGCGGCAAGACAAGCAAAGAACCGTTTAAGTTTGAATCAAAAGTTTTGCGCGAAACGCTTGCGAAGGTTGCCGACGCGGATGAGAAACGCGCGTTGGAAGTGGCAAGCTTTTACGTTGACTATCGGAATTCAATTAAAAACATTGCCCGCGTTGTCAGAAAAAGAGGCTTCGCGTGTTTTGTTGTCGGCAATCGTAAAGTAAAAGGCGTGAGTTTACCGACTGACGAAATTACGATTGATTTTTTCGCGGAAAATAATTTTCGCCACGTCGAGACAATCGTTCGCAATATTCCAAACAAGCGAATGCCTTGTAAAAACAGCCCGACGAATGTGACTGGCGCAAAAGACACGACGATGACACAAGAGTTCATCGTCATTCTTCAAGAAAGCTCGTGTTAAGTGAAACGGCAACACAACGAAACGGACGGCATCTATTAATGAAGCCGCCCGTTTCGCGTATATACTGTGCGCTGTTGTTTATCTTGTAATCGAAACAAGCTCCGGCGCGGGTTCGCTTGCGCCCGCTGCGACCAATGCTTCGACTTCCTTGACGAACTCTTCGACGACATCCGTACCCGAAACTTTCCGTAGCGGCACGCCTTCTTTATAGATCATGCCGACGCCGCGCCCGAAGGTGACGCCGATACGCGAATCATGCGCTTCGCCCGGCCCGTTCACCGCGCACCCCATCACGGAAAGATGCAAAGGCTCTTCGATGTGCGCAAGACGGCGTTCGATTTCCGTGACGATGCCGACGAAGTTATCAACATCGAGACGCCCGCACGTCGGACACGCGACGACCGTCACGCCGCGCTTCCGCAGATCGAGTGATTTGAGAATATCCCACGCGACGCGCACCTCTTCCTGCGGCTCTGCGGCCAAAGATACGCGAATCGTGTCGCCGATGCCTTCATGTAGAAGTATGCCGAGGCCGATGGCGGATTTGATCGTGCCGCTGAAGGCCGAACCCGCTTCCGTGACGCCCAGATGCAAAGGATAATCAACCTGCTCGGCCAGCAATCTGTACGCGGCAACGGTGCGATGCACGTCCGAAGCTTTGAGCGATACGATGATGTCGTAGAACTCCAAATCTTCGAGAATGCGTATGTGGCGGAGCGCTGATTCGACCATCGCTTCGGGCGTCGCCGTGCCGTATCTGGCAAGTAAATCTTTTTCGAGCGAGCCGCCGTTGACGCCGATGCGAATCGGAACATTCTGCGACTGAGCGGCGCGCGTCACTTCACGCACACGCTCGACGGGGCCAATGTTGCCCGGATTCAAACGCAGCTTATCAATGCCCGCATCGAGGGCGGCGAGCGCGAGTTTGTAATGAAAATGTATGTCCGCGACGAGCGGCACATCGGGCACGCGCCGCCTGATTTCTTTGAGCGCGACGGCTGATTCTTTATCCGGCACGGCGATACGCACGATCTCGCAACCGCCCCGCACCATCTCTTCTATCTGCGCAACCGTTGCGGCAACATCCGTCGTGTCCGTCTTCGTCATAGACTGCACGACGATGGGCGCGCCGCCGCCTATTTCAAGATTCTTAACTTTAACGATTCTGCTTTTTCGCATAATGGAACTTACTTGTTCTGCTCTGCGGCGGGCGCAGTAACTGCTGGCTTGGCGTCCGTATTACGCATCCGCGAAACTTCTTTCAGCACGTCGTTACTGATAACGAAGATCATCAGCAGCATGATGGCGACGAAGCCGACCTGTTGAATGCGTTCGCGCATCGCCATCGAGAGCGTCAGTCCGACGACGCCGAGAATGAATTCAACCAGCAACAGAAAAATCGCGCCGCCGTCGAGCACGGGAATCGGCAACAGATTGAAGATGCCTAGATTGAGACTTAGGAAACCGAGCATCGCAAAGATGCCGCCCCAGCCTTCGCTGGCCGCCGCCGAAGATGCGCGGGCGATGCCGATTGGCCCCGAAAGCGTGTCGCGCGCCGAACGGCGTCCGCTAAAGACCTGCGAGAGAGCTTTACCCGTTAAGCGTATCACTTCAATATTGCGATTAACGGCGTGCGCCGCCGCCGCCGTAAAGCCGACGCGCTCTAGGCCGTACACGATGCCCAAACGCTCCGTGCCGTCCGCAAGGCGTCGCACCTGCGCCGTCTTTTCTTCGCGTGCGCCGTTGCGTTCAATCGTCAAACGCAGCGGCTCTGCCTTGTGTTCCTGTATATATCTTGAAACCTGTTCGCGGCTAAACGCGGCCTCTCCGTTAATCGCAACGATGCGGTCGCCCGACTGCAAGCCCGCTTCCGCCGCCGGTGAGTTCGGATCAACCGCGCCGACGCGCACCGGCAAGTTGCTGAAGTCCGGTTGAAAATCCAGATCGCCGATTGATTCTGTTCCTTCCTTATATTTCGTCGGCTTGATTTGCAATGCGACACGTTGATTATCGCGTTCGACAATGAGCGGCAAAGGTTGTTCGGGCGAAAGCAGCGCGTCGCCGTAGATGCGATCCCAAGTGGGATTTTCCGCGCCGTTAAAGGCGACGATGCGATCATTGACTTTCAGTCCGGCGACGGCTGCCGCGCCGTTCGGCTTAATCTGTTTGACGACGGGCAGCGGGGCGGGCGGCACGCCGACGATCATCGCGCCGATCAGCGGAATCGTCAGCGCCGTCAGAATATTCATCACCGGCCCGGCGATCATCACGAGAAATTTTTGCCAGCGCGGGCGCAGATCGAAGCGTTCGCGGTCGGGAATGTTCACTTCTCCGCCGCCTTCAATCGGCGCGTTCGATTCATCGCCGCCGAGTTTGACGTAGCCGCCGAGTGGAATCAGCGACAAACGGTAATCGGTTGTGCCCCAGCGTCGCCCGAAGAGGCGCGGCCCGAAGCCGACCGAAAAGGTTTCCACGCGCACGCCCAAGAGCTTGGCAACGATGAAATGCCCGAACTCGTGTAGCACGACCGCCGAGCCTAGAATAAAGAAGAATGGCAGAATGAAGCCGGTTATAAAATGCATGGAAGCTCTCGTTTCTTTACGGGACTTTCGCGCGCCGCGATTAATTTCGCTTTGTCAGGGACTTAGAGCGGCAACCGCCCGTTTTTGGTTGCACAGTGGAAAGTTTACGTGCGGCGCATGGAAAGCGTCAAACGCTGTGGCTCGCCAGCGTGTGCGAGGCTTGCGAAAAGTCTTCGATAGCAAGCTGCGCTTGAAGGCGCGCGACGCGGTCGGTTTCAATTACCGTCGCAAGGTCTTGAGCGGTTTTCGCGTGATGAGCATCCATCACTTTTTCGATTACGCGCGCGATGTCCGCCAGCGTAATGCGCGCATCCAAAAATGCGTTGACGGCTTCTTCATTGGCCGCATTCATCGCCGCTGGAAGCGTGCCGCCCGCACGCAAGGCGCGATACGCGAGCGCGAGGCACGGGAAACGCTTCATATCCGGCGACTCGAAATGCAGCGCACCGAGTTTCGTTAAATCAAGCGGCGCGAGCGTAGACGGATGCCGCACAGGATATGTCAAAGCATACTGAATCGCGTGGCGCATATCCGTGACGCCCATCTGCGCGATGATTGAACCGTCCACCAACTCCACCATCGAATGCACGATGGATTCGGGATGCACCACGACTTCGATGCGATCCGCGTCGAAGCCGAATAGCCAGCGCGCTTCGATTACTTCCAGACCTTTGTTCATCAGCGTCGCCGAATCAATCGTGACCTTCGCGCCCATGTTCCACGTCGGATGCCGCAAAGCTTCCGCAACGGTTGCCGCTTCGATCTCCTGTAAACTTTTATTGCGAAACGGCCCGCCGGAGGCCGTCAGCACAAGGCGGCGCACTTCCGCGCGCGTTTCCCCGCGCAGGCATTGATGCAAGGCGTTGTGTTCGGAATCAACCGGCAAAAGCTCTGCGCCGTACTTTTCGGCAGTGCGCGTCACAAGCTCACCGGCCATCACGAGTGTCTCTTTGTTGGCGAGCGCCACACGCTTTCCGGCTTCCAGCGCACCGAGCGTCGGCACTAACCCGACCGCCCCGACCGTCGCCGAAACAACGATGCTCGCCCGCTCATGCGTGGCAACTTCAACCAATCCATCCACACAAATGCGCGGTGAGTGGATACCGCGTTCGCGCAACAGCGCGATTAGTTGCTGCGCACAGTCAGATGTTTCAACCGAAACCATATCAGGCTGATGTCGCGCAATCTGTTCGTCCAACTTCTCCATGTTGCGCCCCGCGCCCAACGCAACGACGCGGAAAGCATCGCCGAATGCTTCAACCACGCGCAAAGTATTGCACCCGATTGACCCCGTCGAACCTAAAATAGCGATGCCTTTAGACATAAAAAGTTTTGAGTTTTCAGTTTTGAGTTTTCAGATAGGAACTTAAAACCGAAAACTCAAAACTGTTCACTGTGTGTCAACTACTGACTACTGACTACTAAAATACAGATGTCCGAAATAGTAGATGACGGGCGCGTTGAAGAGCAAACTGTCGAGGCGATCAAGCAGGCCGCCGTGTCCGGGCAGAATCTGCGCCGCATCTTTCGCGCCCGCGCCGCGTTTCAGTGCGCTTTCCGTCAAATCTCCGACGACGCCGAGCACGTTCATCAATGCCGCGAGCGCGAGGGCGACTCCCACAGGAAGTTCGCGGAAAAACCAGTAGCGCGCTAAAGCGGCTAATAAGAGGCTCGCCAGCATTCCGCCCGCCGCGCCTTCCCATGTCTTGCCGGGACTAATATTAGGCGCAAGCTTACGGCGTCCGAAAGTCCTGCCCGTGTAGTAAGCTCCCGTGTCCGAACCCATCAGCACGAGAAAGAAAAAGAGCAGCAGATGCGTCGCCAGTTGCGGCCTATTTGGAAAGCCCGTGCGGACGGCGATAAGATGCCCGCCGAGCAGTGCGACGTAAAAGACGCCGAGCACGGTTGCGCCGACCGAAGCGAGCATCTTATCGAAAGGCGCGCCGCGCAACATCGCCGCCGCAAGCGCCGCAATCACCAGCGCAGGAATAATGATGATCGTAAAATCCGGCGCGTTAAAATAAAAGGCCGTAAAAATCGCCGCCGCGCCCGCGTACCCGATGACGATATCGGGCTTCATCTCGCGCCGCCGCGCGAGCCACCAGAATTCATACAAACCGATCACCATCGCCGCGAGCGCGAGCAACACAAAGAGCGGCGCAAGGGCAGGCACGAGAATCGAAGCGACGAGAACGGGCAGCGCGATGATGGCGGTGATAACACGGGACATTTAATTGTAGATATCAGGTGTTAGATATCGGATGTCAGTTTACGTTTTCGACTAATATCTAGCATCTGGCATCCAGCATCTATTTAGCGTTAGCGACGAGTTTCAGGCCACCGAAGCGGCGGTCGCGGCGTTGAAAATCGGTGACGGCTTCCAGCAGATGCACGCGGCGAAAATCAGGCCACAGGGTTTCCGTCACATAGATTTCGCTGTATGCCGCTTGCCACAGCAGAAAATTAGAGATGCGCATCTCGCCGCTGGTTCGCACAAGCAAGTCCAGTTCGGGCAAGCCCTGCGTGTAAAGCTCTTGCGCAAGACGTTCTTCCGTCAGCGCGTCTGTGTCCAAGCCTTCCCCTAAAAGCCTTTGCAACGCGGCGCGGGCGGCGTCAACAATCTCCGTGCGCCCGCCGTAATTGAGCGCGATGCTCAAGACCATGCCCGTATTAGCGTCTGTTTTTTCCGTCGCGTGGTCGAGTTCGCGGCGGACGCTTACCGTGAGTTGATCTGTGCGTCCGATGGCTTGAAAGCGTATGTTCTGCCGGTGGATTTCATCCAACTCAAGATGCAAATACCGCTTGAGCATACGCATCAACGCATCAACTTCAAGACGCGGGCGCTTCCAATTCTCGGTCGAGAAAGCGTAGAGCGTGAGCGCGCCGAAGCCCAAACGCGCGCCCGTATCAACCGCCGCACGCACCGCTTCGACGCCCGCGCGATGCCCTGCGATGCGCGGCTGCCCGCGACGCGCCGCCCAACGCCCGTTGCCGTCCATAATGATGGCAACGTGACGCGGCAAACGCTCCCACGCGATGCTCGCTAAAAGCGATTCGTCGCGCGTTCCCTTCTCAACAACTTCTGTAAAATCAGCGAGCATCTTAAAAGACATAACCCGGACGGATATACTACGGCGCATTGAGCCGATCTTCAACCCGGCTTCCGTTAAGTTGAATTTAGAAACCGGACAACAATCGCACATTTTCGGCTGCGCGTGCGGCACGTGTCAATCATAGTGAACTTTAACGAGCGTCAGGCCGTGCGCCGGAGCGGTTGCGCCCGCCAACTCGCGCACGCCCTCCGCGATGGCGCGCGCGACTGTTTCAATCTCCATTTCGCCGCGTCCGACGGCCAGCAACGTGCCCGCGATGGAGCGCACCATGTAACGCAGAAACCCGTCGGCGCTCGCTGTAAGCTGAATCAAACGCCCCTGCCCGCGTGCGCTCCATCGCTCCGTGACATTCAGGCTCATGATCGTTCGCACGCGCGATGTGACATCCGTTTGCGCGGCGGAAAAGGCCGTCCAATCATGCTCGCCCAAGAACAGCGACGCGGCACGCTGCATTCTTTCAACGTCAATCGCGCGTGCTTCATGAAAAGCGTAGCGCATCCAGAAGGGCGACATAAACGGCGCATTAAAAATTTGGTAACGGTACGTTTTGCCGCGCGCCGAAAATCGCGCGTGGAAATCATCAGACACGGTTTCGACTTTAGTTACCTGTACATCTCGCCCCGTGTTGGCGTTAACCGCCGCGCGCAGTTTCTCCGTCGAAATCTCGCGCGCGATGTGAACATTGGCAACTTGCGCCAACGCATGAACGCCCGCATCCGTGCGTCCCGCGCCGTGAACCTGCACCGCACGCCCGTCAATCAAAGACAACGCATCCGCCAACTCGCCCTGCACCGTGCGCTGCCGCCGCCCGCTGCCGCTCTGCACCTGCCAGCCATGAAAATCCGTGCCGTCATACTGAAGCGTGAGCCGGTAGTTCATAAGTCAGTTTTCAGTTTTCAGTTTTCAGTTTTCAGTTTTCAGTAAAAGCAGGAGTGCTGATGACTGACTACTGATTGCTGACAACTGCTTTCCGGCTGCCCGGTTTGGTTGCTGTTTCGCCGCGCGCGCAGGCTTCGCAGGACGAGGGTGCAACCGCCGGAACATCCAGAGTGGCGAGAGCGATGCGGGGCACGCCGACGTCGGAGCGTCCCTGCGAGCGATCTATGATCGAGGCTGCGCCGACGATGCGCCCGCCCGCCGCCTGCAACGTCGCAATCGTTTCGCGCGTCGAACCGCCCGTCGTTATTACGTCTTCGACAACGAGTAGGCTTTCGCCCGCCCGCACCGTGAAGCCGCGCCGCAACGTCATGCGCTTGTCTTCGCGTTCCGTCCAGATGAATCTCGCACCGATGCGGCGCGCCACTTCATAGCCGATGATGAGTCCGCCGATGGCCGGTGCAGCTACCGTTTCGATTCCTTGTCCCGCATACTTTTCGGCAATCGCTTCGCCGAACGCGCTCGCCTCCGCCGGATGCTGCAGCACCAGCGCGCACTGCAAATACTGTTGGCTGTGCAAGCCGCTCGTCAATTGAAAGTGGCCTTCGAGGAGTGCGCCCGTGCGCTTAAAGCGATCTATTACTTCCTGTGGCTGCAAATCCTTTTCACCTCGCTTGATACGCCGCCGCCTGCGCGTGCTACAATATTTTCACGATGCAAGCTTTTCGTAACCTCGTCTCCGATTCCGTGCTCGTGCAAGAGATTGCAGACAGCCTGCGCGCCTGCGGCGGATGCGCTCCCGTCGCCGACGTCGCCGATGTCGTTCTGAAGCTCTCCGACGTTGACGCCGAACTCGCCACGCTCTTGCTGAATGATTTAATCAAAGACGACGGGCGTTTCCTTCTAAATGATAATTCAACCATCGAACTCGCTTACGAAGATGCGGAAGCGCGTCTTTTGCGCGAAGCGGATTTCGTTATCGTTGACGTGGAAACCACCGGAGCGAAGACGCCGCCATGCCGCATCACGGAGATCGGCGCTTATCGCGTTAGTCGCGGGCGCGTCGTCGCGGAATTTCAAACGCTGATTAATCCTGAAACGGCTATCCCGCCGTTCATCGTCGGACTGACGGGCATCACTAACGCGATGGTCAAAGACGCGCCGCGTTTCGCGGACGTTGCCGCGCAGTGGCTCGATTTTGCGAGCGATGCGGTGCTCGTCGCGCATAACGCGGCCTTCGATGTGCGCTTTCTCAATCATGAAATCGCGCGCGTCTTTCCCGGCAGGCGCATGGTTAACGCGCAATTATGCACTGTCCGGCTCTCGCGTTCGGTCGTTCCGGGACTCGCCAATTACCGGCTGCATACGGTGGCCGAACATTTTGCGATTCCCATCGTCAATCGTCACCGTGCCGCCGGAGACGCGCTCGCCACCGCCGAAATCTTCATACAGATGCTTGAACGCCTTGACCGGCACGGCGTGCGCGATCTGGCCGCCGCCCGCGCCTTTCGCTTCCGCACCGAAGCCCGTTAGCTTTCCCTTATTATCAAACAACGACCGGACATTTACTTTGCGCTGCCAAGTGCTTTGTACATCAAACACGAAACCCGTGTCAATGGCAAATGTACGGGATTAGTTGCCTTTGCGTCTCAGGCGTCTGCGCTGGCCGTTCTGCGCCGCCACACGTTGTGACCGATAAAGGCGAGCACCACGATCACCGCGAGGCTCAAACCGATAACCGGATAATAACGCGCGAGCACTTCTTTAGCCTGCTCGCCGTAGCGCGCGGCGAAGTAGCCTTCGAGCAGAAACCGAAAAGCGCGGCCGACCGCCACCGCGAGCGCAAAACGCCACACGTTGAAGCGAAAGACACCGGCGGAGATAACCACCAGCTTGAAGGGAAAAGGCGGCGGCAGGACGCACGCGACCAGCACGGCGAGCACATCGTAGCGATCAATCCAATCTTTAACGCGCGCCTGCTTCTCCGGCGAGAAGCGAGAGAGCGCGCGTTTACCCGCGCGTTGCGAGATGTAATAGAGCATCACGCAACCGATCACGGAGCCGAGCGTCGCGGCGGCTGCGTAAAGCAGCATCCACTGCGGGCGTGCGGCGGAAAGTAGCAGCATCACGGCGTCCGTGCCGCTCGGCAGCGGCAGCAGTACCGAATCGAGCAGCGCGATGGTAAACAATCCGAACGCGCCGTAAGCGATTAAATATTGCGAAACGGAAGTTAAGCCCTTCGCAATCTTATGCAGAAGCCATTTCAAAGTTGATGAATCTATCCTTTCACAAAAAAGCCTTGCGCGAACGCTTTCGGATACCTTTATGTGCAGCAACTGCCGTTTTGTTCAGCGCCGCGAGAGGTGTAGTAAGCATAAGCCGCTTCGTAAACTTTTAATCGCGCGTGTCCTGCTGCCGCGTCTCTTGCTTAATCGCGCGCGAACGCTCGACGGCTTCTCTGCCGCGCGTGGAAAGCAGGTACAGCGCCAACCCTGTGAGCGCAAGGGCGGCGGCGATGCTCATAATCGCCAGACCGTTATCTTTAAGAAAGCGCAGCACACGCTCGCCATAGAAGACCGCGAGCATTCCTTCCACGTAATAACGCAACGAACGCGCAATCATGATGGTGATAATAAAACGCCAGCGTGGATATTCGAGCGCGCCCGCCGTCGCCACGAAAATCTTAAACGGCATCGGCGGCGGCAACAGCGCCGGAATCGCCAACGCGAGAAAACCGTAGCGCGCGTAAGCTCGTTCGACTCGCTCGATGTGTTCGCCGCGAAAGCGGGCGCGCAAAATCGCCTGCCCGCCGCGCCGCAAAATCGTATACAGCAGTAAGCATCCGAGCACCGATCCGGCTGCCGCAAATAAAGGGAAATACAATGCCGCCGTGTGATCTTTGGTGCAGCGCATCACCACTAGATAATCGTTGATTTCCGGCAACGAGAGCAGCGAAGAATCGAGCGCGCCGATGACGATCATCGCGGGCGCGGCAACGTAGAGCGGCACGCTGACGATAAATTGTTGAAGCCATCCGGTGGCGGCGCGCAGCCAATCAAACATTTGGATATCAACCTTCGACGAGGGCGTTCACACAAACGCCTTCCCGCTCAAGCGAAAGAGCACAAAGGGCGCACTATGCTGTGACACGAAGTTTTCGATAATAGAAGAGACGTTGGGCGGGTGTCAAAGCGCACGCCAAAGCGTCGGCGCGTTATTACGCACACAACGCTTTTATAAAAATGTTCAGACTCTTGATTATTTGGCGGGCGTGAAGACGACGGGCGAATCGTAGGTGACGCCGAAGGTGACGCCGGTGCGCGGGCTGTAGCGCGTCAGTCCGGCGATGCCCGCGACATCGAAGCGCAGGCCGGAAGCTTTCAGTTGCAGGCCGAAACGTCCTTCGGATTGCGATTCGGTTCCGAGCGGCCCCGAGCCGGGACGTGTATTGGCGCGCCCGTTGATCTCGCCCGCAAAGTTGAGTTGCTCGTTAAAGCGATAGATGCCGCCGAAGCCGTAAGTCAGCACGTCGTTTTGCGAAAAGGTCGAGGTCGGCGCAGACAGGATGGCGATGCCCAGATTGCCGAACGTGTTGAGGCGTTCATCGCGCCCGAACTTTTTGCCGAACAGAAGCGAGCCGAACGCATTGGTTTGATTAAGGCCGATGCCGCTCGCCTGATTCGAGTTCGGCAGTTGTACGCCGAAGCGAAAACCGAAAGAGGGTGCGCTGCGCGTCTCATTCCTGATCTTGATTTTGGTCGAGAGCGTGAAATCTCCCGTGTCGTTCGTCGTGTTGGCGTTCGGCGCGAGGCTCAGTTGAATAGGCGAAGGCTGCGTGCGCGAATTGATGCTCAGGAAATTCTGCGCGACGCCGTCGAGCTGAACTTCGACGTTCGGCGCGAGACCTATGTTAACGCCGATCACGCCGACGCGCGTCAAATCTCCGGTCAAGCCGGAGACGGGAAATCGCTGGCGCTGCAAAAAATCAACGCCCACTTCTATCCGCACAGAGCCGGGCGGAATGATATCCACGTCTTCCGTCAACAGCGGACGCTGCTGCGCCTGCGCCCACACCACACACGCAAGCACACACAGCATTGCGCAACAGGCGCGTTCGATTAGTTTACGCCGGAGCACATTGCCGTTCGTTTGTTTTTCAGGTAGACAAGCCATTCGATTAAAAGTTGTTCGCGCGAAAAGATTCTTCGATTAATTGAAACAGGCGCGAATTGTAGCGGCTTACTTCGGACAACGTCAACAAAGAAGCGGCGGCCGCCGTCACAATCGGCGCAGGCAAATCCGCCCGACGCATCTATGCTACCATTATTCGGAAGCAAGCTTTTGCGGAAAACGCGCAATGATTCACGTAGAAGAATTCGCGCGGCAAGCTTTATTCCACACGGCCAACATACAGTTACGGAATCTTCGACCGGGAGATAAACCATCTTATGAAAAACTGCGGCATCGCTTCTCGTCTTCTTCCGACGCTTCTCTTATTAGTTTTCGCCACGCCCTTCAATATTCTTTATGCACAGGAAAAAGCCGCCACCGCGCCTGATGCGACAAGGCTTCAACTAGCAGGGCTGCACGCGCCCGTCACCGTGCGGCGCGATGAGCGCGGCATTCCTTATATTGAAGCGGCGAATGAAGCAGACCTCTATTTTGCGCAAGGGTATGTGACGGCGAATGATCGTTTGTGGCAGATGGATTTGCTGCGCCGGACGGCGCGCGGCGAGCTTTCGGAGATTTTCGGTAAAGCCACGCTAGAAGAAGATAAGCGTCGGCGCATCTACGGCTTCGCATCGCTTTCGGAAACATTGGCCGCGCAATCGTCCGCGCCCGTTCGTGCGGCGCTCGAAGCTTACGCGCGCGGCGTCAACGCTTTTATCGCAACGCTCGACGACAAAAGTTTGCCTGCGGAGTTTCGCATCTTGCAGTACAAACCGCGCCAATGGCGTCCGGCGGATTCAATGGTTCTCGGCAAGATTCTCGCCGAATCACTCTCCACTACATGGGACGTAGATGTTGCGCGCGCCGCCTTCTCGAACATTCCCGAAGCGCGATTCAAAGAACTCGTTCCCGAAACATCCACGCTCGATGTAGTGGTGGTCGGCAGCGACAGCGTGAACAAAAAGGCCGCGTCTTTGCCGTCGCCGAAAATTTCGTCGGATCACTTTGTCAGTCATACGGAAACCTTTCAAACGCTCGCGCTTGCCCGTGATGTCGCCCGTCGCTCGCTCGAACGGCTCGGTCTTTTCGCGGAGGACTTAGCGGCGAGCAATAACTGGGTCGTCAACGGCAAACATACCGCTAGCGGCAAACCTTTACTCGCCAACGATCCGCACCTCGCCGCCTCTGCGCCTTCGATATGGTATCTGACGGAGTTGAGCGCGCCGAACCTGCACGTCGCGGGCGTTACGATGCCCGGCACGCCCGGCATACTGCTCGGCCACAATGCGGCGATAGCATGGGGCGCGACCAATCTGGCGCCGGACGTGCAGGACGTGTATCTCGAAAAATTCGACAAAGAGAATCCGCGCCGCTACATGACGCCCGCCGGATGGCGCGATGCGGAAGTGCGTCATGAAGAGATCAAAGTGCGCAAAGGTTTCGCAGACGCGACGACCGAGACAGTGCCATTCGATGTGACGGTGACACGACACGGCCCCATCATCCTCGAAAAAAACGGCGCGCGTTATGCACTGCGCTGGACTATGCTCGATCCGCGCTCGCGCGAATTTGAATCATTCTTTGCGATTAACCGCGCCCGCAACTGGAATGATTTCCGCGCGGCGCTCAAAGATTATCCCGGCCCGACGCAGAATTTTATTTATGCGGACACACTCGGCCACATCGGTTATTACGGCGCGGGTCGCATCCCTTTACGCAAGACCGGCGACGGCAGTTTACCTTACGACGGCGCGACGGACGCGGGCGAATGGACGGGCTTTATTCCCTTCGATGATTTGCCTCACGTTTACGATCCGCCGTCCGGCATTATCGTCACCGCCAACAATCGCATCGTCGGCCGCAATTACCCGTACCATCTCACGCATTACTGGGCGGTTCCCTATCGCGCGCGTCGCATCTACGACTTATTAACAGCCAAGTCGCGCTTAACCATCGAAGACTTTCGCCGCATACACGCCGACAACTATTCTTTCGCCGAAGCTATTCTTGCCAACGAAGTCACCAAGCTGGCGCGCCCGCTCGCCGCAACCTCAAACGATTGGCGCACGATGCTGACGACGTTTGAGAAATGGGACGGGCACGCAAACGAAGATTCACGCGCGATGGCGCTGGTGGCACAAATGCGCGCGGCCTTTCGCCGCCGCATCCTAACCAACGCCATCGGTGCAGAAGCCGCCGGACGGCTCACCCTTTCAAACGTCAACACATTCCTCGACCGCATCATTCAAACGCGCCCGCGCGAATGGCTGCCGAAGGAGTTTGATTCTTACGAGGCGCTGCTTCAAGCGTGCTATACGGACGCGCGCGCGGCGCTCACGAAACAACTCGGCGCGGACGAGTCGAAGTGGACGTGGGGACGCACAGGACAGTTTCGTTTCGTGCATCCGCTCGCAAGCGTGCCATTCATCGGCTCGCAGTTTGTCGTTCCACCGCTCGCACGCTTTACGGGCGGTTCCGGCGGAGCCGTCAACGTGGGCGCAAATGTCTCTATGCGTCTTATCGCAGACGCAGGCGATTGGGACAATACACAGCAAGGCATCGCGCTCGGCGAATCCGGCGATCCGGCAAGTCCGCACTGGAGCGATCAATTAACGGATTGGCGCAACGCGACACCCCGCGTTTTCCCGTTTTCACGCAGCGCAATAACGAAAGCGTCAAAGGCGACAATCGTGCTTGCGCCCTCCAAGTGATAAGCGCGATGCTTGAAAGTTATGCTGAAGATGATGGCAGACGGTACTTCAAGCTGGCGTGTCTTTTACGCTCTCGAATTGCCTGCGGAAGTGCGTGAGAAAGTCGCCGCGCACATTGCCCGTCTGCGTGGCGCGATTCCGGCGGTACGCGCGAGTTGGGAACGCGCGGAGAAACTACATCTCACTGTGAAATTCTTCGGCGACGTGGAACGCGCCCGCGTTGAAGAACAACTCGCGCCCGCCGCCGCACGTGCCGCGCAAAATTTCCTGCCATTTAATCTTGTTGTCGAAGGAGCGGGTGCGTTTCCGCCGCATGGTTTGCCAAAAGTTTTGTGGCTCGGCATCGCGGATGCATCCGGCGCGCTCTCACATCTTCAAAGCGCGCTTGAAAGCGAGTGTGCGAAGGCAAGTTTTCCACGTGAGCGGCGTGTGTTTCACCCGCACATTACCATCGCGCGATTGCGCACACCGGCGGGCGCAAAAGAGTTGGCGGCAATTCACGCGCAGATGGGCTTTGAAGCTATCGCGCTAACCGTCTCCGAGATTGTTCTAATGCGCAGTGAGCTAACACCAAATGGTTCGCGTTACACGATCATTTCGCGGCATGAACTTTCCAAAAGCTAATTGCTATGTCGGCAATTGGCGCGGCGGCACAAGCGGCGAAGCGTTTGATGGCGAATCATTATCTGTGCGGTTATTTTTCTCGCCAGCTTCGGCGAACATCTCTTTGACCGCGCCGATACTCGACAACATCCCCGCCGTCTCGACCGGCATAAAAATCACTTTCGAGTTACTGCCGCGCGTCATATCTTTGAGGCTTTCAATATAGCGGGCGGTGATTAAATACTGCGCGGGGTTGCCGTGTCCCGGCATCACCTGTGCGAGGCGCGCGATGGCTTCGCTTTCGGCGGCGGCAGAACGCAGACGCGCTTGCGCCGCGCCGTCGGCTTGCAATATGGCGGATTCTTTTTCGCCTTCGGCGCGTGTGATCGCCGCTTGCTTCTCGCCTTCGGCGCGCGTGATCGCGGCTTGCTTGTCGCCTTCGGCTTGCAGCACCAGGGCGCGGCGTGTGCGCTCGGCGGTCATCTGTTTTTCCATCGTCAGGCGCACGTCTTCGGGCGGGTTGATGTTCTTCACGTCAACGCGCGTCACCTTCACGCCCCACTTGTCAGTCGCTTCGTCAAGAATCACGCGCAGCTTGCCGTTGATCTGATCGCGTTGCGAAAGCGTGTGATCCAAATCCATATCGCCCATCACGGCGCGCATTCCCGTGATCGTCAGTTGCACGATGCCGCCGAGCAAATCCGCAATCTCGTAAACGGCTTTAACGGGGTCTGTGATTTGCCAGTACACGACGGAGTCAACGTGAATCGTCACGTTGTCGCGCGTGATGACGGGTTGCGGCGGCAAGTCTATAAACTGCTCGCGCAGATCAATGGAAGTCTGGCCGGGACGCGCGCCCGTCCAGTAAACGGCGCGCGGCTTGTCCAGAAACGGCATCAGTATATTGAGACCGCTCGCCGCGACTTTGTCGAAGCGCCCGAAGCGTTCGACGAGCATCACGGTCGCCTGCGGCACAATCCTGAGCGTCTTCGCGGCGACGACAAGCAGCGCAATGGCGATGAACATAAAGAAAATTAAAGTGCCCATGATTTGCCTCCATTAAGCGAACTGTGAGTGGAACGTACTGAATACAACGCGATCAAACAAAAGGAAGGTAGCAATAACTATCACGGACGGCGCGCCCAACGCAAAAGTCCGCGAAAACAAACGCCGCGCTTTATGAAATAGCTTGTGCAATGCCGAACGCCGCCGCTGCCGCGCAGCCGCCGATCAGCGTTGTTTGCAACGCGCTGCGAAACGGCCTTGTGCCGGTGAAGCCTCCTTTGACGTAACCGAAAACAAAGAGCGCGATGAGCGTCACCAGCACGGAAAATAAGAGCGCCCGACGCGCGTCGGCGATAGCAATGTAGGGCGCGAGCGGGATCAATCCGCCTGCGATGTATGCGCCCGCAATCGTCACTGCGCTGTTAAGCGCGCGTTTCGGGTCAGGCTCTTCGAGCCCGAGTTCAAAGCGCATCATAAAGTCTATCCAGTCTTCGTGGCGACTCTGAAAGCTTTTGATGATCGGCGCAATCTCGTGCCCCGTCAGACCGTACTCGCGGAAAACGTCGGCCACTTCCGCCATCTCCGCTTTGGGCTTTTCAATAATTTCCTGCTGCTCACGCATACGCTCGGTGGCGTAATGTTCGGCGTCGGATTTTGCGGCGAGATAGCCGCCAAGACCCATCGCAATAGAACCGGCGGCGATCTCTGCGAGTCCCGCCGTAATAATTATAGTTGAAGCACTAATCGCGCCGGTGAGTCCCGCCGCCAGCGCGAACGGAACGGTTAGGCCGTCGGACATCCCGATCACGATGTCGCGCACAACCGCACTGGCCGTAAAATGTTTTTCGGTATGATCTGTCAGTGGCATTCGACAATTTTTCCATCTTCCGTTTCGCCCGCGCGAAAAACTTCAACGCACCGCTTGTTTCAAACCGCGTTGATTAACTTATCAGCATAGATAAGCATAGAGATGCTTGCTTCTCTTGCCAATTTACACTAAAGCGCGGGCGGCGGCATCCACCCGCCGAGCGATTCTTCGATGATGGCAGCGGCGTTGAGAACTTCAGCTTCCGCAAACGGGCGGCCAATGATCTGCACGCCGACGGGCAAGCCTTCGCGCGAGCGCAACGCAGGCATCGAGACGCACGGCAGACCAAACACATTATAAGTTTGCGCATAGCTGAACGCGCGAAAAATGCTTTGCGAGACGCCTTCGATTTCAACACGCCGCGTGCCATGCGGGAAAGCGTGCGCGGCTCCGACAGGCGCGACAATCAGCGGCGTCTCCCGCATCCAATCAATCAACTGTTTACGCAACAATGCCCGCTCGCGCTTTGCCGTCTCCATCTCGCCAGCATCGGGGAGCGGCATATTCGCGCCCGCAGTGAGCACCGCACGCACGAGCGCGCCCGCTTTTTCTTCGTGTCCGGCGTAAAGCTCGCTTAGATTTTCCAGCGCGGCGCGTTGAAAAAGTGTCCTCCATAAATCCGGCGCGCGGGCGATGCCGGGCGGTTGCGCTTCAACGCCGATCATGCCCGCTTTCGTGAGCGCGCCCGCGACAGCTTCCACCGCTTTCTTTGTTTCATTCGTGACCCTTGATACGCCGTCATCAACATACCATGCGAAGCAGCGTCCGCGTAGACCAAGACCGCGCGTCGCTTGCTCCTGCCGCTCGATTGCATACTGCGTGTTAATGAATGATTGCGTCGCGGCAAGCACGTTGTAAAATAGGCGTAGGTCTTCGACGTGACGTGCGATGGGGCCGAAGCTCACACCAAGCGCAGCAGCTCCCGTCGCAGACGGAAAATGTCCGTCAACCGGCACGCGCCCGCTGGCCGTCGGCTTCAAACCAACGACACCGCAAAAATGCGCGGGCACGCGAATCGAACCCGCCAGATCACTCCCGAGACTCGCAGGCACAAGGCACGCGCTGACCGCCGTCGCGCACCCGCCGCTCGATCCGCCCGGCGTGCGCGTCAAATCATGCGGATTATTCGTGCGCCCGAAAACCGGATTGTCTGCGTCGTAAGCCATCGCCATCTCGGACACATTCGTTTTGCCGATGACGATTGCGCCCGCCGCCTTGAGCCGCGCAACGGCAGTGGAGTCCTGCATAGGAATGTAAGTCGCGCGCAAAGGCGAGCCGCTCGTCGTGCGTAAATCTTTCGTCTCAATAGTGTCTTTGATGGTAACGGGCACGCCGCACAACACACCGATGTTTTCATCACCACGCATAACCGAATCTTCGGCCTCACGCGCACGCTCGATTGCGTCGGGCGCAAGTGTGACGACGGCGTTCAATCGCGGATTCAAAAATTCTATGCGGCGCAAATGGGCTTCGATTACTTCGACGGGCGAGACACGACACGCACGCATGAGCGCGGCGAGCGCGGCGGCTGATTGATGTGTAAGTTCGTCAGTCAACTTTTTGAAAAGATAAGGCAGCGTTGCTTTCTGTTTAAGCTTTGTCAGGCGATTGCGCGAGCAGCTCTAAAAACTTTCGCGCGGCGCTGCTTAACTTGCGGTCGCTTCTGTGGATCACGCCGACATCGCGCGTCCATTCGGGTTCGGCGAGCGCGACGATACTGAGTTGGCCGCTGCGCTGTTCGTCCAGCACACTCGGACGTGGCAGAATCGCCACGCCGAAGCCGACTTCGACAGCCCGCTTGATCGTCTCTATGTTATCGAACTCGGCAACGCGATGAACCGCCACGCCGTAGGATTTCAAGATGCGGTCGGTCGCGCGCCGCGTCGGGATGTCGCGCTCGAATAACACGAAATCCAGATTATTGAGCGCGGCGGCCTTCACTTTTTTGCGCTTCGCTAGCGGATGCGCGGGCGTGCAGACGAGCACAAGACGATCACCCGGCAGCGGCACGATGTTTATGCCGCGACGTTTTTCGGGAAACGCGACGATGCCCATTTCAACCGCGCCGCTTAACACATCGCGCACGATGCGCGTCGTGCGGCTGTATTCGAGATCAATCTTCGCTGCCGGATAAAGCCCCATAAAGCGGCGCACGGCGGGCGGCAGTTCGTGCAAGCCGATACTATAAACCGTTGCGACGCGCACCGTGCCGCTGACCGTTCCCGTCTGTGCGCGCATCTGTTCCTGCAACTGACCGTAAGCCTCTAGCACGTTGCGGCACTCCCTGTAAAAAGCCTCGCCCGCCGTCGTCAATTCTATCGCCCGCCGCCCGCGCACGCGCTCCAGAAGGGTGCGCTTGAACTTTTCCTCAAGGCCGCGCACCTGCTGGCTGACCGCCGACTGCGTCACGAAGTTGCGCTCCGCCGCCTGCGAAAAGCTTTTCGTCTCCGCAAGGTCGCAAAAGATTTTCAGCGTCTCGATTTGCACACGCGGAATTATAAGTTTTGCTTAGAAATTGCGCAACTATTTTTCATTTTACCTTATATCACAACAATTTTATGATAATAGGCGCATTGAGTGGTAATAATCTTCAAGCTATGGAGGAATGGTAAAGCGTAGGAAGGCGAGAGCGCATACGCGGTTGCGGCGGCACGGGCTTCTACATATAATTCGGCGCGTTCAACGCACTTCCGGGAAATCCATTTCAGACAGCTGTCTTTTCAAATGCCGCCGCCGTTTGGCGAAGGAGCGTTTTCTCAAGTATGGCAATTCGTTTAAGTAAAACATTTGTCTTCCGCAAGCTGCACCAGTTGTCAGGCATCGTGCCGCTCGGCATCTTTCTGCTGGAACATTTTTACACTAACTCGAAAGCTCTCAGCGGGCGGAACGATTTCAACGATGCGGTCTCCGATTTGCAATCAATTCCCTATGTACTATTCGTGGAGATCGGCGGCATTTTTATCCCGCTGCTGTATCACGCCTTTTACGGAATGATAATCACGCTGGAGTGGCGTCCGAATAATTTGAACTATCCCTACGGGCGCAACTGGTTCTATACGATTCAGCGCGTCACGGGAATCATTCTCTTCTTCTTCATCGCGTTTCACGTGCTTAATTTCCGCTTCGGGTTGATTCCCGGACTCAATACCAAGTCGGTTGCGACGCACGCGGGTGAAGCGTTCGACATTGTGCGCGGAGAGTTTCTCAATCCGGCGATTCTAATCGTTTACATCATCGGCATCACGGCAACCGTGTGGCACTTTGCGAACGGCATCTGGCTCTTTATGGTTGACTGGGGCATCACCATCGGCGCGCACGCGCAGCGTCTGACGGGTTACGCTTGCATGGCCTTCGGCGCGGTGCTCTTGGCCGTCGGCATCAACGCGGCGGTGGCCTTTATACGTCCCGGCGGACTCCTCGGAGGTGTTCTTTACTGATATGGCAACAACAGGCAGCAACGGCATTAAGATTGCCATCGTCGGCGGCGGCCTCGCGGGGCTGGCGGCGGCGATGAAGATAGCGGAAGCCGGTCACGCGGTTGATCTCTTCTCGGTCGTCCCCGTCAAGCGTTCACACTCTGTTTGCGCGCAGGGCGGCATCAACGGCGCGGTCAACACCAAAGGCGAAGGCGATTCGACTGCCGAACACTTCGACGACACTGTGTACGGCGGCGACTTTTTAGCGAACCAGCCGCCCGCCAAAGCGATGTGCGAAGCTGCGCCTTCGATCATTTATCTCTTCGACCGGATGGGCGTTCCCTTCTCGCGCACCAAAGAAGGCTTGCTGGATTTTCGTCGCTTCGGCGGCACAAAGCATCACCGCACGGCCTTCGCGGGAGCAAGCACAGGGCAACAACTTCTTTATGCGCTCGACGAACAGGTAAGGCGGCGTGAAGTTGACGGGCAAGTGAAGAAGTACGAAGGCTGGGAGATGATGTCGCTCATCCTAGACGATCACGGAGTGTGTCGCGGCCTCGTGGCGATGAACTTGCAGACGCTCGAACTAAAAGCCTTCAAAGCCGACGCGGTGATAATGGCGACGGGCGGCCCCGGTCTGATTTTCGGCAAATCTACGAACTCGATGGTCTGCACGGGCAGCGCGACATCCATCTGTTATCAGCAGGGCGCGAAATATGCAAACGGCGAATTTATTCAAGTGCATCCGACTTCGATTCCGGGCGAAGACAAGTTGCGTTTGATGAGTGAATCGGCGCGCGGCGAAGGCGGGCGCGTGTGGGTTCCGAAGGGGCAGAAGGATGCGCGCGCGCCGTCGGCGATTCCCGAAAGCGAGCGTTGGTATTTTCTGGAAGAAAAGTATCCGGCTTACGGCAACCTTGTGCCACGCGACATAGCGACGCGCGAAATCTTTCAAGTCTGTCTGGACGGCATGGGCGTCGGCGGCGAGAATCAAGTCTATCTAGACCTCTCGCATATTCCGGCGGAGACGCTTGACCGCAAGCTCGGCGCTATTTTAGAGATTTACGAAATGTTCGTCGGCGATGATCCGCGCCATGTGCCGATGCGAATTTTTCCGGGCGTGCATTATTCGATGGGCGGCCTGTGGGTTGATTTCCAGCAGCGCACGAACATACCGGGACTGCTCGCCGCAGGCGAATGCGATTACTCGATTCACGGTGCGAATCGTCTCGGCGCAAACTCGCTTGTCAGTTGCGTCTACGGCGGATTCGTCGCCGCGCCCGCCGCGATAGAGTACGCGAAAAACGTCGAACGAAACGGCGCGGACGGCTCGCGCGTTTACGATCAGGAGTTGAAGAAGCAGGAAGAGATAAATGCCACGCTCGTTAAGCAATCGGGCACGGAGAATCAGTACAAGCTGCATGAAGAGATGGGCAAGTGGATGACGGATAACGTCACGGTCGTGCGCTACAACGATAAGCTTCAGGCGACGGACAACAAGCTGCTCGAATTGATGGAACGCTATCAGCGCATCTCCATCGATGATTCAAATTTATGGGCGACGATGGCCGTGCCGCACGCGCGCCACCTAAAGAATATGCTTGAGTTGGCGCGCGTTATCACTTTGGGCGCGCTCAATCGCAACGAATCCAGAGGCGCGCACTATAAGCCCGACTTTCCGAAGCGCGACGATGAGAATTTCTTAAAGACGACCATCGCCGAATACTCCGGCGAAGGCCCTGTGCTTTCTTATGAAGCTGTGGACGTCTCGCTCATCAAGCCGCGCATACGCGATTACAGCCACAACAAGCAAGAGACGGCGACGGCTTCGACGGCAACGAGCGCGGCGGCATCCGGCCTGCCTGTCAAAGACGGCGCGCAGCAGATTCCCGAACAAGGTTGGGAAGCGAACAAGGCGAACATCAGCAGCGCGCAAGTCTGGGCGAAGGATAAAGAGGTGATTGATCCGGTCTCGCCGGAAGGCTACACATCGAGCGACGAGCAAGGCAAGGAACTCAAGGACGCGGGAGGCAAGTCGGACAAGCTATGAGCACACAACACGTTTCCAATACTTCTGCATCAACACGGCGCGATCCGCCGAAGTCCGTCGAGATACGCATACGCCGCCGCGACACGCCGGACGCCGCGCAGCGTTGGGAAACTTTCGAGATTCCCTATCGTCCGAATCTGAACATCATCTCCTGCCTGCTCGAGATACAAAAAAATCCCGTCATGAAGGACGGTAAGCAGACGACGCCTCCCGTCTGGCAGATGAATTGTCTCGAACAGGTCTGCGGCATTTGCACGATGGTGATTAACGGCAAAGTGCGTCAATCCTGCTCCGCGCTTGTTGACCAGTTGGATCAACCGATCACGCTCGAGCCGATGACGAAGTTTCCGAACGTGCGCGATCTAATCGTTGACCGCTCGCGTATGTTCGAGCACTTGAAAAAGGTTCACGCATGGATCGAGATAGACGGAACTTACGATCTGGGGCCGGGGCCTAAGATGTCGCAGGAAGAGGTCGCCGAACGCTACGCTTACTCGCGCTGCATGACGTGCGGCTGTTGTCTGGAAGCCTGCCCGCAGTATGAAGACGATCATTACATAGGGGCACAGGCGATAGCGCAGGTGCGTTACCAGAATATGCACCCGACGGGCAAGATGACGCGCGACGCGCGGCTCGAAGGCATCATGGGCGACGACGGCATCACCAATTGCGGCAACGCGCAAAACTGCGTCCGCGTCTGCCCGATGTCAATCCCACTCACGCACGCCATTTATCAGGAGAACCGCGAAACCATCATTCACGGCTTGTTCGGCTGGCTCAAGAAGTAGTAGTCCGGGCGAAGAAAGCTTGCTTATTTCAGGGCGCGGCGAAGCTAACACTTCGTCGCGCCTTTGGCGTTCGATGTCGAGCGCAAACTTTGTCCACTACTTTGAATCAATCACGTAGATGACCACAGCCACCCGTCAGTAAGACCGCTCGTTGTGTAATTTGAACGGATCATCCGCTTCATGATGGCCGGAAGAGCTTCGCTGCGTTTCTCCCGCAATGGCTTATCCCGAACATTTTCAGAATTAGAAGCGGTCTCATAAATACCCGTGCTAGCATTTCGGCATGGCACGAGGCGAAGAACTGACGGACTAACAATGGGCGGTCATCGAGCCACATCTGCCTGAACTTACCAGCCGAGAAGATGGGCGAGGCAGGCCGTAGCATCGAAACCAGCGAAGGTGTCACAGGAGGGGTGATGCGCCAACGGACGGCCTTTCTGTAACACAGACCCCAAGCTCGATCTACCGCCATCGCCCGCCGGAGAATTCGCCGCCTATCGCCCGCCATCAGCCGCCGCGCACACAACGCCGAAACAATCCAAGTCTCGCGCATGAAAGCAACGCTATTCGCGGTCGGCTGCATGGCGTTGTTAGACACCGCCTCAGCAGGAACTGGACTGAGGTGAGGAGCACTTATGCCATTTGATGAATTGCCCCTCCTCATTCAGCGAAAAGGGGCATCATAAAGCGGTAAGCTTTACAGAGAGCAAAGATTGTTGATGCCACTTCACCTCTGGTAATAGCCAGATATACCTTTTTCCGCCACTGTTGAATGAGCATCTATGGCTTCCTGTGCAACATTTACAAGTAGCGTTCTATTAGCGTCAGTAAACATGGCTAAAGGGGCTTGTTGCAATGAGAGTAGTGCTTCTCTTGCCTCTGGTTTACCGGAAAGGGCTAAGCCCCAGATCGCCATTTTTGTTAGCTGAGATTTAGTGTTTTCTTCGCTAATACCATCTGGACTATCCCAGCCCACCCTTTTTGTCCAAGATTCAGGGTCTAAGCCCTGTAGTAAGAACTCAAAAGCCTCACGATTATCAGCCTTATTGAGTAAGTAGCCAAGGCTCATGACAATGGTTTTCCGCACTTTAAACTCTTGGTCAGAGAGTTTCCCACTGCCCTCAGCAAACAAATCTAATAAAGGTTGGATAGCTCTAGCGTCGCCAATCATACCCAATGTCGCTACGATATTTGCGCGGTAGGGTTCATCTTGGGGGTCACGGAGCATCTGTAGCAAAACAGGAACAGCTTCCGTAGAATAAGAACTAGCTTTCGCGTATGGAACGCCATGTATATACTTACGCCTTACAAAATCTTTGATGTCCATTGGCGATTCCTCCCGCTCGCTTGGAGTTTGCTTCTCCTCACGTGCCCTTAAGCCCGGTGACACGCCACGATATGAGTTACACTGTCCCTGACTCACGCTACGATTTGTACCGCTTATCGTACCATTCATGACGTTACCTGTAATTTCCGTATCGTCAAGACCTGTGTTGTGTCCATATTCATGCGCCCAAAGCACCGCTTCATCAGAATCCCGCATCACGACCATGCAACTCCCAGGTGTGTCAGAACAACCAATTGCAGCAGGTGCGGCCCCCCCACAATAAGTAATATCTCTGACGACGTGTACACGCCCCCCAGTACCGCGAACAGCATTATATTCAGCTTGGCTGTCTACAGAGCCGTCACCTGTCGTAAACGTTGTCACTGTTCCTTGAAGTTGAAAATCCATTGGGCAGGCAACATCATTTGCTCCATCATCCGTAGTTAGCGCCTCTGAAGCATTCGCCAAAATTGTACGAGCATCAGCATCACTCAAGTTGGCAGTATGGTAACGATTGATTGTCATATCAACGCGGGTGGAATTTCCATTACTCATGTGAGTATCCTCCTAAGTTTTGAGTTGGAGCAGGTAATATTTAACTCCGTTTTGAGTATTGGTCAAGCTAAATTTAGGAGTTAGTTGAGGCACTCTTGAAACATGTCTCACAGAGCGAAGGTGTCTAAGGCTGATGATATAAAGCGGGCACCTCCTCCTGCGATGAGTCTTTGTTAGACTCAGTTGTGGATTATGCAATCGCTAAAGGAGGCACCCACAGTGACAGTATATATCGGAGTTGATCTTCATGCGCGCCAACAAACAGTGGCTTACATGGACACACAGGACGGCGAGATTAAGTATCGTGAGTTGCACCACCAGAAGGATGATGTGCGGGCTTTCTACCGGCAGTTCACCGGTGAAGTCATCAGCGGAGTAGAAGCCTCAGGCTACACGAGTTGGTTTGAGGAGATGATCGAAGACTGTGGTCACACCTTACTCGTCGGTGATGCGGCAGAGATTAGACGGCTCGCACGCCGTCGGCAGAAGAATGACCGCAGAGATGCGCACCTGATCCTCGACTTGCTGATGCGCGATGAGTTTCCGCGCCTTTATCGTTACCCACCACAGAGCCGTGACGTCTTACGCCAGTTGCGGTTCCGGCACAAGCTGGTTAAGTTGCGTACCATTATCTTGAACTCGCTGCACGCGCTCTCGATTGGTGCCGGATCGTCCCTGCAAGCGAAGTTGGCAACAGCACAGGGGCGCGCCCAACTCAAGCAGTTACGGATATCGCCAGTCCTCGTGCATCAACGCGACGAATGGCTGGAGTTGTGCGATGAACTTTCGACACGCATTCTTGCGGTGGAACGATGGTTAAAGCGGCAAGCCAAAGATGATGAAGCGGTGCAACGAGTGCAGACGCACGCCGGGGTCGGGCTGCTGACTTCGCTTTGCCTCGTGCATACGCTTGGCGATGTCTCGCGCTTCGACACGAAAGGTGACGGCGTATGTCGGCTTGGATGTGATGGAGCACTCGTCCGCCGAGCGTAAGGCTTATGGCGGAATCAGCAAAGCTGGTTCACGCCTGCTCAGATATTTATTGGTTGAAGCCGGGCAGACGGCTGCCAAAAGTGATGAACATCTGAAGAGTTTTTACCAACAAGTGATGAAGCGCAGAGGTAAGGCGAAGGCGAAAGTGGCGGTCGCACGTAAGCTCTTGGTGCGACTCTTTATCATGCTCAGAGACGAAATGGATTATGCTGAGTTTCTCCGGCGCGGGAAGCGCGTCGAAGAATAATCGGCAGTCGAAGTCGGTCTGCCCGGCAATTCCGTAGGCACGAAGTTCTCTTCAATGCCTGTACGCTCTCTTGGGCGGCTGACCCCTCTTCTGAAAGAGTTGAGGGTGCGCATTATTCCTCATGGGCTGATGAATGCTCGGATAGATGGTTGATTGCTGCTGACATGGCCGTGATCGCAGTTGAGGCGAGGCGCAATAAGGCAAACAGAACAAGGTGAAAATAGTTCACAAACATACATCAGTGCGATTGCATAACCCGCAAACTGATCGTTAAGAGAAAACAAAAACGGCGCACTGCCCGTTTAGGGAGAAGTCTGTTTTTTCTCTTGACTCGCTTTATAGACGGAATTGACCGGGCGCGAAGACAACGCATCAACCACGCAAGTCTCGCGGATGAAAGCTGCGCTATTCGCACTCCGGTCGAATGACTTGTTGGGCGGCGGGATCAGCTACATGAACCTTTGGGATTTTTGGGATCGCTGCAATCGCCGACACAATCTTTGTTGTCTGGGCATGTCCAAGAATACGATTTTCCGGTGCTGTGGCAAGTTACCGTACAAGTTTTGCTCGCCGCAAATCCGCTTTTAGTCTTGATACGTTGACTAACTGTCAAGCAGTCGCCCTTTTCAGCAACTTCGACAACAAGTGTATCGCCTGAGGCAAGGTTGAATTCCTGTTGCATTCCTGAGTTCATCTCGATTCCTCCTTCTATTTTCACACTGGGTGCTAAAACAAAGCGGTTTCTCCGTCGCCGCACTATTTAAGCGACAGCCGCCCAACGTATGTTAGACGCTTTCGGGTGGCGATTTCTTTTCTACGGTTGAGGTGGTTGGCTTTGGGCGTTGAGGGTTACGGAGTGTGCTACCTCCGGCTGTGGCGATGCTGAGGGTTGGGGTTTGCGCCTGGGCGTTGAGCAGGCGGTTCATTAGGAGCAGGGTGAGCACGCCGATGAAGAGGAGCGGCTGGTTGGCGTCGGACTTGACGAGCATATAGTAATGGAGCACGCCGCCCGCTCCGGCGACGTAGACGAGTTTGTGCAATTGATTCCAACGCTTGCCGCCGAGACGTTTAATCATGCCGTTCGTCGAAGTGACGGCGAGCGGCACGAGCAGAAAAAACGTGAGCATTCCGACGGCGATGAACCAGCGCACGAAGATGTCCGAGACGATGCTTTTGAAGTTGAAAGATTTGTCGAACCAGACGTAGGTGAGAAAGTGCAGGGCGGCGTAAAAGAAAGCGTAGAGGCCGATCATGCGGCGAAATTTTATCAGCCAGTTGATGCCCGTGAATTTCCGCAAAGGCGTGACGGACAAAGAGAGCAGCAGGAAGACGAGCGCCAGCATCCCCGTCGTGCGCGTCACGAATTCGAGCGGGTTCGCGCCGAGTCGTCCCTGCGCCAAATCAAGCGCGAGCAAGCTGAGCGGCACTAAACTATTAATGAAGACCAGAACTCTGGCAAACTTGATGTCCGGCACGTCGGCTCGCTTCCTTTCAGTTAAAAATATTTGCGCAAATCCATGCCTGTGTAAAGGCTGGCGACCTCGTTGCCGTAGCCGTTGAACATCAGCGTTTGCCGTCTGCCGTATTCGCCGATGCGCCGCTCACTGGCCTGTGTCCAGCGCGGGTGATTGACCTGCGGGTTGACGTTCGAGTAAAAGCCGTACTCGTCCGGCGCGTAATCGTTCCAACTCGCTTTCGGCTCCGTGTCCGTCAAACGAATCTTGACGATTGACTTGATGCTCTTAAAACCGTATTTCCATGGCACGACGAGACGCAGCGGCGCGCCGTTTTGCGGCAGCAAAGTCTGTCCGTAAATACCGCTTGCGAGAAGCGTCAAAGGATGCATCGCTTCATCAAGGCGCAAGCCTTCGACGTAGGGAAACGGAATCCCCGCGCCCGACAGATTCGGCATACGCTTCGGATCGGCGAGCGTCTGGAACGCCACATACTTGGCCTGCGATGTCGGCTCCGCTTGCTCTAAAAGTTTGTTCAAAGAAAAGCCGACCCAGGGGATAACCATTGACCAGCCTTCGACGCAGCGGTGGCGATAGATGCGCTCTTCCGGCGGGCTGAGTTTGAGAATCTCATCAAGATCGAAGATTTTCGGCTTATTGACCAAGCCTTCGACGGCGACTGTCCAAGGGCGCGTCACGAAGCCTTGAGCTTCTTCAGCCACGCCACGCTTGTCCGTCGAAAACTCGTAGTAGTTGTTATAGTTCGAAATGTCTTCAAAGGGCGTCGGCTTTTCATTGATCGCCCATGATGCGGCGGGCGCGTCGGGCTGCGGTTGCAGATCGGCGATTTTTTCGGTCGGCTGAAAGACGGGCGGGCGCAACGCGAGTTTGCGATAAAGCAGGCCGGTGGCGGTCGTGGAGGCCAGCAGCGCCGCGCCGCGCATAAAGTTGCGCCGCGAGAAATATGTTTTCTCGTCGGTTATTTCGCTGCTCTTAATATCAGTCGGCTTGTTAATTAACATCGCGTCTCATTATTCGTTCCTCGCCATAACTTCCATCGCATTATATAAAGCGCGGAAGCGGCGGGCTTTATTCCACCTGAGCTTTGGGAGTTAGAGGGGCATTACGCTCATTTAGTTTGCCGCGCGCCTTTAGGAAAAGAGGCTCAATCAATTGTGTCGGCTAGAATTCCCACAATCTTTTTTCGCGCGGGCTGTTAATAATTTCCGGTGTGGAGCGTTTTATGAGTGGAGACGAGATGAAGGAGGACATCGTGCCAGCCGTTGCTATTGCCACCCCCGCCGCCGTGCCGCGCGACTCGAACTTTGATCCGGCAAGGGATTTAGAGAGTCTGTTTCGCGCGCACCACCAGCAAATCTTTCGCACCGCGTATCGCGTCACGGGAAGCGCGACGGACGCGGAAGACGTGCTGCAAACAATCTTTCTGCGCCTTGTGCGCCGCGAAGAACAGGCAGAACTGGCGATGAATCCGGGCCGTTACTTTCATCGCGCCGCCGTCAATGCCGCGCTCGATGTGGTTCGTGGCCGCTCACGCGCGAAGTTGGTTTCGCTCGACGATGACCGCGCCGTAGCGGAAACGGATTATCTGGAGAGCGCGCACAGCGCGGGGCCGGAAGCCTTGCGCGCCGGTCAGGAATTACGCCGCGTCGTGCAGCAGTCGGTGGCGCGCCTCGGCGGGCGCAGCGCAGAGATGTTCGCGCTGCGTTATTTCGAGGGCTACGACAATCGAGAGATCGCGCGAATGCTAGACACTTCGCAAATGGTCGTCGCCGTGATGCTGCATCGCGCACGCGCACGGGTTCGCAAAGAAGTCGGAGAGTTTTTGGAGATTCATCATGAAGAAGCGTAATCATAAAACAGACGAAATGTTGGACGAGACTTTGGCGGCCATCCGCGATGAAGCGATTGATGCCGCGACGATTGACCGCGCCGCCAAGCGTGTCTGGTCGCGCGTCGCCGGAAAACAAACGGGCGTGGTTTCGTCTTCGACTGCCGCGCCGCTTAACGGCAATCGCAGTTGCGTTGATTTCCAGAGCATGATCCCGGAATATTTGGGCGCAAGCTTAGCAGGCGCGCGCCTGCTGCTTTTGGAAGACCACACACGCGAATGTCTCGCGTGCCGCCGTGCCATCAAACAAGCGCGCGCCGCAAAAGATACCGCGACGATGCCGCTCGTTAACCCCGCGCAAATTAACGCGGCGAGGAATCGCGCGTTCTCCAATTCAGCATGGAAATGGACGATTGCCGCGATGTTCGCCGTCGCCGTTGCGCTGGCGGCGGTGTTTCTCGCTTCGCGTGCGTCGCATTCGGGTGAAGCGAGCGGCGCGAGTTTGCTGGCGGCGAACGGCACTGTATATCGCGTCGGCGACGCCGAAAGCCGCCCGCTTAATGTCGGCGACGGCATCCGTTTGGACGAGCGTATTCGCACCGCGAAGGACGCGCGCGCCGTTGTCCGTCTGAAAGACGGTTCGCTCGTCGAGATGAAAGAGCGTTCCGAATTTTCGTTAAGCGATACTTCCAAAGGCACGACGATTAATCTCGCGCGCGGCGATGTGATTGTGCAGGCCGCGAAGCAACGTGAAAAGCATCTGTACGTTTCGACGAATGATTGCCTTGTCTCCGTGACGGGCACGATCTTCGCCGTCGGCAACGGCACAAAGGGTTCGCGCGTCAGCGTCGTCGAAGGCGAAGTCCACGTTGACCAACCCGGACGCGCCGAACAAATCTTGCATTCCGGCGATCAGGCGTTGACGAACGAAAGCCTTGAGCCGATTCCCGTCAAAGACGATATTAATTGGAGCAAGGACGCCGGACGCTATACGAGCCTGCTGGCGGAGTTCGCTTCGTTGCGTAAGGAATTGAACGCGCGTGTGCCGCGTCCCGGCGTGCGCTATTCGACGCGCCTGCTCGATGCGATGCCGGAAGGCACTGTGCTCTACGCCGCCCTGCCTAACTTAGGCGCGACCATCAGCGAGTCTTACAAAGTGATGCAGGAGCGCATCAATGGCAACGCCGCGTTGCGCGAGTGGTGGGAAAAGAAGAACAACGCTTCCGCGCAAGGGAAGCCGGGCCTGAACGAGATTATCGCGCGTGTTCGTGATTGGGGCGCGCAGCTCGGCGACGAAATCGCGGTCAGCGCAACGATCAACGCGCAGGGGCAGCCGGAAGGCGCGCTCGTGCTGGCAGAGCTACGCGATCCCGCGAACGTCCGCACGTTTCTCGAAGAACAACTACGCCAACTGCAAACCATTGCGACGAAAAACGAGCCTGTCGTGAATATCATTGACGATCCGCTCGCGTCCTCTTTTGCCGGTACGCAGGGAACGCAGCAATCCGCGCAACCGCAAGTGTTCGTCTGGCTGCACGACGATTTAATCGCCGTCGCGCTCGACGTGCCGACCTTGCGCAAACTCGCGGCGACGCTCGACGCGAATGCTGCCGGCAACAGTTTCAAGGCAACCGCTTTCTATTCGCGCATCGCGTCGCTCTACAAAGACGGCGCGGGGCTTGTCGTCGCGGCTGATCTACAAAAGATAGTGCCGCAGTTGGCGAGCAAGCAGACGCCGAACGCCAATGACGGGCGCGGTCTCGAAGCAGCGCGGCAACTCGGCCTTTTCAATCTCAAGGATTTCATACTCGAACAGAAACAGACGGACGGCAAAACGCATTCGCGCGCCGTGCTCTCCTTCGACGATATGCATCACGGCATTCAGTCATGGCTCGCCGCGCCGGGGCCGATGGGTTCGCTCGAATACATTTCGCCGGATGCGAGCGTCGTCGCCGCCTTCGTCGTCAAGAATCCAGTCTCGCTCGTTGACGACCTGCTCGGTTCTTTAAGAACGCTCGACCCGCAGCTTTTGCAGCACCTCAACGACTTCGAGCACGAGCACGCGATCAATTTCCGCAACGACTTTGCCGCACCGCTCGGCGGAGAATTTGCCTTCACCGTTGACGGCCCCGTGCTGCCGACGCCTTCTTGGAAAATGATTTTTGAGGTCTATGACTCGCAGCGTTTGCAGCAGACTTTCGAGCGCGCTGTCGCGGAGATGAACAAGTATGCGGCACAGGAAAACCGCAAGGGCTTCGCTTGGGAACACGCCGATGCCGGAGCGGGACGCACCTTCTACACCTTGCGTTCAATTGATTTCGGCTTGGAAATAAACTACACGTTCGCGGACGGCTACATGATCGTTGCGCCGAGCCGCGCGCTCGTTGACCGCGCGCTACGTTTCCATGAAGCGCGCACAACTCTGCTGCACGCGCCGCGTTTTGTCGCCGCGTTGCCGCAGGACGGAGCCGCGAACTTCTCCGCGATCTTTTATCACAACCTCGCGCCGCTGCTCGAACCGCTCGCGCAGCGTGTCGCCAACTCCGCCGGCAATCTGCCGAAAGAGCAGGGCGAAGCTTTAAGACAACTTGCGGCGACAACCGCGCCGACGCTCGCTTATGCGCGTGCGGAGAATGACGGAATCATCTTTGCGACGGACAGCGAAGACGGCAGCCCGTTCGGTTTGAGTCCGGCGACGTTGCTCGGCATTCCCGGCGCGTTCGGCATCGAACACATTCTCGAAGAGTCTATGAATGAGAAAGCAGCGACGCGATAGCGCGTCCGTTGCTGTTCGCCAAATTAAAGATCATCGTAAAGGGAAAATAAAACAAACCGCAGCGACAGTTTTATCGTTTCCCTTGATGATCGGTTCAATAAAGAGAAGTTGCTGTGAAACGCGGGAGGCGTAAAAAGATGCGTGGAAGATTAATCACCCTGTTATTTATGGCGGCGTTGGCGACAACCGGATGCGGGCGTTTGAATGCCGGTGAAAGGCGCGCCGATTTGAAGGAACGCGAAGAGATTCACCAGAACTACCAACTCACGCAAGGGGCGCGCGTTGAAGTTGCTGGCATCAACGGCGCGGTGAAGATAGAAACGACGAACGGCGACACGGCGGAAGTCAACATCGTTCGCTACGCCGCGAACCGCGCCGCACTTGAGCACAACAAGATAACGGTTAACCATTCGCCGGACAGCCTCACGGTGCGCGGTGAAAGCAAAAACAATGGCGTGCGTTCCATGCTCGCGCATCTTTTTACACAAAGGAGCGAAGTGCGGCAGGAAGTGACGCTAAGATTGCCGCGCCGCGTCGAGGTGTTCACTAACGGCGTCAACGGGCGCGTGATGATCGGCGAGATTAATGGAGCGGTGCGCGTGAGCGGCGTCAACGGCAAAGTCGAAGTGGCGCAGGCCGTCGGGAGCGCGAATGTTTCGGGTGTTAATGGCAGCGTGCTCGTCACGCTCGCGCAACTCGGCGACAAAGGCGTGAGCGTGAGCGGCGTCAACGGCGGGGTCGAGCTTCGTTTTGCAAACGATACGGATGCCAGCGTTAAGGTGAGCGGCATCAACGGCAGTGTGCGCAGCACGGCGGCGGACATTACAGTTGAAAAGAACGGCGATGGGCCTAATTACAGCGCGCAGATCGGCAAAGGCGGCGCGCCCGTCTCCATCAACGGCGTCAACGGCGGCGTGAGATTAACGCGCGCGACATCCACCGAAGCGCGCACCGCGAATCCTTCGCAGCTAACAGCAACGAAACCCGATGCGGATAACGCGGACGATACCAGAGAAGAGGAGTAACGAGATGAAGTTAACAGGCGACATTACAAAATTTCGATGGTTAAAGATTGCCGGTTGTGCCTGCCTCTGTTCGGTCGTGCTGCTACAGGGCTGCGCGAGCGAAAAGACTCTGGCCTTCGCCTCTCATAAAGCGAAAGTAACGCGCGCCGGACTCACCATCAGGCAAGGCGTTGAAGAACGCGGCGACGTGGCAACCTTTCATTACGACGGTTACTGCTATAGCGGCACGCGGCTCAAGGTCAATATCAGCAACGACGATATTTTCGTTGACGGCAAACCTTACGGCAGACTGAACAAAGGCGATTCCGTTACCATCGGCGACGACGGCCTGCAAGTGAACTCGATGGATTACGGCGAGACTGAAAAGTATCTGCGCGCCAACTACGTGCAGAGCAAGCGATAAGCTACGAACGCGGCGATACGGCCTTAACAGCTTGAGCGTTCAATTCGGCGGAATCGAAACCTTGCGTAAGCCGCACGCACAGGCGATTACAAAAGATTAGGAGCAATCAGATGAAGTTGACACGCGACATCGCAAACCCCGTCTTGACGAAAGCGACTTTGCTTGGCCTGTGCCTCTGCGCGGTGCTGTTTCTTCAGGGATGCAACGCTTCGATGAAGAACAGTGTGCTGGGGCGCAGTTGGACTTACATGGGCGGCCACGAAGTAGTGATCGCGCCATGCTATTGGCCTAACACCAAAACCGTAGAGAGCAGCGATAGCCGAGATTTGAACGCGACATATCAGTTTAGTTGCGGCAAGACCCTCGTTAAGATAAAGAATCAGGAACTGTTCGTTGACGATAAATCTTATGGCCTGCTGCAAAAGGGCGATAAGGTGGCCGTCGAGAGCGGCGTATTGCGTATCAATTCGGATGAAGTGGCGAAGCTTGCGCGAAGATAGCGAGCGATGGCTGCATCAACTATGAAGCCTGTGATAGAGCTTGACGGGTTGAGCGTTCAATTCGGCAAGCGGGAAATTTTGCGTGATGTGCGCGCCTCTCTTGCGGGGCGCGCCATCGGCTTGCTCGGGCCGAACGGCGCGGGCAAGACGACGTTGATACACACGCTGCTCGGCTTTCATCCGGCCTCGAAAGGCGCGGCGCGAATCTTCGGGCGCGACATTGCGACGGATGCAAAAAAGATTCGCACGCTCGTCGGTTATATGCCGGAGCGCGATTCGTTTATCGCCGGGATGACGTGCGTGCATTTCGTCGCGTTGATGGCGCAACTTTCCGGCCTGACACCTTCCGCCGCGCTCGAACGCGCACACGAATCGCTATTTTATGTGGGCTTGGGCGAAGCGCGTTATCGCAAGCTGGAGACGTATTCGCTCGGCATGAAGCAGCTTGCGAAACTCGCGCAGGCCATCGTTCATGGGCCGCAGTTGATAATCTTGGATGAGCCGACGAACGGGCTTGATCCGCCGACGCGCAAACGCATGATTGACTTGATACGCGACATACGCGATAGCAATGCGGCGCACGTCATGTTGTCGTCGCATCTCTTGCGCGATGTCGAAGAATGTTGTGAAGAAATTTTGATTCTGAAAGACGGGCGCGTGCAGGTGCAGTGTGATCTGGAAGCGGAGCGCAAGGCGAACCGCAAGTTTCTGGAGCTGGAAATGCGCGGCGATGCGGAAGCTTTCGCGCAGGCCGTAAAAAATCTGGGTTGTGAACTGGCGCGGACAAGCGAGCGGCGTTTCAAACTCGTGATGCCGGAGACGGTAGAGATACGCGATCTGTACGGCGCGGCGGCAAACGGCAATGTGCAGATTCGCAAGTTGCTGTACAAGCGCGACTCGCTCGAAGATATTTTTCTCAAGGCGATGGATGGCCGTGCAGCCGGAGGCGAGAGCTAACGATGGCCGTTTATGAACACAAGTACAAGCCCTACGAAGGAGCGTTGACGCCCGCGTGGTCGCGCTTTCTGGTGTTGCCGCGCGATGCTTACCGCAGCATCTTTAAGTCAAAGCTGTTTGATTCGGTCTTCACTCTCTGCTTTGTTTACCCGCTCGTCGCGGCGATCCTGATTTACCTGCGCCACAACACGAGCGCGCTGGCGATTCTCAAGGTTGACATCAGCGAACTGCTGGTCATCAACGCCTCTTTTTTCGAGACATTCGTCATCGTGCAGGGTACGCTGGCTTTTTTCCTTAACCTGCTGGTCGGGCCGCCGCTCGTCTCGCGTGATCTTGCCAACAATGCGCTGCCGCTTTACCTGTCCCGCCCGTTCTCGCGCGCCGAATACGTTTTAGGAAAAATGAGCGTGCTATTGATACTGCTTTCGCTCATCACATGGATTCCGGGACTGATACTGTTTCTCTTTCAGGCTTACCTTGAAGGATGGAATTGGTTTGCGAGCAATCTATGGATTGCGTGGGCAATCTTTTTCGGAAGCTTCATCTGGATACTGGTGCTCTCGCTCTTGGCGTTAGCGGTTTCGGCGTGGCTTAAATGGCGCATCGCGGCGAGCAGCGCGTTACTCGCTTTCTTTTTTATTCCGCCCGCTATCGCCGAAGTAATCAACGATCTGTTCGTCACGCGCCTCGGTAGTTTAATCAATCCGTCGAAGGTGATCGGCAGCGTCTGGTCGAATCTGTTCGGAAACTTTTCGCGTAACGCCCAGCACGTCGAACAATTCGTCAACGGGCGCACACGCATGAGAATTGATTTGATGGAGCCGCCGCTGTGGAGCAACATCGTTGTGCTGCTCCTACTCTGCGCGTTTTGTCTGTTTCTGCTCGTGCGAAAGATCAGAGCCTACGAGGTGGTGAGTTAAAGATGAGCGCGAATCTTAGTAACGCAATCGTCTTCGATGACGTGTCGAAATTCTACGGCGAGATACTCGGCGTCAATCGCGTCAATCTGAAAATCGCGCCGGGCATCACGAGCCTTGTCGGGCCGAACGGGTCTGGCAAAACAACTTTGATGAATTTGATGACGGGGCTTTTGCAGCCGACGCGCGGGCGCGTCCGCGTGCTTGGCCTCGCGCCCGACGAGCCGGAACAACTCTTTCGCAAAGTCGGCTACTGCGCACAATTCGATTCGTTTCCGAAGGGCATGACGGGGCGCGAGTTCGTCAAGGCGTTTTTGGGCGTGCATGGATTCGAGCGTGCGGAAACCGAAAACTTGACGCGACGTGCGCTCGCGCGCGTCGGGCTGGAAGAAGCGGCAGATCGAAAAGTCGCTGGCTACAGCAAGGGAATGCGGCAGCGCATACGGCTCGCGCAATCAATCGCGCACGAGCCGCAAGTGCTGGTGCTTGATGAACCTTTGAACGGCCTCGATCCGATGGCGCGTGCCGAGATCATAGACCTCTTTCGGGGGCTTGCGAGCGAAGGTTTGCATCTCATTTTGTCCAGCCACATTCTGCATGAAGTGGACATGATGAGCGATAGCGTGGTGCTTTTGAATAATGGTTACGTCGTCGCGGAAGGAAACGTACACGGCGTGCGCGACGAAATCGAAGAGCACCCGATGCAAATCCTTGTGCGCTGCCGCCGTCCACAAGTTCTGGCCGCGCGCGTCTTTGAGAGCGACGCGGTAACGGAAGCGCGGCTTCACGATGACCGTCAGGGACTTTTTATCAAGACGCGCGACGCGGATCGCTTTTATTTGCTGCTCAATCGTATCGTGCTTGAAGATGACATCGGACTTGAATCCGTCGCGCCGGTTGACGACGACCTCAATGCCGTTTACGGTTACTTGATAAATGCGGAAGGAAGCTGAAAAGCCTATGAGTTCGGCACTCGAAATTGCGGCGAGTGAACAGACTGTCGAAACCGGCGTGAGAGCGCGCAGATTGCGGCAGGTCGTGGCGATTTTGCGGCTGGAGGCGCGCAAGAATTTCTTCGGCAAGCGTTCCCTTCTTCTTTACTTGCTCGCCCTTTCGCCCGTGCTGCTGTTGGGAACAATCGTGCTTTTTGCGTTGTCGGAGCGCGACGTTGCAAACTTGACGGAGGAAGCGAGCGCGATTTATGCGGCGATTTACGGCGGGCTGATTTTGCGGACGGTGGTCTTCTTTGGCTGCGCGTGGATTTTTATGAATCTGTTTCGCGGCGAGATCGTTGACAGAAGCTTGCATTATTACTTTCTTTCAGCCGTGCGCCGCGAAGTGCTCGTCGCCGGAAAGTATCTCTCCGGCCTGATGGCTTCGATTATTTTTTTCGGCGGCACGACCCTGCTTTCATACTTCGTGTTGTATGTGCCGCGCGGCCTCGACGCGAGCCTTAGTTACATCTTCAACGGGCCGGGACTCAAGCACGCTTTAACTTACTTAGGCATCACCGCTCTCGCCTGCGTCGGCTACGGCGCGGTATTTCTGCTCGTCGGCCTCTTCTTTCGCAATCCGATTATTCCTGCGCTCGCCGCTTACGGGTGGGAGTGGATAAATTTTCTGCTACCGCCGCTTCTCAAAAAGATCAGCGTCGTTCACTACCTCAACTCGCTGATGCCCGTGCCCATGATGGAAAATAGTCCCTTCGCAGTGATGGCCGATCCGACGCCCGCTTGGATTTCCGTTCCCGGCCTGCTCTTCATGACAGCCCTCGCGCTGCTCCTTGCGGGCTGGCGCATTCGCCACATGGAAATTAGCTACGGAAGCGACTAAAACTCAAAAGCCTGCTTTACTGAATTGCCGCGAGCATGAAGGCTGGACTACAATCCGTGCTCATCATGCTTAAACAACCGTCGTCTTTCAAACAACTTCAACGCATCTTCGTCTACGGCATTTCAATCATCGTGCTGCTCACAATCGCCGATGTCGCGCCGCTTCGTGCGCAGACCGATCAAGCGGTGACAAACGCGAACCTGTATTCGCCGCAATTGCTCGCGGAACTGCAACGCATACAGGCGGCGGCTCTCGAAAGCGACTACGCTTACAAGCAGGTCGCGTATTTGACGAACAACATAGGGCCGCGCTTGAGCGGTTCGGCGCAGGCGGCGGCGGCGGTCGAGTACGTCGCAAAGGAACTGCGCCGCATCGGGCTTGATGTGCGGCTTGAAAAGGTCGTCGTGCCGCACTGGGTTCGCGGCGCAGAGACGGGCGCGTTGGTGGAATATACGGGGCAAGCTCCGAACACGACACAGAAAATAATTCTTACGGCTCTCGGCGGAAGCGTTGCGACGCCGCGCGATGGAATCGTTGCGCCGGTCATCGTCGTTAAGAATTTCGATGAACTAAAAGCGATGCGCCGCGAGGATGTGGTGGGCAAGATCGTGCTCTTCAATTATCGCTTCGATGAACAGATGGCGGCGCAGGGGTTCGGCGGGGAAGCTTACAGGCAGGCGGTCGCGTATCGCGGCGGGGGAGCGAGCGCGGCGGCGCGTATGGGAGCCGTCGCTGCCTTGGTGCGTTCCGTAGGGGGCGCGGAATATCGTTTGCCGCATACGGGTTCGACGCGCTATGCGAAGGACGCGAAGGAGATTCCCACCGCCGCCGTGACCGCTGAAGACGCCGATTTGATGGCGAGCCTCGCGGCGCAGGGACGGGTGCGTATGCGTCTGATTTTGACGCCGGAACGCTTGCCGGATGCGGTCAGCTACAACGTGATCGCGGATTTGAAAGGCAGCGAACATCCTGAACAGCTCGTGATTGTTTCAGGCCATCTCGATTCGTGGGATTTGGGGACGGGCGCGATTGATGATGCGTCGGGCGTCGCGGTGGCGATGCAGGCGGCGCAGCTTCTCAAGCAGTCAAACCTGCGTCCGAAACGCACGCTTCGCGTCGTCGCGTGGATGAACGAAGAGAACGGCGTCGCGGGCGGCAGAACTTATGCGCAGGAGCACGCCGCAGAAGCAGCCAACCACATCGCCGCGATTGAATCCGATCTTGGCGCGGGGCATCCGCTCGGCTTCGAGGTTAAAGGTAAGCCGGAAATAATACCTTTGCTCGCGCCCGTCTCCGCTGTGTTGCAAACTTCCGGCGCGGGTCTGGCGAAACTCGTCGAAGGCACGGAGACGGACATCACCCCTTTGTCCAATCTAGGCGTGCCCGCCTTCGGCATCTGGCAGGACAGCCGCACTTATTTTAATTATCACCATACCGCCGCCGACACGTTTGATAAAGTGCGCCCGCGCGAACTCGCGGAAAACGCCGCCGTGATGAGCGTGCTGGCCTACGCGCTCGCCAACTTGCCGCAAGCCCTGCCGCGTTAGGAAAAAGTTTGCGATGTTTTTATCGGGCAGGTGGGATACTTCTAGGCTCGCCGCCAATTGTGTATCTGAAAAGACAAAGGGCAGCGACGCCCTCGCTGCGTCGCTGCCCTTTGCTACACATCCTTCAACCGCATTGGGGGAAAGATGCGATACGCGGCGCACTTTAGCACCTGAAACTTCAACGCGCAAGTCTTTTTTCGCGTGCTCGAACGATAGGCGAACATTTTCGTTTCAGGCGCGATAAGAAATATTCGTTTGCTGCTTTGATTGAACTGCGATAAAGGTACACGTAAGACGGCGCGAGTCGAAAGAAAAAGCTCATCGTTAGAAAATCAAAGGACACGAAGCCTGTTATGTAAGCTTCGTGTCCTTTGGTGTTGGTGATGCAAAACGGCAGCGCCGCGCGATCAGTAGATTACTGATTCGAGTTGGTCATGTTGCCGCCGCTCATGTTATCGCCGCTCATATGGCCTTTGCGGTGACGACGATGGCCTCTGCGATGATGGCGACGTTTTTTGCGTCTGCCCATGTGGTCGCCGCTCATGCTGCCGCCCGACATATTGCCATTAGACATATTGCCATTAGACATATTGCCATTAGACATATTGCCATTGCTCATGTTGGAGTTCTGCGCGAAGACGAGTGTCGTGAAACACATGACGAGCGCCAGAACTAAGACAAGTTTGTTTCTCACGGTGGTGATTCCTCTGATTTGCCGAAGAGTTGGTAAAGCATGAAACTTCTACGCCAAATCGCCCGGCGAGTCAATGTTTATTGCGCGTTTGCGCAGATTATTCGCCGCGCGTTTTTAGAACCTTAAAATATAGTTGCTCCTCTTAACGTCGGCGCGTGTCCGTGACAAGTCGCGCGATATGAGATAAACCTTTTGATCGTGCAGGTAGGCGTTTGCAGGACGCGCAATAAAAGAGATCGTGAAAACTTTCCGGGGAGGACGAGCAGATGGCAAAGGAAATGGCAATTGAGTTGATTAACAAACAGGATTGGCTGGATAAAGCGAGCGAAGAGATTCAGCCCGTCGTGACGAATGCGTTTAAGGCGGGCGGCGAGGCGGGACAAAAGGTGAAAAACTTTTTGCACGGCACATGGCTCGGCCATCCTTTGCATCCGGTGCTGACGGATGTCCCCGTCGGGGCGTGGACGGCGGCGCTCGCCCTCGACGCGATGGAGGCCATCAGCGGGCGCAAAGAGTGTGGGGCGGGTGCGGATGCAGCGATTGCTGTCGGCCTGGTCGGCGCGGTCGGCGCGGCGGTCACAGGCATCACGGATTGGTCTGACGTTCACGGCAAAAGCCGCAAAGTCGGATTGATGCACGGCCTGCTGAATATGGGCGGCGCGGCGCTCTACACGACTTCGCTGGTGATGCGCAAACGCGATTCAAGGCGCGCGGGCGTCGGCTTTGCGATGCTCGGCTATATGATGACGGGCGCGGCGGCGTATCTCGGCGGCCACCTTGTGTATGCGGATCAAATAGGTGTTGACCACACGGCTGATAAAAAGTACACGCAGGAATTTGTGGCGGTGTTGGCCGATGCGGATTTGCCGGAAAACAAGTTGACGCGCGTCGAAGCGAAGGGCTTGCCGGTTCTGCTGGTGCGGCAACATGGTGAGATTCGCGCGATTGCGGAAACCTGTTCGCACCTGGGCGGCCCGCTCGCCGAAGGCCAGCTCGAAGGCGACAGCGTGCGTTGTCCCTGGCACGGCTCGCGTTTCGCGCTCAAAGACGGCAGTGTGATAGACGGCCCGGCGACGCACCCGCAACCCTGCTTTGAAACGCGCATCGTCAATGGACAAATCGAAGTTCGGGCGACAAAGCAATAAGATTCCGCCGGATGCTTCCATTAGGCGGACGCATTAAGCGGTGCGGTCTTTAGTGAATAAATAATCTTAACGAACTTCCGGGGAAGGAAACTAAATGTTAGCGACGGTCTTTCATGGTGCGGGCGATGTGCGCGTCGAGCGTGTGCCCGATCCGCAACTCAAGCAGCCGACGGATGCGATTGTGCGCATTACGCACGCCTGCATCTGCGGGTCTGATTTGTGGTTTTATCGCGGCGTCGCGGCGTCTTGGCAAAAGGGCTGGCGCACGGGGCATGAATGGATGGGCGTGGTGGAAGAAGTCGGCACGGAAGTTCGCACGTTGAAGCGCGGTGATCGCGTGCTCGCGCCGTTTGCGTTCTCCGACGGCGCGTGCGAGTTCTGCGCCAAAGGTTTGCAGACTTCCTGCGTGCAGGGCGGCTTCTGGGGCGGCGAAGCGAACGATGGCGGACAGGGCGAGGCCGTGCGCGCGCCGCTCGCCGACGGCACGCTCGTGCGGATTCCCGAATCGGCGGAGAACGACGAACAACTGCTCGTCTCGATTCTTACGCTGACGGACGTGATGGCGACGGGTCATCATGCGGCGATGGCGGCAAATGTGGGGCGCGGCATGACGGCGGCGGTGATCGGCGACGGGGCGGTTGGATTATGCGGCGTGCTGGCTGCGCACAGGCTCGGCGCGGAACGCATTATCATACTCGGGCATCATGACGCTCGTCTTGAGATTGCCAAAAAGTTCGGCGCGACGGATTTCATCAAAAGCCGCGACGAAGAAGCGATAGCCGAAGTGCAGGCATTGACGAAAGGCGGCGCGCTGGCCGTGCTGGAATGCGTCGGCACAAAATCGTCTATGGATACGGCGGTCGGAATCGCGCGTCCCGGCGGCGTGATCGGTTACGTCGGCGTGCCGCACGGCAGCGAGACGCTGAATGTCCAAACTCTGTTCGGCAACAACATCGCGTTGCGCGGCGGCGTCGCTCCCGCGCGCGCGTATATTCCCGAACTGCTTGCGGATGTTTTGGCAGGCAAACTCGATCCGTCGCCCGTGTTAGACCTCACGGTTGACTTGAACGGCGTGCCTGCGGGCTACGCGGCGATGGATAAACGAGAAGCGATTAAAGTTATGGTGCGGCTATGACAATGGTTCGGCGCGCGTACACCTCTCTTCGTCTCTATTTTTATCTTCACAAAAACGCCCCGCCTATGCTATAGACGCACCTTACCATCGCAACTTGAAATGATTAACGGAAGGCGGCAGCTTTAGATAGCGCCGTCTAGTTTGTGTGCTCATCTTAGAGTATCGCCCTGATTCGTTAAGCGGCGGGCAGCCACAACTGCCGCCCGCAGGCAATTCGGCGCGCTGCTCGATATAAACTTCGCAAACGAAAATCTTTAAGCGCCGGTGAAAAAAGATGCTGGAACATAAATCTCTTCAATCAGCGCAAATCCGCCGCGCCGCGTTTGTATGCTTTCTCTCGCTCACGCTATTGATAGCGAATAGCTGTTTGCCTAAATCGCAGACGAATTCCGGCGGACGCACAATCACCGTCTACGGTTTTTCCGTGATGAAGGAATCTCTTGAGAAAGTCATCTTCCCGGCGTTCACCGCGAAGTGGAAGCAGGAGCACGGCGAAGATGTGCGGTTTAATTCTTCATTCGCCGGATCGGAGACGGTGACGAATCAGATTTTGCAGGGCGTCGGCGCGGACGTGGCTGTTCTCTCCATCGAGCGTGACGTTGATCGCCTGCAACAGGGCGGCGCAGTCAAATCGGATTGGCACGCGCTGCCGAATCGCGGCATCGTTAATAAAACGCCGTTTGTCATCATCGTGCGCAAAGGAAACCCGAAGGGCATTCAGGACTTTTCCGATCTGGCGAAGCCCGGCGTCAAGCTCATCCATCCAGACCCCGTTAGTTCCGGCGGCGCGCAGTGGTCTGTTCTTGCGATATACGGCTCGGAGTTGAAAAAGTCCGAAGCGCAAACGGGCGGCAAGGATGAAGCGCGCGCCCAGAAAATGCTTCAAGCCATCTGGCGCAATGTGATTTCGACGCCCGGTTCGGCGCGCGAAGCACGCACACAATTTGAAACAGGCTTCGCCGATGCGCTGATTACTTATGAACTCGACGCTCTGTTGATGAAACAGGCGGGCGCGGCCATCGAAATCGTCGTGCCCGAAGCGACGATCTTCAGCGAGCATCCGGCAGTCGTAGTTGACCGCAACGTGACGGAGGACGAGCGACCCGTCATCAACGCTTTCATGCAGTATCTCTGGAGCGAAGAAGCGCAAACCGCTTTCGTGAAATACAATTTCCGCGCCGCTGCAAACGATTCGCTCAACGAGGCGAACAAAAGTTTCGCGCAGATTAAAATGCCTTTCACGGTCGAATATTTCGGCGGCTGGAGCAAAGCTTACCCGGACGTGATCGAACACGCATGGCGCGACAAAGCGCAGAAAAGCAAATGAGTTTATAAAGTCTGGAGTCATGAGTCCAGAGTCATGAGTCTGAAGTCTGGAGTCAAAAAAGCCGCGTTCCTTGACTCATGACTCTGGACTCCAGACTCTCGACTAATTCGGATTATGAGTGCGAGCGTTTCATCTATGCGGCACGTGCGCGGCTTCGATCTGGCGCGGCCTCTCAGCATCACGACGATGGTGGCGATTATGCTGCCGCTGATACTGCTGCCGCTCGCCTCCATTTTTATCTTCGGCACAAGCAACGGACTCGGCGCGTTCTGGGCGGCGCTCACTGCGCCGGAAGCCGTCTTCGCGCTTCAGCTTTCAATTGTCACGAGTTTCTGGGCAACGATCTTCAATGTCGTCTTCGGCCTCTTCGCCGCTTACGTCACCTCGCGCTACAACTTCTGGGGACGCAACGCGCTGATCGTCATCATCTCTTTGCCGACGGCGATTCCGACGGCGGTTGCGGGCTTCTCTTTGCTGCTGTTGTGGGGGCCTTACGGCTTTCTCGGACGCTTGCTTGCGCCGCACGGCATACAGGTAATGTTCACGGCGGGCGCAGTTATTCTCGCCAATATCTTCGTCACGTTCCCGCTCGCGTTCGGCGTGATTAAGCCTGTGTACGATACGATGAGCCGTTCGCTCGAAGAGGCTTCCGCGACCATCGGCGCGACGCGCTGGCAAACTTTCCGGCACGTCACGCTGCCATCACTGCGCGGCGCAATCGTGACGGGCGCGCTGCTGACATTTGCCCGCGCCGTCGGTGAATTTGGCTCGACGATCTTAGTCTCCGGCAATCTTGCCTCGCGCACGCAGACCGCGCCACTTTACATCTTCTCGAAATTCAACGAAGGACAGGTCGAAGCGGCCAACGCCGTTGCCATCGTGCTCGCGCTCTTCTCCTTCGTTATCTTCAGCGTTCTCTTTTTCGCGCGCGATTGGCTCGACACAGAGTGAGGCGTTGATCTGATGCTCCCCGAAAAAACCGACGCCATTAACATCACTGAAAACGACACGCGCGCCGAGCCGACTGCACCGCCGCTTGCGAGCGCGGCCAGCCTGCGCAGCATCAGTAAAAGCTTTAAGGGCACAACTGTTTTAGAAGACATCAACTTCGATGTCGCGGAGGGCGAATCGCTTGTGTTGCTCGGCGCATCAGGTAGCGGCAAGACAACTATCTTACGCATCATCGCCGGACTCGAAAATCCAGACACGGGGCGCGTGATGCTGCACGGCGAAGACATTACGGAGCTTCCGGCGCGCGAACGCGGCATCGGCGTTATCTTTCAATCCTATGCGCTGTTCCCGCGCATGACCGTCGAGCAAAACATAGATTACGGCTTGCGCATACGCGGGCGCGGGCAAAACGAAATCAAAGAAACAGTTGACCGGCTGATAGCTCTCGTGCGCCTCGAAGAGCATCGCCGTAAATATCCTTCGCAGCTTTCCGGCGGCCAGCAGCAGCGCGTCGCCATCGCGCGCACGCTCGCCTACAAGCCGCAGGTTCTTCTCTTCGACGAACCCTTCGGCGCGCTCGATGCGCAAACGCGCGTCCGCCTGCGCCGCGAAATTCGCGTGCTTCTCAAGGAAGTCAACGTGCCTGCCATTTTCATCACGCACGATCAGGAAGAAGCGTTGGAACTCGGCGACCGCATCGCCGTGCTCAACGCCGGGCGGCTCGAACAAATCGGCACGCCCGACGAAGTTTATAACCGGCCTGAAACGGAATTCGTGGCGACGTTTCTCGGCGCGGCGAATCTATTGCTTGGCGTCATCAACAAAGACAAAGTAGAGATCGGCACGGCGGCTGTTCCACTCAACGAAGGCACGAAGCCTCTGCGCGACGGGCAGGCCGTCAAGCTCGTGTTCCGCCCTGAAGATGTCGTTTTGAGTGATACGGGCGCGTTGCCCGAAGGCGTGCGCCGCCTGACCAACGGCGTCATCGAAGAGATAAATTTCGTCGGCGCGTATGAGCGGTTGACACTTCGTTTAGACCTCACGACACGACAGCCCACAGAGGGTGAGCCGCCGCTTTATAACGTCACGATCAATACGCTGGAGCGCATGACGGGCGTGCCGGTCATCGCCACGAGGCCGAAGCCGGAAGCCAACGCGATGCGACGATCACCGGGCGACCGCGTCGCCGTCGGCCTCACTTCATACCGCGTGCTGCCCAACTACACGCTCGCGGGCGAACGCGCCAGCCGCACCGTCGAAACGTAAGCGGAATCTTTCCAAGCGTAAGCAAGCGCGCTTATTTCATTAAATGCCGATCAAGAAAATCCGATGCCGCATGGTAGCCTTCGAGCCAGCGCGCGTGCGTGAGAAAATCGTGAATCTCGTCCGGGAAAACGAGTTGCTCGAACTCCACTTTCTGCGCGCGCAAGGCTTCGACGAGTTGAACGGTTTCGCTAAACGGCACGTTGCGGTCATCGTCGCCGTGAATCAGAAGCACGGGCGAGCGCCACGTCTTCACGGAAGCCATCGGCGAAGATTGAAAAGCGAGCCGCATCATTTCCTGCTGCTTTGCGGGATCAAAGCCCGCAACGAAATTTCTGTTCTCCAGATTCCAATTGTGTACGCCGTGAAAATCCACTCCGGCGGCGAATAGTTCGGAGGCGCGTGCCAGTCCGAGCGCCGTCAGATAGCCGCCGTATGAACCGCCCCACAAGCCTATGCGCTGCGGATCAACGTCCGTGCGGCTGCGCATAAAGAGTCCCGCGCCGAGCACATCGTTGAACTCGCTCGCGCCCGTCGCGCCGTAATTCAAAGCCTCACGAAATTCCATGCCGTAGCCGATGCCGCTGCGGTAATTAACCGAAAGCACCGCGTAGCCGCGACTCGCCAGATATTGATTAAGCGCGTAAGAGTTGTTGTAGTAACGCATATAATGCCAGCCGAGCAGCATTTGACGACGCGAGCCGCCGTGAAAAAAGATTACGGCCGGATGCGGTTTGTTTGCTTTGCTGTGAGGCGGCAGAAAAAGCTGTCCGTGAATCTTGATGCCGTCGGCGCTCGTGAAGAAAACTTGCTGTGGCTCTATGAGCGACGACGCCGGAAACTCCGCCGGAATCGCTTTCGCCGCTAAATCCTGCGGCGCGCTGTTGTTCGTGATAACAGCCGCGCGTGCCGGACGCCTTGCATCGGAACGAAGAAACGCAACGCCGCGATTATCGCTCAAAGCGACGGGCGACCACTCGATGCCTTGCCCCTTTGTAATGGCGACGGGTTGTCCGCCCGCGACGGCGACGCGCCAGATATGCCTGCGATCAATGTCGCCCTGATTGGATGAGAAGATTACTTCGCGCTTATCCGGCGCGAGCGAAACGTGCTCTACCTCAAACTCGCCCGGCGTCAGCAATGCGGCGCGGTTCTGTTTTGCTTCCGTCCCGGCTGAAACCGTATAGAGATGCGTCCAGCCGTCCTTCTCCCAAGCGAAGACCAGACGATCATTCGCGCCCCAGAGCAGCTGGTCTTCCGCCGGGATGTTGCGATAGACGCTGCCGCGTCCTTCGTCGGCGCGCCACACTTCACGCCCGTTGCCCGTCTCCGCATCCGCGACGCGAATTGACCAAGGCGCGCCCGCGCGTTTCGCGCCGAAGTTGGCCGCTTCGATGGCGGCTGGCCGCCGGATAAACGCGAGTCGTCTACTGTCCGGCGACCAGACTAATTCATTGTCCCGATCAACGCTCGGACTCATATAGCGCAGGCTTTTGGTTGAAGTGTCGTAGACGCCTATGAAGCTGTGGTTGCCGCGCTCGCTGACAAAGGCGAGCCGTTTGCCGTCAGGCGACCAGCGCAACGAAGAGCTTGTGCCATGTGCGTTGATGAGTTGTTTGGGCTTTTCGCTGCCGTCCAACTTCATCGTCCAGATTTGCTTTTTGTTGATGTAAGCAAAGTAGTCGCCGTTCGGAGAGACGGTGGGCGAATGGCCTTCCGCGAGCTTGCGCGGCTCTGCTCCGACCGCTGCCGGAACGATCCAGATAGCCTGCTCGACGCCTTCGGGATAACTTCGCGGATTTGGATTATCGCCGTCGTTCTCAAAATCTCCGCCGCGCACATAAACGATGAAACGCGCGTCCGGCGTCCAGCACAGCTCCGCGATCTCCTGCCCGTCGTCTTCTCTATAAGACGTGACGGCGTGCCCTTTGTACTCCGGCGATTCCGCCACCCACACATTGCGCACACCGCGCGCATCCAACGCCCACGCGACCTTATTGCCCTGCGGCGCGGCCACCAAATCGGATGGAAACGCCGCGCTCATAACTTGCTCAAGCGTAAACGCCTTCTGCTGCGCCGAGAGCGTCGCATCATGCACGGGCAAACACAAAAGCAGAATCAGGAAAAGATATTTTTTCAAGATGTGGAGACTCCTTCGAAACGGAATGCTACGTTTCTATATCAATTCAAGCGGCAACGCAACGCTTTCCAGCGGAGCGTGTTTCGTTCGTCTCTCAACGCGCGCTTTTATACATAAGCTTGCGCCGTCCTGAATAAAACTTGTGGCATCGAAGAGAGGCAACTGATAAAGTTTCAAAACCTTTCAAGTTGGCAAGCGACGGGTTTTGAATTTATGGCGACAACACCGCACATCAAAGAACTGTTCGATCTTTCGGGGCAGGCGGCCATCGTGACGGGCGGCTCGCGCGGGCTTGGGCTTGAGATGGCCGAAGGGTTGGCGGAAGCGGGCGCGCATTTAATGATTTGTGCGCGTCGCGCCGAATGGCTGACGCCCGCCGTCGAAAATTTGCGTACGCGCGGCTTCAAAGCCGAAGGGATGATCTGCGATGTCTCGAGCGAAGAACAGGTGCGCGCGGTCGTCGGGGCGACCGTTAATGCTTACGGCAAAGTTGATATTCTCGTCAACAATGCGGGCGTTTCGTGGGGCGCGCGTTCCGAAGAGATGCCGCTCGATAAATGGCAAAAGGTGATTGATATAAATCTGACGGGTACGTTTTTGTTTGCGCGCGAAGCTGCCCGCGTGATGATAAAACAGGGACGCGGCGGCAGCATCATCAACGTCGCTTCGATTGCCGGTCTGATGGGTTCGACTTTAGAGCTTAACGTCGCGGGCTATGCGGCAAGCAAGGCCGGATTGCTCGGTCTCACACGCGAACTTGCAGCCTCTTGGGGACGCCACAGCATTCGCGTCAACGCCATCGCGCCCGGCTTTTTTCACTCGCGCCTCTCCGACGCCGTGATTGCCGAAGCCGAAGCCGACATCAAAGCGCGCAACCCGATTCCGCGTGTCGGGCTTGCGGGCGAACTAAAAGGCGTCGCCGTATTTCTCGCCTCGCCCGCGTCAAACTACATCACGGGGCAAGCAATCGTTGTTGACGGCGGCAGCACCATCGTTTGATTGCCAGTATCGAAGACCGACGGCGCGCTTCATCAATGCTCGTTGTTACGTTGCTGGTACGCACTGACGGCTTCGACCGCGCCCTCGTGCATTCGTTCAGGCCGCACGAATCGCCAGTGCTTCTCGAATTCTTCATCGCCCATCTGCGCTTGCGCCGTGCGCTCGCGCTGCTTCAGCCATTGCTCCGCCCAGTCCCGCAAATCCTGATCCCGATTAAGCGCCATCCGCGCCTGATGCGTACTTACCTGTGTGCTCATGTCGTCGAAGCCTTTCAATGAAACTCACGCGGTCTATTACTTGAACCGCCGCGCATTATACTTCCGAAGCCGTCGCTTGCTCTAACGCTCCCGCTTTGCCGTCGTTGACCGGCGGCGCGAACTTTTTTTATTTACACCGCGCCGCCCGCCAAACATAATGGCCTCTCTTTCAGGATAGACGACGAGTTGAAGCAGGCACGAACGGAGAAAAAGCAGATGATTGTGACGACCCGATATGTTGATATACAGGTTGACGAGAGTCAGATGCGTATGTTTGTCGCGGCTCCGAAACCGGAAGGGAAGTACGCGGGGGTGGTGTGCTATTCGGATATATTTCAGTTGACGGGGCCGATGGTGCGCGCCTGCACGCGGCTCGCCGGATACGGCTACGTCGTCGCCGCGCCGGAAATCTATCACCGCCTGGAGCCGCCCGGAACCGTCATCGCGTTCGACGACGACGGGCGCACGCGCGGGCTTGAGGATGCGGAGAAAACTCCGGTCGCCCACTTCGATGCGGATTGCCGCGCCGCCCTCGATTACCTCGATACTCATCCGCGCATCGCAGACGGCAAACTCGCCGCGATGGGTTTCTGCATTGGCGGCCATCTTGCCTTTCGCGCCGCGTTGCAACCCGACGTGCGTGCGACAACTTGCTTTTACGGGACAGGCATTCACAACGGCAAGCTGGCGAAAGAAAAAGATGCCGGATCATTACAACGCGCGGGCGAGATTCGGGGCGAGTTGCTGATGATCTTCGGCGCGCTCGATCCGCACGTGCCGGAAGACGGGCGCGCCGCCATCGAGCACGCGCTGAAAGAAGCGAACGTCAACTTTTCAATTAAGCTCTACGAAGCCGAGCACGCTTTTATGCGCGATGAGGGCGCGCGCTTCGATCCCGTAGCGACCGATCAAGCCTTCAGCGACATGATCCACTTCTTTCGCCGGACTCTGGCTTGATTGTAAGTGCGGGGCAAGGCCGCGCCGCCCGCGCTTATGATTCAAATACACGGGCAGGGAGTGAGTCTCTGCCGCTGCTCAATGTTTTGATTCTTCGAGCAACGCGGCGAGATGTTGTTGCCAGACGGCGGGCAGCGAATGCGTACCGTGACCGCGCGTCTGATCGGTGATCGGCAGCAGTATGTATCGCCCGCGTTTGACGCGCTTGATTTCTCGCTCCATCAATCCCAACTCCGGCGGGTTGATTAAATCGTCCGCCGAGTTAATGGCGACGAGCGGCGCGGTGATCTTTTCGAGAGCGGGCGATGGATTGTATTCGCGCGATGCGTCGAAATGATAAACCATGTCGTTGGCGTCCATGCGCGCGAGATAACTGCGCTGGCGTTCCGCTAAAAACTTATCCGCCGCATCGCGCGTCGGCGCTTGTTTTTGCCATTGCAGGGGACTGCTGCCCATCAGTAAGAGTATGTTGATCGCATCGGTGAGTCCTGCGCGCGGCTCTTGTTTATATTCGCCGCCAGCCCACGCCGGATCGTTGCGAATCGCGTCCATAATCATGCGGCGCATCATGCGATTGCGTCCGGCGATTTCGACGGGCAGGCTGGCGAGCGGCATCAGCGCATCCATAAAATCAGGATGGGTTTCACCCCACACCCACGTTTGCATTCCGCCCATCGAAGTGCCCATCACGAGGCGCAGGTGATTGACGCCGAGCTTTTTTGTCAACAACTCATGCTGTGCTTTCACCATGTCGTCGTAAGTGTAGTGCGGAAAGCGCGCGTGCAGGCCGTCGCTCGGTTTGCTGGATTGGCCGTGCCCGATGCCGTCGGGCAGGATGATGAAATAGCGCGCGGCATCAAGCATTTGGCCTGCGCCGAAGAGGACGCCCGCGAATTGCGGCGTGAGGAAATTGTTTCCCGCGCCGCCCGTGCCGTGCATGATAAGCACGGCGTTGCGCACTGTGCCCGCTTTGTCACGCGCGGGCGTGCCGATGGTCGTATAATGCAGTTTTAATTCCGGCAAAACCTCGCCGCTCTTGAAATGAAATTGTCGCATCACAAAGTCGCCTTGCACGGGCACAGGATAGTTAGCTTGCGGCGGCGCGCTTGCGGCTGGCGCGGCGGTTTGAGGGAAAGCGGTCGCGCTCATCGTCAAGCATAATAGAAACAGAAGCGTTGCGGTTCGATGTGTTTTGATTCTCATACGTGTGATCCAGAGCGAAGCCTTGCGGCGAAATGAAATCTTGCGGGCGCGTGTCTGACATTAAGTCATCGGAGAGCTTATCATTTATGGCGTCGCGCGAAAAAGTTGTCGCGTCCGTTACGTCCGGCGCAAGTTAGATGATATAAAGTGTCGCGGCGCGAAGGATTGAAAACGCGCGGGCGCAGTCTCATCCGTATGCGCGTTGGTTTGGTTACGATTCACCGGATAGATTCCAGAAAATAAAAAGGAACTTGCCACATATGAGCACAGCGATAGATGCGACGGGCGTGAGCCGTTCGGACGCCTTTGATACATCGGGGATTGGCGGGCAACCGCGCGGGTTGACGACGCTCTTTCTGACAGAGATGTGGGAGCGTTTCTCTTATTACGGGATTCGTCCGCTGCTTGTCCTGTTCATGTCGGCGGCGCTCGCGCAGGGCGGCTTCGGTTTCGAGCGCGGACAGGCGTCGGCGATTGTCGGTATCTACGCGGCGTGCGTTTACCTTGCGTCGCTGCCGGGCGGGTGGGTCGCAGACCGTTTGCTCGGGCTTCGCCGCGCGATTCTCTACGGCGCGGCGCTCATTTCAATCGGGCATATCTCAATCGGATTTTCGGCGTTTGCGGGCGGCAAGCTGACGTTCTTCCTCGGACTGATTTTTATCGTTCTGGGAACGGGATTGCTCAAGCCGAACATCTCTGCGATTGTCGGCGATTTGTATCCTGAAGGCGGGGCGCGGCGCGATGCCGGTTTCTCGATCTTTTACATGGGCATCAACACAGGCGCGTTCTTCGGGCAACTCGTGACGGGTTTCTTAGGTGAGAAATTCGGATGGCACTGGGGCTTCGGCGCGGCGGGCGTCGGGATGCTCATCGGTTTGTTTGTATTTGCGACACGTGCACGCACGACGCTCGGCGACATCGGAATGCAGCCGACCAGACATCCAGACCCGGCGGTGCAGGCCAAACAGGAGAGCCGTGTGAAGCTGACGCTCGCCGCCGGATTCGGCGTGCTCGCGCTTGTGATCGTGCTTGCCGCGACGGGCGTCGTCGCGCTCAATGCACAGGCCATCGGCAAGAACATGACATACGTGCTTGTCGGCCTCGCGTTCGCTTTCTTCGGTTACATTTTTATCGCCGGTGGGCTGACGAATGATGAACGAAGGCGCGTGATCGTGATTGCGGTGCTTTTTGTGTTCGCTGCCGTCTTCTGGGCGGCGTTCGAGCAAGCGCCGACATCGCTCAATTTGTTCGCGCGTGATTTCACCAACCGCACCGTCGGCGGCTTCGAGGTTCCGGCGACGTGGTTTCAATCCATCAATTCGGCTTTCATTATTCTGCTCGCGCCGGTCTTCGCGGCGCTGTGGCTGCGTATGGGCAAGCGCGGGCGCGATCTTTCGAGTCCGGGCAAATTCGCGCTCGGTTTGTTGTTCGCGGGCGTCGGATTTCTGATTATGATCTTCGCCGCGAACATCGTGGTGCGGGGCGGCGGCGCGGTCAAAGTGTCTGCGTGGTGGCTGACATTCAGTTATCTCTTCCAGACCATCGGCGAATTGTGTTTGAGTCCGGTCGGTCTCTCGTCTATGACCAAACTCTCGCCGCGCCGCTACGTCGGGCAAATGATGGGCATCTGGTTTCTCGCTTCGGCGGTCGGCAATTTAATCGCCGGACTCGTCGGCGGACACGTTGACCCGGAGAAGCTCGAACAGACGCCGCAATTATTCACGGCGACTGCCGCCGCGCTTATTATCTCGGCGATCCTCCTCGCAGTGCTGGCAATTCCGATTCGACGCATGATGCAAAACCAAACGCAGCAGGAAGGCTGAAGAATTACGGCGAATAAAGGAAACCGCGCCGGTAATGAAGAGGCACAGGCGAGAGGCTTGCGCCTCTTTTTTGCGTGCAAAATAAATTTGCAACTGTGACCCTCGCGGGCGTATCATTCCTACATGAGCGAGAACATCACCAAACCCACACTAGAGACCTTGCTTGAGCGTATGAACGCAATCGGCGAGCGTATGGATAAAGGTTTCGAGGCTGTCAATATCCGCCTTGACCATATTGAGATTCGCCTTGATCGTATTGAAAGCATGGCGCACACGACGCGCGGCGAGATGCTTTCGATGCGCGCCGACTTCACGGAATTACGGAATAGCCTGAAACAGCCGGCGTAGTTTCGTTCTCTGATTTCAAGTGCGGGGCGCAAGCAAAAGTTTGCGCCTCTTTTTCTTTGCCACTCCTATAAATATTCTGCCCCTACAATTCGGCGTTCTCTCTTTACAAATTCTTCGTGATGAAGTCGGTCATCATCGCGCGCATATGTTTGACGAGTAGGGGGTCGGAGACGCCATGACGCGATTTGGGGTAGAGCATCAGTTGAAAAGGCTTGTCGGCCTTTTGCAGGGCATAGACGAACTGCACAGTGTTCTGTAAATGCACGTTGTCGTCAATCGCGCCGTGAATGAGCATCAGCTTGCCTTGAAGATTGGCGGCGGCTGATACGGGCGCAGTGGTCTTGTAGCCTTCGGGGTTGTGTTCGGGCGTCAGCATATAGCGTTCGGTGTAGATGGAATCGTAGTTGAGCCAATCGGTGACGCTGCCGCCTGCGATGCCTAAGCGGAAACTGTTGCTGTGCGTTAAGGCGTAGGTCGTCATAAAGCCGCCGAAGCTCCAGCCCCATAGACCGATGCGCGACGAATCAACGAAGGGCTGGCTTTTTAAGTAGCTGACACCGTCTTCGAGATCGCGCAATTCCAGCGGGCCGAAATTCTTGTAGCTCGTCCAAGCCGCTTCGACACCTTTGCCGCTTGCCGAACGATTGTCGCAAATCCAGATGATGTAGCCTTTCTGCGCGAGCAGTTGATGCCATAGATAAGTTGCGCCGCCCCAGCTATTGCGAACTGACGGCGCGTGCGGCCCCGAATAGGTGTAGCTCATCACGGGATATTTTTTGTTCGGGTCGAAGTCCGGCGGCCTTATCATCAAGGCTTCCATCACGAAGCCGTCGCGTGTTTTGACTTGAAGAAATTGCGGTGTGCCGAGCTTGTAATCTTTGAGGGCGGCAACATTGTTTTCGTCAATCGCGCGGGCGAGCGTGCCGTCTGCTTTGTAGAGGCGAACTTGCGTCGGCGTGTTGATATCGCTGCGGTAATCCACGAACGTAGTCGCCTGCGGATTAAAGGCGACGCGGTGCGCGCCGTCCAGTGGCGTGATGCGCGTGAGTCCCGTGCCGTCTAACTTGATGCGGTAGGCTTGATCCGCGATGTGGCTGTCTTTCGTGCCCGTGAAGTAAACGAAGCCATTGCTCTCGTCAACGCCTTCGAGCGCGCGTGCTTCCCATTGCCCGTTTGTGACCTGCTTGATTAACTTGCCGTCGGGAGCGTAGTGGTAAAGATGCATCCAGCCGCTGCGTTCGGAACGCCACAGAAACGAACCGTCCTTCAGATAGCGCGGGCTGTCAACGGCTTCGATCCATGCTTTGGTTTGTTCACGAAACAGCATTTGCGATGCGCCGTTCGCCGCGTTCGCGTAGTTGAGATCGAGAAACGTCTGTTCGCGGTTCTGCGCCTGATATACGACGCGCCGGTTGTCTGGATGCCACGCGACGCGCACGATGAGAAAGTCTGCGGGCGTGTATTTCGAGGTGTCCGCGAACTTCGGCGCGCCGCCCCCCACAACGCTCACAATGCCGAGCTTGACAATCGGATTCGGATCGCCCGCGAGCGGATACGGCGTCTCTTCTATGTTCTGGCGGCGCGGGATGTGATCAACGACCGTGAAGTTGTGGACGGGTGCTTCGTCAAGGCGCAGGTAAGCAATCTGCGTCGAATCGGGACTCCACCAGTGGCCTTTGGTGATGCCGCGCCCGTAGAGTTCTTCTTCATAGACCCAATCGAGCCGTCCGTTGATGATGGTCTGGCTGCCGTCGTTTGTCAGCGCGCGTTCGCGTCCCGAAGCGAGATCGACAACGTACAGATTATTGTCGCGCACGAAGCTCGCCATGCGCCCGTCGGGGCTAAACTCTTCGTTGGCGATTTCGTTCTTACCGCTTGCTATTCGTTTCGCTGTGTCGCTGCCGAATTCGTAATAGATTAAATCTTTGCCTTGATTGAGCAGCACGCCGGTTTGCGCCGTGTTCATCTGGTATGTGGAACGATGCGCCAGTTTCTTCGCGTCGGCGGCGGCGATGTTCGGCAGGCGTGCGAGCGCGGCTTCCATCTTCGCGGCATCGTAAAAGGGCGCGGCTTCGCCCGTCGCGGCATTCACTTTGAAGAGCTGCGAAAGGCCGGACGCTTTATCCGTCCTGCTTTGCAAATAGTAATCGCCGTCTTTGAGCCACTGTAAATTCGCGGGCGGCGTGCCGTTGAAATTTACTTTCCTGACGGGATCGAAGATGTCGTCAATGGTCAGAAGCTTGTTTTGCGCGAGGGCGCTCGTGCAGAAGCAAACGAGCGCGATGGTGGCGAGCAGTCCTGTGTATTGATGGCGGCGGCGCAGCATATTGATGATTGTCCTTTTCGTTACGAGATGAACGGCGCAAGATGAAAAGCCTACGGCGCGTTTCCCTTCATTATGCGGCGCAAAGCGGCGAGACTCAAACCCCGAACGCGCCGCACAGGATTCTCTCGCGGGCGCCCGCCAGACAGGTCAGCGCGAGTTTTTGTGTGCGACATTGAAAAGATAAGTTTATGTTCGCGCGCGTTTGCGTGTAGAATCCCGGTTCAAGCAAGAGCACGCGGCGAATCATCAGGGTGCGGGCGGCACGGCGTCTTCAATCTATACCACCGGCGCGATAGCTCGAAGGAGTTGAATTTGCTAAAGGAGAGTCGAACGATTCACACGCACGCGAACCGCGCCGCTCAAACATTTACCCGCAATACTCATACGCATCGCAGAATTCGCTTTAACCCGCCTTTCCATTTCGCAATATTGAGGGAGACTTCAGCCGGATGATGATGCTTTCAAGGCTGCGCCGCTTTGAGTTAATTGACCGGCACGAAAAGCGCGCAAGGTTGACTGATGTGGCCGTCGCGCTGCTTGAAGACGATTACCCGCCGGTGACGCGCGTGCTCTTTCAACAACCGGACGGAACGGAATGCTCTCTGTCATGGAGCGATGTCGAATCAATTGACGTGGCCGCGCGCTGGATCAAAGTCAAAGATTTAGCGCACGCCGAGCCGACGACGCCGGAATTACCGAAGGGCGAAGTGCTGCTCAGGCGCGATATTCTGGACGCGCTGGTGCTGGACTTGCAGAATCGCCGCGCGACGCGCGCCAACGATCTATGTCTGGAAGAAACCGGCCATCAATTGCGTCTTCATGCGGCGGACACAAGTGCGCGTGCGATGCTGCGCCGTCTCACGGGCGGGCGTTACACACAGGTGCGCAAGAGCGGGCTTTTCGATTGGAAGTACGTGGAGTTTTTGCGCGGCGACCCGCAGGCCGTGAAGAACGGCGCGGGCTATAATCTGCGCATCACGCGCCTGCCGCCCGGCGAAATCGCGCGCCTGACAGACCCCTTGCCGTATCTGCACGCCGCCGAACTCATCACGCTGCTGCCTGACCCGAAAGCCGCAGACACGCTCGAAGCCATGTCGCCGGAACGCCAGCTACAGGTCTTCGAGGAACTCGAAGAAGATCAGGCGATTCGTTTGCTTGAGCTGATGGCTCCCGATGCAGCGGCGAATTTGGTCGGACACCTGAAGCCCGACACGACGCGGCTTTATCTAAACCGCCTGCCGAAAGACCGCAGCGAACGCATCGTCGAGTTATTGCGTTACCCGGAGGATACGGTGGGCGGAATTATGACCAACGACGTGGTTTGCATCGCGGTGGGATTGACTATCACCGAAGCCCGCCGCGTGTTGCGCGAGCGGCTGAAAGAACCCGGGTTCGTTTTTCTAATCTACGTCGTTGACGATGAAGAGACGCGCCTTCTGCGCGGTCTGGTCTCTTTGCGCACGATTGTGACAGCCGACGATGAAGCGAAAATAGAGAACTTGATGGACCCTTACGTGACGACGCTGCATCCTTGGGAGGAGGCGAATGAATCTGCTTACAGAGTGATTAATAGCCATTTGGCGGCGATGCCTGTGACGGGCAGCGAAGGCCAACTTGTCGGCATCGTGACGGTTGATGCGGCGGTTGCGCTGGTCGCGCCGCAGAGCTGGCGCTCACAAGCGCCGAGGGTCTTCACATGAGCGAACGGCCGCCGCACCGCCCGGCAACACAGGGACTTGAGCCGCTCGAATCCGTTGACGCGCTCGTCTTACCGACGCGCCCGCGAATGATACGCGAAAGCGTGCGGATGACGATTCGCGGGCGAAGCGTGCGGCTGCGCGGTTTGCGTCGCACGCCGAAAGGCTTGCTGCGCTGGCTGTTTCTGCTGGGGCCGGGCATCGTCGCCGCCTCCGCAGGCAACGACGCGGGCGGCATCACGACGTATGCTTCCGCCGGTGCGAAGTACGGCTACGATCTGATCTGGGTGATGCTGATTATCACCGTCTCGCTCGCCGTCGTGCAGGAAATGTGCGCGCGGCTGGGCGCGGCGACGGGGCGCGGCCTGCTCGATTTGATACGCGAGCAGTTCGGCATCGGGTGGGCGCTCTTTGCCGTGACGGTGATTCTCATTGCCAACGGCGGGCTGGTCATCAGCGAGTTTGTCGGCATCGGCGCGGCGATGGAGATACTCGGCGTCAGCAAGTATCTCGCCGTGCCAATCGGCGCGGCGCTGCTGTGGTATCTGGTGATCTTCAGTTCTTACGGGTGGGTCGAAAGAATCTTTCTGCTGATGACGCTCGCCTTCTTCGTGTATCCGGTCGCGGTCTTTATGGCGCATCCGCAGTGGTCGAATGTGGCGCGCGGCGCATTCATCCCGAAGCTGCAAAAGGATTCCGAATATATTTTTATACTGGTGGGCTTGCTCGGCACGACGATCACGCCGTATATGCAACTGTTTCAGCAAAGCTCGCTGGTGGAAAAGGGCGTCGCCCGCCGCCACTACGGGCCGGAGCGGATAGACACTTACACGGGCGCGATCTTTTCCAATTTGATGTCCATCTTCATGATAATCGCCACCGCCGCGACGCTGCACGTCATCGGCAAAACGGAAATTAATTCGGCGGCGGATGCGGCGGTGGCGCTTGAGCCGGTGGTCGGCCATGCGGCGGGCGCGCTCTTCGCCGTCGGCTTAATCGGCGCGTCGCTTCTGGCCGGAGCAGTATTGCCGCTGGCGACCGCCTACGCCATTAGCGAAGCGTTCGGCGTGCCGAAGGGCGTCAATCTTGACTTTCGCCGTGCGCGTATTTTCTTTGCTATCTTCACGGCGCTGATCGTCGTCGGCGCGAGCGTCGCGTTGATTCCGAATCTGCCGGTCGTCAGATTGCTGCTCTGGGTGCAGGTCTTGAACGGCATTCTGCTACCCATTATCCTCGTCTTCATACTCCTTTTAATCAACGACAAACGCTTGACCGGAGACCTCAAAAACACACGCCTCTACAACGTGCTCGGCTGGGGAACGTGCGTGATGATTAGCTTGGCCGTCATCACCATGCTCGGCACACAGTTGCTCGATTTGTTCGGCATAAAATTTTTTGGAAGCGGTTGATAATTCGAGTTAAGCGCGCGCGCGGTGCTTGCTGCAAATAAGCCTTGACAGCTTTCCGGCGACGAGTGTATAGATGCGTCCGTCACTTATACTGAAGTTAGCAAGAGCCTTACTCCTCAACGAGCCTCGCTCCTGCTTAACCTCATATTCAAAAATAATCACCTTCAGCTAAAAGGAATTCCTTATGCGAAACCACAGAAAATTAGTTTTAGTCTTTCTTATTCTGTTGCCGGTGGCAATGGCAACGGCGATGAGAGCACTGAATATCAGAAATCAAAATGGTTCGCCTGCACAGGGAAAGGCCATTGACGAGTCAGTGCCCACAGCAGATGCCGTAGCTCCCGAACCGGCTGATCCGAAAAGGCGAAGTTTACGAAAGGCGCGGGGGAAAAGACACAACGGGAATTTCGATAATCCCCAAGATGCTAAAATCTTCAGGATAACCGAAAACAGTCAGTCAGGTTATGGCGGATTTTCAAGCCATGCGCCGCCCGAAGCGGCTCTGCCTGCGTCGCAGAGTGACACTATCGTTATCGGCGAGGTCACGGACGCCCATGCTTATTTATCGGATGACGGAACATCCGTTTATTCCGAATTTGCCTTGCGCGTTGATGAAGTGCTTAAGCGTGAGTCGGCTGTGCGTTTCAATATCGGCGATTCAATAGATATAACACGCGGCGGCGGCGCAGTTCGCTTTCCGTCGGGCAAAGTTTACTTCACTCTATTTCGTGAAAAGCCATTTCCACGCAAAGGACGGCGGTACTTATTTTTCCTCAAGTCCGACGAAGAAGGACAAAGCTTCGCCATCATCACCGGATACGAGTTGCGCGCAGGCCGCGTCCATCCTCTGGATGGCTCCGACAAGGCGATACCAGTACCCTATCAGCTTGCCGCTCACCAGAAATATGAAGGAGCAGACGAAGCGGCGTTCCTGAACGATGTCAGAGAAGCCATCACGCGCGCGTCCCTTAACACATCGGAAGGCGGGAGGTAAAAGCGATGCCGAATCTCACCAGAATATCGCCGCTTAAACTTTCCGCACTGTTCATCTGCTGCTCACTATTTTCACTGGCAGCTTATTCAATAATTAGCGTTCATGCGCAGCAGCAAACTTCCTGTACGGCGGGCAACACTCCGTCAACCAGCCGGCGCGGACAGTTGGACGCTTGGGCGCAAAATACTGTCGTCACAGTTAATATAAATTCAGCGAACTTGACCCCTCAGCAGTTTAGCTGCATCTCGACGGTGTTCACGAATTTCAATAATGCGAGAATTGACAATCTCTCCGGTGTGCAGTTTAGTGTCAACTACGGTTCAGCTACAGTTGCTTCTTTTAACCCGACAACAAATAGGTCTGTCAATTCTCCCGGCGTCGCCAACGGTCTTCAAGTTAACGGATTTACCGACCCGGTTCTCTTAGGCGATACCGCTCCGGGAGACAATGGCACGAATCGCAATAGCGCAGTTATTCGCATCAACACGAACATCACCGATTGCACAGCCTTACAGATGGATTTAGCGCATGAGCTAGGCCACACCTTCGGATTAGACCATTGCAACGGCACTCAAGAAGACTGCCAGAACCAAGGTGTATCAATAATGAATCGCGGCGTCTGTGCGCAGGGCGGCGGCCCGCCGGACATCAATGGTCACCCGACGTGCGCCCTCGCTGATTTTAATAATCACACTTATGGGCGCACTGGCCCTACGCCCTGCGATAATTCAAGAGTTCAGCAGATCAGTGGCTATGACGTTAATACTTTGACTCCGCCTGAGAATCAGCCACCGGGTAGTTGCGACGTGAACTTACAGAATTCATGTTTATTAGATGGCGGAACGTGGAATTCAAGCTATTGCACGTGCGCTGGCGGCGCCGGAAGCATCGAAGGCTACAACGGCACTTCATCATGCGATATTGAGGCTCCCGCTTCCTGCCAGGACGGGCTGGATAACGACGGCGACGGAATGATTGATAGCGCCGATCCGGGCTGCTACTGTCCTTCACCGATTGTCATTGACACGTTGGGCGACGGCTTCCATCTCACCGATGTTGCTAATGGCGCGGTCTTCGATATTGCCGCTACCGGTTATCCGGTGCGCTTTAGTTGGATTCAGCGTGATGAGATGTGGCTGGCTGTGGATCGCAACCATAACGGCACGATTGATGACGGCACGGAACTGTTCGGCAACTTCACGCCGCAGCCGCCTTCCAATCAGCCGAACGGATTTCTCGCTTTGGCTGAATACGACAAAGCGGAGCAGGGCGGAAACTCTGACGGTGTGATAGATGGCCGCGATGCGATCTTCGCACATCTCAGACTGTGGCAGGATGCGAATCACAACGGGGTTTCGGAATCAGAGGAACTGCACACCTTGTGGGAGTTGGGCATAGAAGCCATTGCGCTTGATTACAGAGAATCCAGACGCACGGATAGATATGGCAATCAATTCCGGTATCGCGCGAAGGTGTACGGCACAAATCACACGGACTTGGGACGCTGGGCATATGATGTGTTCCTTGTCCATGCGCCCTGAAATTGACGGAAAACTCAACCCGAAGGATGCCCGCAGGTTCAGCAAAGCTTGCGGGCATTTGCTTTATTTGATGCGTGTCCTTTGCTATAACAATGAGCAACGAATACAAAGGGAGTTTTTACGGTGAGCCATGATAAGCGGCAATATCGTAGCGCACAGTCGTTGAGAGCACCGAAGTTAATCTTTAGTTAAGGCGTTGGAGAGGACAATGGCAAATAAAGATTTCGGTTTCACGCGGGATAAGAATGATGCGCAGCTGGTGCGGGATCAACTGAATCCTTTGCCGCGCTCTGTCAATCGCCTGAACGTGTACGAACTGCTGAACGGTGAGTGGCGGTTCGGCGTTGATCTGGATGATCGCGGCCTGACGGAGCGTTGGTATCTGGGACACGAATATCAGCATACGGCGACGTGGCCCGGCTCTATCGAAGCCCACATGATGGAAGCGAGAGATGCGCAGCAGCAGACACCCGCGTGGCAGGACAGCGTCGTGGCGTGGTACGAACGCGAATTCACCGTGCCGGAGAATTGGTGTCAAGCGCCGGATTGTTTGTTGCAGGTGACGTTCGGCGCGTGCGGCTATGAAACCCGCGTGTGGCTCAACGGGCATCTGTTGCAGACGGTCGAAGACGAGGACGTTCATTTCGGCGAATACACTTCGTTTAGTTACGAGTTGCCGCCAGAACATTTGCAGAGCGTTAACCGTCTGACGGTGCGCATCGCCGATTCCCTTGATGCGGAGATTCCGCGCGGCAAGCAACAATCGCACGTCTACAAGCGCGGCGGCATCTGGTATCAAACTTATACGGGCGCGGTCAGAAGCGTGTGGCTCGAACCCGTCGAGCGAAACCGTCTGCGCTCGCGTTTGAATGTCATCAGCAGCTACCGTGATCGTTTCGTTGCCTTCGATCTGACGACGCGCGTGCATGATCCGGGACTTTACACGTTGCGCCTCGTGGTCAGTCCGCGCGGCAGCGAGCAGGCGATTATGGTGCGCGAAGTGCAGTTGCCGTTGGAGGCCGGAGAGCGGCAGCAGCGCGTCACGCTGGAATTGCCGGAAGCGGATTTATGGTCGCCCGCCGCGCCGCACCTTTATCATCTGGTCGCCCAATTAATCGGGCAGAACGAACGCCTCTCGCAGATCGAGACGCACTTCGGTTTGCGCACAATCGAAGCGCGCGGAACCGCCGTCTATCTCAACAACGAGCCGCTTTATCTGGACGGCATTCTGTATCAGCCGGGCACGGCATCGTTTGAAGAAACGCAGCGGCATATGCGTGCGATGAAAGAGCTTGGCTGCAATCTGGTGCGCGTTCATATCAGCGGCATTGATCCGCGCATCTACGATCTAGCCGACGAGATGGGAATGCTGTTGTGGGTCGAAGTGCCGAGTCCGCACAGTTCCAGCCAGCGCAGCCGCGATAATCACTGGGGCGAGATGATGCGTATGCTCGTCCATATCGGCTCGCACCCGTCAATCGTGATCTGGAGTTTGTACAATGAAGATTGGGGCGCGCAGGACATCGCCACGAGCATGGAAACGCGCAAGTATATCGGGCGCGCTTACGACTATATGCGACTGCATCACCCGCAGGTTTTGGTGGTGGACAACGACGGCTGGCATCACGTCTCCGTCGAAGGGCGTTTGAAATCCGATTTGTTGACGGCGCATCTTTACACGCCGGATGTCGCGCGCTGGCGCGAGTTGCTCGATATGCTGACGCGGGGACAGAACGAAGGCGTCGCGGCGCAACCGATTATCGTCGGCGATCCGTATTTTTATGTCGGGCAAGTGCCGCTCATCGTCAGCGAGTGGGGCGGCTTCGGCTTCGTCGAGTACGGTGGCCCGGAGGATAAGAAAACGAAAAGCTCGCGGATTCGCGCCTTCAAAAAAGAGTTGCGCCGCCGCCCGATTGCCGGTGACGTTTATACGCAGGCCGTCAGCATCGAGGATGAAGACAACGGATTGATTAATCCGCAAACAGGCGAACTGCTTGTCCGCGCCAATCTGCTCAATTCCACTGCGCCGGATTGATTAAGCCTAGCTTGCTACGCTTTCGTCATGCTCAGAGCGTGCGCGTTACTTTCGAGAGCGAGCGCGGCGCGTCGGCGTTCAGGCCTTTGGCTTTGGCGAGTAGCGCGGCGAAGAGTTGGGCGGGAATAATGTAGGGAATCGGCGCGAGGAATTCGTTGGCGACGGCGGGCACGAGAATGCTGCGCGAGGCCATCGCCGCCACACCAGCGTCTTCCGTGATAACAAGCGAATCGGCGTGCAACTCCCGCAGACGCTCGATCAATTCTTTGACGCCGGTGAGGGTCGCGCCCGGCGGCGCAAACAGCATAATCGGAAAATGGCGTTCGACAATCGCCAGCGGGCCGTGCAGGAAATCGGCGGACGAAAAACGCTCCGCCACTACGTAACAGGTTTCCATCAGTTTGAGCGCCCACTCGTAAGCGTTGCCGTAGTGCAAGCCGCGCCCGACCACGACGCAGTTTTCCATGAAGACATAGCGTTCGACGAGCGCGGCGATTTCATCGCGCAACTCGAGCGCGCGCGCGGCATACTCCGGGATTCGCTCGTAACCGGCAATCGCGCTGCCGTCCGGCGTCGCGCTGTTTTCCGAGAGCGCGGCGGCCAGCATATAAAAGAGCATCATCTGTCCCGTGTAAGTTTTCGTTGCCGCGACGGAGCGTTCGCGCCCGCCGTGCATCAGCAGAGTTTCGTCTACGACATTGGTCATAGACGACTGCGGTTCATTGGTGATGCCGATGGTGTACGCACCGCCCGTGCGTGCGCTCTCAAGCACGCAGTTGATATCCTCGCCTTCGCCGGATTGCGAAACGCCGATGACGAGCGCGCGCTTGAAATTAAGCTTCGCGTTGTAGAGCGTATAGACGGAAGGCGCGGCAAGGGAAACCGGAATGCCGGTCATCGTCTCCAGCAGGTAGCGACCGAAGAGCGCGGCATTGTCGGACGAGCCGCGCGCCACCAGCACAATCAAATCTATTTCGCGCGTCTTCAAATACGCGCCGAGCCGCGTGATTTTGCCGCGCTCCTCCGCGATAGTCTGGGCGAGCGCGTGCGGCTGCTCCATAATCTCTTCAAGCATCAAAGACAATGGTTTTCCTATCCTCCTCTGACATACTGCGCATCACGCGCGCGGCGACTTTGTTGACAGCGAAAAGCCGTCATGGTAATTGTCCGAACGAGCTTGCCACAAAAATTATTATTCGACAGGATACGACACCGGCAAACATTCTCAAGTTAATACAACTTAAACGGCAAAATAGTCTACCGCTCCGCTCATCGCCCGATTCAGTGTCCAGCGAACACGCACAACGTATGCAACATCTTTCAATCAAAAATATTTCAACCAAAAACATCTCGCGCCGCCTGACTCTGCTGCTCTGCCTCCTAACGCTTGCGGCGTGCAACGCGCTGGCGCAACAACAACGTAGCGGCAGTAACGCTTCTATCGCCGCGAACACCCCGCAGTTGATACCGCAACCGAAACAGTTGGAACTACTGCGCGGCGGCGATGATTTCGCGCTCTCACGCGGCACGCCCGTCGTGCTCGCCGATCCACGCTCCGAAGACGATCTCTTCGCGGCGCAGGATTTCATTAATGACGTTAAAGAGACGGCGAATGTTGCGTTGAGCGTCGGGCGACGCAGAGGCGCGCGACGCGCTGTTCTTATTGGCCTCACGGACAATAGCGAGATACGCGCCGCGCTCGCACGCTCCGGCGCGAGCGTGCCGCAGAGTTTGAACGATGAAGGCTATGTGCTCGATGTCGGCGCAAATGAGATTGTTGTCGCGGGGCGCACGGCGGCGGGCGTCTTCTACGGTTTGCAGACCCTTAAGCAACTCGTGCGCGGTGACGGCGCGACGGCGCACGTGCCGGGCGTCCGCATCGTTGATTGGCCTTCGATGCGCTGGCGTGCCGTCTCCGACGACATCAGTCGCGGCCCCGTGCCGACCGTCGCGTACATCAAAAAACAGATCAGAACTTTCGCGGCCTTCAAAATCAATATGCACTCCTTTTACATGGAGCATACTTTTGCGAGCCGCGCGCATCCTTTGATCGCTCCCGAAGACGGCGCGCTCACGCCCGCAGAGATACGCGAACTCGTCGCCTACGCCCACCGCTATCACGTCGAACTCGTGCCCGAACAACAGACCTTCGGCCATCTGCACAAAGCCTTGAAGTTTGAGAAATATAACGAGCTTGCCGAGACGCCTTACGGCGATGTGCTATCGCCGCAGCAAGCGGGAAGCTACGCGCTCGTCGGCGATTTATACCGCGAATTGAACGATCTCTTTCCCGGAAAATTCTTTCACATAGGCGCGGACGAAACCTTCGAGTTGGGCGAAGGGCAAAGCCGCGAAGCCGTCAAGCAGCGCGGCGTCGGTTCTGTCTACTTCGAGCATCTGCGGCGCGTCCACGATCTTTTGCAGCCTTACAATCGCCGCTTGATGATGTGGGGCGACATCGCGCTCAACCACCCGGATTTAATCGGCAACATTCCGCGCGACATGATCGTGATGAACTGGACGTATGGCGCGCGCGATTCTTACGCCCCGCGCATAGAGCCGTTTCGCAAAGCTGGCCTGGATCAATTCGTGTGTCCCGGCGTGCAGAATTGGAATCAGATTTTCCCCAACACGGATACGGCCATCGTCAACATACGCAACTTCGCGCGCGACGGGCAGGCCGCGCACGTTCTGGGCTTGATGAACACTTCTTGGGACGACGACGGCGAATCACTGTTCGAGATGACATGGTACGGCATCGCGCTCGGCGCAGCCGCTTCATGGCAGGACGCGCCGCTCGATGCCGAAAGCTTCGACCGCAATTTCGACTGGGCGTTCTTTCGTCACGACGGCGACCAATTCGTTAAAGCCATACGCGCGCTCGGCAGCGTCAACGCCACGCTCGGCATTAATTCGAGCGATCAACTTTTCTGGCAGGGGCCGTTTACGTCAGCGTTTCAGGAGCGCGCCCGCTCGCTCGATGAGAAGACACCGAAAATGCGTCTCGCCGTCGAACGCGCGGAAGAAGGTTTGCTGCGCGAGCAGGCCGGAGCGCGCCGTAACCGCGAGAGCCTCGCCGCCTTGCGCTTCGCCGCCGAACGCTTCGATCACTTGGGGCGACGCATGGAAGTCGCCGAACAGTTCAGCCGCGATTACTGGAACGCTTACCTGAACATGGGCAACCGGCGGCAGGTGCTGCGCCTGCGCAATCGCTATGCGGGAGCGATCTACAACCGCCTGCGCGAGATGAGCGAAGAACTCGCCGCCTTACGCGAAGGCTATCGCACTCAATGGTTACGCGAAAATCGCCCGTACTGGTTACAGAGCATCCTCGCACGCTACGATCTGATGATAAACGTTTGGCTCACAAAAAGCCGCGCCCTTGACGACGCCCTGCGCGAGTACGAAGATACTTCGACACTGCCCACCCCCGAAGATTTCGGCCTCGGCGCGCGTCCGGCGGATACGATTGAGAATAAGAGCGCACCATAAGGAAAGCGTTTGGTGGCAGGGCAGTTTGAAATTATCCCGCCGATAAACATTGCGTCGGAAACTCAAACTGACTCACTACTTCCGTTTTATTGTTATTAACTTGACCAAAAGGCGCAATTAATTATGCACTCACAAACATCTACTATGCGTTATGCGCTTCTCGGTGAAGTGCAATAAGCAGTGCATAATCTTAGTGAGGTCTAACTCGAATGCTAGAGAAACCGACCTTAATCGGAAGTATAGGCTACACATTTCTGCTCTGCTTTGGAATATGGTTTTTTGCAGGCATGATTGTCAATATGAGGATCAATGTGGGCGGGCCACCGGCTGCCATGGCTTACGTGAATGAAACCTTGCTCAGGCCTTTAGTTAAAGCATCTCCCTTTGGTCTGATACTAATACACTTGTGTCGTTACCTTAGATGGAAAAGTAAGATTAACATTGAGAAAGTTCAAGATGAGCTATACCAGACATCTAATGAAGCAAATAAAAGATATGAGAAAAGGGACGAAGAATTTGAAGAGGAGCAATTTATTCTGGGACCGGATGAAGAAAAGGCGTATCGAATTTTTGGAATCTCACCAACCGCAACCGATGAGCAAATCAGAAAGCTATACAAAAAACTTGCCCAGATTTATCATCCTGATGCAAGTGTAGTAAGCGATGATGAAAGGTTTAAGGAAATTAACTGGGCGTATGGAATCTTGAAAGCTGCGAGGAATATGTCATAGGGAACCCCAATGTTTTTTGGCTTGGCTCGCATAACAACTCATTCAACCAGAGCGCGAATAGCAATGCTTTCATCTGCGAGACTTGCCGCTCATTAGGTTGTGTGTGCGGCGGCTGATGGCGGGCGTTGGGCGTCTTCGCGTCGTTGTCGTAGAATTAAGCTCTTGGAGGAATGCTTATGTCAGTCACAACTTTTCAAGGCATGGTGGAAAATGGGCAGGTTCGGCTCCCGGCAAATGTTAGCCTGCCGGAGAAGACAAGGGTTTATGTCATTGTTCCTGACCTTGAACACACCGCGAGCGACAAGAAGTTTGATTTGGCCGAGATGATTTCGCGGATGCCGCTGGATTATCAAGCAGGTGAAGAAGGCTTCGGCGAACCTGCCGGGAAGGAAGAATGGTAGATGTCAGCTTACGTTCCCGATAAAGGGGACTTCATTACGCTATCCTTTGACCCGCAATCTGGCCACGAACAAAAAGGTAGAAGACCTGCGCTTGTCATCAGTAATATCCTTTTCAACAAGGCAATAGGATTAGCAATTGTATGTCCGGTCACGAACACCAATCGCAATATTCCGTTTCATTTGCCTGTGCCAAGTTCATCTTCGTTGACAGGCTTTGTTATGGTCGAGCAAGTAAAGTCGGTGGATTTTAATGCTCGCAAGGCGAAGTTTGTCGAAAGGGCGGCAGCGCAGTTCGTCGAAGATGTAGTTGCGCTGATAGATGTTTGCATCAAATAGTTCTCGCGGCTTAGGTGTCTGTCCACTTCGCAATCTAACGCCGCGCCGGTGTTGGTTTCAATGATGGTAAAGAATGAGGCGAGCATGAGATGAGCGCGTTGGTGGACGAAAGAGCAGCCGGAGATACGGGGCGGCTCGTTTCGCTCGATGTGTTTCGCGGGCTGACGATTGCGGCGATGGTGCTCGTCAATAATCCGGGCGGCGCGCCGGTTTATGCGCCGCTCGATCATGCGGAGTGGCACGGTTGGACGCCGACGGATTTTATCTTTCCGTTCTTTCTTTTTATCGTCGGCGTTTCGATCACGCTCTCTTTCGCGCGTCGCGTTGAGACGGGCAAGGGCGGGCGCGCTTTGTGGTTGAGCGTGATGCGTCGCGCCGCCGTTATCTTCGGACTCGGCCTTTTGATTCACGGTTTTCCTTACTACAATCCGCAGGGCGTTCTGCGCGTCTACAACCTTTCCGTGATACGCATTCCCGGAGTGCTGCAACGCATCGCCGTCTGTTATCTTTTCGCGTCGCTTATCTTTCTGAAAACGACTTGGCGAACGCAAAGCGCGATCATCGTTGCGCTGCTTTTGGGCTACTGGCTGTTGATGACTTTGACGCCCGTCCCCGGCTACGGCATGGGCGACTTGAGCAAGGAAGGAAACCTCGCGGCGTATGTTGACCGCAGTTTGTTGAGCGGGCATATGTACACGAAGATTTACGATCCCGAAGGAGTCCTGAGCACCATCCCGGCCATCGCCACAACCTTGATCGGCATTCTCGCCGGACACTGGTTGCGGCGGAAACAGACGCCGCTCGAAAAGGTCGCGGGGATGTTTGTCGCGGGCGTCACGTGCATCGTCGCGGGTTGGATTTGGAACAGTTGGTTTCCGATCAACAAAGCCCTCTGGACAAGCTCTTACGTGCTCTTTACGGCGGGCATGGCGTTGCAACTTCTGGCCGTCTGTTACTGGCTGATAGAGATTAAGAATTATCGCGCGTGGGCGAAGCCGTTCGTCATCTTTGGCGTCAACGCCATCGCGCTTTTCGTCGGCTCGGCGTTGCTCGCGCGCCTGATGAATTTGTGGCGACTGCCGCGCATGAACGGTCAACTTGGCACATCCAAAACTTACATCTACGAGCATCTGTTTCTATCATGGGCGGCGCCGATCAACGCCTCGCTCTTTTACGCGCTCGCCTACCTGCTGGTATGGCTCGGTTTGATGACGCTGCTTTATCGCAAAAAGATTTTCATTAAGGTGTAAACTCTTGCGCTTATACTCTTCGGCGTACAAATGATAAAAGACGAATGTTATTTTCGTTCAGCTACAACGAAAGCAAATCAACTTAAAAGAGCAAAGGATAAAAATATGCGACGTTTCAGAATGGCGATGTATGCATTATTGACGATAGCTGCGCTCTGCGCCGGATGCGTGAGCGCGCCGCCGGAACAGAACGCGGGAGGAAATGGTAACGGCGGCGGAGCAAAGAAAAGCGGCACGGTTCGGATAGGCTTTTTGATGGATACGTTGAAGGAGGAACGCTGGCAGCGCGACAAAGATTTATTCGAGCAGCACGCACGGGAACTCGGCGCGGAGGTTTCGACGCAGGTCGCCAACGGCAACGATGCGGAACAGTTGCGGCAGGCCGAGAACCTTTTAACGCAGGGCATCAATGTGCTGGTCGTCGTGCCGCATAGCGGCGACGTCGCGGCATCAATCGTCGAAGCGGCGAAGAAACAGAATGTTCCGGTCGTCAGTTATGACCGCTTGATTAAGAACAGCGATGTTGATCTATATATCTCGCACCAAGTGGTCAAGATCGGAGAGATGCAGGCAAAGGCGTTGCTCGACCGCGCGCCGAAAGGCAACTACGTGCTGATCGGCGGCTCGCCGACAGACAACAACGCGAAGCTTTCCCACGACGGCCAGATGAACATCCTGAAGCCCGCCGTTGATCGCGGCGATATCAAAATCATTGCGGATCAACCGTCGCGCGAGTGGCGTGCCGAAGAAGCTTTGAAGAATACGGAGAACGCTTTGACGCAGGCCAATAACCAAGTCGTCGCAGTGGTCGCAACCAACGACGGCACGGCGGGCGGCGTCGTTCAGGCGCTCGAAGAACAGAAACTCGCGGGCAAAGTTTTCGTCTCGGGGCAGGACGGAGACCTCGCCGCCTGCCAGCGCATCGTCGCCGGTACGCAGACGATGACCGTTTATAAACCGCTCAAACCGCTCGCGGATGCGGCCGTCGAAGCGGCGATCAAACTCGCGCGCGGCGAAAAGGTGGAGACCAACACCAGCATCAACAACGGCAAAAAGGATGTGCCCGCAATTTTGCTCGAACCCATCGCCGTTGATAAATCGAACATCAACAGCACCATCATCAAAGACGGCTACCAGAAAATGGAAGAGGTCTATAAGAACGTGCCGCGCGAACAATGGCCGCGCGAAGAAGTCGCGCCGTCAACCGCGACGCCGGGAAGCGGCAAGCCATAATCATCGTCTTCCGGCACGGCCAACTGTTCTCTGAAAATAAAAGTTGACAAACAAGGTTGAATGTCGTTAAATAACCTTGTCGCAGCCGCTTTAGCTGCGGCACTGATCTTTACACGACGGTTGCACACGATAAAGGCAAACCTACTGTGAGGTAGGGGCGCAAAGCCGTGAGTCTCTTACAATGTAAGTGTATGCGTTTAACGCGGCGCACTTTCATGAGAGATTGTCTGGTTGCCGAAGGCAATTGAAAAGAGCCAGGACTTCTTTCTTTCGCGTTCCCGCTTTATGGAGTATTACTTACTTCGTAAAATGCTGCTTTTATCTTCTCACCCGGCAGCCTCTGAAGTCATGGCTGGAATCATTCACGCGCTTACACCGGCCCGGATAATTCCGCTTCTTTTCATCACATCACCTCCTTCTGCTCTAACCCGGACAATTAAAAGTTTCGACGCCTTAATCTGATCGCGCGGGATTACGCCTCGCGCGTAGAAATGTCTTCACGTTCATGCGTTGAGCTTTTGCCAGCAATCACAATCGTCATCTATTAGCACACTTGATGGCGCTCAGTTACTGAGCGCGCAACCACACATGGCATCCCCCAGTGATGCGATTCCCAAGACGCTTCGTTGCTTGCGCCGCGATGTTGTCCACCTACCCGAACTATAAGGAGCTACTGTTATGAAAAAGAAAATCTTCGTTACCGCCCTTGCTTTATTCACTCTCACCTCTATCAGCGCCCGCCAAACCAGCGCACAATCATGTAATAACCATGAGGCGTTCGGCGTTCGTCAAGCGCGCCCAATTGATAGCACCCTTCAGTCCCAAATCGAAGTCACTTATTTTGCAACAGATAACCCTGACGAGTTCATAAGCGAAAGAGCCGGAATCAAACGCAGCGCGAGCTATACGAGCCTCAGCACCAATCAATTTGTCGCACAGATCGGACAATTAGAAAGAAAAGGATTAGCCAGCATCAAGAAACGGCAATCGGCTACTTCTTTTTTGGGCGAAATGGCCGAACTGAATCTGGAGCGCAAATCGGTTAATGCTAATGCCAGGATGGTTAATGCGAGCGATGCAACGTCCAAAAGCATCTTAGGTCTAGATCGGGAAACGGAAGTCAGTGTTTACAAAGGTTCTTCAATTGATGGTGATTCTTACCGCGTCAGGCTTGTGTCGTCGTTCGTCAAAGCCACAGCAAAGGGAGCGCAGAAGACGGTTGACTATGACGCGAGCATACTTTTGAAGCCGGGTCAGACGGCAGTGTTTAAGCTGCGAAGCGATGACGAAGTAAAACGTAGCGGAGCTGCTCGCAGCTACATGGCGGTCACCTTACGCTCTGTTGACAGCGCGGGCTTGGCCTCGCTGGGGCGTCGTCATACTTCAAGATAAAGGCAAGGCCATGTTAACTGAAAAGCCACTTCTTATGATGAAGCCATCTCTTTGCGGTCTGTCCGTCGCCCTTGGTCTTTCCCTACTGCTTTGGGCAAGACCGGTAGTCTCAACCACCAGGGGCGTTGCGGCGGGCGGTGCGAGCGGTGTTGCCACGATGCCAAAACAATGCCAGCCGAGTAAGACTTCTCCGCAAGCTCTTGGCTGGCGCTGGAAACCGGGCACATTGGTCAGGGTCTATTACTCAAAAGATAACTTCAGTCAAGCGGAAGTAGCGGCGCTCTCGCGCGGCGTGAATAACTGGAACGCTGCTTTGAATGAGATAGGCTCTCACATTGTTTTTGTTATTAGCACTGAACGCGAGGGTCTCACCAATAATAATTCAAGCGTCATCGTCAGGCGCGGCCTCCCCACCGGGAGGGAGCGTGTCGGTGAGATAAAATTCCATTCGATATCGAATGGCAGGGTTCACATGATCATGACGATTAGTCCCGCCGTCACTGATCTTGGCGCAATGACCAGTTTGATGACGCACGAACTTGGGCATACGCTGGGCCTTGCGGATTGCTACGAATGTCGGCGTGGCACTACGGCAATGGCGGCATTCAAATCCAGCAACCAGGGCAACGATGTTTATGAACCAAGTGTGTGCGATAAATTTGTCGTTACGGCCGGATATGGCGATGCTCTCAACCTGCAGGCACGCATCGCTCATTAGGTATAAAAATCAAAACCACGGCTGACGTTTTTATTCGATAATTGTTTTAGTGCGCCGCGCCATCTTCGTCGCATTCTTTGGTTGGCGCGGCGCACTAAAATGTTTGCGGCACAGTTGAACGAACGTCTTGCGCACGGGCGACTCTGCGCCGTCGCCGTGCAGTTGCGCGAGTCCCAACTCCCAATTAAATTGCGCGCCCTTGACCCACCACGTGACGAGCCGCCCGGCCAGCACTTCTTCGCGCGTAGACTGCAACGGCACGATGCCGACGCCCATTCCTTCCTCGACCATGCGCTTGATGCCTGCGAGACGGCTCAGTTCCATCGTGACCGTCGGATGCACGCCCGCTTTGGCGAAGAATCGGTCAATCAACCGCCGCGTGTTGCCGCCGCGCTCGCCCATAATCAACTTTTCACCGGCCAGCGCCTTCGCCGTAATCACGCGCTGTCTTGCCAGCGCATGGCGCGGGCTGGCGATGGCGACGAGTTCATCGCGCGCCAGCGTTTCGGTGCGGATGCCGCGTGCCTCCACCGGCAGCGAGACGAACGCGACATCGAGATCGCCGTCCAGAATCTGCCGCACCAGCGCCTCGCTCGTTCCCGAATGAACGGAGACCTCGGCGCGCGCATGGCGGGCGCACAACTCCTTCAGGATTAAGGGAAGTTGTTCCGTGCTAATCATCGCCGACGAATTACCGATGCGAAGCCGCCCGTAGTCCGCTCCGGTCAACTCGGCCATCTCCGCGAGCGCCGCATCATGCTCGCGTAAAATAGTCCGCGCGCGCAGCAGCAACGCTTCGCCCGCTTCCGTCAAGACCACCCGGCGCGGCGCGCGTATGAATAGACGCACGCCTATTTCCGCCTCCAACTGCCCTATCTGCATACTAACTGCCGCCTGCGTGACGTGTACGCGCAAGGCGCCCGCCGTGAACGTGCCCGTCTCCGCGATGGCCGCGAAAGCCCTCAACTGCCGTATCTCCATGTACGCCTCTCGTGTCCATCTCAAGTATCAATAAATCTTATCATAACGATAAAATCTTTTAGTTTCAATTATGGCACGGGGAGGACTATAATTTCGTTCCGGGTTTAGTGTCCGCTAAACATTATGTGCCTCGCGTGCTGCTTCGGATATTCCGGCATAGATTGAATCGCCAATGAATTACAGATCGAAAAATATTAGCAACTCGCCGCAGCGTGGCGCACTGGAGCTCGTTTTGGGAGTGGACGGCGGCGGCACGAAGACGCGCGCCTTGATCGCCGATGAGCGGCAGCGTGTGTTGGGCGAAGGCATCGCCGGGCCGTCGAATCCTTTGCGCGTCGGCATCGGCAATGCGGCGGCGGCGATTCGTGAAGCCGTTGACAAGGCGTGCGCCGCCGCGTCCGTGCAGCGGGCGGAGATCGTCGCCGCCGAAATCGGTTTGGCGGGCGTCAGGCGCGGCGACGTGCGCGAGCGTATGCGCGAAACTTTGACGGGACTCGGCATCGGCTCGCTTGAAGTGGTAACGGATGCGGACATCGCGCTGTTTGGCGCAACTGACGGCGCGCCGGGAGTGGTCGTGATTGCCGGAACAGGCTCGATCTGCTGCGGCCTCAATCGCCAGGGGCGGCACGTTTGCGCGGGCGGTTGGGGGCCTCTAGCGGGCGACGAAGGAAGCGGATCGTGGATCGCACGGCGCGCTCTGCAAGCGGTGGCGCGGGCGGCGGACGGGCGCGGCCAAGCGACTTTGCTCGTGAGAGCGGCCTGCGATTATTTCGATATTCAAAAGGCGGAAGAACTTTCGACGGCCATTTATGCGCCGAGCATGACCAATGAACGCATCGCGGGGTTTGGCCGCCGGGTTATCGAAGCCGCGCAGAGTGAAGATACCGTTGCAGCAGAGATTGTCAGCGAAGCGGGGCGGGAGCTTGGCGCGGCGGCCGTCGCGGTGATTCGCAATCTGCGAATGGAGCGCGAAAAATTTCAGGTCGCATATGTCGGCGGCGTCTTTGCGGCTGGCGAACTCGTGCTCCAACCTTTGCGGGAAGAGATTGCGCGCGTCGCGCCCTTTGCTTTTCTTGCTCCGCCGCTGGTTGCGCCCGCCCTCGCCGCCACGCGCATGGCACGCGAGCACCTGCACCAACTAGCACTCGCAGGTTAAGTCGTAATACGCCGTCGCCGCTGCCTCGCGTAAGGCCATAGCATTAGAGAGCGCGGCCAAAATTCATCTCTCGCAAAAGCAATCAGCGGGCGCATCCGGCCTGAACTCTTTATGAAATTAAAAGACGGTGAGGAGAATGCTTCAGCGCAGCTCGGTGTCACCGAACAGGAGAACCCGCGCACCGCGCAGATCGGCAAACTTCCGACGCTCGATGTTTTGCGTTTGATGAATGAAGAAGATGCGCGTGTGGCGGAGGCTGTGGCGAGCGTGCTGCCGATAATTGCGCAGGCCGTCGAAGCAATCGTCGAACGATTAAAGAATGGCGGCCATCTTTTTTACGTCGGCACGGGAACATCCGGGCGCTTGGGCGTGCTTGATGCGGCGGAGTGCCCGCCCACTTTCGGTGTTTCGCCAAACCTCGTGCAGGGAATCATCGCGGGTGGTTACGAAGCTTGCTATCGCGCCGTCGAAGCTTCGGAAGACGACGCGGCGGCGGGCGGGCGAGACCTACGCGAACGCGGCTTGAGCGAACGGGATGCGGTGGTCGGCATCGCCGCTTCCGGCGCGACGCGCTATACCATCGGGGCGCTCGAAGCAGCGCGCGCGTGCGGCGCGTTCACCGTCGGCTTGACGGCTTCGCCCGATTCGCTTATCACGCACGCGGCGGAGATCAGCATTGTCACAAACGTCGGCGCGGAGGCCATCGCCGGGTCAACGCGGCTGAAGGCGGGCACGGCGCACAAGATGGTGCTCAATATGATTTCGACGGCGACGATGATACGGCTCGGCTATGTCTCCGGCAATCGTATGTCGAACTTACAGGCGCGTAATGATAAGCTGCGCGCGCGTGCGGCGCGTATTCTCTGTGCGGAAGCGGGGTTTGACGAAGCGGCGGCGCGAGCGGCTTTAGAAGCGGCGGGCGGAAATTTAAGCGTGGCGCTGGTGATGAGCGAAACAGCTTGCTCGCGTGAAGCTGCCACGAACGCGCTCGCGCAATCAAAGGGCGTCGTCGAACAAGCGATTGAACATCTACGTGCCTGAGCTTGCCGTTCGGGGGATGCGCGGTTAAGTTATTCACGCACGTTTGCAAGGTTCATTTGCCCGGCAATCCGACGGCAACCCGCAAGCAATCGAACAACACTTTTTCGCGTTCACTTAAGAATCTGGAATTCACGTGAAGACCTTGACCAACTCTTTTCTTCTTCGTCCGAACCTTCGGCGCGCGGCATCGCTCGTGGCGATCATCGCGCTGCTGCTGCCTGTGACCGCTTTATCGCAGAGCGCGCGGCAAAGCGCATCACCGATTGTCGAGAGCAGCTTTTTACGCGCGACGCCGGAAGTAATCTCTACGCAGGAAGCCAGCGCCTATTCGCGCCGCCCTTCGCCCGCCGCCCTTGCGTGGGCTAACGCCGAATTGCGGCGTATGTCGCTTGATGAAAAGATCGGGCAACTGATCTCCATCGGCCTCAACGCGACGTTTCTCAACGAGGACAGCGACGCTTATCGCGCCCTGCGCCATCAGATCGAAGACAACCACATCGGCGGCATCACTTTGTTTCGCAGCCCCGTTTATGAATCCGCAATCTTAGTCAATCGCCTGCAATCGCTTGCGCGCTATCCGCTGCTCATCTCGGCTGACCTGGAAGCGGGCGCGGGAATGCGCTTTGACGACACCGTAAATTTCCCCTGGAACATGGCTGTCGGTGCGACGAATAATCCCGAATACGCGCGGCGACAAGGGGAAGCGACGGCGCGTGAAGCGCGTGCTTTAGGCGTCGCGCAAATCTTCGCGCCCGTCGTTGACGTGAACAACAACGCAGCGAATCCCGTCATCAACGTGCGCTCTTACGGTGAAGACCCGCAGGCGGTGGCGCGCATGGCTGCCGCGTTTATCGAAGGCGCGCAGAGTCACGGCGTGCTTTGCACCGCCAAGCATTTTCCGGGACACGGCGACACGGCGGTTGATTCGCATCGCGGCCTCCCTGTGATTAACGTCAAGCGTTCGCGCCTCGATGATGTAGAGCTTGTGCCGTTCAAAGCGAGCATCGCGGCGGGCGTCGGCAGCATTATGTCGGCGCACATCGGCTTGCCGCAGATTGACGCGACGCAAGTTAGTCCCTTGCCGCGCGAAGAGATTGTGCGTCCGGTTTACAACGAAGAGGGCGGCGAAGTTATCTCCGAAAAGGCGACGCTTCCGGCGACGCTTTCGCCAAAAGTGCTCGGAGGTATGCTGCGCCGCGATCTGAATTTCGATGGCATCATTACGACGGACGCGCTGGATATGAGCGGCCTGACCATCTACTTCAAGCAGGACGAAGCGGGCGTGCGCGCGCTTGTGGCGGGCGACGATATGCTGCTCAAACCGGCAGACCCGGACGCGATTGTGCGCGGCCTGCGCGAAGCCGTGCGGACGAAGCGCGTCACGGAAAAGCGTATAGAGGAATCGGCGCGCCGCATTCTCGCGGCGAAGTACGAACTTGGACTTGTCAAGGAACGCATCACGCCGATTGATAAAATAGAGCGTGTGGTTTCCAGCCGCGAAACGCTGGCGCTCGCCAATGAAATCGCCGAACACGCCATCACGCTGGTGCGCAACGATGCGAAGTTATTGCCTGTCGCCAATCTTGCGCCGGACGCGCGCGTTCTCAATCTGGTGATTACTAATGGCGATGATCGGTTATATGTCGCGCAGCCTTTCGTCGCGGCGCTGCTGCGCGCAGGCCGCCGCGTCGAAACGATTGTATTGGATGAGCGTTCGTCGGATGCGGAAGTGCAGAAGGCGCTTGATCGGGCGAAGGGCGCACAGTTGGTGATCGCTTCGCTGTACGGGCGCGTGCGAACCGGACAGGCGCGCAGCGTCGGCTTGCCTGATGCGGGGGCGCGCGCTCTTTCCGCGCTGCTTGATTCACGCGCGCCCGTCGTCGGCATCAGCTTCGGCAATCCGTATCTGCTGCAAAGTTTTCCAACGCTGCAAACTTACATGGTCGCTTACGGCGATATGCCGAGCCTGCAACAAGCGGCGGCGCGCGCGCTGCTGGGGCAAGCGGACATCACCGGCAAGCTTCCGATCACACTACCGTCGCTCTACGCACGCGGCACAGGCATTCAACTAAAAGCGGCGAGCAGCACCGCCGCTCGCTGATTCGAGCACACGATGCATTGATATGAAAAGTTGAGTTCATCCTTTGTGATTATCTCGCCTAACAATCTTCGCCCGCGCTGTTGTTCGCTTTTGTGGCGGCGCGCACTGTCGTCTCTTGTATTGCTCGCGCTCGCGTCGCAAATGTTCGCGGCGACGTTGCCGACGGCGGCGCCCGCTGCGGTCGGAATGGATGCGGCGCGTCTGGCGGCGATAGACGCGGCGGTTCGGAAATCAATCGAGCGGAACGAATTGCCGGGAGCCGTTGTCCTAACGGCGCGTCGTGGGCGCGTCGTGTGGCGCAAGGGATATGGCGCGCGTGCCGTACTGCCTGCGCGCGAGACGATGACGGAAGAGACCGTCTTCGATCTGGCAAGCCTCACGAAAGTTGTGGCGACGGCGACGAGCATTATGATTCTGGTCGAGCGTGGGCAAGTGCGCTTGACTGATCCGGCGTCGCTTTACCTGCCGGAACTAAAAGGCGAGGGCAAAGAGAAGATTACTATTGAGCAACTCCTGACGCATCGCGCGGGCTTTGCGCCGGACTTTGATTTGAGCGAGCAGTGGACGGGCTACGATGAAGCGATCAAGCGTCTGGCGACAGAGCGTTTGCGAAGCACGCCGGGCACGCGCTTCGTTTACAGCGACATCGGCTACATCGCGCTCGGCGAAATCGTGCATCGCGCGAGCACTCTCACGCTCGACGAATTCGCGCGCCGCAACGTCTTCGAGCCGCTCGGAATGCGCGACACGAGTTTTCGCCCGCGCGTTGAACTCAAATCACGCATCGCGCCGACGGAAACGCGGCGCGGGCAAGCAGGCTATCTCGGCGGGCGCAGCGAGACGGTGGCGGCGGCGGAAGGCGAGCATTGGTTGCGCGGCGAAGTCCACGACCCTACGGCTTTTCGCATGAACGGCGTCGCGGGGCACGCCGGGCTTTTTTCAACCGCCGACGATTTGGCGATTTACTGCCAGATGATTCTGAACGGCGGCGAGTATAACAACGTGCGTGTGCTTAGTCCGCTCGGCGTGGCGGAGATGACGAGGCCGCGCGCGATTAACGAACGCGGCGAAGCGCGCGGAATCGGTTGGGACATCACGAGTAGCTTTTCGTCGAATCGCGGCGATCTTTTTCCGGTTGGCTCGTTTGGTCATACGGGATTCACGGGAACTTCTCTGTGGCTCGATCCGGCGACGGAAACCTTCGTCGTCTTTTTGAGCAATCGCGTACACCCGAACGGCAAAGGCGATGTCGGAAGTTTGCGCGGGCGCATCGCATCCATCGTTGCCGCTTCGATCACGGACACGAATGCCCGCGCCGCCTCGCGCGCAAGCGAAACAGCATATGCCGAAAGAATGCTTGCCACGCTTGCGCGTCTGCCCTCTTCTTCTGCGAACGCCGAATCAACAAATTCTGTGACAACCACTTCGCCCGACTCGCGCGCGGCTGTTGATGCGACGGTCTTGAACGGCATTGACGTGCTTGAGCGAAACAATTTCAAAGAGCTTCAAGGATTGCGCGTCGGTTTAATTACCAATCACACGGGGCGTAATCGCGCGGGGCGGCAGACGATTGATGTTCTGCGCGCGGCAAAGGGTGTGCGGCTCGTCGCACTCTTTTCGCCGGAGCATGGGATACGCGGCGTCGCCGACGAGAAAGTTTCCGATTCAAAAGACGAACAGACAGGGCTGCCGATCTATTCGCTTTACGGCGAAAGCCGCCGCCCGAAGCCTGAACAGTTGAAAGATGTTGATGCGCTCGTCTACGACATACAGGACATCGGCGCGCGCTTTTATACATATATCTCCACGCTCGGCTACGCGATGGAAGAAGCATCGCGCGCGAAGTTGCCTTTGTTCGTGCTTGACCGCCCGAACCCAATCGGCGGTATGGAAGTCGAAGGCCCCGTCGCCGATGCCGACAAACTTTCTTTCACGGCGTATCACACGCTGCCCGTGCGTCACGGCATGACCGTCGGCGAACTCGCGCGCCTCTTCAACAGCGAACGCAAAATTAATTGCGATCTGCGCGTCATCAAGATGGAGAATTGGCAACGTGCGATGTGGTACGACGCGACGAATCTAACATGGGTCAATCCTTCGCCTAATATGCGCAGCCTCAACGAGGCGACGCTTTATCCCGGCGTCGGTCTGCTTGAAACGACCAATCTTTCAGTCGGACGCGGAACCGATACGCCCTTTGAACTAATCGGCGCGCCCTGGCTCGACGGGCAACGCCTCGCCAGCTATTTGAATGAACGCCAACTGCCCGGCGTGCGCTTCGTGCCCGTGCGCTTTACGCCGAAGGCTTCCGCCTTTCAGGGACAGGAATGCGGCGGCTTGAACATCGTCATCACAGACCGCGCGCTTCTTCGTCCCGTACAAACGGGTCTTGAAATTGCGCACGCGCTCCGGCAATTATACCCGAACGAGTGGAAGATAGATGCTTACGCGCGCTTACTCGCCAATGCTGAGACACTTGAGCGCCTCAGGCGCGGCGAATCAATCGAAGTCATTACTCGCTCTTGGATAAATAGTCTTGATGAGTTTCGCGCCGCACGCACGCGCGCTTTGATTTACAAGTAGCATTCTGGTCACACGCAAAATTTATCCACAATCTAAAGACGCTTTTCAGATTTCTGTATGAGCCGGATGATTAAATCATTACAAAGCAACGTAAGCTCGCGGTCTCCATAAGAAAGAGGCGCCGGGACGCCGGTGCTCGCTTAAAGCACCGCTTCGCTCATCGAGCGAATAATTCAAGCCAACGAGTCGCCCTCGCTTCACATTTCTATCGAAGAGGCACACACCATGAGAAATCATCTTGAGAACGGAATGCATCCGCTGTTTCTGCTTTTGGGCTTTCAATTCAACAAAAAACCAAAGGGTGCAACTATGTTGTCGAAGAATCTTCATACTATCCGCGTGCTCCTATCGAGTGCCGTGATCGTCTCCGCTATTTTTGCGATACCGGTTGCTATCACCGCACAGACTGTGACCGGCACAATGCAGGGCACTGTGAGCGATACGAACGGGGCGGTCGTGCCCGGCGTGACAGTTGTTATACGCAACACCGAAACCGGGCAGGAGCGAACCGTAACGACGAATAATGAAGGCGTTTACCAGGCTTCGTTCCTGCCGATTGGCCGGTATGATGTGACCGCTTCATCGCCCGGGTTCGGCACTGTCAAACGTGAGAACATTGATGTCACGCTCAATAACACGGTGGTTCCCAACTTTACGCTTGACCCGAGTGTCACCGTCGCCGTCACCGTAACGGACGAGGCGGCGACTATCAACACGACGAACGCAGAGGTCAAAGGATCGCTCACGGCGCAGGAAATTCTCGACAAGCCGACGGCTAATCAAGGCAACTTCCTGACGCTCGCCGAAACCTTCACAGGCTTTCAGGAGAATCCTACATCGGGACAGAACAACCCGACGCTCTCATCCGGGTCGTCCATCAATTTCAACGGCACGGGCACTCGCGGCGCAACCTTCCAGATCAACGGCGTCAACAATGACGATTCATCCGAGAACCAGAACCGGCAGGGTGCATCGCTTTCAACCATCAAAGAGTTTCAGGTCATTACCAATAATTTCTCCGCCGAATTCGGGCGCGGCTACGGCGCAGTCGTGCTTGTTCAAACAAAATCAGGCACGAATAAAGTGCGCGGCGAGATTTACGAATATCACAATGACAGTGCGCTTAACGCCGGCAACTTCTTCCGCGCCAGAGACGCCAACGGGGTGCTCGTCAAAAAGCCCGTGAATCGCCGCAATCAGTATGGCTTCGTCACCGGCTTTCCTATCTTCAGGGACAAACTTTTCGGCTTTGTGAGCTTCGATCAAGTGCGGCGAACCGGCGCGGGCAGTTATACGCGCGATGTGCTTCTGCCGAATGAGCGCGACGGAAGCCAGCTCTTCAAAAGAACGCCGGCCAATGATACGCCTGCTAACCGGGCGTTTATCAACTCGGTGATTGCGCGCTTTCCGGCAAGTCTTGTTCCGAATGATGCGCGCAGCAACCGCACCTATTCCGGGCAGGCCGGTTTTGACCAGCCGCTTGACGATTATTCGGGACGCTTCGACTGGAACCCGCGCTCGTCCGACACCCTCTTCACACGCTTTCAATATACGCGACAGATATTCGACAACGAAGACAACATCATCGGCGAAGCGACCCGCCAAAACAACAAGCAGCGAAACCTGGGCGTCACGTGGACACACATCTTTACCGGCAATACGGTCGGCGAATTCCGTTACGGCCTAGGGCTTCGCACCACACTCGTCGGCATCAAAGCCGGTAACGACACGCCGATCATACGCTTCTCTCCGAGTCCCGTCTCCGGCTCAATCATCGGCAACGCCGGAGCTTTCCCGATCAATCGCTATCAGACCGACAATCAGTTTGTTTACAACGTGTCAACGCTCTTTCTAAAGAACCACTTCTTTAAGGCGGGCACGGACATTCGCCGCCAGCAGCTGGATGATAATGCCGACAACTTTTCACGCGGCTTCTATACTTTCCGAAGTGCCTGCGGCGGCACCACTTACGCCTCGCCTTACGAAGCGTTTCTAAACGGCTGCGTCAACGCCTTCCAGAAAGGCTACGGCCCGTTCTTTCTCGAAAATCGCATTAACGAGTCAAACTTCTACGCCGAAGACAATTGGAAGGTGCGATCTAACCTGACGCTGAACATCGGCGCGCGCTACGAATACGTCTCGGCTCCGCGCGAAATTCGTGGACGCATCAACTACGGCTTCGGGGCTGACAAAAATAATATCGAGCCGCGCGTCGGCTTCGCTTATTCTCCCGGTTGGAAAGAAGGTATCATTGCAAAGCTGACGGGTGGGCCTGGCAACAGTTCACTTCGCGGCGGCTACGGCATCTATCACGGCCGTATCTTTCAATCCGTCTTTTCACAATCGGGCGCAACCGTGCGCTTCAATCCGCCGAACGCCTTCTTTCTGAGTGTCACCAACCAATCCAATCTGATAGACCCGACGAACGGTTTTGTCTTCACGCCGGGGCCGCAGACCGCGCGCCACTCCGAAACGCGCGTTGAACCGAACCTTCAAATGCCCTACACACAGCAGTGGTCTTTGAGCGTTGAGCGTCAACTGCCGTTTCGCTCCGCGTTGCGCCTGACCTATACAGGCAATCGCGGCATCGGGCTGCTTCGTCTGGCGCAGGAGAATCTGCCGGCCTTTTCCTCCTCAGGCGTTCTGGTCGTCAATGACCCGAACAATGCGCCGACAGCACTTTACTCCAGCACTAACCGGGGAGCCGGTGACCCGCGCGGCGTGGACGTGCGCGGCATGGTGTTGCGGCTCGCCGCCGACGCGCAATGCGCCGGCACAGGATTACCGGGTGTGGCCGTCAACGCGCTGTGCCCCGTCCCTGTCACGCTTGCGCCTAATGAGTTTAGCGTCCGCGTCCCCCGCACCGACGAACGCCGCCCCGACCCGCGCTTCTCAACCAATGTCCTGATCAGCAATAACACATGGAGCTACTACAACGGCCTGCAGGCCGAATGGAACAAGAAGCAGAGTCGCGGCCTCACGTTCCAGATGTCTTACACCTTCAGCAAGTCCATTGACACAAACTCGGAAGCGTCATTTGTCGGTGCCGGGGATACGAACGCCAACGGCCCTAACGCACGATTGTCGCGCGCCCTCTCGCGCTTCGACACGCGCCACCGTTTCACCGTTTACTCCACATATCTGCTGCCGTTCTTCCGCCATCGAAGCGATCTGCTCGGGCAGGCGTTGGGCGGCTGGCAATTTTCCACTGTCGTAAAACTTGCGACGGGCACGCCCTTCACCGTGACTAACAGCAACGGCTTCGGCGATTTGAACTTTGATGGATTCGCCGAACTACGCCCGGCGCTGCTAGACCCGTCGGTGCTTGGCGCTCATGTTAATAACCCGAACACATCGCAGCAGTTGCTTACTGCCGCCGCCTTCGGCACTCCGACGGCCTCCAATTTCGGCAGCATTCTGGGTCGCAACACGTTCTACGCAGACGGCGTGAAGAATGTTGATTTCGGTCTTTATAAAGCGTTTCAGATGCCGTTTAATGAACGGCATAGGGTGCTCCTGCGCGCTGATTTCTTCAACGCTTTCAATCATGTGCAATACGGATTTCCTGTCACAGACCTGGCGTCTTCCAACTTCGGTAGAATCCTCGGCACGGCCACGCAGTACAATCCGCGTAACGTGCAATTCTCGCTGCGCTATCAATTCTAAAGGCCGCGCAGCAAACATAACCGGGCGAGCGTTCAATCTCTCGCCCGGCTTTTTCCGGTAACAGAAGGCGGCGTGCTTGGTGAAGCAGCTTGCCCATCAAAAATTTGAAAGAAAGAGTTGTGATGCATAAACGAACTTACGCAACTGCGCGTAGAGTGATCCTGCTGGCGTTAATTCTTACAGCATGGGTGAATCCCCCGGCGTTGCTTGCGCAGGATGCGTCGATTATGGCGACCAAGACCACACGCTCTGCGCCGCCTGCGAATGAAGTCCGCGCGCTATGGGTTGTGCGCAATACTCTCACAACGCCGGAAAAAATCCGTGTGATGGTGGAACGCGCGCAGGCCGCACAGTTCAATACGCTCATCGTACAGGTGCGCGGACGCGGTGACGCCTATTACCGTTCGCGTTGGGAGCCGCGCGCTTCAACGCTGAAAGATCAACCGCAAGGCTTTGACCCGCTCGCCTTCACGCTCGCCGAAGCAAAGCGTCGCGGCCTTCGCGTTCATGCGTGGGTTAACACAAGCCTGCTTGCCAACCTTGACGAACTGCCCGCTGAGCCAACACACGTTTACAATGCGCACCCGGAATGGCTCGCCGTGCCGCGCGCCGTCGCCGCCGAACTCTATTCGATGTCTCCAACTGATCCGCGTTACCGCGCGCGTATTGTCGAGTGGTCGAAAGCTAATCGTGGAGAACTTGAAGGCGTCTATACCAGTCCGGCAAATCCATCTGTGCGCGAGCATCTTTACTCAATCTGGATGGACATCCTCGAACATTATGATGTGGACGGCATCCACTTTGACTACGTGCGGCTGGCCAGTCCCGATTTTGATTATAGCCGCACCTCGCTTGACCGCTTCCGCGCATGGCTTGAGCCGCGCTTAACGGTTGCCGAGCGCCGCTTGCTCGCCGACTCGCTTAAGACCAATCCGCTGGCCGCCGCCGATGCTTACAGGGAGCAGTTTGCAGACTTTCAACGCCAGCAGATCACCACGCTCGTCGAACGCATCTACTACGGCGTCAAGAAGCGGCGACCGTCAGCCATCGTCTCGGCGGCCGTGTTTGCCAACGACGAAAATGCTTATACGAGCCGTTTTCAGGACTGGCGGCGCTGGCTCGCAATGGGCATTCTGGACGTGGTCTGCCCGATGGCCTATTCAAAAGATACAAGCATCTTTCGCAAGCAAGTAGAAGTGGCGAGCGCCGTCGCGCATACTGCCGGGCGGCGCGTCTGGGCGGGCATCGGGGCTTACCGCGTGCCGGTAGAATCCACTGTCGAGAAGATTGATGCCGCGCGCTCGATTGGCGCCGATGGTATTATCCTTTTCTCCTATGACTTCACGGCGACGCCGGGCGCACTCAATCCGGCAGGCGATTACCTTGAGCGGGTACGACGCGGCGCCTTCGATGCGCGCCCCGCCGTCTCTGCGCCTTAAACTATTGCGGTGAATTAATAGTGAGCTTTTCAGGTCATTCTCTTATCCGTCAAACTTATTCATAAATCTAAATGTTTTCATTTTTCCGTATCAGCATGGTCGGCGCTGCGTTGCAAAACGCGCGATCCGCGCCAGATTCAATTCGGCTTGAAGTCCAATTTCTAAAGCCGGATTGTTTGTCACGTAATGCGTGCCTGCAACGCTTGTTGCGGGCACGCGCGTGTACACTGTAAGTTTGTGCTTAAATACTTTCATGCAAAGAACCGATCCTGAACCGCGCTCTATGCTGCTGCGATCCACGCGCATCATCCTGCCGGACGAAGCCCGCGAAGATGCGAGCCTGCTAATCCGAGGCGGGCGCATCGCAACTATTTACAAAAGCACGAAAAATGAAACGACGCCCGCCGACGCCGTTTTGAATCTTGATGGCCTCACGCTCTTGCCGGGCTTCATAGATGTGCATATACACGGCGCGGCGGGCGTGGATACGATGGACGCGAGCGGCGATGATCTGCACCGCGTGGCGCGTTTTCTGGCGACGCGCGGCGTGACGGCATGGCTGCCGACGTTTGTGCCCGCGCCGGATGCGGACTACGTGCGCGCGACAAAGGCCGTCGAAGAATTGATTACCGCGCAGGATCAGAGCCGGACAACTATAACAGCTGCGCGGGCGCTCGGGCTTCACTACGAAGGGCCGTTCGTCAACGTCGCGCAGTGTGGGGCGCTGCGCATAAAATATTTTCGCACCTTCACGGATGCGCGAGACGTTGCCGCGCTTCCCGTGCTTAATAGTAAGAATGCCGCACACATGATTACCGTCGCGCCGGAGGTTGAAGGCGGCATAAAGCTTGTGCGCGAGTTGCGGCGACGCGGCTGGATCGTCTCCATCGGGCACACGCGCGCAGGTGTTGAAATATTGGATCAAGCGTGCGACGCCGGTGCTCATCACATGACGCATTTTCCGAACGCGATGCTTGCGCTGCATCATCGCGCGGCGGGGCCAATCGGCTGGGGCTTGCTGCGCGACGATGTCACGTGCGACGTGATCGCCGACGGCGTGCATTGCGATGCTTCGATGCTGCGGCTGATCCTCAAGTGCAAGACAGCGGAGCGCGTCGCGTTGATTAGCGATGCGGTTGCGCCCGCCGGACTCGGCGACGGTGAATACGACGTGTGGGGCGAAACGATTAAAGTGACGGACGGACGCACGAGCAACGCGCGCGGTAGCATTGCGGGATCGGTGATCGCAATGGATGATGCCGTGCGCAGAATGCTCGCGCTCGATGTGCAGATGATAGAAGCGACGCGAATGGCTTCGCTTAATCCGGCGCGACTGCTCGGTGTGGAACGCAACTACGGCTCGATTGAAACGGGCAAGCGCGCCGACCTCGTCGCGTTGGATGAAGACGGGCGTGTGCGCTTGACGATCATCGGCGGTCGCATCGCGTTTGATGCAACGCAGATTGCGGCAGAAGAAAACATTTGAACGGCGAGTAAGGCTTGAGGAAAATTTACGGCGTGAGAAGAGAGGGGGCGGTGTTTGTCGCTATCACTGTCTATCGGGAATCTCTGCATAGAATCCGGCACGCTCGTAAGATTCGTCCAACAGCTCTACAGGATGGCAGACACGTAGAGACGGCATTCCGCAGAGCCGCGCCCCCGCGCCGATCTGCATATGGCAGCCGGGATTCCCCGTCGCCAGAATCCACGCGCCCGTCTCTTTAATGTGCGCGAGTTTTTCATGGAGCACGCGGGCGCTTAATTCCGGTTGCAGCAAATTATAAACGCCTGCGCCGCCGCAACACACCGCGCTCGCTTCGAGCGGCACGAATCGCAAACCGGAAACGGCGCGCAGCATTTCGAGCGGTGCTTCGTCGGCGCGCTGCCCGTAAAGCAGATGGCACGAGGCATCGTAAGTCACGGATAAATTCCCCGACATCTCTGCGCCGCCCTTCTTGATGCCCGTCGTTTCGAGTTGCTGGCTGATGTCGCGCACACGTTCGCTGAAAGCCTTCGCGCGCTTCGCATACTGCTCATCATTCGCCAGAAGATGCCCATAAGAGAGAAGCATCGCGCCGCACCCGCCCGCGTTCGTCACAACCGGCAGAGCCTCTTTCGCCTCTACGTCGAAGGCTTCGATGTTGCGCCGCGCCAGCGTTCGCGCGCCTTCCAAATCTCCGGCGTGAGCGTGCAGCGCACCGCAGCAAACCTGTTCGCGTGGCACTTGCGTCGCGCAGTTGTTCAACGCGAGCACGCGCTTCGTCGCTTGATTAATGCGCGCAAAAAGTCCTTCCGTGACGCAGCCCGTAAAGAGCAGTGCGGCGCTTTTAACTTCACACCCTTCACGCGACGACACGGCCTTTTTATCTCTCAATGCTTCGCGCCGGTCTGTAACGCGCTCCGGCGGTGAAGCCCGTGCAGAGCTTTCCAGAAGCGCGAGCGCAAATTCCATGCGCGGCGAGACGAGTCGTGCGATGCGCGCTTTCAAAAGCAGATTAATTAATCCGGCATCACGCACAAGACGCGCGGCGGCGAAAGCGAAACGCAAACGCGACGGATGCAGCCACAGATGTTTGAGAACGATGTGAAGCAGCTTGCTTGTGACTTTCCGCTTCGCTTCCGGAGTTTTGATTTCGGCGCGCGCGGCTTCGAGTAGTTGCCCGTATTCTACGCCCGCCGGACACGCCAGCTCGCACGCGCGGCATCCCAGACAGCGATTGATGTGGCGTGCAAAAGTCTCGGAAGATGCGCTGATGCGTGTCTCTTCGACGGCGCGCATCAGGTAAATGCGCCCGCGCGGACTGTCATTCTCATCGCCCGTGTGAACGTAAGTCGGGCAGGCTTCAAGACACAGGCCGCAGTGAATGCACGCCAGCAGTTTGTTTTCTTCGGCGGCCAACACGCCCGCCAATTCCGTTGAAGCTTTCGCCGTCATCAAGAATTCTTGATCCTTATGAGAGCCTTAACCGAAGCGACGCCGCACTCATTCTTCACGATGCAGTGCGCCCTTAAAGTTTACCGCGAGGCGTTACGCACAAAACAGGTTCGCCGGATCGAGTTGCTGTTTGATGCGGGCGCTTAATCCCGCAGCCGCGCCGCAACTGTTATGGGCAGCACAGGCGTTCCATAATTCAAACGGCGCATTCTCAAGGCGTAGCGCGCCGCCGTATCTACGCGCTGCTTCATTTAACTTTGCAAAAGCCTTCGCACACATGGCTGTGCTCATCTGTGACGAAACGCAAACGCGCACCCGTCCATCGCCCGCGCCTGCGTGCCATAACGATGAAGCGTTAAAAAGTCCGGGCGCGGCACTCGCGGCGAAGTTTAGCAACGCGCCGAGTTCTGTCGGGCGCACATTCGCACGCCAGTTTATTTGATCCGCACGAAACGAAGAATTCGCCGCCAGCTCGCGCCACAGCTCATCATCGTCGGCGCACGTCTCAACGGCGCTGTTCTTCGTTATGCTGTTCAGCAACACGCACGACTGCTGCGTTTGATAAGCGACGGCTTCCGCGCTTCCGGCAAAGCGTATGAGCAATGCGCAATCCTCCGCGCCCGCCTGTGGTAGGGCGACGGCGTGCGCCATGCGCGGCGAAAGCAGTTCGAGGGCGACGGGAAAGAGTCGCGCATCGAGAATCCCGCGCGCCGCCGGTAAGAGTGCGGAAAGCGAGCCGCGCGCAATGACGGTCGTCGTTTGCGCCGGAAGCGGGCGGAGCTTGAACGTCAATTCCAGAATCAGGCCGAGCGCGCCGCGACTTCCGACAAAGAGCTTGCACATATCATAGCCCGCGACGTTCTTAACAACGCGCCCGCCCGCTTTGATAATTTTCCCGTCGGCGAGCGCGACGCGCATTCCTATGACAAACGAGCGCGTGCGCCCGTAATAAAAACTCTGTGCGCCGCCACCGTCGCCTCTTGCCGTGATGCCGCCGACAGTTGCGCGTCCGTCACCGGGCGGATCAAGCGGCAACCACTGTTTGCCTCTGCGCGCGAGTTCGGCATTGAGCGCTACGAGCGGCACGCCCGCTTCCGTTGTCGCCGTGAGGTCTGCCGGTTCGTGTTCGATAATGCGCGTTAAGTGTCTGGTGGTAATTACAACGTCCCCGCCGTTCGATTCACGGTTTTTGTTGAGCCATGTTCTGGCTCCGGCAGGCTGAACGCGCCAGCCTTCGCGTGCTGCCAGCCGCACGGCCTCGCACGCTTCCCGAACGGTTGCCGGAGCGATGGTCAGCGTTTCGGAATCCTCTGCTTCGCTGATGTTTGCCGCGCCGACGAGTTGCGAAAAAAGAGCACGCGCAGCAGCCGGATTGAAAGAGCCGGAGCGAGAAACAAAAGGTGCTCTGTTATCTTGCAATGTTGGTTCAACGGACGCGAAAGTTTCTTTCTGCGGCGTCGGTGCGTGCGCGCTTTCTTGTGGTGTCGCTGAACCGTTCTGTGATGAAGCCGCGTCGTAATGCGCGTAAGATTCACTTTGCGTTAGAGCCTCATTGGTTTGCGCTTGAGCCTGTTTCGTTTTTGCGGTGCGGGCTTCGCCGCAACTGCGCATCGTCGGGATAATCTTGCCCGGATTGCACAACCCCGTCGGATCGAATGCGGCGCGCACGCGGAGCATCGCGTCCATATCGTCTTCCGAAAAGATGAGCGGCAGGTACGCGCTTTTATCCAGCCCGACGCCGTGCTCGCCCGTGATCGTGCCGCCCGCGCGCACGCACGTTTCCATTATCTCGCGCCCCGCTTCCTTGACGCGCTTAACTTCATCCGCGTTGCGCGAATCGAAACAGATAAAGGGATGAAGATTGCCATCGCCCGCGTGAAAGACATTGGCGACGAGCAGTTTATATTTTGCGCCAATGCGATACGTGGCGGCGAGAACTTCGGGCAGACGCGAGCGCGGCACGACCGCGTCCTGTAACATCAGATCGGGTGCAAGGCGTCCCATCGCGCCGAACGCGCCCTTGCGCGCTGCCCAGAGCTTCTTCCGTTCGGCTTCGCCGTTGGCACGCCGCACATCGCGTGCGCCGTACTGACGACAAATGTTTTCGGCCTGTGCCGTCTCCGCATCGAGGCCAGCTTCGAGGCCGTCCACTTCGATGAGCAGCGCGGCCAAAGCATCCTGCGGAATGCCCGCCGCAAAGATGCTCGCTTCGACGGCGCGAATCGTCACGCCGTCAATCATCTCAAGCGCCGCCGGGATGATTCCGGCGGCGATGATGGCGGAGACGGCGCGGCTCGCATCATCCACGTTTGTAAAATCCGCGAGCAGTGTGCGCACAGCGGGAGGCGTCTGCAGAAGACGCAACGTTGCTTCGGTAGCGATGCCGAAAGTGCCTTCGGAGCCGATGAAGACGCCTAGCAGATCGAAGCCGTTCTTTTCAACTGCGGCGTCGTCGTGCAGATCAACGATGTGCCCGTCGGCTAACACAACGCGCGCGGCAAGCACGTGGTCAACCGTCATCCCGTATTTCAAACAATGTATGCCGCCCGCGTTCTCCGCGATGTTGCCGCCGATGGTGCAGGTCGCCTGACTCGAAGGATCGGGCGCGTAGTAAAGATTATGCGGCGCGGCGGCGCGCGTGAGTTGCGCGTTGACGAAGCCCGTCTCGACGATTGCCGTGCGATTCTCTACATCCAGTTCGAGCAAGCGACGCATCTGCGCCATCTCTATCAGGACGCCGCGATTCTGTGCGAGTGCGCCGCCCGATAATCCCGTGCCCGCGCCGCGCGGAGCAAACGGCACACGCGCTTTGTTAAGCACACGCAGAACCTCCGCCGTCTCTTCCGTCGAGCGCGGAAAGACGACGGCGCGCGGAAGATGCTTGTGCTGCGGCAACCCGTCGCATTCGTAAACAAGCAACTCGTCTGCTTCCGCGAGCACTGCGTCGCGCCCAACTGTCGCGCGCAAATTTCTGATTAGTTCGTCCACGATTCGCTTACCGTTACTCTATTCAGTCTGCAACGGCTAATGATACAGTATGCACCCGGCCTTAACGTAACGAGCAGCTTAGCGGGAGCGTAGATTGATGACACGCAAAATTTTGTATCTCTTTTTCACTCTTTCGATTTCAGTGTTCGCAGTTTTCGCTATCAACGCGGCGGCGCAGCAGAATCGTCCGCCGGATGTTTCACTTCAGCAAAAAACGGCTGTGTCTGCGAACGCTGCATCTCAGCCGCCGCGTGCCTTGCAGCAACTTGTGGATGAAGCGGCACACGCTGCGCTACAAAGCTTCGCGGGCAAAAAATTACAGGAAAAGAATCTAGCGATCACGCTCGTTGATTTGAGCGATGCGCAGCATCCCGCGCAGGCGAGTTTTCGCGGTGCGGAAGGAATTTATCCGGCGAGCGTCGTCAAGCTTTTTTATCTGGTCGCGGCGCACCGGCAGATGGAAGACGGGAAAATCAAAGACACGCCGGAGTTGCGGCGGGCAATGCGCGACATGATCGTTGATTCGTCGAACGACGCGACGCATTACGTTCTGGATGAATTGACGGGCACCACGAGCGGCCCCGAACTGCCGCCCGCAGAGATGGCGGAATGGATTTTTAAGCGCAACGCCGTCAATCGTTATTTCGCCGCGCAAGGATATACCGGCATCAACGCCAATCAAAAGCCCTGGTGCGAAGGCCCCTACGGGCGCGACCGCGTCTTCGTCGGCGCGAAATACGACAATCGCAACAAGCTGACGACTGACGCTACCGCCCGCCTGCTCACGGAGATCGTCACGGGACGCGCCATCACGCCCGCGCGCAGCACACAGATGATGGAACTCTTAAAGCGCGACTTCGCGGGCAAGAGCACCGACGCGGACGATCAAGCGCACGGCTTTACAGGCATTGCCCTGCAATCCGGCGCGCGCCTCTGGTCAAAGGCCGGATGGACAAGCGCGACGCGCCACGACGCCGCCTACATCGAGCTTCCAAACGGCGCACGCTTCATCCTCGTCACCTTCACCACAGACCACGCCAACGACCGCGACATCATCCCGACAGTCGCGCGTGCGATTATTAATGGTATCGGTAACATAAGATAGGAAGACCTTGTTGAAAGCAAAGAGGCAGGCGTTTTGCGAGAGGCGCTTGCCTCTTTCTACTCTCAATCAAGTAAGAAGCGTTACAATCAAAGTGTCCTCATTGATGCTTTGCGGCTCGAAATAGCTGCAATATAGCTGTTTACGAATGAGTGTAACCTTCGCGCTTTTTGTTCTTTCTTGCCTCTGTGCGTGAAACTCTGCGCTTAGGATAGGGGTCTCGTTACATCCAATTGCAACTCGCTATAGTAGTTGTCGAAATGGAAAAGGCGGGCGAACTCGTCGTAGCTGTCGAGTCTCACCTACGCCTGATGGATGCCGCTCGCCGTGTAGGTTGTAGATGGCTAACCGCCTACAAGCCATATCACGCTTGTAGGCGGTTAGCTGAACGGCCTTTGAAGCGGCGATTGAATTTGGTCTGCCGATTATTTTAGCGGACGCAAGGCAATATCTAACTTCTTTATTTCGTCTTTTCCCAGCTTAAGCTTATCGGCGTGCTTACCTGTACCGTCGCTGCTGTACGTCCAATCCTGGTAGCCGGGTGCTTTTACTTCGATAGTAAAAGGCGCAGAAGGAACGAGAATCTTGAATCCGCCTTTCTCTTTTATTCCTGGTTGTTCGGGGCCAGTTATAATTAATGCCTCTGGATTATCTGCACGACGAAGGTATATTGTTGCCTCGCTGACTGGTCGGCTCGTTGTAGCATCAATAACACGTCCGACTAGTTTGGCAGATTTCGGCCCCAGTTGCGCGATAACATTTGATGTGACCTGATCTCCAAAGACACTTATCTTAGGAGGAGAATTGACGGTTTCAAGATGAAAGGCAGAATCAGTGGGTGAGTAGTCATCTTCTCTTTTGGAACTATATATCATATATGTTCCAGGTGTTAAATGTTTGAAGAGGAATTTACCTTCTCCATCTGTTTGAGTAGTGGGCAATGCACCCGATTGGAAGCCAACTATTTCGGCGACCACCTCAGCTTTGGGCACAGGTTGTCCCTCGCTATCTAACACACGGCCTGCCACTCCTCCATAACGGCGAGCCGTATCCTGATGAATGGTTCGCTTTGATGGTGCAGCATAAAACACACCTATCGTGACCAACATTAGGACTATCACTACGCCAAGGATTAATTGCTTCCTCATGGTGAGTCTCCTTATCGATAAGTCATTAAGCCTGATGGATAGATGTGTCCACCTAAAGGCAGTTTGTCAAGCCCGTTGACAGTAATTTCAATGTGTCGAATTCTATATATCATTGAGCCTAAAGTTATTGATGTGCGTCCCGGAGGGCACCATTGCCATTTGTTAGGATCAATGGCAGCTCCACAGTATTCATCATTTACTATACAAAGTGATCTAAGATAGTCGGTGAAAACGCCGTTGGAGTCTGTATACTCATCAGAACAAGGCGATGGATCAACGGTGGCACCGTCGCAAGAACTTTTGATAGTGCCGGGAAAAAGTTCCTTGAGTGGGACTTTTCCGACCGGGCGACCTTTAAAATCAACCACTTGATAGATTATCCTTCTTTCAAGCTGCCCGCAAAACTTTCTTTCCGTAACATCATCCACAATTTTCAGATGATGTGGTTTCCTCGGCGTGGTCACGGAAGCCGAGTCATAAGTCGAACCAAGATTGATATATGGAGAGCGGCGCGTGATGGGATCAGTGCCGGGACGAAAGAACTGATAATACAGTTGTTGATAAATAGATTGTCCCTCGAAGAAGCCGAAGAAGTAGTCATCCCAATAATCAATCACATAGCGGTACGGGTAAAAGTCTTCATAGTATTCGTCGTAATAGCGCGTCCGCGCTTTATGCCTGGCGTTGGCGGTGTAGGTTGTCGCCGGATCGCCCGCCACCTGCGCCGTCACCCATGTGAATCCAGTATGAGTATAATCCTCCCCGATTTCGTTGGCGAGAATCGCTCCGCTATCGTTCGTTATGTACATATACACATATGCGTCATAAAAGCTTCTCACGCCATAATGCGATATACTCGTTTCAGAATATGCGATGACTGTGTTTGTGTCGGGGTCGTAGTCAATCGAAGTATAGCCGTCTATGCTCGGCCCTTCCGGTATATCACCCCCCTGTGCCCTCACGTCTTCCGCCACGAGCAAACAGCAAACGAGCGCCAGCAACACAGTGAGTAACGTTGAGGCTTTCATCGTCAATATCCTTTCAATCAGAGACACACATCCTTTGTTTAGGGGCTACTGCGCATTTGCCTGCGATACGGGCGGCATCCGCTTTACATTCGGCGCGATGCGTCGTTTGATGAACTCGCCGAATCGCTTAAATTCCTCATCGCCAAAGGCTGCGTGCAAGCGGTCGCGTGCACGCAAGATAATCGCATTGCGTTCCTGTGTCATCACCTCTAATTCTACTGGCGGCGGCTTCGGCGTTTCGCCATGCGGGACTTTGCCGTTCGGATACTGCGTTGCGTATTCATCAATAATTATCTGTGCCCGCGCGTCTTGCTGCTTCACTTCCCGGTCGCATTCAATCGCAACTTCATTGAGGGCGCGGGACTGCTCATCGCTCAATTCCGCTTTGCGCTTGAAAAAGGCGCGAAACGCCGAGCCATCTTTGCCCTGCTTCTCGGCTTCTTCCGCCTGCTTTTTGAAAGCGACTACATGATGAAAGAGATGTTTATAGGCAACGTGATCGGGGATTTCCGAAGGCTTCTGCGGCGATGAAGATTGAGCAGATTGGCTTTGCCGCCCTAAAGCCAGCGAGCCAATCGCTAATGCGAAAACGCCCAGAACTATTAATATTCGCTTTCTATTCATTGTGATCTCCGAAAGAATGTAAAAAGCACTCTCCAACTACGCCGGAGCGCAGGTGAATTCAATAGAGGTAGAGAATTAAATTGTAAACGGGAACGAACGACGCGCGTCATGGGCACCGGTTCCTCAAGTTTCAGTTGAGACACCGTTACCTTTTGCGCTAAGATGCAGGTTGACTAGACGGTGCATCTCATAACGCTCTAAAGGCGACGGAGAATGTATTGTTTGTGAGCCTCGTCGTTACTTAGCGGTAGCGACGAGGCTTATTCTTTTTCCCGTATCAAAGTTCATCGGGCAGCGTGAAGAATATTGCTGGATACCTTGCAAATCAAGAACAATCTATTGGCGAAAATTACTATCCATTGGCGAAAATTACTGCATGGCTGAGATAGTGTTCTTCTTCACCGATGCTGTTGTTGCGAAACCGCAGTCTGTACTGAACGGGCGGCAGACCGTAATCTCGCTTAAAGTCCCGCACAAAATGGCTCTCGTCGTTGATTCCTACTCGCACCATAATCTGTTTTGGGCTGAGAAAGGTTGTTTCGACGAGCAGGCGCGCTTCTTCCATCCTGACATGATGAAGGTAGTGCATGGGCGAGGTGTCCATCTCGACATGGAACAGCTTGCTCAAGCGCGAAGGCGAGAGATTTACCTTTCGCGCTACTTGGCTGAGTGAGAGTTCGCGGTGCAAGTTGCTTCGCATATAAGCAATAACCGCCTGTACCCTATCGTCCATTCTGTAACTCCTTGCACATTGTGATTCACAGTGAAGTTCGACCGCGTTGAAAGTGCGCGAAGACGATGCTCCGAAAAGACAGGCTCAACCATAGATAGAACCATTCCCTTTGTCAGAACAGTTAAGGCGATCTATTTACCGTCGGCCAACCAAAACATACAGCATTGAGGCCACGTCAGTATGTGTGAGAAGTCCGGCGGCCTTGCGAAAGGACTTCTGTAGATGCAAAGAAGTATAAATCGTCCGTGCTTTAAGTCAATTAAGTCGGCGTGAAGTTGTTTGCCTGTCTCTTAACCTTTAGCTTCGTCCGTGAGCGGTTCGTCGGCGATCAATCTTTGCTGTTCCATGAGACTGACGAGGTAGCCGACGGTAAAGCAGACGATTGTTCCCATCAGCACGTACCACGTCCAGGCGATTGAGGTGCTGTACCAGATGAGCAGCATGAAGATGAGCGAGGCGCTCATGCCCGCCATGACGCCGCGCTGTGTCGCGCGTTTGGTTAGAACGCCGAGCAGGAACGCGCCGAGCATCGGGCCGTAGACGAGCGATGCGATGGTGAGTCCGGCTGTGAAAACGGATTTGACGCCGCTCGCTATGACGGCGATGACGATCAGCACGATGCCCCACGCGGCGGTGAACCAGCGCGACAACTTAAGCAGGTGTTCGTCGCTGGCGTGTTTGCCCGCGAGTGGTTTGTAGAAATCGAGCACGGTTGTCGAAGCGAGGGAATTGAGCGAGCCGCTTAAGTTGGACATCGCGGCGGCGAAGATGGCGGCGATGACGAGTCCGGCGACGCCGTGCGGGAGCCTTTGCACGATGAAGGTCGGAAAGATTTGATCGTTGCTCGCAAGCGGGGCGGTTAAGGGAAACGCCTTATAGTAAGAGAAGAGCATCACGCCGATAATGAGAAACAGCGCGAACTGAAAAAGCACGACGACGCCGCTTAAAACGAGCGCCTTCTGGCTGTCGCGTTTGTTGCGGCATGTTAAGAGACGCTGCACCAGCAGTTGATCCGTGCCGTGCGAGGCCATCGTCAGAAATGTTCCGCCCAACAGCCCTGCCCAGAAAGTAAATGGCACGCTGAAATCGCGCGCAAAAGAGAAGAGTTGAAATTTATTCGCGGCGCGACCGTCAACGCCAATCTGCGTCCAGCCGCCGGGCACTAAGTGAACCAGTTGGTAAGCCGCAAGAAGCGAGCCGCCGATGTAAATGATGAGTTGAATCAAGTCCGTCCAGATCACGGCGCTGATGCCGCCCTCGAACGTGTAGATGAGCGTCAGCAATCCGACGATGATGATTGACCAGAGCCACAGGTGCGGCAACGCCGGAAGACTCGCGCCGAGCACCGCGCTCAAAACGAGCGACGCGGCGAATACGCGCACGCCTTCCGCCAGCGCACGCATCACCAGAAATAATGAGGCGGCGAAGTTTTTCGTCTTCGCGCCGAACCTGCGATTGAGCAATTCATAAGCGGTGAGCAGTTCGCCCTGAAAGTAAGCGGGGATGAACAGCAGGCTGATGATGATGCGCGCAAGCAGATAGCCGAGCACGACTTGCAGGTAAGTGAAGTTGCCGCCCTGTTCCGGGCGCGCGTAAGTCGAATAAGCGAGCGCGGGCACGCCGATTAGTGTCAGCGTGCTTGTTTCCGTTGCGACAATCGAAAGACTGATGACGATCCACGAAGTGTTCTTCGCGCCGAGAAAATAGTCTTTGACGGTGCGCTGCGAACTTCTAAAGAGCGTGCCGAAGATTGTGATGCCGATCAGGTAAACGGCCAGCACCACATAGTCAATTGTTGAAAATCCCATAACGGCCTTTCAATCTTTGACGCGGTCTCTCTTTGTGATACAAACCGCGACGTGCCCGCACTGCGTAATTAAAACGTGCTGTAAAGTCAAAGCGATGAGAGATGTGATGCGGCGACAATTGTGGCATAATCCGCAGGCGAATGCACACATCTTTGTGTGTCACGGTGCAGCGCGCTTAAATCCGATAGTGCAATGCACTTTAATCCGATAGTGCAACGTAAATGCCCTCCTCGCGCATCCTAAATATACCTTTTAACCCGGAGAAACCCTTATGACCAACAGACGCTTCTTTTTGCAATCCGGCATCACGATGGCTGCCGCCGCCGTGCTGTCGAAAGCAACATTCGCCTCCTCGCTTTCAGCCGACAAACGCGCGGTACACAGAAGGGCGGGCGCGGCTCCGTTCAAAAAAGTCGTCAAGTCCGACGCCGAATGGAAACGCATTCTGACGCCGGAGCAGTACAAAGTAACGCGGCAGGCGGGCACGGAAGAACCTTATTCCAGCCCGCTCGTCGAAATGCACGAAGAGGGCATCTTTGAATGCGTGTCGTGCGCGCTGCCAGTCTTTAGCTCCGACGCCAAATTCGATTCGCATACGGGCTGGCCTAGTTTCTGGAAGCCCATCGCCAAACAGAACGTGCGCCAGAAAGTTGACAACAGTCTGGGTGTCACGCGCACCGAAGTTTTATGCGCCAGATGCGACGCGCATCTCGGCCACGTTTTCGACGACGGCCCGAAACCCACCGGCCTGCGCTACTGCATGAACGGCGTCGCGCTTAAATTTGTGAAGAAGAGCAACGCTTGATTCGTTAACGACACAATCGACCCACGTGCATTCGGAACAGCCCGCTCGAATTTTCATTCAAGCGGGCTGTTCAACTATACGGTCGCCGATGTGAAATGCTTTCGCGTTAACGATGCTTCGCGTAATTCGATGCGGCGAAGGTTTCTTCTTCGTCTTCGCCACTTTCCTCCTCAACAACCTTCGGCATCGCTTCGTAGGCAGGAAAGCGGGCGATGCGCGGCATTGCGCTGCGTGCGCCGCGAACGGAGAACCAGATGATTTCGTTCAAGGTTCGTGCGTCGGCCATGTCCGGGTGCGCGAAGTCCTGCTCGCGTGTGCGCTGCATCCAGCGCGCCGTCTCGCGGTCGCGCGCGGGCGCAGCCATGAGATTGTCGAGCGCAACGCTTGGCAGCTCCGCCGTGTAAGGACGCAAGTCCGCCTGCGCGCGGAACATATCAATCGGCGTCGCGGTTCGATCCAGCTCGTTCATCGGCGCGATTCCCAACAGCATCTCCATCGTGCGAATCAAGCTAACGGTCGTGTGATACTCATGCACGAGCGCGCCGGGACGATTGTAGGCGCTGATGACGAGCGCCACAGAGCGATGGCAATCAACGTGGTCGGCTCCGTCCTGCGCGTCGTCTTCGACAAGGACAATGGCCGTGTCTTTCCAGTACGGGCTGTGTGAGACGGCTTCGACGAGGCGGCCAATCGCATAATCGTTTTCGGCGACGAAGAACTGCGGCGTAGGCTTTCCGGCAGCGAGTCCCGCCGTGTGATCGTTGCAGAGACGCAGCATCGAAAGATTCGGCAAACGATCGCCGCGTCCGGCTTCTAAATCCGCAACGAAGCCGCGAAACTCTTCGAGCCACGCGCCCAAACGCGACGCGCCGCGAAATTTCTCATCGCTGTTTGCCTCATTAATCAGCGGATCAACTCCGCGCCCACCACTCCCGCGATTCTCCTTCGCCGCGCGATACGATGCGACCGTTAAAGCGTCCGGCGTGTTCATGTCGAAGGTGCGAAACGATGTGCTGTGATGTCCCTCAAGAGATTTTTTAGTCGGGACGGCGGAAATCGTCGGCGATATGTCCGGGTAAGATTTAGCGCGGTTCGCGTTGATCGCCGCGACATCTGCGGCGGAGATTGTGCCGATGAATTCGCCGTAGTTGCGGTAAGACAGCGAAGCGCGCGCGGCGGCATCCCAGAGATAAAGCGTGGAGGGTTCGGCCACATCCTTCGCGTCATGCAGGTACGGAATGAAGCGACGCATGAACGCCGCTATATCGTCCGCGTTGACGGGCGCGCGAAAAAGGGGCGGCGTGTCTTTGCCCGGATTGTAATCGGGCAGCCGATTGAAGCCTTCGTAATCATAGCCGCGCCCGCGTCCGCCGTAATCCCAACGGAAAGCTTTATCAACATAGTCTGTCGAGAAGGCCGCCGTTGACCAGTTGTGCCCGTCGGGGCTGGCTTCCGAATTAACGAAGAACCGATCCATCAGTCCGAAGCGCAAGGCGAGGGCGCGCGCGTTCGGCGTGATGTTCTGCGCCGCACCGCCGGGCGAGCGAGCGGCGTCGCCCGCACCGAAAATAGCGAGCGCCGGATCGCCGTCCGCCCGCCGGTTGTCGCCCGCCCGCTCGACATCGCCGAAGACTTGATCGTAAGTGCGATTCTCTCTGATAACGTAGATGACGTGCTTGATCGGAGACTTGCCGGAGAAAAGTTTTGCGCGCGCGACGCCGAGCAGATTGTTGTTGCGCATCGCCTGCTCCGTGTAGCGTGCAAGCGTTCGTTCGTCCGGCGCGGCGACGCGGCTGATGTTGCCTGCGATGAGCGCCGCGCTGTATTCGCCGCCCTGTCCGCTGCCGCGCCCGCGCCCGACCGGAAATCTATCGTTCGGCACATTCGGCGCGCGACCGGAATCGTTGACGATGACCGAAGAGTTCTCGAAACCCGTGCCCTTGCCGTTGCCTATGAACAGCTCACGGCCGACAACAGCGATGGCCGAAGGATACTGTCCCGTCGGAATAAACCCGCGCACGCGGCTGGCGGGCGGCTTCAACGCATCGTTTCGCTTTTCGCCCGCGTCCCTTTCAACGCTTTTCGCCCTTTCTTTGTTGAGAGCGACGACGGCGACGGTGTTGCTGTGCGCGTTGGCAACGTAGAGCGTAGCTTCGTCTGCGCTCAAGGCGAGGCTTTCCGGGCTGCTGCCGGAAGACGATTCTTCCGAGAGCCGCACGCTGATGCGCTCAATCTCGTGGTCGCTCGAAGTGTCAATTACGGAGACGGTATCATCGTTCGTGTTAACGACGTAAAGGCGCGTGCCTGATTTATCGGCGAGCATCACGGTCGGATGCTGCCCGACAGCGATGTTCTTGAAGGTACGTTCGGGCGTGCGTAAATCAACGACGGCGATTGAGGCCGTGTTCCAGCAGGAGACATAAACTTTCCTCGTCTGCGGCGCGGCGTTCTTTGGGTTGCCCCTATCATTGCGCGCGGGCAACGCGGCGACGCCATATGGATAAATGTTCTGCTCGCGGTTTGCGCCGTGCAAGTCAACGCGCGTGAGCGAGCGTGTGCCGCGCAGGTCGCTGATGATGCCGAGACTGTCGCCCAGATTATTGGCGACGAACAGGGTGTTGCCGTCGGCACTGACGGCAAGGCCGGTCGGGTAGACGGGCGCATGATTGTCATTGTAACGCGGCGTCGGCGCAGCATCCGTGAAGCCGCTCACGTCAATGAACGGAGCTTTGACGGCGGCATCACTTCCCGTCGGCGCGGGGCTAACGGGCGCATTCGCGCCGGGACGAAAACTGAACATCCAGATTTTATTCTCGAAGCCGCCGGAAACATACAGCGTGTAGTTGCCGTCCGGTTCGGCCTGCGGCGCGAAGCAGACGCCGACATTGACGCTCTGCGGCGTCGGGAAATAAATGTTTTGAATGACAGCCGGAGCGGGACGCGCGTTCAGATCAATGACGGCTAAGGATTGCTGCGCACGATTCGAGGCGGCGTTAAAGTGCAGACCGAAACCGCTATTGACGGCGACGAGGTAACGACCCGCACCATCAGCGCCGCCCGTGTCTGGACTGCGCACGAAATCTACGGGCAGCGCGCCGACCGCCGGTTGTCTGGTCGTGGCATCGAAGACGAGCGATCCGGCGGGCGTGAGAGGTTTTTTCCCCGAAACCGGTTGTGGTGTTGTGGTGATGTCTGCGTGTGAAGTCAGGAAGCCGGAAGCCGCCAGCAGCGCGAGCGTGATGATAAAGGCCGCGTACAGCGTCCCGGACGAACGGCGGCGCGCTTTCGTGTTGCTCACAAAAGTTCTCCCTGTAAATTTCGAGTCGAAAAAAGCGACACGGACGATTTGTAAAACGTAGATAATCAACGTCCGCCGGATAGCGTTAGACCCTGCCGATTGCTAATCAGGAGCATGATTGTTTTGTTCAATTCGTCGAAGTCAACGGGCTTGGTCAGATATCCGTCGCAGCCTGCATCGCCCGCGTCTGCGCGATAGTCTTCGCCGTCGAAGGCGGTTAAGGCGATGATCGGAATGCTTTGCAGTTGTTCGTAGCCGCGCAGGATGTGTGTGGCGGAGATGCCGTCCATTTCGGGCATCTCTATGTCCATCAAAATCAGATCGGGTAGTTCTCGCAAAGCAACCTCGACCGCTTCGGAAGCGTTTGATATTGCCAGCACGCGATAATTATCTTTCTCCAGATGCAGCTTCAGCATCGCGCGAATGTCGTCGGCGTCTTCCACCAGCATGATTGTTCGGGGAGTATTGCTTATCATGGTTTTGTACGGCTTTCCCGGATTTAGTTGGCAGCGGCGAAGCTTAGCTCTCATCGCCTTCTTCGATGGGCGCGGCGGTTTCCGGCGTATGTGCCTGCGCCTGTGCCGCTTCGGTTCCGGCAAGTTTGAGATAAACAGCGGTCAGACTGTCGGCGAGTTTGTCCGCTTCGTCGCGCAGACGCAGCGCCATCGCCTGTTGCTCACCGCTCAGATTTTGCGCTAATTCAGCCAGACCGATTTCGATCTCACCGGCGATTTCGCTGGCGCGGTCGAGCGCCTCAAGTTCGCGCTTCATGGATGTTTCTGCCTCCACCGAAAAAAATCGTTGATTAAGATAATTTGGTGCGCCCAACAATAACATGATCGAGCATCAAAGAGCGCGTGCAATCTTCAACCGAAGGGCGATGCTTTAATCGAAGCGTAAAATTTTAATCGAACAGCGATGCCTGTCGTGTCGGGCGGCGAAAAGTCGCGGGCTTCGCCGCCGTTAAAAAGTCTTCGCTATTTTCGCTGTTCAAGCCGAGGCGTCGGCACTGAACCCTAAAAATTTGTTCGGCGACTTTCCATTGTTCGCTGGTTCCCTTCATGCGCGCGCCGAACTCGCTTGAATTCAATCGCCCGTTGCGTTCCTCGCGGATGTGTTTAAGCACGCGCGCGGCCTTTGTCGGAAGGCGTTCGTGAAGCCGCTGCTCGAAATAGGGGGCGACGCTTCCCGGCAGACGCAGCATCGTAAACCATGCGTCGCGCGCACCGGCCTCCTTCGCGCGCTTGAGTAAATCGGGAATGTGCGAATCGTTAAGCGCGGGTATCAGCGGCGCGACGCCGATGCCGACCCTGATTCCCGCGTTCGCTAATTCTTCCATCGCACGAAAGCGCGCGTCGGGCGACGGCGCGAACGGCTCAAGGGCGCGGGATGTTTCGTAATCACGAAAGGGAATCGTGAAGTAAACGGCGCACGCGGCCTGCCCGCTCAATTCTCGAAGCAAATCAATATCACGACGCACGAGCGCGGATTTAGTGACGATGCTTACAGGATTGCGAAACTCAAGGCACACTTCGAGACATTTGCGCGTTAACTGGTAATGCGTTTCAAGCGGCAGGTAAGGATCGGATGTGAAGGAGAACGCCAACTCGTCGCCCTTCCACGACGGTTTCATAAATGCCTCGCGCAGCAGCTCCGGCGCGCGCACTTTGGCGACGATCTTGCGCTCGAAATCCGTGCCTGCGCCGAAACCCAGATATTCGTGCGTCGGTCTGGCAAAGCAGTAGCTGCAAGCGTGCGTGCAGCCCCGATAGCAATTGACCGAATACTCGAAGCCGACATCCGGGCTGTTGTTGTGCGTGATGATCGTGCGCGTCGCCGTTTCGTCGAACACTTCAAGGCGCGCTTCGGGCGGCTCGCCAATCCATTCCACGCTCGTGCTCAGCCAAGGGTTGGGCGGATTCTCTACATAACGCATAACTTGAAAAACGGCTCGACCACGCGAAAAAATTAAGCAATCTCTATTTTTAAGAATAACGCTGCGCGTTGAAGTTTTTGATTATAGCCGATAGTGAAGAATCAGGTTAAGAGCGGCGGCCTTCGTGCCGGAATAATCCTTTCGATGCGCTTTGGTTTTGATAAATCAAGAGGGGCGCGAGCGGCGCGAATTCGGCGGGCAATCATAAGGTTTAGATGTTCTCAAGTTGATATATAATTTGCCGGGAGGGAAAGATTATGGCGGAGACGAACACCGGCCTGCTCGCTAAGCTGGTGCGCGTTGCGGCACACCCTTTGACGGGAGCGAGCGATGATTACGATTTGCTGATCGAGTTAATCGGTGATGCGCGTTTCGTGCTGCTCGGCGAAGCGTCGCACGGCACGCATGAGTTCTATCGCGCACGCGCGGAGATTACCAGGCGTTTGATTCTGGAAAAGAGCTTCAACGCCGTCGCGGTCGAAGCGGATTGGCCGGACGCTTACCGCGTTAATCGCTACGTGCGCGGCAGAAGAAGCGACGATGCGACGAGCGACGCGGCGCTCGGCGGCTTCAAACGCTTTCCCACCTGGATGTGGCGCAACACGGACGTGCTTGGTTTCGTTGATTGGCTACGCGCATACAACGATGATCTGGAATCCGATACATCGAAAGCCGGATTTTACGGCTTAGACCTTTACAGTCTTCACGGCTCGATTGAGGCGGTGCTCGGCTATCTGGATAAAGTTGACCCGGAAGCCGCCGGGCGCGCGCGGCATCGTTATTCGTGCTTTGATCACTTCGGCGAAGACACGCAGGCATATGGCTATGCGGCGAGCTACGGTTTGACGGAATCCTGCGAAGACGAAGTGCTGGGGCAGTTGATAGAGTTGCGCAAGCGCGCTGCCGAATATGCCAACCGCGACGGGCAGTTGGCGCAGGACGAATTCTTTTTCGCCGAACAGAATGCGCGGCTCGTCAAAAACGCGGAGGAGTATTACCGCTCGATGTTTAGCGGGCGCGTCGAATCATGGAACAATCGTGACCGCCATATGGCGGAAACGCTTGACACTTTGGCCGCGCATTTGAGCGAGAAGGGACAAACGGCGAAGATCGTCGTCTGGGCGCACAACTCGCATTTGGGCGATGCGCGCGCCACTGAAATGGGCGACGGCGGCGAACTGAACGTCGGCCAACTCGTGCGCGAAAAGTACGGGCGCGAGGCTTTTCTACTTGGCTTCACGACGCATCGCGGCACGGTCACGGCCGCCTCGGATTGGGACAGACCGCCGGAACGCAAAAGCGTGCGCCCGGCGATTAATGGAAGCTACGAAAGACTTTTCCACGACACGGGCGTTCCGCAGTTTCTGCTTCCGTTACGCGACGCAAACGAACAATTAGCGGCGGGCTTGCGCGTGCCGCGCCTCGAACGCGCCATCGGCGTCATCTATCGCCCGGAGACGGAACGCCTCAGCCACTACTTTCACGCGCGTCTGCCCGAACAGTTCGACGCCGTCCTGCACTTTGACGAAACGCGCGCCGTCGAACCGCTGGAACTCATGGCCGGATGGGAAAGCGATGAGCCGCCAGAGACGTTTCCTTCCGGTATGTGAAAAATAATATATCTAACGCCTGCTACGCTTGCCGTGTAAATTCGCAGATAAACAAAAAGGCCGTAGAAAGTTTTTCTTTCTGCGGCCTCTACGCATCAACTCGTCTTGTAAACTCGCCTCATTCGTAAGACGAAGCGAAACTCGAGTCTACAAAATCACAAACGCACGTACTCGAAATCGAACGGCTTACCTTTGATGCCGGAAGCGGGCGGCGCAATCCAGTTGGCAATCTTGCCGAGTTCGGTGACGGGGTGCATTAAGCTTCGCACGTACTGGCGGTCTTCCATCGTCGGCAGCCATTCGGCGCGGCGGTTCTCGAATTCGTCTTTGGAGATAAGCTGGCCGTGAATGTCGAAGTGATGCCCGGCATATTCTCCGACGTGGCGTTGAAAGCGCGTGCTCGGTAGATATAGCTTTTCGCTTAAGCCTGCTTCTTCAAGATAAGCGTTCCATCGCACCATCGCGCGTTCGCAATCGCGCACGTAATCGCCGCGCAAGACTTCGTTAAGGGCATTGCGCATCGGCACGTCGCGCGTCGTGAGTCTGCCGTCTTCGACGACCGCCATCGTAAAGTTGGCGTCCGCGATGACGTGCTCCTCGTATTTCTTACGTTCCTGATAGCGTCCCTTTAGTCCGGCGGCGAAAAAGTCTGCGGAGTTGGAAGAGATTTCGCTGCCGAAGAGATCAAGGGAATAGCTGAACCAGAAGTTGATATGTTTTTGCAGTATGTCGAGCGGGATGCCGCCGAGTTCGCGGGCGTCGCCCTGCTTGCTTTCCTTTATCAATTCCGCCGTGCGTTTGACGACGCGGCCAATCCCGGTTTCGCCGACGAAGAGATGATGCGCTTCTTCCGTGAGCATGAACTGACAGGTGCGCGCCAGCGGCTCGAAGCCGGATTCGGCGAGCGCGGATAATTGATACTTACCGTCACGATCCGTGAACATCGTGAAGCAGAAAAAGTTGAGCCAATCATCGCAGGGTTGATTGAAGGCGTCGAGGATGCGGGGGGCGTCTTCATTGCCGCTTCTGCGATGTAGAAGTTCTTCGGCTTCTTCGCGCCCGTCGCGTCCGAAATAGCGGTGCAGCAGATAAACCATCGCCCACAGATGGCGGCCTTCTTCGACGTTCACTTGAAAGAGATTGCGCAGATCGTAGAGCGATGGACAGGTCTTGCCGAGTTCGCGTTGCTGTTCGACGGAGGCGGGTTCGGTGTCACCCTGCGTGACGATGATGCGGCGCAGGCTATTGCGAAATTCGCCGGGCACTTCCTGATACGCGGGCTGCCCGTAGTTATCGCCGAAGCCGACTTTCGCTTCATGCTCGGCGGGTTTTAGAAAGATTCCCCAACGGTAATCCGGCATCTTGATGTAATCGAAATTCGCCCAGCCGGAAGGCTCGACGCTGATCGCCGTGCGCAGGTAAACTTCCTTGTCCTGAAAACCGTCCGGCCCCATCTCCTTCCACCATTCGAGGTAGTTCGGCAGCCAGTTCTCCAGCGCGCGTTGCAGCCGTTTATCTCCCGCCAGATTGACGTTGTTCGGTATGCGTTCGTATAAATCCATGATTGCTTACGTTCTCCTGTAATCGAATTTCGCTTGGGTGGGTTTGCCGTAGTTGGAGAGTGCGCCGTGTTCGCCGACGGCGTTGGGGCGTTGGAAAATCCAGTTTTGCCATGCGGTCAGGCGACCGTAAATCTTAGTGTCAAGGGTTTCGGGGCCAGCGAATCTGAGGGAAGCTTCCATGCCGGTCAGGGCGTCGGGCGAAAGCGACGTGCGTTCTTCGATGGCGATGCGAATCTCTTCGTCCCAGTCCAAGTCGTCAGGCGCAAACGTGACGAGTCCGGCTTCTTCCGCCGCTTCCGTGTCGAATCGCTTCGCGTCGAATGCTTCATTAACTTTTTCAGGCGTGGCGAGAAAGCGCGAATGCAGACGCGAGAGTGCGTTGCTCATCGGCAGCGCGCCCGCGTTCAATTCGCTAACAGCAATCTCGCAAGGCTTTTCGGCATCATTCAGCATATAGGTGCGGTCTGCGGAAAGCGCCAGCTCCAGCAGGTTTCCGGCGAAGCAACTGCCCGGTTCAACCAGTGCGAAAAAGCTTTTCGCCGTCAAGTCGAGCCTTCGCAAGACGCGCGCCATATGCAGGATGATTTCGCGTATGAGCCAGTGGTCACGATGCGCGTGCAAAGTTTCATCAACTGCCAGCACCGCGCCTATGTCGCCTTCGGTGCGGACGCAGACGAGGCCGATTTCGAGTTCGTTCACGCGCAGATGTAAGAGCGCGTCGTCCAGTTCGCGGTAAGCCTGAAGCGGCCAGTAGCTGTCGCCGAGTTTCGCAATTTCTTCGGGCGTCGTCGGCAAACCGGCATCCGGCGCGCGCACGGTTAAATCAGCGTACCGCGCTTCGCGGTGGAGTTTGACGCTGACGTACTTGTATTCGCGTCCACCGCTTAACGCTTCGACGTGCAGCGGATTGAGTTTGATGCCGCGCTCCGCGTTCTTCTCATTATCTGCGGCGGCGACGCTTTCAACGCGCGCGGCAACGGCATCTTGAAATTTACTGGACGGGAATGAATCGTCAATCAATCCCCATTCCTTCGCGCGCTTGCCTTTGAGACCCTCCGCGAGTGTCGAGAAAACATCTGCGCGATCACGGCGCACTTTACGTTTGTCTACGAGGCGCGTCAATCCGCCCGTGCCGGGCAACACGCCGAGCAAAGGGACTTCCGGCAGAGAGATGGCGGAGTTGCCGTCGTCTATTAAGTAAATTTCGTCGCACGCGATGGCGAGTTCGTAGCCGCCGCCGGATGCCGTGCCGTTCAAGGCGGCGATGTAGCGTTGGTTGGAATTGGCGGAGGCGTCTTCAATCGAGCAGCGCGTTTCGTTCGTAAACTTGCAGAAGTTGACTTTGAAGGCGTGCGCCGACGTGCCGAGCATATAAATGTTTGCGCCCGCGCAGAAGATACGCGGCTTGAGGCTGGTGACGACGACGACTTTAACTTCCGGGTGCTCGAAGCGCAGGCGTTGCACGGCGTCGGCGAGTTCTATGTCAACGCCCAGATCGTAGGAATTGAGTTTCAGCTTGTAGCCTTCGGCAAGTGTGGCGTCTTCCTGCACGTCCATTGCGAGCGTTGCCACCTTGCCGTCAATCGTCAATTTCCAGTGATGGTATTGATCCGGCGTCGTCTCAAAATTTATCATTCTCGAACAAACTCCGACAGTTGAAAATTTGGTATCACAAACGACGAATAATTTAGCCTGTTTGGTGATTTCATTAATTATAACCGTTCGCGTGGCGGATTGCATTTCAAACGGCGGGCAGTTTGGCAAGACGGCGATAAGCTGGCATACTGACGCCTACAAAAAATTCGCTTTATCAAGAATCCCGCAAGCGTTTGCCGACACAAATCGCTCGCTTAATCTTTCGGTGTCGCCGGAAAAGGAACACGCCATGACGAAACCGCCTTGCTTCGTAGTAAAAGGTTTACAACTACTGATTTTCGTTCTGCTTTTTGTAATGGTCGGCTGCCAGCAGCAAGCGCCGCCCGCCGCGCCCGCGCAAACGTCCGCCACGCCGAACACGGCGCAGTGGGACGCCTACGTTAATCAATTTCTGAACGACTATTTTACGGCGCACCCGGAAGCGGGCATCTTTGCCGGACGCCACGAATTCGACGGGAAACTCCCGGATTGGAGCGACGCCGGAATCAAGAAAGAGATCGCGCGCCTGCATTCGGAGCGCGACCGCGCGATGAATTTCAGCGATGCTTCGCTCGACGAGCGCACGCGCCTCGAGCGTGATTATCTCGTCGCGCAGATTGATAAAGATTTATTCTGGATGGAATCGGCGGATTGGCCGCACCGCAATCCGTATTTTTACGCGGATTCGATTGACCCGGATGTTTACGTCTCGCGCGAGTACGCGCCGCCCGACGTGCGCCTGCGCGCCTACACCGCTTACGCGAAGAATGTTCCCGCCGCCGTCGAACAGATTCGCAACAACCTGCGCACGCCGCTTCCGCGCACCTTTGTGAAGATCGGCCACACCAGTCTCGGCGGCCTCGCGGATTTCTACGCGAAGGATGTTCCGGCGGTCTTCGCTTCGGTCGGCGATCAGCAGTTGCAAACGGACTTTCGCACAGCCAACGACGCGGCGATTAAAGCCATGAAAGATTTGGATGCGTGGTTCACTTCGCAGGAAGCGAGCGCAACGGACAACTTCGCGCTCGGCGCAGATAAGTTCAGCGAAATGTTGAAGGCCACAGAGCGCGTTGACGTGCCGCTCGATCAGCTCGAGCAGATCGGGCGCACAGACATGGAGCGCAATCTTGCGGCGCTGCGCGAAGCCTGCAACGCTTACGCGCCGAATCAAAGTATCGAGCAGTGCATCGCAAAAGCGAACGCGCAAAAGCCGGAAGGCAGCGTCGTTGAGGCCGCGCGCAAGCAACTCGGCGACTTGAAATCCTTCCTCGTCGAAAAGAACATCGTGACGATTCCCGGCACGGAAGAAGCGAAAGTCGGCGAAGCTCCCGCCTACCGGCGCTGGAATTTCGCTTACATCAATATTCCCGGCCCCTACGAAAAGGGCTTGCCTTCGACTTACTATATCTCGCCGCCCGATCCGACGTGGTCGAAAGAGAAGCGCGACGAATACGTTCCCGGCAAGGGAAGTTTGCTGTTCACTTCCGCGCATGAAGTCTGGCCGGGACATTTTCTGCAATTCCTGCACGCGAACCGCTCGCCCTCGAAGTTCGGGCAAGTCTTCGTCGGCTACGCCTTTGCGGAAGGCTGGGCGCACTACACCGAAGAGATGATGTACGACGCGGGACTTGGCAACAGCGATCCCGAAACGCACATCGGCCAACTCATCGAAGCGCTGTTGCGCGACGCGCGTTTCCTTTCCGCCATCGGAATGCACACCAAAGGCATGACGGTCGCCGAATCCGAACGCCTGTTTCAGGAACAAGGCCATCAGGACGCAGGCACCGCGCAGCAACAGGCCGAGCGCGGCACGTTCGATCCGGCGTATCTGAACTACACCATGGGCAAGCTGATAATTAAAAAACTGCGCGAGGATTGGACGGCGTCGCGCGGCGGACGCACCGCGTGGAAAGATTTCCACGATCAATTCCTGAAGTACGGCGGGCCGCCGATTCCGCTCGTTCGCCGCGCGATGCTCGGCAACAATAATTCCGGCACGCTTTTTTAAGCGCCGACAGTTTGAAACACGCGAGACAATCAACATGAGGACACACACAATGCGACGAACCAAGATGCTTTTGATTTCGCTCATCCTTTCCGTTTGCGCCTTTGCCTGTGCGCCTTCGGGCGGCACTAACGACAACGGCACTGCCGAAAAGGAAAAGTCCCATACAGCGACGGGCGCAGACCATGAGAAGACGGGCAACGCCGAATCGAAGCAGGGCACGGCGATGTTGAGCGATGCCGACAAAGAATTTATGACGGAAGCCGCAAGCGGCGGAATGCTCGAAGTCGAACTCGGACGCCTCGCCACGCAGCGCGGCGAGAGCGCCGTCGTCAAACAATTCGGCCAACACATGATTGACGATCACACTCGCGCCAATAACGAATTGATGCAGGTCGCTTCCTCTAAAGGCATCGCTTTGTCGAAGGAGTTAAAGGACGAGCACAAGAAGACCGTCGAGCGTTTGTCGAAACTTTCCAACGAACAGTTTGACCGCGCCTACGCGAACGACATGGTCGAGGATCACGTGAAAGACGTGGCCGATTTCCAGAAGCAAGCGGAGCAGGGCGCGGATAAAGATGTGAAGGCATTCGCGGCCAAGACCTTGCCGACGCTTCAGGAACATCTGCGCATGGCGCGCGAGATGGCCCCGAAGGAGAATAAAGAAGCCAAACAGGAAGCGGCGCGCGGGAAAAGCTGAAGGCGCACAAATATTCCCCACAACCGCAACATTCTCGAACCAAACGCGGGAGCCTTCTCGTGTATCCTGCTGAAATGTCGGAACACGCGAGCGGCGGCGATGATTTCGTTTCCGTCGTCGCTTGCTAAGAAGTAACAATCAAGGAGAATCAACATGGCTATCAAGACATTGCAGGAAAAGTTCAAACACGGGCTGGGCGACATTTACGACGCCGAGCATCAATTTCTCAAAGCGATGCAGACGATGCTGCCCGAAGCCAACGCGCCGGACGTGAAGGCGCTGCTGACGGAACACATCGCGCAGACCGCAGAGCAGATCACCGTGCTGGAGCAGGTTTTTGAAGTTCTGGGAGAAGAGCCGGAGCGCATCAAGTGCGTCGGCGCGGCGGGCATCGTCACCGAAAACGAAAATACGCTCTCGGAAGTCTCGGGCACGCCCGCGCTCGTTGACCTCGCTATCGCGGGCGGCAGCGCCAAAGTCGAGCACTACGAAATTGCCACCTACCGCACGCTAATCATCGGCGCAAAGCAAATGGGACAGACGGAAATCGCCGGACTGCTGCAAAAGAATTTGCAGCAGGAAGAATTGACCGCGCAAAAGATCGAACAAAGCGCACCGGTGCTCTTTGAGAAGGCGATGAGCCGCGCCGCGAGCAACTAAGCATCCAGTAGTGAAGACGATACGTCTTTACAAAATTAAAAAGCAGGCCAGCGGATTCGTCGGCCTGCTTTCTTATGCGCATTATGTTGAATGAGTTGCGCGCCTTGTCTATCTCCTGCTACGCCTTCTGGACATGGGAGCGGTTCGCCGCAACTTACCATTCGCATACGTCCACCCATCCACAGTTATTTCGTCAACATAAAACTGATTTCGGGAAACTCTGTACAGTCACCAAACTCCTCTGTGTGCATAAATAAATTCCCTTGGGTGTAGCGTGCGAAACGAGGAAGACATCCAACGCTGGAATTCACCGGGCGCGGAGACATCGAACCAATCATTCAAGCCTCGCGGATGAAAGCCGCGCTATTCGTGCTCCGGTCGAATGACTTGTTAGATTTCGTGCGCTTCTTATCTCTCATAATACAAACCAAGCTTAAGCCACAATTACCTTCACGCAAGTAACGGCTTAAAAGCTAGAACGATGTTGTCCACAAGCTCGGCTGTTTGCTGGAGGGTTTCGAGCAATGGCTCACCTTCCGCAATCTTCGACTCATTAAACGCTATTTCAAAGGCGAATTGCACCTTATCATTCACCTCACGTTTGAAGGGGTCAACGAGGAGTACGCTGCTTGCTTCGAGCGGGCAGACACGAAACTCTGGCCTGCTAAAGAAATTTCTAGCATCGGCTTCAGCGTCGGTGAGTGTGAAGCCAGCATTGGCATGAATAGCTTTAATCAGGTGGCGTCTGTTTTCGTTGTGATATTTGATGCCGCTCACCGCACTACCAACGGTAATCAGAATGCGGTGCTTATCAATATTGTTAAGGGAATGAAGCTGCCAGAGAACGTTATTCCCACCTTTGTAAGGTTCGATAGCGTCAATCGCTTTTATAGCTTCTGGCCTCATGCCAGCCACTTTTCTGGATTTTCCGTCTATGTATTTAGCAGCATCATCGAAGATAGGGAAATAGGTTTGCTTGATGGGAGTTCCACCATTAACCAAGACAAGGTGATAAGCCAGATGATCCAGTGCGGCTCTGAGATTACACAGAACGTCTCCGGTGATAGCGGCAACTGTCAGAGGCGTATCGCGGACGCTGGCAAGATAATAGATAAGAGCATTACGTTGATGGTTGGGCTTGGTTTCGATTACATATGGGTTGGAATCCAAGAAAGCGCGGATTTCAAGCTCAAGGTCGCGGATGTGCTTACGGGCACGTTCGACCTTTACGCGGATGAGTGAAATTCTTTCGTCTGCTGTCATTTTATTGATAGATGTGACCATTCAACAGAAATCTAACGCCCGGCATCACCCGCCGCGCACTCAACCTGATTAGCGCCAAGTCTCGCGGATGAGAGTCGCGCTATTAGCGGTCGGGTGCATGCCGGGCGTTAGGCTGCGGACCTGATTAAACTTTAAGTTATACGGTGACATTCTGCGCCTGTTCGATAACTGAAAACCACTCTCTTAATTGTGATAGTCTTTGTATTGCCAATAATCTTGCCGTAAAGGTTAAAAACGCGCCTATGCTCGCGGTAATAGCAGCTTGAGTATTTGCATCTTTTTCTCCTAACGACAGTAATATGCCGCCTAGAAAAACACCTCCAATAAGTAAAACTTGCGAAAGGAAATTGATCATATCGGCAGTCTTGTCCGTTTCACGCTTAACGTGCGCTGCTAGCACCTTGAGGTTTTCCGCGTTCGGCAAAATCGAACGAAGCTCTTTCGCCTTTTTGATATCGCCAGCTAGCCGTATCGCGTAATTGGGGCCTTCAATTTGTTCCCCAACAATTGTTTTAAGTACCACAACAGCAACAATACTAATTGCGGGAGCTATAAAGGCCACAGACATCCCAATAAATACAATACTACTTAAAACCTTTTGCCGAGAAAAAGGTGTTTCTGATGTGGCAAAAAGGATTGCTATAAAAACTAGGGACAATAAAGCAACTATAAAGACAGGCGGCCAGAATTTTCTGAAGTGAACACGGTCTGAAAAATGTATGGGCTGTGGCTTAATTTCACTTAGAAATCTAAATGCCTTACTTAACTCAACTGTTTCTTTACGAATTTGCTTCAATGCATTTTCGTCTTTAATTTCTATACTTCTATCATCCTGATAATCGCTCATAAATTTCCCTCCAATGCAATGAATAGCAGCCTAACACCTGTTTCAGTTCTATAAACATTTCTCTCCTAACGGAGCTGACTTTTCAAACGCCTTGTCAAGATTTGACGGAAGCCAATATGCGTTTGAAGAATTCGTCGCCGTTGCCTTCGTGCCAGCGCCAGACGACGACGAGATCATGTTCCGGGTCAATCCAGATGGTGTTCGAGCCGTAGCCTAAAGCTGCGAAACTCGTCGCGGGCGCGCTCTTTCGGCAAAGCCCTGGCACTCTGCCGAACGTCTCGACCTGCATGGCTTTGCGCAAGCATCCTTGATGGATGTTCTACTGTAATTATCTGCATGATCTTGCGGCCAAAACGGTAGGCAAATGGCCTTGCCTTAATCGAACTCCTAATATTAACACCTGCCCGGGTGGGGGATTAACTCTACGGATTAACATTTCGAGCACTAATGTCTTATTAATCCTGCACCGCGCGCAACGCGATCAACGAAAATGATCTATCGCTATTTGCCTGCGGATGCGGTCGGAGTCAGCAACGAGTTTTCGCAGGGGCAGCGGACTTGCCCGCTACCCACACGGAAATTCCGCCTGATAAATACGCGAGCAGCAAATTTGTCCCGTCCCTCCCGTAGCTGTCGCATCCGTTTGCAATTCGCTGATAAGCATCCGAAGATTTCGGCTTGAGCGAGCGTGGCATTGCGCTTGCAGTTGAGGCGCGATGTTCTGATATGAATAATCCGATCTCTTTTGAATGGATGGTTAAAAATGGAAAGCAGCACTTCGCGCGACGCCGAGCGGCGGCAGACAAGCATCCTTGCTCCTATGGAAAAAGCCGCATTGCTGTGGCTTGCGCACCGTATGCCCGCGTGGGTAAATTCCGATCATCTTTCTGTGCTCGGTTTCGCGGCGATGTTTATGGCAGGCGTGTGCTACGCGGCGAGCAAACGCAATCCATTGATGCTGCATCTGGTCAATCTCTTTCTGTTTCTCAACTGGTTCGGCGATAGTCTCGACGGCACGGTGGCGCGTTACAGAAACCGGCAACGCCCGCGCTACGGTTTCTACGTGGATCACATCATAGACACCTTCGGCGCGCTGTTCCTGATCTACGGGCTGGCGCTCTCCGGCTACATGACGGAAAGAGTCGCGGCAGGATTGCTCATCGTCTTTTTCATGATGGCGATCAACTCGTATCTGGCGGCTTACGCGCTCGGCGTCTTTCGCCTCTCTCACTGGAAAATGGGGCCGACTGAAATACGTCTCGTTCTCTGCCTCGGCAATCTCTTCCTGCTACGCCACACCTACACGTACATACTTGGCCGCCGCTATCTGCTCTACGATGTCGGAGGCGTCGTCGCCATCTTTGGCATGGCTTCGATGCTGATCGTCTCGTCCATCAAAAACACGCACACGCTTTATCAGGCAGAGCGCATTCCCTGAAAGCGTTGATGTGCAATTCAACTGTTTGCCGTTTCCGAATTTGTCTGCAATGACGCGCTGGCTCAAGTTTAATTTAATCGGTGTGCTGGGCTTCGCGGTGCAGTCGGGCGCGCTCTATGCGTTGGCGCGCAATGTGCAGCACTTACATTACCTGCTGGCAACCGCTATCGCCGTCGAGTTGGCGGTGCTACATAACTTCGTGTGGCATCAGAGATGGACGTGGCGGGACAGACCTTGCGCAACCGTGACGGAGACTTTGCGTCGGCTGGCGAATTTCAACATCACAAATGGCCTCGTCTCCATCACGGGGAATCTGCTTTTGATGAGTATGTTTGTCGGATGGCTTGGAATGCCGGTTAATGGCGGCAATCTTTTGAGCGTCGCCGCGTGCTCGCTATGCAATTTTCTCTTGGCGGATCGAATCGTGTTCGATAAGCCTGTTTGATAGGATTGAACGCATCAAGCAAGCGTGTTTGAAGAGGCCTTCAGAGCGTGTTTAGAAGTTAGCTCCGTAAGAGTAGGATGTTTATAGCTCATGCAAGTTCATTAGCTTCTTTTAAGCTTCATCGGAGCGAAATGTATGATATGTCGCTCCGCCGGGGCTTTTGAAGAGAACTAAAAACATTGATGGCTATAAACATTTCGCCCCTCACGGGGCTGAAAGCCGGAAGATTGGATTTCTAAATACGCTCTCGGCTTTCTGCTTGAGTGCATACTTAAAAGCGTTATACTCGTCGCACGAATTTACCGGAAGGGAAGGGATTACAGATGCCGGAGATAGCGTATGTTTCCAGTGTGCGAATTGAGCGCGAGGTCGGCCCGTCGCGTTTGGCGTATCTGCCTGCCGAAAACGAGCCTGTGCGCTTCGGTGTGCATGGGGCGGTTGCCGAGCACTACGGCGTGTCGCCGGAAATCGCCGAACCCCACGCGACGACGCTCGATTACGTCGTGGCCGCCGCCGGTGGTTGACTCGTCGGAACCTTCGGGGGCGCGCTGGAGGCGCGCAAAATAAACGCAAGCAATAAACATCTGACGGCGGATGTGCGCGGAGAGATCGAGACGGAAGACGGCGTCTTAGTCATACGCCGCATTCACGTCGTTTATCATCTCACTGCGCCCGCCGCAGCGCGGGAAGTTATAGAGCGCGTACACCGCATACACGCTGCTCATTGTCCGGTCTATAAGTCGCTGCATAAGGCGATAGAGATAACTACCGAATACCGGCTTGAAGAGTCGTCATGAAGATTGTTAAGAATTGAATGAGCGAGGCGCGCGAAAGCAATTAAAGAGATGGACAGACTGTTCTTTATTATCGGAACTGTGTCGGCCTTCATCGGCGTGGCGGCGGGCGCGTTCGGGGCGCATGGCTTGAAGGCGCGGTTGAGCGGCGAGATGCTGAACAGCTTCGAGGTAGGCGCGCGCTATCAGATGTATCACGCCTTTGCGTTGATCGTCGCGGCATGGGCGCAGTCGCGTTGGCCCGGTGCGCTGGTCGTCACAGGCGGATGGCTTTTCGTCGGCGGCACGCTGCTCTTTTGCGGCAGCCTGTATTTGCTGAGTTTGACGGGGCTGCGCTGGCTCGGCGCGATTACTCCGTTCGGCGGTCTGGCCTTCCTCGCGGGCTGGCTTTGCCTCGCGTGGGCGGCATGGAAAACGCCCGCCTAAGACTTGCCTCTCAATAGCAGGCTAAATTGTAGTTTACCAGCCTGTCTTTTTCTTTGCCGAAGATTGCTTTTGTCTCATCGTGTGCGCCCGCTTAGATTTTGATTGACGCCAAGATGCGTTTGAAGAGTTCGTCGCCGTTGCCCTCGTGCCAGCGCCAGACGACGACAATGTCATGTTCGGGGTCAATCCAGATCGTATTAGAGCCGTAGCCTAAAGCCGCGAAGCTCGTCGCGGGCGCGCTCGGCCATTGCTTGCGCTTGGTGTTGAGCCACCACAGATAGCCGTAATCAGGCCCCAAGTTTCCGGGCGTCGTGGCTGTCTCGATCCACTTCTGCGAAATTATCTGTTTGTCGCGCCAACGGCCTTTGCGCGAGATGAGATAGCCGAAGCGCGCTTCGTCGCGCGTGTTGATCCAGAGGCCGCCGCCCCAGCGCGTGCCGCCGCTCACGGACGCCATCTTTTTGCCGTCAATCAACACCTCCGAATTGAAGTAGCCTTGATAGCGCCACGAATCCGAAGCGCCAATCGGATTCATAATCTCTGTTTGCAAAACTTCCGGCAGCGGCCTTTTCCATAAACGCAACAGGGAGAGCGAGAGGCGATTGATACGCACGTCGTTGTATTCCCAGTATGTGCCGGGTTCCCCAATCGCGCGCGGCTTACGTTCGCCCTTGCCGAACTCTTCGCGCCCTATGAAGTCCGAAGATTTGCCCCACATAGAGCCTTCCCACTCGCTCGTTTGCTGCGCGTGGTGCTGCCATGTAATCTTCGCATTATGCGGGGAATCGTAGCCGCCGTCGTGTATGTAATCGCGCACGGGATCATTGATGCTGCGAATCATTCCGCGATCAACGGTTAAGCCCAAGATGGTGGAGAGAAAGCTTTTTGCGACGCTGTATGTCGGATCGATACGAAAGGTGTCGCCCCATTCGGCGACGATGTAGCCGTGACGCAGAATGATGCCGCTCGTTGCGCCGCGCTCTTTCGGCAAAGGCCCCAGCACTCTGCCGAAGGTCTCGATCTGCGTCGAAAAATCTCTTGGAATTTTGCTCTCCTGAGTTTTAGCGAAGGCGACAGCCTGCTCAAGCAGCACACTGTCCATCCCCGCTTCTTCCGGCCGCTTTCGCTGCCATCCATCGCCCGGTGCGGGATAATAAACTGAAGCAGAAGTCTTGCCGTCTCTCTGTTTCCGGCGCGGCGAAGTCTGTACCGCGTGGATGTCGCTTGTGCCGAGCGCAAGCAACAGGCAGACGGCGAACGCGCGCCGCATGATGAACCTTTGAGCATTGAAGAGAGCCATTGATTTTGTTTCGCCTCGCCTGATTAACTATTTTTCAGCTTCGATTAAGAGCTTGCAGGTTGTTATACTTTAACCGACTTATACGCGCTTGCTCAAATTTAACGAGTATGAAAACGAAGAGGGAACGGCTATGAAATCCAATCCGGCGGGGCTGCTCGTCATCATCGCGGGTGTTTGCGTCGCGCTCGTCGGGCTGTTGATCTATGCAGGCGCGCTCTCTTGGTTCGGACGTCTGCCCGGAGATTTTCGCTTCGGCGGGGAGCGCGTGCGCGTGTTCGTTCCCGTCGCCTCAATGCTCCTCATCTCACTTTTGCTAAGCCTGCTGCTATACCTGCTACGCCGCTTTTTCTAAGCAAAATCCATTTTTAACATCACCGCGAGTAAAATGTTGTTGACATAATACGGGGGTGGCGGATAATATAGCGCTTGGCACGTCCTCTCCTTTTTCCATATGGCGTGATTTGTTCCGCAAACTCTCTTCGACAATCTGTCGGCGTCTAAGCCGCCGCAACGCTTAACCGGGCGTTCCAGCGTGGGCGTTTCCTGCGCGCCGTTCAGAGAACTTTTTTATGTCCAACTCAACGCACCTGTTAAAGGCGGACGCGCAGGACACAGTCGGCGGCGCAAACAACGAGGGCGCAACGGTCTCGCCGTTTCAAATACCGCTCGCTTCGATGGTGCGCGCCCTGTGTATGGCGGCCGAAAGCAGTTCCGACGTGCTGTATGAAGTGGTGCTGAAGCTGACTTTGATGATTGACGCGACGGCGCAAACTTACGGCCTTGCGACATGGGCGCAGACGATGAATGAGCGTCCGCGTTTGAAATGGGTCGAGGGACTCACCGAAGATGAAATTACAGACGCGGAGGCGGCGGTCGTAGACGCGCTGGCACACACGAACGAGCCGCGCGAAATCAAAGCGGGCGATGCCGCGATCTGTTTCGTGCTGGCCGCCGCGACGCACACGCGCGAAGGCGCGGCAATCTATGGCCGCTGCGTGCGTCCGCTCAACGCACAACAGGCCAAAGAGTTGCGCGTGCTTTCCGATGTCGCGCGGCTTGCGCACTCGCACTCGCTTTTGCGCGCCTCTGTCCAACAGCCTGCTATCAAGGCGGACACCTTCAGCATTGCGGGCCAGACGCTTCCCGGCATGGTTTACACGAGCCGTGCGATGGAGCAGGTGGCGCGCTCAATCGAACGCATCAAGGATTCCGATTCGACTGTTCTAATCACTGGCGAATCCGGCACGGGCAAAGAATTGGTGGCGCGTGCCGTGCATCGTTTGAGCCGCCGCGCGAGCGCGCCCTTCATCGCCTTCAACTGCACCGCCGCGCCCGCCGAGTTGATCGAAAGTTTACTATTCGGCCATCGCAAGGGCGCGTTCACAGGGGCGCAGACAGACCACGAAGGCTTAGTCCGCGCCGCCGAAGGAGGCACGCTGTTCCTTGACGAGATAGGCGATTTGCCCATTGCTTTGCAGCCGAAGCTGCTGCGCTTTTTGCAGGAAGGCGAAGTCCATACATTGGGTGAGCGTGCGCCGCGCAAAGTCAACGTGCGCGTCGTCGCTGCGACGCACAAGGATTTAGAGCGCGACGTGCGGCAGAATCTTTTCCGCGAAGATTTGTACTACCGCGTTGCATCGCTCAGCGTTCACGTTCCGCCGCTTCGAGAGCGACCCGACGATGTCACCGCACTCATTTCGCATTTCCTGACGCATTACGCACGGCGCAACGATCATGCCGTCGCAGGCATTACGCGCGATGCCATCTCTGCGCTGCAAGATTATTCATGGCCGGGCAACGTGCGCGAACTCGCCGCAGAGATCGAACGCCTTGTGCTCTACGCGGACGAAGGCGCGTTGATTACCGCCGACCATCTCAGCCCGAAAATTCTGCCGTTGCCGCTACGCGCCGCACAGCGCGACGGTGAACAGCAGCCCGCGCATCTCGAAGGGATGCTGGAAGATTTCGAGCGCCGCGTGATTACGGAAACGCTCAAGCGGCACGAAGGAAACGTCGCGCGCACTTCCGAAGCACTCGGTTTAGGCTCGCGCCAAACGCTCTACAAAAAACTGAAACGCCTCGCCATTGACGCGGGCGATTTCCTACGCGAAGACACCGCGCCCGGCCTGCAACTGCGCGCCGAACGATAAAGGTAAGAGTCAGGAGTCGAGAGTCGAGAGTCGGGAGTCGGGAGTCGAGATAAAGAAACAAAGGCAATGTTCGCTCTATGCTCGTTGAGCTTCAACCGGCTTTCATTCTTTCTAACGACTTTCGATTACTCCGCTCTCGACTCGTGACTCCCGACTCCGTAAATTCATGCACATCACCGATCTATTATTCTTCGCCGTCGCCCTCTTCATACACGAGGCCGGCCATCTGTTAGCGGCGCGCGCGTGCGGCGTGAACGTGATGGAGTTCGGTCTGGGTTGGGGACGCAAGCTTTACGGCAGGCGGCTCGGCACAGTTGATTACAATCTTCATGCGCTGCCCATCGGCGCATACGTTCGTCTAGACATAAAAGAGTTACAGCAGAAGCCCTTGAGCCAGCAGGTGCTGGTGCTGCTGGCGGGCATCTTCGTCAATCTGGCGGTCGCATATGCGACGCTCGGCACGCGCTTCAGTATGTTGAATCTGTTGCTGGCGGCGACCAATCTTTTACCGCTTTACCAGCAGGACGGCTGGAAGTGCGGCATGGTCTGCCTGCGCGCCATCCTGCGCCGCAAAAGCGCGCTCGTTGAATGGACGTTCACCATCGTGGGCAGCGCCCTGAGCCTCATCGTCTTCGCCGCCCAAGCTTTCCGCCATTCCTGAAACATTTAAGCTGCGCGATCCGCCACGGGAATCTTTGCTTTTGTGAGACGATCAGCCGTCGCTGTCTCAGCTCTAATCTTAAGTATTTTCCCTACTTGGGGCATAATGCAAGATGTTGTGGAAAATTTTCTTGACGTACATTGAAACCTGATTTATTCTACGCGCGTTTACAGGCGAATACACACGCTGAAGAACGCTCACGGCCTTCCTCAGCCTCATTCATCAGCTATCAACCACAGAACCGTTACAGAATGACCCTTTCTCTCACTACACAGACTATGTTTAATCTAATCTCTTCACACCTTTCATGTCGCTTCACCATCGTCAAACTTTTAGTTTTGCTCGTTATAGGAATAAGCTTTAGCGGCACGATCACCGCCGCTTATGCTCAAAGCGAAGAGAAAGTCGTGGCGGTGGTAAACGGCCGAAAAATTACGCAGAAAGAGATTGACAGCTCGGTTATTTCGCAACTCCTTCCTTTGCAGCAGCAGATATATGCGCTCCGCAAAGCCACGCTGGAAAATCTCATCCTTAGAGCCATCCTCGAAGAAGAAGCAAGGAAGCGGGGCATAGCAGTTGAAGAATTGAGAAAGCAGTTGACTGGCGGAAAGGCTGAAGTCTTAACGGGCGAGGTCGAGAAACTCTACCTTGAGAACGCTGCCGTCTTCGGGTCAATGAGTCCGGATGAGGCCAAAGAAAAACTCAGGCTCGATTTAGAGAGTCAGGCGCGTATCCGAAATTACCACGAAGCTCTATCAAGATTGAAAGAAAAATCCAGAATAGAAATCTCGCTGGAAGAGCCTAAACTGCTGTCAGTTATGAATGGTGACGGCGCGTCTTCAATCGGCTCTAAAGAGGCCGCGATAACGATCACGGAATTCTCGGATTTTCAGTGTCCCTATTGCCGGGGCGCGCAGGGCGCGATCAAGCAAATCCTGAGTGCTTACGGGAAAGATGTCAGGCTAGTGTTCAAACACTTGCCTCTGGTGGAAATTCATCCGCAGGCATTTGCTTCGGCACAAGCGGCCTTTTGCGCCGGAGAGCAAGGCTTCTTCCAGCCATTTCATGACGCTTTGTTTGCTGCGGAGAGTTTGTCGCCTGAGACGTTCAATAAAACAGCGTCGGCACTCGGCTTGAATATATCTAAATTTCAAGCTTGTCTGAATTCCGAAAACTCGCGCGCCGCCATTTTGAAGGATATGCAGGAGGCGAAGCGTTTGGGAATCGAAGGCACGCCGACCTTTATCATCAACGGCGCAGTGGTTCGCGGCGCGATCAGCTTTGAAGAGTTCAAAACAATTGTTGAGCGCGAATTGAAATCCGCTCAAACCGCTCCTCGCAGGAACTAAACCGCTCCGGCTTCGGAAGGATTGACAAGTATGCGACGTATCTTCTCAGGTCTGCTGGCGGGACTGTTAACCTTCGCTATCTGTGCGTCATTAATCGAGAAAAAGACGCATCAGCCGATTGTCCATACTTCAGGTGGATACAGTTATACAACTCCCGGCCATGATTTGATGAGGAGTGAGTCGGAACTATACTCGTCCTCGTCCGAAGCAACCGATCATTTCAACACAGAGCTGCAAAAGGCGGCGCACCTCGCGGAGTTTACGCCCTGCTTTGACACTAGCGGGCGGCGCATAGGCGAGCGGGCGGTGGTGTGGTTTTTCTCGCCGCAAGCACCGGAAGAGTCATGGCGCATTATGTGGACGCAACGGGCAGAGGACTCTTCCGAGTTCTTTTTGGTCGAGTCAAGCTCACTATCGGATGCGCGCTATCTTGAGACGATTGAGCTGCAAAGGTGGAAGAAGTGTGCGGCAAAGAAATGAACGTCCCTAAGACGAAAAGACTGTGTCAAAAGACAAAATAAACTAAGCTCTGTCTGAGCATAAGGAGAGAAAATGAAAACTCGAAATCACCGGTTACTTGTTTTTTGCCTGCTTTGCCTTGGTTTAGTTAACTTAGGCAAAGGGCAAGCGTTCTCACAACAATTAGCTCCTCAGGATTCCCCGGATCGCGTAAGGGGCGAAAGTCAATTTGGTATGAGTCGAGAGGAAAAACTCGTTAGGACAACTTACGACAAGTTAGCTACCTATAACAAAGCAACACGGATTCGAGAAACCGAAGACGGCAATAAATCGCGCGATTCTAATCTGTCCCTAAATTTTGAGTTGAAGAATTTTCGCACGGGTCCTGTTCAGGATATTTCGGGCGTTCTGCACCGAGACTTGGTGAGTCTGCCGACCGGCGACATTATCGAAATCAGTTCTGGAACTACCACCCATAATAATGGGGAACCACAGGTTATTTACAGGGCGCAATGGGTAAACGGGCAATACGCTTCCATATATGACAGGAACTGGACAGTCGGCGACCTGCTCGGCTTCTACCCATTACAATACTATGATGTCAAGCGATACACTTCGTATGAGGTGACGGTCTCCTTCGAGGGCAAGACCCGCACCTACCGTGCGCTTGCTCTCTTCCACAGTTCAGGCCAAGGCGCGGAATCTTTGGAGCCGAGTATCTGGGACAGCGTGGTCGGGGCAGGTGGAATCTTAACAAATGTCTGGAAAGAAAAACGCCCTCCCGTCACCAAAAAGCCCAGTTCTTCAGTTACGAAGGGCACGGCAGGTGCTGCTGCATCGTCTTTAGCTACGGATATCATGAAGAGTCCTTATACAAAGAGTGCTTTTGAGAACAAGACCCGCACGTATCCTACTCTGGCACTCGTATATAATTCTCATCAGGGAGCGGAATACCTGAAACTAGGATTGGACACAGTGTCGAACAGCAAAGCCGAATTTTTCATCTCGAAAGGCGTAGCAAATAGTACGCTAAATGCCAGCCCGTTATGGAAGAGTCTCGTATAGGACAGCACTACAACATCCTCAGCTACAATTACTTCGGAAAGCTACTCGACAACCAGTTCTGCAAGTAGTGTTATGACTAGCACTACTGAAGACTCTAAGGAACATACCAGTGGAAAACACGGCGAGACCGTAGGTTTTCAAGGCTCGTGTTCAGAACAGCCGAATAACGAGCAATCATGTAAAGTGGACATCGTCTCAACTTCTACTTACGAGAATGGTAGTACGAGCAACTTTTTCTACACTCATGTAAATAGAGTGGACGAGAAAAATCAAACTGCTGGAGGGACACGCGGGACGGCAATAACCTGCTCGGCGGCCAGAGGGGTTGCTACCAGGAATTGTCTCTCTTCTGATTGTAACTTTGCTGCTTCACTACAAGGCTCCGGCGCAAGTGTTACGATGACCGGCGGAGACGTGTGGAATGGTCAATTGGCGCATACGCAGACTTGCAATCTTCCGACCCAAACTGCTGACGGTGGAGGGGGTAACTATGAGTGTGATCCATATTGCAATCAGACCGTACAGCTCAAACAACGCTATGCTACACAATTTGTGCGTGCCGGATTCTCCCGCACATCCAAGCCTTTAAGCGTTAACCAATGCTGCATCCTGACGCCCATCCTGATCGATATTCTCGGCAACGGCTATGCTCTGACAGATGCACAAGCGGGCGTTGACTTCGACTTCAACGGCGATAGTATCAAACATCGAATGTCGTGGACTTCTGTCAATACGGATGATGCATGGCTGGTGCTGGATAGAAATGGCAACGGCACGATAGACAGTGGGGCGGAAATGTTCGGCAACTTCACACCGCAGCCGCAATCATTGGAGCGCAACGGCTATCTCGCTTTGGCTGAATACGATGATCCGGCGAAAGGCGGCAACTCCGACGGCGTGATAGATAATCGCGATGCGATCTTCTCCGGCTTAAGATTATGGCAGGATGTGAATCACAACGGAGTCTCGGAAGCCGGAGAGTTGCACACCTTGCCGGAGCTTGCAGTAGAGACACTGTCGCTCGCCTATAAGGAGTCAAAACGTGTGGATGAATACGGCAATGAATTCCGCTACCGAGCGAAAGTTGATGATGCGAAGCACTCAAGAGTCGGCAGGTGGGCTTACGATGTGTTCTTGCAGTTAGCGCGCTGATTCGCCGGATGAGTGAAAGGATGACACCTGTGGATTCGCATTAACTTGCGTGTGTCATGCTTGACAGGCGAAGACTCTAAACAACTTCTTCAGACATCAATAAGGCGGCTGGCCGACGGGTTCAGCCGCCTTTTCCTTTGCGAAGCCTCACACCGATTCGGCAAGCTGTCTGCCGCTCATGCTTCGTTGATTCTTATTCTGTGCGTCGCCGCGCGTTGAAACTCACGAAAGCTTTGTCAACCGGCGGCGACAAACGCGCTAACTCCTTTATTGCAATCCGGTTTGTCCTTAGAGGCGGCGTGCAACTCTGTCCGGCGCGGGCATGAGTTGACAACGCGCGGCGACAACGCGAATGCAGCTTTATGGTTGATTGCGGGCTTTTGCTGCTGATTACGCGCTTTTGATGCTGCGGCACGCGCCTTGTAATAGAGCTAACCGTCGCACGAAGCGTTGAAGGCTTCACGACGAATAGCCGAGATGAAGAGAGAAGAATCTTTTATGAAATCGCTTACCGCCAGAATGTTTATGTCGCTTGCCGTGATCGGTATCGCCGCGTTGCTTTTAGCCGCCGCGATTTTTGTCGGCGGCCATGCGGTCGCGCTGGCAAACGGCGCACATGACGATCTGCTGCTTGTCGCGCTCGCGCTTGGCGGCGCAGCGGCGAGCATGGCTAATAGCTTCGGGCGCAAAGATGCAACCGTTGCGAAACGCACTGCGCATTCTCGAAGCGACGCGCAGAGCACAGTGGTTTCGGTAAAAGCTTCCGCGATCAAACTCGGCGCTTAAAATTTTCCATATGTGTCCCGGCAAGCCTTCGGCGTCATGTGGCAATGCGCGAAAAGCTTTTGCACGGCGGCTTAACCCTTAACCCCTTAACCAAACGACTAGGAGCAAACGACAATGATTAAGACTTTCTTACGCGACGAATCAGGCTTGGAACTTTCGGAATACGCGATTGCGGCGGCGCTCGTCGCCATCGGCTGCGTGCTCGCCTTCCAGACGCTCGGCACGAACATCGGCTTAGAGATCAACAAATTGGCGAAAGCCGTCACCGGCGTCGTTTCCTAAGAACCACGCCCTTGAAACATTTGGTGGCGCGCTGTTGTTCTGCAAAGACGGGAGCGCGTCACATCTTTACCGGAAACTTCAACGCTCTTCCGCATCTTTTACCGATTTTCATCACACGAACATTTACACCGAAGAGGCATTACACGAAGTGTCAGGCTCACTCGTCATCACCAGCTGCGCATTGCTCGTCCCCTTAGCAATCATCATCACGTACTACGACGTGCGCTATCGCCGCATTCCGAATGTTTTCGTGCTGGCGACGTTGATTAGCGGATTTGCAATCAACCTCGCGTATGCCGGAACGAGCGGCCTGTGGACGAGTCTGGGCGGTTGCGCGCTCGCCTTTGTGTTGATGTTTATGCTGCATCTGTTCGGCGCGATGGGCGCGGGCGACGTGAAGTTGTTCGCCGCCATCGGTGCATTAACAGGCGCACAGATGGTGCTGCCGACGTTTGTGGTCGTCGCGCTGACGGGCGGCGTGCTCGCCGTCTGCGCGACATTGCGCGCCGGAGCTTTCGTTCAAACATTACACCGCGTGCTGCAAATCTTTGCGGGGCTTTTGCCCGGTTGGGAAATGCCGCGCTTCAGTGTGCCCGCAGACCGGCGGCACACCATCCCCTACGGGGTTGCCATCACAACGGGCAGCCTCATCTCGCTGGCGATCTTTCACGCTTAACTGCGACGGAGAAAAATCATGCGGAACAAACGCTTTATCGTAGTCCTGTGTGGCGCGCTCTTTTTCGGGCTGCTCGCCGCCGTCTCCGTCGGACGCTACGTTTCCGGCGCACAGGCTTACACCAAAAATCTAAACCGGATTGTCGTCGCCAAAGTTGCGATCCCGCTCGGCACGAAGATTGTCGCCGAACAGGTCACGACCGCGCAGTTTCCGCGCGAAGCGATGCCCGACGGCACATTCGATTCCGTTGATAAATTAGTTGGCCGCGTCGCCGTCACGCAGATCAGCGAGCGCGAACCCATCACGGAAACAAAGCTCGCTACCGAAGGCACGGCAGGCGGACTCTCGGCGGTGATCCCCGAAGGTTACCGCGCGATGACCGTCAAGGTTGATGATGTCGTCGGCATCAGCGGCTTTATTCAACCCAACACGATTGTTGATGTCGTCGTCGTGATTGACCCGGACAAAGGCGCTAATCAAGACCCCATCTCGAAGATCGTGCTGCAGAACATCAAGGTCTTAGCCAACGGCCAGAACATAGACCAGCCGAAGAACGACCGCGAGGCCAACAGCGTCAAGGCCGTCACCTTGCAGGTGCTGCCCGAACAGGCGGAGAAACTCGCGCTCGCCTCCAGCGAAGGCAAACTCCAACTCGTGATGCGCAACTCGATAGATCAGGACGACTCGCACACGAACGGCGTTAACAAACGCGGCCTGCTATCGGGCGACCGCGCCGCGCCGCTGCCCGAACCCGGCGCGCTCAAAAGCGAGCAACCGAAACCTGCCGCAACATCAACTTTCACCCCGCGCCGCCCGCGCCCGAGCAACGCAGATTATTCGCACAGATCAAGCGCACCGGCGGCGAGCGCGCCAGCAGCAGCTGACGCACCGGCGCAAGCCGCCCGGCCTGCTGCGCCCACGCGCCCTGCCGTAGAGATGATCGAAGGGTCTAAGAAACGCAGCGTTGACTTTCCGTAAGCGCGCCGTTCGATGAACAATTCATTGCACGCCTATTCTTCGTCAACGAATCGCCCATTGACGCACGCGACTTTCTCGAAAAAGTTCGCCAAACATTTAAGGAGCAATTCAATCATGCAACCCCGTTCCCCTTTCAACACGCGCCTCGTCTCGCTTTTCTGCGCGACGCTTATCACGGCGGCCTTCGCGGTCTCCGTCGCTCATGCGCAGGAGATGTCCACCGCCGCTTCCTTCGCGCGCAACAAAGAATCGGTTGCGATCAACGTGCTCGTCGGGCAATCGCGCGTCATCAATTTCGACAAGCCCATCGGACGCTTCTCGGTCTCGAACCCTGAAGTGGCCGAAGCCGTGCTCGTCGCGCCGGATCAAGTGCTCGTCAACGGCAAAGCCTTCGGGCAGGTCAACTTTATCGCGTGGGAACAACAGGGCGGGCGCTTCATCATCTTTGATGTTTACGTGCGCGCCAATCTCTCTTTGATTGATTCGCAAATCCGCGCGCTCTTTCCGAAAGACGACATACGTTTGAGCCAGGCGAACGGCTCCGTCGTTCTCTCCGGCAGCGTCAGCGATCCGAAGACCGTCGGGCAGGCACAGGCGGTTGTCGAAGCTGCCGGATTCAAGAGCGTCAATATGCTGCAGTCGCCCGTGAAAAATGCCGTGCAGGTGCAACTGCAAGTGCGCGTCGCGGAAGTAAGCCGCAATCGCGGTCGCTCGCTCGGCTCGTCCATCGGAACAACGAACGGCGGCACATCTACTTTCTCCAGCGCCGACGGCCCCGCGACGCTTTCCGAAGTCGCGGGCGGAGCGATGAAGACGATCTTCTCCGGCTCGAACCTGTTTCTCTTCAACAGCGGCATCGGCACGCAGGCGTTCATCCACGCGCTGCAAACGCAGGGTTCGCTGCGTATGCTGGCCGAACCGAATCTGATTGCGATGGACGGCCAGCAGGCGAGCTTTCTCGCGGGCGGAGAATTTCCCGTGCCTGTGCTTCAAGGAGGCGGCGGCTCGGGATCGGGCGGCGCCAGCGTCACCGTCGAATTCAAAGCCTACGGCGTGCGCTTGAACTTCAAGCCGACGATCATAGACGAAGACCACATCCGCCTCGAACTCGAACCCGAAGTTTCCACGATTGATTTCTCGAACGGCGTCAAGTTCAGTGGCTTCATCATCCCCGCGCTTCGCACGCGCCGCGCCAAGACCGGCATCGAGCTACGCGACGGCCAGAGCTTCGCGCTCGCAGGTTTGCTCGATAACAGCGAAACACGCTCGCTCTCGAAAGTTCCGGTCATCGGCGACATTCCGATCCTCGGCGCGCTCTTCAAATCGAAAGAGTTTCAGAAAAGCGAAAGCGAGTTGATGTTCATTGTCACGGCGCAACTCGTCAAGCCTTTGAACCGCGATGATGTGCCGCAGATACGCGGCGTTGACGGACTCAAGCAAGGCTCGCCGCTCGGCGTCGAACCGAAAGGCGAAGGCATCAAGGGCTTGAGCGGTTTCTCGACCGGCAACAACGGCGCATCACAAAACACGCTTCCCGCCAGCGCGCCGCAAACCGCTGTGACTGCGAAGCACAGCGAACCGTCAAGACCCGCAGGCGCGACGGCGAAGCCCGCTTCATCATTAACCGAAACCCCTGCGCTTACTTTTCTAAACCCGGACGATGCCATGCCGACGCCCGTTCTGCCCGTGCTCGTTCCCGCACAGGTAAGCCAGATAACACCGTCAATGCCGTAACGATTTAACAGTCAATCCCGAAAGAAAACCATGAGCATCACGAGCACACACAAACGAATCGGAAAAAGCGGCGAGCGCGGCTCGGTGCTGGCGCTCGCCACAATCGGGATGCTCGCGTTTCTGCTCGCTACCGGCCTCGCCGTTGACATCAGCCATCTGTATTTAGCCAAAAACGAATTGCAGAACGCGGCGGACGCGGCGGCGCTCGCCGGAGCTTCCGCCCTGAACTCATCGCCGAGCGGCATCACGGTCGCCGCCGACCGCGCCGTGCAGCAGATGAACAACTACGAATTCAATCGCACGAACGTCACCTTCCCGCGCGCTAACATTCTCTTCGCCGTCAATCTCGACGGAACATATATGGGTGAGGCGGCGGCGCAAGGTCAGGCGAAGAATATACGCTTTGTTAAAGTCACGACGCCGAAGCTTCCCGTCGGCATCTTCTTCTCGGCAATGACGCTCGGCACAAAGCTCGACATGACGGCGCAGGCCGTTGCCGGTCTTTCCGTTCCGATCAACAGTTTCTGCAACTTTATTCCGCTCTCCGTGATTGACTACGACATACCGCTTGCGCCCGGCAACACTTACACGATTCGCGCAGGCACGGGCAGTTCTCCTTCGCCGGGCGATTACCAGATACTCGCTGTCGCGGGGCCGGGCGGCGTTGACGTCGGCTTCGGCATCGGCGCGGGCGTGGATGCGTGCGCCGGAGCGGGCGACACCTACGCGGTGGACACCAAGCCGGGCATCACGGCAGGCAAAGTTCGCACGGGCATCAACGCGCGCTTCGACGATTACGGCGGCAGCCAGCTCAATCCCGCAAACGAGCCGCCCGACATGAACGTGAAAGAGGGAATCACGTATGCCGATTATCAAAAAAGCATGGCCGCCGCAACGCGCACTTCGGCAAACTTTCAAGGGGCGACGCACGCTGGCGTCTGGAATCGCCGCGTCGTCCTAATCCCCATCGTTAAGCTCGCCGAATTCGATCAGGGGCGCGGCACTGTTCGCTTTAATCGCTTCGGCGCGTTCTTTCTCAAGACGAAGGCGAGCAGCGGCAACGGCGGCGACATTCAGGCCGAATACATACAGGATCGCCTCGCCGTCGGCAAAGGCACTTACAACCCTAACGGCGCAGTGGGCAATCCGCGTCTGGCCGTCCCCGTTCTTTACAAGTGAGTTGAAAAGATGAAAGCGCGCATACAAAAGATACGCCATCGCCTTCGCTTCATGAGAGCGCACCGCTTTGCGCGCAATGAGCGCGGCACGCAGCTCGCCGAGTTAGCCATCGTGCTGCCGGTGCTGCTGTTGCTGTTTGGAGCAACCGCCGAATTCGGACGCTTCTTTTATCAATACACGACGCTCGCCAAAGCGACGCGCGCCGCCACACGCTATCTCGTGACCGCCGATGTCAGTTCGATTGAAGACGCCTACGCAAAGAACATCGCGGTCTACGGCAACAAGGAAGGCACAGGCGCGCCCGTCGTCAGCGGCCTTGCAACCGGCAACGTCACGATTACGCGCGCGGGCGGTGCGCCGTCGGTTCCGCAAACCGTCAAGGTGCAGATTACGGGTTATAAATTTCAACCGTACTTCGATCTCGCCGCGCTGACCAAGACGCCCGCGCTTTCGCTCAAGATAGACGTGCAACCGAGCGTCACGATGCGCTATCTGCTGACGACGCCGCTGATTTAGGAGTTCAACGAAATGGCAAGATGTGAAAAAAGGATGACCGGCAAACACGTTGCGACGAACCGGCGTTCGCGCGCCAACGAATGCGGCGCGATGCTCGTCGAATTCACGATTGCCGCCGCCGTTTTTCTCGCGGTGATGTTCGCCATCATAGAGTTTGGCCGCGCGCTCTGGACGCACAACGCGCTTGCGGATGCCGCCCGTCGCGGCGCGCGTTACGCCGTTAATCAATCTGCGAGTAATACGGCAGCCGTGAAGAATGTCGTCGTCTACGGCGATCCGGCGGGAGGAACGTCGCCGCTCGTACACAATCTGACGACCAATAATGTCGCCGTGCAGTACGCAAATTTCGGCCTCGATCAAGGCAGCGTTTCCGTGAGCATCGTCAATTATCAATTTCAATTCGTCGTGCCGCTCATCGGAACGACTTTGAATATGTCTAACTACAACACCACGCTGACGGCGGAAAACGCCGGACTCGTGCCGCCGAATCTCTGAACTTATTTCAACGCTCTCCCGTCACGCTCGCTTTTCAGTTGGAAAAATTTTACTTCGATAGGCAACGCCATGACCCAAACGCTTTCATTCATCGTCCTGAGCACGGGGCTGGATAACTTCAAAGAGATTCGCGCCGCGCTCGCCCTTGATACGCGCGCGCGCCTGCTTGCGGGGGGCGACGATACGGAACAACTCTACGCGGAAATCACACGCCTGCGCCCGTCAGCCGCCATCGTCACGCTCTCCGCCGCCAACTCCGAACAGGCGCTCAAGATGATCGAACAGCTCGCCATTGAATGCCCGCAGACGGCGATTATTTCGGCGGCGCGCGAAGCTTCGCCGGAACTGATTTTGCGAAGTCTGCGTGCCGGAGCGAGAGAATTTTTGCGTCTGCCGGTTATTAATGAAGAGCTGCAAACGGTTCTGCATCGCACGGCTGAATTCTGTTTCCAGCAAACGGACGTGCCGAAAAAGAAAGGACGCCTCGTCGCCGTCTTTTCCAGCAAAGGCGGGTGCGGCACATCCTTTATCGCCACCAATCTGGCCGCCGCGCTCGACGCGCCCGCGCTCCTTGTCGATCTGAATTTGCAGGCCGGAGACTTGCCGCTCTTTCTCGGCGTCGAACCGAAATATTCCATCGCCGATCTGGTTGAGAATCGCGCGCGATTAGATGATGCGTTGGTTAAGAACTACGTCACCGCGCATTCGACGAATCTTTCGCTGTTGGCCGCGCCGCCCGAAGCGGATTCGGCGGACGACATCGAACCCGAACACGTCTTTGCAGCTCTGGAGCGCGTGCGCGAGCAGTACGATTACGTCGTGCTCGATCCGCAGCATACTTTCGATGCCATCACGCTCGCGGCGCTGGATCAAGCCGACGATATCCTTTTCGTGCTGACGCTCGACATTCCCGCGATTCGCAGCGCCCAACGCGCGCTTGAAATCTTCGACCGGCTCGGTTATCCGCGCTCGAAAGTGCGCATCCTCGTCAATCGCTTCAGCAAGCAGATTGACCTTGATTTGCGGCAGGTTGAAAAGTTTCTGGGCGAGAAAGTGTTCGGCTACGTCGCCAGCGATTATCAAACTACCGTCACGTCGATCAATCTAGGCCAGCCGCTCGTGCTCTCCGAGCCTTCCGCGAAACTCTCCATTGAAATCAAACGCATCGCCGCGACGCTTATAGGTACATCCGACCAACTCGCGGAACAACAGCCCGCGAAGAATCGCAAGCCCTGGCACGCGATGTTCAAGCGCGCTGCAACACCTGCGCCGCTCGATCTGCAACGCGCCGGAGAAGCTTTGAAGTAAATTTGCTGATGACGATTGATAACCGACAGGAACAAAAACATCATGACACTACGCGAAAGATTCGATAGAGACACCGCGCCGGTCGGCATTGGCGTCGCGCAGGCGATTGACGCTTGCAACACGCAGCGCACCTATCAGGAGATGAAGGCGCGGCTGCATCGCACGCTCATCAACCGCATGGATTTGACGAAACTCGGCGCGCTCGCTCCCGATCAGGCGAGCGCCGAAGTCTCGCGGCTTGCCGAAGGCGTGCTCGCCACTGAAGCGATGCCGCTTTCTGCCGCCGAACGTGAACGCCTCATCGGTGAAGTGCGCCATGAACTTTTTGGTTTAGGGCCGCTCGAACCCCTGCTCGCCGATCCGACCATCTCCGACATACTCGTTAACTCTTATCGCAATATCTACATCGAGCGCGGCGGCAAACTCGAAACAACGACCGTCGCCTTCAAGGATGACGAACATTTGATGCGTGTCATCGAACGCATCGTCTCAAGCGTCGGACGCCGCATAGATGAATCGTCGCCGATGGTTGATGCGCGCCTCGCCGACGGTTCGCGCGTCAACGCCATTATCCCGCCGCTCTCGCTGGATGGCCCCGTGCTCTCCATTCGTCGCTTCGGCACGGAACCTTTGCGCATGAACGCGCTCATCGAAAAAGGCGCGCTCACGAAAGAGATCGCCGAGATGCTCGAGATGTGCATACGGGCGCGCCTGAACGTGCTTATTTCCGGCGGGACGGGCGCGGGCAAAACGACGCTGCTCAACGCTCTCTCCTCCTTTATTCCCGAAGACCAGCGCATCGTCACCATCGAAGATTCCGCCGAACTGCAAATGCAACAGCCGCACGTCGTTCGCCTTGAGACGCGCCCGCCCAACATCGAAGGCAAGGGCGAAGTCTCGCAACGCGATCTTGTGAAGAACGCGCTGCGAATGCGTCCCGACCGGATTGTGATCGGCGAAGTGCGTGGCGGTGAAAGCATAGATATGTTGCAGGCGATGAACACAGGCCACGACGGAAGCCTGACGACGATTCACGCCAACACGCCGCGCGACGCGCTCGCGCGCCTTGAGACGATGATACAGATGACTGGAATGCGTCTGTCGGATCGCGCGATGCGCCAGCAAGTCGCTTCGGCCATTCATCTCGTCGTGCAGGTGGCGCGGCTCGCCGACGGCTCGCGCCGGATTACTTCCATCTCCGAAATCACGGGCATGGAAGGCGAGATGATTACGATGCAGGAGATTTTTCAATTCGAGCGCACAGGTCTTGATAAGGATGGCCGCGTCACGGGACGCTTTCGCCCGACGGGTGTGCGCCCGCGCTTCGCTGAAAAGCTGAAAGCTTACGGACTGCAACTGCCGCGCATTCTCTTCGAGGAAATGTAAAAGCAAGGAAGTGCAAACCGATGATGTTATCGTTCTCAGTTTTTCTCTTTTTCCTGTTTGTGGTGCTCGGCGCATATCTGCTGGCGACGCGCGGCTCGGATGCCAAACGCGCGCGTCTGCGGCAGCGGCTTAACGATGCGTTGCTCCATTCGGCGCACGCGGAAGACGCCGAAGTAGTGCTCGCACGCACGGAACTCTTAAGCGAGATTCCCGTCTTCAATCGCGCGCTGATCCGCCTGCAATCCGCGATGCAGCTCAAAGGCCTGCTCGATCAAGCGGATTTGCACATCACCGTCACGCGGCTATTGATGTTCTCCGTGATGGCGGGAATGTTCGCGGGACTGGCGGCGTCAGTTCTCACGGCTTCGCTGCTTGCCGTCGGCGCGTGCACGCTGCTCGGCGCATCGTTTCCGTTTTTGCATATCATGCGTGTACGCCGCAAGCGTTTCGATAAGTTTCTAGAAATCTTGCCGGACGCGCTCGAATTGATGAGCCGCGCGCTTTCCGCCGGGCACGCTTTCTCCGAAGCCTTGCACATGGTCTCTGAAGAAATGCCGGAGCCGATTGCGACGGAGTTTCGCAAGACTTACGAAGAACAGAATCTAGGCCTCTCGCTCAAACTCGCGCTCGAAAACTTAACGCAGCGGATGCCGCTTCTCGATCTGCGTTTGTGCGTGACCGCTGTTCTTATCCAACGCGAAACGGGCGGCAATCTCGCGGAGATACTCGAAAAAGTTGCGCACACCATCCGCGAGCGTTTCCGCATCATGGGCGACTTGAAAACTTTAACGACGAGTTCGCGCATGAGCGCGTGGTTGCTCTGCGCGCTGCCCATTGCCGTCGCGTTCATCGTCACAGTGATGAACCCCGATTACATGAGCGTGCTGTGGCGCGATCCGCGCGGCCACAAACTAATCGCCGCCGCGCTGCTCATGCAAACCACCGGAATGCTCATCGTGCGCAAGATTTTGCGCATAAAGATTTAAGAGTCAAGAGTCAGGACTTATAAGAAGGATTCCTACGCCGCTCCGAAACTCAAATTTGAAATCTTCGCGCTTCAATAATTGCTCGTTCCGGCTTATGACTCCAGACTCCTGACTTTCTTAAGGGTGAAATTATGCTGCTAATCACAATCTCGACTTTCGTTTGCATCTCGCTCGGCGTGATGGGCATTTACTGGCTGCTGGTTCGCCCGCAGAGCGCGGCGACAGAGCGTTTGCGGCGCATGAACGACAGCGCGACGGGGCTGGCCGCGCCCGTTTCCATCGTAGAGGAACGACCCGTTGCGGAATTCGCCGAAAAGATTGCCGCGCCGATTAATCGTCTCGCGCCTCCGTCTGCCGCCGAAGCGCGCAAGCAACAAAAGAAGTTGATGCAGGCGGGCTATCGCGCGCCCGAAGCCGTGATTGTTTTTCGCGCCGTCCAAATTGCCGCGCTGGTGTGCTTTCCGGGCATCGTCGCCGTCGTTTGCGCGATGATCGGAAGGCCGCTGGAAAGCGCGCTGGTATGGATTCTCTTCGCACTCTTTGCCGGAGTCTTTGCGCCGCGTTATGCGCTCGACCGCATGATCCGCGCGCGGCAGCAGCGCGTGCGTTGGGGGCTTGCCGATGCGCTCGATCTACTCGTCGTCTCCATCGAAGCAGGGCTTGGACTCAACGCCGCGATGATGCGTATCAGCGAAGAGTTGCGGGACGTGCATCCTGACATCAGCAAAGAATTTGAACTTGCCAATCTGGAAATTCGCGTTGGGCGCGAGCGCGAAGAAGCTCTGCGCAACATGGCGGAACGCACCGGCGTAGACGATCTGCGCAGCCTCGTCGCTATGCTGATTCAAGCGGATCGCTTCGGCACTTCGATAGCGAAAGCCGTGCGCGTGTTTGCTGACAGCCTGCGCACCAAGCGCCGCCAGCGCGCCGAGCAGGAAGCGCAAAAGGCCGCGATGAAACTGCTGTTCCCGCTTACCTGCTTTCTGTTCCCGACGCTCTTTATCGCGCTGCTAGGCCCCGCCGCGCTCAACCTGATAGATACCTTCAAAAATATGAATTGATGCGCTCAGCCGCACGCCAAAAGGAGTTTTACGATTATGCGCAAACACACTTTAATCACCGCGTCGCTTGCCTTCGTACTGCTGTTCGGCAGCACCGCTGTTTTCTGGAGCGCCGATAGCATGAAGCGCGATGGCGATACTGATGCCAACATCCTTGCCGCCAACGGTTCGCCGACGGGCGCGAGTGAGACAGGCAAAAAGAGCGGCGGTAACGGCGTCGTGCGTATCCTGAAAACTCCCTGGCGCGCTGTGAGCCGTTTGTTCGGACACGGCGACGATAAGAATAAATTGCAACGGCTGTCGGAAAAAGATACTGCGAAGTTCGAGAGCGCAGGTGTCGCGCGTGTTGATGATAGCTCCACTGCGAAGCGTGCGGACGCAAACCTCTCTGCGCGCGATCATCTGGCGGCGGGAAAGTCTCTGCTTGAGAGCGGGCGCGTCAATGAAGCGATAGCCGAACTATCTCTGGCCGCTTCGCTCGATGCGGATTTGAGTGAAGCCGACGGCCTGCTGGGTGTCGCGTTTGACCGCAAGCAGATGCCTGAGAAGGCGCGCGAGTATTACAAACGCGCTTTACGAAATGCGCCGGAAGACGCGCAGACGCTCAATAATCTTGGCTTCTCGCTTTACCGGAGCGGCAACTACCGCGCGGCCATTGATCGCCTCAAACGCGCCGCGCGGCTCGCGCCGAATGACGAGCGGATTCTTAATAACCTCGCGCTCGCGCAGTGTCGCATGGGCAAATACGACGATGCCTACAAAAGTTTCGGGCGCGCGGGCGGCGAACTAAACGCGTATCTCAATGTCGCAACGCTGCTTGAGCGCGCAGGCCGCGACACCGAAGCCATCAAGCATTACGAAGCGGCGCGCCGACTTGATCCGAACTCGACGATTGCCGTGCGCCGTCTCGCTGATCTCTACACGCGCTCCGGCAAAACGGCGGAAGCCGATGCCGCGCGCCGCGATGTTTCAGGACATGAAAGGGAAACGATTGCCGCGCGCATCGCCGGTAACTGAAAGGTGAATTCACAATGACGCACACAAGCATTCTGACGCTCGCGGAAATTGAAAGCATGGGGCCGCCCGTGCCGGAAGAGTTGACGGATACGAACATCAGCGAAGAGTTTTTGTGCGACCTCGCACTGAAGCACGTTGCGATGCTCGCCGAACCTTCGACGGGAGCGGTTGCCGAAAGACTTTGTCTGCCGCGCACGCTCGCCGAAGAACTTTTGCAGAAACTCCACCGCGAGAAGTTAATCGAAGTGCGCCAGCAAACGGCTCCCGGCGCAACGCGCTATGCGATGCTGGATCGTGGTTGGGAGCGCGTCGCACGCCTGCGGCGTATGTGCGGCTATGCGGGGGCTGCGCCCGTCGCTCTTGAAGACTATGCACACTTAACGCGCCTGCAAGCCGTGCCCGGAAAACCTGCGACTATCGAAGCCGTGCGCAAGGCGTTCAGTGATCTGGTGCTGCCCGATTCGCTGCTTCAAACCTTAGGCTGCGTGATTAATTCGCGCCGCTCGCTTTTTCTCACGGGCTTGCCGGGCACGGGCAAGACGGCTGTCGCCGAACGCATCAACGCCGCGCTTACGGGGGCGATCTGGATTCCTTACGCTGTTGAAATTGACAATCAAGTGATACGCCTCTTCGACGCGCACTGTCATCATCCGGTTGATACGGACGTGATGCCTGCCGAATACGACCGGCGATGGGTCTTGATCGAACGCCCGCTGGTGATCGTCGGCGGCGAACTGACTTTAGAGCAAACGAATCTCGCGTGGAGCGACACGAGTTGCTTTTATGAAGCGCCGTTTCAGATGAAGGCCAACGGCGGCACGCTGGTAATAGACGACTTCGGGCGGCAGCGCGTTTCGCCGCAGGATTTGCTTAACCGCTGGATCGTGCCGCTCGAACGCCGCGTTGATTATCTGGCGATGCAGACAGGCCGGAAGCTTGAAGTTCCCTTCGAGGAACTCGTGCTTTTCTCGACCAATCTGGAAGCGAAAGATTTGGTTGACGAAGCTTTTCTAAGGCGCATGGGTTATCGCGCGCGTGTCGAACTTCCAACGCCCGCCGCCTACATAGAAATCTTCAAACGTGCGGCTACTGCGCGCGGCCTCGATTTCGATCAAGCGTGTCTGGATCATCTTTTGAACAACTACATTATCGAGCACCGCCCGATGAAATCCTGCGAGCCGCGCGATCTGCTTAACCGCGCGACGGATATTTGTGTCTTTGAAGGCGCGCCGCTCGAACTCACGCCGAAGCTGATAAACGCCGCGTGGCGCAACTATTTCGGCGCATCGCACAGCTTCGCCCCGCAACTCACACAAACAGATGTTCAGGAGCAAACAACCGATGCCGATCTACTACAAATCTAATCCGGCCAACGAGAAGCCGCGCGCCTCAAGCAATGTTGCGAGAATGCGTGCTCGCTCGTTGATGATTGCCGCCTCGCTGATCCTTGCGATGGCGGGAAGCGTGAGCGCAGAGCGTTTGCGTTTGAATGACGGCACGACTATCGAAGCGGATGATGCGTGGGAAGACGCGCAAGGAGTCTGGTACAGGCAGGGCGGCATCACACGCCTTATCGAACGCAATCGCGTGCGTCTCATCGAACGCGCGACAAGCGTAAAGGAAAAGGGCGATGTTGATTTGAAAGTAAAACCCGTCGTGGTTTCAGCGGCGAAGGCAGACGATCAAACAGCAAAGGCACAGGAACCGGCGAGCGCGCCTGTGCTCCGTCCGGCGTGGATATTTCTTGTCGGCGGCGCGCGCGTCGAAGCCGATGAAGTTACGGAGACAGAGGCGGGCGCGTGGTCTAGGCGCGGCAATCTCAACGTCTTCTTTGAACGCGCCCGCATCGAACGCATTGAACGCGAGACGCCGGTTCAGGTTGCTAAAGAAACGTCAACTAATCAGACGTGGCGCGCACGCGGATGGAGCACGGGCAACGCGCGTCTGGATGAACTGATTAAATCGAACGGCGCACGCGAACGGGTTGACCCATATTTGATCTTCTGCGTGATGGAGCAGGAATCGCATTTTAATGCGCGCGCCCTTTCGCCCGTCGGAGCGCGCGGGCTGATGCAATTAATGCCGGGCACGGGCGCGCGTTTCGGTGTGCGCCGTCCTTTCGATCCGGCGGAAAATGTGCGCGGCGGGACGCGGTATTTGAAGCAATTGCTCACGCAGTTTGGCGGTCGCGTTGATCTCGTGCTCGCGGGCTACAACGCCGGAGAAGGCGCGGTGATGAAGTACGGCGGACGTGTTCCGCCTTACAGGGAAACGCGCAACTACGTGCAGCGCATCAGCAAGCGTTACGAACAGAACACGCCGCCCGCTTCATCTACATCATCATCGTTGCCGCGCCGTGTGCCAACGCTTGCGAAGATGACGGCGACGCCTCCTGTGAAGACGGTAGCGACGGCGGCGATTCGCGTACCATAAGCCGCACGGCTGCGCGCCACGAAAGCGGCGCGCGTTTGGATAATTGAAAGGGCATTGCCTGATGAGAAAATTGTTTGTGAAAGCGTTCCTCTCGCTCTTGTTGTCGGTTTCGGCGGGCGGGGATTTTTACGCAGCGCGGGCGCAGGAGCGAAAGCCGAACGCAACCAGCGCGGTGCTTGATAATGCTTCCGTCGTTAAATTAGTGCGCGCCGGTTTCAAGGAAAAGACCATCATCGCTATTATTCACACGCGCCCCGCGCAGTTCGATCTCGCGCCGGATCAGTTGGTGGAACTAAAGAGAAGCGGCGTCGGTGAAAATATTATTTTAGCGATGCTGGCGCGCGCTGAAGACGCTAATGCGACGGCTTCGGATGACGTTGTTTGGAATGATGATACGTTCCATGATGATGAACGCGCGAGTCTGCCTTCAAACAAAAAACGCAAAGGTGAAGAGGACGGCGCGATTGATATCTTCGGTTCAAACGGCGGCTCGAGCGGGCGCACGCGAACGCGCGGCTCAAACGGCTCAAGCGCAAACGAAGGGCAGACGACGGGCAGCGCCACCGTCAGAATCCTGCGACCGGCGACGGAAACAAACGGCGCTTCAACCAACGATCTGAAACTTGAACGGACGCCGACGCTCGACAATGACGCGATCATCGCTCTTGTCGAGGCGGGTTTTTCCGAAGGCACGATTATTCGGCGCATCGAAAACTCGCCCGCCACCTTTGATCTATCGCCGCCGCGACTCGCGGAGCTACGCCGCAAGCGCGTCAGCCAAGCAGTCATTGCGGCAATGAGCGCGGCGATGGCTGACGATTCAACTTCGCGCGGCAACACGCCGCCTGCGGCCAGACAAACGCCGGAGCGTTAAGCCAATGGTTCTTGGAAAAAGCGCACGCCGCTCTTTCATCTTGCCGCTAATCGTCGCGCTTGCGCTTAATCTGTGCGGCGTGCTGTTCACTTTCGTTTTAATCTCATACCAAACAACCTTCACGGCGCCCGGGCAGAATCGCACGCCTCAATCTGCATCAGCGCAGACGGCAGGGAAGCGAGAAACAACCGGCGACGAAGATGAAGATGTCATCAGGATCAGCACCAACGAGGTGCTTGTGCCGGTGTCTGTGCGCGACCGGCAGGGGCGTTTGGTGACGGGGCTGACGCGCAAGGATTTTCGCGTTTTTGAAGATGGGCGGGAGCAGCCGCTGAATGATCTCGCGCTACGCAGTGTGCCGGTTGACGTGGTGCTGATGATAGACGCTTCGTCGAGCGCGGCAAGCAATCTTGAAAACTTTCGCCACGCCGCCGAAGAGTTTGCCGCGCGCCTTTCGCCGGAAGATAGAATCTGTTTGATTAAGTTCGATGACCGCGTAGAACTTTTGCAGGATTGGACGCGAAGCCGCGTGCAACTGCATCGCGCGTTGCGCCGCATCGCGCCGGGCATCTTTACGCGCTTTAACGATGCGCTGCTGTTGGCCGCGCGCGAGCAGTTGAAGAGTTCGCCCAATCGCCGCGCGGTGATCGTATTGACGGACGGCATTGATAGCGGGCGCGGCGCGGCGACAATGGGCGAAGCGGTGCGCGCATTGCTCGAATCGCAGGCGAGCGTTTACGTCGTCGGCAATACGGAGATTGAACGGGCACGCAAAGAGCGCGAAGTGGAGAACCTGACGATTGCGCAGGCTTCGGCGCGGCGGTTTAATGAACTGCGCATTGAAGATTTGCGAGAAGGCTTGCGCGCGTTGACGGCAAGCGAACAAACGCTCGCGCAGCTTTCCGCCGCGACCGGCGGAAAGCTTTATCGCCCGCACAGCTTCGACGCCCTCGATGATGTGTATGCGGAAGTGGCGAATGAGTTGCGAAATCAATATGCGCTTTACTACACGCCGCTCAACAAAGCGCATGACGGAAGCTTTCGCCGCGTCCGCGTCGAAACCATCAATCCCATGCTACAGCCTTCAACGCGCGTCGGCTACTATGCGCCGCGCAGATGAGCAAATAATCGTTAAGCCGCAAATTTGTGATTGTTCATATCGGTGAAGCGTTTGTTGACCAAAAAAATCCCCGCGCGCAAAGATGCACGCGGGGATTGTCCTTATAGTCGGACAAAAGGTTTCGCTTACGGCGCGATGCCTCCGCAGATGGCGTCGGTGCGTGAGCGCAGTGAGCTGAACCGATCTTGATACTCGGCGGAAGTGATAAAGGCGCAGACCATCGAGCGATAATTGTTCGGCACGCGATTATCCAAAACGTCGAGCCAGAATTGATAACCGCCCGCATCGGGATCGCGTCGTAGATAGCCGAAATATTCCGTGAGCACAAATGCCCGGTTGTATTCGGCTTGTTGCAGCGCGGAACTCTCCGCAATTTGCCGCACGATGCGCGCGCGATTGTTGTTCGCGTTAAAGTCTGCGAGCAATGCGCCGCGCTGCGTTGATAAATCTACGCCGGACTTTCTCTTCACGGAATCAAGCAGCGTGTTGATAAAGTCTGCGCCGCTCATCTGCGCCGGGTAAAGGCGCGTGAAGTCTGCGCTCTTAACCCACGCTTCGGTGAAGGCCACCTTCTCCTGATCCGAACCGAAACCGATCCCGTTGCGGTCGAAGGTGTACTGCATATAGGTTGGCGCTGCACCGAGCGTTGATTTGCGCACAAGGTATGTGAAGTAGGCCGTCTGCTGAAACTCCTGTTCGATAAAGAAGGCCGCCGAAACATCCCTGCGCCGCGCGTTGATGCAATCGGCATTTGTGCCGCACTTCGTGATCTCGTTCGTCCAGTATTCCAAGCCGCCGTCTTCCGGCAGACGGTTGAGAAAGTCCATGTACTGCTGGCGGACGAAGAACTGCGCGTCGTCAACCGGATTGCTCGATGATTGAGCGGCGTCGTCGTTGATGATCGTGAGCGTCGCCGTGTTGCGTTCGCCGAAGGCTGCGCCCGTCGGATTCAGGAGCGTCAGCGTGACGGTTCGATTATCGTCAACGTAGCCGTTGTCGGTGATGAGCACGTTGAAGGACTTGGTGGTTTCTCCGGCGGCGAAGCGGAGGGTGCCGGAAGCGGCGATGTAGTCGGAGCGCATCGAAGCCGTGCCGCCGGTCGTGTAATCAACCGTCGCTTCGCCCTTCGTGTTGCCGGAGCCTTTGACGGTAACGCGGATACTGCCGCCATCTTCCGCGATGGAATAGTTTGCCGCCTCGAACTGCACGGTGCTCGCCGCATCGCCCGCGCTCGGACTCAAGACCACTACGAAATCCTGTTTTGAAGATGAGCCGAACGCGCCGCCGCTCGCGCGCGTGACAACCACTTTGACGGAATACGTTCCGGCGGCCGTGTAGGTATGCGAGCCGGTCACGGTGTTGCCGTTGACGGTGCCGGGCACGGGCGTGTTGCTATCTCCCCAGTAGATGTCAGCTGTATAGGGGCCTGTGCCGCTTTCATCCGTAAAGTTGGCGCTGATGTTGATGCTGCTCTTGCCTAAGGGAAGCGGCGCGGCGGCGTCCGACGTGATTTCGCCGACAGCGGGGCCGGTGGCGATGCCGAAGACGGTGCCGGTCAAATCGGCGATGCTCGGCGAGCTGGTGGTGTTCACCGTGACGGAGATGCAGCCGGTGGTCGGGCTGTAGCTTTGATTGGAGACGAGATTCCATGCAAAGCCGTTCCACCAGTAGAGCGCCGTGCCGCCGCTGTTGCAGTAGTTCAAGGTAAGCGTGTTGAAGTTGCTGTCGGAGGAAACGTGTGCGTCGAAGAAACCGCCGTTGGCGTTGCTGAAAGTTGGCGTGCCGCCTGCGGCGTTTGTGCCGACGGGATCGCCCGTGTACTGCGCGACGGTGAGCGAGCCGCTGCCTTGTCCGGCGATTGAACCTGCCGCCGCCGTTAGGCTGCCGCCGGTCGTGCTCGTCGCCGAAGCCGTCGCTGTTCCGCTGATAGGATCGGCGACGTTGCTCGTCGTGTTGACGATAGCCGCCGCAGTCGCGTTGATAAAGAAGACCTGCGCATTGGATGTGCCGCCGCCGGGTCCCGAATTGAAGACAGTGATTTCGATAGCATTCGCTGCGTTCAGCTTGCTGAGCGGGACGGCAGCCGTTAATTGTTTGGAGCTGTTGAAGGTCGTCACGAGATCGCTGCGGCTGCCGGTGTCTGGATCGAACCAGCGCACAACCGATTTTTTGCTGAGGATCGTGCTGTCAACAAAGCCGTCGCCGTTGACGATCAAGTTAAAGGCCGCGCTGTTCTGTTACGTGAAGGCCGGGCTGATGCTGCTTATGACAGGAATCGGGTTGAGGTTTTCGCCAACCGTGAGGCTGGCAATGCCGTTGCTGCCGTCAAAATTACTGTTGCCGCCGTAGGTTGCGTAAACCGTATAGACGCCGCTCGTGGTGGCATAAAGCTTGCGCTCGCCTGCCCGCCGGAAACTGCGACGTTGCCGATGGAGCCGACGGTGGTCGTGCCCTGTCTGATCGTAAAGGTCACGCCGCCGCCGCCGACGGTTTGCGTTGAAGGACTGCTCGCCGCGACGTTCGCCTGCAAGTTGATGGAGCCGGACGCGTTGATCGTGCGCCCGTCGGCGGAAAGATCGCGCGCCAGCGACCAATCGAGCCAGGATAAATCGCGCTCGCGTTGTGCGCCGGGAAAAAGGCCGCTAATACCCAGCCGCGTTGTGTCGCGCGTTAAGAGAACCTGCCCGTCGCGCGAGATGTCGCGTAGCGTGAGCGTGCCCGCCGCGCGCGACACCACGCGCTCGACGCCCTCCAAAGTGACGGCGTGAAGCGCGCGTGCGTTGCCGCTTCTGGCCGCCGTGAACCACACTTCGTCGCCTGCGGCCACCCACGCGAGTCCCTGCGCGCTGATCCAACCTTCGGAGAGCGTGCGCTTGTTTCCCGCGAGGTCTACGACACAGATTTCGCCGCTGTCGTCAGCCAAAACCGAATGATTGATAAAGGCGACACAGTCGCCGGCGGGCGAGATGCGCGGGTGGCTGATCCATGCGCCCGTTTCGTAGATCGTTTTACCAATGGGAAATTCCAGATGATTTCTTCCGTTGACATCGCGCACGACGGCATAGGCCGCGCCGTCGTGCGAAGCGTCAGCCCACTGCACGCCCGCGAGGATTTCATTAACGCCGCCGTCCTTTGAAACTTCGGCAAGCGTGCCGCTGCTGATATAGCCGCGCAGAAAACGGCGTTGCAGCGACAGCAGCATTTCGCCGGAGGCCGAAAGCGCGAAGACGTAAGCATCACTGAATCCTAATGAACGCGGCTCTGGATTGTCAGCGCGCGTTGTGAAGAGTTCGGTGCGCTCGCCCTCCCACGCCGCCGTGTACACGATTGTTCGGCCATCGGGCGCATACCGTGCGGAGCCGATTGTGCCGCGCCGAAACGTGAGCTGATGAAAAACGGGAAGCGCGCTTGGCGTCGCGTCGGTCGCAGGCGGCGCAATCTCTCCCAGCAGAATCTGTTTGCCGAGCTTGACGGTTGCCTGATCGGGATCAACGTCCAACTCTTTGCGAAGAGCTTCGCGGCACTGCTTATACTGCTCGAGCGCCTGAAACTTGCTGCCCGCGAGCGCATACAGGCGCATCAACTGCCGGTGTGTTTCTTCGTCTTCGGGATCGCGTGTGACGAGTTCTTTCAAACGCTCTATGCTCTGCTCCCGGCGGCCTTTCTGTTCATAAAGCCGCGCCAGCTTTTTGAGCGGCTCGCGCTGCGACGCGCGGAGGCGTTCTCGCGCCGCCGCCGCCCAGTCTTCGTAGAGGTCTTCGATGAGCAGATCGCCCTTATAAAGCGCGAGCGCCGCTTCGCCTCTCTAGATGGTAGCGTCGTTGAAGGCTTCGGCAGCAGCGTGCTCGAATTCACACACGTCTATCCAGAGCGTCTCCGGCGCAGTTAAAGTTAATTGATGGCCTTGCGTAAGAATGAAGCGAGAGTCTGCGGCGGATTTTAAGTTTGGTTCGAGGGCGCGGCGGGCGACGTGGATGGTTTTATGCAGGTTGGCGGCCGCCGCTTCCGTGTCAAGTTCAGGCCAGAGCAGTTCCATCGCCTGCTCGCGGTGAAGCTGTTGATGCGGCTGAAGCGCCAGAAGCTTCAACAACATTTGCGGCTTACGGCGCGCCCACTGCCGCTCTTTGACAAGTGCGCCGCCAACCAGCACACGAAAGGGGCCGAGCAGATGTATCTCTAAAGATGACGGCGCGCTAATCCTCTTAGACATCGAACGAAGTCTCAGAACGAAGCAAGGATGAAGCTTCAACGGATTGGCTGCTTTGCTTAGGTGTGTAAGACTGCGGCGACCTTAAGCGAGCAGCGACGAAGCAGTGTAGAGCGAAAGAACCCGAAGAGCTGTTTCAGCAGCAGGACTTGAGCGAGTTATAAACTCGAGAGATTGTTTGCGCGCCCGGCTATCAATGTAGCTGGCGCGCTAATGGCAGCGGACGAGAGCTATGCCGGTGCGTTTCTTCTCCCGGATAACTTAATTTGACACGCCGCCATTGTACTAAAAGGCGGCGCGCAAGTATTCAAAAAGTTTTAGCCGACGCTGAAAGTTCACTGCCGCATATATTATGGAGCGAGCAGTTGCGGCTGAATATCCTCACGCCGTAATTGCTCGCCGAGTGTTTGCACGTCGCTGCTTTTGAGTTCGTTCCAGCGCGCCAGCAGTTCCGCGAGCGTTCGTTGTAATTCGCCGGACGCTTTGATCGCCTGCGTCGTCGGCGCAACGTCTGCGTCCTGCAAGATGTTCATCAACGAAAGCAAATCGGCGTTCAGCTTCGTTAAGTTCACATCGCCGGGCTTACGCTGGTCATCTTCGCCCGCTCCTTCAAGCGCCGCCGCTTTTTGATCCAGCGCGCCTAAGGCATCCAGCACTGTGCTCTGCTTTACGCGCGGGCGAATTTCTTTCAGGCGCGCTCTAAGTTTAGCGATTTGATCGAGAGCCGCGCGGCTGCGCTGCATTCCCACGTAAGCCTGCATGGAGAGCGCGAACTGTTGTTGCAGACCGGCCTCCGACGTTTTCACGCGCGGGTCTATTTTGATTAGCAGCGGTTGCGTGAAACTTCGTTCGCCGACGCTTAGCTTGACGGTGTAGCGTCCGGGTGCAACCAACAGCCCTTCTGGGACTTGCGGCGTATCCATATAGTTTGCGGAGATCGGATAATCGTAGTGCGCGACTTTCGGCGGCGGATAACGCAAGTCCCACACGAAGCGTTGCATCCCCGCTCGATTGGAGAGCACTTGCGGCGGACGGAACCAGTAAGACGGGACGTTGAATGCTTTTTCGTTGATGGGCGCGGGTTTGTCTGCGCTTGAAAAACGGCGCACGAGGTTGTTCGCGCCGTCGTATATTTCGAGCGTGACGGGCGCGTTCGCTTCGCGTTTCAAATAGTAATCAATCACGCTTCCGTCCGGCGGATTCTGCCCGACGGGTTCTTCGGGCGGCAGCGGCGTGTCCGTGTTGACGTTGCGGCGGACGCGGACGGCGGTTTGCGGTTTGAAGAGAAACGCTTCCGATGCGGCGACTTTGGCATCGAGCTGGCGCAGCGGCGTGATGTCATCGAGAATCCAGAACGAACGCCCGTGCGTGCCGACGACCAGATCATCTTCGTGTATGACTAGATCGCGGATCGAAGTGGCGGGCATATTGAGCCGCAGCGGTTGCCATTCGTCGCCGTCGTTGAAGGAGACGTAAACGGCGCGCTCTGTTCCGGCAAAGAGCAGTCCTTTGCGCAGAGAATCTTCGCGCACCACGTTGACGGGTGCGTTGTCGGGCAAGCCTTTGACAATCTCGCGCCACGTCTTGCCATTGTCGTGCGTGCGATAGATATGCGGGCGTTGATCGTCGAGGCGTATGCGATTGATGGCAGCGTAAGCTGTTTGAGAATCAAAGCGTCCGGCGTCAATGATGGAAACTTTGCTCCATGAAGAGAGGCCGGGCGGCGTGACGTTCTCCCACGTCTTGCCCGCGTCGCGTGTGATGTGAATGAATCCGTCATCAGTGCCAGCCCAGATGACGTTGATGTTTTTGTAAGAAGGCGCGACGGTATAGATCACGCCGCGACGCGGTTGCTGTGCCATCTCAGGCTTTTTATATATGCCGATGCTGTCCGGCACTTCGGGCATCTCGCGCGAAAGGTCAGGGCTGATAATCTCCCAACTCCCGCCGCCGTTTGTCGTTTTGAAAAGCACGTTCGAGCCAAGGTAAAGAACGCGCGGGTCAACGGGCGAAAAGAGAAGCGGCGCGGTGCGAACGTAGCGATACTTGCCGCTTTTAATCGCTTCCGGCGTGATGTTCTGCACCTGTCCTGTCGCCTTATTGAAGCGCGATGCTTTGCTGCCATAGATAATGTTTGAATCAAATGGATCGGGCGCGATATAGCCGTACTCTTCGACGCCGACTGTGCGCCAATCACGAAAACTGATCGCGCCGTTGTCGCCGCGACTGCTCGTGCCGACGGAGCCGCTTTCCTGCTGCGCGCCGTAAACCCAGTACGGAAATTGATTGTCCGTGATGACGTGAAAGAACTGCGCCGTCGGCTGATTGTACCAACTGCTCCATGTCTGCCCGCCATTGACGGTGATGGTTGCGCCCTGATCGCTTGCGAGCAGAATGATTTGCGGATTGTCAGGGTTGATCCAGATGGTGTGATAATCGTCGCCGCCGGGCGCGCCCTTGATCGCTTTGTAAGTGTGCCCGCCGTCCGTCGAGCGATACGTGGATGTGTTGGCCGAATAAACCATGTCTCTGTTTTTCGGGTCAACCTTCACTTCGGCGAAATCGCTGCCACGCCCCCAGATACGCACTTCATCATTGACGCGCTGCCAGCTTTCGCCCGCATCATCCGAACGGTAGACGCCGCCGAGTTTCGGCGCATCAACATTGGCATAGAGACGATTCGGATCGCTCGGCGCAACCGCGATGCCGATGCGTCCCAAACCCTGTTCGACGGTCGGGAGTCCCTTCGTTAATTGCCGCCACGTCGCGCCGCCGTCAGTTGATTTATAAAGACCGCTGCCCGTGCCCTGCCACGCGCCGTTTTCCCAGGGGCCTTGCCGCGCCGCCCACAAGTCCGCGTAGATCGTTTGCGGATTCGTCGGGTCGAAGGCAAGCGCAATCGCGCCCGTGTTCTCGTCCTTGTATAGAACTTTCTGAAAAGTTTCGCCGCCGTCGGTCGAACGAAAGACGCCGCGTTCCGCATTTGCGCCGTAAGGATGGCCGAGCACGGCGACGAAGAGACGATTCGCGTCGCGCGGGTCAACGATGATTGCGCCGATCTGTTGCCCGTCGCGCAAGCCTAAGTGTCGCCACGTTTTTCCTGCGTCAATTGATTTATAAATCCCGTCGCCGGTCGAGAGGTCTGGACGCTGCAAGCCTTCGCCGCTGCCGACATAGATGATGTCTGGATTCGACGGCGCGACGGCGAGCGCGCCGATTGACCCTGTTGGCTGATCGTCGAAGATGGGCGTCCATGTGCGCCCGTAATCGTTTGTCTTCCACACACCGCCATTGTTGACGCCGACGTAAAAAAGATTGGATTGACCGGGCACGCCGGTTGCGCCCACCGTGCGGCCTCCGCGAAACGGCCCGATCATGCGCCAGCGCATATTTTGATAAAACTTCGCGCCGTAATTTTGCGCGGTCGTGGCGATGGGCAAAGCCATCAGGCAGGAGAAACCGCAGGCCATCAGCGCAATGCTGCGAAAAAGATTCACGTCGAACCTCCGAAGCGAAAGATTGTTGATTGATACGATGATGGATTGAGCATTAGTGTGCGGGCGTCTTTGCGATCAGATATGCGATAAAGGCTATGAAGAGAAGCGCGAAGCCGACGATGACAAACACGACCGGATGCAAGTCCAGCAATCGCGCCGTGCTTCCTTCGTCGAGAATCGCGGGCGAGATTTTGAAACTGCCCGTCGCGCCTTCTTTGCCCGCAAGTGCGTTCGCCATATGTGTCTGTTCTTCGACGGGCGCGAGTTTATCGGCGAGCGTCGTCGCGCGTTCCCGCGCCGCCTCCGGCGAATCCTGACTCGCAGGCGAATCGTTTTCTACAACCATCCGATCTTCCTCAAGTATATGTACAACGCCACGCCGACCGCGACCATAGACGACAGCCCGTAGACGTAGCCGTACTTCCATTCAAGCTCCGGCATGATGTGAAAGTTCATGCCGTAGATGCCCGCGATAAGAGTCACGGACATCAGTATCGTCGAAATCGAAGTCAGCCGTTTCATCACGCGGTTCATGCGATTGCCGGAGACGGACAAGTAAGCGTCCATCGTCGAGCCGACCACTTCGCGCATACTGTCAATCGAATCCGCGACGCGAATGATGTGATCGTACACGTCTTGAAAATAAACAATCGTCTCGCGCGAAAACAAAGGTTGCTCGCGTCGCAAGAGCACGTTGAAAACATCGCGCAAAGGCGTGATCGAGCGGCGCAGCGCAAGCAGTTGCTTCTTCGTGCGGAAGATGTCTTCGACGGCGGAAGGCAAAAAATCTTCACCGAAGATTCGTTCTTCAACCGTGTCCATGCGCTCGCTCAAAATATCCAGCAGCGGAAAATAATCGTCAACGATGGCGTCAATCAACAGATACGCGAGCAAGCCAGACCCTTGCTCCGCGCGGTCTGTCCATTCGCGCCACAGTCTCGCGGCGGTTTCGGTGGCGCGAATCGGCATTGAGTGGACGGTGACGAGAAAATTCTTGCCGAGAAAAATGTTTATCTCGCGCAGTTCCAGCTCATCGTCCGCGCCGACTAGTTCCGTTTCGTAAAGCACTATAAAATAGTAGCCGTTGTACTCTTCGATTTTCGGGCGTTGATGTTTGTGCTGGCAATCTTCAATCGAGAGATGATGAAAGTTGAATTCCTTTGCGAGTTGCAGAAACTCCGCGCTGTGCGGGTCTGTCACATCCGCCCACACGACCTGCTGCTCGTCATCGCGCAAACGGCTGATCTCCGTCGTCGCGCAGTTGTCGTTAAATTTTTTCGATCTATTATCCAGACTGACAGTGCTAATCACGTTTTCGGCAAGACCTCGAATTATAAATTCCGGCGGCGTCTTTGAAAACTGCCGGGGCGATGCAGTCTTTTATCGCACGAATTGAATCGAACAGCGAAGCAGCGTACTGTAACCCCGGCCGTAATTCAACAAAAGCAGCGCGCCCTTTGTCGAGCGCGCTGCTTTTATTTTCTCCGTGTGCAATGTCCCGCCGCAAGCTGCGACGAAATTTCATTTTATGGTTAGTGGCCGAAACGTTCGCGGTACTCGGCGGCTTTCACAAACGCCTGCACCATACTCGGGTAATTGTTGTGCGTTGATTGGCGCGTTCCGTCGTCGAGTATACGCAGCCAGAACTGATAACCGCTCTCATCGGGATCGCGCCGCAAATAACCGAAATACTGCATCAGGACGAACGCCGCGTTGTACTGCTTATCGTCCAACTCTTTGTTCGCTTCGACGATTTCGCGCAGGATGGCGGCACGTGTGCGGCGGCCTGTATTGAGGTCAACCATCTGCGTGTTGCGCGTCACCGGATCGGGCGTGACTTCCGCCGCGCGGTACAATTCGTCAACGAACTGATCGTTACTTAGCGCATCGAATTTCGCGTGAAACTCCGCGCGATTCATCATCTCCTCGATGGCGTGCTGGCGGCTCGTCTCGAGACTCTGCTCGATCATTTCGCGGCTCGCTTTCTGCACCTGCGGGATAAAGTCTACGTACTGCGGGCGGCGATTGAAAACGACCTTTTCAAGCTTGAATGTGAAGAAGCCCGTTTCCTGAAATTCGCGCGAGATATAGAAAGCGGCGGAGACATCCGTGTGCGAGCGGTCAAGACAAACCGTGTCCGTGCGGCAATCGTCGAGCTTCTGTTTCCAGTAGGCGAGGCCGCCCACGTCCGGCTCGCGGTTGAGGAAATCGTGGTAATGCTGGCGCACGAAGTTGCCGTGATCGTCAATCGGATTCTCGGCTTCGTTCTCGGCGCGATGATCGTCGTTGTTCTCGATCTCGAAGCTCACGCGGCTGGGCTGGCCGAGCACCGCGCCCGTTCCCCGAACATTCGATAAAACGAGCTTCGCTTCTTTGACGGTCGGCGTTGGGACTCGCACTCTGTTGATAAGAACCGTGAATGCCTTGAGCGTCTCGCCCGGCGCGAAGGTCAGCGTTCCGGCGGTCAGCGTAAAGTCTGTGCGCTGCGAAGCCGTCGCCGTGCTGTCATTATCCAGTCCGAGACTGTAATCAACGCTCGTCGTGCCGGTCGTCACGCCCGTGCGCGTGACGGTGATTTGCGCGCTACCGGCAGCCGTATTCGCGCGAAACTTCGAGTCGCCGAATTGAACGGTGTTCGTGACGAAAGAGTTGGAATTGTTATTGCTGTTGGAATTGCCGTTGCTGTTGGAATTGTTATTGCCGCTGCTATTGGCATTGGAGTTAGAGTTGCCGTTCGTGTTGGCATTGCCGTTTGTATTCGCGTTACCGTTCGAGTTGGCGTTGCTGTTTCGATTGGAATTATTGTTCGTATTTGTGTTGGCGTTCGTATTTGTGTTGGTGTTGCCGTTGGTATTTCTGTTCGAGTTGGTGTTGCCGTTGTTGGCGTTGCCATTGGCGTTCCCGTTAGAATTGCTGTTTCTATTCGCGTTAGTGTTGCCGTTTTGATCGTCGCCGCCGGCGTGCGCGGTAATCATCGGGGCAGCCAGCAGCGCGCCGATTACGACGAAGAAGATTAGATTTAAGAATAGTTCGGGCGTTATCTCTCTGCCTTTGACGGCTGCGTTGGGCAATCTGTGTTTCATTGTGGTGTGTCCTAAAGGCGGCGAAATTTATCATTCATTACAAAGGTCGCCGAACGATTGTAATGAGTCCCCTGTGCGCTGTCCGTTTGCCGCGCAGCGTCCGAATGGTATTGCGTGCGGCCTTCGCGCGCTGTTGTTCCGCTCGTGACAGTCCGGCGAGAGAGCTTGAAAATACATACGCGCTGTAAAAAAGAATCGCGTGTTTGTGAATTACGAAGACGCGCCATGTCGTGAGTCGGTTCGGCGGTTGAAACTTTGTCGTAAAAAACGCATTCTATGCGCTCGTCGGAAAAGGGTGAGCGGGGAGAGGCATGGAACATAGCGACGCGGAATTATTGCTCGGCTGTCGGCGCGGCGACGAAGCCGCTTGGGGGGCAATCATCGAGCGTTACCAGCGTTTGATCTATGCCATCCCGACGCGCGCCGGGCTTAACAAAGACGAAGCGGCGGACGTGTTTCAGGAAGTTCTCACCACGCTCTTTGAAAAGCTGCATGACATAGACCAACCCGAACGATTGCAGGCGTGGCTCGTCACAACGGCGCGGCGCAAAACGTGGCGCGCAATCACACGCCGCAACTCATTGCCGTCTTCCGGCGAGCATCAGGAAGGAAACGAAGATGAGTTGATGCGGCAACTACCGGATACTGCGCCGCTGGCCGATGCACAGTTGATTCGTCTTGAAGAACAGCACCGTGTGCGCACGGCCATCGCCGCGCTCGATGAACGCTGCCGCAAATTGCTGACGCTGCTTTTCTATGCGCCGGAGATGCCACCCTACGCGGAAGTCGCCGCCGCGCTCGGCACAACCGAAGGCAGCATCGGCCCGACCCGCGCGCGTTGCCTGCAAAAGTTGATGCGCCTTCTGGAAAGTTGATCGTTTAATGTATTTCTCGCGCCCGCCCGCACACTGTTACGCTGTATGGAAGCCCGAGAAGGCACGACGGAGAGCGCACCGCGCGAACGCATCACGATGACAGTCGAACATCTTTCATTTGAAAAACTCGCAGACTTTGCCGAAAATCGTTTGCCCGTTGCGCAACGCGAAGCGGCACAGGCGCACGTTGATACTTGCGCGCAATGCGAGGCACAGTTCAAACAATTAAACGGCCTGCTGAATTTAATGCGCGCGGATGCCGCAGAAGATGCGCCGCGCGATGTACTGGCACGCGCGCTTAACATCTTTACGCCGCGCGCTCCGGTTGCAACTGCTTCGGCCAAGCCTTCCGCCGTTAAACGACTTCTCGCCGCGCTCAGTTTCGATAGCCTGCAAGCGGTTCCGGCTTTTGGCGTGCGCTCCGGCCAGACTTCTACGCGACAACTTCTTTACAGCGCGGGCGAGACGGATTTGGACATTCGCCTCCATCGGCAAAACGAAACGTGGATCGTCTCCGGGCAAGTGCTCGGCGCGGGCGCGTGTGAAGGTTTCATAGAGCTTCGGGGCGTTGAAAAAAGCGAACGCGCCGTGCTCAACGATTCATGCGAATTTACGTTGCCCGCCGTGCCTTCCGGCAAGTACACTTTGAATTTGCGTTTGGCCGAAACGGAAATCGAAGTGCCGCAACTTGAACTCGAAACCTGACTCCAAATATTCAGCTCTCGCGGCGCAACTCGTCGCGGCCAATGACGATGCGGAACGCTTTGCCATGTTAAAGCGTCACCACGCATTAGCCGACGTGCGCCTCGCATACGCGCTCAAGGACGCTTGCTACGATTCGTGGAACAGCGAGCCGACGAATGCAACGGGAGCGGCGGCTGCGCTTCGCGCGCTCGCGCAAACGATTGGCGAGCCGGAAGCGGCGGCGCTCGCGTTGTGGATCGGCGGCATCGCGTCGCTTGTCGGCGGAGAGATGCCGCGCGCCATCGCGCAGTTGGATGAAGCCGCGCAAAACTTTCGCTCGCTCGGCAAAGAGCACGCGGCGGCCTCGACGCAGGTCAGCAAACTCGTCGCGCTGGCGATGCTCGGACGCTACGATGAGGCGATTGCGTGCGGACTCGTGGCGCGTGATGTGTTGCTCGCGCATCGGGACACGCTTGCCGCCGGTAAGATCGAGCACAACATCGGCAACATCTACTGGCGGCGCGACCTCTATGACGAAGCCGAACAGTATCTCACCCCCGCACACGAAAAATTCCTCGCTGCCGACG
>JBHENC010000001.1:159190-213383 GCA_046262295.1 Pyrinomonadaceae bacterium | reverse complement strand
CTGCCGACGATCACAAGCAGTTGGCGATGATCGAGAATTGTCTCGCTTTCATCCAATCGCTGAAGCACAATTTCCGCCGCGCCGAACAGCTCTACGATCAGGCTCTGGAGCGCGCCGCCGCCGCCAACCTCCTCGTCACACAGGCGGAGATCGAGGCGAGCATCGGTAATATGGCGTTGTTTCAGGGGCGCTATGGCCGCGCGCTGGATTTTCTAGAACAATCGCGGCGCAGGTATGCGGCGCTAGATATGCCGCATCAATCGGCAATCGCCGAACAGGAGATCGCCGACGCTTATCTCGAACTCAACCTCGCGCCCGAAGCGGCGACGATTTACGAGCGTGTGATTCCGACGTTCGCGCGGCTCGGAATGCGCGCCGAACAAGCACGCGCGCTGGCGTGCGCCGGACGTGCTGCGCTCCTACTCAAACAAAAGACCAACGCCCGTGCGCTACTAACGGAAGCGCGCGAGCTTTACGCCGCCGAAAAAAACGCCGTCGGTCAGGCGGTCGTGATCTTGACGGAAGCGCAACTTCATTACGCGGAAGGAGACTATGCGGCGGCGGCACGGGCGGCGGAAGCAGCTGAAGCTCCGTTCGCGGCGGCGGGCACATGGCGGCGAAGGCTTCTGGCGCGCTGGCTGCACGGCGAAGCGTTGCGCGCCGGGGGCGACATCGAAAAAGCCCGCGCGCTTCTGACTCAAACTTTGCTCGACACCGTAGAGCACGCGCAACCGCAGCTTGCAGAGCGTTGTCACACGTCGCTCGGCCTGTTGTCGGCGGCAACGGGCGATTACACGCTCGCCGAAACTTCTTTCAAGCAAGCTGTTCGGTTGATAGAGAATCTGCGTGCGCCGTTGCCCGCCGAAGAATTTCGCGCCACCTTCTTCGCCGACAAACTCGTTCCCTACGACGAACTCGTGCGCCTGTGCCTCTCGGACGAAACGCAGCAGCGCACGCGCGAAGCTCTCGGCTACGTTGAGATGGCGCGCTCGCGTGCGCTCGTGGAGATGCTCGGCGACACGCTGAACTCTCAAAGAGAACCGCGCGATGCGTATGAAGCAAAGTTGGCGGTGCAGCTCGACCAATTGCATGAAGAATTAAACTGGCTCTACAACCGTATCAATCGCCCGCCATCCGTCGCGGCGCAAAGTCCCGCCGATATGCAATCGCTGCACGATGCGGTGAGAGAGAGAGAAGACGCCACGCTCGAAATTATGCGCCAGCTGCAACATCGCAGTGCAGGCGATACGGCGCACGCCGAAGCGTTCGATGTCTCTCGATTGCAAAAAGATTTGGGAGCGGAAACGGCGCTCGTCGAATACTTCAGTCTCGACGAAGAGTTGCTGGCCTTTGTGGTGACGAACGAAAGCGTGCAGGTCGTGCGCGGTCTCGGGACTGAAGCGGAAGCGGCGACGTTGTTGCAGCAGTTTCGTTTTCAGATCGATTCCTTGCGTTACGGCGCGGCGCGGATGCGCCGACACCTGCCGGATTTGACGCGGCGTGTGCAGGCACATCTGCAATCGCTCTATGATCTGTTGCTGCGTAAAATCGAAAAACATATAGGCCGACGCCGCCTTGTCATCGTGCCGCATCGCGTGTTGCACTATGTTCCGTTTCATGCGCTTCATACGGGCGCAAAATACGTCATCGAAGAACGCGAAATCAGCTATGCTCCGAGCGCGGCGATTCTGCGTTACTGTCTTTCCAGACCGCTCGAGCCGCTGCAACGCGCGTTGCTCGTCGGCGTGCCGGATGAACAGACGCCGCGCGTGCGCGATGAAGTCAGGGCGCTTGCGCCGCTCTTTCCCGAAAGCGAGATGCTGCTCGACGATGCCGCGACGCTCGCCGCGTTGAAGAAACACGCGCCACAGGCAGACGTGCTGCATCTGGCGTGTCACGGACAGTTTCGCCCGGACAATCCGCTCTTTTCTTCTTTGCGTCTGGCCGACGAATGGTTGACGGTGCGCGATGCGAGCCGCCTTGAATTGCATTGCGGACTCGTTACCTTGAGCGCCTGCGAAACCGGCGTCAGCCACATCGCGCCGGGCGACGAATTGATCGGGCTGGCACGCGGTTTCTTTCAAGCGGGCGCGCACGCGCTCGTTCTCAGCCTGTGGACGGTGGATGACGAAGCGACGGCGGATTTAATGACGGACTTTTACAAACATCTGCGCGCGGGCAAATTGACGGCGACGGCGCTACGTCTCGCGCAATGCGAAATCCTGAAACGCAAGCCGCACCCTTTCTTCTGGTCACCTTTTGTTTTAGTGGGACATTGGTGACAAAGCCCTGCGCGCAGATATCTTTGTCACGAAGCCTGTGCGGTTGAATAAAGTTTCCGCTCCGGTGTATTTTTGAAAGGGCGGGCTGCACTGTTGGTTTGATGAAGACGGCAGCAGCCGGATAACGCCGACTTTCCGGGTCTTCATCTCCCTTTGTAATTGTCGGTTTGCGGGAAAGCCTGTGATGAATCGAGCGACTCCCGCCTACATCGAAATTCTCCAAATGCTTCGCAGAGTTTCAATCTTAGCCGTTTTGTTTGCGCTTGTTTTTGCGTTACCGCCGTTTGGTGTGTGGGCGCAGCAAGGCTCCGGGGGCGGCGATAACTTCGCGCCCGGCGAAGTCGTCGTTAAGCTCGCGGGCGCCTCCGACCTGCCAGCCGTCGCCGCGCAGTACAATTTGAATCCGACGCCGCTCGGTCAATTCGGCTCGCGCCCGATTTATCGTCTACGCATCGCCGATAGTACGTCCGTGCAAACGCGCATCAGCCAGCTTCTCGCTGATCCACAACGCCGCGTCGTGTATGCCGAACCGAACTATTTGTATAAAGCCCCGGAAGATACAGGAGCGTCGTGGAGCATCGGCGCGTCGTGGAGCATTGGCGGCGATGCCGGTGCATACACCGCACAATGGGCGGCGCAAACAATTCATCTGGCGCAGGCGCACAATGTCACGCGCGGCGCGGGCATCACCGTCGCTGTGCTGGACACGGGCGTTGACGCGAATCATCCCGCACTCGCCGGACATCTCGTGCCGGGCTACGATTTCGTTGATGCGGATAACGATCCAAGCGAAGCAGGCAGCCAGCAGCAAGGCCCTTACGGGCACGGCACGCACGTCGCCGGTTTAATCGCGCTCGTCGCTCCCGAAGCGAAGATTATGCCGCTGCGTGTGCTCGACGCCAACGGCATCGGCAACGTCTGGGTTTTATCTGAAGCTCTCGCTTACGCGGCGAATAATGGCGCGACCGTCGTCAACATGAGCATCGGCACGTCGCGGCGCACAGACCTTTTATCCAGCCTGCTGACGAAAGTGTGCGGCAACGCAACGGGCGACGACGACTTTCCCGGCGTCGTTAATCAAAGCATCGTCGTCGTGGTCGCGGCGGGCAATACGGGCGACACCACGCAGCAGTATCCGGCTGCCGAAAACATCAACGGGCTGCTGGCTGTCGGCGCGAGCACGCAGAACGACGCGCTCGCCAGCTTCTCGACGCGCGGTTCGTGGATTCGCGTCGTGGCTCCGGGCGAGCGGATTTTGAGCAGCGTGCCGGGCGGCTACGGAACATGGAGCGGCACGTCTATGGCTGCGCCCATCGTCGCGGGCGAAGCGGCGCTGGTGCGCAAGGCCTTTCCGTCTTTGCGTCCGTCGAAAGTCATTGACCATATCGTGAACACGTCCGCGCGCGTGCCGACTCCGATTCAGGCGCGCATTGATGCGGGCGCGGCGCTGACCACCACGCCCGAAGCAGTTACGCCGACGCCGACTCCGACGCCTTTACCAACTCCGACACCCGCACCTTTGCCGTCTCCTGCGCCGACTCCTTCACCTGCGCCAACGCCCGTTGCAACGCCCTCTCCGACGCCTGTGCCGACGACGAATCCGGTGGACGATGCGCCGTTCTTCGTGCGCCAGCATTATCTGGACTTTCTCAACCGCGAGCCGGAACAGGGTGGCCGGGATTACTGGACGAGCCAGCTTGCAAAATGTGCTTCGACGGATGCGGCGTGCGTTGATCGCCAGCGTGTATCCGTCTCCGCCGCGTTCTTTATCGAGCAGGAATTTCAGGACACGGGCGGCTTCGTGTATCGCTTCTATAAAGGGAGTCTGGGGCGTCAACCTGCTTATGAAGAGTTTACGGCTAACCGGAGTCGCGTCATCGGCGGCATAAATCTGGAAGCAAGCAAGCAGGCGTTTGCCGAACAGTGGACGCAAGCTTCCGAGTTTCTGCAAAAGTATCCGGCGACGTTCACGAACGATCAATTCGTCGGCGCGTTGCTGCAAACGATTCAGCAAACAAGCGGCGTTGATCTATCGGGACAACGGCAAACGCTCGCCAATCAATTGCAGGCGGGCGGCACACGCGGAAGCGTCGTTCGTGCGGCGGTTGATGCGGTGGCATTTCAACAGGCCGAGTACAATCGCGCCTTCGTTCTCATGCAATACTTCGGCTATCTCAAACGCAACCCGGAGCAAGGCGGCTACAATTTCTGGCTCGATGTTTTGAACAATCGCGTGCCGAACAATTACCGCTCGATGGTCTGCGCCTTTATCACTTCCGCCGAGTATCAGAACCGTTTCGGCTCTGTCGTGACACGCACCGACCGCGTGTGCGGGCAATAGTAGCAGCGTCGGCGCATCGGCCTAACCATCTTCCGCACTACCTTCCGGCGACACTTCACACATCTTAAATCATCGCTAATTTTACCGGCGGCGTTGCACGCGCGCTGTTAAGGCGCGAGAACCTGTGTTTAATTCGCGCGATAGCTACTCCGCATGGAAATTCCTGCGACTTTATTTGGCGATTTTGATATTAGAAGTTAAGCTGTTAAAAACCTACCGGGATTTTTTGGAGTTGCAGCGCGCTTGTTCGGCTACGCTGGAATCTCAAACACAAATTGATAAGGCGCGATGCAATGGTTGCGCTCTTTTAACAGGCGGATTCGGGAAGACTACTATGAAAAAACAGGGCGGTTGGTCTGGCGTTCTATTGTTGGTGGCGCTGTTGTGCGTTTCCGTATCGGCGCAGCAAGTTGAGAACAGGCGCGGTGTCACGCCTGAAGATTATTACTCGTTCGAGTTTATGAGCGATCCGCGCGTCTCGCCCGACGGCAAGTTAATCGCTTACGTTGTGACGACGATTGACCAGAAGCAGAATCGCCGCCTCTCGAATATCTGGGTGGCCGCGACGGACGGAAGCCAGCCGCCGCGCCAGTTCACGACCAGTCCGCAATCTTCGACTTCGCCGCGCTGGTCTCCGAACGGCCAATATCTCGCGTTCCTTTCCTCGCGTCCGGCGGGCAGCGAGACCACGAACAACAATGCTTCCCCTACTCCGAGCACGCCGAATGTTTCTTCGCCCGGCGCTTCCGGCACGCCTGCTCCTTCCGGTACGCCCGCTGCTTCAAACACACCGACGCCGACAAGCAGCCCGAACGCGCCCGGCACGCCCGGCATCCCGAGCGGTTTAAGCACGGCGAGCGCGTCCGACAATCCGCGTGCGCAAATTTATGTGCTGGCGCTCAATGGCGGCGAAGCGCGTCGCGTAACGAATCTCAAAAACGGCGTCGGCAGTTTTCAGTGGTCGCCCGACGGCACGCGCTTCGTTGCGCTCAGCCGCACAGGGTTTAGTGACGAGCAAAAGACTGCGCGCAGCGACGTCCGCCACTATTCGCATCCGTCATATAAGTTCAACGACACGGGTTGGTTCGACGATAAACGCAGCCATCTCTGGATCGTCAATGCGCAAACCGGAGCGGGCAAACAGATTACTTCCGGCGATGATTGGAACGACACAGACCCGCAATGGTCGCCGGACGGAAACCGCATCGCGTTCGTCTCGGATCGCACAGGCCGTGCCTTCGACGAAAGCCGCAACACGGATGTCTGGACGATCAGCGCAGATGGCGGCGCACTGACGAAAATCTCCGATCACGCGGAGGAAGACGGAAGCCCGCGCTGGTCGCCCGACGGAAAGACCATCGCTTTTATCGGCCAGCTTCAGGAACGCGATCACGCGAAAATCTGGCTCGCTCCGGCAAGCGGCGGCGCATCTTCCGTTCTCGCCGCGAAAGATTTAGACCTTATTCCTTCCAATCTCAAATGGGCGGAAAAAGGGCGCGCGCTTTTCTTCGAGACGGGCGTGAGAGGCGAGTCGCACCTGTTTCGCGTGGATGTCGCAACCAAGTCGCTCCGGCAAGTAACGAAGGGCGCGCGTGCCGTTCACAATTTCGATCTCAGCGATCAAGGCGGCAAGCTCGTTTATACGGCGAACGATTTCAAGCATCTGGACGATCTCTACACAGCGAATTTGCGCGGCGAAGGCGAGCGGCAATTAACGCATCTCAACGAAAAGCTCTGGCGGCAACTTCAGTTGCAGGATGTCGAGCGCATCACATACAAGGGCGCGGATAACTGGGACGTGGACGGCTTTCTAGTCAAGCCCGTCGGCTGGCAAGCGGGCAAAAAGTATCCCTTGATTCTGAACATTCACGGCGGCCCCGCCGGGATGTACGGCGTTGACTGGTACCATGAATTTCAGGTTTACGCGGCGCGCGGCTGGGCTGTCTTTTTCACCAACCCGCGCGGCTCGACCGGCTACGGCCAAAAGTTCGAGCGCGGCATCGAAAACGAATGGGGCGGGAAAGATTACACGGACATCATGAACGGCGTCGAAGCCGCGCTGCAAAAATATTCATGGATTGACAGAGATCGCTTGGGCGTAACCGGCGGCTCTTACGGCGGCTACATGACGAATTGGATTGTCGGCCACACAAACATTTTCAAGGCCGCCGTCACGCTGCGCAGCGTCGTCAATTTTATCAGCGACGAAGGCACACGCGACGGCGCTTACGGGCACAAACCGGATTTCGGCGGCGACCTTTTCGAGCGTTTCGATTTGTACTGGGATCGTTCGCCGCTCAAGTACGCGAAAAATGTTCGCACGCCGACGTTGATACTTCACTCTGATAACGATTACCGCGTGCCCCTTGAACAGGGCGAGCAATGGTTTCGTGCCTTAAAACATTTCGGCGTCACATCGGAATTCGTCATCTTCCCGCGCGAGAATCACAACCTCACGCGAACCGGCGAACCGAAGCATTTAGTCGAAAGCCTTAACTGGCAGCTCTACTGGTTCGAGCGATTCATCAACAACAACGCGGCGGCGACTCCACCTGATCGGTAAGGCTGAGAAGCTATTTGAGAAGGCGCACGGGAGCGGTCTCATAGAAAAGATAGCTCCCTGAATAGTAACGCTCTGAGCGGGTGGCCTCCGGCGAGCCAGCCGCGCGGTGAGTGATAAATCGGTATGTCCACTCCGAGAGCCGCCGGGTCGCCGTGCATCCACATCCCTTCTTTGATCTCTTTGCAGCGCAGCAGATAGTGGCTCACGCCCGTGTAAATGCTGCGCCAGTAGCCACAGTAAAGAACCTTGTAGTTGATTCCTTCAATTTGAATATAAATAACGTCGCCGCGCAGGATGCGGTAGTTTATTCGACCGAGCAGATCGAATAAACGTGTCTCGTCACGCGCGACCGTCTCGCCGCTTCCGGTTTGAACGGCCTGACGGAAAGAGGTTTCTTCCGTCATCGAAGATGGCTCTTCCCGCCATATTTCAGGTTCTACTTTGCGCATATTCGCCCGGTAAGTTTCCGCGTTTGTCGCACTTCTCCGTCACATCGAGTTTTTCTTTATGCAAAAAGCGTGAATCTCTAAAAGCCTTCATATCGTGCGTGCTGCCTTCTTATCTTCATCTGGAATTTCAATTTCGCAAAAAGCGATTCCGAAAACGCACACGCGGGAATGATTCTTAGTCGCCGCATCTCTTTGTTTCGAGAGAATAAAGCGTAAAGCTAGGGTGGCACAAGATTTTCATAGTCATTCGTCGTCCACACGAATTGTTGCGCCGGTTCCGGTAAGCGATCCGCATCAGACAAGCATGGAGGCGAAAAGATGAAAACTCTACTTCAGGATTTGCGTTACGGTGCGCGCCTTTTGCTCAAGCGTCCCGCGTACACGGCGATGACAGTGCTCACGCTCGCTCTCGGCATCGGAGCCAACAGCGCGATCTTCTCGGTCGTCGATGCAGTGCTGCTGAACCCGCTGCCGTTTGTCGAACCCGACCGTCTGGTTTACATGGAGGGAGCGGATTTGCGCGACGGCTCGAAGGGCGGAGCGATTTCGCCGCCGGACTTTCTGGACTACCGCGAACAGAACCACGTCTTCGAGCGTCTCGCCGCTTTTCAACCTTTGTCGTTCACCGTCACGGGCAATGGCAGCGAATCGGAGCGCATCCCGGCCGCGCGCGTCTCTGCGGGTTTCTTTGAGACGCTCGGCGTCGCGCCCATCGGCGGCGGGCGAACTTTTCTCGCAGAGGAGGAACAGGAAGGACGCAACGGCATTGTCATTATCAGCTACGGTCTCTGGCAGCGGCGCTTCGGCGGCGATCCGAAAGCCGTCGGGCAAACGCTCACCATCAACGGGCAGAACGCGCAGATTGTCGGCATCATGCCAAACGGTTTTCAGTATCCGCGTGAAGCCGAGATGTGGACTCCGATAGCCTTCAAAACGCCGCCGATGTCTCTCCGGCGGTCACACTTTCTATGGGCTATCGGTCGCTTGAAGCAAGGCGTTTCGTTCGATCAAGCGCAAGCCGGAATGACGGCTATCGCGCGCCAACTCGAACAGCAGTATCCCGATTCCAACAAGAACTTCGGCGCAGGCTTGACGCTTTTGCCGGAGCGCACCGTCGGCGAGTTGCGCCAGACATTGTTACTGCTCGCGGCGGCGGTCTGCTTCGTGTTGTTGATCGCGTGCGCGAATGTAGCGAACCTGACGCTCGCACGCGGTGCGGCGCGGCATAGAGAGATTGCGATTCGCTCGGCGCTTGGAGCAAGCCGCGCGCGCGTCGTTCGCCAGCTTTTGACGGAGAGCGTGTTGATGGCTTTAATCGGCGGCGCGCTCGGATTGCTGCTCGCCGTGTGGAGCGTTGATCTGCTGGTCTCGCTGAGTCCCGAAAATCTTCCGCGCCTCAAAGAAGTCACCACCGATTGGCGTGTCGTGGGCTTTACGTTTGTCGTCTCCATTGTGACGGGCGTGCTGTTCGGGCTTGCGCCCGCGCTCGCTTCCTCGAAAACGAACTTGACGGATACGCTCAAAGAAGGAAGCAGAGGTTTGACGGGAACCGGACGCCAACGCCTGCGCAGCCTTCTCGTCGTCTCGGAAGTCGCTTTATCCTTGATGCTGCTAATCGGCGCGGGCTTGCTCATCAAAAGTTTCGTGCGCCTCTCGCAAGTTGATACGGGCTTCAAACCCGAGAACGTGTTGACGATGCAACTCACTTTGACGCGGGCGAAGTATCCAGAGAAGCAACAACGCGCCGCCTTCTTCAATCAATTACTCGAGCGCATTGAAACGCTGCCCGGCGCGGAGGCCGCCGGAACCGTCTCGGAACTTCCGCTCAGCGGGCAGGAGAACGACACTTTCTTCACCATCGAAGGCAAACCGACGGTCGCTTTCGGAAGCACGGAGAACGATGCCAACATACGTGTCGTCAGCACAGATTATTTTCGCGCCATCGGCATCCCGCTTATCAAAGGCCGCACCTTTACCAACCGCGACACGCTCGATGCGCCGAACACGATTCTCGTCAGCGAGAGTTTTGCGCGCCGCTATCTTCCGAACGAAGACCCCATCGGCAAGCGTTTGACGATTGACTTCGGCCAGCCCTGGACGGGCGAGATTGCGGGCGTCGTCGGCAACATACGCCACAGCAGCCTCGCGCAGGAGACCGGCGGCGAGATGTATGTCAGCGGCGCGCAGACGCCACCCTTTAGCACGAACCTTGTCGTGCGCACCCCGGTTGACCCGTCGAAGATGACCGCCGCGATTAGAAACGAAGTGCAGGCGTTAGATAAAGATTTGCCGCTTTACAACATCAAGACGATGGAGCGGCGCATCTCGGAATCGGCGGCGCAACCGCGCTTTCGCACGCTGCTCGTCGGCCTCTTCGCGTGCCTTGCGCTCGTTCTGGCGAGCGTCGGAATCTACGGCGTCATCTCTTATTCGGTGACGCAACGCACGCATGAGATAGGTTTGCGGATGGCGCTGGGCGCGCAAGGCCGCGATGTTTTCAAGCTCGTCATTAAACAGGGAATGCAATTGGCGCTGGCGGGCGTCGGGCTGGGATTGATCGGAGCTTTCATCGTGACGCGCGTGATGAGCAGTTTGCTGTACGGCGTGTCGGCGACCGATCCCGTGACGTTTGCGGGCATCACCTTGCTGCTGACATTCGTCGCGCTCTTTGCGTGCTACATTCCGGCGCGGCGGGCGACGAAGGTTGACCCGATGGTGGCGCTTCGCTACGAGTAGGCCGGACACGAGCGGGCGTGACGTATGAGAAAATTGCGGCGAATTGCCGGACGAAGACTAACGGGACTCTGGGGCGCAGTGCGGCGTAGAGCATCGCCCGCGCGCGTGCTGCTTCTGGCGGAGATTGCAGTCGTCGTCGCGGTGCTAAGCTTTTTGCTGACGGGTGAGCGCGCCGCATTGCTCGACGGCATCGGCAATCGTGCGGACATCACGGCAACAATCTTTGTCCTGACTTTGTTCGGCTTGCTGCACGCGCTCGCCAGACGCCGCGCGTTGAATATTATCGAAGTGCGGTTCTTCGGCCATCAGTACGACGAGCGGCAGATACTTTCCGATCTGGGGCACGCGGCGCGCGGCGTGAACGCGCTCGAAGAACTGTTTCAGTTAGTCACCGACAGAATCCATGATGCGCTCGATACGGAAAATGTTTCCATCTTCGTCCGTGACGATGCTTCGGGCGATTACGTGTGCGCCATCTGCTCGCCGCCGTGCGAAGCCGAGCAGTCGGGCGAGCTAAGCCATCGCGCGACGCCGCAATCGCTGAAGCCGGAATCTCTCAGGCTGGCGCGCGATTCGTTTATAGTGAGGCGGCTGCGGAGGCTGGCCGTGCCGTTAAAGTTGGACGCGAAAGATTTCGAGGTGTGGATGCGTGCGCTCGATGGCGGCGCTCCGGCGGAGAAGATTGCGCGGCAAAGAGAAAGCGCGGTGCTGCAACGCATCGGCTCGAGGCTTCTGCTGCAGATCATGATGAAAGATCAGTTGGTCGGCGTCATCTCTCTGGGAGCGCGTGCGAACAAACGGGAATTCACCGCCGAAGATAACCGTATGCTCATCTCCGTCGCCGGGCAAATGGCTTTCATTATCGAGAACGCGAAGCTCGTCGGGCGAATGGCCGAAGAGGAACGCTTGAAGCGAGAAGTCGCGCTCGCCATCGAAGTGCAGCAGCGGCTTTTCCCGGAGCATCCGCCCGCGTCGGATTCGTTGGAGCTGACGGGCTTTTGCCAGCCTGCGCGCGAAGTCGGCGGCGACTATTATGATTTTCTCGCGCTCGCTGACGGGCAGATCGGAATCGCGGTGGCGGACGTGGCGGGCAAGGGAATCTCCGCCGCGCTTTTAATGTCAATCGTTCAGGCTTCTTTGCGCAGTCAGGCGACGGCGCATAATCAATTGATCGGCGTCGAAAAACCGCTCGCGGATTTGGTTTCGACGATGAACCGTTTGATGTACAGTTCGACGGGCGCAAGCAGCTACGCGACCTTTTTCTACGCACAGTTTGAAGAAACAACCCGGCGTTTATCCTACGTCAACGCCGGACACAATCCGCCTCTGCTCGTGCGAACGAAGACCGATCAGCGCGCGCATTCCAAACCAATTATCCGGCAGGAAGTAAACATCGGCGCGTTTGCTTTAAGCGCACGCCGTAGTAGTAGCGGTGACGGTGACGGCGCAACTGTGCTTGCGACGCCGCACACGAAGCCTTCGTCGCAAATCGTTGTGAAGCTGACGAACGGCGGCCCGGCCATCGGTGTGCTCAACGATTGCGTTTACGATCAGGAAACAATTCAACTGCAAACGGACGATCTGATAGTCGCCTATACGGACGGCGTCACCGAGTCGCTTAACGCGGAAGACGAAGAGTTCGGCGAAGATAGATTGCAGGAAATCCTAATCGAAGCCGCGCATTTACCGGCCAGCGAAGTGAGTGAAGAAATCAAACGCCGCGTGCGCGAGTGGAGCGCGGGCACGCCGCAGCACGACGATCTGACGTTCGTGGTAATGAAAGTGAAGTAGCAATCCTGCTCACCGCTGCGAGGAAAAATATTTAAGAACATCGCCAATACGCGCCGCCCACGCCGCTTCGTTGTGCGTTGCGCCTTCTGCTTCCACATACATCAAATCTGCGCCCTGTCGCCAGCCTTTGGCCGTAAGCGCATCACGTAACAGCCGCGCATTAGTGATCGTCGCAGCCCCGCCTTCCTTTGTTCCCATGTCGAGCCAGATATCAAGGAGCGGCTTCGTCTTGAGAGTTTGCACTTCGCGCACAATCGCTTTGTCGTCCCACCACACGGAGGGCGACATGACGGCGATCTGCCCGAACGTCTGCGGATACTTGAGTCCCAGATGAAGCGAGACGAGGCCGCCGAGCGACGAACCGCCGATGCCCGTGTGTCGCGCGTCCTTCAGCGTGCGATAGTGTGCGTCAATGAACGGCTTGAGTTCTTCGACGATCATGCGGCCATACAAATCCGCGTGGCCGCCCGCGTTGTGACGGGCATCGCGCGTCGGTGTGTACTCGTTGACGCGCTCCATGCCCGCGTTGTAAATGCCGACGATGATTAGCGGCCTGATGATGTGCGATTCGATAAGCGTTTGCGCCGTTTCGTCAACGCGCCATTCCATGCCCGGAATATAGGATGTCGCGCCGTCGAATAAGTTCTGCCCGTCATGCAGATAAAGCACAGGGTATCGCTGCAATGAATGCGCGTCGTAGCCCGGCGGCAGATACACCAACACATCGCGGTCAATTGAAAGAAAACGCGAATGAAAATCTTTATGAGTCCGAAACTCGCCTGTCAGCGTGTGCTCTATGTGCGTCATCGTGCGGCTTGAACCTGTACCGCAAAGCGCGAGAATCAGCACCTGTGCGGCGAGATGAAAAAACAGTTGCGGCATTTGCAGTTTCCTTTCATGAATTTTCCAGACCGTTTGCGTCGTTCGACGGTTATTGCCGTAGGGAACGACCGCAGAGTATATTGACCCTCCCCGAAACTTTAGTTCACCGCGAATTTCCGAATTCAAAGATGAAGCGATCTCCAAAAAGGAAACGCGCTTCACCTTAAAGAGAGAGAGGATTAGACGTGAACTTTACACGGTCAAGCGGCATCCTTCTTCATCCGACGTCTTTGCCGGGAGCATACGGCATCGGTGATCTGGGCGACGAGGCGCGCCGCTTCGTTGACTTTCTACACGCAAGCAATCAAACCCTCTGGCAAGTGTTGCCGCTCGGCCCGACGGGATACGGCGATTCACCCTATCAATGTTTCTCCGCCTTCGCGGGCAATACTTTGCTCGTCAGTCCCGAACGGCTCGTCGAAGAAAATTTACTTCAGCGCGAAGACCTTGCACGCGCGCCGCGTTTTCCGGCCGCGCACATTGATTATCAACACGTCATCGAATTCAAAAACCAGTTGCTCGCGCGTGCGTTCGAGAATTTCAAGCGCACGACCGACACCGGGCTGCGCAGCGAGCTTGAAGGCTTCTCGCAACGCCACGCCGCGTGGCTTGAAGACTACGCGCTTTACCGCGCCCTCAAAAACGCACACGGCGGCGCGGCGTGGAATAAATGGGATGCGCCGCTCGCTCGCCGCGATTCACGCGCGCTTGCCGACGCGCGCGAAACTCTGCGTGATGAAGTGGACGCGCAAAAGTTTTATCAGTTTCTTTTCTTCAAGCAGTGGACGGCGCTCAAAGATTATTGCCATGCGGCATCCGTCCAACTCATCGGCGACATCCCTATTTTCGTCGCGCACGATTCGGCGGACGTGTGGACGCACCCGGATCAATTCAAACTAAACGACGACGGCGCACCGACAGTTATCGCAGGCGTTCCGCCCGATTATTTCAGCGCGACGGGACAGCTCTGGGGCAACCCGCTCTACAATTGGGAGCATATGCGCGCGGATAATTTCAAGTGGTGGATCGAACGCACCCGCGCCTCTCTGCAACTCGTTGACATTTTGCGTATAGACCACTTCAGAGGCTTCGCCGCAAGCTGGGAAATTCCCGGCGGAGATAAAACGGCGGAGCGCGGGCGCTGGGTCACTGCGCCGGGACGCGAACTCTTCACGGCGATTCGTCAATCGCTCGGACAACTGCCGATTCTCGCCGAAGATTTGGGCGTCATTACGCCGGACGTGGAAGCCCTGCGCGATGATTTCGATTTTCCGGGAATGCGTATTCTGCAATTCGCGTTCGGCGGCGATCCGCATAACGCAGATTTGCCGCATAACTACAAACGCAACGTCGTCGTCTACACGGGCACGCACGACAACGATACCATCGTCGGCTGGTTTCATTCTCACGCGGGCGCAGGCTCGACGCGCGATGCCGCGCAGATCAAACGCGAAAGAGAATTTTGCCTGACTTACTTAAACACCGACGGGCGCGAAATTCACTGGGACTTTATACGCGCCGTGCTCGCCTCCGTCGCCGACACCGCGATTATTCCGCTGCAAGACGTACTCGGTTTGGGAACCGAAGCGCGCATGAATCTTCCGGCGAGCAATGCAGGCAACTGGCACTGGCGCTATACGGCGGACGCGCTTACCGGCAACCTAACCGAACGTCTCAAAGAGCTGACGGAAACCTACGGGCGAAGCAGCGGCAACGCGGATAATGGCAACGCGCGCCGCCTGCAAATTAAATAAGCTGCAATATCAAACCATGCGCGTAAATTGCAGGGGCAGGGCGAGGGCGCGCTGCCCCTACATTATTGCTACGCCAAATGCGCCGGGCTACTTCCTTTTGTACTTATCGAACCAACTGCGCAAATAGAGTATCTGTTGCAGGCGATTCGACGGATGGCGCAGTCCGAGCGCATTGAAGCCGTGATATTCGTCGTTGAGGCGCACCATCATCGTATCAACTTTGCGTAGCTTGAGGGCGCGGTAAAATTGTTCGGTCTGCTCAATCGGCGTGCGCAAATCCAGTTCGCCGGTTAACAACATTGTCGGTGTTTTGACGTTGCCGACGTAGGTGATGGGCGAGCGGCGCAAGTGTTCTGCGGGGTCTTCCCAGGGCAGCTTCTTGAAATTGTAATACCAGTCCGCGCCATCGGTCGTGCCGACGAAGCTGTACCAGTTAATCACGGGCTTCATCGCGGCGGCGGCGGCAAAGCGATCCGTGTGGCCGACGATCCAAGAGGTCAGCACGCCGCCGCCGCTTCCGCCCGTCACAAACAGATTGCGTTCGTCAACGTAGCCTTTCCCGATAACCGCATCCACGCCGTTCATCAAATCCGTGTAATCGTCGCCGGGATAATTATTGTTAATCGCGTTGCCGAACTCTTGGCCATAGCCCGTCGAGCCGCGCGGGTTGGTGTAGAGCACGACGTAATTTTCGGCGGCGTGATTCTGAAACTCGAAGTTGAAGCCGACGCCGTACATCGCGTGCGGGCCGCCGTGAATATAAAGCAGCAACGGATATTTTTTCGTAGCGTCGAAGTCCGGTGGTTTCACGATCCAGCCCTGAATCTTTTTGCCGCCGACAGAGTCGTACCAAATCTCTTCCACATTGCCGAGCTTGCGATTCTCAAGCAGATCATCGTTGGCGTGCGTCAGCTTGCGCGGCACGGGTTGTTTGACACTGAACGCGACGACATCGCCGGGTTCCGTCGGGCTTGAGAGAATGCTTGCGATGCTGCCGTTTCTGCTCATCGTCGAGGCGAGAAGCTGATGACTGCCCTTCGTTATCTGGCGCGGCGTGCCGCCTTTCATTGACATGAAGTAAAGATTGTTCGTGCCGCGATCTTCCGCGTTAAAGTAAACGCCGCTGTTGTCTTCAGCCCACAACAAATCGAACGGCGAGCGGTCGAAGCCTTCGCTCAATACGCGTTTGTTACGCCCGTCCGCATCCATCACGTAAAGCTTCGAGACGGTGTAAGTGTTCTCCGTTTGATCGTAGCCCGTGTAGGCGATGTGGCGTCCGTCGGGTGAAATGGCCGGTTCGACATCGGGGCCGTTGCGATCCGTCAAAGCTTTTGTCTGGCCGCTGGCGATGTTGAGCGCATAGATATCCTGCCCGCCGCGAACGTATTCGGCTTCGGGCTTGCGCACGGCGCTGAAAACGATGGTTTGCGAATCGGGCATCCATGCGGGCGCGTCGTGATTGTAATCGCCGTCGGTTAATTGTCGTGGTGTGCCGCCGGTGTCGGGCACGACGAAGATGTGCATAAAGCCTTCCGGCCTGTAACCGCTGCCGTCGGAGCGATAATTGAGACGGTCAACGACGCGCGGCGGATCAATCCATTTCGCGCCTTCGGGCTTTGCAGGCAACGTGACACGCAGATTGGGCTTCGCCGTGACGATCATGTTGAAGGCGATTCGTTTGCCGTCGGGCGACCATTGCAGATTGGCGGCGGGGCGTTCCGTGAAAGTCAGTTGCGTGCCCGCATCCGCCGTGTCCATCCACTTGACGAAAATCTGCGCGCCCGTCGGTTGGCCTGCCGCGACGTAGGCGAGCCGCTTGCCGTCCGGCGACCACTGCGGCGCAGAGCCTTTGACCAGAAAGCGATTGCGGCTGCCGTCCGTGTTCACAATCCAGATTTCGTTTTCATACTTGTCGTTGACTTTATCTGTCCACCGCCGCGTATAAACAATCTGGCTGCCGTCCGGCGAGATTTGCGGCGACAAGACATACTCCCAATCTAAAAACAGATCGAGCGTTAAGCGATTTCGGTCAGCCGCGCGTGCGCTCAAACCGAGCGCGAACACAAGCAGCAATATTACGAAGATACTTCTCCGGTGCATCTGAAGACTCCTTTTGTACTTTATCGAACGAGTGGAATTCTGCGGGACGACTTGATCTGGAAATTTTAACCTTGAGCCTGCCGCCGCGACAACCTTCGCGCTGTGTCATGCTAAAAGGAAATTGAAGGCGGCGTGTGGAAAATACGCATTCGCTGTATTTCAAATCGCGTTGATTATATGGCAGCAGGGAAACGAAAGGGCGTTGCCCGAAACGGCGCGGGCATAAAGCCGAACTTTGATGTAAACTCGTGGGCGCGCCCCGAAATGTAAACTTACCGATGCGCCCCGAACTTTTGGATGAACATCCCTCTCGATAGAAAGTGTCAAGATTCTCTCCATCACACGTATCGTTTACGCTAAGCTCTGCTGCCATGCTGTGAGGATTGGATATGCCGCAACTTTTGAAGATTACACACTGTTTGGTGCTACGTTATAGCGGCGGGCGGTCATGATGGCTGTAATGTGGCGTTTTCTCCGGCCGCATTTGCTGGAGAATCTTGGCGTAACAGACGACGGCGCACAACTCTTTATGCCGCGCACGTCCCGCTATCTACAAGTGTCTACGCTGATTTTCTTGCCTCCGGTCGCAGATTTCAGAAACGGAGCCTGTCAATGATGAGTGGAGAATTGAGGCAAGAACCTGCACGACACAAGCAAGCGGTGCGCGCTTCGGAAATGGAGTCGCGCGCACGCTTCGCCGCGATGACCGACGTCATCTTAGTTCTCGACCGCGAAGGGCGCTATCTTAAAATCGCGCCGACAAATCCCTCGCTGCTATAATGAATCCGGCCTTGATGATTTCTGGGAGGCAGGGACTCGAACCCCGATAGCCAGATCCAGAGTCTGGAGTCCTACCATTGGACGACCTCCCAAGCTTTTTAAGCAGACGTAAATTTACGTTTCGATCGGCGTGTTGTCAACTGGGGGCGCATCTTTGACAAGCATTATTCATTTGCGCGGCAAAAAAGATTCTCTTTCCGCTTTGTGTCGCGGTCTGCAAGCACGCGGGATGCCTGTTATTCACCGGCGTTCTCTTCATCAATCGACCGCGCAATATTTCCGCTTGCTCAATGCTGCAATCGGAAGCACAATGGAAACGATAGTTGGCGCGGCTGGTGGCGACACAACGCGATGTCGCCTTTTAGAAAAAATGCGTGACACGCATTGCGAGCCGTTGCTGTGTGATTTTCGGAAGATGCCGAATATGACGACCGATACAGAAGAAAATTTGCGGGATAACGAAGACGCTAAAGCATTGGAAAAACAGTTGCGCGCCATTATCGCCGGGCAGGAAGCGAAGCTGGCGGACATTGCCGAACGTGTCGCGCACGTGCGACACGAAATCAACAATCCCTTGACGGGGGTGCTCGGTCAGGCGCAACTTCTTCTGCGCGAAGTCCTCCCTGAGACGGCGCGCAGACGCGCGGAAACCATCGAACAGCTCGCCGCACGAATACGCGATACCGTCGCCGGGCTGCGCGACATACAAAGTCCGAACAGCGATCTTCCTTACGATGAACGCACCCCGCTCACCTCCGATTACACAGACAAAAAATAATCGCCTGCGCAAAGGCGAATCTTATTTATGCGGAATTCTACGGCTCTCGCCGTTTGATGGCTTTATAAAATGGGAAGCCTCCGCTGGCGCGAAGCTTGATGCGACGCACCGGCGGAGGCTTTTATCGTCAAGGCGAACAATGCTTAGCGGCTGTTTGTCGCGGCCATTTCCGGCTCGCCCTCTTCGATCAGATAAGGCGACGCGGCCTTGCTCGGCTCGTCCGCATCTTCCGCGAGAATTTGATTGATGATCGGCAAACTGAGCGTGTGCTTTGTCGTGCTTAGCGGCACGGCTTTGCCTTTGGCATAAACGGCGTGGCGTCCATGCTCTTTGTACCACTCGGCAAGTCCCGCCGTCTTGTGCATATTTTCTATGATCTGCCGCCAGCCGACGCCCGTGTTATAAGCGCAGAAACTGATCTCGCCTTCCTGCGTGCCGTAAGGAATGACGCACATCTCCGTGCGGCGGAAATCGTAGTTGAATAAATCCTGAAACCACATTCCTTCCACACAGAGCACGCGCCAGACATCATTCGCATCTTCGGCTGCCGCTGCATCTGCTGCTCCTGCCGCGCCCTGCGCCTTCATGCGGTCGTTGCGATCCGAATTGGAGTTCGTCGAAGACGGCTTGAAGAGGTTGATGATCTGCGAAATAGGAAAGCCTTCGGGCGCGCTCGCGGCGTCGAAGTTGCGCATGATCGCCATTCCTAATTGCGCGTAGGATAATTTCTTGCCGCGCGCCGTGTCCGTGATCACCGCGACATCCTTCATAAACTGTTCGTAGTTGAAAAAGTCGAAGAGCGACGTAAACTCACCTGTCTTGCGATTGACGACCATCAACGTGAAGATGCCGCAGTTCGGGTGGCAATTGCACGAAGACCAGCCCCATGGAGCATCCGCGCCCTGCAACATATCCATCACGCTTGTGAAAGCTGAATAACTCGAAAGCGGAAACCAATCGCGCAAGGCGTTTAGTTTGCCGCCGAGTTGCGTTTCGAGATCGGAGGCCATGCCCGCGAGCGTGTAGCGTTGCTTGATACGCACTTCGTCGCTCACGTCTTCGTCACGTCCCGTGAAAGAGACGGGTTGAAACGCGATGGTCTGAACCTTGTCTATGTTCTTCGCGGCAAACTCCACGATCTGCCCGATAGCGTCGTTGTTGATGGTGTTGACGATGGTGGTGACAAGCGTGACCTTGATGCCGACGCTCGCCAGATTCTCTATCGCGCGCAGCTTAACGTCGAACAGATTGCCGACGCCCCTGTGCTTGTTCTTTTCTTCGCTGACGCCGTCGAATTGCAGATAAACGCCGTGTTGACCGGCGGCTTTTGCCTGCTTGCAGAACTCTATGTCTTCGGCGAAGCGTATGCCGTTGGTTGCGGCAAGAATGCGATAAAAACCAATCTTCTTCGCGTAAGCGACGGCTTCCAGATAATACGGCGAAAGCGTCGGTTCGCCGCCGGAGAAGAGAATGATGATCTGGCGGCGCGGCTTGAAAGAGATGGCGCGATCCAGAATCGCCTTCGTGTCTTCAAACGTCGGCTCATGAACATAGCCGACCTGATTGGCGTCCATGAAACACGGGTTACACATCATGTTGCAGCGATTGGTTAAATCTACTGTCAACACTGCGCCGCGCCCGAACTTGATGTTGGACGTGCCGTGCCTGTGGACGTTTGTGTCTTCCGCCGCTTTGAAGTCGCGCCCGAAAAAGAGCGATTCGATGCGTTCGAGAAACGCGGGGCTAGTCGCCATCACATCCGTAAACTCGCCGTGCTTCGGGCACGTCTTGCGCATGATGACCTGACCGTTCTCTTCGAGAATCTGCGCTTTGATTTCGCCCGGATGCTGGTGCATCAAGGTCTCTAAAGAAGTTTCGCCGCTGATTACGCCCTCGCGCACTTCCTTGACGCAGCGCGGGCAGAGGCTGTCCGTTTCGCGCGGGAAACCGAGCGGGGGACTGGTACGCTCGTATGATTTCAAAAGCGGTTCTGCCGCCCATTTTGGACGAATCGCTTCGCCTTCGGGAAGAAGTTGGTTGACGGACTGAAACGCTTTCCACGCCACATCCGACAAATTCGAGAGCAACTTAGAGCTTTTGACGCCGCTAAACTTGCCCTTTTCCATTTCGCCCCGGCGGAATTGATCGCTGAACAAAAGTGATTCTCCTTAGAAGGTAGACGGCTGGACGCGGCACGCGCGTCATAACTAAACCCGTCGTATTATATCAACCGTAACGCAACACGCTTTCGTGCTTAAAGCTTTGCAACACGACATGATAGCGGCATCGCGTAGTAAAGACAAGGCGCGTTTTCGTCTTTATGTACGGCTTGCAAACAAAGTTTCAGAGAAGCCTTAGATGCGCGGAGCCTACGGATTATGATAGCCAGACGGTTTTTAATCCGGTATTTCCTCGCGCCACTTTCGCCGCACGGTTGCAGCCGTCAAAAAAAGTCTTGTACTATCGCGCCCGCTTCCTTTTTTATGAACATTCATCCGACAGCCATCATCAGCCCGCGCGCCGAAATACATGAAAGCGCGCGCATCGGCGCTTACGCCGTTATCGAAGACGAAGTCATCATCGGTGCGGATTGCGAGATCATGGCGCACGTTGTCGTCAAGCGTTTCACTTCGCTCGGATGCCGCAACCGTGTTTTCGAGCACGCGGTTTTGGGCGGCGAACCGCAGGACGTAAAGTTCAAAAACGAAAAAAGCAGCCTGATCATCGGCGACGATAATCTGATACGCGAGAATGCGACGATTCATCGCGCGAGCGGCGAAAATGAAGCGACGCGCGTCGGTCACCGCAACTTCCTGATGATCGGCACGCACATCGCGCACAACTGCGTAATCGGCGACGACAACATTTTCGCCAACGGCGCGGCGCTCGCCGGTCACGTCCACATCGAAGACCACGTCTTTCTTTCGTCAAACGTCGGCGCGCATCAATTCGTCCGCTTCGGTCGCTACGCGATGACGGGCGGCAAATCAAAGATCGTGCAGGACGTGCTGCCCTTCTTCATCACGGACGGCAACCCGCCCCGCGTGAGAGGCCTCAACTCCGTCGGCCTACGCCGCGCCGGATTCACAAGCGATGCGCGCCGCAATCTGAAACACGCTTATCAACTTCTGTTTCGCTCCAACCTCCCGCTCGCCGACGTGCTTCGTGAATTGAGCGATTTGCAGGATGCGAACGTAGCCCATCTCATTAATTTCATACGCGCTTCAAAGCGCGGCTTCACGAGCGCTGGAAAAAGCGGAAAATCTACTTATGAGTGAAGAACCAAAAGGCCGCACCGTTGCCGAACTAGCTGCGCACGTCGGCGGGCGCGTGATTGGCGAGGACAGCTTGTTGATTAGAAATGTTGCGAGTCTTGAACAGGCAGCAGAGGGCGAGATTGCTTTCGTCGAGGACGCGAAGCTGTTGGAAGCCGCGCGAGCGAGCCGCGCAGCATGTCTGATTGTACCGGAAGGCGCGGACTTTGAAGCCGCGTGCGCGATTGCGTCGGCACATCCCAAGCTGGCTTTCGCGTTGATCGCCGAACTGCTTCAGCCGCGCGCGCGACAAACGCCTTCGATTCACCCGACGGCTTTAATCGCCGCGAGCGCGTCAATTGATGAATCCGTGTTTGTCGGGGCGTTCGTGCAGATTGATGAAGAGGCAAAGATCGGCGCGGGAACGGAGCTTCATGCCGGAGTGAAGATTGGAGAAGGCGTGAACATCGGGCGCGATTGCGTTGTTCATCCAAACGTAGTGCTTTACAACGGCGTGACGTTGGGAGACCGCGTTGTGCTTCACGCGGGCGTCACTGTTGGTGCGGATGGCTTCGGTTACGTGCGCGACGGCGCAAACGGTTATCGCAAGTTTCCGCAACAAGGCACGGTCGTCATCGAAGATGACGTGGAGATCGGCGCGAACAGTTGCGTTGATCGCGGCGCGCTAGGAGAAACGAGAATCGGGCGCGGCAGCAAGATTGATAACCTGGTGCAGATTGCGCACAACGTCTCCATCGGCGAGCGCGTCGTTATCGCCGCGCAGACGGGAATTTCGGGTAGCACCGTGATTGAAGACGATGCGATTATCGGCGGGCAGGTCGGGATGGGCGATCATGTGCGCGTACAAAAAGGCGCCATCGTCGGCTCGAAGGCCGGAATTCTGCCGGGAAAAATTGTGCGCGCCGGAAGCATCGTATGGGGCGTACCCGTGCGCCCGCTCGCCGAATACAAACGCCTCAACGCATACTTCGGACGCCTTCCGCAAATGCGCGAAGAGTTGGAAGCACTACGCCAACAAGTCAGGGAACTCACCGCGCGGCTTGATGAAAAGTAGCGCGGCACGCTAGCAGGGGAATCAATCAGCGCCAAAGCCAAACAAAACATTCCAGCCGCTTCGCAGTAGCAATAACTTCGCTGTTCTTTCTCCGGCGCAGGTTGATGTTCTTGGCGGGCGTTTCTATTGCAGCGGCGGATCACTTTGAGGAACGGTAAAGACTGAGAACATTGCTTGCGAGTCTGTTTTGGCTTCGATGCGCCGCCTGCTGTTATGATGCCGAGCGATGATTGATGAAGGAAATGAAAGCTGGCGGCTGATGGTCGTTGCGGGCGAAGCTTCCGGCGATACGCTGGCAGCCAAACTCGTACACGCCCTTCGAGCGCAAGCGCCACACGCGCAGTTCGATTTCTTCGGCGCAACGAGCGGAAAGATGCGCGCGGCAGGTGTCGAAGAAGTTGTTTGCGCCGATCATCTGGCGATTACAGGCCTCCTCGAAGCCGGGCGTGCCCTGCCCGTCTTCTGGCGCGCTTTCCAGACTTTGAAACAGGCTGCGCTGAAGCGTCGCCCGGATGCGGTGATCTTAGTTGACTGGCCGGACTTCAATTTGCGGCTGGCGCGCTCGCTACATCGTCGCGGCCTCAAAGTTATCTATTACGTCAGCCCGCAATTGTGGGCCTGGCGAGCCAAACGCATTAAGCTGATTCAACGCGACGTGGATATGCTGCTCGCTATCCTGCCTTTTGAGCCTGATTGGTATAAGAGGCGCGGCGTTCACCATGTAGAGTTTGTCGGCCACCCGCTTGTCGGTATGACACAGGCGCAGACGAGTCTTGAAGAGTTTCGCGCCCGTCATGGATTGTCGCCCGCGCCTCCCATTATCGCACTTTTGCCCGGCAGTCGCCGCAAAGAGCTTTTACGAAACCTTCCATTGATGCTCGAAGCGGCGAAACTCGTTCTGCGCATACGTCCCGCAACACAGTTTGTGCTCGCGCTGGCACCGGATCGTTCGCGGCAGGAAGCCGCACCCTTCATCGCCGCCCTCGCGCCTTCCGTAGATGCCGCGCGCGTACACAAAAGCTTACGCATCGTCGAGAATGAGACTTACGACGCGCTTGCGGCGGCAGACGCGGCAGCCGTCGCAAGCGGCACGGCAACGCTCGAAGCTGCACTGATCGGCACGCCCCTTGTCGTCGTCTACAAAGAATCAGCCCTCAACTGGCACACGCTCGGACGCCTCATCAACACCGAACACTTCGGCCTCGTCAACCTCGTCGCCGGAGAGCGCATTGCCACCGAATTAATGCAACACGATTTCACCGCTGCGCGTCTCGCAAGTGAACTACTCGCACTGCTTGACCCCTTACGCAACCAAACGGCACGCGCGCAACTCCGCACCGCCACCGCACGACTCGGCGCAGGCGGAGCCTCCGAACGCACCGCCGACGCCGTGCTCCACGCACTCCGTACATGGAAAACCGAAGCCGATACTCTCTAATCAATACCCCTTACCTTGTACGCTTTACCACTTTCTTTGTAATCACTACTAATTACAAAGAAAACAGTCGCACTTACCTTTCAAGCACGACTATTTAAAACATAATCATAACGACCTGCCTTCTAAAGGGAACCTCTCGGAAAGAAAGTGTTCCCAATTAATTTGATAAGGCTTAGCAAAATACTGATTTACTAATAATTAAGCTGAAGTAGCTACCTGCAATAAATTAACTGCTAGATTAATTGACAAAAGAGGCTTTGTCGTGTATACCGTTTTCTACCATTTTGATTCTTTTGTTTGGCATTTCCAGGCTGATTCTTATATATTTGACAGAGAATTCATCGCAACGGCGTCGGAGATCGCCCCCTTCAAGTAATAACAATACACCGTTTGTCGTTAAGTCCAAGTCCCTGCTTTGTTCTTGAAGTGTATCTAAGGGAAGATGATCTCTTTCCTTCCAATTACCTGCTTTCAAACAACCCCGTTTGATGTCGCCGCCCGGTTCGCTGTGATAAGGGCTTCTATCCCGAAGGAGAACTATGACGACTTTTGCTTTTCCCTTGAAAGCCTTCCTGTTCGCACTCCAATCTCCAAATAGCCGTCGTTGAGGTTCTTGATAACAACGTCGCCGGTTTCAATCTTTAAGAGCCAACCCCCTTCTTAACTTTAGACCCTCTTTTGAAAGGAATAATTAAATTGAGTTCCCCATCTTGCCGGTTGTCCAGTTTTCCGCGCCGCCCCTTTGTTGCACTATTACTTATCATTTCATTAATAAGCATTACTATTCCAACGCGGTTCGGTTCAATTATTCCATCCGCTCAAGCCGCTCCGCTTTTACTCGCCGATCCGGTGCCGAGCGTGGTGGTTAATAAGTATCAGAACACGACCATAGATACCCTTGAACTCTTGGTTATCCAAAATAATCTTGATATGCGCGGTATGATCGTCAAGGACTTCTCCGGGAGCATGGCAACCGATAGTGGAGGTAGTTATCAATTTTCCACCAATACGCTATGGAGCAGCGTTCGCGCGGGAACGCTCATCGTTTTACGCAACGATATCACTGGAACGGACGTGAGCGTTGGCGGCAGCGACTTTAATCTTGACGTCGGGATGAAGAATACTACCTATTTCTCCAATCTTGGCGGGACGTTTGATATCGCTACAACCGAAATGGTAATGATTAAGGCCGCCGGTAACCTGGCAGCGGGCGTCACCGGTAGCATCCACGCGCTGGCGGGTGGCACCGCAGGCACTCAGTTTACAAGTGCCCCGACGCCGAAACTCATCGCCTCTGGCACATCCGGTTCCGGACAGTTCGTCTACGCAAAAAACAGCACGCAGTCTGCCGCGGACTTTAACGGCACGGATGCGACGGGCGCTGCCACAGGACTTACCTTTGGTGCTGGCAACACCACCACCAACACAGCCTTCATTAATTCACTACGAAGTGCTACGCCCACTCCTACCCCGACGCCAGTGCCGGGAACGCTGCAATTCAGTGCTGCTGCTTATAGCGTTGCAGAGAATGGCGGCACGGCTTCGATCACTGTGACCCGTACCAACGGCAGCGACGGAGCCGTTTCGGTCAGCTATGCCACAAGCAACGGCACGGCGACGAGCGGTGCGGATTACACGTCTGCTACCGGCACGCTGACTTTCAACGCGGGAGATACCAGCAGTAAGAGCTTTAGCGTACAGATTTCAGACGACACGATTTTTGAAGGTGACGAGACGATCAACCTAACGCTGACATCTCCGACAGGAGGCGCGACACTGGGCAGTCAGAGCACGTCCGTCTTAACGATCACCGATAATGACGCCGCGCCGACTCCAACTCCCACCCCGACACCGACTCCCACACCGACGCCGACACCGAATCAATCGCCGGTTGCCAATGCTGGCGGGCCGTACACCGGAACGACCGGGCAGGCTGTTCAGTTTAACGGCAGCACCTCCACTGATTCTGACGGAACAATATCGAGCTACGCATGGAACTTCGGCGACAGCACGACCGGCACAGGTGCGACCCCTACGCACGCCTATACGACGGCGGGAACTTACACTGTTACTTTGACGGTTACGGATAATGGCGGCGCGACCAACACCGGCTCAACTTCAGCCACTATTAATATCGTGCCCGGCAGTCTGGTCATCAGCCAGGTTTACGGCGGCGGCGGCAACTCCGGCGCGACGTATAAGAACGACTTTATAGAGGTTTTTAACCGCAGCACGAACACGATTAGTCTATCGGGCGTGTCGGTGCAATATGCTTCGTTCGACGGGGGGAGTTGGAGCAAGACGGCTCTTGCCGGATCGCTCGCACCCGGCCAGTATTTGCTTGTTCAGGAAGCCGCCGGAACAGGCGGCAACGGAATAGATTTGCCAGCGGCTGACATCTCCGGCGGGACCATCAATATGGGCCAAACGAATGGTAAAGTCGCTCTAGTTGGCAACAATGTCACACTGTCAGGAACTTGCCCGACCAGTACCAATTTGATTGATCTCATCGGCTATGGAACTGCAACCTGCTACGAGGGGCCAACTGCTGCCCCGGCTTTGAACTCCTCGACAGCGGCCTTGCGCGCACGCAACGGCTGTAAGGATACGGACTACAACGGCTTCAACTTTACCGCCGTCACTCCCAGCCCGCGCAACTCCGTGACAGCCGTCAACGTCTGTCCGGCAGGCGACGAAGCGCCGGAAGTATTCACCACCGCTCCATCCAGCGGCGCGCCCAATATTGCTAATGACGCTAACATCATCATCAATTTCGACCAGCCCGTTAACGTCATCGGCAACTGGTTCCAGATATCCTGCGCCAACAGCGGCACGCACGACGCAACAGTGACCAGCAGCAACAACGCGACGAGCTTTACGCTCAATCCCGGAATTGATTTTGTCGGAGGAGAACGCTGCGCCGTCACCATCTTCGCTAACGGCGTTAACGATCTCGATACGAATGATCCGCCGGATTATATGTTGGCGGACTACTCCTGGAGTTTCACGACAGTCGTCATCCGCAACCCGGATGAACATTTGGTGATGGGAAATCCATCCGGCGCCGCGACCGACATCAACACGCCGCTTAACTACTTGATGAAGAAGCCGCAGTACGCGCTCTCTTATAACAATGACAAGGGAACGCCGAATTGGACGAGCTGGCATCTGGACAGTTCATGGACGACGGGCGTCTCCGACCGCCAGAACGATTTTCGTAGCGACGATACCTTGCCGCCCAGCTTCCTGCACGTGAGCAGCGGCTATAATTTCACTACTTACGGCTTTGATCGCGGCCATATGACACCGTCGGCAGACCGCACCTCGTCCGCCACCGATAATTCCGCTACCTTCCTGATGACCAACATGGTTCCGCAGGCTTCGGGCAACAATCAGGGGCCTTGGGCGGCGATGGAAGGCTACATCCGCACACAGCTAAGCGGCTCGCAGAACGAGTTGTATATCGTCTCAGGCGGCACAGGGGTCGGCGGAAATAGTTCGACGGGACACTGGGATACGATCAAAGACACTGCCGGTAATACTGTCACTGTTCCGAACGTAACGTGGAAAGTTGTGATGGTGCTGCCCAACGCGGACGGCGATGATGTGGCAAGAGTAAATACTTCTACCAGAACTTTCGCAGTCATCATGCCCAACAACGACAACATCAGGCCGGACGAATGGCAGAAGTATATCGCCACCGTTGATCAGGTCGAGGCGCTCACCGGCTACAACTTCTTCTCGAATGTCCCGGAAGAGATTCAGAACGTCATTGAAGCGCGTCTCGATAGCGTAAACAATACGGCGGCTCCGATAGCGAGCAATCAATCAAGCACGACGACTGAAGACACCAGTGTAAACCTGACGCTGACAGCTTCGGACGCGAATGTTAACAACCAGCTTACTTATACGGTGGTGAGTGCTCCGGCGCACGGCACGCTGTCAGGCACGGGAGCGAACCTTACTTATACGCCGGAGCTGAATTTCTTCGGCGCAGATAGTTTCACTTTCCAGGTCAATGACGGCAGCAGGGATTCCAATGTGGCGACGGTTTCGATCAACGTCACGGATGTTAACGATGCTCCGTCAGCCGTCAACGACAGTAAAACGACGGATGAAGATACACCGCTCGCATTTTCGGCGAGCGATCTGACGATTAACGACTCGGCGGGGCCGGGCAATGAAAGCGGCCAGCAGCTTTCGGTCACAAACGTAATCACGACGCCGGACACGCATGGCTCCGTCTCTTTGAACGGCGGCCAGATTTCATATAGTCCGGCGGCTAACTACAGCGGTCAGGCGAGCTTCGATTACACCGTGTGCGATAACGGCACGACGGGCGGCGCGTCTGATGCCAAGTGCGCTACGGGAACCGTCAACGTCACGGTCACTTCTGTCAACGATGCTCCGGTCGCGGCGAATGATTCGGCAACGACGGATGAGGATACGGCAGTGGCGATTGATGTCGTCTCCAATGATACGGACATTGATAGCGGCGATCAGCTTTCTTTGACCGGCGTGGCGAATGGGGCGCACGGGGTAGTCTCGATTGCGGCTAACAAGGCGGTCTATACGCCCGCGCCGAACTTTAATGGAACGGACTCTTTCACCTATACGGTCAGTGACGGGAATGGCGGGACGGCTACCGGCACTGTCTCTGTGACGATCAATCCGGTTAACGATGCGCCGGTTGCTAACCCAGATACAGCGACAACGAATGAGGACACGCCTGTTACCGTAAGCATCACCGGAAATGACACGGATGTTGATGGCGATACTGTCGCACTCACAAGCGCAGTGAACGGCGCACATGGTACGGTGAGCGTAGTCGGAAATGACGTTTTGTATACGCCTGCCGGGAACTACAACGGTACGGATAGCTTCACCTACGTTATCAGCGATGGGCACGGAGCAAATGCAACGGGAACGGTCTCCGTGATCGTCAATTCAGTGAACGATAATCCAATCGCCGTGCCGGATACGGCAGCTACGGATGAAGATGCCTCTGCCGTGATAGACGTTATTGGTAACGACTCCGACGTTGACGGAAATTCCCTCTCCTTAACGAATGTCGGAAGTGCTGCGCACGGCACGGTCTCAATCGCGGACGGCAAAGCTGTTTATACTCCGGCAGAGAACTACAACGGAGCGGATGGCTTCACCTATACGGTGAGCGACGGGCAGGGAGGAACGGCGCAAGGTTCGGTAACAGTCACAATCAATTCCCTCAATGATGCGCCAATCGCCAACGCGGATGCGGCTGTGACGGATGAGGATACGCCGACAACTATCAACGTGCGTTCAAATGACACGGATGTTGATGGCGACGCGCTTTCGATTACGGGCGTAACGAACGGCGCGAAAGGCACGGCCACGATAACGACGGACGGGCAGGTTCGTTATACGCCGAGTGCAAACGAGAACGGTCAGGACAGCTTTACCTACACCGTCTCTGACGGGCATGGCGGCACAGCTACCGGCACTGTCAATGTGAGCATCAATGCGGTCAACGACGCGCCGTCGCTCTCAAGCGTTCCGGCGAGCGCCGCGATCAACGAACTCGCGCCTTTTGCGTTCACCGCCGCCGCCGCTGACGTTGATTCGACACAGCTCACTTTTTCGTTGATCGGCGCACCTGCCGGAGCCGTGATTGATCCCGCAACGGGACAGTTTTCATGGACGCCTTCGGAAGCGCAGGGCGGGACGGGGACGGCATATCACTTCACTGTCAGAGTCTCGGACGGCATTGCCAATACGGATGCGGACGTGGCGGTGACAGTTAATGAAGTCAACCAAGCGCCGACACTCACGGCTATCGGCAACAAAATCGTGTTGCTCGGTTCGACGCTGAGCTTTACCGCCGTCGGGACGGATGCGGATGTTCCGGTGCAAACGCTTAGTTACAGTTTGACGGGAACGGTTCCGGCGGGAGCGAGCATTAACAGCACGACGGGAGCCTTTAGCTGGACGCCTTCGCTGGCACAAGGTGGAGCAGTTTATACGTTCAGCGTTCGCGTCACAGACAGTAGTGGCCTTTACGCCGCGCAGCCGATCAGTGTTGGGGTTGCTTACGAATGGAGCGGCGTACTTCCTCCGATAAAAGCTGACGGAACATCTGTCTTCAGGCTGGGGAGCACGATCCCCGTTAAGTTCCAGTTGACGGGCGCAAGCACCGGCATCAGCACGGCGGTGGCGAGACTGACTCTGGCGAAGATTACGGATGGAGTGGTCGGCACGGAAATCGAGGCTGATTCGACATCGGCGGCGACGACCGGCAATCTCTTCCGTTATAGCGACGGCCAGTATATCTTCAACTTGAGCACGAAGGGATTGACGGCGGGCACGTACCAGTTACGAATTGATCTTGGTGATGGCGTGCTGCGAATCGTGTATATCGGGTTGAAGAACTAGCGCCGGAAAAACAGCGTCGGCTTTACGTTTACGCGACTACCCATTAACCTTGAGGCTTCGGAAGTATTATTCCGAAGCCTCAACTATTATCATTCAAAGTAATACTGAAAGACGAAGAAATGGAAAAGCAAACAAAGAGTGACGAACAAGTGCTGGCCGAGCTTGCGGAAGCGACGAACGGTCTGCTCTTTATGAGCGAATCCGATTACCCGTTCCAGACCTTTCGCTGGGAGGCGGCAACCGAAATAAGCGCGGACTATCTACGCAAACTCACAGGCAAAAGTTCAGATGCTCCGGTCAGGATTCAAAGCGTGGAAGATTTCTTCGGCGCGGCCACATCGCTGCCGGAATGGAAACAGGAACAGGAGCGCGACACGGCAAAAAGATATCAATCGCTGGTTCAACTGTTAAAGGAAAATTTGCCGGACGCGAAAGTTTATCGCGTCGGCGAAATAAGCATCGAGGTCTTCATTGTCGGAAAAAGCCACGCGGGAAACTGGCTCGGGCTATCAACAAAAGTAATCGAGACGTAATGCGCAACGGAAGACGCGCATCTTTACCGGATGACGGCGATTGATGCGAGATTCATAAAAGGAATCCCTGAATATGCCGAACAGAAATGACGCTTGGGAGTTGCTTTGCGAATATACGAAGGGTGAAAGTTTACGCCGCCACGCGCTGGCCGTCGAAGCCGCGATGCGTGCGGCGGCAACACAGTACGGCGGCGCGGAGAACGCGGATGCTGACGAGTGGGGCATCACGGGACTGCTGCATGATTTCGATTACGAGATGTTTCCGAGTGAAACGGAGCATCCGTACAAGGGCGCGGGCATTTTGTGCGGGCGCGGTTATCCAGACAATCTGATCCGCGCCATCATGGGACACGCGCCGTATACGAATGTTCCGCGCGATACGCTGATGGCGCGCGCGCTTTTCGCCTGCGATGAATTGTGCGGCTTTCTGGTGGCGTGCGCCCTTGTGCGCCCCTCGCGCAGCCTAGATGATCTGGAAGTTGCTTCCGTCAAAAAGAAGCTGAAGGACAAAGCTTTCGCACGCACCGTCAACCGCGAAGACATCACTCAGGGAGCAGCGGAGTTAAACGTCCCGCTGGACGATCACATACGCTTTGTGCTCGACGCCTTGCGCCCGATTCAGCCGCAACTCGGCTTGAACACCTGTCAATAACCATGCAAAATCTTAGTCTTCACTCGTCCGCGACAAGCTATGCACCGCTCGATCTGGCCGCCGAAGTCGCGCGGCTGGAAGTGCTCTTGGCGGAACGCCGCCGCGAGTTGGCGGATTTGCAGGAAGAGTTTCGCGCGTTCAAGGCGCGTTACACACAGACCATCGGCAGTCGTCTGGCGGAACTCGCGGAGATCGAACACGCCATTAAAGAAGCGGAGAAGCACAGTCTCGGCGTTGATGTTGAAGCGGAAGAACCCGCCGCTTTTGAAGATGTGAACGCGCCGACGGCGGCGTTGCCTGTCGGGAGTGGTTTGCGAAAACTGTTCTGGTCTGTCGCCAAGATGTTTCATCCAGACCACGCGGCGGATGAAGCGGAAGCGCGTCGCCGCCACACGATCATGGCCGAAGCGAGCCGCGCTTACAAAGAAGGCGATCTCGAAAGCCTGCACACTCTGTTGGGCGATGAGCAGTTGCAATCATACTGCGCGTCCGCGCAAGCCATAGATGAAGAAGATTTCGCCGCCCGCCTTCTGCGCCTTAAAGATGAATTGCGCACCATCGAATTCGGCATCCGGCGTATCCGGCAGGACAGTTTGTACAAGCTCAAATTAATTGTTGACGAAAAGGCGGCACAAGGGTTGGACGCGCTCGCTGAAACGGCGCAGAGCATCAACCGGCAGATCACAAAAGCGCGCCGTCGCCTCGAACATCTTTCCTGATTGAAGAGTTTCCTTCAGCCATGAACTCGCCGCAACTTGAATTACGTTTCGATGCGGGCACGCTGCTGCTCGACGGCGCGGATCAAACGTATCATGCGCCCGCCGCTTTCAAATGGGACGAGCGTGTGCGGCGCTGGCGCGCTCCAGCCGCGTTCTATCGTCAAGCCCTCACCGATTTAATTCGTCAAGGCGTGCCTCATGAAGATAAAGCGCGCGCGTATCACGAATTTGATTTTCCCACCAAGCTGATCGTCGAACCGCGACCCTACCAGCAGCAGGCGATAGCGGAATGGCAACGTGCGGGGCGGCGCGGCGTCGTGATTCTGCCGACGGGCGCGGGTAAGAGCCTCGTCGCACAGATGGCGATTGAGCAAGTGAAGCGTTCGACGCTGATCGTTGTGCCGACGATTGATTTGATGAATCAATGGTACGACCTGCTGCTCTCCTGCTTTCAGGCGGAGACAGGCTTAATCGGCGGCGGCTATTTCGAGGTGGGCGCGCTTACCGTCACGACCTACGCTTCGGCCTTTCGTTTTATGGAGCGGCTGGGGAATCGCTTCGGCTTTATCATCTTCGACGAATGCCATCATCTGCCGAGCAGCGTTTATCGTTACGCGGCGGAGATGTCAATCGCGCCGTTTCGACTGGGGCTGACTGCGACGCCCGAACGAGCCGACGGCGCGGATCAGAGCCTCGAACAACTAATCGGCCCCATCGTGTATCGCCGCGAAGCGCACGAACTCGCGGGCGAATTCCTTGCCGATTACAGCATCGCGCGCATTAACGTCAAACTCAGTCCCGAAGACCGCGCCGTTTACGAACGCGAGCGAAACGTCTTTCGCGGCTTTCTAAAAGAGAAGCGGATCGAACTCGGCGGCCTTTACGGGTGGCAGATGTTTGTCGCGGCGAGTGCGCGTAGCGAAGCGGGTCGGCGCGCGATGCAGGCGTACCGCGAATCCAAACGCATCGCTTTGGGAACAGACGCCAAGCTGCGCGTGCTTGCGGAATTGCTGCAACGCCACAGACGCGAACGCACGCTGATCTTCACCGCCGAGAACGAAATGGTCTACCGCATCTCCGAACAATTTTTGATTCCGGCGATTACTCATTTGACCGGCATCAAAGAGCGGCGCGAATGGCTCGAAGCTTTCAATAAGGGCGACGTGCTTGCGCTCGCCACTTCAAAGGTCTTGAACGAAGGCGTCAACATTCCTGAAGCCTCCGTCGCCGTCGTTTTATCCGGCTCCGGCTCGACGCGCGAACACATTCAAAGATTAGGGCGCATTCTCCGCAAACAACCCGGCAAGGAAGCGATTCTCTACGAAGTGATTGCGAGCGACACCACCGAAGAACAGATTAGCCAGCGGCGCAGCAACGCCGGACAATTCCGCGAAGCGAGGCATGAAGCGGAAACCTACGGCGAAGAACAGGAGCGATTCATATAACTTATGTTGACGGCTGATCTGGCGCTGAGCTGGCAACGCGGCGGACGCACCGCACCGCGCTACATTGATACGGAAGACGCGAGCTATCTTCAAGACACGGCTGAACTGATAAAACTTTTCAGAGCGCATGAAGGATTCAAGCGCAAAGAGCTGGAGCAAGCGTTGACGGAATACGTCGGCACGGGCACGGATTATAAAATCCTGCGCGGGCTGATTAAGTTGCTGACGGATCGTTGCGAGTTTGAAGTTAGCGCCGCAGTTGATCCTTTGGAACTGCGGCGCGCATTGTTTCTAAAGGCGCGTTCGGTTCATCCGGTGACAAACGAAAAAGAGTTGCGCGCGCAAGTTGTCGCGGACGTTGCGCGCGAATTAAGTTGCGCTCCCGATGTTGTGCCGGAGAGTCTCTATGCCGATTTGCCGGAGAATCAAAGGCTCTTGCAGTTCGAGGACATAACCGGCAAAGAGCTGCTCGATCTTTACAACGTAGCGCAGGCGCAGGCGTTGCTTTACCGCTGCTCGGAAATGCGTTTGTGGATCGAACCGCAAACGGCTGCGGGCTACCGCGAGTTGTTCGGCGCGATCAAAGCTTATCGTTTAATTCATACGGTCAAGGGATCGTCCGCCGCCGGTTACGAAGTGCGGCTCGACGGGCCTCTTTCGATGTTCCACCGCTCGCAGAAATACGGCGTGCAGATGGCTGTGTTTTTGCCCGCGCTGTTGCTCTGCAAGGGTTGGCGTTTGCGCGCGGAAATCTCGCAGAAGCCCGGAGCGGCCAGCGCGTTCTTTGAACTTGACAGCAATCAACGCCAGTTGCACTCGCATTATCTGGAGGCGATGCCGTATGAGAATCCCGTGATAGCGAAGCTGGAAGCGAGTTGGGCGAAGCATGAAAGCCTGTGGGAATTAAAACGGGGCAGCGAGATTGTTGATCTGGGTGATAGCGCGTTCGTGCCGGATTACGTGTTGCGCCACAGAGAAGATGGGCGCGAGTTTTATCTGGAAATCTTGGGCTTCTGGACGCCCAAACATTTGCAGCAGCGTTTGAAAGAGTTTACGCACGCGAAAGTTGAAAACTTTATTCTCGCCGCGTGGGAAGAGTTGCGCGGCAGCCGCGAACCGCTCGCGCGCGTGCCGCCGCACGCCGTCGTTTTCAAAAGCAATCTTTCTCCGTCAACAATCGAAGCGGCAATCAACGACCTATCAATTGAAGGGCACGGATAGATGCGCGAACTGCTGACCGTCGAGTTAGTGCCGAAGACCGCGTGGTACAAAAACGTGCGCTCGCAGGTTTCGCGCGAAGAGTGGGAGCGGCTGAAGAGAATCACTTTCAAGCGCGCCAATTACATTTGCGAAATCTGCGGCGGGCGTGGTGATAAATGGCCTGTCGAATGCCACGAGATTTTCGCTTACGATGACGCGAACCGCGTTCAGCGATTAACGAAGCTGTCGGCTCTCTGCCCGTCCTGTCACGAGGTTAAGCATTTGGGACTCGCCGGGATTCGCGGAAGACACACACACGCTCTCGCTCATCTGGCGCGCGTCAACAAATGGTCAAACGCCGACGCCGAACTTTACGTCGAAGCGTGCTTCGAGTTGTGGCATCAGCGCAGTTGCCACGAATGGAAACTCGATCTGACGTACCTTGAACAATTCGGCATTCCCGCTCACACACCGAGCGAACGCTGATGCAGACGGCAAGCGGACGGTATGATAGTTAGAAGCTGGAGGTATAGAAAACTCTTTAGCTTTCCGGGAAAATGATACGGTCGTAAATTTCCGCGAGCGGAAGGCGGCAATCAATCGAAACGAGATCGAGCGTCGTCGAAAGTCCGCTCGCTTCAAACGGCGGCCATTCGCCATCCGGTTCGCGCGAGAATCGCTCGACGCGCGGCAAGTCTTGAGAAACTAAAATGTAATCCTGCAACGTCTCTATCTGCGTGCGATAGCGCAGGAACTTTTCGCCCCGGTCGTAATGCTCCGTCGAACGCGACAAGACCTCGAAGATGACCGTCGGATTAGTCAACACATCACGATGCGCGTCGTGATAAACAGGCTCGCCGCACACGACCACCAAATCCGGGTAAGCATACAAACCGCTTTCGCCCGCGCGCACTTTCATGTTCGGCGAAAAGCCGCGACACGGTTTATTGCGCAATTGGGTGTGCAATATTCCGGCGAGATTGAAACAGATTGTGCTGTGTTCGGGACTCTCGCCCGCCATCGCATACACGAGTCCTGCCAGATACTCGTGCCTAATCTCGGAAGCGCGTTCAAGCGATAAATATTCTTCCGGCTCATAAACGGGAAACGCCTGTGGGATTGCCATTGCGACTCCTTACAAATTTTTCATCCCGGCAAAATCTCACCGGGTGCTCGCCAGCGTTTTAACTAAGCGATACAGAAACTCCTGCCCGTCGTAAAGTGATTTGACGCCGAGTCGTTCGTCTTTGCCGTGCGCGCGGTTGTCGTCTATATCCGAGAAGAGGCCGGAAACGCCGTACATCGGAATGCCGACTTGACGAAAATACAGGCTATCGCTTGCGCCCGTGCCCATAATCGGAACGACCGGCACGCCCGGCCATAATTCTTGTGTGATGCGTTCGACTGGCTGCATAAATTCCGGCTTGAGCGGTGACGGCGGACTCGGTTTCGGCTCTTTGATATATGAGATTTTGATTTGATCGTCGGCGAGCACTTTGGCGAGCGTGCGTTCGGTGTCGGCAGCCGTTTCCTGCGGCAGTATGCGGCAGTTGACGGTGGCGCGCGCCGTTTGCGGCAGAGCGTTGTCGGCGTGACCGGCTTCGAGGCGCGTGGCGACGCAGGTGGTGCGCATCAAGGCGTTGTTATAGGGCGACGCGGCGAGACGCGCGACGACTGCGGAATCGGGCGAGCCGTTAGCGGCGGCAAGGGCTTTCATGTCGGTGGCGGTCTGTCCCGTTTCAATCAGCGCCATGCGTGCGAAGAAGGCGCGAGTCACTTCGTTCAAATTAACGGGAAAGTCGAAGCGCGCGAGTTTGTCTATTCCGGCGGCGAGATGATAGATGGCATTGTTTTTAACGGGCAGCGAACTATGCCCGCCTTTGTTCTTCACTTCGAGCAGGAAACTCTGATAAACCTTTTCGCTCGCCTGCACGCCGTTAAAGAGGCGCGCGTCTTTGCGATAACGCCCGCCGCCGCCTTCGTTGATTCCGTATTCGGCATCAACCAGATCACGATGCTCTTTGAGCAACCACGCGGGGCCGTTGTAATCGCCGCCTTCTTCGTCCGCCGTGAGCGCCAGGATAATATCCCGGTCTGGCTTGAATCCTTCGCGCTTGTAGCGAATCAAATTGGCGACGAAGATGGCGGCCATCGCTTTGTCGTCGCTTGTGCCGCGCCCGTAAAAGAAACCGTCGCGTTCGGTGAGCTTGAACGGGTCTAGATTATCCGACCAGTCTTCCTTGCGCGCTTCGACAACGTCGAGATGCGCGAGAAGCAGCAGGGGCTTGCGGCCTGCGCCTGCCGTGCCGCGCAAACGCGCCACCAGATTGCCCTTGCGCGCGTTGCCGGGATGCACGAGTATGCGCACGTCTTCATCTGCGAAGCCCGCCGCCTTCAAACGCGCCGCCATCGCGCGGGCGGCGGCAGTCATGTCGCCGACGGAATCCGTCGTGTTGATTTCGATTAGCTCTTTGTAGATTTCGCGCAGCAGGCTTTGGTCTGAAGTGAGTTGCGCCGCCGAAGACGCTGTTGCCTGTGCCGACTCTGAAGGAAAAAGGAGGACGATAAGCGCAAGCGTGACGGCAACGGTCGCGTAGTTCTGAAAGCGATTCATAATGCTCCTTTGAAGTGTCTGGTCTCTTAATGCTTCGGTGGTAGTTTACAACATCGGCAGAAATTAATGTCATCGGCGGCAAGCTATCTTTTGAAACGGCTTCGCGTCAACTCCATGCGCCGTAATCGCTTTTGCGTAATACTCCGGTTCAGGGAATTCCCTGATAGCCTTTATCTTTCCCGATAGACGCGCCGTTCGCCATATGCGACAAAGTTAGTGTTGAAGAAGTCCCCAGCGCCTCAAGGTTAAGTGTTCTGGCATTTGATGAACGAAGTTTGCATTAAAGCATCGAATGTATGAACGTGGGAAGAAAGCGCCGCACACGGTTGTGTCAGTCGCTTTCTTTCAAACGGCGCAAGTATTCCGTATAAAGCTCAGGCGCTCCTCACACTCAACGGTTATCGCCGTGTGCCGTGCTTTGTAGAAATATTATGGAGACTGAAAAACCGACCGCTCGTTCACCGGGGAGCATCGCCGTTCTCAGCATCACCGCTGCGATGGCATTTGTTGGCATTTTGGTCATCGCAGGCTGGCATTTTCACCTGCGCCTGCTCATTCAAATCGTTCCCGGCACGATTGCCATGCAGTACAACACTGCGGTGTGCTTTCTGGCACTGGGAACGGGCGCTTGCGCGTTAATCCTCCGCCGCTTTAATCCTGTATTGCCCGCGATGTGCGGACTCTTCGTCGCATTGATGGGTGTGCTGGTCGTCTTCGAGTATCTGACCGGAATCTCGCTCGGCATTGATACGCTCTTCTTTTATCCTTGGGAGCGCACGCTTTCCGCCGATCCCGGACGCATGGCGCTGACGAGCGCGATCAGTTTCACCATGTCGGGCGGCGCGCTCGCCATGCTTGTCCTCAAGCCGCAATCGCTCGCAGCCTTCGTTCTGGCATATACCTTGCCTCTAAGCTTCGGCTTGACTTCGTTGTCAGGCTATCTGCTCGGCATCACTTATGTGCTGCCGTTTCGTCTTGGTAGCCAGATGGCGATTCACACCGCGCTGATTTTTACGACGTACAGCGGCGCGATGATCGGTTACGTCTGGCGGCACGTGCCACAGACGGAGGACGGATCGCCGGTGTGGAGTCCGGGCATCGCTGCCGTGATGATTCCGGTGTTGTTCGTAGGTTTCAGTTCCGCCTCTCAGAGCAGTTCGGCGCTGGTGATGAGCGTGCAATTTATCATGGCTTTATTGGGCGCAACGCTTTTAGGTTTGACCATCCGAAGATTGAAGCAAGCGAGAGTCGCCTATAAAGGCTTAATACTAATCTCGATCCCGCTGGTGTTCGTGCTGTGTTTCGTCGTGCTCGTCACACAGATGAAGCGCAGCAGCGAAGAGGCGCAAGCATGGTCTTTGCATTCAAAGGAAGTCATCGCTACTTCGCGCAAATTATCGGAGAGCCTCGTGAACGCCCAGTCCGGCATACGCGGCTACGTCATTACCGGCGAGCCTCGCTACACCGAACCATATGTGCGTGCCGTTCGTGAACTGCCCGAACAGATCACGCGGCTGCAAACGCTCGTCAGCGATAACCCCGCACAGGAGGCAACCGCTGCTCGTCTTAAAGCGGAAGTTGAAGAGAGAATGGCGCTGCTCGCGGAAGTACAACGCTTTGAAAGCGAGGGGAATAAAGACGAAGCCGTGGCGCGGGTTAAAAGCGGCGCAGGCGAGCGAAGCATGGACAAGTTTAGCCGCGAGATGAGCCTCTTTTTGCAGGAGGAAGAGCGTCTTGACACGGTGCGGCGGCAGCTTCTTGAAGAGTCTTGGCAGAAATTCAACTGGTTGCTGGCAGCGGGCGCATCGGCCGACATTCTGCTGGCCTTTGTGCTGGTCTTTCTTTTCAGTCGCGGGATCAGCGGGCGGCTGCTGACGCTGACCAAAAACGCACACGCGCTGGCAGAAGGCACGGAACTTGCAAGGCCACTCTCGGGAACAGACGAGATCGCGCGGCTGGATAACGTATTTCACGGCATGGCACGAGCTTTGCGCAGGGCGCATGACGAATTGGAATCGCGCGTTGCTGAGCGCACCGCAGAGCTTTCAAGCGCCAATATACAATTGACGGAACAGATCGCCGAACGCGAGAAGATCGAACTGGATTTGGCTGAGCAGCGCGCCTTTTTGCGACAAGTGATTGATACAGACCCCAGCTTTATTTTCGTCAAAGACGCGCAGGGGCGCTTTACCCTCGTCAATCAATCAATCGCCGCCGCTTACGGAACGACACCCGCCGAACTGCTCGGAAAAACGGACGCAGATTTTAGTGGGGATGCGGGACAGGTTGAGCAGTTTCGCAACGACGATTTACAGGTAATCCGGAGCGGGCGGGAAAAGATCATTCGTGAAGAAGGCTTCACGGACACAAAAGGGAAAACACGCTGGCTGCAAACAATCAAGCGTCCCATCGTTTCTTCGGACGGAACGGTCAATCATGTGCTTAGCATTTCCACAGACATAACGGAACGCAAATGGGTGTCGGAAGAACTCCGAAAGCTGAATGCGGATTTGGAGCAGCGCGTCGGTGAACGCACTGCGGAACTGGAAGCGGCCAATAAAGAGTTGGAAGCTTTCTCTTATTCGGTCTCACATGATTTGCGTGCGCCGTTGCGCGCCGTTGACGGGTTCTCGCGCATTCTCTCGGAAGACCACGCGGCGCAACTCAATGACGAAGGCCAGCGCGTGCTCTTTATCATCCGCCGCAACGCGCAGAACATGGGGCAGTTGATTGACGATCTGCTCGCCTTCTCGCGTCTCGGGCGCAAACAGATTGAAGCGCACCCGATAAACATGAACGAACTTAGCGAAACAATCTTCGAGGAACTCGATTTCGCGGAAGGCGAAGAGCGGCCTTCGCTGAAGATTAATCCGCTTCCGCCCGCTTCCGGCGACCGCGCGATGATTCGACAGGTGCTGACGAATCTTTTATCGAACGCCGCGAAATACAGAAGGCCGGAGGAGGCTGCCGCCATCGAAGTGGGCGGTGCGAGCGAGAACGGCGAAAATATTTATTACGTCAAAGATAACGGCGTCGGCTTTGATATGCAGTATGCGCATAAGTTGTTCGGCGTGTTTCAAAGGCTGCACGGCGCGGACGAATTCGAGGGTACGGGCGTCGGCCTTGCGATTGTCAAACGCATCATCGAACGGCACGGCGGGCGTGTCTGGGCGGAAGCCGAATTGAACAAGGGGGCGACGTTCTTTTTCGCACTGCCGCGAAACGGGGAGCAGGATAATGAAAAACAGAACGGACATGAACGAAGTTGAAATACTCCTCGTCGAAGACAATCCGCAGGATGCCGAACTGACGCTGCGTGTCCTCAAGAAAAACAACCTCGCTAACCGCGTGCTGCACGCGAAGGACGGCGCAGAGGCACTGGAATTTCTCTTCGGCAACGGCGCGTATGCGGATCGGCGAGTCGAGAACAGCCCGAAAGTAATCTTTCTGGATTTGAAGTTGCCCAAGGTGGACGGCATAGAGGTGCTGCGCAAGATTAAAGCCGATGACCGCACCAAAACGATTCCCGTCGTCGTGCTGACCTCCTCGAAAGAAGATCGAGACATCGTGGAGAGTTATAAATTGGGCGTTAACAGCTATATCGTCAAGCCTGTCGAATTCGAGCAGTTTATTCGCGCCGTCTCGGAGTTGGGCTTCTACTGGCTGCTGTTGAACCAGACTCACCCTTAGAGCTGCGGCGCGTAAATCGCATACCTCTGACCTTGCCGGATACTTCCACGTCCGGCGCATTACCCGACAAGGCGTACAGAAAAGGGGCAGTACATGAAGCAGGAAATACGTATCCTCATTCTCGAAGATACTCTGACGGATGCCGAGTTAATTGAAAGAGAATTGCGTCGTGCGGAATTGGCGTTCACGGCGCGGCGCGTCGAAACGAAAGATGCTTTTCTGCGAGAGCTGACAAACTTCGCGCCGGACATAATTCTTTCCGATTTCAAACTTCCGCAGTTCAACGGACTCGATGCCCTGCGTTTGCTCAAAGCGCAAGACGTTGACGCGCCATTTATTCTCGTCACGGGTTCGCTGACCGAAGCAGTCGCCGTCGAGTGTATGAAGGAGGGCGCGGACGATTACATTCTCAAAGCGAGTTTGAAGCGTCTGCCGTCGGCGATGCTCAATGCGCTTGAGAAACGCGACGCCAAACGTGCGCAATGGGAAATGATCGCCGCTTTGCAGCGCAGCGAAGAGCGTTTTCGCGGCGCGTTCGATAACACCGCTATCGGAATGGCCGTCGCCGCGCCGTCCGGCCGCTTTCTCGAAGTTAATCGCGCCCTGTGCGAAATTGTCGGTTATACGGAGGAAGAATTGCTGGCGACGGATTTTCAATCCATCACGCACCCGGACGACCTCGACGCGAAATTAGCCGACCGGCAACGACTGCTTGCGGGCGAACTCAAAACGCTTCAGCTGGAGAAGCGTTATATAGGTAAGGTTGGTCAAGAAATATGGGCTGTCACGAGCGTCTCGCTTGTCCGGGATGCGCACAACACTCCGCTCTATTTCATTTTGCAAATTCAGGACAGCACGGAGCGCAAGCGCGCGGAAGAGGCTTTGCGCGAAAGCGAAGAACAACTCCGGCAATCGCAAAAGCTGGAAGCCTTCGGGCAACTGGCGGGCGGCGTCGCCCATGACTTCAATAACATTCTGACGGCCATCACGGGATACAGCGATCTGGCGCTGCGCCGCGTGGCATCGGACACCGCGCTGCGTCAGCACATCGAAGAGATAAAGAAGGCCGGAGAACGCGCCGCCTCGCTGACGCGCCAGTTGCTGGCCTTTAGCCGTAAGCAGATATTGCAGCTGAAGGTGCTGGACATCAATCACGTCGTCGCAGATGTGGACAAGATGCTGCGCCGTTTGATTGGCGAAGACATACGCATCCTGAATGCTCTCGGCGTGGACTTGTGGCGAGTCAAAGCCGATGCCGGGCAGCTCGAGCAAGTCATCCTCAATCTGGCGGTTAACGCCCGCGATGCGATGCCACAGGGCGGCAATCTGACGATTGAGACGGCCAATGTCGAAATCTCCGAGTCTCACACGCACGGGTACGCCGGTCTTGAACCCGGCGCATACGTGATGCTGGCCGTCAGCGATACGGGCTGCGGCATGAACGCCGAAACGCTCTCGCGTATCTTCGAGCCGTTCTTCACGACGAAAGAGATCGGCAAGGGAACGGGGTTAGGGCTGTCAACGGTGTACGGGATTGCCAGACAATCGGGCGGCCATGTGCTGGCTCACAGCGAGGTCGGCATCGGAAGTACCTTTAAGATTTATCTGCCGAGAGTTAACGAGCCATCCGAGCCAACCAACACGGCGGAGTCGCGGGTGGCGGTCGTCCAGCCCACCTCGCAGACCGTCCTGCTGGTAGAGGATGAGGAGAGCATCCGGCAACTGGTACGGGAAGTGCTGGAGATGGATGGCTACCGCGTGCTGGAAACGTCCGGCGGAGACGAAGCTTTGCCGCTCTGCCGGAGCTATGAAGGCGCGATTGACTTGATGCTGACGGATGTCGTGATGCCGCATATGAGTGGCCGCGAGTTGACGGAGCGCGCAGCGTTCTTCAGGCCGGAGATGAAGGTATTGTATATGTCCGGTTATACGGATGAAGCTATCTTTCATCACGGGGTGTCCAATGTCGGCATGGCTTATCTTGAAAAGCCGTTTGCTGCCGATGAGTTGGTGCGTAAGGTGCGCGAAGTGCTCAATGCGCCCGTTCAGCTGGCGGGCGGCGCGTTGAAAGTTGATGGCAAAGAACGACGCGGCGCATTCGGCGGCGATCTGTTCATGCGCGAAAAAACAGATGTCTCCGTGAAAGACAATACCGGCGATTTATCGGGCGAGGAGTTGGTCAACTGATCGCTCGAGAGGGCTGCTTTAGATACTCGGAAATCTCTCGCAGACGTCCGGGCAGTTAAGGGTAACTTGAAATATGCTTGAATCGAATAATAGCAAAGCGCGAATTCTGATTGCCGACGACGATCTGCCAATCAGAGAAGTGCTGGGCGAATTATTGAGCGATAACTACGAGTGCGTGCTGGTCGCTTCCGCCGAGGAAGCGTTGGCGCGGTTGGCTGAAGAATCTTTCGATCTCATCCTGAGCGACATCACGATGGGCGGCATGACGGGGCTTGAAATGGTTCCGCGCGTGCTTGAGCTTGCGCCGGACACTGTCGTTGTGATGATTAGCGGCGAGCAGACAATCGAGAGCGCCATCACTGCGCTGCGCGCCGGAGCCTTCGATTACATCACCAAGCCTTTCGATTTCCGCCACGTCGAAGCGGCGGTTAGCCGCGCGCTCGAACATCACGCGCTGCGCGCCGCCAAGCGCCACTACGAAAGCCATCTCGAGGAGTTGGTCGAAGCGCGCACGGATGAATTGCAGCGCGCTAACACTTCGCTGCGTGAGCAGATCGCCGAACGTGTGCGCGCCGAAGAAAAGGCTACACACCTTGTTTATTACGACACGTTGACCGAGTTGCCGAACCAGACTTACTTTAAGGATCGCTTAACGCATGAATTGACCGTGACACACGGCGGTCAACGGTCACAGCAGCAGCAGCAGCAGGCAACCGTCTTTCTTTCCCTTGATCGCTTCAAAAAGATTAACGAAACGCTCGGTCTTGCCGTTGGAGATCAGCTATTGCAGAGCGCGGCCAAGCGTTTGGCGGCCTGCCTGTCCAAGAAAGACACGGTCGCTTATTTCGGCGGCGACGAGTTCGCGTTGCTGCTGGCGGATGTCGGCGGGGCGGAAGATATTGCGAAGATCGCCCGCCGGATTCAGGAAACGCTGCAATTGCCGTTCAAACTCGGCGAGCATGAAATCTACGTCACGACCAGCATGGGTATTAGTCTCTACCCGGACGACGGCGAAGATAAGCATGATTTGATGATGAACGCCAGCGCCGCTTTGCATCGCGCCAAGCAGCAGGGCGGCGATAATTATCAGTTCTACACAAAGGACATGAACGACCGCGCGCTCAAGCGTCTCGCGCTGGAGAACAGCTTACGGCGGGCGCTGGAACGCGAAGAGTTTCTTGTTTATTACCAGCCGAAGGTCTGTCTCGCTACCTCGCAGATCGTCGGCATGGAGGCGCTCGTGCGCTGGCAGCACCCGGAGATGGGACTTATCTCCCCTGCCGAGTTTATTCCGCTGGCCGAAGACACGGGGCTGATCGTGCCGCTCGGCCAGTGGGTTTTACGCACCGCCTGCGCGCAAAATAAAGCGTGGCAAACCGCCGGATTCAAGCCTCTGCGCGTGTCCGTCAATCTTTCGTCGCGGCAGTTGCAGCAGCCGGACTTAGTCGAAATAGTTGAACGCGCCTTCACCGAAACCGGACTCGACCCGCGCTATCTTGAGCTGGAATTAACTGAAAGCTCTGTGATGCAGGACGCCGAATACGCTGTTCAGGTGCTGCGCCAGTTGAGAGCCTACGGCCTTAAGATTTCCGTAGACGATTTCGGCTCCGGCTATTCATCGCTCTCGTACCTGAAACATCTGCCGATAGATATTCTGAAACTCGATCAATCCTTTGTGAGCGATATGACGACTGATCCGAGCAACGCGGCGATTGTGATGGCGATCATTACGCTGGCGCACAACTTGAAATTGGAGGCCATCGCCGAAGGAGTCGAGACCGAAGAACAACGCTCGCTGCTGTACCTTCTCAAATGCGATGAGATGCAGGGCTATTTGTTCAGCAAACCGCTTCCGGCGGAAGCCTTTGAGCAGCTTTTGTGTGACGGACAAAACGCGCCGCACGGGAAGGCCGCGCTATTATGCAGATAAGCGCGCGTGTTCTGACAATGCGATTCCCGAAATCGCTTTGGTCTTAATTCGTGGCGGTCGCCGTTGGGCTGGAGCAGAGCGAAATGCCTCGGCTTTATGCCCGCGCGGTGTCCCGCTTCGCCCCGGCCTGTGCCCGCCTCTTTCCCGAAGCTGGTTTCTAATAGTGTGATGCGATGAAAATACTTATTGCGGAAGACAACGTGGTTTCGCGCCGCGTATTGCAGCTAACTTTGACGAATCGGGGACATGAGGTCGTCGTCGCGCAGGATGGCAACGAAGCATGGGCGGAGTTGCAAAAGGAAGACGCACCGCAACTGGCCGTGCTGGATTGGATGATGCCCGGCATTGACGGCGTGGAACTTTGTCGCCGCATCCGGCAGATGCCGAAAGAGACGCCCACGTACATCATTCTTCTCACCGCCAAGAGCAGCAAAGAAGAGATCGTCGAAGGACTCGACGCGGGCGCGAACGATTACGTCACCAAACCTTTTGACCGCAACGAACTGCGCGCGCGCGTGCAGGTCGGCGAGACCGTGTTGAGATTGGAGAAAGCTCTGGCCGAGCGCGTCAGAGAACTCGAAGGGGCGCTCATACAGGTCAAACAACTTCAGGGAATTCTGCCGATCTGTTCTTACTGTAAGAACGTGCGCGACGATCAGAACTACTGGCAAAAGGTGGAAAGCTATGTCAGCAATCACTCGGAAGCATCATTCAGCCACAGCATCTGCCCGCAATGCTATGAAACAGTCGTTAAGCCGGATTTAGCGAAGAGAAAAGCTGACCGGGCGGCGCATTCAGGCGAAGAAGGTTAGCAAGATACCGTTGTGCGGCGTGTGCGTAGGTCACAAAAATGGCGCGCTGAATTTAGCTGCCCTTCATTCGTCAAGCGCGCCCTTCAAGTGTTATCGTAGAGAAAGCTTCGATCACAATTCAGTGCGAAGCAACAGAAAGTCTCTTGCTGATCGTCGCCCCACAAGGCATGGCAAAGATATGAATCGCACCTCCTCCCACGAAGGCTTCGGTTTCTCGCGCGCATCCATCGCACGCCTCACAAAAAAACTGCGCGGTCTTCTTAAAACAGGGCACGCCCCATCTGGAAAAAACCTGTGAAAAATTCTTTCCTCGAAAACAATGTTCTTTTCCGCGAGTTAACGCAACTGCTGCCCGTCGGCCTCTGCTACTGCGACGAAGACGGCCTGATAAATTATTACAACCGCCGCGCCGTCGAACTGTGGGGGCGCGTGCCCGCTTTGAACGACTCACACGATTGTTTCTGCGGGGCATTCAAAGTTTATCTCACCGATGGCACGTTCGTGCCGCATAGTCAGACGCCGATGGCGGAGGTTTTGCGCACGGGCAGAGAGGTGCGCGGGCTTGAGGCGATCATCGAGCGCCCGGATTCTTCGCGGATTCCTGTGGAAGTTAATGTCGTTCCGCTCAGAGACGCCGAAGGAAACATCAGGGGAGCCGTTAATTGTTTTCAGGACATCACGGAGCGCAAGCAGGCTGAAAGCGAACGCGCGCGCGCGGAGCAGGCGTTGAGCGCTCAACAGGAATTTCTGCGTGAAGTGATAGACGCGAATCCGAGCGTTATTTTCGTGAAGGACAGGGACGGAAAGTTTACGCTTGTGAATAAGACCGTCGCTGATATCTATGGTACGTCCATCGAAGACATGGTCGGTAAAACCGATGCCGATTACGCGCTCGATCAAAACGATCTGGAACGCTTCGAGCAACAGGATCGTGAAGTCATTGCAACGCGGCAAAAGCTAATCATTCCGGAGGAGTCACTGACCAACCAGCGAACCGGCGATGTCATCTGGTTCCAGACCATTAAGACGCCGCTCGTTTCGCCGGACGGCTCAAACTGCCATGTGCTGGGGGTCGCAATGGACATCACTGCCCGCAAGCGTGCGGAAGAGAAGTTACGGGAGAGCGAAGAAAGCTATCGCCGTCTGGTAGAGCTTTCCCCGGATACGATTGTCGTCCACAGCGATGGGGAGATCAAATATATCAACCCGATGGGACTGAAACTGCTTGGCGCGCCGCACGCCAGCCAGATTGTTGGCAAGCCGATCACGGATTTTATACACCCGGACTTTCATGAAATAATCAAAGAACGCCTTGAGATGATTCAGAAAGGGCGGCAGTTGGATTTTCTCGAAGAAAAGATTGTGCGGCTCAATGGGCAGGCCGTTGATGTGGAAGTAATCGGCGTCAGCGTGAAATATCTCGGCAAAGCAGCCACGCAGTCAATCATCAGAGACATCACCGAGCGCGTGCGTGCGCGAGAAGAGCGAATGAGTTTGCAGGTGCGTCTCGCCGCCGCGCAGGAAGATGAACGACGCCGTATCTCACGCGAACTACACGATCAAATGGGGCAGTATCTGCCCTCGCTGATGCTCGGCTTAAAGGCGTTGGAGACTGCCGGGACGACCGGGCAGCCTGCAACGGCGGACATTCTCGCGCGCCTGCAAGACCTCGCCGCGCATATCGCGTGCGACGTGCATAATCTGTCGAGGGATTTGCGTCCGACGGCGCTCGATGATTTCGGTTTACAGGTGGCGCTGGCAAGTTACACCGAAGAATGGGCGGAGCGGCACGGCATCACGGTGGACTTTTACAGCAGCGGACTCACGGGCGAACGGCTCGCGCCGCACGTTGAAATCTCCCTTTACCGCATCGCTCAGGAAGCATTGACCAACATTCTCAAGCACGCGCGCGCCCACCACGCGAGCGTTATCCTTGAGCGCACCTCCAAAGAGATCAGCCTTCTGATAGAGGACGACGGGCAAGGCTTCGACGCCGACGCGGTATTGGAAACACCCGTCATAAACCGCCGTCTCGGACTTCTGGGTATGCAGGAGCGCGTCGCGCTCGCGGGCGGCTCGCTGACGATTGAATCCGCTCCCGACAGCGGCACGACGATTATCGTGCGTCTCCCCGTACAGGCCGTGAAGGAGATGTCCATGCCATGAGCAAGCTGCGAATTCTTTTGGCGGACGATCATAAAGCGATGCGCGAGGGTTTGAAAATGCTCATCAACGCGCAGCCTGACATGGAAGTGATAAGCGAGGCCGACGACGGCATGAAAGCGTGGCAGCAGGCGCAGGAGTGCCAGCCAGACCTCGTCGTGATGGATGTCAGTATGCCGGAGCTGAACGGGGCGAAGGCAACCGAGAAACTCAAGCAACAGTCTGCGTCCATCAAAGTCCTTGCGCTGACGGCGCACGAAGATCGCAGCTATGTCAGCCAGCTTTTAGAGGCCGGAGCGTCCGGCTATGTGCTCAAGGTGGCGGCCGCCGCCGAACTGATTAACGCCATTCGCACGGTCGCGGCGGGCGGCATTTATCTTGATCCGGCGGTGGCGGGAAAAGTCCTTAGCAACTACAAGCAGCCGCCGAAGGGCGAGGCGCGCCACCACGCTCTCACCGCACGCGAAGAAGAAGTGATGCGCCTCTTCGCCGAAGGATATACTAATAAAGAGATTGCGGCGCGTCTCGCCCTGAGCGTTAAGACCATCGAGACGCATAAAGCAAATGCGATGGAGAAACTGGATTTGCGCAGCCGCGCGCAGGTTGTCCGCTACGCTCTCGGCGAAGGTTGGCTTAAAAACACTTCCGGGCAATCGTAGCTCTCCGCCAAAGGCGCGCGAGGATGTTTTAATTTCAAAAACCGCGTCCGGTGCTTATTTCTGAAGAGAGCTGTCGGCGGTTCTTTTTCTGTTTTTATTCTCGTACATGGCTTGATCCGCTTTGGTCAGCAGCGTCTCGATGGCGGAACAGTCGTCGGGAGCTACGCAGGCCGCGCCGACACTCGCCGAGAGTTGGTAAGGATGCAGCCCCTGCGCATTGTAGCGTTGTAGATTCTCCTGCAAACGGGCGAGCGGAACCTCAATAGTAACGGAGGTCGTGTTCGGCGCGAGGATTGTAAACTCATCTCCGCCGATGCGCGCGATAACGTCGGATTCCCTGAAACTCTTTCTGAGAATCTCTGCGAGTTGTTGAATAGCTTGCGAGCCTGCGTGGTGTCCGTGTGTGTCGTTGATCTGCTTCAGGCCGTCCATATCGGCATAAACGAGCGAGAAGGATTCTTGCATCCGTCGTGCCGTTTTCCGGTGCTGTCCGGCCAGCGTGAGAAAGCCGCGCTGGTTAGACAGTCCCGTTAGTTCGTCCGTCAGCGAGAGATTGCGCAGCGTCGCCTCGGAGCGCTTGATTTTGGTCACGTCCTGCGCATGGCCGATGACATACGCCTCTGTGCCCGTCTCTTCATAACGGAAATTGTGATATTGCCAGATGCGCTCATCGCCGCTCTTCGTCAGGATACAGAGTAGTCCGCTGTCCGTTGGCTGCCGTGTGATCCGTTCCAGATACGAGTCGAACAGGTGTCGCTGCGATGCAGCAACGAACTCGCGCAGATTTCTGCCGACCATTTCATACGGCTGGTAGTCGAGCAGTTGCGCCGCCGCCGGATTGACGGAGAGCAATGCGCCCGCGAGGTTATGCGTGCAGATCAAACCCTGACTGTGCTCCACCAGATGACGGTAACGGCGCTCGCTCGCACGCAACGATTCGTCCGCCCGCGCTTGCTCCGCCAGCGCACGGTTAAGTTCTTCGACGCGGTCTGCAAGTCCTTGCTGTAATCTAAGCACGCGCGTCCCGACTTCTATGCGGGCGCGCAGTTCAGTGCGGTCGAAAGGCTTTGTAAGGTAATCGTCGGCTCCCGCCTCAAGCCCCGCCACCACATCTTCTTTGTTCGCTTTGGCCGTCAGAAGGATGATGTAAGGCGGCGTGGCTGTGCGCGACCGGCGCACTTTAAGACAGACTTCAGTGCCGTCCATACCGGGCATCATCCAATCCAGCACGGCCAAGTGCGGCGCGTCTTCGCTTTGAAGTGCCGCCAACGCTTCATCGCCGTCATGGGCGACGACCACCTCATGCCCCCATTTAGCGAGCGTGACTTCGAGTACGCGGCGGGACACCATGTCGTCTTCGGCAATTAATATTCTCATTGTTTCAGGCTATCTGCCGGATGGCTTCGAGCGCCGCCCGGACACGTTCAAGCCAGTGCCGACCGCGCACGCCCACAGCACGCCGGAGGCGATCCACACCATTCCGGCTTTCCCGAACCGCGAAGAGCGCCGCGATTCCGTTTCTCTTTCTCTAGCGGATTTAACTAGATAGCTTCATATGCCTTTCGAGCCATCGGTAGTGTATCGAAGGGCGCATCGCGCCCGGTTTTAGGATGTTCGGGACATCTCGCGTGTGTGGCGGGAAAGCGCGCGGCAAGCGGTCTTAAAATTAGCACAAAAGTAAATTTGTCGGGCGAAGAGATCGAGGAAATAAGGCATTGCGGGGCATTAGGCTGGTGTGTATCGCCTCACTGCAACGCCGCGCACCCTCGAAAAGTGGAGTTTCAGCCACTCCTCGTCTATCCTTAGCATTTCGCGTGCCGACGATAAATCCCTCATTCGCGCCGCCCGTGCCGGATGCCATATCTTATTTGAAGCTGAACTCGCACAGTGCCAATGCAAATAAATGAGTTTGCGCCGGAGTATGATTTCGTCGAGCGTCATCACATAAATGTGGAGGCAACGGCGGAGCGTGTGTACGCAGCGGTTCGCGTTTTAGACTTGAGCCGTGCGCCGCTTGTCCGCGCGCTCTTTAAGTTGCGCGGGATGCCGCCGCAGTGTCTCACGCTGGACGGATTGCTCAAGGCGGGTTTTGTACTTTTAGCGGAAGTGCCGAACGAAGAGTTGGTGCTCGGCGTGGCGGGACGCTTCTGGTCGCTCGCGGGCGCGCTGCAAAGGTTGGACGCGGAAAGCTTTCGTTCCTTCCAACGCAGCGGCTACGCCAAAGCGGTGTGGAATTTTTCGCTCGAACCGCGCGGAGCACACGCCGTGCGGCTGACGACTGAAACAAGAGTGCGCTGCATGGACGCCGCGAGCCGCCGCGCGTTCGGCTTTTACTGGTTCTTCATCAGGCCATGCAGCGGACTGGTGCGTATGGAAGCTTTGCGCGCCATCAAACGCGCCGCCGAAGAACCTGCGCCGCCCCGTGTCTGAATCGCGCTTTCATTCCTGTGCGCCTTTCTTCGCGCTTCACGTTGCCGCTTACGTTGGAAGGCGCACAGGAAAAGCTGCGCGCATAATCAATCGTTAATTCAATCCGCAGGCTTTCCGCTTAGCAGTGCTTCGCAAGCGAGCGTCTGCGCGCCGCTCTCCGTGCAGACCGCATACTTCGCTCCTTCATACATAGAGACGCCTGCGTACTCGCCTTTCGCATTAAGCGTATAAAAGTTGATGCCGAAGTTGGGGTTTCCGCGACTGTTGAGAAGGCGCTTTTCAATCGTGTTCGCTTTGATGCGGCGGCACACGTCAAGCATCGCGTCCTTCGGGTGCATCCCGCGCCGCATATTCTCGACGATCATAAATGAACTAAGGTTATACAGATTCGCTTCGCCGCGCCCGGTCGAACCCGCCGCACCCACTTCGCCGTCCACGTAAAGACCCGCGCCGAGAATCGGTGAATCGCCGGTGCGTCCCGGTATCTTCCAAGCCAATCCGCTTGTCGTCGTCACGCCGCAGATTTCGCCTTTGGCGTTGATGCCGTCGCAGTTGATCGTGCCGTAGTAATGTTCGGCGTCAATCAAGCCTTCGGCGACCATCTGCTGTCCGGCGCGACGGCCTGCGTCCGCTCTGGCTTTTGGATCGAGATAATGCGAAGGGTCTGTACGGCGTTTCCATTCCAGCCAGAGCGCGCGCGAATGTTCCGTGTTCAAATCGTCTTCGATTTTGAAACCCATGTCGCGCGCGAAATTTTGCGCGCCCTGTCCCACGAGCAAGTGGTGATCGGTCTGCTCCATGACCGCTTTGGCGACGAGCGAAGGCGTCCGCACGCCTTCGAGCGCGGCGACGCCGCCCGCACGTTTCTTCACTCCGTGCATACAGGATGAATCGAGTTGCACCACACCGTTTGCATTCGGCAGGCCGCCGTAGCCGACGCTGTCATCCAACGGATCGAGTTCGACGATGTTGACGCCCGCGATCAGCGCATCGAGCACGTCCGCGCCCTGCATCATCATCGTGAAAGCCTTTTGCACGCAGGTCACGTCGCCGCCGTTCTTGAATTTGTTGCCGTTGGCAGAAGAGATGACGACGGGCTTCGCGCTGCCGCGACGAATTACCGCCGGTGCTTGGCCGGAAAGCATCAATGGTGCGGCGGAAGCGGCAGCCGTTAAACCGGCAGTTCCGGCGATGACGAATTTGCGACGATTAATCTTTTTGCTCATAGTCTCCTTCAAGCTCTTTTGCTGCTCCATAGGTCTGACAGATTTGCTTTGTAGCTTCGCGTGCAACGGCAAACGACGGCCGTCGCGCCGTAGGATTACCGCGCGACTTTCCGGTTTTGCGCGTTAACCTTTTCGGGCGTGCGCTAACATAGCATATTGACAGCATAGCTTTTCTACAATATTTTGTCTCGCCTTCCAAAATTCCGTACACCCTCGCAAGGATCGGTTTATTCCCTTAAGAGGAGACTTACATAATGACAAGCCCAACCCGTTTACCCGCGTGGCAATCGCTCGAAAAGCATTACGAGCAAGTCGCCCCCATGCAGATGCGTGATCTGTTCAAGGATGACCCGCAACGCTTCAATCGTTTCTCGCTGCGCTTCGACGATATTCTGCTCGACTACTCGAAGAACCGCATCACGGAGGAGACCGTCAAACTGTTGCTGGATTTAGCGCGGCAGGCGAAGCTCGAAGAGTGGACTAAAAAGATGTTCGGCGGCGAGAAGATCAATATCACGGAGGATCGCGCCGTGCTGCACGTCGCCTTGCGCAATCGCTCCAACCGCGCCATCAATGTTGAAGGCAAAGACGTGATGCCGGAAGTCAACGCCGTGCTCGCGCACATCCGAGAGTTTACCGAAGCTATCCGCAGCGGCGCATGGAAAGGCTATACGGGCAAAGCTATCACAGACATCGTCAACATCGGCATCGGCGGCTCCGACTTAGGCCCCGTGATGGCGACCGAAGCTTTGAAGCCATACGGCAAGCAGGGTCTTCACGTACACTTTGTCTCCAACGTGGACGGCACGCACATCGCCGAAACGCTCAAAGAGTTGAACCCCGAAACGACGCTCTTTATCGTCGCCTCGAAGACTTTTACGACGCAGGAAACGCTCACCAACGCGCAGTCCGCGAAGGATTGGTTTCTAGACACGGCGAAGGACGAAGCGGCGGTCGCCAAACATTTCGTCGCGCTTTCCACCAACGCCGCAGAGGTCTCCAAATTCGGCATTGACACGAAAAATATGTTTGAGTTCTGGGACTGGGTCGGCGGGCGTTATTCGCTCTGGTCGGCCATCGGTTTATCCATCGCCGTTTACATCGGGATGGATAATTTCGAGGAGTTGCTGAACGGCGCGCACCGGATGGACGAGCATTTTCGCACCACGCCGCTTGAGAAGAATCTGCCCGTCATGCTCGGCTTGATCGGCATCTGGTACAACAATTTCTTCGGCGCGCAGACGGTCGCCATCCTGCCTTACGATCAATACCTGCATCGCTTCTCCGCCTACTTCCAGC
>JBHENC010000001.1:0-159180 GCA_046262295.1 Pyrinomonadaceae bacterium | reverse complement strand
AGTGGGCGCTCCGCCGGTGGGGAGATGAGTCGGCGATCGCGAAGCACTTCGTCGCCGTCTCGACGAACGCCGAGGAGGTGTCCCGGTTCGGCATCGACACCGACAACATGTTCGGCTTCTGGGACTGGGTCGGCGGCCGATACTCGATGGACTCGGCGATCGGGCTCTCGACGATGGTCGCGATCGGGCCGGACTGCTTCCGTGAGCTGCTCTCAGGCTTTCATGCGATGGACGAGCACTTCCGCACGGCGCCATTCGAACGCAACCTGCCGATCCTGATGGCCCTGCTTGCGATCTGGTACAACAACTTCTTCGGCGCCGAGACGACCGCCGTGCTGCCCTACAGCCACCACCTGAGCCGGTTCCCGGCCTACCTGCAACAGCTCGACATGGAGAGCAACGGCAAGAGCGTCAACCGCGACGGCGAGCCGACGGGTTGCTCCAGCGGCCCCGTTATCTGGGGCGAGCCGGGCACGAACGGCCAGCACGCTTTTTATCAACTAATCCATCAGGGCACAAAGCTTGTCCCCTGTGATTTCCTCGCGCCGATGGAAACGCACAATCCGAAGGGCGATCATCACGCCATACTGCTCTCCAACTTCTTCGCGCAGACCGAAGCCCTGATGAAGGGCAAGACCGAAGCGGAAGTGCGCACGGAACTGGAAGCTTCAGGGATGAGCGGCGAGACGTTGGAAAAATTAGTGCCGCACAAAGTTTTCGCGGGCAACAAGCCGACCAACTCCATCATGTTCAAGAAGCTCACGCCGCGCACGCTCGGCTCTTTGATTGCGCTCTACGAGCATAAGATTTTCGTGCAGGGTGTAATCTGGAACATCAACTCGTTCGATCAGTGGGGCGTCGAACTCGGCAAGCAACTGGCGAAAGCCATCTTGCCGGAACTGATGCAGCCGGGCGACATCAATACGCATGACGCATCAACCAATAATCTCATCAACTACTACAAAAAGAATCGTTGAAAACCCGCCGGGCTTTCAACGAAACCGTCATCACCGCACGGGCAGGGCTTTGTCCCTGCCCGCGAGCCGCCCGTCTTGCGTTTCCACTTCTCCGGTTTACCGTTTGAAGTCCTTTTTCGCCACCTCTTCACCGCTTCGGCCATGCCGCTAAAGTAAAAAGGAGCGGCGTCGCACCAATGGGGCGTAATTCCTCCTGACGATTGTCGTTATAAGGAGTATCCTGTTTTCGATGACTTCAAAGCTACCAAAAGAGTCGAATCAGACAAAACCTTTTGCCTGCCGGGAAGAAGAGGTTTACCTCAACATTCAGCGTGCATCGGAGATGCTCTGGGGGGCATCAACGAGATGCTCAAGCAGGCTGATCTAACGCCTACGCAATACAACGTGCTTAGAATTTTGCGCGGTGCGGGACGAGAAGGCATATCGTGCAGGGAAATCAGCGAGCGGATGGTGACAAAGGATTCCGACATTACGCGATTGCTGGATCGCTTGGAAACGGGTAACTTGATTTCGCGTGAGCGCGAAACGAAGGATCGCCGCGTTATCATCGCGCGCATCACTGACGGCGGACTGCGCCTGCTCGCCACGCTCGATAAGCCCATCGCCGAATGCCACCGCCGCCAACTTGGACATCTGGAAGAAAAGCAGCTTGCTTCTTTAAGTAAGTTACTGAAGAGGGTGCTCGATAGACCGAAATGAATTTTTAGCCCGATAGTCGTTATAACGACTTGTGTTATAAGCGGCAATGGCTGGCGACGCCGGTCGCTTGCAACGTTAAAAAAACCATCAAGGCGCTCTGGAAAAGATTAACCGACATAAGGGGAGAGAAGTAAAATGATTAAAATCAGATACGCACGCGAACGTGGCAAGACGCAGACGAGTTGGCTCGACGGCAATCACACGTTCTCGTTCAATCGCTATTACGATCCGCGTTGGACGGGCTTTCGTGATCTGCTCGTCATCAACGAAGACTACATTGCTCCGGCGGGCGGCTTCGGCACGCATTCGCATGACAACATGGAGATAATCACTTACGTTCTGGAAGGAGCGCTCCAGCACCGTGATTCGACGGGGGCCAGCGGCGTGATTCGTCCCGGAGAAGTGCAGAAGATGAGCGCCGGAACGGGCGTCAGCCATAGCGAGGTCAACGCCTCTCAGACAGAGCGTGTGCATCTACTGCAAATCTGGATTAAGCCGGAGCAAGAAGGCATAAAGCCTTACTACGAGCAGCGCGAATTTTCCGAAGCGGAAAGACGCGGGCGGTTGCGTCTCGTGGCCTCTCGCGGCGGGCAGGATGGCACGTTGACGGTTTATCAGGACGTCCGGCTGTACGATGCTTTGCTCGCGCCCGGCGAAGAGATTTCGTATCAACCCGGCGAAGGCCGTCATGCGTGGTTACAGGTTATCAAAGGCGCGGTTAGCCTTAACAGCACCCGGCTTCAGACAGGCGACGGGGCGGCCATCAGCGAAGAACTCTCGCTTGATATTCTGGCGGGCGAAGAAGCGGAAATACTGCTTTTCGATCTTGCCTGAGCGTAAGGGTTGTCGTCGGAGATTCAAGTTTACGGGAGCAAAATTTATGAACAAAGATGTGTGGCCGTCATTGCCGTTGGAAGAGTGGCAGGATACGGACGCTGCATATGTGGACGCAGATTGTCGGCAAGATACGGTTGGCGCAAACTCCGCTCATCAATCAATGGTGGAACGTGCCGCTTTATGTAACTTCGCGCGGCCTGACCACCTCGCCGATGCCGTACCATGATCGAGTCAGGAAGCATGATATGACAGCTTCTCCGTGTTTAATCAACGATGATGCTTCTGATATCGAACTTTATCGGGAGAAGATGCGAGAGAAAGGGGCGGGCAACGCGATCTGCGCGCCCGCCGGAAAGCTTTTAACGAGTACCGTCACTTCCGGTTTTTAGGTCTCTTGCGCGGGCGCTTTTTATCGGCAGTGGCGACTGCTTTGCCAGCTCTACTGCGCGGTGTTGCAGGCATGGGCTTATCATTATCTTCCTTCTTTGGTGGGTAGAATAGCTGAAAGTAAGGACTGCCGTAGTGCTGATATGCGCCCCATGTAGTTCTGCCGTTTGGCGTGACGGCGACCTTTCTGCGGGCGTCGCGCATGGCAAGGTGCATGGGTTGAGAACCCTCAATGTCACGCTCATAGCGACCGGGCTGATCTGCCACCGCGCTAAGTCCGAGCAGTCGGGCATAGAGTGTGAGGGCGAATTCCCGCGCTCCCAAATCGTCAACAGGCCATGCGGTGCAAACGAAGTTGGAAACTCCGCGATTGAAGAACGCCTCGGCGAAGCTCGGGGCGAGTCCCGCGCTGCGCTCCTCGGAGCGGTCGGGCGTGATGCCCGACTCGCAAGCGTTCGAGAAGACGAACTTCGGCACGCGGTCTATCCGGTTCAGCTCGTAAGCTGACAGCAGTTCCCGCTCCTTCGCGTTAAAAATCCAGCCCGATGCGTCAGGGTCGCCGTCCCACTGAAAGACGCAGTGACCCGCATAATGAAGCACATCGTAGGGACGCGACATCAACTCGCGCAGGACATTCGTGCGCGTTGCTTCAAGGGGGCCGAACATCCTCTTGACCTGTATCTGCGAACGCTCCGGGTCGTCCTGATAAGCTAGGTTATAGCTCTCGAACAGGTCTGCAACTTCGACACCCTCTTCCTGCGCGCCCGGCAGGTGTGCGTCCGCCGCCGGATCGGCGACGACGAGCACGCGCAGGACGCGGCGCGGCGGCGGCGGTGGTTCCGGCGGCGGCGCGAACGTAGTGCGCAGCTGCCGCGTCAGTCCGCGCGTGGTTCCGAGAAAGCCTTTTTTATAAATTTCCTCGTCCACCTCGTTAGCGTCATCAGTGGCGGTCATGCCGGGCGCGATGGTGATCTCCGGTTGGGCGACCATCTCCCAGTGGATGCGTGCCGTCGTCGCGTCGAGCATCAGGACGAGTGGGGCGTTAGTGTACAGGTGTCGCCGCAGATCGTTAGGCATCAGCAGGCCTTCGAGAAAGCGACCGCGCTCCAACTGCATCGCGCTCGCCCGCTCGCCTACCATTTCGTCGTTAGCTTGCATGATGAGTTTCGGGTCAACTCTGATGTCGCGCTCGGGCACTGAGGCTATATCGGTGATCGCGCCGAAGCGATATGTCTTCTTCGGCACATCAAGGCTCAAGTTGACGCGGGTCGGGGCGGCCGCCCGTTTCTTAGTCCCATCGTCAGGCGTCTTTGCTCTTTGCCATCGCGCTCGTTCTCTCTCTTCTATCTTGCTCTGAACTTCATCCATCTCCGCCTTACTCAGGGGCACGTAATTGATAACCATGCGCTCTGTTCTAGCCCCGTCGTTTTTCCGATTGCCCGCCTGCTCTGCCGAATCGGTAGCCGCCGCCTGCCATTTCGTTTCGGCCTTCAAAGCATTCTCGATTTCCCTAATTTTGCGCGGGTCGTTTTCGACGAAGGTGATGCGGTCAAGCCGCCATCCTTCGTCAAAGATCGAGCCTGTCAGGGCGCGGCGCACGCCTTCTATCCATGATGCGACTGCCTCGCGCACTGCCATGTTCCCGTTGCCCGATCCGATCAGGACGGTGGCGAGGTGTTGTTTCTTCAGCCGCCCCAGCGACCAGCACAGCTCGCGCGCCAGCACGGTCAGTTCAGACGCGCCGAAGTTGGCAGGCTCGCCCATGCCCGCGATGGCGATGATCCGCTCGCCGGAAAAGTCTTTCCCGCCGCGATCACGCGGGTCGGGCAGGAAGAAAGGCTCGCCCAGTTTGCCGTGAACGATGCCCCGGTCGGTGTACTGGGTCAGAAGCAGTTCCGATCTTCGGTCTTTGTTTCTTTCATTCGTTCCCCATTTGAAGAGCGCAGTGGAGATGCTCACGTCGAGACTTTCTTCCGCCGCTTGCGGGCGCACGCCGATGTAGTGGCCGACAGCGATGACATCAACCGGGTTTGCGTTGCCGTTGCCTGAACGCATCCGCACTTTGTGGACTTCTTCAATCCCTCCGAGCACAAGCCCGATCTCAATCGTCGCCACTGCGCGCTTCCCGTATCCCTTGAATGGTTCGACCTCGAAACCTCTGGAGGCTGTGCCCGGCTCGCCGCCGAGGAAGCCCCGCATGACGTTCTCTTCCAGACGTCGCTGTTCCGGGCCGTAGCGTTCGTCGGGCACTGTCTCGCCATCGGCGGATTCGACGATAGGCTCGCCCGCGCGTGTCGCGCGGCGAACGGTACGCATCCTCATGCGGGAGAGCGAGTCTGTTATCTCACCCAGTTCTTTTTTCAGATTCGTCTCCATCTCATCCCGCACGGCTCTCTCGTCTCTGGGCTGCACGGCACGGATGGCCGGGAGGGTATCGCTGAGGAGGCGTGTCTCGCCCGTTGACAGCAGATCGTCGAGCGCCCGCATGATCGTGGTGTTTGTCGAAAGCGCGCCATGATCTTCCTCTATGTAGTACATCTTGACGCCTTCGAGCTTGCCGAGACGATGAGGGACGCGCCCGTCTCCCTCGCGCGTGATGTCGTAGCCTTCGAGCTTGTCGAGCTTGCGCCAGTCCTTGACGCCGGAAAGCGTCGGCCTATTTGAACCGGCGACGTAGATCATGCGCTGGCTGTCAGCGACCCCGGCGAGCTTGTCATGAAAACTGCGCGCCCCATCGAGGTGTTCCTGCGAGACGTTGACTTTGAAAGGGCTATAGGTGGCAACGTCGTAGAGGGCGGTAGCTTCGGGCGCCACGCGCGGCGACGGAAGCATTTGGTAGGTTCCGACGAAGGTGTTGAGCGTTTCGAGTAGCTCGCCGGTATCGTGCCGGAGGTCGAGCGCGGCGAGTTTCCTGACCATGCCTTCGAGACCGGTCATGACGGTCGGGATGGTATAAGAGCCATGATTCGGCGTCCCCAGCATGATGAGCCGCCCGCCGCGCGTTCCGTTATCGCTGTCCCACATCTTCTGCCAGCGCGCGGAATAATTAGAGATGAAGGTGCGCGCGGCGAGGCCGCCCATCGAGTGTGCGACGATGTGGACGGGTTCGTTGCCGAACCACTCATTGATCTTCGAGTTGAGCGCGTCGGCGGCGATGTTGAGGTCTTTGCGCCAGTCGAAGAAAAAGTCCTTAACATTGTTGCGCTGTGCGAGCGAGAGCATCAACTCACCGTAGTATCGCTTCATAGTGCCGCTGGCTCTGACGCGAAAATTGTCGTTCGCCTCGCCGCGCCCGTCAGGGGTCAGGCGCAGGCGGTCGAGCCAGCCGCGCATGATTCGCCAGTAGCTGACCCACGTCAGGTCGCCGCTGCCGCCGTTGATGCCGCTGACGCTCAGTTCTGCTCCCATGATGCCGTGTATGACGACGACGTTAGGGCGATTCGCGTCTCTTGTCATGGAGCGTGTAGTGCTGCGCTTCAGCGCGAGGCCGTGCATACGCTGGTAGCGTTCGTCTCCGAGATGCGCGCGCAACGCACGCTCCTGTGCGGTCGTGGGGTGTTCGAGCAATCTAGCCAGCTCGTCAACATCCGCCAATTCAACTTGGGCGATGAACTCTCTCTCGTTCAACATTGGTCTGTCTCCTACACGGTGTCCGCACGGTGAGTTTATGGAAACGAGCGTCTGGCCGTACTGAATGAGTTTCCAGCCTCAAGGAACGCTCGTCTATGTTATCCGCCGCGCTCTATCAGTAAGCGGCGCGAGGGGTTAGCGCCCGCGCGCGGCACGTCCCGGCGCCTTCGAGCCTTTGGCGACTCTTTTCGCGGCTGACCTGCTCGCGGCCGTTGTCGCTTTGCCGGCGCCTGTCGCGGCCTTACCCGTAGTCTTGCCTGATCCCTTCGCCGCGCCCGCCTTAGCGCTCGACTTTGCAGCGCGCAATGGGACGGACTTCTTCGACGAAGATTTTTTCGCCACAGACTTTTTGGCAGCTGTCTTCGCGCCTGACTTCTTCGCAGCTGTCTTCTTTGCGGCGGGCTTCGACGCAGACTTTTGGGCGGTTGATTTCTTCGCCGCTGTCTTAGCAGTTCTTTTCACGGCGGGCGGTTTTGACGCGGCGGCTTTTCCGGCCGGAGACTTTCGCGCGGCTGGTTTCGTCGCGGCGGCTTTCTTGCTCTTTCCCTTCTTCGCTCTGCCGCCGCCTACGTCCGACTTGGCGGGCTGCTCGGCGTTGCGCTCTTCGGCAGCGGGCGTGATCTCGCCGGGACTGTCCAAGCCTCTTGTGAAGACTCTGCCGGTCTCCTCGTCCGTGTCGGGAGTTTCGCGCACGATGTCGTCAATGCTGCGCGTACCGGAGATGCCGAGCGCGCGCTTGGCACGGTCGTAGTACCTCACGCGGTCTTCGAGGCCGTTCGTCCCGCCGTTTATCCGCTTGGTGATGGCGACGAACTGTTGGCCGTCAGCCAGCGCATTACACCCGTTACTCTTCCAGTAGAGTCCCGCCGTGCGGAAGCCGACTTCAGGTGTCGCGGCGAGCGCGGGGCTGTTGACTAAATCTATGCCCAGCAGATCGCCGTACCTTTTGTAGTTGGCGCGGCCGGTAATCTGGATCGGGCCTCGCCCCTTATAGCGGAAGCCGTCGCCGGGCTGAATGTTGCCGAGGTCTCGCCGCCCCTCATAACCGCGTTGCGCCGGTGTCGGCCCCCAAATCTCCTCCATGAATCTGAACTGTCCCGACTCGTGCGCGAGTTGTGCGAGAAATGCCGCCCGTCGAAGCGGCGTCGTGATCTCGAACTCCTGCATCGCGCTGACGAGAAAAGGGAAGTACGCGGCGCGCTTGCCCGGATTCAGGTTGGGCATAATCTCTGCAAGCTTCTGTTCGCTGAAAGACCCGGGCGATGCGGCTGTCACTGAACTGCTGCCGCCTGTGCCGTTCGTGTCTGCATCCTCGACGAAGCCGAGTTGCTTCGCCTTGTCGAGCGTGCCCGCGCCGACTACGCCGTCGTCATCCAGCCCGTTCCGCCGCTGGAACTCCGCCGTCGCCTGAAATGTGTTCTTACCGAAACTGCCGTCGGGAGTGCCCGGATTAAGTCCCTGACGCTCCAGAAATTCCTGCCATCGCTTAACGTCTTGTCCCGACATCTCTCTTTTTAAGACTCTCATCTCTACATTCTCCTTTGCTTCAGCTTCTCTTGGATTTCGCTCCTGACTTGGCCGTACCGCTCTTCCCGCCGCCTTTTTTCGCGCCCGCTTTTTTAGCGACAGCCTTCTTCGCGCCGGATTTCTTCGCGGCTTGCTTGACTGCGCCGCCGGACGTGCCTGCGCTTTCCTTCATCCCTTTATTCGCGCCGCCGTTTGTATCGTTGTCCGGCAACGAATTGAAGAAGTTGACGAACGGGCTTTCAGTCTTCAGCATTTCGGGTTCGGTCTTGCCGCTCTTCGTGCCCACATCGCGTAGCGCGACGGAAGTCGCGTCAACCTGCTTGAAACCTTTGAACTTCCCCTGCTCGAACTCCATGCGGATGGCTTGAAAGCCGAACACGAGCGGGACAGTGCCCTCATAGGAGATTTTCGAGTTGTTCGCACCTTCTGTCGTCACGCCCACAGAGCCGCTGACAATAGACTTGATGAGCGGGACATCCACTTCAGCCGACACGCCGCCATCCCGTGCGGCTTCGGCGGTGAACTTCCTGCTCTTGATCGTGCCGGTTATGACGTAAAGTTTGTCGGCCTCGAGAAGTTTCGCGGGCGGGCCTACGGTCTCGTCAATTCTGGCGGCGGTGAGGAACTTGCTGAGCTGGATTTGGTTGGTCTGGTTGACCTGCACATCGTTGAATTCAAAGGCCAGCGCGCTCGCTTTCTTGTACACGACGTCGAGCTTGACCTTCGATCCGGTCATCGCCCCGATAATGCCCCCCAGCAGGGAGAGACCGACGCTGATCGAGAGACTTCGCGTCCGCTTGCCGTTGATGAACGCGGCCTGTTCGTCAGGGCCGACGGCGGGCAGCGGCGAACTTCCGGCGATAAAGAGGTCGGCCACGTCGCCGAGCACCACTAAATCGTTCCCCTGCTTTTCCAAAATCTGGAGAGGCCTGATGCCCGTCCTCGGTAGACGGACGACGTTATAAGAAAAATCCTTCAAGAGATTGAGTATCGGGTCAGAGTTGCCCATGTTGCTCTCCTTCGTAGGTGCGGTGAGCCGCGTGCGGACGGGATTCCGTCTCGCCTTCTTCTATGTTTCGGTGCAGTCAAATCTCCAGACGATTTCCTTGCGAAGCGCGCATTTGCGGCGCAGGCGGAGATAGAAAGAGGAGACTTGTTAAAGGCCTTTCTTTACCTTCCGATGGGCGATTAATTTAACTTGGCAATTACTTGAGTGCGCACCAGAGGTAAGTGACGTATGAAGTGGCAGCTTGGGATTTTATGTTGCCTGCGGGAAGCAGCTTGCCTGAAGAATGCTGTGAATAGAGGCTGAGGCTTTGCTTCGGGCTAGACCTGTCATTCGCCACCAATCCTAATGTAATAATCTAAGCGAGGCTAGCTAGAGAAAAACTATCGCAAGAACAGACCGCGTTTGAGAGTGTGCAGCATATTCCTGCTTCTCAAGAATGTCAAACATTTTGTGAGCCGGGGAGTTGAACCTTAAATCCCAACAGTCGAGAGGGAAGACGCTTTTGAGCCTCCACGATGACCGATACACCGGAGACACGATGAAAGAACGAAAACAATCTACGAAAGAGTACAAGAAAGTCGCTGCCCGATTGGTAGCCGGGCAAGGGCGGACGATCTCCGCCGCAGCACAAAATTCAGGCGTCACGGTGTCCACTTTGATCGGTGAGCAGCAACTAAAAGTGACGTTTAGATAACAGATACCACATAGTTATCAATCAGCATTAACCCGCGCGAATTAACTCATAAAATAATTCGGCTAGTTTCGATCAAATCTTCAGGGAGGATTTATGTCTTCAAATACACGTCCACTTGCTATCGCCACCGTGACGCCTTCGGGCGTGCTCGCGGAACAGCATCGCAAGATGGCCGCGCCGGGGTCGGGCGAAAAATCCTGAATCCCGGTGGAAATGGCCGAGACAGTTTGTAATACTTACTAACCAATGGACAATGATAGACCACACAACGGGGGATAAATGACATACATTACGACACGCGACAACACGAAACTTTACGTCAAAGACTGGGGCGCGGGGCGTCCCGTAATCCTCTTGCACGGCTGGCCGCTTTCAGCGGATAGCTGGGACGATCAGGCGATAGCGATTGCCGACGCAGGCCTTCGCGCGATTGCTTACGACCGACGCGGCTTCGGTCGTTCAGATCAACCCTGGGACGGTTACGACTACGATACGCTGGCCGACGATCTCGCCGCCGTGATTGAAGAGACGGGCGCGACCGACGCGACTCTCGTCGGCTTTTCGATGGGCGGCGGCGAGGTCGCACGTTATATGTCACGGCACAAGGGAAAGAATGTTTCTCAAGCCGTACTCGTTTCATCAATCGTACCGTATATGCTCAAAACCGCTGACAATCCCGGCGGCACTGATGAGGCGACGTTTGCGCAGATGACCGAGGGCATAAAGCAAGACCGCGCGCATTTCTTCGCGGGCTTCTTCAAGAATTTTTACGGCGTCGGTCTGGTGTCACAGCCGGTGAGCGACGAGGTGCTCGAAACGTCGCGCAACGTGGCGATGCAGGCGAGCCTCAAAGCGACGCTCGAGTGTGCCAAAGCATTTGCGACAACGGATTTCCGGCCTGACCTTCCGAGTTTCTCTGTGCCGACATTGATTATTCACGGAACCGCTGACCAGACTGTGCCGATTGATGCGAGCGGGCGCGCTGCGGCGCATGGTATTAGTAATGCCAAACTGATCGAGTACGACGGCGCACCTCATGGCCTGTTCGCCACGCACAAGGAGCGATTGACAAACGATCTACTCGCGTTTCTGGGTCAGTCAGTGGGTAACGCGGCGCGGTAGCCGTTAAATTGCAGGGCTGATAATGCGCGCTTGAGAATCCGAAAATGTTTTTGACCACAAATTAACTAAACGTGAGAAAGACCCGGCGGGCAATGCGGTGCATTACACGTTAGCCCGCTTCCTTTGTGGTAAGAGGATTGTGCTAGGATTGCTGAAATGTAGATGAACAGTGAGGAGAAACTTGTGAGATTCGCATTCACTTTACTTGCTTTGTTGCTCATAGTTTCGTCTGTTGCTCTTAGTCAGAGTAATAATGGAAAGAAAAGCCAAGACCAGAAGATTGCTGAAGAACTGATTAAACTTGATAAAGAACTCACCGTAGCGAGTAAGCGTAAAGATGTAGCAGCCGTGAGTCCTTACATAGCCGATGACTACACGGATATATCTTCGAATGGACGCATCCGAAACAAGGCGGAATTATTAGCGGAGATGGGACCGTATAACGATGGCAAGTATGTAGAAGATGAATATGTCGTTAAAGTATATGGCGGAGACACGGCAGTAATGACGAACCGAGTGACGCTAACGCCCTATCAATTCCGCGCGACTCGTGTTTGGATTAAAAGGAAGGGCAAATGGCAAGCGGTTTCTACTCATTACAGCGTCATTCGACCGATTGGTAGTCCGTTTCCGCAACGACTTTGCCCCGAAACTTTGCCATAACCAACACGCGGGCTAACAAGTCCTTCCAGCCGACCCGCCTTAGCTTGCTTTTCATCAACCTTGAATGGCGAGACTTAGCTTGTGTAATCTCGTCGGCGGGCGGCTGAGTCCGGCGATGGGCGCGACATCGGGCGCAATCTACGGAGTGACGGCAGAACTCGTGCCCGTCGTCACCGTCGGCGCAGGCATTCCTTTCGGCGCAGCCGTCTGGTTAATCGCCGATGACGCCGCCGTGCCCGCGCTCGGATTATCGAAGTCGCCGACAGAGTATCCGCTCTCGACGCACGCTTATGCGCTCGCCTCGCATTTTGTGTATGGCTTAACGACCGACATTGCCCCGGTTGATGCAGGCGAAGCCTCCTTCTATATTAGCGAGCAAGCGGAAGGGGCGGCGCTTCGCTTATTATAGCTTCTGTTTCTCAAGGGCACTGAAAAATGACGATCAGTATTCCCAATCGCTCCCCATCATCCATGCTTTCCATCCTCGCAATAATAATCATGCTCTTCGCGTCCTGTGCGGGTGACGGCAGCCGTAAGCCAGTCGCTCAGCCAACTCTCACAGTTTCGGCCGCCGCCGATCTGACGCCCGCATTCCAAGAACTAGGCAAGCTGTTCGAGCAGCAGGGCGGCGCGAAAGTAACTTTCAACTTCGGCTCGACCGGGCAACTAACGCAGCAGATCGAACAAGACGCGCCGGTTGATCTCTTCGCCGCCGCCAATATCTCTTTCGTCGAAAATTTGGAGAAGAAGAATCTCATCCTCCCCGACACGAAGGCTCTGTACGCGCAGGGACGCATCACGCTCTGGACGCGCAACGATAGTTCACTCAAACTAGAGCGCGTCGAAGACCTCGCGCGCCCCGAATTCAAGAAAATCGCCATCGCCAACCCGGAGCACGCGCCCTATGGCAGCGCCGCCCGCGAGTCACTGCAATCGGCCCGGGTCTGGGAGGCGGTTTCCCCAAAGCTCGTCTTCGGTGAAAACATCAGCCAGACGCTACAGTATGCAGAGAGCGGTAATGTGGACGCGGCCATCGTCGCGTTGTCTCTCAGCACGCAGAGCAAAGGGCGTTGGGTGCTGATTCCTGCCGAGTTGCATCAACCGCTGAATCAGGCGCTGGCGGTGATCCGAGTCTCACGGAACGAGCAAGAGGCGCGACGCTTCGCCGCCTTCATCAACTCTTTGCAGGGGCGCGCCGTGATGCGTAAATACGGCTTTGTCTTGCGGGGCGAGGAGCCTGTTAAATGAACTGGTCGGCGCTCCGGCTTTCACTGCAAGTGGCGGTCGTGGCGACCGGCGCGCTGTTCATGGTCGGTCTCGCGCTCGGGGTGCTTTTGGCGCGCTACAAATTTCGCGGGCAGATTATCATCGAGACGATCATCTTCCTGCCGCTCGTGCTGCCGCCGAGCGTCATCGGCTATTTTCTCTTACTCGCTTTAGGGCGCGGCAGCCCGGCGGTCGAATGGTTTCATCTGCAAACACTGTTTACGTGGCCGGCGGCGGCCATTGCCTCGGCGGTGGTCGGGTTGCCGTTGATGGTGCAGGCGGCGCGGGCGGCGATAGCGAATGTTGATCCGGTGTTGGAGAATGCCGCCCGGACGCTCGGCTCGTCGGAGTTGGAGATACTGTGGCGTGTGACGCTGCCGCTCGCGCGTCGCGGCATCATCGCAGGATTGATTTTAGGGGCGGCGCGTGCGCTCGGCGAGTTCGGCGCGACGCTCATGGTTGCGGGAAACATTCCCGGTCAGACACAGACGCTGCCGCTGGCGATTTACGACGCGGTGCAGGCGCGGCGCTACGAGCAGGCTAACGTGATGGTCATGGTGATGACCGGCCTCGCCTTCGTCGGCCTGTGGTGCGTGCGCAGACTTGAACAGCCCGCGCATAGACGGAGAGCCGATCTCCGGTAAGCGATATTGTGATGAATACACCGCGCCTCAAGGTAAATATCGAAAAGCGTTTAGCCACTTTCAATCTGTCCGTGCAGATGGAAGTGGGCGCGGAGATACTCGTGCTGTTCGGCCCCTCCGGGTCTGGCAAAACGCAGACGCTCAATGCGATTGCCGGACTCGTGACGCCGGACGCGGGCGAGATCACCCTTGACGGCGAAGTGTTCTTCCGCAAATCCGATGGGGCGCGCGACCACCGGGCTTTCAATCTTCCGGCGCGCGAGCGGCGCGTCGGTTATATCTTCCAACAGTACGCGCTGTTTCCTCATCTCACAGCTTTAGAGAATGTTGCCTTCGCCTTGTGGCGACAGCACTCTTCAGCGAGCGAGCGAGCGCAAGAACTGTTGAAGAGGATGCGCCTCGCGGAGTTGGCTACACGCTACCCGCATGAATTGTCGGGCGGGCAACAACAGCGGGTGGCGATTGCGCGTGCTCTGGCGATGAATCCGCGTGTGCTGCTGATGGATGAGCCTTTCTCCGCGCTCGATAGTGTGATGCGCAAACAGCTACATCAGGACATGGTTGAGTTGCAACAGGAAGAACAGTTGATCGTCATCTATGTGACCCATAACCTGACCGATGCGTTCGCCATTGGTCATCGGCTGGCAATCGTGCGCGAGGGAAGAATCGAGCAGATCGGAGCGCCACAGGATGTTTATCGGTATCCGGCGAGTCCGGTGGTGATGGAATTACTGGAAGTCATTCCTCAGCTGGAACGGCCATGAGCAGCAAAGGCGATAAGTGAAAGGTAACTTCTTGTTCAATTAATTTAGCCCGGACCGTATCTGAACAGTTACCAAAAAACAGATTTACAGAACGCTTCGCGCGTTCGTTCAAGTCAAGGATTGAAAACGCATTGCTCCGGCAAATTCGCCGTCGCGTGCTTATTGCCCATTGCAGAGCTTTACGGGCATGAGCTTCGTTTTGACAAAAAGCTAATCGGTGGCGTGGCAATTAAAGATACAAACACGCCGTTGCCGCCCGCCACGCTTGATGCGTGTCTTGCGAGCGACGCGGTGTTGCTTGGCGCTGTCGGCGATCCGCTTTCGATAAATTTGCGCCGGAACGACGCCCCGAAGCGGGCTTGCTGCTTTTGCGGCAGGCGCTTGGCGGGTATGCAAACCTGCGCCCCGTTGTTTCTTACGAAGCCACTGCCGACTGTTCGCCGCTTCGTGCGGACGTAATCGAAGGCACGGATTTACTGATCGTGCGCGAGCTTCTCGGCGGGCTTTACTTTGGCGAGCCGCGCGCTTTTATAAAGAGTGAAGGCGAAGACCACGCTGCTACCGGCGCTTTCAATACGATGCGCTACTCGGTCGAAGAAGTTGAGCGGGTCGCCCATCAAGCTTTTCGTGCTGCGCTCGTGCGTCGCCGCAAAGTAACTTCCGTTGATAAAGCGAACGTGCTGGAGACTTCGCAGTTGTGGCGCGAGACAGTCGCACGCATCGCGCTCGATTATCCCGATGTAACACTCGATCATCTATATGTTGACACGTGTGCGATGCAGTTAATGATGAAACCGCGCGCGTTTGATGTGATCCTGACGGAAAATCTCTTCGGCGATATTCTGTCGGATGAAGCGGCGGTGATCGCCGGGTCGCTCGGGATGCTCGCTTCGGCCTGTGTCGGCGGCGCGGTTGATTTGTACGAGCCTGTGCATGGTTCAGCCCCGGACATCGCGGGGCGTGGAATCGCCAATCCGCTCGGCGCAATCGCTTCGGCGGCGCTTCTCTTGCGTCATACGGCGCATCTCGAACGTGAGGCGCAGGACGTTGAGCAAGCTATTCGCGTAGTGTTGGACGCGGGCTATCGCACGCCTGATTTAGATCACGGCGCAAACGGCAAGTGCGTTGTCTCGACCGCCGAAATGGGTACTTTGGTGACGGAAACGCTCGCCGAAGTTGCCGATATGCGCCATGCTTATCATGCCGTGTAGTGAAAGAAAATCGTATCGCCTATATGCCATCGAAGCCACCCCGCACGTTGTTCGCAAAGCTCTGGGATGCGCACGTTGTGTGCCAGCCGGATAATGCGCCCGCGCTTCTCTACATTGATTTGCATCTTATTCACGAAGTCACTTCGCCGCAGGCCTTTGACGGGTTGCGCGCGGCAGAGCGGCGTGTCCGGCGGCCTGATTTAACCGTCGCCACGATTGACCATAATGTGCCGACGACGACTCCCCGCTCGTCAATCGCTGATCCGATTGCCGCCGCGCAGATTGATGCGCTCCGGCGTAACTGTGCGGAGTTTGGCATTTCTCTCTTCGATATAGATTCCGCCGAACAGGGCATCGTCCACGTGATCGGGCCGGAGTTGGGACTGACACGCCCCGGCATGACGATTGTTTGCGGCGACAGCCATACGAGCACGCACGGAGCTTTCGGCGCGCTCGCTTTCGGCATCGGAACTTCGGAAGTCGAACACGTGCTCGCCACGCAAACATTGCCGCAAAGCGTGCCGCGCACGATGCTCGTTCAAACGCACGGCGCGCTGCCCGCAGGCGTCACGGCGAAAGACCTCGCGCTCGCAATTATTAATCGCATCGGAACAGCCGGAGCGACCGGGCACGTCATAGAGTATGCGGGCGAAGCCGTGCGCGCGCTTTCGCTGGAAGGCCGCATGACGCTCTGCAACATGAGTATCGAAGCGGGCGCGCGCGCCGGAATGATCGCGCCGGATGAAACGACGTTCGCCTACCTGGAAAATCGTCGCTACGCTCCACACGGCACGGCGTGGAACGAAGCACTGGATTACTGGCGCACGCTTGCGAGCGACGAAGACGCGATGTTCGATCAAACAATAGAAATTGATGCGGGCGCGATTGCTCCGCATGTTACATGGGGAACGAGTCCGGGCATGGTCGCACCCGTCACCGGACGAATCCCTTATCCAGAAGAAACGAAGACGGATGCAGATCAACGCGCGGCGCAACGTGCGCTCGATTACATGAATCTTGCGCCCGGCGCGCGCATCGAGGACATTACGATTGATCGCGTCTTCATAGGCTCTTGCACCAACGCGCGCATAGAGGATTTGCGTGCGGCGGCGAGCGTGGTCAAAGGCTACAAAATTAGTACAAGCGTTAATGCGATGGTTGTGCCGGGATCGCAATCCATCAAACGCGCTGCGGAAAGCGAAGGTCTTGATCGAATCTTTTTGGAGGCGGGTTTTGAATGGCGCGAGTCCGGTTGCTCGATGTGTCTTGCCATGAACGCGGACACGCTGCAACCGGGCGAGCGTTGCGCTTCCACAAGCAACCGCAACTTTGAAGGCCGACAGGGACGCGGCGGGCGCACGCATCTCGTCAGCCCGGCGATGGCCGCCGCTGCCGCCGTCACAGGACATTTTACGGACGTGCGCGCATGGCAGTTTAAGTAAACGACAGAATTACGCAGTGGCGAGCGAAGAATTAAAAGTTTGCCTTTCAGCAGTGTGCGTCGTTTCGCATTTATCATTTCAAACTTATGGAACCATTTATCAAACACACTGGAAAGATCGTGCCGCTCGATCAGCCCAATATCGATACGGATCAGATTATCCCGAAACAGTTTCTCAAGCGCGTCGAGCGCACGGGCTTCGGCGAGTTTCTTTTTTACGATTGGCGCTATCTGCCGAACGGCGATCTTGATACCTCCTTTGTGCTGAATCAGCCGCGTTATCAGGGCGCGACGATCCTCTTGGCGGGGCGCAATTTCGGTTGCGGTTCATCACGCGAGCACGCTCCCTGGTCGCTTTTGGATTACAGCTTTCGCGCGATCATCGCGCCTTCTTTCGCAGACATCTTCGTGAGTAACTGTTTTCAGAACGGCATCGTACCGGTGGCGCTCTCCGAAGCGGAAGTCGCAGCGATAATGCGACGTGCCGAAGAGTTGACGGATTACCGCGTCACAATTAATTTACAAACGCGCACGGTCAGCGACACCGGCGGATTCAAAGCTTCTTTTGCGATTGATGACTTTCGCCGCGACTGCTTGATGAAAGGTCTCGACGATATAGGGCTAACGCTGCAATACACACCGCAACTCGCGGCTTACGAAGCGCGCCGCCCGGCATGGCAGGAAATTTCCGGCGGGAATAAGGCGGCACAGATAGCGCCGCTGCTTACGGGAAATGAGTTGATTATGACAGAACCTGATAAGCGGAAAGGGATAACTAATCCCGCTACACATAAAGCAAGGCCTTCAACCGCTGCCTTCAATGATTTTTACTTCGCGCGTGCGCAGGAGGCGGGCGAAAGCCGTTTCACGCACGAGCACCAAAAGAAAGCGAGCGCGCACGCTGCGCACGCTGCGCCCGCACACAATCCGAGTAAGTAAGAATATTCCCAAAAAACACAGGGAGGCGAAGAAGAGCTGTGAATGCGAAGTAATGAATGATGAACGGAAGTGTGGTTCGTCGTGAGTAGTTACGGCGCGCGTATAATGTTTCCGTAAAGGAATCGTAAGCGGGAGAAGGCCGGCGATGAGTGATAACCTGGAAGCTCGGCGTAAGCAGATTGATACTATTGATGGGGAGTTGCTGCGCCTGCTGAATGAGCGTGCGCAACTAGCCATCGAAGTAGGGATGCTCAAGCGGCGCGATGAGACTCCGCTTTACGATCCCGACCGCGAACACAAAGTCCTTGCGCGCGTCAGCCAATCAAACAGTGGCCCTTTGAACAATGAATCCATCGCCCGAATCTTTCAATGCATCATAGATGAAATTAGGCTTCGCCAATCGCGCGTATTCCATGCTCCGCTACCCGGCCCGGATGAAACTAATGTAACGCAGGACATTAGAGCGCGAGCAGGGCGCATCGCTTTTCAGGGCGAGCGCGGAGCGTTTAGCGAAGAGGCCGCCAGCAGCCTTTTGGGTGAGAATTGCGAGCTTGTCCCGCGCATGTTGATGAAATCAACGAGGCACTAAACACGACCGGCCATCCAACCGGCGTGATGTTGCAAATCGGCACACGCAATACGCAGAACTTTGAACTCCTCAAGAACGTCGGGCGTCAGCAAGAGTATCCCGTGCTTCTCAAACGGGGCTTCGGTATTACCTTAGACGAATCTTTGCACGCCGCCGAGTACCTTGCGAGCGAAGGCAATCACAAAGTGATTTTCGGACTGCGCGGCATGAAAACGAATATCGGCGACCCGCACCGCAACTTCGTAGACTTTGCACATATACCGGTAGTGAAACGTCTGACGCGAATGCCCGTTTGCATAGACCCTTCGCATTCTGTGGGAATGCGTAGTCGCGGCCCGGAAGGTGTTTTAGATATTATGCACGCGACCGCGCAAGGCGTGATTGCCGGAGCCAATATGATTCTAGTGGACTTTCACCCGTCGCCCGAACACGCACTGGTTGACGGCCCGCAGGCACTCCTGCTCGAGGAATTGCCGCATTTCTTAGAGGATGTGCAAATCGCTCTCGAAGCTTATCAGAAGCGCCTCGCAGTGGTTAATCGTTATCTGTAAAGAGTGCGTTGAACGCCGCTGCCGGATATCCGCCGCCGAGTTAGAACTTTTGATTGCCGCAATCCTGCAACAGCAAAACGAGGTCTTGTCAGAAATGTTGGACGAGGTGGAAATAGTTCCAAGCTCCCGCATCATCCGCGATTTTATCAGCATTTGTCGTTGACGCTGAAGAAGCCGGAGGTATCTACAAACACTATGATTTGCTCCGCTCGTAATCTTCCAGATAATAACGGGCAAGGTCGGCATCAATCTTGTCATTGTCCGAACCGTCCGGGTCGCCGGTATCGAACATTCCGAATCATTCATGCATGTTCTTCTTCGTTATAGTAGTACCAACATATAATGTTAGGTACAATGAGCAATCCGAATCGGTTGGCCGGAAGCTTTACGATACAGGCAGGGAAGACGAGTTGATTGCTGAATGGCTTACCGTGAAAGATTCATCGGCGCTCGACATTTCGCAGTGCCCGGATTGCCACGGCGCGGGAATGTATTACCCGGAAGGCTTGGGCAAAGGCGGTGTGAAGAAATGTACGCACGAGAAGCTAAAGAGACCCCAAGTCGATCATAAGTGAAACTGCCGAACCATGATCGAGCAATCGTCCCGCGCGCGACAAGATTGTTGATTACTTGCTTTCACACGCGCACCGCGACGGACGCAGCAAAGCGGCGTTCTCCTTCAGCTTCGGCTTTTCCGTTGCTGCATGGCAAACGCTCGCTGATGCTCTCCGGCGTCATGCCGCAGATTATGAAGTCGCCAAAATAGAACCCTCGCCCTTTAGCACGCGCTACGTCATCGAAGGCGAACTGCCCGCGCCCGATGGCCGAGCGCCGATTGTGCGCGTCGTATGGTTCATTGATACGGGTGAGAGCCTCCCGCGATTGGCAACGGCTTATCCGTTGTGAACGGAAATGAAGATTATGATTAACGAACTCGATCAAGTTGTCTTGCAGGCAGACTTGCCGGAGCATGGCTTACAGCAGGGCGACATCGGCACAGTCGTTTTAATTCATCAGGGCGGCGCAGGCTATGAAGTGGAATTCGTCGCGCTTGATGGTGAAACAGCGGCGGTCGTCTCGCTCGCTGCCTCCCAAGTGCGTCCCATCGCTCACCGCGAAATCGCGCACGTCCGCGCGATAGAACATCGAGCCGCATAATGGATTCTGCTGCGACGCTTTAATATAGCCGCGATCAAGACGTAGTTCTCTCGCATATTCGGTTATTGACATCAACTCCGGTTTCGCCTCAAACCTTTCTTGAGGGCACAGATGAAAACGAAATTATCCTAACTTTCATCGCTCAATTGGCATGGTAATTGAATCGGAAGTGAAAAGTATGTCCTCTGATTTAACATTTATTACCAACGAAGATGGGCGCAGCCTGCGCGCTCGCTTCTATTCTTTGCTTGGTGCCAACACGCGCTTCTTCGATTGTCTCGTCGGCTACTTCTTCATTAGTGGCTTTCATCATCTCTACCCTGCATTGGAGCAAACTGAAAGAATACGGATTCTCATTGGACTCAAGACCGACCGGCGCACATACGATCTTTTGCAACAAGCGAAGTCTCAACGAGAACTTTTCGCTGCTTCTCATGCCGAAACTAAAGAGCAAGTGCCTGCCGATGTGCTACGCGAATTAGACGAAGCCGAAGATACGGCTCCCATAGAGCAGGGAGTTAAGAAATTCATCGAATGGTGTCAGAGCGGCAAACTAGAAATCAAGGTCTATCCGTCAGCGCAGATTCACGCCAAGCTCTACATCATGACCTTCAACGAAGGTCATATGGACAGGGGAAGGGTAGTAACGGGTTCAAGCAACTTCTCGCATTCCGGTTTGCAAGGCAATCTGGAGTTCAATGTCGAACTGAAGAACCGTGCCGACTATGAATTTTCCCTTTCTAAGTTCAATGAACTATGGGAAGAGGCGGTCGAAGTTTCTGAGACTTATGTTGATACCGTCACCAAGAAATCACCCTTCGCGCAGTTCAAGCCTTATGAGCTGTACCTAAAATTTCTGTACGAATATTTCAAAGGTGAATTGAGTGTGACGGGAGATGAAGACTTTATGCTCTACCTCCCGGACAGGTTCAAGCAGTTGAAGTATCAGGCCGATGCGGTGGCGAGTGCGAAGCGAATCCTTGAAGAGTATGGCGGTGTCTTTATCTCCGATGTCGTCGGGCTTGGCAAAACATACATGTCCGCTTTGCTCGCCCAGCAACTCGACGGGCGCACGCTCGTCATTGCCCCGCCTGCGCTTTTAGACAAAAACAATCCCGGATCATGGACAAACGTCTTCGCTGATTTCCGTGTGCCCGCTCACTTCGAGTCTATCGGCAAGCTAGATGATCTACTGCGCCGCGACATCAGTCGTTACACTAACGTCTTCGTGGACGAGTCGCACCGCTTCCGCACTGAAGCGACCGCGACGTATGAAAAACTCGCGCAAGTATGTCGCGGCAAGCGTGTCGTACTGGTGACGGCGACGCCGCTCAATAACTCACCGCGCGATATCTTGAGCCAGATTAAACTTTTTCAGAGCGGCAAGAACAGCACGATCCCGAACGTGCGTAATCTCGAAGCTTTCTTCACGCGCTTAGAGAAACGGTTGAAAGGTTTAGACCGGCAAGCTGACCGCGAAGAGTATTTGAAGGTCGTCGGGCAGAACGCGAAAGAAATACGCGAGAAGGTTTTGAAGTACCTCATGATTCGACGTACTCGTAGCGAAATCAGCCGCTACTACGCTGATGATCTTGCTGCACAAGATTTGAAGTTTCCTGAAGTTGCTAACCCACACGCGGCTTTCTATGAACTTGATTCCCACGAAAACGAAGTCTTCACGCGCACGATTGAACTGCTGACACAAGACTTCTCTTATGCACGTTACCGTCCCCTAACCTATTACGAAGGCGCGAGCGAAAGTGAATTAACAGGACAGCGCAACCTCGCCAAGTTCATGAAAATCTTGCTGGTGAAGCGTTTAGAGAGCAGCTTTTATGCGTTTCGTTTAAGCGTCAATCGGTTCATCAGTTCATATGAACGGTTCATCAAAGAATTCCAAAACGGATTCGTCTATATCAGCAAGAAACACACAAACCGCGTCTTTGAGATGTTGGAAACGGAAGACTTTGAAGGTGTCGAGCGTTTGATTGATGAAGATAAAGCGCAGCAGTTAAGTGCTGACGATTTCTCGGAAGATTTCCTGCCTGATCTTGAAAGCGACTTGGGCATCCTGCGTGAAATCGCCACAAGGTGGGACACCATCGAGCGTGACCCCAAGTGGGAAAAGTTGCGCGAGATGATTCAGACTAACCCGAACTTCAAGCGCGACAAGTTAATTTTGTTTACCGAGTCGAAAGAGACGGCAAATTATCTCGACAAGAAATTCAAAGAAGAACTCGGAGATGGAGTCATCGCGTTCTCCGGCGACTCGAATGAGGCCACGCGCGAGCTTGTCATTCAGAATTTCGATGCGCGAGCCTACAAACCGAAAGATGATTACCGCATCCTCGTCACAACCGAAGTCCTCTCGGAAGGCGTAAATCTGCACCGCTCGAACACCGTTATCAACTACGACATTCCTTGGAATCCGACGCGCATGATTCAGCGCGTCGGGCGTGTCAATCGTGTAGATACGGAATTCGATACGATCTACACTTATAACTTTTTCCCGACCAAACAAAGCAACGACTTGATTAAACTAAGGGAGTCAGCCGAAGCGAAAATTCAGGCCTTCATCGAAATGCTCGGCGCAGACGCGCGCCTGTTGACCGAAGGCGAAGAGATTAAATCGCATGACTTGTTTCAACGTCTTACGTCGAAAGAGACCATCACCGGCGAAGATGAAGAAGAGGCAAGCGAGCTTGAGTTTTTGAACGTCATACGCGATGTGCGCGACCATCAGCCGGGCTTGTTCGCGCGTATCAAACGCTTGCCGAGAAAGGCGCGCACAGCGAAGCAGCAACCGGAGATTTCACGAATTACGCTGCTTACTTACTTTCGTAAAGGCAAACTCGAAAAGTTCTTTCTCTCCGATGACCTGACAATGAGGGCGCACGAATTGGACTTCATCCAGACCGCCAAACTTTTGCAATGCGAGCCGGAGACGCCGCACGCAAGCGTCGGCGCTGATTTTTACACGCTGCTCGACCGCAACAAGGAAGCGTTTGTCATTGCTACGACCGAAGAGAGCGACGATGAGCCGATAAACCTCGGCAGCCATGACAACAGCCAGAAGATTCTGACGCGCTTACGGGCGAAAGAGATTAAGCGATTTCAGGGTTTCACCGATGAAGATGAGTCTTTCATGCGCGACTGCCAGCGCCTGCTCGAAGATGGCGCGCTGCCGAAGCCGACAACTAAGAAGGTTTGGGAAGCCATTAAAAATGAAATTAACCCGCTCAAAATCTTATCTTTGTTAAAGCGCGAGGTTCCGGCTGAGTTCTTTCAGACGACCCACGCCACGCAGGTTAAGCAGAACCACAATCCGCGCGAAGTCATCTTATCCGCTTACTTAATTGGGAGCGCATAGCTGGGAGCGCAGGCATCCTGCCTGCATAAGCGCGAGAGCGCGAAAATCAAACGCTCGCATATCTTCGATGTTAAAGGTTATGCGAAATTTAAGCGTGCTAACGCACGCTTGCAGGCAGGATGCCTGCGCTCCAGTCAGTAATTTATGAATAATTGGCACAGCCGAGGATATTTGCCACATTTCGAGGGCGGTGAAAGAGCGCAGTTCGTCACGTTCCGTTTGCACGATTCGCTACCGCAAGCCTTGCTTGAGCGGTGGCGACGAGAACTTGCGCATGACGAACATCGCGATGTTGATGCGGCTTTACGTAAGCGCATTGAAGCGTATCTTGATGAAGGTCATGGCGACGCACATCTTAGAGATGTGCGCATCGCGCGGTTGACGCAAGATGCGATGCTGTATTTTGACGGTGTGCGTTACAAACTTTCCGCGTGGGTCGTGATGCCGAATCATGTTCACTTGTTAGCGACGCCGCGCGATGGGTTCACGTTGTCGAGCATCATGCACTCAATCAAGTCTTACACCGCGAATGAAGCGAATAAGCTGATTGACCGCACCGACCGCTTCTGGCAGAAAGAATCTTTCGACCGTTATATACGTGATGCGAAGCACTTTGCGGCAACTGTCGCTTACATTGAAAACAATCCCGTCAAAGCTGGTCTCTGCGCCGCTCCGCACGAATGGCAATTCAGCAGCGCTTACGCCCGTCGCAAGGCTGGGAGCGAGGCTGGGAGCGCAGGCATCCTGCCTGCAAGCGTGCGTTAGCACGCTCAGATGTCAGTCATACGCCGACTTCAAAGTTGAAAGTAAATACGCGGCAGTTTTCGCGCTGACGCGCTCATGGCAGGCAAGATGCCTGCGCTCCAATCATTATGAATCCTGAACAAGCCCGCCACCTCGTCACGGAAACCTTCACGCAGTCGTTTGACCGCGCACGATTCTTGCGCTTCACGCAAAACATACTCAACCGCTTGGACACTAAAGACGACCGGCAAAAGGTCTATCGCGGCGCGTATGTGACGCAAGCCTTCGCCGATAAGGTGAACTATTACGAACGGCTCGGCTCGTACACTGATTCGGCAGCCGACAGGGTTGATGTGCTCGCCGTGTATCTGAATCGCGGGACAACTTTGGAGCGCGGGCGCACGTCGCTTCGTAACTTTGCCGCGCATTATCTGCTGAAGCACGATAAGGCGTCGGCGGTCTTGGTGGCGTTCGTCTCGCCGGATGAAAGCGATTGGCGATTCTCATTCGTCAAACTCGAATACTCGCTTGAACAGACGGACGAAGGCAGAGTCAGCACGAAGAAAGAGTTGACCCCGGCGCGCCGCTACTCGTTCCTCATTGGCAAGAACGAGCACAGCCACACGGCGCAGAAGCAATTCCTGCCGTTGCTTGAAAACGACCGCACCGGCCCACTGCTCGCCGGCATCGAGAAGGCTTTCGACATCGAGCGCGTGACGAAAGAGTTCTTCGCGCAATACAAAAGTCTGTTTGAGCAAGTGCGCGATGCGGTTGCAGCATTGCTCGGCAAAGACAAAGCTCTGCGCGAGGACTTTGCGGGGAAAGGAATTGAGACTGACGATTTCGCCAAGAAGCTGTTAGGGCAAATCGTCTTTCTTTACTTCCTGCAAAAGAAGGGTTGGTTTGGTGTCGCTCGCGGCGCGGCATGGGGCAGCGGCGATAAAAACTACCTGCGTCATTTGTTCAAAGAGCGCGAGAAGTATTACGTCAAAGCTGGGAGCGCAGGCATCTTGCCTGCAAGCGTGCTTCAGCACGCTAACGACGTTCATCAAAGTTCAGCATCGGATGAAACGGGAGGTGAGTTTTCGCGCTTACGCGCTCATGGCAGGCGGGACGCCTGCGCTCCCAGCGCGGGCAACTTCTTCAACGACATCCTCGAACCGCTCTTTTACAACACGCTTGCCACCGAGCGCACAGACGATTACTCCGACCGCTTCGGCTGCAAGATTCCATTTCTCAATGGTGGATTGTTTGAGCCGTTCCTCGGCTACGATTGGGTGAACACGGACATCCTGATTCCTGATGCGTTGTTTTCAAACAACGAACTGGCTGGAGAAGGGGAGCGCGGCACGGGAATCCTCGACGTGTTTGACCGCTACAACTTCACGGTCAACGAAGCCGAGCCGTTGGAGAAGGATGTCGCGGTTGACCCGGAGATGCTCGGCAAGGTTTTTGAGAATCTGCTGCCCGAAAATCTGCGGCACAAGGGCGGGGCGTATTACACGCCGCGCGTGATCGTCAATTATATGTGCCAGCAGTCGCTCATCAATTATCTCTCTACGCATCTGCCGGAAGTTGAACGCGCCGACATCGAAACCTTTATACGCATCGGGGATTTTCAAGCCGACTACGAAGCCGCCGGAACTAAATCGCAGAAGAACAACTTTCTGCCTGCGAGCATTAGCCGGAATGCGCGGGCGATTGACAAGTTGCTGGAAGAGATAACGGTGTGTGATCCGGCCATCGGCTCGGGCGCGTTTCCAGTCGGGATGATGCAGGAGATTGTGCGCGCACGGCTCGCGCTCTCAAGCGTGCAGGGGATGCCGGAGCGCAGTGCCTACAACTTGAAGCGCCACGCGATTCAATCGTCGCTCTACGGTGTGGACATTGACCCCGGCGCGGTGGAGATCGCTAAGCTGCGGCTATGGCTGTCGCTCGTTGTTGATGAAACGAGTCGTGAGACGATTCACGCTTTGCCAAACCTCGATTACAAAATCATGCAGGGCAATTCGCTCCTAGACGAGTACGCGGGCGTGAAGCTGCTTGATGAAGAACTGCTCGCGCGTGCGTTTGTTGACATAGAAGCGCAGATTGATGCGCTCAACAAGAAGATCAACGAGCGGGAACGCGAGTTTGTGCGCGTTGGGGCGAAGGAGGGAAGGCGCTCGGCAGCGGCTGTAAAAATTGAGGGTGAAATTAACGAGCTGAAGAAGCAGCGCGAGCGGCTCTACTGCCAGACGGAAGCTCCGGCAACTGAGCAGGCTACGTTTCAGGATTTACATAGCACGGCGCGAGAGAAGCTGGCGGAGTTAAAACGCCTGCACAAAGATTTCTTCGACGTTTCCTCGACGAAGCGTAAACGCGAACTGCGCGGGCGTCTCGAACAAGTCGAATGGGAGTTCATGGAAGCGACGCTTGAGGAACGCGGCGAGAGTGAAGCCTTGCGCGAACTGGCGAAGCACCGCCGCGACAATCGCAAAAACTATTTTCTGTGGAAGCTGCATTTCGTCGAAGTGTTTCAGGGCACAGGCGGCTTCGATGTCGTCATCGGCAACCCGCCGTATGTGCGGCAAGAAGAAATCAAAGAACTCAAACCCGCGTTGCAGCGCAGTTTTCAGAGTTTCACCGGCACGGCTGACCTGTACGTTTACTTTTACGAGTGCGGCGTGCGTTCGTTGAACGGCAAGGGCACGCTCGCATTCATCACGTCGAACAAGTATTTCCGCGCCGGATATGGCGCGAAGCTGCGCGGGCTGTTGAGCGGGCAGACGACGATTCGACAGTTGATTGATTTCGGCGACGCGCCCGTGTTTGAGGCGATTGCTTACCCGACGATTCTGATTACAAGCAAGACGCCGCCGACGAACGGCAACAACGTGCGCGCTTTGACGTGGAAGATGGGCGCACCCGTTGAGCAGTTCGTGAGCGTGGTTGAAAAGGACAGTTTCGCGCTCGCACAAAATGAGTTGACCGCCGATAGTTGGCGACTCGAAGCGGCGGACGTGCTGCGCTTGCTCGACAAACTGCGGAGCAAAGGCAAGCCGCTCGGCGAATACGTCAACGGAAAGTTTTATTACGGCATCAAGACGGGACTTAACGAAGCCTTCGTCGTTGACCGCGCGACCCGCGATGCTTTAATCAAAGAGCATCCTTCATCTAAAGAAATCTTGAAACCTTTCTTGCGAGGGCGCGATGTGAAGCGTTGGGGCGTCAACTATGCCGACTTGTACCTAATCAAAATAGAATCATCCGAAAACAAACGGCACGCATGGACGGGCAAGCAGGACAAAGAAGCGGAGAAGATTTTCGCCGCAACATATCCTGCTATCCACGCCCGCTTTCAAAACTTCCGCAAGGGGCTGATAGAACGCGGCGACAAAGGGAATTATTTTTGGGAGTTGCGCTCATGCGCTTACTGGGATGAGTTTGCGAAGCCAAAAATCGCTTATCCAAATATATGCAAACGGAATGAGTTCGCTTGGGATGACCGCAATTTTTATACAAATCAAAAAGCCTTCATCATCCCGAACGCTACCAAATACCTGCTTGGAATACTCAACACAAGCGTTGTTATGTATTTATTCACCAAGCTGATTGCAAGACTTCAAAATGGCTTTTATGAACCAAGCGCGATTTTCGTTAAAGACTTCCCAATTGCCAACGCCACGCCCAAACAGCAAGCGCCAATCGTCGAACTCGTTGACCGTATTCTCGCCGCCAAGCGCGACGACCCGCAGGCGGACGTGAGCCGATGGGAGCGTGAAATTGACCGTCTCGTTTATCAACTCTATGAGCTGACCGATGAGGAAATTGCCATCATCGAAAAGACGCGATGACCGGAGCGCGAAGACTGGAGCGCAGGCATCCTGCCTGCATGAGCGCGTGAGCGCGAAGAAGATTGTCCGTTAGCTTTCGACGTGGAGCGAAGTGGCGACGAACAGTTAGCGTGCTGACGCACGCTTGCAGGCAAGGATGCCTGCGCTCCCGGCGAGTGAGATTGACCGCCTCGTTTATTAACTCTACGAACTGACGGATGACGAGATTGCGATTGTTGAAGCGAGCGGGGCGGTGAGCGTGTGTTAAGGTTTGCCTGACAATGCCTGTTTATCAAATCGTTCTGGATACCAACATTCTGGTCGCCGGATTGCGCTCACGGCGCGGCGTCGCTAATAGATTGCTGACGCAACTCGATGATGCCCGTTGGGAAGTTAATGTCTCAATGGCTCTCGCGCTGGAATACGAAGATGTCTTGAAACGTCCGGGCATGGTTGAAGGAATGACGCACGAAGCGATTGATGTTTTGATTGACGGGATTTGCTCCATCGCCCGCCGCCACAACATCTTTTATCTATGGCGACCTTTGTCATCTGACCCGAAAGATGATTTCTTGATTGAACTGGCGGCAGCAGCAAACGCGGATTTTATCATTACTTACAACCCGCACCATCTTCGCCCCGCCGAGCAATTTGGCGTTAAACTAATTACGCCGAAAGAGTTTTTGCAGTTTTTAGGAGATATTCCAACATGACGACAATCGAAACGCACATCCCCGATAAATTGTTCGCGCAAGCCAAACAACTCGCCGAGCGCGAAAACGTCACGCTCGACCAACTCGTGACCATTGCGCTGACCGCGCAAGTCTCGGCATGGATGACTAAAGACTATCTGAAGACGCGCGCCGCACGTGGCAGTTGGGAAAAAGCGCGCGAAGCTCTCGCCCAGTCCCCCGACGTTGACCCACCTGCACATGATGCGTTTTAAGCAGAATCACCAATCGTCAAACTCGTTGACTAAATTCTCGAAGTCCTCGCGCGACAACCCGCAGGCGGAGGTGAGCCGGTGGGAACGTGAGATTGACCGCCTCGTTTATCAACTCTATGAACTGACCGACGACGAAATTGCGATTGTCGAAGGAAGCGCGCAGAGGGCGAAATGAGCACGAGCGACAAAGTGGTTAAAATCTATTTGGATGTGTGCAGCCTGCAACGCCCTTTTGATGACCAACGCCAAGCGCGCATCCGGCTTGAAGCCGAAGCGATAAAGCTCATTCTCACCCGCATCGAAGATGGCGACTTCATGTGGCTCACCAGTGAAGTGGTTGATTACGAAATTGCTCAGAACCCGGATGCCGAACGCGCTCTCAAAGCGAAATTATTAGCCGCTCATGCCGGAACAAAGGTCATCGTCGGCGCAAACGAAACCGCCCGCGCGGGCGATCTCGAACAACTCGGGGGTTGACTCAGAGGGGCGTTTGAAAAATTATAGTCGGATAATGCCTGAGTCTTTTACTTTTTGCATAAAGACCGATCTACAATCATTCTGGTAGTTTTAGGTCTTTCAAAATGATAGTTATGTCAACACCGAAAATTCATTCTTAGAATGTAACCCCTTTATAATCCTTTAATTTAGTCTGTCGTCCCGCCTGTGGCATACCGTTCGCTATTGCTCCTACCGCTCAGCGCTTGCAATCAAGCGCGATATTTCAAATTGCGCTGCCAATGTCATCGATAAAGGCTTACTCAAGGCGAAAGCTGGAGGCGGCAAATGCTTACCAACCTAAGTCTCAACGGGATAAGGTAGTGGGAGTTCCCAGAAATACGTGGCACTAATAAGAATAAGCTACAAAGGCTATCCCCTGCGCTGATCTATGGATAAGGACAGCCATACTATCGGAGATATTTAGATGAGAATGCTCAAACACTATCGCCCTCTGATCTGGATCATCACGCTCGCCGTGATGGTCTCTTCATTCGTCGCTTCTCCGCTAGGCCAACACGCGAGCGCGCAAGCTAACCAAGGTCCGACACACGCCGGCAAAGTCTCTTTTGATTTGCGCGAACGTGTGCGCGGTTCACGCTCCGGCGACGATCTCGTTAGCATCATCTTTCAACTTAACGGCCCCGTGCAAGGTCAACTCAATGCGCTGCTCAACCGCAACGGCGTGCATATTAAGGGACGCTTCCACAACTTCAATTCCTATGCGGCAGAGCTTCCCGTCAGCGTGATTGATGAGCTAGCATCCTTTAGCGAAGTAAGTTTCGTTTCAAAGGACAATCCGGTTCAATCGCTCGGTCACGTCACTTCGACGACCGGCGCGGATGTTGCCCGGAGCATGGTCAGCGGCACGACACTCGACGGCTCGGGCATCGGCATCGCCGTTCTCGATTCAGGCGTTTATAAAGATCACAGCGCGCTGACCGAAACGCAGACCGATCTTCTGCTATTGACTTCCACCTATTCGCGCGTGACCCTCGCAATGGATTTCACAGGCGAAGGCCGCACCGATGACCCATACGGACACGGCACACACGTCGCAACCGCCGCCGCCGGTAACAGCTCCATTTACAAGGGCGCTTACACGGGAATCGCCCCGAAAGCCAATCTGATTAATCTTCGCGTGCTCAACTCGCAGGGAACCGGTTCGGTCTCTACTGTCTTAAGCGCGCTCAATTGGTTAATGACGAACCGCGCGCAGTACAACATCCGCGTCGTCAACATGAGCATCGGCACACCGGCCATCACGTCTTACAAGAATGACCCGCTATGCCAAGCCGTGCGCCGCCTCGTTGACGCCGGGGTAGTGGTTGTCGCGGCTGCTGGCAATGATGGTAAGGATGCGAGCGGCAATAAAGTGTACGGTCGTATTCACTCGCCCGGCAACGAGCCGTCGGCGATCACCGTCGGCGCTTCCAACACCTACGGCACGGATACGCGCGGCGACGATACTGTGACGACCTACAGTTCGCGCGGGCCCACTCGCAGCTTCTGGACGGATGCCTCAGGCGTCAAACACTTCGACAACGTGGTCAAGCCAGACCTCGTCGCGCCGGGCAATAAACTCGTGTTTGGCGAAGCGAACAAGAATTACCTCGTCACCACCTATCCGCAAATTGATTCCAGCACCAGCTACGGCTCATCCGCTCCGAACAAGGTGATGTACTTGAACGGCACATCCGTCGCCTCGCCTATCGTTGCCGGAGCCGCCGCTTTGATACTTCAAGCCAACCCGAATTTGACGCCGAATCTCGTCAAGATGATCTTGCAGTACACGGCACAACCGCTCAAAGGCTTTAATGCTTTCGAACAAGGCGCGGGTCAACTCAACATCGAAGGCGCAGTGCGTCTGGCTAAATTGGTGCGTACTGATCTGACCTCCACGACCAGAGTCGGTGCGGCGCTGCTGATCACGAACAAACCGCCGACAGCGCAATCAACAGTTACCGGATACAACTTTCCGTGGGCGCAGGGCATTCTCCTCAATCATACGTGGGCTAATGGCTCTAATTTGATTACAGGCTATCAAAAGCCTTACGGTCTGGGCTATCTGCTCAACGACGGCTTTTATGAGTCCGCAACCGCTGTCACGCTCAATACGGCGATGATGATGCGGGGCATCATGGTTGGCGACGGCATCATGGTCAGCGACGGCACGGTGCTCGGAAACGGCTCGCTCTTTCTCGGCGCTAATATGCTACTCGGCGACGGCATCATGGTGAGCGACGGCATTATGGTCAGCGACGGCATCATGGTGAGCGACGGTATTATGGTCAGCGACGGCATCATGGTCTCTGACTCCTCGATGCAGGCGCAATCCGCCTTGGTTAATGGCGATCCGACAGCTTGCATGTACTAAGCGCGAGAAACACGAGAAGGAAAAACAACTGTGAAGAACATTAGTAAGAACATGATCCGAATCGCGTTGTCGTGCTGCCTCTCTATCTCTTTGTGTGTGGGAGGAATGATTGGACAAAGCAACGCCCAATCGCTCTCACATCCGGCAGCCTCACAAACGCCCGCAGATAAGGTTTCTCCAGATTTGCGCGAGCAACAGCGCGGGCGTAAAGAGCGCGACGAACAAATCAGCGTTATCCTTCAACTCAACGCTCCGGCGAGCGGACAACTCAACGCGCTGCTTAATCGCAACGGCGTGCATATTAAGGGGCGCTTCGAGCAATTAAACTCTTATGCCCTTGAATTGCCCGCAAGCGTCGTCGAAGAGTTGACAGCTTTTGAAGAAGTGCTGAGCATTTCTTCGGAACAGCAGGTTAAATCGCTCGGACATCTCTCGCAGACAACGGGCGCGGACGCCGCCGCCCGCGCATGGAGTGGAAGGAGCAATCTGGACGGTTCGGGCATAGGCATCGCCATACTCGATTCCGGCATTGACACCAGCCACACGGAATTCCTCAATCCTGATACGGGGGCACTGCGTGTCATTGTCAATCAAGATTTCACGGGCGAAGGGCGCACCGACGACCGCTACGGGCACGGCACGCACGTCGCTTCAATCGCCGCCGGCAACTCGTCCGTGGCTATGGGGGCGTATCGAGGCATCGCGCCCAACGCTAACCTGCTCAATCTGCGAGTGCTGAATTCGCAGGGCGTCGGCACGTCATCAGGATTGCTGGGCGCGCTTAACTGGGTGATGGCGAATCGCGCGCAATACAACATCCGCGTCGTCAACATGAGCATCGGCATACCGGCCATAACGTCTTACAAGAATGACCCGGTATGCCAGGCAGTTCGCAAACTGGTGGATGCCGGTGTCGTCGCGGTTGCCGCCGCCGGTAATAACGGAAAGAACAGTTCAGGACAGAAAATTTACGGGGCAATCCACTCGCCCGGCAACGAGCCGTCGGCAATCACCGTCGGCGCTTCCAACACCTACGGCACGGACGACCGCAGTGACGATACTGTAACGACATACAGTTCACGCGGCCCGACGCGAAGTTTCTGGACGGACACGCTCGGGACAAAGCATTTCGATAATTTAATCAAGCCCGACTTGGTTGCGCCCGGCAACCTAATTATTGACGCGCAATCGAAGAACAATTACCTTGTGCGGACGTACCCGCAGCTAAATATGCCCGTCAGCACCAATCAATACAAAAAGATGATGCGCTTGAACGGCACATCTATGGCGACTCCTATCGCCTCCGGTGCAGTAGCCTTGATGCTGCAAGCGAATCCGACCCTGACGCCGAACCTCTGCAAGATGATTTTGGAGTACACAGCCCAACAACTTTCCGGCTTCAATATGTTCGAGCAGGGCGCGGGCGAGATCAACGTAGAGGGTGCGGTGCGGCTCGCCAAACTTGTCCGCACTAATCTGACTTCAACAACCTTGCTTGGCTCGCCCTTGCTTGTGACGAGCTCTAATCCAAAGTTACAGACGAGCATCAATGGATATAGCTTTCCGTGGGCGCAAGGCGTCGTCCTCAACCAGACATACGCCACCGGCACGAATTTAATCACGATGTATCAGAAGATTTACGCCAAAGGCGCTATGTTCGGTGCTGCGACTTTGCTTTCCAATGGCGTCCTTGTCGCCGATGCGACGATGCTGTCAAGTGGCGTCACTCCCGGTCAGAATATTCTCACGAGCAACGGAATCGTTCTAAGTGAGGGCACTTATTTTATAAGCGCGGGCGTTCTGGTCAATGACGGCGTACTCATGAGCGACGGTGTGCTCGTGGGCGACGGCGTGCTGGTTAGCGATGGTGTTTTAGTAGCAGACGGCGTGCTGGTTAGCGATAACAAGCTGGAAGCGCAAACCGCCCTGATAAACGGCGACGGTACGTCCGGCATGGCCGTGGTTGTTGATAACAACCCTTAAATCAAAAAGGCGGCGTTGCCAAATCTCAACCTGCTCAAAATTTCCGGTTTAAGTCTAAAGCGGTGCGTTCTTGAGTGCGCCGCTTTAGACTTGAACTTTAAGGCAAATTTCTACCCATCTCTCTCGTCAATCTGACAGAGAGTTTTTGATTTGTCCCGGTCAAACTGAAGCGATAATCTCCGCACCTACTGGTTCAGAATTTCAATTACATCATTTTAATTCGAGTTTATCGCCTGTTTGTTTTGGCACGTTGTTCGCTTAACAATGATTTTGGTGATGCCTTGAACCCTACACGCCGGAACTTTTGCGATGCAGAACAACTTGAGCAAACAAAGACTAACCGAACCTTATATGCGGCTGATCGTTGCTGCGGGCGCAGCCGTCTGCCTTTTCTCCGCGTTTTACCTGCCGGTTGCGTCGCTTGATTCCCGATTCCTGCTCTTTGCTTTCATCACCATCACTATCGGTTCGCGCATCGGCATTCAGATTCCGCGCGTCAAGGCAGAGATCACCGTCTCCGATACATTCATCTTTCTAACGCTGCTGCTTTATGGCGGCGAGGCAGCCATTCTGGTCGCGGCGGCGGAAGCCTTCTGCTCGTCTTTGCGATTCAGCAAAAAGTGGATGACGCGGTTCTTTAACGCCTCACTGCTCGCCTGCTCGACCTTTATCACCGTCTGGACATTACGCGCTTGCTTCGGCTCCGTTGAAAGATTAACGGAAGGCGACTACACGGCTTACTTCATCATCGCCATCTGCGTAATGGCGTTTGTTCAATATGTCGCCAATTCCGGACTGGCGGCGCTGCGAGAATCTTTCAAGCTCGACAAGCCTTTCTTTCAAACATGGAAGACTTATTATCTCTGGACATCCCTCACTTATTTTGCTGGAGCATCCGCCGCGGGCGTCAACGCCAAGCTCATTCACATTGTCGGCTTCTACGCCTTCCTCGTGACGATTCCAATTATCGCCATCGTCTATTTCACATACCGCACCTATCGCGCTAATCTGGAATCCGCAGAGAATCACGTCGAAGAACTCTCACGCCACATCGCCGAACAAGAGCGCATCAGCAATGCCCTGCAAGAGAGCGAGGAGAGTCTTCGCAGCGCCTTCGATCACGCCGCAGGCATGGCGCTGGTCGCACCCGAAGGGCGATGGCTCAAGGTTAATCGCTCACTCTCGGAAATTCTCGGTTACACCGAACAGGAATTTCTCTGCGGCAATTTTCAAGACCTCATTCATGAAGAAGATTTAGGCACACTGCTCATCCACATCAACAAACTGCTTCAAGGAAAAGTCTCGCGTTATCAGGTGGAGCAGCGCCACAAGCATAAGCTCGGTCACCTGATCTGGGTAATGCTCAGCGTCTCTTTGGTGCGTGACGGCGAAGGCAAGCCGTTACACTTCATCTTTCAAATTCAGGACATTACAGACCGCAAGCGCGCCGAGGAGCAGCTTGTCCATGACGCCTTCCACGATGCGCTGACGGGTTTGCCGAACCGCGCCCTTTTGATTGACCATTTGAAACTTGCCATAGAGCGGGTCAAACACAATCCTGAGCGCCAATTCGCCGTCCTCTTTTTAGACTTCGACCGCTTTAAGGTAATCAACGACTCGCTCGGTCACATGATTGGCGACCAACTACTCATCGGTGTCGCGCGCCGCCTCGAAGAGTGTATGCGCCCGTTGGATACCATTGCGCGACTCGGCGGCGATGAATTCACGATTCTTCTCGAAGACATCAGGGACATCGGCGACGCGATACGCACCGTTGAGCGTATTCATCAAAAGCTAAGCCGCCCCTTTAATCTCGGCGGACATGAAGTCTTTACCACCGTTAGCATTGGAATTGCGCCGAGCACGACCGGGTATAACTCTCCGCAAGAGTTGTTGCGCGATGCGGATACGGCGATGTACCGCGCCAAGTCTCTCGGCAAAGCGCGCCATGAAATTTTTGACACGGGGATGCACGCCAGCGCGATGAACCTAATGCAAGTCGAGACGGATTTACGGCAGGCAATCGAACGCGACGAACTCTTTCTCACATATCAGCCGATTGTTTCTTTGGAGAACGGCAAGCTAAACGGATTCGAGGCGCTCGTGCGCTGGCGACACCCGACTCGCGGACTCGTCTCGCCATTGGACTTTATTCCTGTGGCCGAAGAAACGGGACTTATCATTCGGATCGGCCGGTGGGTGCTAAGGGAAGCGTGCCGTCAGATGCGGCAGTGGCAGATAGAACTATCTTCGTCGGCGCCTTCCTACATCAGCGTTAATCTTTCAAACAAACAGTTCGCGCACTCGGATTTGTTCGAGCAGATCATCAGCACCTTGCAAGACATAGGTCTTGATCCGCGCGCACTGAAATTGGAGATCACGGAGAGCGCGGTGATGGAAAATGTCGAAGGCGCAATCGAGACGCTTCAGCGACTCAAGGCGCTTGGCATCGAACTCTCGATTGACGACTTCGGCACAGGTTATTCGTCGCTCTCGAACCTTCACCGCCTGCCGGTTGACACGCTGAAGGTTGACCGTTCGTTCGTCAGTCGAATGAGTGAAAACGATGAGAATATGGAGATCGTCCGCACGATTCTCATGCTGGCACGTAATCTGAAGATGAAAGTTGTGGCCGAAGGAGTTGAGACGAAGGAGCAGATGGAGCAATTGCGAAATCTGAAATGCCAAAGCGGGCAGGGCTACTTCTTCTCCAAGCCTGTTGAAGCTGAGGCTGCAGCTTCTCTCTCGCTGGCTGCTTCTTCGCAATGGCAGACACCCATCCTCGCGTTAAAAGAATCGTCTCAACCGGAGGCTGTCGAACTGCTTGAAGCAGCCTATTCGATGTAGTGAAGCTGGAGTAGAGTTTGAATGTCGCCGCAGTGTTTGGAGTTGAACTAGAAATCATGGGACTAACAACATGCTTTCGCCAACCTCAAGTTTGTCCACCGGAAGTAACGGGTGGATCGAGCTTCTCTAACCGTGAGATCGAGACACGCCGTCTCTGCCTGCGTATGTTTGCGCCGGACGACCTGGATGATCTAGCGCGATTGTTCGCCGATCCAGATGTTGTGAAATACATGGGACAGAGTGGCGAACCTTTCTTCTCCAAGACCGTCCACAACAGAGGAAAAGCAACCCCGTTATGGACAACACTCGACATGAACACATTCAAAGGGGTTTGTCCCAAATACCAATCGGTGCGGTCAAGCGAGATGACGAACGGCTTCGGGATGCCAAGCAATTTGATAACCCGCCGTGCGATCTCGGCGAACGGCAACTCAAACAAGCGAAGAAAGCGTTGACATCTCTTGTCGTGCGAGTCCTGTTTCGCCCGCCCGCTCATCACCGCAGAGATGTGGACAAGACTGATGGTCTTGACTTGAAACAAGTGCGACCACAAACTTCGCCAAGAAGTTGCGACGAGCTTTATTCCAAGTTACAGTTTCCGCAAGCGTTCGCTCCAAAGGGCGAATGTCGGCCATTGTGCACTGCGTCCTTTCAAGATGAGTTTGGCGACAAATCTTCGGAAGGATACGGCACGATGGCCGTTTATGCAGTTTCAAAGATCAATTTTTGTCCTGTACTGAAAAAGAGGAGATAGGACACGGCGAGGCTATAAAGGAATTCGTAGCTCGCTCGACTGAAAATGTTCGGCTCGTTGCTTATAGAGATATAGGGAAAGAAGGACTTGAAGTTCAGGGAAATGTATTTGTAGACACAACCGGACTGGGGAAACCGGCTCTTTTCCAGTCGGTAAGAAGCGCACTCAAGCAGGCAGATAAGGTCTGGATTGCGATACGAGGGCGCAGATATATTATCCGCGTGATGAAGATATTCAGAAAGTTATTGATGCTGAACGCAATCTAGATCACTACAGTCTGTTGCTAGAGTTGCGCAAAATTCTTACCGGCGAAAAAGGTCGCTACGACTGCGAGAAGCAACTCATATCAGATGCAGATGAGTCCAGAAGGCGTATCCTCTGCGCTTTCTCATCTGCCAAGCATGAGCGATTGTTGACGCTTCTGGACGAGCGGGATTTTGATCGTATCGAAATCCTAGCACCGAACGGAGAATCGCCATGTAGCCATCTCGCACGCATTGCGGCCGATGTGGCCGTAAACAACTATGCAAATACAAATCTGACGCCGATAGATTCGCACGATCTGCCCGGAGTGCTAAACTTTCTGGCGAAGCATTATCAAACATGGTATGTGAACGGCGGCTTCAACTTTGAACTTGCGCTTACCGGATCAAAGCTCCATGCAGTTGCTTGTGCTGCTATGAGTGTCGCCGTAAAGGTGGCGCAGTGTTGGTACGTTCGGCCGCTCCAGTTTGATGTAAACAGATTCACCATAGGCGTTGATGACAGCGCTTACTTCGAACTTACACTTCCCAACGAAAAGCTTATTACATCTGCGCCTTAGGAAACCGTTGAGTGAATAATTGTGGCTCTGCTTATAACAACGGCCGACGCCAGTTAAGGCGTTCTCCGGGAACGATCCGGCACGGACTAACTTCTTCACCGTGTTACGCGACAGATGCAGTTCGCAGGCGATGCGCCGCAAAGAAACACCATGCGTCAGAGTGTGACCACTTTGGTGTAGCGCGCGAGCCGTTGTTGGCGACTGCGTGACTTTGCTTGCTTCGGCAGCGTAAGGCGCAACGTCGTAACATCAAATGCGAGATAGAGCCATTGTTCGCACTGAAGATACGGCACGGCTTTTTGTATAATCAATGCTCAACTCCACTTGTAGATTAGCGGTTATTAAGGCAGGTCAAACGGATGCTCACCACTACCGGGCGGAAAAGTTTGGACGCCGAATGGGCGCGGAAAAACAGAACCCGCACGAACGTCAATGTTCATGCGGGTTTCGTTGTCAGAAGTGGCTCCGCAGGTAAGACTCGAACTTACAACCCTTCGGTTAACAGCCGAATGCTCTGCCATTGAGCTACTGCGGAAAAGGCGCGCCGGTTGACATCGGTGATGTTGTGTCCGGGCGCGCGAACCATTTTTATAGCAGAAGGTATGATTGAGCGTCAAGCGGGCGTTGAGGCCGACGTGCCTTGCGTGCAAACGGAAAGTGCGCCAATATCTTGCGCTGTTATTTTCGTCACGCACGTCTGATCTAAAAGCTCTCTCATCAGTGCCGCGCGTCGCCCGCCGCCGGGCGCATGGAGAAAATCGGTATGGAACGCAGAACAACCGCCTGGTACAGCCATAACCTTGAAATGGAGATGCCGCTGGTCGCTTACGGCCACGCGGGAGCGCCGCTGTTGATGTTTCCCACCGCCGCCGCAGATTTTCTTGAGTATGAAAGATTCCTGCTGGTTGACGCAATCAAAAATCACATCGAGGCGGGGCGTGTGCGCGCGTATTCGATCAACAGCGTGAACCGTTACAGCCTGCTCAACGAGCAAGCCCCGCCCTGGGTCAAAGGCGAACTGCTGGCGCGGTATGATCGTTACGTGACGGATGAAGTGTTGCCGCTGATTCGCAACGACGCGGGCGACTGGGGCGTGCGTCCGCTGACGACGGGCGCGAGTCTCGGCGCGTTTCTCGGCGCGAACACTTACTTTCGCCATCCAGACCTGTTTCGCGGCACGATTGCGATGAGCGGTAGCTACGATATTACTTCTTACTTGCAAGGCTACACGGACGACAATATCTATTTCAATAATCCTGTCGCATATCTATCGAATCTACACGACGATTATTATCTGCCGCTGCTGCAACGCGCCGATGCGATTTACATTTTGTCAGGACAGGGAGCTTATGAAGCGCCGGATCGCAGCCGCCGCCTGTCGGAGATTCTGGGGCAGAAGGGCATTCCGCACACGCTCGATTTGTGGGGGCACGACGTGGATCACGATTGGCCTTGGTGGAGAAAGATGCTGGATCACTATCTGGGCAAAATCTTCTGGTAAGCGGTCTCGCTGATAAGTCTGCGATAAAAGAACCGCCCGCCGCCCGATACGCTACGGCCTGTGCCTATGAGCGTCGTTTCGAGCAGCGGGCGTTTCTTTGTTTGCCGCCGATAACAACTTTAGTTTAAGGCTCGTCCGTGCCTTTCTTACCCTTCTTCTTTTGCGGGTCAACTTCGCGCGGGCGTGTTGCGGCGGGCGGCGGAGCAAGCGTATCTGTGGCGCGCGGTATCGCGGTCGCGGGCGCATCGGTTTCGCTCTTCTTGGGCGTCGTCGTGGAAGGCGTCGGCGCGGCCGTTTCGTTCTTCGGCGTGTGGCTTTCCAGATCGCTCGGCGCGGGCGGCAGCGTTACCTGTTCGAGCCTGGGGTTGGTGATACCGACGGGAAGCAGTGCGTCGCCTCCATCATCTTCGTCGTCATAGTTGCGTTTGTTGCCGCGTTGCGCGAGCAATTCAAGACGTTTCGCTTCTTCCTCCTCCTGTCTCTCGCGCTTGCGCTGGTCGAGCAGTTCCTTCATATCTTCGGGCATCTCCGGCGATTTCTCGAAATCTTCCTTCGGCTTGTCCTTCAGAAAATCTTTCATGAAATCAACGAAGAAGGGCAGCGCGCCGCGTCCGCCCGTCATGTCGTCGCCGAGCGGTTTCTTTCTGCCGGGATAGCCCATCCAGACGCCCGTCACGTAAGTCGGCGTATAACCGATGAACCACACGTCCGTGTGATCGTTGACCGTACCTGTCTTGCCCGCGATTGGCACACCCAGAACTTTCGCGCCCGCGCCCGTTCCGCCCGGCGCTTCGACGACGCCGCGCATCATATCAACCATCGTCAGGGCGACATACTCGCTCGTCACTTTGTAGGTGGTCTTTTCCCACTCTTCAATAGCATTGCCGTCACGATCCAATACGCGGCGAATCATATGCGGGGCGACGCGCACGCCTTTGTTCGGGAAGGCCGAATAAGCGGAGACCATTTGAATGAGCGGTACTTCGGTGGCTCCCAGCGCCGAAGGCAGATACGGAGCCATCGGGACGGTGATGCCGAAACGCCTGACCATCTGCGAACCCGTCTGAATGCCGACGGTGTCGAGCAGGTGAACCGCCGGGACGTTCATGGATTTGGCGAGCGCCGTCTTCATCGGCAGATCGCCGTTGCCCGTCGAGCCGTCGTAATTATGCGGCGTCCAACCGTTGCGGCTGATCGGCGCGCCGCTCACTTTCGTCTCCGGCGTCATGCCCCATTCAATCGCCGCCGTGTAGACGAACGGTTTGAAGCAGGAGCCTGTTTGACGATAAGCCTGCGTCGCGTTGTTGAATTTGTTGGTGTAGAAATCGTAGCCGCCGACCATGGCGATGATCTCGCCGGTGTGCGCGTTCAAAGTCATCATCGCGCCCTGCACGTTCGGGATTTGCGATAGGTCAACTTTAAGACGGCGATTCGCTTCGTCAACATCTTTAATGGCAAACTGCGCGAGATCGCCCGCTTTGAATTCGGTCTTCGGCTGACGCGCAGACCAGCCCATCTCTTTTGGCGTGACGAGCGCCGTGTAGCTGCCGAAGCGCACGAGAGCCTCGTTGCGTCCCGCATCAACTTTCATGATTAGGCCGATCACATACTTGCCCGCTTCGTAATCGTTGCCGTACCAGTCCGGGTACTTGAAGTTGTCCAACTGCGTTTGCGTCAGCGGTTCAGTATTGTTGTTAATCAGCGAACTGATGTTGGTGTAGTTGGGATGCCATCCGGCGTGGCCTTTGTCGTACTGCCGCAGATGCGTCTGCACTACTTCGACAGCCTTTTTCTGCGCGTCGGCGTTAATGGACGTGTAGACGGCGAGGCCGCCCTGCGCGACGCGCGTCGTGAACTTGTCTTCCAACTCCTGCCGGATTTCTTCTATCGGATAATCGAACGGCGAAGAGCGTTGCTGCGATTGATAGTAAGCGGTGTCGGCCAGACGAATCGGCGAAGCCTTCGCGCGGTCAACTTCCTCCTGCGATGCGAAACCGTTCTTTGCCATTTGATCCAGCACGATGTTGCGCCGCTCGCGCGCTTCTTTCGGATGAGTGGTTGGCGAAAGCTGGCTCGGCGCTTTCGGCATTCCGGCGAGCAGCGCGGCTTCTTCCAGATGTAGGTCTTTCGCTTGTTTGCCGAAATAAGTTTCCGCGCCACTCTCGACGCCGTATGCGCCCGCGCCCAAGAAAATATTGTTGGCGTACATCTCCATGATCTGATTCTTCGTGTAGAAGCGTTCGATCTGGAGCGCAACGACCCATTCGTTGATCTTGCGCGTGTAGGTCTGCTCTCTTGTCAGAAAGAGACTCTTGGCGAGTTGCTGCGTAAGCGTCGAGCCACCTTCGCGGCTGCCCGTCGTGATGTTCTTGATGACGACGCCGACGATGCGTATCGGGTCAATGCCGACGTGATCGTAGAAGCGCGCGTCTTCGATGGCGAGAATCGCGTTGCGCATCACCGGCGGAATCTCTTCGTACTTGAGCGGGATGCGTTTTTCCAGCGCGAACTGTCCGATCACGGTCTTATCGTCATCCGCATAAATGCGCGTCACCACGCTCGGGCGATACGTTGCCAGCGACGCCACTTCGTTTGCCGCGCGCGAATAATTGAGCTGGTACGCGGCGACGACGCCCGTCAAGCCGCCCGCTGTCAAAGCCAGCAACAGCACGGCGGGCAGCCAGAGCCTGCGCACCTGCCGGAAGCGTTGCGCCTGCGGATTGTTTATTGCGACGACGGGGCGCGAACGCGGCGCACGCAGGACAGGAGTTTCTGAAGACATTAAAGCGTGTCCTTTTTTCTGATTGATACGAAGGCGAGGCGTGACAACGAATCTCCAGCGGCCTCGCCTGAAAATGCTCCGACGCTAGGATGACAGGGAGACGCGCATCGTTGCGCAACGCGGATTATAACGCAACTCTGCGGGCGAGGCGAAGCTTCAAAGAAAGGCGTCCCGGCAATCATCGCGCTTCGCAGTCGGGGCGCGATGATTGACGCTTTGTGAAACCGGTTGCTATACTAATGTGTTCGCGTTTTGTGGGGGCGACAGGCTTCGACAGGAGTCTTAATCGCTGATTGGATGCATATCGGGCTACCCAGTGCAGCTCGTTAAAAAGCGCCGGGAAACACAATTGCCAATAATCAAGAATTGGCCCTTGCTGCTTAATTAAAGCACCAAGGCGTCTCGCCGCAAGTCGCTCAAGCGCGCGGATCGAGATGTCACTCAGTTGAGCTAGCCTACCGCTTCGGCACGTGGCGGCGGGCGAAATAAAATCGGGCTAGCTCGTGCGCGGGGTCTTCGTCGTTTCACTGACCCGTGCAATGAGCGAAACTTGCCCGCTTCGCAAGAAGTGGGCGAAAAGAGAAGCGACTAAATATGTAGATTCCGTCGGCGTTGTCTCTTGGAACAGGGTTCGATTCCCTGCGCCTCCACCAATTTCATTTCCTTTGCTTCAATTCGCCAACCCTCCTTCACAAAAAATTCACTTTCAAAACAGCACTCGCCAACTCAATTTCTGCGCGCACAAAAATCTCTTTCGTGGTAAGTTCGCAAGCTTCGATTCGAGGTGCGACGATTAGTTTGAATCCTGATCTGCCAATCGGAATCTTCGATAGCGGCGTCGGCGGCCTGACCGTTTACCGCGCGCTGCACGAGCGTTTGCCGAACGAGCGTTTCGTTTATCTGGGCGACACGGCGCGCGTGCCCTACGGCACGAAATCGCTGGCGACTGTCGAACGGTATGCCATAGAGAACGCGCGTTTTTTAGCGTCACGCGGCATCAAGATGTTGGTCGTCGCCTGCAACACGGCGTCGGCGCTCGCGCTTCCGGCAATCAGCCGCGCCGTCAACGTCAAAGTCGTCGGCGTCATCGAACCGGGCGCTCGCGCGGCAATCGAAGCGTCTGCAAAACGGCGCATCGGTGTTATCGCAACCGAATCAACCGTGCATAGCGGAGCGTATCGTGAAGCGTTGGCAAAGTTGGATAAGGATATTAGAGTCATAGAGCGTGCGTGCCCGCTCTTCGTTTCGCTGGCCGAAGAAGGCTGGGCGGATCACGATGTGGCGCGCGAGGTTGCCGCCGAATATTTGCGCGACGTGGTTGCAGTGGATGTTGATACGCTTGTGTTAGGCTGCACGCACTATCCGATTTTGCGAAGTGTGATACAGGAAACGATGGGCGCGGGCGTCCGCCTGATTGATTCGGGCGAAGCGGCGGCGCATGATGTTGCCGCGCTGTTGTATTCGGAGAAGATTTCGGCGCACGTTGCAAGCGTCGAACGTGGCAGCGAAAAGCCGCGCCGATTGTGCGATGATCTCGACCATTTTTATGTGACGGATGCGGCGGAGCGTTTTAGCCGCGTCGCGGAAAGATTCTTGGGAAGCGCGCCGAAAGTTTTAGAGGCCGTTGAAGTCTGGGGAACCGATGAGCTACACACGCACTGATGCGCGCCGCAGCGACGAACTGCGCGCCGTGAAAATTACGCCGGGCTTTCTGCCTTTCGCGGAAGGCTCCGCGCTCATCGAGATGGGCGCGACGCGCGTGATCTGTTCGGCATCCGTCGAAGAGCGCGTGCCACCTTTTCTGCGCAATCGCGGGACGGGCTGGATCACCGCCGAATACGCGATGCTGCCGCGCGCCACACACCAACGCACGCAACGCGAAACAGGACGCGGCGGCCCTTCCGGGCGCACACATGAAATTCAACGCCTGATCGGGCGCTCGCTTCGCGCCGTCGCCGACACTAAACTTTTAGGCGAACGCACGATTGCGATTGACTGCGACGTGTTGCAGGCCGACGGCGGCACGCGCACTGCTTCGATCACCGGCGCATATGTCGCGCTCGCCTTAGCTTGCCGCCATCTCGTGCGCGCAGGCCGCATCGCGCGCCTTCCGCTTACGGGCGAAGTCTGTGCCGTGAGCGTCGGCATCGTGGACGGCACGCCGCTGCTCGATCTGAAGTATGACGAAGACTCGCGCGCCGAAGTTGATATGAACGTCGTCTGCACGGGCGACGGACGCTTCATCGAAGTGCAGGGAACAGCCGAAGGCGCGCCCTTCACACGCGAAGCAATGAACGATCTGCTCGCGCTCGCCACACAGGGCATCGAACGCCTACTGCAATTTCAACGCGCCGCCCTCGCCCAGCCCGCTTCGTAAATTTCCGCTGAAGGATAAATGAAAGGGATGGAGTTACATATTTGCATGGCGGCGATACCGCAGACGCGCCTTTCGGGGACAACGGATTATCACTCGCGGCGCATCTGACAAAGCGGTTTGCCAGCCGCCTTGAGAGCATTTCAGGATTTCCTGTTGACCTGTTTAGAATCCGTCGGGCTGCCGAGTTTGAAGGAGAGTATTCAAGAAGATGCGAAGATTAATTATCCAGACGATTCTTGCCTTGATGGTGAGCGGCGTAATCGTTAATGTCTGCGGGCAGGCGCGTCCTTTTACGAGCGACGGCGTCGAGTATGCGCTGGAGTTGCCGGGGGCGACGTGGCGCGTCGTGGCGGAGCCGGACAGCGTTCACCAGCACGCCGAGTTTGTTTACGGCGACCGCAATGACGGCTACCTGCGCGTGCGCAAAGAGGTGGTTGACGCGGGCGCGAGCGTCTCGGATGTGGCGCGGCGCGAGAGCGATCAGAAGTTGCGCTTCCTGCCGGGCTACGTCGAAGGGCGCGAAGAGAATTTCGCAGGACGTTTAAGCGGCATCGTCACCTCCTATGAATACACGAGCGGCGGCAAACCGATGGTCGGGCGCATCTATTATCTACGCGCCGACAATCGCACCGTCTACGCTTTGCGCTTCACCGGCTTGCGCGGCAAACTCGCACAGATTCGCAATCAAACGGATGCCATCGCGCGCAGCTTTCGTTTGAAGTAAGCTGGTTGTATAAGCTACGAAAACAGCATTGGCCGCTCGTCGCCTCTATCGAAGAAGCGCGCGGGCGGCCATCTTTGTTTGAAGTTATGAAGATGAAATTAGCGCCCGGCCTCGCCGTCGGGAAATCGAAGATTAACGGCAAAGGCTGTTTCGCGACCGTCGCTTTTCGTCGCGGCAGAAAAATCGCGGAGTACGCGGGCGAGTTGATTCCCGACGCCGAAGCCGCCCGCCGCGCCCGCCGTCGCCGCATCCTGCGCATCTGCGCCATTGACGACAGGTGGAGCATTGACGGCAACACGGGCGGCAACGGCACGCATTATATTAACCATTCCTGCCAGCCCAACTGCTACATGAAAATCCTCTACGGCCACATACTCTTCTACGCCCTGCGCGACATACACCCCGGCGAAGAAATCACGCTCGACTACGTGATGACCTTGCATTCGGATAAAAAGAGATGCACGTGCGGCGCAAAGAATTGCAGAGGGACAATCAATAAAACAGATGCCGGATGCTAGACGCCGGATGTTAGTTATCCAAGTGGCTCCAGCATCCGACATCTAATATCCAACATCTATTCTTTACAATCTGGGCAGCGTGAAGCTGAATTTCGAGCCGCGTCCGACTTCGGATTCGAGGGCGACGGTGCCGCCGTGCTGTTCGACGACTTCGCGGACGAAGGAGAGGCCGAGGCCGGTTGATTCCTGCTCTTTGTCCTGCCCGTCGCGCGCGACGCGGTAAAACTTTTCCCACACGCGGTCAAGCGATTCGGGCGGAATGCCGTAGCCGCGATCTTCTATGGAGACGCGCACCGTATCGGCTTCGAGCGCGGTGGTGATGGTCACGGCGGTTCGTTCGGGCGAGAACTTGATGGCGTTGTCAACGAGGTTGGTGACGACCTGCGTAATGAGCATTTTGTCGGCGGCCACCGGCGGCAGTTGCGTGGCCGGTTGCTCGACGAGGCGTATGCGTTTCTTTTTTGCGACGGGATGCAGCGTCGCCAGAGTTTCGCGCACCACGTCGTCTATCTTGAGCGGAATCTTCAGCACGTCCTGACGGTCTGCCGCTTCGAGCTTGGTGACGGTCAGAAACGTATTAATCATCTTCGAGAGCCGCTGCGATTCGCTGCAAATGATGTTGAGAAACTCGCGCGACTCTTCGGGAATCGCTTCGTCCAATGCGAGCAGTTCGGCGAAACCGTTGATGCTGGTGATCGGCGTGCGCAGTTCGTGCGCCATCAAAGAGACCATATCGCTCTTTAGTTTTTCGTACTCTTTGATGCTCGTCACGTCGCGCACCGTGACGGCGAGACACAGCGGATTCTGTTGCTCCTGCGAGTTCGTTTCGACGGCGCGTTCGGTGATGAGCGCAATGCGCAGTTCAAGCGTTTCATTGCGTTCGGCGAAGTACAACTCGCGCTCGTAAGCCTCGCCGGATTGAAGCACGCGGCGCACGGCGATGGACGGTTCATCGAAAACTCCCGCGCGAAAGCAATCGAGCAAACCGAAAAGATCGAGTTGACGCGCCGCTGCTTCTTCGAGATGTGCCGCGCGCAAGATAGCCGCGTTGACGTAAGCGAGCGTGCCGTCTAGGTAGGCGACGGCGTGGCCGTTTGACGCTTCAGAGAGAACTTCCGCGCCGAATCTTTGTTCCGTCAGCAACCCGCTGACGACGCCGAATGACTCAAGGCGACGCTTGGCTGCGCTCGTCGAAAAGAAGCTCAAAGAATCTTCCGCCATCCCTTTTTTGCGCGCTTCGTCACGTTGAAAGTTGCGCGCAAGTTGTGCGCCGACTGCCGCAAGCAACGGACGGTCGTTCTCGTCGAAGCTTTCACGCAGACGCACGAGCAGAGCGCCGACGGCTCGTCCTTCATGCTTGAGAGGCAGCGCGACGTTCGACGCCCCGCCGCTTTTATCCGCTGCCGTTGAGTCGCCGTTATTGCTTTGCGCCGGAGTTGCGACAAGCTCGCCCGTCGTCACGGCGCGCTCGCAAAGTTTAACGCCTTCGCGCCATGCGTTGTGGCGGCTGGCTTCGAGCGCCGTGCCGCCGTTGGCACGCAGCCGCGCCGCCGGAGCCAGTTCGCCGTTTTCGTCCGGCTGAAAAATAACCGCTTCGTCCAGCGGCAAGACCGTTTCCAGCAGCTTCAAGCCGCTCATTAAACGCGCGTTGGCCGAGCCGCCTTCCAGTGCGTTTGTTTGTGCTGCCGTGCGCCGCACGCTATGTGTCAGCAGTTTCTCGACGCTCGCCAGCCTGTGCGCCTGCACGACGACGCACGCCGCCAACGCTGCCAGCGCGACGGGCGCAAAAAGAATATCAATGTGCAGAAAGCGTGAAGCGAGCAGACTCGCCACGCACAAAAACGCGAGGCCGCCCGCCATAAACGGCAGCAATCGCCGCAGGCCGACGAGACTTAACGCCAACCCTATACCCAACCCGGCCGCTAAAAACATAGGCGCTGCCTGCCAGATTTGTAAGTGCGGGGTAATAGCCGTAGCGCCGTCTTTCGACGCGAGCACAAACGCCGCCTGCACGGAAGCGAGCACGCCAGCACTCCACAAAGCCCAGACGATGAGCGCCGCGCCAGCCGCGAGAGCCAGTGATACGGCGTCGTATTTTGAGACGGAAGATGAATTTTTCAAGGCGGTTTTTAAGGGACGGAAGGGAAGTTTCGGATGGAAATCCAGAACGCGACAACAAAGAACGTTCGCGCTAAACGCATTATACAATGAAAAGCATCGTTTAACGCAAGGAAATAATAATCGTGCGGTTAAGAAGCAGAATGGGCGAGATTAAAGGTTTGAGCGATTCAGAGCTTGCCGAGAGTGCCGAGCAGTTCCGCTTCTTCGCTTAACGCAACGGTGCGCAGGTCGAGCAACACGCGGTCTTCCTGTATACGTGCGATAACGGGCGGTGCGGAAGCGCGCAACGCTTGCTCTAAAGCAGTTGCGGGTAAAATTTCGTGCGAGAGCGCAATAAGGCTTGTGGGTAGGCGCGTCGTAGGTGCTGCGCCGCCGCCGATGGCCGAGTGGCCTTTGATGATCTCGCAGCGAAGATGCGTGTGTGCGCGTTTCTTCAATTTCGACAGAAACAGGCGTGCGCGTTTACTTATTTCTTCACCGGTTAGCGCGAGCATTTGCAGCGCAGGCACTTCCGCGAGGGCGCTTTCGCGCTGATATGCTTGAAGCGTCGCTTGCAGTGCGGCGATCGTGAGCTTATCAACACGCAAGGCGCGGTAAAGCGGATGTCGCCGCAGTGTTTCAACGAGCGTGCGGCGTCCGACGATTAATCCGGCCTGCGCCGAGCCGAGCAGTTTGTCGCCGCTGAAAGACACGATGTCGGCTCCAGCGGCGATGGAAGCGCGTATCAACGGCTCGTCATCAAGGCCGTAAGGCGAAAGATCAAGGAGCGCGCCCGATCCGGCGTCTTCGTAGAGCGGAATGCTTTTCTCGCGTCCGAGCGCGGCGAGTTCGTGAAGGGCGGGCGCATCGGTGAAGCCGACGATGCGATAGTTTGACGGATGCACGCGCAGCAGCAGGCGTGTCTGGTCTGTGATGGCGCACTCGTAATCGGAAAGGCGCGTGCGGTTCGTTGTGCCGACTTCGATCATGCGCGTGCCGGATTGCGCCATCACATCGGGCACGCGAAAGTCTCCGCCGATCTCCACGAGTTCGCCGCGCGAGACGATTGTTTCGCCGCCTGCGGCCAGCACCGTCAAAACGAGCAGGGCGGCGGCGGCGCAGTTGTTGACGACCAGAGCGGCTTCGGCTCCGGTCAATTCCGCCAGCAACTCTTCGACGCACCCCCCGCGTCGTCCGCGCTCGCCCGTGTGCAGATCATACTCGAGCGTGCAATAGCCTGCGGCCTCATGTGCGATTGCTTCGCGGGCGGCAAGGGACAGCGGCGCGCGTCCCAGATTGGTGTGCAGTATGACGCCGGTCGCGTTGATGACGCGGCGCAGGTCGCTTGCCGTCTCGCGCTCCGCCGCTTGCTTTAGCCTGCGTGCCGCTTCCGCCAGCAGAGCTTCGCGCGAGTAATGATTCGCGTCGTCTTTCTTCAGCGAATCAATTACCGGAAGCTGTGCGCGTAGCTCCGCCGTGACGATGCGCGCGAGATTTGTCAGACGTGCTGCGCCGAGTTGATCGCGCAACGCGCACGCCGTTTCAGTGCGTAGCACAGCGTTGACGGAGGGCAGCGCCCGCAAAAGATGCTTGCGCTGAAACCCGGATTCGGTAGCCACCGTCGCGGCGCCTTCGTTCGTCATATATTCCTTGTCGGCGTGCCTCACCAGTTCGATGTGGAAGCGTAACACGCCAATGCCTTCGGCGGCGAACGCCGTTAAATGTAAATCACTTGATTCGGGCGTAAGTCGTCGCTTGCGCAAAGTCGCTGCTGACGCCTCTTGCAAAGTCTTTGTTGACACTGCGCTTTCAAAACGCCTAGACTTAAATCAGACGTCCGTGTGCTGCCCTATTCTATGTGCGCGCGAGCGGCGGTGAGGAGCGAAAGACGAAAATGCCGATCCGTGATAACAAATACGGGCGACAAGCCCAGCAAAACAGAGCGCAGCCGAATAAACGAAACATTCAGCCGCGCGACAATCAGCCCACCATTGACGAACAGCTGGTGCGGCTTGAAGAAGATATGCGCCGTCTTAAGGTGGAGTTCGATATTTACTTTAACGGTGCGGCGAAGCGTCCGCCCTATGACACGAAGAGCCGCATCGAAGCGACCATCAAGCGCATCGCCGACGACCGCACGCTCACCTTCGCGCAACGCTATCTCTATAATTCTCTGGTCGCGCGCTATACATCTTTCCGCGAGATGTGGCGGCGAACATTGCAGGGACGCGAGGAAGGGCGCGACGCCGCCGCCGCTCACAGAGCTTCTGCGCGTGCCGAAGTTAAGCAGGCCGAGCCTTCAATCTTCGTCTGCAAGGACGCGCACAGAGATGTTTCGACGATCAAGAGTTTATACGAAGCTCTGGTCGAGGCGAAAAGAAAGTGCGGCGAGCCTACGGATGATCTTTCGTTTCCGCGCTTTCATCATTTAGTCGCCACTCGAACCGATAATATGAAAGAGCAACTCGGTTGCGAGCGCGTGCGTTTTTCCGTTGATGTCGAAGGCGGGCGCGTACAGTTCAAAGCGAAAGCGGATTAAGCGGCGCACCTGAAAGGGAAAAAGGAAGCGGCCTCGAGTTTATTTGAGGCCGCTTCCTTTTTTATGCGCTTTCCGGGTCACAAGAAGATGGCCGGAAGCGGTCAGAGTGGCTTCGCTGTGGAAAGCCTTGTGCCAGCTTACATCGCCTTGGTCACTTTTTCCGCCTGCGGCCCTTTGGGGCCTTGTGTGACCTCGAACTCGACTTCCTGACCTTCTTCGAGGGTCTTGAAGCCGTCGCCCTGAATGGCGCTGTAGTGAACAAAGATATCGGTCGAGCCGGGCTGTTCGATAAAACCATAGCCCTTCGAGTTATTAAACCACTTGACCTTACCGGTTATTCTAGACATAACAAACGAATCCTCCTAACGATTCGGTAAAACAGAGGCGTTGAAAGCCGGGCTTCAGAAGAAGCTCTTATCAAGCGCCGTCCTGGAAGTTAATGCTTGTGAGCCGGATGCGCATTCAGGATATGGATGCGCCCCACTGGAAAGCTACACAATCAACAAAACGCCTGTGCCGGGTCAAGCGAGACTCAATAAATACGAGTTTACCCGAACCGGACACGAGACAAACTAAGTTCAATTGAAATTCATGTTTGTAACGCTTGCGCAAATCTCTGTCGAGAGGCGAGCGAAAGGAACATCGGATGTCAAAAGACGGCGCATACTAAGCGAAAGCCGTTAAAGCTGTCAAGAAAAATTTTGCCAAGTCCCTCACGCGCACCCGTCGTTGTGCGGCTCTAATTAAATAATTCGAGCCTACTCTTCGCTTTATTCGGCGGCGTGCGGCAAATACGGTCGCGGGTTGACGGCTTTATCGTTGATGCGCACTTCGTAGTGCAGATGCGGCCCCGTAGAGCGTCCCGTTGAACCGACGCGCCCTAAGATAGAGCCGCGCTTGATCTCTTCACCGGCGCGCACGTTGACCTGCGAAAGATGGCCGTAGCGTGTCGCCAGACCGCCGCCGTGATCTATGATGACAACCTGCCCGTAGCCGTTCTGCCATCCCGCGAAACTGATCTTGCCGCTGCCCGCCGCTTCGACCGGCGTGCCCCACACTGCGGCGATATCCTGCCCGGCATGAAACTCCGATGCGCTGCCGCCGAACGGATCGCGGCGACCTCCGAAACCGTCCGTTAAATTTCCCGCGACAGGCCACAGCGAAGGCAACATCTGCCGCCTGCGCAGAATTGTTTCATATGCGCGCAAGTTGCTTTCAAGCGCGCGTGTCTTGTGTTCGATAAAGGATACGCCGCTTGTTGCATCAAGCGGCAAGCGCGGGCCGCCTGCGCCGCGCAACTCCGTTTCGTGTAAATCCATTCGCGGCGATTCGTCGCCGCCGTGCGCGACGCCTGACATCTCGGCAATACGTCGTGAAACGTCTTCGACCGCTTCGACGCGGCTATTTAAGCTATTCAACTGCTGACGCTGCTTCGCGTTCTCTTCGCGCAGCCGCTCGTTTTCGCGTTCGACCGACAGATGCGCGACCTCTTGCGTCAAAGCGTAAAAGCCATAGGCGGCGGCTGACAAAAGAACCAAAACGCAGGCGGCGGAAACCTTCAACCAACGCTTATGAAGTGTAATGCGGCGAATGCGTGAGCGCGAACGGGAAGTGCGGGCGACTATAAATGCATAAAAGCGGTCATCTCTGAGGGACATCAAACTCTGCTCCTTCGAGCGCGGCTGTCGTGCGTTTCAGGCACAAATAGATCACAAGGGTACGTGCCGCGACGCTGCCAACGCGCTTAATGAGTAAAAGCACAGCCTGCCGAACACCGTCCCGGCGCTGCGCGTAAAAACTAAATTGGGGCTTAATGAATGAACCAACCTTGAATCAGGACAACATCACACGCTGGCGCTCAACTTAAGCGTCAGCATCGCGCATCGCTACGGATTCGCGTTGATTGCTGCCCTAAAAAGTGCGCAAACTATCATACGAAGCTATGGATTGCAACCGGCGGGCAAATGGATTTGAGGAATCTGCGTGGGGGATATAGCACTTTGCGCCGTGACGAATAACCGAATTCGTCACGGCGCAAACAGCGTGGAATGGCATGGGGGAGCCGGGAAAAATTGTTCGTCGTTAAATATCTTCAAGGTCGCGGCGGCGACGCGCACGCCCGCGAAGCATGGCGAAAATAATCAACACCATCAGGCCGACGAAGGCGACGACCACCAAAATTTTAATGGCGACAAGCAGAAAACCGACCAGCGCGATTAATTGCCGCAAGAGAGTCACAAGAAGCAGAATCAATGTTAAGATGCCGCCCCACCGCCCGAATGTTCTGATAAAAGCCGACATACTTTCTTCCCCTTTTAATTTCTAAGACAATAAATCGTTAACAGAAAGAATTATACGCGAGCCGCGCGTCGCTTACGAGTGCGGATCGAACGCGCCGCCGCCGGTTGCCCGTGCGTCGCGCGCCGAAACCTGCGTCGCCAGCAGATCGCCCGTGCGGAAACTGCCGCGCTCGATACCCCGCTCAACGCCAAGCGGCGCTGTGCCGACAACCGACGGCGGTCGGCTGTGGATATCGAATTTAGGCGTTCCCGAATCACGCCCGTCGCCCGCGCGTCGGCGTTGCACGCGATCAAAAACCATGTAGGCTCCGAGCGCGACAAGCGCGACGGGAAGAAATTGGCGCACCGGAAAATTGACGCCGAACATCGTATGCAGCATAAAAACGATGCCGAGTACGACGAGCATCGCGCCCCACGCGAAAGGATTTCCGTAAAGCCTGCGCGTAATCGCATCCTGCTCCGCGTCCGGCGCGAGACCCGCGCGCATCAACTGCGCCGTGCGATAAGCGTCAACCATCGCAAAGAACCACGTGCCGAGCGCGCCCAAGATAAAAAGCGCGACGCCGTCCGTCACCGTCGCCATCTGAAAGAAACTTGCGAAAACTGTGAAATGCACAATGGCCTTCGAGGTCTGGCCGTTATAAGCTGCACCGAGTCCCGGCACGATGGAAAGCAGCGCGGCGACAAACGGGGAATTACTGCGCCGCGAAGCCGTCGCACCGGTTGCGACCGCGCGCGATGACTGCTGCTGCAACATTTCGACGCCCGTCACAATGCAATCCTGACAATACGGAAAGCCGCGTATGCGATGGTCGCAGGCCGGACAAAGCGCGCGTGCGCAACGGCTGCACTGCACCGTCGCGGGATTTCTAGTGTGGTAAACGCAAGTCATCGGTTTCCTTTATCCGCTTTAGTAACAGTAACGCCTCTGAATTCTAATCGCTCTCAGCGAGATTGCTTGATCGCCGCCAAAGTTATTTCGATTCTTGCGCCGCAGGCTTTTGCGGTGGCGGTTGCCTGTTTTCATTTATCGTCGCCGCTGTCGCATTGCGCTTCTCTTTTTCCATAAAGCCCGAAAGGTCATCGGCGAAGTGTTTGATGTCGCCGGAGATGGCCGCGCCTTTGAACGCCGTGCTCGCGCCATGCGCGTAGGTCTGTTCGGCGAGGCGCAAACTCGCGCGATACATACCGCTGATCGAGCCGTCCGCCGAAACAGTGCTCGTCAAGACCGTCACGGCGACCAGCAGCATGGCCGCAACGGTCGCAAACTGCGGCGAGACGAGCGGATCGAGCAACGCACGCAGGCGATCTGCGATGCGTGCGAAAAAGGGCGCACGCCTTTGCGCGGCGTCGGTGGTTTCAATCGTCGCCTGCAAAATCCGCGCGTGAAGTGTTGCCGGAACTTCACGTTCTTCGCTGATATAGGTGTAGCACGCGCCGATGGCACGCACGACTTGGCCGGGCAATTCCGTGCAACGCTCGCAGGCGGCGGCGTGGCGTTGCCAGCGGCGGTAAGTGGAGGCGGGAAGAAAGCCGTCCAGATAATCCGTCAGGTGCTCCTCAAACTCTTCGCAATTCATCCACGCTTCGGGCGCGCTCTGCTTAAGGATGCGCGCTTCAAGCGCAGGCGACGCCGGTTCGGGCACTTCCGCCATCCGGCACGCGCGAATGCTCTCCTTAACTTCGCTCAACGTCTCGTGGCACACGGGACAGCGCAAGGCGTGCTCCGCACACGCGCGGCTGTTATCTGCATCGAGCGCGCCGTCAAGATAGTCGCTTAAATTATTTTCAAAATCTGCGCAAAGCATCACAATTCTCGTTTCTCCCCCTCCTTGAACTTTCCACGACCGTTAGCGACTCGTTGCCGCATGATCGTTCCCCAATTGAAGAATCTACCAGACCCACATCGTCAATACATCAATGAGAAATTCAAACGCGATCCGTATAGCACGCGATGCATTGTTTGACTTTCGTTTAGACATCGCCCATCGCTACGACTTTCATGCGGCGCAGCGTCTTCGCTAGTTCGATGCGCCCGCGATTGATGCGCGATTTCACAGTGCCTTCAGGAATGTGTAACAAGTCAACGATCTCCTGATAGCTCAACTCTTCTATGTCGCGCAGGATAACGCAGGTGCGTAAATCCGGCGGCAGCTTGTCAATGCCCGCTTGCACTTGCGCGCCGAGTTCGCGCCGCTCCATATCGCGTTGCACGGAGTTGGTCGTCGAGCGCAGATGATACGAATGATCTTCCAGATCGTCCGCGTGCGTGTCCTGCGGTTGGCGTTGGCGGCGGCGGTAATCGTCAATGATTAAATTTCGCGCCAGCCGCATCAGCCAATTCTGCAAATCGCCCTGCTTCGCGTCATACTGCGCGAGCGAACGATACACGCGCACGAAGACTTCCTGCGTCAAATCCTCTGCGGCATCGGGGCGCGACGTGAAGCGATAAGCCAGATTATAAATGCGCCGCGAATAGGTCGAGACGATCTCTTCCCACGCCGTGCCATCGCCCGCGCGACAACGCCTCACAAGCTCCGCTCCACCGCCCGCTACTGTTTCGGCCAAAATGTTTACAGCTCCCACCGTCTTAATCTCTCCGATCTTAACGCGCCTTGCCTTGCGCGACAAAGGGTGGAAAACTTCCGTCAGAAAAAATTAACGATGCCGTGCGCGCGAAAGTTCCATCGCAAGTTCCGAGTGCGATTTCACGAATTTTCGCCGGACAGCGCCGTGAGTTTGCTAAAAGACTTACGGGTATCGGGTTGCGCCGCCGCTCCGAATTATTGTAGCCTGCTATCGCTATACTATATATTGTGGTCGTGCGCCGGACGGCTGCAAGCGAAATGGCTTACCGACGGCGGTATTTCCGATGAATAACGAGAGGTTGATTTTTGCGTAAACATTTGCGGTTCGTCTTGTTTGCGTTGCTCGCCGCGCTGATTTTGTGGTGGTTCGGGCGCGGCCTCGATTGGGCGGAGGTCAAACGCTCAATCGAAGCGGCGAACGGGCGGCTGCTTTTAGTTGCGATTTTCGTCGTCTGCGCGACATATTGGGTGCGTGCATTACGTTGGCGTGCGTTGCTCGCGCCGCTCGCTCCGGCGAGTATGCGCGAGTTGTTTGTCGCAACGACGATTGGTTTCAGCGCGGTGGTTCTGTTCGGCAGAACGGGCGAAGTGGTGCGCCCTATCGTGTTGCCTTTGCGCGAGCCGCGCGTGCGCCCTGCCGCGTCGTTTGTGACTATCGGCGTCGAACGCATTTACGACATGGTGGCCGTCGTTCTGCTTTTTTCGGCTAACTTGCTGGCGTTTCATCCGTCGGCAGAGCAGGCAACGGAATTTGCGCACGCGCGTTTTGCCGGATTGCTCTTGCTCGCCGGTTGCGCGCTCGGCCTCGCCAGTCTCGTGTTGTTCAGATTTTATGCCCCCGGTGTGATTCATTGGCTCGACGAAAGATTTGCGCATTGGAGTTTTGTGCCGGAGCGCGTCGGGCGCGGTATAACCGGTGTGTTGGAACAGTTGGCGCAGGCGCTCGGTGTATTGACGAACGCGCGCGAGTTGTTTGTGACCATCGGCTGGACGTGCGTGTTGTGGTTTGCGATTGTGCTGGCGAATCTGTTGGTGCTGCGTGCGTTCGGCTTGCCGTTCGGGTTCAGCGAAACGATTTTCATGCTGGGCTGGGCGCTCGTTGGCTCACTTGTGCCGACGCCGGGCGGCGCGGCGGGCGCATATCACGGGGCGACGGCCGCCGGGTTGGTTATCCTCGGCGTCAGCAAAAACCACGCGGCGGCGATTGTGCTTGTGCTGCATCCGATTGTGTTCGCGCCCGCGCTCATTTTCGGGCTGTACTATTTCCTGCGCGGCGACATCAACATTGCGCGCCTGCGTCAGCTTGTTTCAAACGATGAAGCGAAGCACGCCGCAAACGAAGAAACGGGAACGAGAACGGTTTTAACGGAGAGCGCGCCGGAGAAGTTGCAGCCGCGCGTTTTACAGTAATCAATTGATCCAAGTGAAAGACAAACTCTATGAAATGTCCTTTCTGTGGTTTCATTGAAGATAAAGTGGTGGATTCGCGCGAGTCGCGCGAGGGCGATGCGATTCGCCGCCGCCGCGAATGCCTGAAGTGCGAACGGCGCTTCACGTCTTACGAGCGGATTGACGAAATCCCTTACATGGTTGTCAAAAAAGACGGGCGGCGCGAAGCCTTTGACCGCAATAAAGTGATGGCCGGACTTTTGCGCGCCTGCGAAAAACGCCCCGTGCCGTCGTCAAAGTTGGAAGGCATCGTCAATTCCGTTGAAAAGTATGTGCAGGAATCGCCGGAGCGCGAGCGTCCGACGACGAAGGTCGGCGAGATGATTATGCGGCGTTTGAAAGAGCTTGATAAGGTGGCGTATGTGCGTTTCGCGTCAGTTTATCTTGAGTTTGAAGACGTTTCGGAATTCATGCACGAGCTGAAACATTTAGTGCGCGCACGTGCGAGTAACGCCGCCGCACGGCGCGCATGAAAAGCTGTGAAGAAAGAATTCCGCGCGCGGAAGGTCACGATTGAAATGGTTAAAGTGGTTCACGCCGTAGGACTCGAACGGCTCGAGTTGGAGCGGCTGCGCGATGAAGTCGGACGCCTGTACGCATCGCTGTTGGAGGCGACGGAGGCGGATGCCGCGCCGCCGCCGGGCGAATGGGCGCCATCGGTTGATTTGTGCGAATCGGAAACGGCGGTGACGGTGCGCGTGGAAGTGCCGGGCGTGCGCGCGGAAAACCTCAAGGTCGGCTTGACGAGTGAGCAGTTGCGCGTTTACGGCGAAAAGAAACGGCGCGTGCCACGCGGCGGCGGAATTCAGCATCTATGTTCGGAACGCGCGTTCGGTAAATTCAATCGCGTCGTACCGCTTCGGCGTTGGACGCTCAGTGTGCGCGACGCAAGCGCCGAACTGTCAAACGGCGTGCTCATTGTGCATCTGCCGAAAGCGCGTGACCGGCGCGGCGCAGAATTTAAGGTTGCCGTAAGAGAGATACGAAACACGGAAGATGTAAAAACAGAACCGGAATAAAGGCAGGCATCGTTTTTACTTTGATGTAACAGCCGGAAACATACGCGCAACGGTTATCATCTTTTATTTCGTCTCAAGGTTTCTTGCTTCTGCAAAAAAATCTTATGCCAATTATTAATAATTCAGAGATCGTCGAAAATTTGGACGCGGCGGAAATCAGCGACCAGCAGTTGCAGATTCCGAACGAGTTGCCGGTCTTGCCTTTACGCGACATCGTCATCTATCCGTTTATGATCGTGCCGCTCTTTGTCTCGCGCGAGAAATCCATACGCGCCGTTGACGAGGCGCTCGGCGACAGCCGCATGATTCTGCTCGCGTCGCAGAAGGATTTGGATAAAGAAGAACCGGCGGGCGAAGACTTGTACGAAATGGGCACGGTCGCCGTTATCATGCGTATGTTGAAATTGCCCGACGGACGCATACGGATTCTCGTGCAGGGACTCGCGCGCGCGCGCCTCGAGTCGGTTGAAACGGGCGGCGATTTTCTGCGTGCGCGGCTCGCCGTCGTGCAGGAAGCGACGCCTGCGCCCGCCGCCTCGCTCGAAGTCGAAGCCCTTGTCCGCAACGTCCGCGCATCAATGGAAAAGGCGGCCAACTTAGGCAAAAATATTTCGCCCGAAGTGATGGCGATCATCACTAATCTGGATGACGCCGGACGCCTCGCGGATTTATCGGCTTCCAATCTCGAATTGAAAGTCGAAGACGCGCAATCCGTGCTCGATATCGCAGACACGACGGCACGGCTGCGGCGCGTCAACGAACTCCTCAACAAAGAGATCGAAGTCTTAACCGTCCAGCAGGAAATCAACACGCAGGCGCGCGCCGACATTGACCGTTCGCAGCGCGAGTTTTATTTGCGCCAGCAGCTCAAAGCCATTCAGTCGGAGCTTGGCGAAGGCAACGAGCTGGCCGAAGAGATCGCGCAGTTTCGCCAGAAAATTGACGCCGCGAAGATGCCGAAACCTGCCGAAGAAGAAGCTCTACGCCAACTGAAAAAGCTCGAACGAATGCACCCGGACGCGGCAGAGACGGCAACCCTTCGCAACTGGATGGAGATCATGACAGACCTTCCCTGGTCTAAAGCCTCCGACGATAATCTGGATTTATTGAAGGCCGAACGCATCCTGAACGAAGACCACTACGGCCTCGAAAAAGTGAAAGAGCGCATTATCGAAGCTCTCGCCGTCCGCAAACTGAAAGAGAAACCAAAAGGCTCGATTTTGTGTCTCGTCGGCCCGCCGGGAGTCGGCAAAACGAGTCTGGGGCGTTCGATAGCGCGTGCGCTAGACCGTAAGTTCGTGCGGCTCTCTTTAGGCGGCGTGCATGATGAAGCGGAGATCCGCGGGCATCGCCGCACCTACGTCGGCGCGATGCCGGGCAGACTCATTCAGTCCATTCAACAGGCGGGCACAAACAACCCGCTCATCATGCTGGACGAAATAGACAAAGTCGGTGCGGACTTTCGCGGCGACCCGTCTTCGGCGCTGCTCGAAGTTTTAGACCCGGAGCAGAACAACAGTTTCCGCGATAATTATCTGGGCATCACCTTCGATCTCTCGAACGTGATGTTTATGACGACGGCTAATATTCTGGACACGATTCAGCCCGCGTTGCGCGACCGCATGGAGGTAATTCGCCTCGCCGGTTACACCGAAGAAGAGAAGCGCGAGATAGCGCGTCGCCACCTGCTGCCGAAACAACTAGAGGAAAACGGCGTCACGGCGCGCGACGTTTCCATCTCCAAGACGGCGCTCGCGGGCGTTATTCAGCAGTACACGCAGGAAGCGGGCTTGCGCCAACTCGAACGCGAAATCGGCACGATCTGTCGCAAGGTCGCGCGTCGTATCGCCGAAGGCCGCACGGCGGGCGCGATGGTGCGCGTCACCTTAAAAAATCTGCATGAATTTTTGGGTTCGCCGAAGATTATGCCCGACGAAGTTTTGAAGAAGGATCAAGTCGGCGTCGCCACCGGCCTCGCGTGGACGGCGGTCGGCGGCGAAGTCCTCTTTATCGAAGCTCTCAAGATGAAGGGCAAGGGAAATCTCGTGCTCACCGGACAACTCGGCGACGTGATGAAGGAATCGGCGCAGGCCGCTTATTCCTACGCCAAATCGCGCGCGAAAGAGCTTGAGATTAACGAAGACGATTTCCAGAACTACGATCTGCACATACACATCCCGGAAGGCGCGATTCCGAAAGACGGCCCATCGGCGGGAATCACCTTAGCGACGGCGATGGTTTCCGCCCTCGCGCAGCGCCCGATACGCAAAGACGTGGCGATGACCGGCGAAATCACGCTGCGCGGAAACGTCCTGCCCGTCGGCGGCATTAAAGAGAAGATGCTGGCGGCCAAGCGCGCCAGAGTTTCGACCATCATTCTGCCGCACCAGAACCGGCGCGACTTGGACGACGTGCCGAAAGAGCCTTTCAAAAACATACGCTTTGTTTTTGTAGAGCACGTGCGGGAGGTCTTTAGCGAAGCCTTGAAGGACAAACTTGCCGCGCCGCCCGCGTCTGATGCGAGGCCGCAGCCGCGTTTGCCGCAGGCCGCTTCCGGGCGCGGCTCGCTGTAAATTCGAGAGCGTTTCAACTTCAAGAGCGTTTCCGTCATCGGAAGTTCCGCCGGTCTAGCGTATGTACCCGCCTTGGGAAACGGGCGCAACCCGTCGCGCAGGCCGTGCATCTGAACTATCTTGAAGGGCGATTTTAGTGGGAAATCTCACCGTTTCGCCCTTTATTTATACTATAAATATTTGACACCCCGCGAAAGCGTGTGTTAACCTTTTGGATTGCTGACGTGGCTTCGCTGGCACTTAGATAGACGCCCACCGCGCCGTAGCCGATTCAAAGCAGTCTCATAAAGCAATTTTGTGGATGCCGCTCGTGCGATTTCCCCCGAATATATCGCCGTCGTGGATTCGCTCTGACCTTCTCAAAAAAGGAGAACGACGACAAGATGTTAACGAGCTTCCCCCGTTTTATTACACGCGCTGCGATTCTTGCAGCGTTAATCATTCCGACAGCCGCTTTACACGCACAAGTTCCTGCCGGTTCGAGCGCCCGCGCGATTCCTTCGGAAGTCGAAAAATCGGAAGGCCGCGTCGTCGAAGTCATCAATCGCGCCGAAGACCATTTCAAGCGCGGCAAACTCAATTTAGAAGACAGCAAACTCGAACAGGCGCGCGATGAATTCGACAAAGCGGTTGACACCGTACTCGAATCCGGCATGGATGTGCGCGCCAGCCAGCGTCTCCAAACCTTTTACCTAGAATTAGTCGAACGCATTTACCGCGAGGAAGTGCCGCAATCGCTGCCCGGCCAAGTCGTCAACACCGCAACGCTCGTCGCGCAAACTGCGCCGATTGTTCAGGGCGGCGATACCGCGACGGTGCGTCCGCAGAATCCTGCGCCGCGTCAGGCCGGATTCCGCGAGCAAAAGTTTGAGCCGTCGCCGCTCGATGAATTGAGCAAACTAACATTGACGGCGGAAGAGCAGACCGTCTCGCCGCAGGACACCGCCGATCTCGAAGTTGCGAAGAACAGCATTAACTTTGCGTTCAACACCAACCCGCTGATCCAGCAGTTTATCAACTACTATCAGGGACGCGGACGCTCGACGATGGAAACGGGCTTGCGCCGTTCCGGTCGGTATATGTCGAAGGTGCGCGAGATTTTCAGGCAGGAAGGCGTGCCCGAAGATGTTACGTGGCTCGGTCAGGTGGAAAGCGCATGGCGTCCGACTGCTTACTCGTCTGCGGCGGCCTCCGGTCTCTGGCAGTTTATTCCGAGCACGGGAGCACGCTTCGGTTTGCGCCAGACCGCTTGGATTGACGAGCGCAACAGCTTCGAGCAGTCCACACGCGCCTCCGCGCGCTACCTGAAGTGGCTTGCCAGTCGCTACGGCGGCAACTGGGAACTTGCGATGGCTGCCTACAACACCGGCGAAGGCAATGTTGACCGCGCTATTTCGCGCGCCGGTTCCGCCAACTTCTGGAGCATCTATCCGTACATCGCGCAGGAAACGCGCAACTACGTGCCGAATATTCTGGCGACTATTCTGATCGCAAAGAACCCAGAGAAGTACGGCTTCCGTAACATTCGCCCGGAAGCTTCGATGGCTTACGACCGTGTGTCCGTGCCGACTTCAACGAGTTTGCAGTTGATCGCGGATGCCTGCGACACGAGCGTTGATTATTTGCGCAGCCTTAATCCAGAGCTGCGCCGTGATCTGACGCCGCGCGGCGAAAGCTACATCGTGCGCGTGCCTGCCGGTCGCGCCAAGCAGTTCGCGGCGCTTCTCAAACGCATTCCCGGCAATGCACGCGAAACGGCGCGCATCGTTTCCGTCGCACCCGGCGAAGATTTACCGGCGTTTGCCGCGCGCACGGGAACGAACCTCGCGGAGCTTCGGATGATGAACGGCGGCGTTGACATCAAGGCTTCCGGCAAACTCGTCGTGCCGAATAACTACGTGCGCAACGTCGCGCTGGTGCGTGCCAGACCTGCGTCGCAATCCGCGCCCACCGCGACGCGCAGCTTGATCTCGGTTCGTGCGATGGGCGGCGATACGATTTCCAAGCTTGCCGCACGCTTCAACGCTTCGGCGGATGAAGTCGCGCGCTTGAACGGCATCGCGGCCGATACGGAGTTGCAGGCCGGACAGCAAGTCAGAGTGCCCTCCGCCGCCGGTGCAGAAGCCGCGCCCGTGCCCGCCGCACCGCGCCGCCGTCGCCGGTAAATCGAAAAAGCTCTCTGCTGTTTTCAAACGCATAGCGCGAAGGTTATAAGCCATAAATGTAGAGAGATACGCAAGCGCGCTTTCACTAAACAAGTTGAAGGCGCGCTTTTCCTTTTCAGTTGAAATTTGAATCTTTAACTTTGCGGCACAAACCTCCGTGCTGTGACCTCAAACTTATCAGGAGCGTTCCACCATGCTCTTTCGCACGCAATCCGCCGCCGTTTACGGTATTGATGCAGACCTCGTTGATATCGAGGTTGATCTGTCGCCCGCGCGCGGTGAATCCGACTCGCAAGCCTCCGTCGTGATTGTCGGCTTGCCCGACGCCGCCGTTCGTGAATCGCGCGAACGCATCCGCGCGGCCATCACCAACTGCGGTTTCTTTTTCCCGTTCAATAAAACAACTATCAATTTAGCTCCGGCTGATGTGCGCAAAGAAGGCGCGAGCTTCGATCTGCCGATTGCGCTCGGCATTTTGGGCGCGAACGGCGATCTGCCTGATGCCGAAAATTTGACGGATATGCTGATCGTCGGCGAGCTTTCGCTGGATGGCCGCGTGCGTCCCGTGAAGGGCGCGCTGCCAATTGCGATGCGGGCGCGCGAGGCGAAGATAAAGACGCTGCTGATGCCGGAAGAGAATGCGGTAGAGGCGGCGGTCGTGGCGGGCGTTGACGTGTATCCGGTAGCGGATTTGCGCGGAGCCGTCGAGCTTGTCGCCGCGCTTCGCAATCCGAATGCTTCGCCGCGTCCCGCGCCGCTTCAGGTTGATCCGGCGGAGTTGCTCGCCGTGCCCGATCACTACGGCGTTGATTTTAGCGAAGTGCGCGGGCAGCTTTCGGCCAAACGCGCGCTCGAAATAGCGAGCGCCGGTTCGCACAATATTCTACTCATCGGGCCACCGGGTTCCGGCAAAACGATGATCGCTAAAAGATTGCCGACCATCCTGCCGCCGCTCGAATTCGAGGCCGCGCTGGAATTGACGAAGATACATTCGGTGGCGGGATTAACAGGACGCACGGGGCTTGTGCGCGGGCGTCCGTTTCGTTCGCCGCATCACACGATCAGCGATGCCGGATTAATCGGCGGTGGCGCAACACCGCGTCCCGGCGAAGTCTCGCTCGCGCATCACGGCGTGCTGTTTCTGGATGAGTTGCCGGAGTTTGACCGCAGCGTGCTTGAAGTCTTGCGCCAGCCTCTCGAAGATCAAAAGGTGACGATCAGCCGCGCCGCAATGTCGCTGACGTTTCCCGCATCCTTTATGCTCGCGGCGGCGATGAACCCGTGCCCGTGCGGTTTCTGGAACGATCCGGGGCGCGAGTGCCGCTGCACGCCTTTGCAAATCCAGCGTTACGTCGGGCGCATCTCCGGCCCTTTGCTTGACCGCATAGACATACACATTGACGTGCCCGCCGTGCGCTTCAAAGAATTGACGGGCGGCGAGGCTTCTTTTAATTCCGAAAGTTCTGCTACTATTCGAGAGCGCGTGATGAAAGCCAGAGAGAGACAGCGTGAGCGTTTCAAAGACGAAGGCATCTTTGCGAACGCTTCGATGTCGCCGCGTTTGATTCGCCGCCATTGCCGTATTGACGCGGAAGGCGAACAGATGCTGGAGCGCGCGATGGCGCGTCTGGGCTTGTCAGCCAGAGCATATGACCGGATACTGAAGGTCAGCCGGACAATCGCGGACATAGAGGGCGAGGATGATGTGCGAGCCGCGCACGTCGCCGAAGCCGTCGGCTATCGCTCGCTTGATCGCACGTACTGGACTTGATAAGTTTCGTTCACGTCGAAGGGCGCGCACGAAAGCGTTTGTACGGCGCACGAAAAAGATTACATTTATTTTACACAAGGCAACGACGCGCGAAGCTTGTCGCATCACACAACGCGAAAGGGAGATCGTTCATAAGGCGTTCGCGCTTACGACGATAAAGTTCTAACTCTTTCACGAAACAAGCGGGCTGCGTCGCAAGTCTGTTAAAGCAGCGAGAGCGTAATTTGTCTTTCTGATTGAGACCGTTCTGCTGCCCGCCGGATGAAGCGAACACGTGACCGCAGAAGATAACGGAACACCAAAAGTAACCGACTACGCGCTGGCGCAAAAGGCCGCCGCAGGCGATATGCACGCCTTCGAGCAGCTCTATGAACGCCATAACCGTCGAGTCTATTCCTTATGCCTCCGCATGACGGGCAACGTACAGGAGGCGGAAGACCTCGCGCAAGAGGTTTTCATACAGCTCTTTCGCAAAATAGGAAGCTTTCGCGGCGAGTCTGCGTTCACCACTTGGCTGCATCGTCTGACGGTCAATCAAGTCCTGATGCACTTCAGGAAACGCAACGTCAAGATGGAGCAAACGACGGATGACGGCGAGACGCCCGTGCAAGTCGTTGTCGGGACGGCGAACCCGAACCAGATGCCGGTCGTTGATCGCATCGCGCTCGACAAAGCGATTGCGCAACTGCCGCCCGGCTATCGCACGGTCTTCACCTTGCACGACATCGAAGGCCACGAGCACGAAGAGATTTCAAGGATGCTCGGCTGTTCGGTCGGCACGTCGAAGTCGCAGCTACACAAGGCGCGCATGAAATTACGCGGCTTGCTCAGGCAACAGAACAGCCCGAAGTAGCTTCCAACATCTCCGCCTTACGGATTCCGTCAGTGTTTGGCCGACAAAGCAAACGCGGGAACCCGATGCGATGAAGATTTCAGTGCGAGCTTAAAACGGCAGTCGCCACGACCGTAAGCACCGTGTGAGTTCGCCGACAAGGTATGCAGTCTCCCCAAGATTGCTCGGTAACAAAAAAGGAAAAGTCGCGCGTCTAAGTAGTCTTCCAAGTTTGAAGACAGCCTTGCCAAAAGGCCATCGCCCCGCGCGTGATGATTCAAGAGGTCACAGAGAAAGACAATGGAATGCGAGAAGTGTCAGGAACTGCTTAGCGATTATCTTGACGGCGCACTTGACCAACAAGAGCGTGCAACTATCGGCACGCACTTACAGGAATGCCTCCCATGCTTCGGCGTCAATCAAGAGGTTGAAACAATCGTCAACTTCTGCCGCGAGCATCGCGGCGAATATGATGCCGTGCCGAACGAGCGCGCGATGTGGCTGCGTATCAGCAACACGCTTGAAAGCGAGCAGGCGCGTGTCGCCGTCGAAGCGTCGCGTGCGAAGGCGAATATGCAGGAGAGCGAGAACTGGTGGTCGCGCCTGATGCACCGCAGTTGGCAGCTTTCGCTGCCGCAACTTGCGACAGCTGTTTCCGCCATCGCCGTCACCGTTGCGCTCGCCACAGCCTTCGGCGTGCGGCGTGTGGAGAATTTTCCGTCCGAGCGCGGAGTCTTTACCGCAACGGCTGAAAACTCACGGAGCTATCAAGTCGCCGGTGCGCCCGGCAATCCGTCCGGTGCGGTGATTAGGGAGGCCGGTCTCTTCAGCTCGAACGAGTCTATGAATCCGCAGCAGATGAAGATCGAATACCTGAACCAGCGCCTTGAGCAACGCATGGCGCGCTGGAGTCCGCAGACGCGCGAAGCTTTCATGCGCAATATGCAGGTGATAGATCAGGCGATGCATGATTCGTATGTAGAATTGCAGCGTAACCCGCACGACGAAGTTTCGGAAGAGATGCTCAACGCCGCGCTTAATGACAAGCTGGAACTTCTCAAAGAGTTCTCCGACTTGTGAGATTATCCGCCGCTAAGAAAAACACTGCGCTCGCGCCTGTCCCTTTATTTAATGGGGACTGTGCGCGGGCGCTAAGAATGAAAATTGATTTTTACACACAGGGATTCCTTAGATTAATGGGCAGTACGGAAACAAATATCGGTTTACTCGATGCGCGAACCATCCGCCACCGGAACAGTTTCTCAAAGCGCGTTGCCTTCACGCTGGCGCTCGCCTGTTTGTTCACTCTCTTTGCCGCCAGCGCCCTTGCTCAACAGAAACGATTTGTGCAGAGATATCCTGTGCGCCAGAACGCGCGCCTGCAACTGACGAACCGTTTCGGCACAATCACGGTCGAGGCGTGGGATCGAGATGAGATCAAAGTCTCCGCCGATATGGATTCCCCCCTCGCGCGCTTTACGCCCGAACGAACCGATGACAGCGTAACGATCAACGTGATGCGCGAAAATCAGGGACGCGACGATGTCGGCGACGTGAATTTTCACATCTACGTTCCGGTTAATTCCATCGTGGATGTTGAGACCAAGCGCGGCAATATTACCGTCCGCAACGTGCATGGCGCGATGGTGCGCGCCTACGTTACTTCCGAAGGCAACATCGAGTTGACGAACATTCACGCAAAGTCCGTGATGGCGCAAAATACACTGGGCGATATTTTCTTTGACGGCGAACTCATGCAGGGCGGCAAATACGAGTTCAAGTCCACGCAGGGAAACATGAACATACGCTTGCCCGCAGATTCTTCTTTCAACTTAATGGCCGTCGTTCCTTCGCGCGAGATCGAGCTGGGGCCGTTCTCCAATAGCGGCCTGCGATTTATCTTTGATAAGCGCAAAGTCCTCGGCAACGTCGGTAATGGCGGCGTACCGTTCATCGTCTTCAATCAACGCGGGCGTATGTCCTTTCTGAGCCGCTAACGCAAAATCCGTTTGACGCGCATCGCCGAAGCTCGCGCTTCATCTTGAATCAAAGGACGCCGCTCACTTGCTTGACCGGCGTCCTTTTAATTTTGTTTCGCAAACCATATGAATCTTCCTAAACGCCTTAACCAACTTCGCACCGCAAACGCTTTGAAGCACGCGCCAGCGATTCTTTCACGCAGATTGTTCTGGTGCGTGCTGACGTTTTCAGTTTTAGCCCCGCTTGCTCCGGCGCAACGCCGCAACGATAAAGCAGGAAGCGCAAAGCAGTCCGCCGCCGCTTCTTCCACCATCATCGCACCCGCTTTGACGCGCACGACGACGCGGCATGAATCGCGCCGTTTGGGTTACGGTAGTTCCATCACAATCGTCGGCGCGCCCGCCGGTTCGATTACCATCGAAGCGTGGCCGCGCGGCGAAGTGGATGTCACCGCCGATATCGAAGTGCGCGCGGATACTGAAGCCGATCTCGCGCGCCTCGCCGCCGTCAACAGTTTCCTGTTCGATGAAGACGCCAATCACATACGCATCGTCACAACGGGCACGCACGACAAAGCGTTCATGCGACGCGCCGGTAAAGATTTTCCGAAACGCCTGTTGGGTTTGCCTTGGAAAATTGATTACCACATTCGCGTGCCCGCCGTCACAGATTTGGAAATTGATATGGGACGCGGCGCAGTCAGTCTCACGGGCGTCGAGGGAAGCATTCGCTTGAACGCGCTCGAAAGCGATGCGACGCTCGCGCTTAGCGGCGGGCAGATCGCGGCGACCGTCGGGCGCGGTTCCGTTAATGTCAAATTTCTATCGCGCAGTTGGCGCGGCAGAGGCGTTGATATTCGTCTGGCGAGCGGGAATATGAGCGTTGAATTTCCCGCTAACTTCAGCGCGGATGTTGACGCGGAGGTGCTTCGCACGGGACAGATAGAGAACACTTACGCAACGCTTTTACCGCGAGAGAGAACCACTCCAAGCCCGCGTTCGATACGAGCGCGCGCCGGAGCGGGCGGCCCGACACTCGCCTTTACAGTTGGCGACGGCGCGCTTCGCCTCACAGCTGCGACGAAAGAAGAATAAGCCGGAGCTTGAAAGATTCGCGGCCTGCGCTTGCCGCGTTCCATCTTCTGGCTTATGCTGCGGCGTGTTCTTCAGACTCTCTTTCTTCGCGTGAATAAATCATGACTGTTAAATCTGATCGCTGGATTCGCCGCATGGCCGAAGAATCGAACTTGATTCAGCCCTTCAATGCGCAGCTTGTGCGCGAGGTGGAAGGCCGCCGCATTATCAGCGCCGGAGCTTCATCCTACGGCTATGATATGCGGCTTGCGGACGACGGCTTTCGCGTCTTTTCGCCGGTGCATGGCCGCGAGATTGACCCGAAACACTTCGACGAGGAATCCTTAATCGAACCGCCTCTGCGCACCGCCGACGACGGTTCAAAATATTATCTTCTGCCGCCGCACTCTTACGGTCTCGGCGTGACGGTCGAAACATTTCAGATGCCGCGCAACGTGACCGGCATCGCGCTCGGGAAATGCTTGACGAAAGACGCTCGCATAATCGATGCGAAAACCGGCGACCTGATTTCGATTGCCGATTTCTCGCAGGACGGTAAGGTTCTCGCACACGAAAACGGACGGCTCAATCAACACGGCGCGCTCGCCGTCGTCGCTCAAGGCAGGAAAGCCGTTTTTACCCTGAAAACAAAGATCGGACATAAAATCACCGCAACCGCCAGTCATCCGTTTTTGACCGTCACGGGCTGGCAGGAATTGAGCGAATTAAAGATCGGCAGCCGCATCGCCGCCGCGCGCCGCGTTCCGGTATTTGGCCGCGAAGAAATCCCGGACTGGGAAGCGACTTTGCTTGGCTTGATGATTGCCGAGGGGCAATGTCATACGCCCGGCTCGTCGCCGACCTTCACTTCTGCGGACGCGGCGTTGGTTGAAACACTGACGACTGCCGCTACCGGCTTAGGTGTGCAAGTAAGCTATAACGGGCACTTCGGTTATTGCCTCGTCAATCGAAAAGGCAGGGGCGGAATAGCGGCCACAAACAAAGCGACGCTCTGGCTCAAAAGCTATGATTTGAATGTGGGGGCCTTACAAAAGTTCGTGCCGTCAAAAATCTTCCGCGCGCCGAAACGAAGCATTGCGCAGTTTTTAAGAGCATTATTCTCCGGCGACGGTAGTATTTATTTGACCAAAACTAAACGCAGTGAGGGCGCAGCGATTGAATATTGCAGCAGTTCCGAACGCTTGGCGCGTGACGTTCATCATCTGCTTTTACGCTTCGGTATTGTCAGTAAATTACGCGAAAAGAAAACAACCAACGCGCCGACGTTCACTATTCAAATTCTACGTAGCGCAGACGTTATAACTTTTCTCGATGAGATAGGTTTTTTGCCCGGCTCGGCTAAAGATCGCAAAGCGCAAAGCGAGATTCGCCCGCTTCTCGAAACGCGGCAGATCAATCAACGAAGGCTTTACGACACGCTGCCGCGCGACTTTTGGGCGACTCTAAAAACGGAAGCCGCCTCTTTTGCGACGACGCTTTACGCAAGCGGCCTTCATGTCCGCAACACCGGGCAGGACGTTACTTATCTAGAACTCGAAAAGTTTTTGCGGCATTGTCCACAGAGCGAGTTGAAAAGTTATCTGGACTCGGATGTAATTTGGGATGAAGTAGTTTCGATTGAAGAATCCGGCGAGGAAGAAGTCTTTGACATTTGCGTGCCGCGTGTCAGTAATTTCGTCGCCAACAATTTAATCGTTCACAATTCGACTTACGCGCGCGTCGGCCTGCTCGTCAACACGACGCCGCTCGAAGCCGGTTGGACAGGCCGCCTCGTCGTCGAACTCGCCAACCTCGCAGACTTGCCTTTGCGCGTCTACGTCAACGAAGGCATCGGGCAGGTAATCTTTCTCGAATCCGACGAAGACTGCGATGTGTCCTACGAAGATCGCGGCGGCAAATATCAAAATCAAAAAGGACTCACTTATTCGCGGCTTTAGCGCGACACGGCAAATCTCGAATGCGGCGGGGCGGCTCGATAAGAGTCTTACCCGCCTTTTCGTTTTCTACTTCGGACTTATTTACAAATGCACGTCGCGGGGCGAAAACCGCGCGCCGTGTCTGCGAGCGAACGCAACGCGATGACTTGAAAAATCATCTATGGAATAAATCAGGTTAGTGGACGGAATAATAAGCAACACCAAAATTAAGAGGAACAACAATGACGGTTAAAGGTATTTCAGAGAGCAGGCCGCAGCTCGCTGCTCGAATTAAACACACGCTGCTTCTGGCATTCGTCATCTTCTCGCTCGGCGCGTGCCGGAATACGGATTCTTCGACGATGGCGGCCACGCCGCTATCTCTCGCCAACGCGCCCGCGAGCGGCGGCGTCGCCGCGCAAAGCTCTTACGCAGACATCGTCAGCCGCGTCGCACCGGCGGTCGTGACCATTCACTCGGAGTTGCGTGCGCGTGCGCCGCAGCAGTTTCCGTTTATGGACGATCCTTTTTTCAATCAATTCTTCGGCGAACGCGGCGGACGTGCGCCGCAGCAACAGCCGCAACGCGCAAGCGCCATCGGCTCCGGCGTCATCGTCAGCCCGGACGGTTACATCATCACTAACCACCACGTGATTGACGGCGCGACGCAGATTAAGGTTGATTTAAGCGATAGCCGAACCGTTGATGCGAAGGTGGTCGGCTCGGATGCGGCAAGCGATCTGGCGGTCTTAAAGGTCAACGCGAGCAGTTTGCCCGTGCTTAATTTAGGCAACTCGGACAACGTGCGCGTCGGCGATGTGGCGCTCGCTATCGGCAATCCGCTCGGCGTCGGGCAGACGGTGACGATGGGCATCATCAGCGCCAAAGGGCGCCAGACGGGTTTGAGCAACGGCAGTTTTGAAGATTTTCTGCAAACGGACGCGCCGATTAATCAAGGCAATTCCGGCGGCGCACTCGTCAACACCAACGGCGAATTGATCGGCATCAATTCGCAGATACTTTCGCGTTCGGGCGGCAGCATCGGCATCGGTTTTGCCGTTCCGTCTAACATGGCGCGCGACGTGATGGAGCAGTTGATTAAGAACGGCAAGGTGCGACGCGGCCAACTCGGTGTCGGCGCGCAGAAAGTTACGTCCGACATCGCGGCGAGTCTCGGCCTGAAAGACACGCGCGGCGTGCTCGTCTCGCAGGTGCAACCGGGCAGTGCGGCGGAACGCGCTGGAATCAAGCAGGGCGACCTCATTACGTCGCTCGGCGGCTCGCCCGTCAGTGATCCGAACAGCTTCCGCAACGCGGTGGCACGCACGCAGCCCGGCTCGCCCGTGCAGTTGACCGTTATGCGCGGCGGCAAAGAGCAACAGATCAGCGCGACGCTCGGCGAGTTCACGCCGGAGAAGAGCGCCGACGGCGATCAGGGCGACACCGGCGGCAGCGGCAACAAAGCAGAGACGACGGGCAAGCTCGGCATCGGCGTTCAACCGTTGACGCCGGAAATCGCGCAGCAACTTCGCCTGCGTAACGTCACGCAGGGGCTTGTCATTGGCGAAGTTGATCCAAACAGCCCCGCAGCAGATGCGGGCTTGCAACAGGGCGACGTGATCGTGCAGGTCAATCAACAGCCCGTGCGCTCGGTTGCGGAACTGAAAGCGGCCATTGACCGCGCCGGTTCGCGCCCCGCGCTACTGCTCATCAATCGTCGCGGCACAACGGTCTTCGTGCCCGTCACGCCTCGACAGTAAACCGAAAGCAAGACGCTCGACTCACAATCATAAGGGCGGGGCGTGCCTCTTCTCGTTGTGCCTCACACGGGCGGGAAAAGAGACACGCCCCGCCCTTGCTTATTGTCGGCTTGCTCGCCCTGCGCGCCTCATGCTACCGTTTTCGTTTTCAAAGAGACCGATAAATTCTTTCCGCGCAGGTGCGGAGCGTTATGATTAGACCTTTTCGCGGCACGCATCCGCAGATTCACACGTCGGCTTTTATCGAAGAAAGCGCGCAGATCATCGGCGATGTACACATCGGCGAGCACTCCAGCGTGTGGTTCAACGCCGTGCTGCGCGGCGATGTCTTTTACATACGCATTGGCAATCGCACCAACATACAGGACGGCACAGTGATACACGTCTCCAACGGCACGCACGCTACCGTTCTCGAAGACGAAGTCACCGTCGGCCACAACGCGACGCTGCACGGCTGCTACATAGAGCGTGGTTGTCTGATCGGCATGGGCGCAATCGTGATGGACGATGTGCGTATCGGCGCGGAGTCAATCGTCGCCGCCGGTGCGCTCGTAGCGCCCGGCACGCGCGTCCCGCCGCGCTCGCTCGTGATCGGCGCGCCCGCGAAGGTCAAACGCGCGTTGACCGGCGAAGAAGCGTCCGGGCTGGCGAATTATTGGAAAAACTACGTCGAATACACGAAGGTGTACAAAGAGGAGGAGGCAAGAGTCAGAGGTCGGGAGTTAAAATAAAGACAAGAAGCAGCATGAATAATGCTATTCGCTTAGCTTAATGCAACGGCTTTTGTTTTTTCATTCCGACTCCTGACTCTCGTCTCCTGTCTCCTCATCAATCATGTCTTCCAAAACACAACCGGCGCGCGGGATGCGCGATTTTTTGCCTGCGGATGTAAGACGGCGCGACTTTGTGATCGGCGTCGTTAAAGAAGTCTACGAGCGTTACGGCTTCGAGCCGCTTGAAACTCCGGCGGTTGAGAACATCGAAACATTAATGGGCAAGTACGGCGAAGAAGGCAATCAACTTATCTTCAAGATACTGAAGCGCGGGGCGGGAGAACAAACGGGCGAAGCCGATTTAGCGTTACGTTATGATTTGACCGTGCCGCTGGCGCGCGTTGTCGCCGAACACCGCGAACGCCTGCCGAAGTTCTTTAAGCGTTACCAAATTCAACCCGTGTGGCGCGCGGATCGTCCGGCGCGCAGCAGGTTCAGGGAATTTTATCAATGCGATGTGGACGCCATCGGTTCGCGCTCGATGCTCATCGAAGCGCAATTGTGCGCGGCGGCAAGCGATGTGCTCGTTAAGTTAGGCTTCGAGCATTTCACGATTCGCCTCAATCATCGTCAGGTGCTTGCGGGCGTGCTCGATGCGGCGGGTATCCCGGCAGAGCGACACGGCGATGCGTTGGTGGCGATTGATAAGCTGGACAAGATCGGGCGCGATGGTGTGGCGAAAGAGTTTGCGCAAAGAGAAGTGTCGCCGGAGAGCGGCGCGCGGCTTCTTGATTTCTTTGAAAGCCTCGCTGCGCTGGAACACGCTGCGCAGTTAATTGATACGGAGAACGACGCGCGTGCTTCGGAAGGCAAAGCCTTAAACGCTGCGTTGCTCGGACGCCTCGTCGAGTTCGTCGGCGATCATGAAACGGGCGCGCGTGGCATTGATGAGTTGCGTTTGATACTTGAATACTCCGCCGCGCTCTGCCACGCGAAACGCCTCAAGGTTGATCCGGCCTTAGCGCGCGGGCTTTCATATTACACGGGTGCGATTATGGAGATTAGCGTGCCGGATTTGGCGGGCAGTCTCGGCGGCGGCGGGCGCTACGATAATCTCGTCGGGATGTTCTCAAAAGAAAGCGTTCCGGCGTGCGGCTTTTCGCTGGGGCTTGAGCGCATTATTGTCGTAATGACGGAACGCGAAATGTTTCCGGCATCACTCGCCAAGAGAGCGTCGGCTGATGTGCTGGTCGCGTTGTGGAACGAAGAGTTGACGATGGACGCGCTCGCGCTCGCGGGAGAGTTGCGAAGCGCGGGCTTGCGTGTTGATCTTTACACGGAGACGGACAAGCCGGGCAAACAATTCAAATATGCTTCGGAGCGCGGCATTCCGTTCGTCGCTCTTATCGGTGCGGACGAAAAAGGGCGCGGTGAAATTGCGCTCAAAGCTTTGCGCACCGGCGAGCAACAAACATTGCCGGACGCAAGCAGCGTTGCCGCCGTCATACGCGAGAATATCGAACGCACTTGAGATTACGAAACGGATATTGAGAAACAATAAAAATGCTTGATGATTTGGGAAATTTGGAGCGCACGCATTCGTGCGGGGCGTTGCGCACGGAAGATGTCGGGCGAAGCGTGACCTTGATGGGATGGGTGGCGCGACGGCGCGATTTCGGCCCGCTGACATTTTTTGATTTGCGCGACCGCGATGGCATCACGCAGGTTGTGTTCAATGAAGAGAGCGCGCCGGACGCTCACGCGCGTGCGAAGGAAGTGCGCGGCGAATACGTAATCGCGGTGACGGGCGAAGTCGTTTTGCGCGAAACAGGGCAGCGCAACGCGAAGATTGCGACGGGCGATGTTGAGATAGCGGCGCGCGAGATTCTCATCCTGAATGATGCGCGCACGCTGCCATTCCAACTCGAAACGTCTTCACCGAATGACACGCTGGCGAGCGAAGATTTGCGCTTAAAGTATCGCTATCTCGATTTGCGTCGCCCGCAGTTGCAGAAGAATTTGCGCCTTCGCCATCGCGTCGTCGCGGAGATACGCCGCTACATGGACGAACAAGGGTTCACGGAAATTGAAACGCCCGTGCTGATTAAATCAACGCCGGAAGGTGCGCGCGATTACATTGTGCCGTCGCGCATACAGCCCGGCAAATTCTTCGCGCTGCCGCAATCGCCGCAACTCTTCAAACAGTTGTGCATGATCGCCGGTCTCGACAAGTATTACCAGATCGCGCGTTGTTTTCGTGACGAAGACTTGCGCGCCGACCGCCAGCCGGAATTTACGCAGCTCGACGTGGAGATGAGCTTCGCCACGCCCGAACAAATTTACACGCTTATCGAAAACTTATTCGCGCGCCTCTTCAAGTTGATTGGCGTCGAACTGCCTGCGCCGTTCCCGCGTTTCACTTACGCGGAAGCGCTGGCGCGCTTCGGCTCCGACAAACCCGACTTGCGTTTCGGCATGGAGTTGCAGGATTTAGGGAGTGCGCTGGAAGGCACAAGCTTCGCACCGTTCGCTTCGGTGCTCGCGTCGGGCGGAGAAGTTAAGGGCATTGTTGTGCGCGGCGGCGCGAACCTCTCACGCAAAGCTTTGGATGAATTACAAGAGCACGCGAAGCGTTACGGCGCGGGTGCTCTTGCTTGGATTAAATTCGGAGAAGGCGAAACTTCATCGTCGCTCTTGAAGGTGCTTGGTGAAGAAACTGTCACGCGCCTTGCGCAAACGGCGAAGGCGGAAAGGGGCGATGCAGTTTTAATCGTCGCGGGCAAGATGAAAGTCGTCGCGGCGAGTCTCAATGCGTTGCGCAATGAAATCGCCAAGCGAGACAAGTTGATTCCTGAAAAATCTTACGCGCCGTTGTGGGTGACGGATTTTCCGATGTTCGAGCTTAACGAAGAGGACGGGCGGTACTACGCGATGCATCATCCGTTCACGTCGCCGCTCGATGCCGACTTGCCGCTGCTGCAACGCGCCGTTGACGGCGGCGAAACACACTTGCTCGGACAGTTGCGCGCGAAAGCTTACGATCCTGTGATTAATGGCGTGGAGCTGGCGAGCGGTTCGATTCGTATTCATCGCCGTGATGTGCAGCGGCTGATCTTCAAGGCGCTCGGCATGAGCGAAGAAGAAGCGCGTTCGCGTTTCGGCTTTTTCCTTGACGCGCTCGAATACGGCACGCCGCCGCACGGTGGAATCGCGCCGGGGCTTGATCGCATCATCATGGTGCTTGCGGGCACGGACAACATACGCGACGTGATCGCGTTTCCGAAGACCGCTTCGGCGGCGGATTTGATGATTGATGCGCCCGGCGATGTTGATGCGCGGCAGTTGGAAGAGTTGCGTATAAAGATTCAAAGAGAAGTCTGAAGATGTTTACGCTTCTGCGCGCCAATGTCGAAGAGATGTTCGCGCACGCGCGCGCAAGCGACCCGCTGGAATGTTGCGGATTAATCGGCGGCGTCACGGGCGATGGTGATATACGCATGGCGCGAACGGTTTACCGGTTGCGAAATGCGGCGGCGAATCCGCGTGTGGCTTATGAAGCTGCGCCCGAAGAATTGTTTGCGGCGCAGAAATTTTTGCGCGGGCGCGGCGAGCAACTGCTGGGCATTTATCATTCGCACCCGCGTTCAATTGATCCCGTACCGTCGGAGGCGGATGTGCGCCTCGCCTTCTATCCGTCCGCCGTCTACTTTATTATCGGTCTTGGCGGTGAACAGGCGGTCTTGCGTGCCTTTCTGATTGATGAGCGCGAGCGGCGTTGGGAACCTTTTGCGTATCGCGTCGCAGACGCGCCGGAGTCGAACGAAATGTGAACCGTGACGGCGCGCGTTTCGTATGAAAGTTTACGATGGAAAAGAAAAATAAGTACGACACGAATCCGCTCGATCCGAACTTTGTGCGGCGAACGGAAGATGTTGGAGAAGCGGCGGCGACATCAAGCGAGGTCAACGCGCCGTTTCGTCCGCAGGACGATGAAGAAGACCGGGCGCGGCTGCGCGAACAGGCCGAAGCCCCGACGCGGCGCTACAATTCTTACGAACCGCTGCCCACATCGTATCCATCTGTATTCAATCAGGAAGCTTACCGGCCTCCGGCCGTCACTCAAAATAACGCTGCGCCGCCCGCATGGAATCCGCAATCGAAGGAGCCGTGCCAGCGCACCGTTGCGGGCATCGGTCTGCCGGAGCGCGTCGCGTGCGTGCTGCCTTACGCACCTTTTTATATCGGCGTCGTCGCTTCGCTGGTCGAGCTGCTGCTTGTGCCGCGCACGGAAACACGCACGCGCTTTCATGCCGCACAAGGATTCGCGCTGCATATTGCGATATTCGCCATCTCGCTTCTCTTCAAATTCGTCGGACTTGCCTCCGGCAACAGGCTCGGCGGGTCGCTCTTTTCGGTCGCCGCGTTTATCTTTCTGATGGTTTCGATAGGGCGCGTCTGGAAAGGCGAAACGCACCGCATCGCGCCGCTCGCCGACGCCACCAAAAAGCTCAACGAACGCATCGAACCGCGAACGTAAAGCGTTGCCTTACCAGCAAAATTAAAACCTTTTCGGCGATCAACTGCGCATCGCTGTACTATGCTTTTTCAAAGCAATACGCACCTACTGCCGCATGAAAAGAAGACAACGCAGCCAACCCATTCTCAACACCGTTCATCAAAATTAAGCCAAACACGCGACGGCACGTTGGTTGCAAGCTGCGCGGTTTGGTAGAGATTGACGCGCTCTCTCCCCCTGCGCGTGTGACGTTTTGACTTCGCGTGGAAGTTTCGGGGGAGACGGCTTAAGCATTAAAGAGCGGCGCACCCTCCGTTTTGCACAGCAGGGAACGCCGCTCTTTTTCACTTTTGTCACAACAAGAGAAATGCGTGGTCTCGAATTTCAAAAGGTACATTTGGAGGAGAAAATGACCAAAAGCACTTATCGTAGTTCACAGATTTTAATGGCGTGGCTGCTGGCCGTCTGCATTTTTGCGATGCCGGTGGCAACGCTCGCCCAAACAAGAATCGGTTATCGCCCTAATAAGTACAGCCCGAACGACGACGTTAAAGCCGGTCAACAGGCGGCGTCGGAAGTCGAACGACAGTTGCCTATCTCGCGCGACGGTGTTGCCACAGACTATCTGCGCAACGTCGGCGAGCGTCTTGTGGCGGCGATTCCGCAGGAGTTCCAGCATCCTGAATTTCGCTATTCGTTTAAGCTGGTGGATGTGCGTGACGTGAACGCCTTCGCCTTGCCGGGCGGATATATGTACGTCAATCGCGGGATTATTGACGTGGCGCGCAATGAAGGCGAACTCGCGGGCGTGATGGCGCACGAGCTTTCACACGTCGCACTGCGACACGGCACGGCGCAGGCGACCAAAGCGCAGAGCGCAAAGGTTCAAGCGCCCGCTATCGGCGGCGCAATTCTCGGTGCAATTTTAGGTGGCGGCATCGGTCAAGTCGTGAGCGGCGTTAGTCAGCAAGCCGCCGGAGCATACTTTCTGAAGTTTAGCCGCGAGTACGAAACGGAAGCGGATATTCTGGGCGCGCAGATGATGGCGCGTGCCGGATACGACCCGCGTGATCTGGCTAATATGTTCAAGACGCTCGAGCAGCAGAGCGGTGGCAGAGGCGGGCCGGAGTTTTTGAGCAGCCACCCGAATCCGGCCAATCGCTATGCGCGCATCGAACAGGAAGCGAGACAGTTGCGCGTTAATAATCCTGTGCAGAACACAGCCGAATTCAACAACATCAAAGCTCGTTTGAACGGCAACGGGCGCGCGCCTTCGATGAGCGAAATAGCGCGCAACGGCCAGCGTTACCCGCACGGCGGACGCGCGGAAGGTTATCCCGGAAACAGCAGCATCGGTGGGCGCGTTGAGCCGCCTTCTACTCGCTTCCGCACCTATACGGCAGGCAATGTGCGCGTGAGCGTGCCGGACAACTGGCGCGAACTGCCGGATCAAAACTCCGTCTGGTTCGCTCCCGAAGGCGGCTACGGGCAGGCGCAGCAGAGCAACAGTCCGGTCTTCACGCACGGCGCGGAGATCGGCTTCTCCAGCGCGCAAAGCAACGATTTGCAGCGCGAAACGCAGGACTTCGTCAACGCGCTCGCACAAAGTAATCAGAACCTGCGTCAGCAGAACAACTTTGTGCGCGGCAATATTTCAGGCCGCAATGCGCTTGCCGTGACAATGTCCAACGTCAACGACGCGACCGGACAAAGGGAAACCGTTACTATCTATACGGCGCTGGTGCGCGGTGGCGGCCTGTTCCACATGATTACCGTCACGCCGCAGAATGAAAGCGGCGCGTACCAGAATGTCTTTCAAAACATTCTACGCAGCATTCAATTAAGCAACTAAACACGCTTGCTGCATAAATGCGTGAACGCAAAAGCCGGAGATTCTTTACGAGTCTCCGGCTTATTTTTGCGCACGGGCTTGCTTTGATTTGAAACTTTAGAACGACAATCCGCGCATCGGCTTGCTTGGCGTGCGTCTCGTTTCGGGTTATGGTTTTGCGTCGCCCTTTGCCTCCTGCCAGATCGTTTCCATCTCTTCGAGCCTCACGTCGTCGAAAGATTTTCCCTGTACCTTCAACGCCTGTTCCAGATAATGAAAGCGGCGGCGAAATTTATTGTTCGTCAATTTCAAAGCGGCTTCCGGCTCTTCTTTAAGCTGGCGCGCGATGTTGGCGACGGTGAACAGGACATCGCCGAGTTCTTCCCGCACGCGCGTCTCGCCTGTTTGCTCCGCGACGCTTGCGCCCTCACGTTCCTTAATCGCGTCGCGCAATTCGTTTAACTCTTCATGCAGTTTATCGAAAACGTCTTCGAGGCAATGCCAGTCGAAGCCGACGCGCGCGGCTTTGGTCGAGAGTTGATGCGCTTCCATCAGCGCCGGAATCTTCTTTGAAACTCCGTCGAGCAGCGATTCGCTTTTCGGTGCTCCGCTGTCTTTACCGGCAGCGCGTTTTTCTTCGGCCTTGATCGCTTCCCAGTTGCGTAACACTTCAGTCGTGTCGCGCGCCGTCGCGTCGCCGAAAATATGCGGGTGGCGGCGCACCATCTTCGAGTGAATCGCGTTTACCACATCGTCAATCGTAAACTCGCCGCGCTCGTTTGCAACCTGCGCGTAAAAAATAATCTGAAATAGCAGATCGCCGAGTTCATCGCGCAACTCTAAAGGACGACCTGCGCGGGCTTCCTCGACGGCCTCGAAAGCTTCGTAGGCTTCTTCCAGCAGCATCGGCGCGAGGCTCGCATAAGTTTGTTCCAAATCCCAGGGGCAACCATTCTGCGGCGCACGCAGACGCGCCATCAACGCAATCAGATCGGCAAATGAAGCAGGCATTGATTCAACTTTCGGCCAAGATTTATGTCGTGTTAAAGACGCAAAGGATTGTACGTGACGGGCGCACCGGCTCGCAAGAAAGCCATCTCGCCAAGCCGATTAGTCAGAGCAGGAAAGCGCGCATTCTTGCGAGCGCGTGCGTTGGATGCTAGGATTAATTGTTAGAAAAACATTATCTTAGGAAACCGAAAGCGTTCCGCCGGAGTCTTTCAGTGGCGCGGAGTGCGATAACTGCAAATAAAATGAGCGAAGAAAAACCCAGCATCAAAGTCACCGACCGTCGTCTTTTCAACCCGGACGGCTCGCCACGCGATATCGAGCGCGAAGAGAATTCCGACGCCGCGAAAGCACCACAACCGAGCGCCGAAAACACTTCGCCGCGTCCCGCGCCGTCGTCTTCCGCAACGTCACAAGCATCATCCGGCGACCCGAACGCCTCTGCTTCGACAAAGAGTTCGACGACTGCTTCTCAAGCGTCAACACCGGCGACGAATGCGCGTCCATCTTCGATCAACGCCGATGCGCAAGGAACTTCGCCGTCCGCTGCGACGGAAGACCCGACGGCTTTCGTCAATCTACTGATGTTCATCGCTTCGCCCGCCGCCGCCGCGCTCGGCTTAACGGAGCATCCCGGATTAGCTGCGGGCGAAGTTGACCTGCCGCTCGCCAAACACTGCATTGATTTACTCGGTACGCTGCGACAAAAGACCGCGCGAAATTTGACGGCGCAGGAAAATCAGGTGCTGGAAGATTTGCTCGCCGAACTGCGTATGCAATTCGTTTCGCTTTCGGGCGGGCGCGCCCCGTCATCGCCACTGACGGGTTCCGGCGGCTTTACGGGCAGCGATATCACCGGCGGAAAATGAAGTTGACGTTCTTAGGCACGGGAACTTCGACGGGCGTGCCTTCCATCGGCTGCGAATGCGAGACGTGTACCTCAAACGATCCGCTCGATAAGCGTTTGCGCGTCTCCATTCTGATAGAGCACGCCGGTCAAACGATTCTCGTTGACACCTCGACCGACTTTCGCCAGCAAGCCTTGCGATACGGCCTGAAACGCCTTGACGCAGTGCTCATCACGCACTGCCACGCCGACCATATCTTCGGCCTCGACGACATACGCCCGCTCAATTTTCGTCACGGCTCGCTCGGCCTCTACGCCAGCGAACGCTCTTGGAAGGACATACGCCGCATCTTTCAATACGTCTTCGAGCCGTCGCATTTCGGCGGCGGTCTGCCGCAAATCGTGCCGCACGTCATAGAAGAGAACGCGCCCTTCTGCTTCGGCGCAGACTTGCGCGTGATGCCCCTAAAAGTCATACACGGGCGGTTGCCCGTTATCGCTTACCGCTTCAACGATTTCGCCTACGCGACGGACTTGAGCGAGATACCGCCGGAGACGCTCGATCAACTGCACGACTTGGATGTGCTCGTGCTCGACTGCCTGCGCTTCAGGCCGCACCCGACACATTTAACTCTTGAACGCGCCCTCGCTTATATCGAACAACTAAAACCGCGCCGCACATTTTTCACGCACATGGCGCACGACGTTCTACACGCACGCGATTCCGCACGCCTCCCCGACGGCGTCGCCTTCGCTTACGACGGCCTTGAAGTAACATAGCCGGGCAGTTTTCAGTAATCGGTTTTTAGTTGGTGACTGAAAACTCAAAACTCAAAACTGAAAACTATTCCCATGCGTCTTTTTCACGGCACTGATAATGCAGAGATCGCGCGGCCAACCGTGCTGACGCTCGGCGTCTTCGACGGGCTTCATCTGGGGCATCAATTGATAATGCGCACCGTCGTCGAACGCGCTCGCGCTGTCGGAGCGGTGCCGACCGCGATTACTTTCGATCCGCATCCGCGCGCCGTGCTGCATCCTGAAAGCGCGCCGCCGCTTCTACAAACTTTCGATCAAAAGATCGAGGCTTTCGGCGCGCTCGGCATCGAACAGGCGATTGTCGTGCGCTTTACGGAAGAGTTTGCGCAAGTGCGTGCGCGCGAATTTTTGCGCGATGTGGTGCGCGAACGCTTGAAGGCGAAGGAAGTTTTTTTGGGCTGCGGTTTCGCTTTCGGCTACAAGCGCGAGGGCAACATAGAGCTACTGCGCGAAGCGGGCGCAGAGTTCGGCTTTCATGCGGACGAAGTGCCGGAAGTGCGCTTGCGCGGGCGGCGTGTCAGCTCCAGCCGCATACGCGAATTGCTCTCTGTGGGGCGCGTCAATCTGGCGCGGCGTATGCTCGGACGGCCTTACGGTGTCGAAGGCAGAGTCGTGCGCGGCGACGAGCGCGGGCGCACGATTGGTTTCCCCACCGCCAATTTGCAACCGCAGAATCGCGTCATTCCGCAGCGCGGCGTCTATGTCACGGCGACCTTGATTGACGGCGCGTGGCGGCGCAGCGTCACGAATATCGGGACACGCCCGACCGTGAAAACCAATGGGGAGCCGTCAATCGAAACTCATGTTCTGAATTGGTCTGGCGATCTTTACGGCGATGTCGTGCGCGTGCGTTTTCTGCATCGCCTGCGCGATGAGCATAAGTTTAATTCGCTCGACGAACTGAAAGCGCAGATCGCGCGCGATGAACTACGCGCCACAAAATATTTCACCATGCACGGCGTCCAACGCTCGCTCGCAATTCTTTGATCCACATAAATCAAAACTCCTTTCGCCGCCGTTATCCCGAACGCAGAATCAACTAACGATGCCGCTGCCATAAGATTGCGACAAGTTTTCTATATAATTTCCAGTGTAATGGCATCCATCGAACGCAAAGAATCAACGCCCTCCGCCGCGCCTGAAGAATCTGCTAACGGCAGCAATGGCGTCGCGCGCCTTGCTCTATCCGCGCCCGTCGCACAGGTTGCGAGCAATGGCGAAACGAGACACCGCAGCCGGAAGCTTCCCGGTGTAACGGCGACAACGCGCGTCGAATCTCTCGAAGCAGAAGCGGAGCAGGCGAATACGCAACGCTTCACGGTTCGTAGCCTGTGGCGTTTGGCGCAGATTGCGCGCGTACTGGGGCTGCTGGGTTTTTATCTGTTTCTGGAAAACTACGACGCGCGCGCAAAGTTCAATCGCCGCACGGCGGAACGTCTGCGCGAAGAAGCACGCGGGCGCGGAAGGATCGCGCTCTTTCAGGAATGGAGCCGCAATGTTGATCGCCGCGCGCTTGATCGTTTAATACGCTTCACGCGCTTCATAGTCTTTCGCGGGCAGGACGGCACGGCGAGCAAAGAAGCCAGACAGCAGCAGCAAGCCGTCTGGTTGAATCGTAATCTTATCGCGCTGGGGCCGACGTTTATTAAGATCGGTCAATCGCTCGGCACGCGCGGCGATCTGCTGCCCATCGCTTACGTTAAAGAACTCTCGAAGCTGCAAGACCAAGTGCCCGCCTTTTCGACAACGGAAGCTTACGCGCGCATCGAAAGGGAATTGAAGCGCACGCTGCACGAAGCCTACGCGGAGATAGACGCCGAACCGATTGCCGCCGCCTCGCTCGGCCAGGTTTATCGCGCGCGCCTTCATACGGGCGAAGAAGTCGCCGTTAAAGTTCAACGCCCAGATTTACGCGAAACGATCGGCTTCGATATACACGTGCTGCAACGCATCACGCGCTTTCTCTCGCGCTTTCCCGAGATGAACGAAAATGCCGATTGGGAAGGAATGCTGCGCGAGTTCGACGAAACCGTTCATGAAGAGATGGACTACGCGCAGGAAGGCCGCAACGCAGACCGCTTCCGCGAACACTTCAAAGACTGGCGAGCCATTCGCGTGCCGAAAATTTATTGGTCGCACTCGACGACGCGCGTGCTCACAATGGAATTTATACGCGGCACGAAAGTGACAGAGATCGAAGCCCTGCGCGCACGCCGCATCTCGCCGACGAAAGTCAATCGCCTGCTTGTCAAAACATACTTGAAGCAGCTTTTGGAAGACGGCTTTTTCCACGCCGATCCGCATCCCGGCAATCTGCTCGTGATGGACAGCGGGCATCTCGCCTTCTTCGATTTCGGTATGGTCGGACGCATCACTCCGCGCCTGCAATCGCAGATGATAGACGCTTTCTTTCACGTCGTCGCGCGCGACACACACGGCCTCGCGCAGGACTTAATCAACTTGAATTTTCTCAAGCCGAATGTTGATTCTGAAAAAGTGCGTCCCGTCATCGAAGCTCTCTTCGAGCATTACCTGAACCTGAAACTCGGCGACGTGAATTTCAAAGAGTTGACCTACGATCTGGCCGAAGTGATGTACGAATACCCGTTCCGCCTGCCCGCCAATTTCACTTACATCATCCGCGCGCTAATGACGCTCGAAGGCATCGGCATCGTCACAGACCCGGAGTTTAGTTTCTTCGATACCGCGAAACCTTACGCCAAAGAGTTCATGCTCCGGCGCGAAGGCAAACAGTTTCGCAAATTGATTCTCGACAAGATGACCGGACGCCAATCCGACGGGCGCATCGAATGGGGCAAGATGTGGAAACTCGCTAAGATGGCCGCCAAGACTTATTTTGAGAAGTGAGAGCTTTAGAATAACAAACAATGTCGCTGCTTTACTGAACTCTACCGGCGACTCGCGTAATACGCTATCTTACGCTTTTGCTATTGACGCAAACTGTGCCCTTACGCTACTTTAGGCGCGCTCTCTAATCCCACTGTCACAGCAGCATCCTCTGGTACGGAGAAACCCTTAATGCAAACCATCGAATTCCTTGAAACAGCGAAATGGATAGTTTCTCAATTTACTCCAGCAACTCAACAAATGATATTTACTGAACATATATTTCCTTTCATGATGCACGCAAAAGGTGATGATGACATCCGTACAAATTTACTCATTGCCTCTCATGAAACCGCTGTTGTGCGGATAAAACTTGAATCTCATTCCCTCGCGTCTGAAGTATTACGGGCATTTAAACTAGAAAAGCTATTAGATGAAACCTTTCCTCTTTTCATTGCAAATAAAGCTACGGGGGTGAGCGAACAACAAATGGCGGAAGCCGCTGAATATATGCGGTCTATCGTGCATGGTTGGAAGTTGCTTACAGACTGTATCAAGCCGCTGGAAGAACTAATGATTCCGAGTGAAGTAGCTAAAGAACAAGACTTTGATGAACTTTTGACCATTGAATTGAGGTATGAAAGAAAGGTTCATCCGCAAGCCCGCACAATCTCAGAGATTCTGACCAATGTTACAAAGTTATATGAAGCCGTCGCCACTGCATCCGGTAACAAGGAATTCGATCCTCTGTTAGTGATATATGCTAATAGTGGTTCCTCGTTTCGCTTTGACTTTAAGGGCTTAGGCGAGCCTATCAAGCAAGTCAAGGGAATATTCATTGATGCTTGGAATAATATTCGTCATAGAAAGGCCGACGACTTCCATCATAATGGCAAAGCTATCATCGAAGGTCTCGACATCTTAAAGAAAATCCAGTCACACCGTCAGCACAATATACTAAGCCCTGAGGATGCTAATCGCCTTAGCCAACAGATAAACAAATCAATGTTCGACTTGTTTGAATCTGGAGCTTTGCTGCGTGAAGTCCCGGATACGGAGAATGTATCTAATAAAGAGATAATGAGTGGAATCCAGCAAAAACTCTTACCACCAGCACCTGCCGATACGAAGAAGGAAAATAACGGCAAGAAGAAACCACAGCGTGCTAAAACCAAAACGAAGAAAAGCACAAAATCTTCAAGTGATAATAATCATTGATAGTAATGTTGCCTCATTCAACTCATAATTTACGGTCTAATGGTCAAATACGGCGTTTTGTATTGGATACTGAATAAAATCTGCTCTTATATGTTCGATTCTTGCCTTTGGGATTGTAATTCTAAAGCTTGGGATTGCGGTTCTAAGCGGCAAGAATGCAATCCCGGACGATGGAATTGTAATTCTGGAGAGAAGAATAGCGTTCCTCGAATCAGGAATTACAATCCCAAAGGCCGTAACTGCAATCCTCAAGCTTAGGCTCGCAATTCTTGGCGCATCTTTTCTGCGAGCGCGACGCGGGGGAGTGAAAATAGTTGTGTGAAGATGCAGCGAAAGGGCGTAAGATGCGCGGGATTTATCCTGAACCCACTAAAGGAGAGCTAAACTCATGCGCTCACCGAAAGATGTCGAAGCGAAACTCAATAAAATTACGAATGCGTGGCAGACGCTGGCGGCTGATAAGTCGTTTGGCGGGATGACGCTCGCGCAATTCAAGACCAAAGTTAAGCCATCGTTTGATTCACGCGAGCGTTTGCGCGTGCTCGACGAACAAATACAATCGGAACAGGTCACGCGCGAAACGGCTGACGACGAGAGTATGCGTGTTGCGCAGCTCGTTACCAACGGCGTCGTGGGCGATCCCGATGAAGGCCCGGACAGCGATCTCTACGAAGCGATGGGTTACGTTCGCACCAGCGCACGCAAGAGCGGCCTCACGCGCAAAAAGAAGACGCCGCCAACCGCTTAGTTTTATTCAAAGGCTACACCATCAAGCCCCATAAAAAAGAAACGGCGCGAAGCGTTCTTTGTCTCCGTGCCGTCTCTTTGATTCGCTGTGCCTTGCCTTAGCGAGTCCGAGTTTTCAAATCCACATAGCGTTATTTCACAGGTGCTTTAGTTCCATTGCCGTTGGGCGCTCCCGCGTCGAGATTCATTTCTGCTGAATCGCGTTAAAGAGCAGCGGGTATGTCGCCAGCGATTGGCCGCGATACTGTGGGCGAAAGCCGAAAAGGTAGATGCGCCCGCCTCCCATTGTGACTTCGACAAGCGCGGCCTTGCCCTTTATTCTTTCGCCGCCGAGCAGGTAGCCGGAAAGCAGCGGATCGCCCTTTGACGGATAGCGCGCGATGACGCGAACGCGCGCGTTGGCCGAAGCGTCGCTAATCTCGAAGACAGGCGAATCTTCCGCCCACGCGATTGATTCTTTCGGCATTCCTTTAGCGATTGGATGCGTCGTATCCAACTCGGTGCGCAGGATCGAGCCGGGCACAAAGTATTCCGTGCGCTTTAAGCCTTCCGTGATGTCGCGCACCGGCAACTTGAATTGTTCAATCGCAAAATCCGATGCACGGTTCAAAGTGATGAGCGTGCCGCCCGCTTCGACGAACTCGCGCAAACTCCTGACACCTTCCGCGCCCAGCCCGCCCGTATACTCAACTGGCATCGTGCCCGCCTTGTGTCCGTTCAGAATCAGCCGCGCTGCTTGATCGGGGATGATGATCGTGTCGTAGTTGGTATGCAAGTTCCCCGCACGTGCTTCGGCATCTTCGAGGGAAGAAAACGGTAATTGATGCTGCTCTATTATCCAGCGCGTCCATCCTTCATCCATTGAAGGAACGTATGATCTGTAAAGAGCAAGACGCAATTTGCTAAGAGGCGTGATGATACTAAGCGATTCACTAGGGTCAGTAACTTTTGGCCTTTGAGCGTTAAAGGGCGCATACACATCCGTCACTTTAACTCCCGTCAATAAAGATAAAGTGTGAGCGGTTACATCGTAAGGCGCGATAGGTTTGCCCAATGAATCGCGTAGGTCTGGATAGTGTTGAGGCTCTAACAATGCTTTAGCAAACGCACCATACGGTTGTGCAAATCTTACTATCGAAGTACCAGCCGGATATGCAACTCGGTTTGAGATAGAATTCTTTGCCGTATCCTCCTCTACTTCTACACCTCCGCGCACCAAAGTATTTACCAGTTGTGCGCTATCTTCAGAAGGGGAAATTAGAAATGCGAACAGCCCATTTTTTTGACGTTCGCGCACCGCATCCTTTCCAATCTCATAAAATCTTTGCAGCCAAGCCGTGCGGTTTTGGGCGGCGTGCTTCATTAGGGAAAAGGCGGCGGTGGTCATGTAGTTGGTGATGTCGCGCAAATGCCATTCGCCGCCCGGCCAGACGGGTGCGAAGCTGGCGGACTCTTTGTGTGGATCGAAGCCTAAGCCGGGACGCAAATCTTCATAGCGCACCGTAATCGGTGTGGCAAGTCTGCAGGAAGCTGTTTCGGAGAGGATGCGGACGCCGCCGTGATAATGCGAGTAGGCGCGTGCGGGTGTCCATGCGTCGTAGGTGGAATCGGTGGTGATGCCTTTGAATCCGCTGGCGCGCATCTCGGCAGTGATCGCGCGGCCTAGCTCCGTGTAGCCTTCGATGATCTGCTTGGGAACATTGGGTTCGACGGGCTGAAGGTATGGCGGAAGGAAGAGACGCGCGCCGTATGCGCCCTGCTGGTGTATGTCGTTGACGATCTGCGGATGCCAGACGTTGTGTATTTTGTCTACGACGAGTTGCGTTTCCTTTTGCGTGAAGGCGTACCAATCGCGGTTGTCGTCGTGGCCTGTGTATTTGTTGTAGAGCACGGGCGGGTCTGTGCCTTCAAAGGGCGTGCCGAGCGTCTTGTCGTACCAATTCTTCACGATGTCAACGCCGTCCGGGTTCAGGGACGGCACAAGCAGCACGATGGTGTTGCGTAAAATATTCTGCACGTCCGCATCGTTCGACGACGCGAGGCGATGCGCGATCAGCATACTAGAGAGATACGAGCCGACTTCCGTCGAATGCACGCCGCACGTGATGAGCACGATTGTCTTGCCGCGTGCGATGAGTTCTTTTGCTTTTCTGTCGGAGGCCGCTTGATTCTGCGGCGCGCCAATCGTGCGCGGGTCTGCGAGTTGCGCTTGAATCTTTTTGTATTCTTCAAGGCGCGCGAGATTCTCCGGCGCGCTGATCGTCGCCAAGACAAACGGCGCGTTCAAAGTCGTGCGGCCTATTTCTTCAAAGCGCACGCGATTGCTTGCCGCGCTTAATCGTTTGAAATATTCAACCGTGCTTGCCCAACTTGCCAGTTTGCGGTCATCGCCGGGACGAAAGCCCAACACGTCTTCGGGCGCAGGCACAGGCATTGTTGTCCGCGCGTTGACAGTTTGTGCGGTTGGCGCGGGACGCTGTGCGCCTACGTTTAGAGTGGCGAGTGGAAACGTAAAGGTAAAAGCTAAAGCCAGCGCGAGAAAGAAGCGTGTGCGTAGAAGCATTGCTGTGTATTGACTCCGTAATATTTAACTGTATTGGTTGATGCACCGGGAAGACTGCCGCGCTGGAAGTGTAATGGAATACGCGGTGAGTGAAAAGGGAAATGAGGCGCGGATAAGCAATTGACGGATGAAAACGCGCTTGCTCTGCTATGCGCTGCGCGTGTAAAGTAGCGTCTGCCCGTAAAGTCCGCGCTCTCCTAACTTGTAAAAATTTCATCGGAGGTCATCTTTCATGTCGAGCAGCGATGTTCCCGTGTCAGCTAACGAGTACCCGGATATTGTCGGAGCCAAGCCGGACAATCCTCTGGCCGCTTCGTTTCGCCCGTACATTCCGGCGGGCGTTGTCTTACGCGAGTTGACGATTCTGCCGCTCATCGTGGGCACATTGCTCGGCATCGTGTTCGGCGCGTCGTCGCTTTACCTTGTGCTGAAAGTCGGCCTGACGGTGAGCGCCTCGATTCCGGTGGCGGTGATTTCGATTACGCTCTTTCGGTTGCTCTCGAAGTTAGGTTTGCGCGATGCGACGATTTTAGAAAACAACATCGTGCAGACGGCAGGCTCGGCGGGCGAATCTATCGCGTTCGGAATCGGTGTGACGATGCCCGCGATTATGATTCTCGGTTTCGATCTTGAATTTACGCGCGTGATGCTCGTCGCGGTGCTCGGCGGGTTGTTGGGAATTCTGATGATGATACCGCTCCGGCGTGCGCTCATCGTGCAGCAGCACGGCCTTCTTAAATATCCTGAAGGGACGGCGTGCGCGGAGGTGTTGAAGGCGGGAGCAAGCGCCGAATCGCGTGCGGCCGCCGCACAAGGGACGATGGAGACACGCAGCGCCGCAGAAATAGCGACGGCGGCAAGGATCAGCGACGACGAAGCGGCGACGGGTGGCAAGACCATCGTGACAGGCTTCGGCATAGGCTTTCTTTATTATGGGCTGGAACAGATTTTCAAGACGTGGAAAGAGTATCCGACGAAGGAGTTCGGCAAACCGTTTGAGGGCGGTTCGGTTTCGCTCGAAAACAATCCGGCACTGCTCGGCGTCGGCTACATCATCGGGCCGCGCATCTCTTCGATTATGGTCGCGGGTGGCGTGCTGTCGTTTCTGGTGTTGATTCCGGCGATTAAATATTTCGGTGCCGGACTCGCCGCGCCGCTCGCGCCCGAAACCGCGCACCTTATCAAAGATATGACGGTGACGCAGATACAGAAGGCTTACATTCTTTACATAGGCGCGGGCGCGGTGGCGGCGGGCGGCATCATTAGTCTGTTTCGTTCGCTGCCGGTCATCTGGCACGGATTGAAGGGCGGCCTCGCGGACTTGCGCGGGCGACAGGCGGAGAGCGTGAATGCGCCGCGCACGGATCAAGACCTTTCGATGAAGTTTGTGCTCGGCGGCATCATCGCGTTGCTGCTGATTATTATGATTGCGCCGCAATTGAATCTGCGTTGGAATCTGCTGGGCGCGCTCTTGATCGTCGCGTTCGGTTTTCTGTTCGTGACGGTCTCTTCGCGTTTGACGGGCGAGATCGGTTCATCGTCGAATCCGATTTCGGGGATGACGGTGGCAACCTTGCTGCTGACGTGTCTGGCGTTTCTGCTCATCGGTTGGACTTCGCCGCCATATTTCGTGACGGCGCTTTCCATCGGCGGCATCGTGTGCATCGCGGCGTCGAACGGCGGCACGACTTCGCAGGATTTGAAGACGGGTTTTCTCGTCGGTTCGACGCCGAAGTATCAACAGATTGCGATTCTCGTCGGCGCGCTCGCCTCGGCGCTCGTCTTGGGGCCGATTCTTTTGCAGCTCAATCAATCGGGCACGGTCTATGTGCCGGTTACTAACAACAAAGACTTTTCTTTTCCGGCTGATTTCCGCGCCAACGCTGCCGACTATGAGAAGAACGGCAGCGAGCCGAAGCGTGAGCGTTTGCAGGGCGCGCAGGCAGGCGGCGACAACACTTCATATTTCGTTTATCACAAGACGACGCCGGAACACGGCCCCGCCGGTCGCTATCTCGTCAACGAACAGGGCGTGCCCGTTTATCTTTCCGATCCGGGCATCAACGGCGTCTACGAAAAACGGCCTGACGGTTCGAGCGTGCAGAAATTCACCGCGCCGAAAGCCACGCTGATGTCTTACATCATCAAAGGCATCCTGAGTCGGCAGTTGCCCTGGGGCTTGGTGCTCTTGGGCGTGATGATTGCGGTAGTGCTGGAGCTTTCCGGCATTCCGTCGCTCGCGTTCGCCGTCGGCGTGTATTTGCCGATTTCAACATCCGCTCCGATTTTTGTCGGCGGCATGGTGCGCTGGCTCGTAGATAAATATTTGCGCGGCAAGCCTGAAAATAGAAATATGACGGAAGAAGAGTTGCTCGCCGAAGGCGATAAGAGTCCGGGCGTGCTGCTCTCTTCCGGCTACATCGCGGGCGGCACGCTGGCGGGCGTCATCTTCGCGTTTCTGAACATTCCGCTCAAGGAGCGTTTAGGTCAGTTCGAGGAGTGGTCAACTGCGCACAATCCTCTCTTTGAAAGCGCGCACGCCGATCTGCTGGGAATGATACCGTTCGTTGTGTTGATGGTGGTGCTTTATTTGGTCGGGCGCGAATCGCTGCTCGCCGGGCGTTCCAAACAGCGTGGCCTGTCTTAGCAAGCGCGCCTGTATGAAATAAGAGGGCGTGAAGCTCCCGTCTATTCACGGCAACGCTTCACGTCTTTAGTGCTTCTATAACGTGCGGCGCATCCCTTATGAAGAAACGCGCCGCACGTTATAGAAAGGTGAGATTACCCGCCGATGTTGATGTTCAGAAAACTTCCAGCACTTTTAATTGTCTTCACGCTCGTCGCTATCATCGCTAACGGCAATACGAAAGCCTTTGCGTCTACAACGCAGACGACGCCTGCGCCGCAGGCGTCCGCGACTCTTCGCACGCCGACGGAAATCGTGCTGGCGTTCTACGAAGCTTTGCGCGAGAAACGATTCCGCGAAGCTTTTGCGCTCTCGATATACAATGTGGCGATCAACGGTTTGAGCGACGCGGAGTTTGCGGCGTTGCGTCCCGAATTCAAGAATTTGAGCGATAAGGAATTTGCTGCGCTGCGTCCCAAGTTTCAGAAACTGACGACGGAAGAGTTTGAAGACTTGCGCCCCGACTTTGAAAAGCTCGCGGCGAATGTTCCGGCGGAGATTTCGATTAGCGGCGAGCAGATTAGCAACAACGAGGCGGCGACGGTCTTTGTGCAGATCAAAGGTGCGGACGCCAAAACCGCAACGCCCGAACCGCTCGCGCTCTTTCGTGAAAATAATTCGTGGATCGTCGGTGATCGAAATGATGCCCGTCTCGTTCGTTTGGAAGGCAAAGATTTTTTCTTCAATCTGCGCATCAAGACTCATCAAAGCGAAGCGCAGGCGATGCTACGGCGCGTTAGTCTCGCCTTGATTGCTTACAGCGCGCAGCACACAGGAAACTTCGCCGATTTACAAACGCTCGTTGACGCCGGACTCTTGCCGAAAGATATTCAAACAACGGAATCAACCGGCTACGCTTTTCAGTTGCGGCTTGCGCCCGATGCGCGCGGCTTCGCTGTCTTTGCAACGCCCGCGCGCTATAATCGAACTGGACGCCTTTCGTTTTTCATGGACGCAACCGGAGTGAAAAGCAAAGACACGGGCGGCCAACTTTACGATCCGCGACCCGTTAAGAAATAACCGCCGGAAATTCTTACAACCCGCGCCGCCTTTGAAGGGCGCGCACAAGGAAGGAAATTAAACTATGAAGACCTCACGGCCTTTGCGCCATCACGCTTCGCAACAGTACTCTTTCACACATAGTTGCGCTTTCATCTTCGCGCTGCTCATCGCTCTCGCTTTCTCGCAAGCTTACGTATGCGCACAACAGACCGGCGGAGTATCGGCAGTCGCCGTCGCGCCCGGCGCGCCAATGCCCCCGCCGCCCCCGCGCGGCGAATCTACAATCAGCGGGCGCGTTGTCTACGACGACACGGGGCGCCCTGTACGCGGTGCGTCGTTGCTCTTAGTTAATCAAAGCACTCCGGGCGCGCAGCGTCGCGCGGCAACAAATAATCGCGGAGAGTTTCGTATCACCAAAGTCGCGGCGGGACGCTATTCCATTATGGTCGAGGCGCTCGGCGTGCTGCTGCCGAACCCGATAAGCTTCGATGAGAGCCGGAGCGATTTAACGGAAATCTCGGTTGACGGCGTGGGCAATGGTGAAATAGAGGTGCGCGCCAAACGCGGCGGCGTACTCACGGGGCGCGTCACATACACTGACGGAGAGCCTGCGATTAACGCCCGCATCAGCGTCCTGCGTAAGCGTGGTGAACGCTTCGAGCCATATCAATACGGGCGCTATGCGGATTCGATGCGGACGGATGATCGCGGCGTGTATCGCGTCGCCGGGTTGCAACCCGGCGAGTACGTTGTCGGAGTTGCAGCGGAAAATTTGCGGATAGAAGAGCGCGAAGGCGAAAGTTTTAGTTATGGCGGTCGTGGCTCGCTCTCCGTCACGTATTATCCGGCGGCGGCCAATGCCCGCACCGCCACCGCCGTCAACGTCGGCGCGGGTAGCGAAGCCGCCGACATCAATATCACGCTCGCAGAGCGCAGCACGCATCGCATCGCGGGCACGGTTATAACGCGCCGCGATAATCAACCGCTGGCGGGCGCACTCCTGTCAATTCGCAGCAAAGATGATCCGGGCAATTTCACGAGCAGCCAGACTATGCAGGCGAACGCGCAGGGACGTTGGAACTTTGATGAAGTGCCGGATGGAACATACATCATCAACGTCTCGCCGCCGCGCCCCGAACCGTCGCGCGACAATACAAACCCGGAAGATGCGCGACGGCGCTACGAAGAAGCGATGAGCAGGTTCGCGCCGAAGCAGCAGGAAGTAATTGTTGCGGGCGCAGACGTCAACGGACTCAACCTCGAGATGACCGAAGGCGCGCGGATCAAGGGCATAGTGATTGTCGAAGGCGGCAAACCGCTTCCCCCGAACGCCGTTGTAGTAGGCATACCGAAAGGCGGATCGGCGTCGCCGCAGTCTCCGGGGCGCGTGCAGGCGGACGGAACATGGTCGCTCGGCGGCGTGGCGGCGGGCAAACTCTTTCTGCAAACATTCGTCCCCGGAAATAAATACTACGTGAAGTCTGTCACGGTGAATGGCACAGATTCTTTGCGCGAGCCGCTCAACGTAAATGATGGAGAGCAAATCGAAGGCGTGCGTATCGTTCTCTCGCCGGAAGTTGCGACCGTGACCGGCCATGTGCTTTCAAGCGACGGCACGCCCGTACGCGGTGCGGGGGTGTTGTTTGTGGTGGCCGATCCTGCGGCGCGGCAAAATATGCGCGGCCCTCAGTTTGGCACGCGCACCAACAACGAAGGCGCTTTTACGACGGGCGGCGCGCCCGGCGAATATCTTGTTCTCGTCGTGCCAACGAACGATAGAGTTTTCAAAATGGACGATGATTCGATCAAAAAATATGCGGCAAACCCGGAGCGCGTTTCTTTGCAGGCGAACGAACGCAAGTCGCTGGAGATAGTTGCTGTCCCTGCCAAATGAGCTATGCGCGTCCGGCTTTGCCGCGAGCCGGACGCCGTAAATGTTGCGCGCCGCTTTGTTGTGCGGCTAGAATAGACCGCAGCGGTCGCGCGCGATTGTTCCCGCCTAGTTTTGTCCGACATCTTTATCACTTTGATGGACGCGCGTCTCCCCGCTGCTTCTTTCCCGGATCGGTTCTCCCTTTAGAGCTTTTGTATACTTCGCTCCCGACAGGGCTTTCTGCTTGGAAGTGCTCGGCGAGGTTAATGGTGAGATGCCGGAAATAATACGTGCCATCGCGGGACGCTTGCGCGAGTTTGTGGGCAACCGTCGCCGCGCAAAGCGTTATCAAGCGCGCCTGCCCGTCGCCGTCTGCTTGATAGACGCGAAGGCTGTACGCGCGAACGACGACGAACGCAAACGCTCCGCCGCGCTCGAAGGCCATACGCTGGACATTAGCGCAACAGGCTTAGCGCTTGCGCTGCCCGCGATACGCATCGGCGAGCATTACCTGACGAATCAGGATCGCCACCTTGAAATCAATATCGAACTTGCCGCAGGCCAGACGCTTTCCGTGCGCGCCCGCGTCGTGCGCTACGAACGGCTCGACGGCGAAGCAGGCGAGATGATTTATCTGCTCGGCGTGCATCTCCTTGAAGTGGGCGATCAATTGCAGTTCGCCGCGTATCTGCAAACGCTCGCACGCGGCGACGTGAAATAAAATCCTACAAGCAAGCGCCTCAATCTTTGAAGCACAGCCAGCCGAATGATTCCGGCACATGAAAGTTCGGCTGGGCGGTATGCGTCGGCCTCCACGCCAGATAGCCGCGCCCTGCTCCCGCTCCGATGCAGCGAAACAGATTCGCGCGCCAACACGATTCTATCTGCGGCGCCTTCCCCATCCCGAACGCCGTCCAGGGCACACGCATCGCAATCATCACCATGTCTTCACGGATGCGCGTTGCGATGCTCATTCCAGATTCATACTGCCAATCGGTTTCGCGCCGCGCCGCAGTCTTATGAAGCGATAGATCGAGCCACTCGCCGGTCGGGGCGGCTTCAAACTCGAAATATCTCTCCGGCGCGTTCGTGTCCGGCGCAACAAAGAGTTCACACACGTCACGATCCCAGAGGCCGACGGTCTTCGCATCAGTGTGCGGCGTTTGATTCATCACCAACGGCTCGGCTTGCGCGCAAACAAAGCGAACCAGTAACGCCGCATCAGACCAGAGCAGGCGCGCTTCCGCATGGCGCTCCGGCGGTGCAGCTTCGCCAGACCAGTAGTGTGTTAAATAAACTGCACGCGCTGTGTTCCACGCCGCATGCTCGAAATCGGAGACGGCAATCTCCGCGCGCAAGCGGCGTGCTTCAATTATCTCTTCGGTGCTGTGTTCCATCCCGGTTATCTTTTGCGTAGAGGTTCTTTAACGAACACCTGCCTGTGTATCTTCAGTTATTCGTCTTCAAATGAACGCGCGTCGAAAACCTAAATTGCTTTTGCTTCCGGCGGCGTGCTCGCTTCGATCATCTCGATGGTTTCGTGCGGAATCGTTTCGCCGCGCCCGCCGTCGTCCCACCAACGCCTTGTCGCAAACCATGCGACGCCGGGCAGCAGAAAGATAAGTCCCATGCCGATCGTCACCACGCGCGGCGAAAGATGAAAGCGGTCGAGCAGTTCGCCCGTCAGATAATTCGACGCGGCCATCATTAGCGTCAGCAACGCTAACTCGGCGGCGAACACGCGCCCGCGAAATTCGTCTTCAACCGAAATCTGTAATAGCACCGTCGAGAAGACCCAGATCACGCTGCCGCCCGTGTGCGCGAGCATCAGCAACGGAATTGCCAGCGGCAAGCTGCGCGCCGTCGCAAACGCGATGTAGAAGACGCCGCCGACGAAGAACCCGACGCCGATAAAAATTTGCATCGCCGTGCGCCGCTCGCCCGCCAGACGCTTCGCCGCGATGGGGCCGAGCGCCGTGCCGATGCCGCGCGCCGCATACAGTATGCCGATGCCGTAGCCCGCTTGACCGGCAACGGGAAACACCTTTTCGCCGAAGACCGCCAGCAACGTCAGCACGCCGCCGCCCAAACCCCATGCGGGCTTGACGAGCAGCAGCGCCAGCACGCGCGGGCGCCCTGCAACGTAACGCATTCCCTCGAACGTGTCCGTGATTCCGAGCGCCTTGCCGAAAGTGAATCTGGATTTCGCGGGACGCGGCGCACGTTTTGGAAAACGCACTCTCGAGATCAACACGGCGGACGCGATGTATGTCAGCGAGTCGAGTATGAAGGCGGCGTTTGTGCCGAAGAGTCCCGTGACAAGGCCACCGGCAGCCGCGCCCAGCGTCAGCATCACAGACCACGTCACGGTGGACACCGCGTTGGCGGCGACCAATTCGCGTTGCTGCACGATGGACGGAATGACCGCCGTCTTCGCCGGTTCAAAGAAAGTCGAAAAAGTTAATTGCAGAACCGATAGCGCGTAAACGATCCACATCTGATCCGGGCGGCGTATGAAAAGAAAGCCGAGCACGATGACGGCGCGCCCCACATCCGACGCGATCATAATACGGCGACGGCTGAACCTGTCTGCGACCACGCCCGACAGCGGCCCCGCCAGAAAACTCGGCACAAAGCGCGCCACCAGCACCAGCCCGATGGCGCGCCCCGATCCCGTTAAGTGCAGGACGATGGTATAGACGGCGATGGTATCGAACCAATCGCCGAGCTGACTGACGACTTGCCCCAGCCAGAGCAAACGAAAGTTGCGATTGCCGCGCAGCAACTCCATGTAGCCGGAAGATGTTTCGTGAGCCTGCGTGCTCTTTGTCATCGTGTTCTGCAAAACCGTCCTGCGCTTGAAACCCGCGATAAATATTTTCGACGACGAAGCTTCCCGGATTCGGAAAAGAATCGTCATCGCCTGACGCCCAAAGGGTGCATCGTCGCGCCGATGCGTGTCAACTCGGAAGCAATCTCAAAACCGATAGGAGCAGGACTTGTCCCGCCAACTATCCTCCGCATCGAATTTTGAGACGATCCCTTCAGTGAAGCACAGTTGCTTATCGTAAATCTGACCGGCATCGTCAGAGTGACCTGTCAGCCTGACCATTACGCTCCGGCAGCATTACGACGTGGAATACGCTTGATTCGCCGTAAGTATAGTGTTCAGGCGGTTTGGTACGTTTTCTGGAAGCCTTTGGCGGCGCGGCACGCAGGTTGTTAAGGAAGAGAGCGCGGCTCGAGGCGCTTCGCGGCGCTTCACGAATCCTCCGCACAGGGTTCGACAGCCGCGCCACTTTGAAAACGAAAGAGCACCTGAACTGAATAGTGCGAAAAGGCGCTCGGCACGAACTCTCACCCCAAACAGGCGGGCGATTGCCACGCGAAAGAGATGCCCGCTGCTTGCCCCGTCCCAGCGCCGGAAGCGTTGCTTGATTTGCTCCCAAGCAATGCTTCCGGCGACGGACATATAGTCTGGAGAATCGGAAACGCGCCGTCGAACTCTGCACTCAAAAATGATCGTGAGCTTTGCGAGAGTGTTCCGGCGAATACAAGGGTTGAAGGATCGGAGACGTGCGAGTGAAATTCATAGAGATGTCTGATTACAACCGCGCGGCCAAGCTCTACTGGTCTGTGACGGTCGCCGCCGGAGCTTTAACGGGCGTCTGGGGGCTGTATCATTGTCTCGCTTTTACGACGGGCGAGTGGGCGCAGTTTCTCGCGCTCATCAGCCTCGTCATCGTCGCGGGCTTTTATCCGATTCGCATTCCGAACACGAACGCCAGCATGACGGCGGGCGACACTTTTATTTTTCTCAGCGTTCTTGTACTGGGCGTTCCTGCGGCGATTGTGCTCGGCGTCGTTGATTCGTATGTCAGTGCGAAACGCACCAGCAAGCGCGCTTCCAGTTGGATGTGGGGGCCTGCGATGATGGCCGTCACCGTGTTCATTGCCGGAAACACTTTTTATTTTACGCTCGCCGCCTACTCGCAAATCACCGCTGTGCCGTTGCACGTCGCGCCGGTGCGTCTGGATCAACTCGCCGTGCCGCTGCTGGTGATGACCATTGTGCAATATCTGCTCAACGGGCTGGCGGTGGCGACCGTGTGCGCTTTGAAGAGCCGCAGTTCGATTCTGAAATTCTGGCGCGACGGTTATCTGTGGACTTCGTGGACGTTTTTCGCGGCGGGCGTCGCCACCTGCGTAATCTATGAAGCCGTCTCGCGCTTCGGCTTCCTCTACGTCGCTTTAAGCATTCCCGTGATCGCGGCGACCTATGCGACGTACAAAGTTTATTTCGAGCGCGTGAATGAAAAAACGCGCGAAGCGGCGGAACTGAGCCGCCTGCATCTGGCGACCGTCGAAGCACTCGCCACCGCCATTGACGCCAAAGATCAAACGACGCATTGCCATGTTCGCCGCGTGCAAATCTACGCCGCCGGAATGGGGCAACTCTTTAATCTCTCCGCCAAAGAGATCGAGGCGCTCAAGGCCGGTGCGTTGCTGCACGATGTCGGCAAACTCGCCGTGCCGGATCATATCTTGAACAAGCCGGGCAGATTGTCCGCCGCAGAGTTTGAGAAAATGAAGGTGCATACGACAGTCGGTGCGTTGATTCTGGAGCGCGTTGATTTCCCGTATCCGGTCGTGCCGATTGTGCGCCATCATCACGAACAGTGGGATGGACGCGGCTACCCGGACGGCTTGAAGGGCGAAGAGATTCCGATTACGGCGCGCATTCTTTCCGTCGTTGATTGCTTCGATTCGGTGCGCGAAGACCGCCCGTACCGGCGCGGCATGACGCGCGAGGAAGCGAGCGCACTATTGTTGCGGGGCGCGGGCAAACATTTCGATCCGCACATCGTAGATTCGTTTCTCGAACATTTGCCGCAGTTTGAAGCGGAGATCGGCGCGCTTAACTTAGACCAGCAAACGCTTGTCGAAGAGAATCTCAAACCGCGCGCACTGACGCCCGCCGAGATTGCCAGAAGCAAAGTGCGCGCTTCGTCAACCGCGCACCTTGAGCAGATCAAGAATGCGCATAGCGAAGTCTACGCGCTTTATGAAATCGCGCGTACCTTCGGCTCGTCGCTGGACATCGAAGACACGCTTTCGATTCTCGTCAACAAGGTCGGCCACATCGTGCCGTTCAATACCTGCGCCGTTTATTTGTATGACGAATTGAAAGGTTACGCGACGGCGGCACACGTTGCCGGAACCAACGCAGAGGCGTTGCGGTCGCGGTGCGTCGCGCCCGGCGAAGGCGTCACAGGCTTTGTGCTCGCCAATCGCCGCGCGATTAATCGTATTGATCCGGCGCTTGATTTCGTAGATGTCAATTTGAATTCGGCAGATGGCGAATACCGTTCGATGGCCGCGTTGCCGCTTTTCAAAGACGAGCGATTGCTCGGCGCTCTGTGCGTTTATTCGAATGAACTCAACGACTACACGGATGAGCATCTGCGCCTTCTCGACACCGTTGCGCATCTCGCTTCGGACGCGCTCGCCAACGCCATGCACCACGCCGAAGCCGAATCCAATGCGTTGACGGATTCGCTGACGGGACTGCCCAACGCCCGCGCGATGTACGTGCGCTTTGAGCAGGAAGCTTCGCGCGCGCGTCGCTCCGGGCGTCCCTTTCAAGTGGTGATGCTCGACCTCGACGACTTCAAGCAGGTCAACGATACGTTCGGCCACAAGACGGGCGATCAAATGCTGCGCGAAGTGTCGGGCATTCTCCAGACGCAACTACGCGAGTACGATTTTCTGGCGCGCTATGCGGGCGATGAATTCGTCGCCGTCGTGCAGGATTTGTCGGGCGCGCAAGTCGCTGAATTGCATGAACGCATCGAGCGCGCGGTCACGACCTTTTCCCTGCACGTGCGCGGCAGCCAGCGGGCGCGCGTCGGCATCAGCATCGGCGCAGCCACCTACGGCGCGGACGGCGAAACGCTCGACCAGCTTTTGATCGCCGCCGACCAAGCGATGTATTCCGCCAAATCCGAGCACAAGCAGCGGCGGAAAACGGAATCTCTCCCCGTCTCCCCAACCTCTGAGAGCGATGCTCAAACGGTAATTGACATCCATATGGGTAAGCTTACTTCTACGGCGATCAATTAGAAGCGGATCGTGCTACGCCGACGGCAAACTTATGCTGTCACAAGGCGTCCGGCGTCCGCTTTGCAGATTTTGCCTTCTTGACAAACCCCCCGGCTTCGCTTTCAATCCCCCAAGAGAGATGCCCGACGCGCTCCGTTCCTTTCAAGGATGCGAGCAATCAGCGCCGCGCCGAAAAGTTTGTGACGCATCACGGGCAAGCAGATTATTTGAAACCTTTGCTTGAACGCGACTGCTGGCGGGAGATTCCAGCGGATGCCTACTTTGAAAGATACGACTGCGAATGTGGCGACGCTGCTCGTCGTTGACGACGATGCGCGCGAGCGCGAGCGCCTGCGCCGAACTTTCGAGGAAGCGGGGCATCGCGTCGTTACCGCACCCGACGCGCCTTCCGCATTAAGACTACTGCACAAAGAACACTGCGATTTGATTGTGCTCGACATCGAGATGCCGGGCGTCAACGGCCTCGCCTTGTGCCGCCTGCTGCGTGCGCAAACGACGACCAAGCAACTGCCCATCGTCATCCTCTCGGCAAGCGACGATGAAGCGCGCAAAGTTGACGCCTTCGCCGCTGGCGCAGACGATTACATTCTCAAGCCGTCCAGCGCGCGCGAACTTCTGATGCGCACCGGCGCGCATCTCCAAACAGCCGAAAGAACGCGCGCGCTCGTCGGCAGCAATCGTGAGCTGCGATTTCTGGCTGATTTAGGACGCGATCTTTTGCGCGCCCTTGAACCCGAACAGATTGTGCGCCGCGTGGCGGGCGCAACTTACGAAGCGGCGAACGCCGTGATGTGCGCGGCGGTGATTAACATTAACGAGCGCAACCATGCCGTCTGCGTGTTCGACCGCGAAGGAATTGCCGAAGGCGTCTCGCACGTTTATATGGATCGGCTAACAAAGTGGCTCGCTCTTGCGCCCGCTTCCGTATCCTCAAAATTGATAGAGGAACGCGAAGAGTTTCTGCTGCGCGATGAAACGCACGCGATTGAATACGCTGCGCCGCTCTGGTTCGAGGGACGCGCGGGCGGCGCGTTGATCGTCGGCTTCGACCATCGTGAGCATTGCAATGAAACCGAGTGGCGTTTAGTTGACGCTGCTGCGCAACAGGCCGCGCTGGCCGCGCACATCTCTTCGCTGTATGCGGCGGCGCGTGCTTCTTCCGAAAGCCTCGCGGAAGAAGTCAAACGCCGCACCGCCGAAGCCGAAGCCCAGCGCCGCTTTACCGAAGCGATTATTGACAGTCTGCCGCTCTCGCTCTACGCGGTTGATCGTATGCATCACGTCGTCGCCTGGAATCGCAATCGTGAGCTTGGGGGGCAAGGCATTCCGCGCCAGCAGGTGCTCGGGCGAAATATCTTCGACGTTCTCACACGGCAGCGGCGCGAAGTGCTCGAAAAAGAGTTTGCGCGCGCTTTTGAAACAGGCCGCATCGAGCGCATCGAACAGGAAACAACGTCGCCCGACGGAACGGTAACACACTGGCTCGTCAGCAAGATTCCGATGCACGCCGAAAGCGACCGCGAAGTGTCGCACGTCATCACCGTCGGCGAAGACATCACGACGCGCGTCGAGGCCAACCGCGCCGTCGCGCGCACGGAAAAGCTGGCCGCCGTCGGGCGTCTCGCTGCCGGTGTCGTACATGAAATCAACAATCCGCTGGCAACCATCTCCGCCTGCGCCGAAGCCCTCGAATCGCGCGTCCGCGAAGGCGCGTTCGATTCGTCGCCGGAGGCCAACGATCTGCGCGAATATCTGGAATTGATTCGCACCGAAGCTTTTCGCTGCAAGATGATCACCAACGGCCTGCTGGATTTCAGCCGCACGCGCGCAGGCCAGCACGTGCCCGTTAATCTTTCCGCCGTCATTGCTTCGACGGCGCGTCTTCTTGCGCATCAGCGGCGCGGTCAGGAAATAAAGATCGTCACCGTCACGCCCGACGATTTGCAGATTGTCTACGGCGATGAGGGGCAGTTGCAGCAGGCCGTGATCGTGCTTGCGACCAATGCGATTGACGCGATGCCCGACGGCGGCACGCTCACGCTCTCGGCGCGCGACGAAAACAACAGTGTGTTTATCGAAGTACGCGATACAGGCGTTGGCATCCCGCGCGAACATCTGGCGAAAATCTTCGATCCGTTCTTCACCACAAAGGAAATCGGGCGCGGCACGGGATTAGGTCTCGCCGTTTGTTATGGTATCGTAGCAGAGCACGACGGTCATCTGGACGTTCAATCAACCGTCGGCGCGGGCACCATTTTTACGATTCAATTACCCGCCGCACAAACGGAACACAACGGAGAGTAGCCAACTTTGACGGAGACGGACGCCACCACCATCGCGCGAATTCTTATCGCCGAAGATGAAGCCAACCTGCGCATCGTCATTCAAAAAGAGCTGCAACGCCTCGGCTATCGCGTGCAGGCGGAGCCGGACGGCGAAGCCGCGTTGCGCCGCCTTGAGGAAGGCAATGTTGACGTGCTGTTGTGCGACATCAATATGCCGCGCATGGACGGCATGGAACTTTTGCGCCGCCTGCATGAACGCCCGAATCCGCCCGAAGTGATTATGCTCACCGGGCACGCCACCGTCGAAACCGCGATTGAGGCGATGAAACTCGGCGCTTACGATTATCTCTCGAAACCTTATCGCATCACGGAACTCGATGCGCTCGTCAAGCAGGCGGCGGAAAAGCGCCGTCTGCGCGTGGATAATCAACGCCTGCGCGCGCAACTCGAACGGCAAACCGCGACGCCCGATATTATTTACGCTTCGGACGCGATGAGCGAAGTGATTCACTTAATCGAGCGCGTCGCGCCCTCCGATACTTCCGTTTTAATCACAGGCGAAAGCGGCACGGGCAAGGAACTCGTCGCGCACGCCGTTCATCGCCTCTCGAAACGCGCCGACGCCGCGTTTATTGATTTGAACTGCGCCGCGTTTCAGGAAACACTGCTCGAATCCGAACTCTTCGGCTACGAAGCGGGCGCATTCTCCGGCGCGAAGGGGCGCAAACTCGGCCTCATCGAACTCGCCGACGGCGGCACGCTCTTTCTTGACGAAGTGACGGAATTGCCCGCGCAGCTTCAGGCGAAACTTTTGCGCGCGATTGAAACGCGCTCGTTTTATCGCGTCGGCGGCGTCCGCAAAGTCGAAGTCAACACGCGCATCGTCACCGCGACTAATCGCAATCTGGACATGGTTACCACCGACGGCTCGTTTCGCTCGGACTTGCTGTATCGCATCAACGGATTTCAAATCGCTCTGCCGCCGTTGCGCGAGCGAATCGAGGATATTGAAATTCTCACGCGCCATTTGCTGAAGCAACTCGGCGCAGCGGATTTTGAATTCACGCCCGAGGCCTTGAGCGCGCTTGACACTTACGGTTGGCCGGGCAACGTGCGCCAGCTACGCAACTGCTTGGAGCGCGCGGTGCTGCTGGCAAACGATAAGCGGATCACGCTCAACGAACTGCCGCCGGAAATCGCGCGTGCCAATGTCTCCGCCGGTTCCATGCCTTTAATAATGACCACGACACGCAACGACGCCACATCCGGCGAAAGCGACGCGGCGAACTCCGGCAACACGACAACAACGCCCGCTTCCCTGCGCGAAGTCGAACGCCAGCAGATTCTCTCCGCGCTCGAACAAACCAACTGGCATCGCGGCAAAACCGCCGAAGTGCTCGGCATCTCGCCTTCCACGCTTTACCGCCGCCTGCGCGATTACGGCTTAGACCGGCGCAGTTGATAAGTCAATAATCAAAGCTGTTCGTTAAAGTTGAAGCGGTCAACGTAACCTTCGAGAAACTTACTGATGAACTCCGAAGAAGCCGTCAAGGTGATTATTTATGAAGCCCACACGGGCACGGAGGGCGTGCTCGCTTCTGTGCGCAAAGGCGAAGACCCCGGCGCGGAACGTATGCGCAATCTAATTCGCGCCTTGAAAGTCGTCTTCGAGTTGCTGCAAACGGAGACGGAGCTTAATCGCATTCTGGCCGCCGCGCTGTTCGTTCTGGGATCGGACGTGCCGATGAGCATTAGTTCATGGGCGAACAAAGGGCAAATCTGGCGCAAAGGTTTTATGGAAGAAGAAGTTTATGAAATGCTGATGGGCGTGCAGAGCATCTTCGACGATAAATGGATCGAGCCGTATCAGGCCGAGACCGTTCATTAAAGATTACCCCGCGCGTGTTTTAGTCATCCGCAGAAAGGAGATTTCAAATCGGTGGCCGCAGCAGTAGTAGCAGCAAAGGGACGCACCGCCGCTGACCGGGAAGCGTCGGAGATCAAGAAGCAGGTCGGCGAGAACCTTGTGCGGTTGCGCAAGGCGCGCGGTTTGAGTCTCGAACAACTGGCGAAACTCACCGGCGTCAGCCGCGCGATGCTGAATCAGATTGAAGCGGGCGAAAGCGCGCCGACCATCGCGCTGCTCTGGAAAGTCGCGCGCGGCCTCGACGTGCGCTTCGCCGATCTGCTCGGCGACGAACCCGCCGACGAAGTCCAACTGCTGCCCGCCAACGCCTCCAAAATCCTGCGCTCCAGCGACGGCAGCTTTGAAAGCCGCGCGCTCTTTCCCTTCGATGCGCGCCGCCGCGCGGAATTCTACGAACTGCGTTTGAGCGGCGGGCATCAGGAAAAAGCGGAAGCCCACGCCGCCGGAACTTACGAGAATCTGGTCGTTCATGCGGGACGCCTGCGCCTCACGATAGGCGACGCCGCACCGCTCGAACTGCGCGCCGGTGACGCCGTCTATTTCCGCGCCGACGTGCCGCACTCTTACGAGAACACGGGCACGCGCGATGTCCTCATGTATCTGGTGATGACCTACGTCGAATCTCAACTCTAATCAATCCCGTCTTCATCTCCGTGCCTTCCGAAGTCACGCGCCACGCTTGACACCTTCGTTGACTATAACGTACAAATTATCTGTTATATTGACGAAAGGGTTTGTTTTCAAGTTTATGGCTATGACGAAAGACGCGCCACCGATGGCGATTTATTACGAGCACCCGGACTGGTTTCGCCCGCTCTTTGCGGAGTTGGATAAAAGAGGTGTGCCTTACGTGCCGATTGATGCGCGTTGCCATCAATACGACGTGAGCGAGACGGTGAGGGAGTATGCGCTTCTGTTCAATCGGATGAGTCCGTCGGCTTTTTTGCGCGGCAAGAATCACGGCATCTTTTACACGCTGTCGTATCTCGCGCATCTTGAACGCACGGGCACGCGCGTCATCAACGGGCGCGAGGCGTTCACGATGGAAACATCTAAAGCGTTGCAACTTTCGTTGCTCGAATCGCTCGGCTTGCCGTACCCGCGCGCGCGCGTTATCAACTGCGCGGCGGAGGCTCCGAATGCGGCGCGCGGTCTGCGTTTTCCGGTGGTCGTCAAAGCGAACGTCGGCGGAAGCGGCGCGGGCGTCGTGCGCTACGATACGATGGAAACTCTTGAGCGTGCTGCTGCGGAAGAAAGCATAGAACTTGGGATTGACAGCACGGCGCTGGTGCAGGAATTCATTCCGGCGCGCGACGGGCACATCAACCGAGTCGAAACGCTCGGCGGAAAATTCCTGTACGCGATTAAGGTTTACACGACGGGCGAAAGTTTCAATCTGTGCCCGGCGGACATTTGCCAGACGACTGACGGCGTCGAACTCGCACGCGGCGCGTGTCCGGTTGACGCGCCGAAAAGCGGCCTTAAAGTCGAAGGCTACACGCCGCCTGCGGAAATCGTCGAAGCCGTCGAGCGGATTGTGCAGACGGCGGGAATTGATGTGGGCGGCGTCGAGTATATGGTGGACGATAGAGACGGCACGCTGGTGTATTACGACATCAACGCACTGTCGAATTTTGTGGCCGATGCGCCGCGCGTAGTCGGCTTCGATCCGTTTGCGCGGCTCGCGGATTTTCTGGAACAGGAGGCGGAAAAATGCGCTACGGATACTGGCTCCCGGTTTTCGGCGGCTGGCTGAGAAACGTCGAAGACGAACAGATGGAAGCGAGCTGGAATTATGTTAGCCGTCTCTCGCGCCGCAGCGAAGAGATCGGCTACGATTTGACTTTAATCGCCGAACTCAATCTTAACGACATTAAGGGCGCTGCCGCTCCGTCGCTCGATGCGTGGTCAACCGCCGCTGCGCTTGCCGCCGTCACACAGAGCCTTGAGTTAATGGTGGCCGTGCGCCCGACTTTTCATAACCCGGCGCTGCTCGCCAAGCAAGCCGCGAACATTGACCTCATCGCCGCCGCCAGTGGAACAACCGGAAGGCTTTCGCTTAACGTGGTGTCGTCGTGGTGGGCGGACGAGGCGAAGAAGTACGCCGTCAATTTCGAGCAGCACGATGATCGCTACGCGCGCACTTCCGAATGGCTCGAAGTCGTTGACCGTATGTGGCGCGAGGATCATTTTTCATTCGACGGGAAATATTATCGCGTGGAGGACGCCGTGATGCAGCCGAAGCCTGTCTCGAAACCACGCCCCGTTATCTACGCGGGCGGCGAATCCGAAGCGGCGAAAGAGATGATCGCGCGGCAATGTGATGCCTACGTGATGCACGGCGACGAGCCTGCGCGCGTGCGCGAGAAGATTGAGGACATGGCGGCGCGGCGCGAGCGTTTGAATCTGCCGCCGATGAAGTACGGCGTTGCAGGCTATGCGATTGTGCGCGACACGGAAGAGGCGGCGCAGAAGGAGCGCGAGCGCATCACGGACGTGCAGCAGTCGGCGGCAGGTTATGGCAATTACCAGCAGTGGCTCGCGGGCACAAAGCTCGAACAGCGCGTGTCTTTGGAAGATTATTCGGTCTCGAATCGCGGGATGCGTTCGGGGCTTGTCGGCACGCCCGATCATGTCGCCGGTCAGGTCGCGGAGTTTGAGAAAGCTGGCGTTGATCTGTTGCTGTTGCAGTGCAGCCCGCAGTTGGAGGAGATGGAACGCTTCGCCGAAGCCGTGATTAGTTTGGACGGCAAAGCGAAAGTTGCGACAGCGGCTTAGCAGGGATTGAGACTGGCGCATGAAGATGAGTCGAGAGGGCTTGCTTGACAAATCAGCGAGACGCCTTTACTTTAGAAAAGTGCGCCGTTAATGTTTCGGCGCGTTGTAAACGAATGATTAATTACACGAACAGCACCTATCGTTATTATTACTATTACGGCTCGCTCTCCGCGCGGAGAAGTGAGGCGGCGATGGGCTGTCCGTGTGTGATGATCGTCTAGCAACACACTAAGACAAGTTTCCGAGAACCGGCCACTTTCTTTCCGACGCGGAAAGCAAAGTGGCCGTTTTTTTGTGTTCAAATTTTTCAGAATCCTAACTTTCAAGGAGAATCAAAGATCATGCAATTAGAAGAAGAGATCGCGCGCGATTCGTTCGACGCGCCGGAGACAACAAACCCTCTGCTTTCGCCGACGCTGGCAGAAGATCGGCGGGCGATTGTGCAACTCGACCCGGATCATCCGGGCTTCCGCGACGGGGCGTACCGCGCGCGTCGTAATGAAATCGCCGCCATCGCTTTAACGCACGAGCCGGGAACGCCCGTGCCCGATGCGCCTTACACAAAAGACGAGCACGAAGTCTGGCGCGTGATCTGCGACAAGCTCGAGCCGCAACACAGGGAGCACGCCTGTGCCGAATATCTGGAGTGCCTGAGAGTGTTGGATTTGCCGCGCGAGCGTATTCCGCAGATGCGTGAAGTCTCGGAGCGCGTCGAGGCCGTCAGCGGTTTTCGTTTAGAGCCGGTCGCGGGTCTCGTCACACCGCGCGTCTTTCTGGAATCGCTGGCGAACGGCGTCTTCTTGTCCACGCAGTACATACGCCATCATTCGACGCCGCTCTACACGCCGGAGCCTGACGTGGTGCATGAAACGCTCGGCCACGCCGTGACGCTCGCCGATGAACGCCTTGCGGAACTCAATCGCCTTGTCGGAAAGGCCGTCAAACGCACGACAACGGCGGAAGCTCTGGAGCGGCTGGCGCGCGTCTACTGGTTCACGATTGAGTTCGGCGTGCTGCGCGAGAACGGCGAAGTCAAAGCTTACGGCACAGGGTTGGTATCGTCTGCGGGAGAGTTGACGGCGATGTTGCAAGCAGAGTTGCGCCCGCTCGATCTGGAAGCGGCGGCGCGGCAGGATTTTGATCCGACGATGTTTCAGCCGTTGCTGTTCTGCGCCGACTCGTTCGACGCGATGTACGACGCGCTGAAAGATTTTCTGATTCGCTGGCAATAGCGTTAGTGGCAGCGGCATGAGGAAATCAGCGTCGCGGTTTTTAAGCGGCGGTTAATTCAACGCTGCGCGGCGAACGAGAAATAATGCGGAATAATTCAGGTCGCAGCAGCTTTAATAGTTATAGCGGATTAATATTGATGGAGAGGCTTGGTGATGGCATTTGTGCTTGTGAAGGGTTTGAAGATTGGTTTTAGCGAAGAGGGAAACGGCGTGCCTGTTGTTTTTTTGCACGGCGTCGGTTCCGACAAAGCGTTGTGGAATAGACAGCTAAACTATTTTTCCAAACGGTGGTGTGCCGTCTCGTTGGATTATCCGGGCTACGGCGAATCAGACCTTGCGCCGAACGATCTCCGGCGTGAAGAGATAGCCGCGTATTTGTGCGGCGCGTTGGATGCGCTCGGCATTAAGGCGGCGCACTTCGTCGGCCTCTCGATGGGCGGCGTGATGGCACTCGAAATATGGCGGCAGCAGCCCGCGCGTCTGCGTTCGATGGTTCTGGCGGATACTTTCGCCAAGCACCCGCACGCCGTAGAGATCGTCGAACGCGCGCATCATGCGCTGGCGACGATGCCGATGCAGGAGTTCGCGCAGTTGCGCGTGCCGATGGTGCTCAGTTCCGCAACGCCCGACGAGACCCAGCGCGAAGTCGTCGAGAACATGGCGAGAATCAACAAGCATACGTACAAGTGGGCAGCCGAAGCGGTGTGGACGGGCGATTACCGCGCCGCGCTCGCAAGCATCAACATCCCGACGCTCGTCGTCGTCGGCGAGCATGATAACCTGACGCCGCTCGCGCTCTCTGAAGAGTTGCGCGCGGGCATCGCCGGGGCTAAGTTAAAGGTGATTCCAGACGCAGGGCATATCTCTAATATTGATAATCCCACCGAATTTAACCGGGCTGTCGAACACTTTATCGCAGCGGTTGAAACTTAATTAGCCACAGAGACCGGAGAGGCACAGAACAGTTTTCAGTTTTGAGTTTTCAGTTTAGAACATATCGCTATCGTCTGTGCTGAAAACCGAAAACTGTTCCGCTCTGTGGCAAATTTCTTAATGGGGAGGATTGAAATGTTGAATGATGTGAAGTTGGAAATATATTCGGACTATGTTTGACCGTTCTGTTGGTTGGCGGAGCCAGCCGTTCACGAACTGAAGAAGCTTGAGCCTGAAATTGAAATTATCTGGCGCGCTTTCGAGTTGCGCCCCGAACCCGTGCCGTCGCTCGATCCGCACGGCGAATACCTGACGCGGGTGTGGCGCGATGCGGTTTATCCGCTGGCCGAACAAACGGGCATCACAATGCGTTTGCCTCCCCTCCAGCCGCGCTCGCGCCTTGCGCATGAAGCCGCGAAATGGGCGCAACGCGAAAATCGTTTCGATGATTATAACGCCGCACTCTTTCGCGCCTTCTTCGAGCGCGGCGAAGACATCGGCGACGCGAATATTCTGTTTCGTCTTGCGTCGGAACTCGCGCTCAATGCCGCTTCATTGCGCATTGCTCTTGACGGACATGAGTTTACAAACAGCGTGCTGGATGATGAGCGCGAAGCCGCCGACTTGGGTGTAAACGGCGTGCCTGCCTTTATCGCCGTCGTGAACGGACAGGCGCGGGCGGCACTCACCGGGATGCAGTCGGCGGTAAAACTCCGCGAAATGCTGCGACGCTTCAGCGCCTCCGTTTAGCCTGAACTGAATTGCGGACGAACACTTCAGGAACTCGTTACTCGGAAACCAGAAGCATGATTCGGTTTTAGTTTCAGTCGCAAGATTCTCATCCACCGCGTCGCTGTGCGAAGAACTCGAAGGCTAAGGAATATATTTGCGCGGCACGGGCATATAGCCTGTATACGGGAAGATTTTACGGGCAATAGTGGTTTAATTGAACCAGACACGCGGGTTGTGTGCGCGGCGCAGGCCGCACGTTAAGGCGATTCTGAAAGCAGCATTGACGAAATCGCCGTCTTTCCGCGCCCACACGCCTTTTGAAGTCTTCTTTAACTGCGGCACTCGATTGGTGACGATAGCGCCCCGCTCCGGCGTTTGTCGGTGCTTGCCACAAACCGGCACAAGTGTCTATAAGATGCAGGTGAAAAAATCATGGCTGATGAAGACCAACTGCCAGCGAAACGCACCGGGCTGGGCGTACTGCTCGGCACGGGAATTCTGGCGGGATTGATTGCCGCGTTGCTGATGTCGTTCGTCTTTATTTTATTGCGCAACGTCTTCGGCATCGCCACACCGTCCGAATTAATCGGCGACCGCGTCGCGTCAGCTCTGCCCGTTGATAAGTTTCTTAAGTTGCTTAGCACCGCGGGCGGATACAACCAACTAAAACAGCTCGGTTTCGCTTCCGCCATCGTCGGCCAACTCGTTGTCGGCGGCCTCGGCGGTCTGCTTTACGCTTTCATCGTAGAACGTGCGCGCGCGAAAGCGCCCGACCAGACGGGACGCTTCGGCACGAATCGAAGCGGCCTGTTGTTCATCGCGTTTTTCGTTATCGCTTTGTGGCTCGTGTCGTTGCTTATGCTCTGGCCTGTGCTCGGCACGCACTATCGCGGACTGCCGCCCAGCCCCGCAACGCTCATCAACGCCGCCGCCCTTTTAATCTCCTACGCGATTTGCGGAGTGGCTCTCATCATCTTTTACGGCTTGATTACCAGACCTGAGCCGCTGCGCCATCCGTCGCCGGATAATCGCCCGACCGCGCGCCGCGCTGTGCTGGTCGCGGGCGCAGGGGCAGTCATTGCCGTCGGACTCGGCGCCCTGCTGCGTCGGCTCTACAATCAAGCGACTTTCAGTTACGACGGCACGAAATATCTCGGCACAGACCTGCAATTCATCACGCCGAACGATAAGTTCTACGTGGTCACAAAGAACGTTATTGATCCGCGCGTCGAACGTGGCAACTGGCAACTCGAAATCACGGGCATGGTTGATCGCTCGCGCGTCTATCGCTTTGAAGATTTGACGGCGCTGCCCGCCGTCACTCAGGAAACCACTTTGATGTGCATCAGCAATGAGGTGGACGGCGGTTTGATGAGCAATGCCGCGTGGAAGGGCGTGCCGTTGCGCAGCCTGATCGAAGCCGCCGGGCCGCACGCGGGCGTTAAAGAGGTCTTTCTGCACGGCGTTGATAATTACTCGGATTCGTTTTCGATAGAGAAGGCGATGGAGCCGACGACGCTCGTCGTGTATGAGATGAACGGCGAGCCTTTGCCGGAGCGTCACGGCTATCCCGTGCGCGTCATCGTGCCGGGCTTGTACGGCGAAAAGAACGTCAAATGGGTGACACGCATAGAGCTTGTTGACCACGATGCGAAAGGCTTTTACGAGCGGCAAGGGTGGGGGCCGAACTTCGTCATCGCCACACACTCGCGTATTGACGCGCCGGATTTGAGCAAACCCGTGTCGCGCGGCACAGTCGTTCCATTAAAGGGCGTCGCGTTTGCCGGTGATCGCGGCGTATCCCGCGTCGAAGTCAGCACTGACGGCGGGCGATCATGGCAGGACGCGAAAATCACTATGCCGGGCACGCGCCTCACGTGGGCGTTCTGGATTTATGACTGGCAGCCGGGTCAAGCGGGCGAGCACAAGTTGATGGTGCGCGCCACCGATGGCAAAGGCGAGTTGCAGCCGAGTCAGGAGCGCGGCACAGTGCCGCAGGGCGCAACCGGCTACTACAAGATCAAAGCGCGCGTGGTCTGATCCCGGCAGGCGCGATTAAGCTTCGCGGCGAACGTTACTAATTGAAGAGGGAGAGCAAAGGGTGTCTATGGAGAGTGTGCGAGAAGCTGTTCGAGCCGAGTCAGCAAGTTATCCTGCGAGCGATGAACCGGAAAGTCTTTTCGAGCGTTTTCACTGGCTGTACGCTTTCTGCCGCGAGCATCTGTTCCGCGACGACACGGAGCGCATCAGTGCCGCCCTCTGGCCTGACGATGCGCCTCCCGCGCGCACGCGCCTGCTGGAAATCGGCTGCGGCCCCGGCTTTTATTCATGCCGCCTCGCCGGAAACTTCGCCGGGCTGCAAGTGACGGGCATTGACCGCGCGGAGTTGCAACTGCGTCGCGCGCGTTTGCGAGCGGAAGATCGCGGCCTCGCTAACTGCCATTTTGAAAAAGCAGATGTGCTCGCGCTTGGCTGGCACGGCGATACTTTCGACGCGGTGGTGGCCTCGCGCCTGTTCACGATTCTACCGGAGCGAAAGCGCGCTCTCTCCGAGATGCACCGCGTGCTGCAACCGGGCGGACGTTGCTTTATCGCCGAGCCGCGCTCGATGATACGCGCCGCGATTCCGCTTCACGCGATGTGGCTGCTCGCGCGCTTGATCGGCTTTTGCCGCGAGCGTCCCGGCTCTTATCGTGAACCGCGCCGCATTGCGATTATGTCTTCAACGGAGTTCGGCGCGCTCGTCGAATCGCAGCCCTGGAAGCGCGTCGAGCGTTGGCAGGACGCCTGGTATCAATACGCGGTCTGCGAAAAAGACCGGCAGCACGACGCGATCTCTTTTGAGATTTGATTTCTTCGCTGTTTTGACGGCGAATTGATTCGAGCGCGGTGAACTTCAGAAATGCGTCGTCATTGTAAGGAGATTAAAAGCACGAACCGTCGCACCGAAAACCCTGATATTATGCGGCGCGCAGTAGCCTTACGAATGCAGGAGGAATCAGCAGTATGCAGGAGAATGTCCGCGCTGTAGAGCCGAAAGCAATCGTTGACGAACCCCACGCCGTGATGCCCTCGGACGGTGGCAAACTGATCGTGCTGACCGCGCCGCTGACGGAATCCATTGACCACGCCGGTTACTTCATTCAGATGGCGATGGCGTCGCTGCCGATCTGGATGGAAGGCGTCCTGAATCGCAAGTATCCGAAGTGGCGCGAAGTAGAGCGCGAGGCGGATGGCTCGGCGCGGTACATGCCAGCGGGCGTGCGGCTCGTCGAAGCATCTCTACTGCGCGAGTATCAGCCGGAAGACATTGTCGCGTGCTTCCCCGAAGACCTCGAAAAATTCGTCGGCGAGCGCACGCGCGTCGTTGCCGTCTCGACGCACAACCCGCTCGGCGTGACCTTCGCCGCAGGCGTTTATACTTCTATGTTCGGCTCGTCGAAGATGCCGATCAATTCGCATTACGCGCGAGAGTTGTTCGCCAAAATCAAGGCGAGTCCGTTTCGCAAAAACTTCAAAACCATCGTCGGCGGCTCGGGCGGCTGGCAGATCATTCAAACGGACACTTACGAAGAACTCGGCGTGGATTGCATCGTCGAGGGGCGCAGCGAATCCGCTGACACGATGGAGCTTTTCCGCAAGGCGATTGCGGGCGAAGAGTTGCCGCGCCGCGTTGACGTGCATCACCCGAAAGACCGCGACGCGATTCTTTTCCCGGACAAGCGCACGACCTTCGGCGTCGTCGAGATGACGACGGGCTGCGGCCGTCGTTGCAAATTCTGCGTGCCCGATTTGAATCCGCAGATCGATCTGCCGAAACATAAAATCATGGACGCCGTGCGCGCCAACGTGCGCGACGGCAACAAACAGATTTCGCTTGCCACCGAAGATATGTTCATCTGGGGGCAGGTGGGGACGGACACGCCTTTCTACTTTCCGAACCGTGAAGCCTTGCTTGATCTCTACGGCGACATCGTCAATACGCCGGGCGTCGAACAGCACGTCTTGAGCCACGCGACCATCGCTCCGGCGGTTGTTGATCCGCTCTTGATTAAGAAACTATCGGAACTGCTGTTGCCCAAATCGCCGATTCATTTTCCGCACTTGAGTAGCCATCCCGAAAAGAAGGCGCTCGCCCCGCTCATCGGTCTGGAGACCGGCTCGGTGCGCATGGCGAAGCGGATTATGCCGAGCAAGGGCGTGCCATTTGCGATAGACGAGTGGCCGTCAATCGTGCTCGAAGGCCTGCGCGTGATGAACGAGAATAATTGGTTTCCGGCGATGACGTTGATCGTCGGCAGCCCTGACGAGACGGATCAGGACGTGAAGGAAACGCTCGATCTCGTTTACGAAATCGAACGGCGCGGATTGTTCGCGTTCTTGATTCCGTCAATCTTCACGCCGCTTCATGATACGAAGATGGCGAACGCCGAAGGCGTCACGCAGACGCGGCAGCTCTCCGTGCTGCAATGGCAGTTGATGATGAAGTGCTGGAAGATGAATTTGCGTCCCGGCCAGCAAAGTTGGTGGGGGCCGATGGCGTGGCGCGTCGGCTCGGTGGCGATGTGGCTCTATAAGCTGCGGCAATTGAACGGCCCGAACTTTACTTATCCGCTCTTGATGTTCTCCGGCGCGCTCTCGGAAAAAAGGCTGGATCAAATGGGCAAGATTTATGCCGGGCGGCCATTTAAGACGAAGACGCGCAAAGAACTGCTCGCATCGCTCAAGCCGAAGCAATGGCAATATTTGCGCGCCGACAACGGCGATCTTCCCGAAGGCTATGCGCCATCCACGCCGCTGCCGGAGATGCCGCCGCCTGTTGTCAGCAGGGCAGTGATGCAGCAGGGCGGCTGACCGTCAAGCCGCGAGAAGTCGCCGAATCGGAAGCCGCATCAACTCGCAGGCACACCTTCCACCGGAATTCAATGGCGGGCGCAGGATGTTTTTCATGAGTGACTTTTCATAGATGGCTTTTCACGTATAACGCCGCCGCTCGATGAAGCGCGAGACGAAACAGCAGATGCGGTTCAAAGATGCGACGCCTTTCACCTAACAGCCGCTAAGGAGGCGACAAAATGGCAACGACAATGGAGCGCACGGATAGCAGCGACATCGCATACACGCTGGAAAACGTCGGCGCGAACGTCATTCGTTACGGGTTGGTGATTATCTTGTTGTCGGTCGGAGCATTGAAGTTTACCGCATACGAAGCCGAAGCCATTCAACCGCTGGTGCAAAACTCGCCGCTGATGTCCTGGGGGTACAGCGTGCTTAGTGTGCGAAGCTTCGCCGCGCTGATTGGCATCATCGAGATCACGCTGGGCATCTTGATTGCGACGCGCCCCATCGCGCCGCAGGTATCCGCTATCGGCAGCATCGGCGCGACGATCATGTTTCTCCTCACGCTGACGTTCGTTCTGACGACGCCGGGCGTGTGGCAGCCGGGATATGGATTTCCGTTTCCGTCGCCGTTTCCGGGACAGTTTCTCGTAAAAGATTTGATGCTGCTCGGAGCCGCAATCTGGACGGCGGGCGAAGCTTTGCGCGCCGCCCGCCGTAGATGACCGCTCTGCGCGCGTTGAACAGCCTCGTATTTGCGGACTGGGTTTCTTAATTCGCCCCTTGATTACAGCCGTGTGCCTGCGGCGCGGATTGGTGGAGGGCGGCGCGAAAATATCTGCTGCTGCCGGGAGTGCCCTTAACCGGGCGGGGAGATTGAAATGGCGACGACTATCGCAAGCCCTCAGGCGGGCGTGAAACTTGAGCGAATCGGCGGGAACATCATACGCTACGGCCTGGTGCTGATTCTGTTATGGATCGGCGGCATGAAGTTCACCACTTACGAGGCTGAAGGCATACGCGGACTCGTGTCCACCAGCCCGCTTCTTTCATGGACTTATCAAGTGATGAGCGTACAGATGGTCTCCAATCTGCTCGGCCTGACGGAGATCGGATTGGCTGCGCTCATCGCCACCAGAGCGTTCTGGCCGAAAATTTCAGCTATCGGCAGCATCGGCGCAATCCTGATGTCCTTAATCACGCTGAGCTTTTTCTTTTCCGCGCCGCGAGTCTGGCAACAGGGCTACGGGTTTCCTGTGCTTGGCGGGACGGGACAGTTTTTGATTAAAGACCTTCTTCTGCTCGGAGCGGCGACGTGGACGGCAGGCGAGGCTTTGCGCGCAGAAAGTCGCCGCGATGAATTTACGCACGAACGATGACACGCGACGCTACAAGACGCGCGATATCCAGAGATTCATGTTCTCGGCGCGTCCGGCATCAATGCCGCGCGAGTAGCGCGGGGTATATCGCACTACGGTTTGCGAAACGAATGAACGGCAGCCTGACGCAGGGTAATTGCCCGAAAACCGTTTTGTAGATCGGGCGGGCACGCGGCAACCGAAACCAAAGTTTGAAAGGAAGAAACGAGTGATGAGCAAACAAACAAAATCGAATATGCTTCTCGCGGCGATTGGCCTCTTCACGTTGCTGTGGTCGGCTGCTTGTGCTACCCCGCCCGAGAGTGCGCCGAACGCCAACGCAAACGACAAGACCGGGAACGCCGCCGCTACGATGCCGGACGCAAAGGCCAAACCGCCGAGCGACAAAGGCGATCAGGTGGTGACGGGTGGCGACCTGGCTTTTATGAACGACGCCGCGCCGGGCAGCATGGCGGAAGTCGAATTGGGCAAGCTTGCCGCCAAGCAGGGCGCAAGCAAAGACGTCAAACAGTTCGGCCAGCATATGGTCGAAGACCATACGAAGGCCGGGAAAGAGTTGATGAGTCTGGCGGAGCAGAAGAAAGTTATGCTGCCGCCCGATGTCCTGCCGAAGCATAAAGAAGCGATGGAGAAATTATCGAAACTGAGCGGCGCCGATTTCGACCGTGAATACGTCAAAGAGATGGTTGCGGCTCATGAAAAGGATGTCGCCGCGTTCGAGGGCGTGGCGATGAACGGCACGGATAAGGACGTGCAGGGCTTTGCCGCGAAGACACTGCCGACGCTCAAAGAGCACCTGCGCATGATTCGTGAGATTAATGAAAAAATGGGTAAAAAATAGCCGCGTCGAACGGTCGAAGAGTAAAATCTCCGGCGCATAAACGAGCACAACTTAATTCGCCTGTTGATTCTCGCGCCGCTCTAAGTTATTAATAGAGGGCGACGATTTACAGGCTTTACTTTCAACCGGGCTATTACGCAAGACATCGCGGAGATTTCTCTGACCGATGTCGCGCGCATAGCTCTCTAACGCACAGACCTTTTGGGTCGAGGAGAAAATTCATGCGAAGAACACTAGGGTTTCTTGTTTTACTGGCGGTTGCCGCTTTCTGGGCCGGTTGCTCATCCACTGACAACGCGAACACCAACGGCAACGCTAATACGAATACCACAACGACTACGACTACGACCAACAGTAGTTCGGGGACGGCGTCTAACACCAATTCCGGTGCGACCAATTCCAACGCCGGTGCGACCAATTCCGGCTCAACTAATTCCGGCGCGACGAATTCCAATGCCGGTGCGACCAATACTAACTCCGGTTCGAGCAACTCGAACGCCGGTGCGAAGAACACCAATTCCGGCGCAACGAATTCCAACTCGGGCGCGAAGAACACCAACTCGGGCGCCAAGAATTCCAATTCGGGCGCGAAGAACTCGAACAGCAATCCGTAAGCGAATTCGGGCAGGTGATCGTCGCGACCATTTTGCCTTTCGTCTCTTCGGGACGCTCTCCTTCGGCACACCCGGCGACAGGAAACCGCCGTTGTGTTCGCCTTATGATCGAGCGAGAGCGTTCCGACCGGACATCGAACGCCGCCGGTTATCTTGAAAGCGCGGCTGCCTCCTGCCGAAAGTCTAAAAGCAGACGCGCTTATCAAGAACAAGACTGCATGAACAACGAAGACGAACTTCAGGGTTGGGAAGCAGAGTATCGAACATGGTTGGCGCGCCGCCGCCCGTTGCTCGACGCCGCGCAATGGAAAGACGCTTTCGCAGATTATCCCTTCGTCGAATTCACGCAAACGCCGTTTACAGCTTGGACAAAAAATCTGGAGACGGCGCGACTCGGGATTCTCACAACCGCCGGATACTACGTTAAGGACCAACAGCCGCGATTCACCGCCAAAAATATTGAGGGCGACGCAAGTTTTCGCGTCTTGCCCGATGATGTGAAGGCGAGCGATCTGGAAATCGCGCACGATCATTTCCCACACGCCGCCGCGCTTGCCGACTGGAACACCGTGCTGCCGCTCGATCACCTGCGCGAGATGGCGCAACAGGGGCGCATCAAAAGCGTGGGGCCGATCTTTTCCATCAGTGGATACTGCACCGACGCGCGCGAGTTGTACTTGAAATCCGCGAAGAAAATTGCCGAAGCCGCGCACGAGGCGGCGTGCGACGCCGTGCTGCTTGTGCCCGTGTGACCGATCTGCCACCAGTCCGGCGGATTGGTTGCGAGAGCCATTGAAGCCAGCGGCATTCCCACCATCGGCATCGGCCAGATGAAGGGCGTGATGCAGCGCATCGGTTATCCGCGTGCGCTTGTTACCACGCATCCGCGCGGCGAGACAATCGGCGCACCGAAAGATTATACTGCGCAACGTCGCGTGCTCGATGCCGCGCTCGCTCTGCTCATGTCGGCGCAAAGCCCGCGTGAGCTTCAGGCTTTCGAGCCGTCAGCCGCGTCATCGCCGTCGCCGTAATAGTTAAAAGTCAGACCTTGAGTATGCTTGACGGGTTCAGACTTGGATTTGAGTTGAACCCGTTGTTTTCTTTCAATGAAAAGTTTCTATCCGATTCTTAATCCCGTATCGTCGCTAACAACATCATCGCTATCGTCGCCCGTGCCCGCCGGTTCATGTGCGCTCGCGGTGATGATTAAAGCCCCGCGCGCAGGCGCGAGCAAGACGCGGCTTGTGCCACCGCTTTCGCCCATAGAAGCCGCCGCCCTGAGCGTCTGTTTTCTGCGCGATACGACGAACAACATCGCCGGAGTTGCCGCTGAAGGAGGTGCTTCCGGCATCGCCGTTTACACGCCCGCCGGAGCAGAAGCGGCGTTCGACGGATTGCTACCCGGTAACTTCAGCTTGCTACTGCAACGCGGCGAAGCGTTCGGCGACCGGCTCTTTTACGCCGCTGAAGATTTATTGTCAGTCGGCTATGAATCGCTGTGCCTGATTGATTCGGACAGCCCGACGCTCTCGCCCGCGCTGCTCGCGGCGGCCGTCTACTCTCTCTCTCGTCCCGGTGATCGGATGGTGATCGGCCCGAGCGACGATGGCGGCTACTATCTCATCGGACTAAAAAAAGCGCATAAAAATCTCTTTACAAACATCGAGTGGAGCACCGCGCAGGTTCTTTCGCAGACAATCGAACGCGCCGCCGAGATTAATCTCGAGGTCGAAGTGTTGCCCGCGTGGTATGACGTTGACGAAGCCTTGACGCTGCAACGGCTCTGCGATGAAATCTTTTCGACGCCAAACAATCATGATGGCCGCGAAGCGGGCTACAGCGCGCCGCACACGCGCCGTTTTCTCGCAGAGTTGATCGAGGCGGAAGGGCGTGAACGCATCTGGCCGGAGAGCGTCGGCGCGCGCGCGAAAACTGTTTGATGAAAAGTGTGCGTGCGATGCTGGTCGGCGTGGCCGTAAAGCGTGCGAATCTACTGCTCGTCGCGCTCGGCCTCGCTTCGCTTGTGCTTTACAAATTCGGCCTGAGAGCCAAAGGCACAAGCGATATTATCTGGTTCGTGAAACTCGCGTTGGCGCAGATGGCGATTTACCTCGCCGCCGTCGGCATCGTCTTCCGCGCCCGCTGTGCCCGCTCCAGTTTAATCATCGTCATCGTCTTCGCCGCGCTGTTCCGTTTAAGCATTCTGTTTGTGCCGCCGTATCTTTCCGACGACATCTATCGCTACATCTGGGACGGGCGCGTGCAGGCCGCAGGCATCAATCCTTACAGGTACGTGCCCGCCGACGACGCTCTGGCGCGGCTGCGCGACGCTAGTATTTATCCGCAGATCAACCGGCGCGATTACGCGCATACCATTTATCCGCCGGTGGCGCAGGCCGTTTACTTTCTGGCGACGCGCATCAGCGAGCGTGTGGTGTGGATGAAGGCCGTGATGGTCGGCTTCGAGGTTGTGGGCTTGTGGGCGCTCATGGCGTTGCTTGCGTCTTTCAACTTACCGCGTCAACGCGCGCTCGCGCTCGCGTGGCATCCATTATTCATTTGGGAGACGGCAGGCAGCGGCCACGTCGAGGCCGTTGCCGTCACGTTTATCGTGCTGGCGTTGCTGGCGCGGCGGCGAAATTTAGAAACACTGACGGGCGTCGCTTTGGCCTGCGCGACGCTCGTTAAATTGTTTCCGGCGGTGCTGTTCCCCGCGCTCTACAAGCGTTGGGGATGGAGGATGCCGCTCGCATTCTTTGCTACAATCATCGTCTCTTATGTGCCGTATTTAAGCGTCGGCATCAGCGGCGCGCTGGGTTTCCTGCCGGGCTACACGGAGGAAGAGGGATTGCAGAACGGCGTGCGCTTTTATCTTTTGAATCTGGCGCGCTGGCTATTCGGCGAAAACAATGTGCCGAACGCGGCCTTCATCGTCTTCGCGCTGGTAGCGTTAGCAAGTGTCGGATTGTGGGCGGTGTGGAAAAGGGAACGAACCGGCAGCGATTATATCGTGCGTGCCTTCGCGCTCGCTTTCGTCTTCACGTTGATCTTATCGCCGCGTTACGCTTGGTACTTCGCGTGGCTGATTCCGTTCACGAGCTTGCTGCCGCTTGCGCCCGTGTTGTATATGACGACCGCCTGCTACGTGCTCTACGCTTCATGGCTTGGCGATAGGCCGCCGCAGATGTTCATACTTAGTAACTTGATTTATCTGCCTTTTGCGCTTCTCTGCGGGTTCGCGCTGTGGAGGCGGGAAGCAGAGACATCGGACGAACAAATTGGAATGGAAATTTTGAAAGAGCAAGGATCATAAAAGAATGGCAACCAGGAACGGCAAGCGGGCATTGGTGACGGGCGGCGCGGGACTTATCGGCTCGCACGTCGCGGATTTATTGATTAGTGAAGGCTGGTCTGTGCGTATCATGGACAACCTTGAGCCGCAGACGCATCGCAACGGAAAGCCCGCGTGGATACCGCAGGCGGCGGAGTTCGTCGAGGCGGACGTGCGCAACCGCGCCGCGATGACCGCCGCGCTCGAAGGCATTGACGTCGTCTTTCATCAAGCGGCTTACGGCGGTTATATGCCCGAGATAGCGAAGTACGTGGAGGTCAACAGCTTCGGCACGGCGCAGATGCTTGAAGTAATACGCGAAGAGAATCTGCCCGTCAAAAAAATCGTTGTCGCTTCCTCGCAGGCCGTTTACAGCGAAGGCGCGGCGCTTTGTCCGCAGCATGGCCTTGTCTTTCCCAGCGTCCGTGCGGTCGAACAATTAAGTGCAGGCGACTTTTCCGTTCACTGCCCGCACTGCGACGGCGCAACCGAGAGAGCGCCGACGCCGGAACGCGCGCCCATCGGCGGCGAAACCGTGTATGCGATCACGAAGGTGGATCAGGAGCGTTTGGTTCTGACGTGGGGGAAACAGGCGGGAGTGCCGACTGTCGCGCTGCGTTATTCATGCACCTACGGGCCGCGCCAATCCATCTTCAATCCGTACACGGGCGTCATCGCCATCTTCTGCACGCGGCTGCTCAATAATCTGCCGCCGGTGCTTTACGAAGACGGTGAACAGACGCGCGATTTCAGTTTCGTCGAAGACATCGCACGCGCTAATCTTCTAGCCGCGACGACGGATGCGCTCGACGGTCTGCCGGTCAACGTCGGAAGCGGCAAAGCCGCGACGATTCGTGAAGTCGCCGAGTTGATTTCCGGTGCTCTGAATATTCCGATTGAGCCGCTCGCGCAAGGGGAGTTTCGTCCCGGCGAGATGCGCCATCTGACTTCCGACACGACACTTATTAAGGCCGCAGGCTATGCGCCGCAGGTTGATTTAGCGACGGGCATCGAACGCTATCTCGATTGGATTCGTGCGCAATCGAACGTGCGCGACTATTTCGCGGCGGCGGAAAACATACTGCGCGCCAAAGGCATCGTTCATAAAGTCGCGGCGGCAAACAAAGGAAGATGATGAGCGAGCGCAATATCAGCAGTAGTCTCAACGACAACACAAACACGCCCGCCGCTTTTTCGCAAACTTCCGGTTCAGGCAATGATGCCTCGCTTCAAGGCGCGAACGTCTGTGTGATTATCCCTGCGCTCAATGAAGAAGAGCCGATTGTGGATGTGGTGCGGGCGATACCGCGCGAGATTGCAAGGGAAGTGATCGTCGTTGATAACGGCAGCACTGACAAGACGGCGGAACGTGCGGGTGCGGCGGGAGCGCGCGTCGTCGTCGAACCGCAACGCGGGTACGGGCGCGCGTGTCTGGCGGGCGTGCGGGCGCTTGATCCCGAATGCCGCATCGTCGTCTTTCTCGACGGCGACGGCAGCGATTGCCCTGAATTGATGGGTAAATTAATTCAACCCATCATCGAAGGCACGCACGATTTTGTGATCGGCTCGCGCACACGTGGAAAGCGCGAACCGGGCAGTATGAATTTTCAACAACTCTTTGCAGGGCGCGCCGCAGGCTTTCTGTTGCGCCTGCTTTACAATGTCAGCTATACGGATATGTGCCCGTTTCGCGCGATTCGCCGCGAGGCGCTCGACGCGCTCGGAATGCGCGAGCAGACTTACGGCTGGAATCTGGAAATGCAGATGCGCGCCGCCCGCGCACGTTTGCGCATACTTGAGTTGCCCGTCAATCATCGCTGTCGCACGGGCGGCGAATCGAAAGTTTCCGGCACGCTGCGCGGAACATTCCTCGCCGGAACGCGCATCCTCGCCACCCTCGCCCGCGTCGCCTCAGAGCGTTCGTGAGAAGAAGGGCGAGCGCGTGTGAAGTTGTCCGCCGGAGCTAAGCGGCGCGGCGGTATATTACGGAAGATAAAAGACCCTTGCCGCCCGCGTCCGCGCGCTTCATTGGCTTGTCAAAACGTTCGCATTCGATTGCAGATACCGGTTGCGCAGGATAGCCCTGTGATGTAGCTCATGCCCCGCAATAATATAAGCTAACGCACGAACACTCACCTCGCTGTTGTTAGCCACGCCGCTGCGCTGCCATGCTTCATTATCCAGATGCCTGAAAAAGAAGAGACTCGATTTTCTGACGCTCTCGAACTCTGCCGCAAGATCGTTGAGCGGGTAATCATCGAATGAAGCGTTACGGATGTAATCATCCTCTTCATAACCGGGCAGCGGCGTCTTGTCATTGCGGGCGAAGCACAACGCACGGTAAACGAAGATTCTCTCGGTATCTATCACGTGGCCGATTAGTTCCCGGATGCTCCACTTGCCCGGCGCATAACGGAAACCGGCCTGCGACTCCGGGATGCTGCGCAAGAGAGCCAGCGTATCATTCAACTGGTTACTTAATGAAACGAGTATGTCGCCGTCAGGGACAAGCGAAATATACCTTTCATAGTACGGCAGGTATTCTGTTTCATCCGGCTTGCGGGCGGTTTGATTCATCATTTGATAATTGATCTCTTTAGTAAGATAAGCAATCTGAAGATTGATAAAAGGACCGCTGACGCACTTCAATAAAGCCAAGCTTCGACAAAACGGAAATGACTTCGGCGGCCTTTAGAACAGGAACTCTGACCATCTCTCAGGTCACCATTAGGGTCTGCGTGCCGACGAAATCAGACTCCATTTCAGGTTCGCCGTCTTCAAGCAGCATTTCAATAACTTCCTGCAAATTACTATTCAACTCATCAAGCGTTTCTGCCTGGGAATGAGTGGCGGGCAACCCGGAACATAACCAACATACAACTTGGTGTCAGGGCATTTCTCAACAATAGCCGTGTAAACCTTCATAGCTTTCCTCCGTGAGTATTATACACAACTCGCAAAAGTCGCCGAACGGTTGAGATGGCGCGGGGCTAAACCGCCTACACGCAAGCTAAGGGTAAAAAGCCCGTTGATAAGAAAGTAGCTGTTTCGCCCTCACGTCCATTGAATTGTTCGATGCGGCGTTGTTTTCAAAAGACACTCGCTTATAAGAATCTACGTTAATTTGAAAATTACTTCATCATCGGCGACATAAAAACTCTGTAAATTTAAAAGAACGCTTTCGTCTACGGCTATATTTTCCTGAATTTTTGATAAGCCGACTCGCTTTACTTGAGGTTAGCACGACGCAGAAAATCGTTGAAGCGGGCATCCTGACGCAAAGTATCAAGCCGCGGATCAACTTTTGTCCAACCAATCCATTTATCTTGTTCGGCGAGAGCGCGGTTTAGATTTTCAAATGCCTTGTCCGGTTCGTCTAAAGCGGCAAAGGCAAGCGCGATAAAATAAGGCGAACTGCGCGGCGCGTCTTTTGTTGTTAATTGGTCGAGAATCCGGCGGGCATCGTCTTTTTTTCCGGCCAACGCGAGTGCGCGAGCTAGTTGTGTCTTAACAGTCGAATCACCGCCCGGAAAAGCGGCGGCGCGTTCAAATCCACTCACGGCGCAAGCTAAATCGTCCGCGCCTTCGCACGCTTCGCCAAGCCGTAAATGCGCGTAGCCGAAATTCGAGTCCGTTTTTAACGCTTGCTCGTAGCGGGCGCGAGCTTCGGTGTAGCGGCGCGAGAAAAAGAACGGCAAGCCCTGGTCAACATTGATGCCCGGCGAAAGCGGGTCGAGTTCGAGAGCGCGGCGCAAGTGCTGTTCGGCTTTGTCAAAACGCGCCGTCGCAATCAAAAACCAAGAGTAATAATGATGCGCGACGGAAGAATTCGGATTGAGTTCGAGAGCGCGATTAAAAGATTCCAGCGCTTTGGCAGCGTCGCGCTTTTGCCAGAAAAATATAGCGGCGAGCGCGGCGTGCGTTTCGGCAAGCGTCGGGTCGAGCGCGACGGCTTTTTGCGCAGCGGCTTCGGCGCGTAGAGCCGCCGAATCATCGCCGAAAGATGATGCGATGCCGTAAGCGTTGGCGAGTCCGGCATAGGCGAGCGCGTAATTAGCGTCAAGCGCGATGGCTTGGTTGAAAAATTGTATCGCCTTCTGCAAGCCGTCGGGCGTGAATTGGTAAAGATGAAAATTGCCGCGCAAGTAAAGCTGGTAGGCTTCGAGATTATCGGTTGGTTGCTGCGTGAGCCGCGCTTGTTCGTCGCCGCTTAATTGAATTCTTAAGGCTTCGGCGATGCGTGCGGAAATCTCGTCCTGCACCTGAAATATATTGACAAACTGCGTGTCGTAAGTGTTTCCCCAAAGCGGCTTGCCGTCCGAAGCACGAACGAGTCGGACGCTTACGCGCACGCGGTCGCCCGCCTGCTGAACCGCGCCGTCAATCACCGTTTCGACTTTCAATTCGCGCCCCGCGCTCCCGGCGTCCGTTTCGCCCGCGTAGCGCATTACCGAACTTGTCGGGCGCACGGTCAGACGGCGAATGTTGCTCAATTTGGTAATCAAAGAGTCGGCAAGCCCGACGCTCAAATAATTGCTCTCGTCATTCGGGTTTAAGAGTTTGAACGGCAGAACGGCAAGCGTTTTATCGGAAACAGCTTCCGCTTTGTTTCGCGCTCCGATTTCCTCGACTTCGGCAATAAACCGATAACCGCGCGTCGGCACGGTTTCGATATAGCGCGAATTGTTCGGCGCATCACCGAGAGCGCGGCGAAGCTGCGCGACAATGCGCGTCAAAACATTCGGCGTAACAAACGAATCTTTCCACAGCGCATCGAGCAAATCGTCTTTCGTAACGAGCCGTCCGCGATTCTCGATTAGAAAAACCAGTACGGTAAATGCCTTCGGTTCGAGCGTAATCGCTTCGTCGTTTTTAAAAACGCGAAATTCTCGCGCCTCAACGCGCACGTTATCGAACTGATAAATAAAGGACTTAACCGCCATCACAAAATCATCACAAAAACCTTTGAGAAGAATCCGCTTTTACTCACGACTCGTCCGCCGCTTGCTTGTTAGATTGTTCGCAGACAAAAAGTCTAAACGATAACCGGACGTAACAACAAATTATTTTCGGTATCGAAATCTAAAAACTAGGAGAAACAAAAATGAAAAAAAATAACGTGAAAAACCACCTCGTCAAATTATTTACCGTTTTGGCAATCGCCGGAACATTTACATTGGCTGGCTTTGCGAGCGAAAGCAGAGCCTATGCGGGCAACTCTTTGGCAGCGGGACGTTGCGGCTTACACACATTGCGCGGAGGCTACGGTCTTAAAGCTACCGGAACATTTTTTTTGGTGCCGCCGACTCCGACCAGCCCGCCGTCAAATCCGGTTCTGCTCGCCACCGTCGGGCGATTAGTATTTGACGGCTCCGGCAATTTTACAGGAACTGACTCCACTAGTTTCGGCGGCGCGATTTCCCAAAACGCAACTACCGGAACTTACACGGTCGAACCTGACTGCACCGGAACATTAAACGTAACTTTCGCCAATGGCTTTACCGCCGCTGGCAGTATTGTCGTTGTTGATGAAGGCAAAGAGATATTCTACATTGAAACAGTTCCGGGGACAGTCGTTACCGGCACTATGAAGCGGCAATAACTCGGCAGAAATAATTGCAGGGGCGAGAAACAAACCGTCGCCCCCGCAAATTTCGGAGATACGAATATGAAACAAATACTTGCGGCATTTATCATAACCGTTGCGATTTCGGCTTTCGCCTTCGCCCAAATTGAGACGAAGCGGACGGATAAGGACGAACAGATGTTTCGCAAATTAGAGCGCAAGATGTTCGACGCTTTTGAGGGAAAACCGAATCTGGAAGCTCTTGAACAGTTCTTTGCAGATGATTATTTTACAATTAATGCCGACGGAAAAACCGCGAATAAACAGCAGACATTAGAAGCTATGCGCTCCCGCCAATTTCAAGTTGATAAAATCGAGAGCGACGAATTCCTCTTGCGTCGCTACGGCGATACAGTTGTCATTACGGGACGTTCCGCATACTTTAAAGGCGGGCAGAAGGTAGGCGAGGTGCGCCATACTCAAATCTGGGTCAAGCGTAGCGGACGTTGGCAATTGTCTGGCTGGCAGGGAACGCCGAGCAGCCATTTCGATTAACCATGAAGACTCAGGAAGGAAGGCAAAACTTGCGATTTTGCTTTGAGAGAAACGGAAAAGGACAAACCGCTTCCGTTTCTTTTTCTTTTTGCAGGTTAAGCGATTTTCAATTGAATGTGCGCAAAAAATATTTTGTTTCGATAAATCACGCAAGAAAAGAAACTGCTTTTTACCGTGCCAAACAACAAAGGCAAGAGGAACATCATAGAAATCGCTATAAGCGATCGGAGCTTAGCTCATTCATCTGCATTTCCGTTTTTCACACGAACGCCCGAATTCGCCCGAAGCCAGCGCGCTACACGCAAGATAGCAGAAAACAGATAGCTTGATGATGAAAGGCTCGCTGGCGAGGGTCGGTTTGAATGAGTTATAGGTTGTTGGATTGCGGCTGGCGATAGAGAGCGTGGCTTTGATGCCTGCTTTCTACGTTTGCTTACTCTTTGGCGTTTCCATTGCCGCCTTCATTGACATAACGATCAACCACCGCGATCAGGTTTCTGAGATTTTCGTCCGTCTTCCTGACATTCTCTTCCGTGCGCACTTGCGAGCCGACAAGCGCCGCGATTCGTTCGTCTATATCCTCAACCCGCTTGTCTGTGGCTTCAAAACGATTAAGCGTGGCGCTCGCCAAACGATTGACGATTTGATCCGTGCGCGCTTGTGCTTCCTGCAACTTCTGTATGTCGGCGGTAAATTGCGCCTGCTGCTCAACAATGAATTCCATTCTCTTTTCTAACTCTTCATTAGTCATCTTCCATATACCTTTCAATCAACGGACAACTTAATTTAACGGAAATTCAATGGTAACTCAGATGCTAATAATCTACCGCCCGTCATCAGCCGCCACGCCCTCAACCTGATTACGGCCAAGTCTCGCGCATGAAAGCAGTGCTATTCAAAGTCGGCTGCATGGCGTTGTTAGATTTTCTCATTGGGGATAAGGATTCTACTTTATCTCCATTTCCCGGTTCTTGATTCTTCTTTACGTGCGGCCAGACTTCATCCAAATCTTTCGTTTCCTGCTCAGCGTAATTCAATGGCCTCGTTCGAGTGCAGGCATAGGCTTGCACTTCTTTAGAAGAAGCTCCATAAGCATATACCATATACTTCTCACCCAACTTAAAATGGTAATCGCAACTTGAGGACGTGTATGTGCCATCACCATTATCTTTAGCTCCCGTTGACATGGTGATCTCGTCGCCAATATCGCCTTTCCACAATTTATCAACCTTGAACTTCACCTTAAAAGTATTGAGTGCAATGACCTCGCCGGAGAAGACAGCGGAGGCTCCATTAAAGTCCTTGATAAGCATGGCTCTAGCTTGTTCAGGAGTAGGCTTCTCTGGCATACCGACGCATCCGCAGCCAAGCACTACATTGGAGAACAGAAGTAAGAAACTGATAATAATGAACGGAGGAAGAAAGATTCTTTTCATAACGAGCTACCCTATCTAAGAGCGAAAAAATCTAACATAGCTTAAACCGTGCGCCGATTTGTTGCAATTACAAGATTTCTATAGAACGGCTGCCGGTGTCGCGGCGAGGGTTGGCGAAAGCACCGTGCGGCGTGTGGCGAGTTGTTCGGCGGGCAAGCCTTTGTCCCACTTGTTTGTCGAAAGAATCGTCTTCGTCGCGTACAACCGGCGATAGCTTTTGAACGGCGCGCTTCAGTTTCTTGTTTCGAGATACTTTTGCGGCAGCGGATTCGCGGACGTTTCTTCCTGCCAGAAGATGGTCACGACCCACCAGCGTTTGCCGTCGTTCACGAGTTGAAAGCTGTTGATGCCGCGCGCAAACGGCTTCGAATCGTCGGCCTTGTGGCGCGATTCGTAGGTGCTGAAGACGTGCGCGATGTTGCCGTACTGCTCCGTGCGCCGCGCCGCCTCGCGCTCGAAGAAACCATTCTTTTCAAGATAATCGCCAGACCTTGCGATGTATCCTTCAACGTCAACGACGCGCGCGGCGACTTCGCCCGTCGGTCGTTGGCCTGTTGGAATAAGGCGCGCGCCCGGAATGAACAGCGAGCGCATACGATTCCAATCGCGTTTCTTGCCCACAGGCCCGGAGATTACGTCGTAAACGGCGCGCATAATCGCGTCCAGCGAAGCGACATCGGCGGGATTCGCCGCTGGGACGATTGGCGCGTCGGCGGTTTGCGGCGCGGTCGCAGTTTGCGCCGTAGTGTTTTGAGTGTTTGCGGTTTGCGCGTCGGCTGAATTATTCGTCATAAACGAGATCATCAACAGTCCGGCTGCGAAAATTGAGCGGTTCATCTTGATCCTTCCTTTCCGGTGCTTTTACGCTGTTAAGTTGCGTTCGGTTTCATGCGCGAGGCGACTTGCGCTAGAACGCCAACGCCTTTATTGCGTAGCGTTCGCTATGCGCCCCTTACCAGCTTAAATTTGATTGTAACATTAGGCGAAGCGGACGGCTCCGGCGCGTGTCTTCCCGGTAAACTTTTGAGATTGCATTGAGGCCAGCCTTAACGGTTATAATCCATGACGTAATTCTTCCGTCTATAATCTAAGGGCTAAACAGGAATATCATGATGCCAGCAGTGCCGGACTCTCTTTTTGCGAGATTCCTGATTTCCGTTCTGCTTATCAGTCCGTCCTGCGCGCTCTGTGCTCTGGCCGTCGTCGCCGCCGCCTGCGCCGGTTCGGAAGCGACGCCGACTTCTTCCGCGAACACTCAAGCTGTTAGGGTTTCGTTCCAGCGAGTTGATAAATTGGTTTTCCTGCAAGCGCAGTTGAATGGCTCGCGCCCGCTCTGGTTCGTTCTCGACAGCGGCTCTTCAAGAATGCTGGTTGATAAAAAAGTTGCCGATGCGTTAGGTCTAAAGACGGCTGGCATATCTTCCGTGCAGGGCGCGGGCGCGGGCAGAATACAGATCAATCTAATCCATGACGTGAGCCTTAAGATCGGCGAACTAAACTCCGCTCATTACGAATTCGCCTCGATAGATTTGTCGGGCTTAACTTCCGTAGTCGGAAGACCCGTTGACGGTATTCTCGGCTATGAATTTTTGAGCCGTTTTATAGTGACCGTTGATTACACTCGTCAGCAGCTAATAATCAGAGACCCCGAAACCAAAGACGCTCTGCCCGGCACTTTGATTCCGATTGAGATTGCAAAGAATTGGCCGTTCATCAAAGCGCAGCTCGAAGTTAAAGGTGTTCCGCCAATCACTGATCGCTTCCTGATTGATTCCGGCTCGAATGATGCGGTTGACCATCCGATAATCAAGCAAACGACGGGCAATGTGCGGCAGGCGACGACCGGAAATGGTTTGGGGCAGCCGGTGAGCGGATACGTCGGCACGGCGGAGGCTCTGGAGATCGGGCCTTTCAAATTGAAGAACCTGACGCTGGTTTGCTGCGGCGCGACGGAAGAGGTGAGCAAGCTGATCGGGAGCGATGTGCTGAGCCGGTTCACGATCACTTTCGATTATCCGCACTTGCGAATTTTTCTGGCAGCCAGTCCTGCCTCCTTCGAGAAATCTTAAATGAAAACCTTCTACAATCAATCGAAACGAAATCAAAAGGAGTCTTTCAGCGTGATTAGAAAAAGTGTTATTCGCCGCCGCGTTGCTGTTTTGTGGCTGCTAATCTTAGCCCTGATAGCCAACGCGCCCTTGAACGGCGTGCTGGCACAGAAGCGGCAGCGGACTAAAGCGAAATTGTCCGGCGCGTATTCACCGCAGCAGCAGCAGTCGCGCGGCCTCGATCAGAGTCTTGTCAAGCCGTTGCAGTGGCGCAGCATCGGGCCGTACAGAGGCGGGCGCGTGACAGCGGTCGCGGGCGTCGCCTCACAACCAAGTGTCTATTACTTCGGCGCGACGGGCGGCGGCCTCTGGAAGACAACCGACAGCGGCGTTAATTGGGAGCCGGTCTCCGATGCCTTTTTTAAGACGGGTTCGGTCGGCGCAATCGGCGTCTGCGACGCAGACCCGAATGTGCTTTATGTCGGCATGGGCGAATCGCCCGTGCGCGGCAACGTCTCGCATGGCGACGGCGTTTATAAATCTCTCGATGCAGGCAAGACATGGAAGCGCGTCGGCCTCGAAGATACGCGGCAGATTGCGCGTGTGCGTGTGCATCCGCGCAACCCCGACCTTGTTTACGTCGCAGCGCTCGGCCACATCTGGGCGCCGAACGAGCAGCGCGGCGTCTTTCGCTCGAAGGACGGCGGCAAAAATTGGGAACGCATCCTTTATCGCGGCGACAAGGCGGGCGCGATTGATCTGATACTCGATCCGACCAACCCGAACACGCTCTATGCAGGCTTCTGGGAAGTCAACCGCAAGCCGTACACGTTCGAGAGCGGGGGCGCAGGCTCAGGACTTTTCAAATCAACGGACGGCGGCGACACCTGGACGGAGATGACGCGCAACACGGGATTGCCGCAAGGTCTGATAGGCAAGGTCGCAATCACCATTTCACCCGTCAATCCAGAAAGGTTGTGGGCTATCGTCGAGGCGGAAAACGGCGGCGTGTTTCGTTCCGACAACGGCGGTAAGACGTGGACGAAGACGAACGAAGAACGCAAACTGCGCCAGCGCGCCTGGTACTACACGCACATCTACGCCGATCCGCAGAACGCCGATTCGGTTTACGTTCTGAACACGGGCTTTTATAAATCGAACGACGCAGGCAAAACTTTCAATCCCATCTCCGTGCCGCACGGCGACAATCATGATCTGTGGATTGCGCCAAATGATGCCGCGCGCATGATCGAAGCGAACGACGGCGGCGCGAACGTCTCGCAGAATGCGGGCAAGACCTGGACGGAACAGGATCAACCGACGGCGCAGTTCTATCGCGTCGCGCTCGACGGCGATTTTCCGTATCACGTCTACGGCGCGCAGCAGGACAATTCGACTGTCAGGATTGCGAGCCGCACCACCGAGGCGGGCATTGATCGCACGGATTGGTACGACGTGGGCGGCGGCGAATCCGGCTGGATCGCGCCGTATCCGAAAGATTCCGAAATCGTCTTCGCGGGTTCTTACGGCGGCCTCATCACGCGCTACGATCATCACACGGGGCAACTGCGCAGCGTCACGCCCTGGCCGGATAATCCTATGGGACACGGCGCGATTGATTTGAAGTATCGCTTTCAATGGAACTTCCCGATTCTCTTTTCGCCGCACGACGCGGAAACGCTCTACGCCGCCGCGAACGTGCTTTTCAAATCAACGAATCAAGGGCAGAGTTGGGAAGTGATTAGCCCGGATTTGACGCGCAATGATAAATCAAAACAACAACCGGCGGGCGGCGCGATCACGAAAGACAACACGAGCATCGAATACTACGACACGATCTTCACGGTGATGGAATCGCCCGTGCAGAAGGGCACAATCTGGGCTGGCTCGGACGACGGCCTTGTTCACGTGACGCGCGATGGCGGGCGTAATTGGGAGAACATCACGCCCAAAGGCATCCCCGATTTTATTCAGATCAACTCGCTTGATGCTTCGCCCTTCGACGCGGGCACGGCCTACGTCGCCGCGACGATGTACAAGTGGGACGACTATCGCCCGTATCTCTACAAGACTACGGACTACGGCAAGACTTGGCGCAAGATTGCGAACGGCATTCCTGATGGAGCTTTCACGCGCGTCATACGCGAAGACCCGAACCGGCGCGGCCTGCTTTACGCGGGCACGGAAACCGGCATCTATGTTTCATACGACGACGGCGACAACTGGCAATCGCTGCAACTCAATCTGCCCGTCGTTCCCATCACCGATTTGATCGTTCATAAAGGCGAGCGGGACTTGATCGCCGCGACACAGGGGCGCGCCTTCTGGATACTCGACGATCTGGCGGTGCTTCATCAAATGCCGAATGCTACCGCCGCCAACAATCGCGGCGAAGCATTTCTCTTCAAACCCGAAGACACCTATCGTTTGCCGGGCGGCGGAGGTTCTGACTTGCCCGCGACGGCGACGCTCGGCAAGAATCCGCCGAACGGCGCGGTCGTTTACTACAACCTGAAGAACAAGCCCGCCGGACAAGTGACGCTGGAATTTTTGGATTCGTCCGGCAAGTCAATAAAGAAGTTTACGAGCGCCGCGCCGGAAACGAAGCTGCCGGTGCGCGGCGATGCGCAGCCGCAACCGACGCCGGGCGGCACGGCGCAATCGCCATCAAACGCAAGCGCGCCGCCGCAAGCCACGACGACGAATACTTCGCAGGCACAGGAGGCAGTGCCGGGCGCGGGGGCGCCGCCGCAGACGCCGCCCGAACAACCGCAAGCGCCTTCGGGCGAAGAGGTGCAGGCGGCGGGCGAAAGCCGCGCGAGCCGTGTGACGGCGGACGCCGGACTCAATCGCTTTGTCTGGGATATGCGTTATGCGGACGCTAGCCGTTTTCCGAATCTGATTATGTGGGCGGGCGATGTGCGCGGGCCGCGCGTCGCTCCCGGCGCGTATCAGGTACGCTTGACGGTCAACGGCAAAGCGTTGACGGAAAGCTTCGAGATTAAGAAAGACCCGCGTCTCGCCGTTTCGCCGGAAGAGTTTGCAAAGCAACTGGATTTGCTGCTGAAGATTCGTGACAAACTCACGGAGACGCACGACGCCATCACGCAGATACGCGATGTGCGCAAGCAGACGGATGATTTGACGAAGCGTATCAAGGATCAACCGAACTCGCGCGCAATTCTGGATGCGGCGAAGAGTCTTAACGCGAAGTTGACGGTGATTGAGGAACAGCTTTATCAAACCAAAAATCAGAGCAGCCAAGACCCGCTCAATTTCCCGATACGGCTCAATAATCGTCTCGCCGCGCTCGCCGAAGTTGTCAGTAGCGCAGACGCCGCGCCGACCGCGCAGTCTTATGCTGTTTACGAAGAGGTGACGGGCGCAATCAACGCGCAGTTGCAGAGCTTCGCGCAAATCATGCGCACGGATGTTGACGCTTTTAACCAACTCGTGCGCGCCCAGAATACTCCCGCCGTCATTGTGAGGCCTCCGAGCAAACCATAGGTGCACGAAAATACGCGCCGTGCTGATTCAACTTGAACACTTGGATCAGCACGGCACGCGATAGCAGAAACCATAAATCGAGCTGCGATTTTCCGGCTACTCTATTGTGACTTTGTCCATCGTGACGGGCGATGTGGGCTTGTCGCTGCGATCCGTCTCGGTCGTGGCGATGGCGTCAATTACGTCCTGTCCTTCGGTGACGCGCCCGAAGATGGTGTAGTTGGGCGGCAGCGGATAATCAACGTGCATGATGAAAAACTGCGAGCCGTTGGTGTTCGGCCCGGCGTTCGCCATCGCCACCGTTCCGGCCTTGTACCCGCGTTTGTAAACTTCCGACGTGCTGTTTATTTCGTCTTTGAATTTGCCGCCGGAAGCCGCTTCACCGCCCCGGCCCGTGCCGGTCGGGTCGCCGCCCTGAATCATAAAGCCTTTGATGACGCGATGAAAAATGATGCCATCGTAATAGCCGCGCTCGGCGAGCTTGATAAAATTATCGGTCGTGTTCGGCGCGTCTTCTTCCAGCAACTCGAAGCGAATCGTGCCTTTGTTGGTTTGAATAACTGCGGTGCGGTTTGCCATGTTCTGTGTCTCTCCTTCTGAATAAAGAAAAATCGTTAAAGTGCTTTATGCGTTCGTCTGCGCTGTTTCCGCTACGCGGAGCGGGTCGGACAGAATAAACTTTTCGATGGCGAGGGCGACGCCGTCTTCGTCGTTGCTCGCCGTGATGTGCGCGTCCGCAAGCGTGTCGCGCAAACTCGCTTCGGCGTTGCCCATCAGCACGCTCGTGCCCGCGTAGCGCAGCATCTCCAAGTCGTTGTGGTTATCGCCGACGGCCATTACTTCGGCGGGTTGCGCTCCATATTCGGCAGCGACGGCGGCGATCCCCGTGCCCTTCGACGCTTCGGGGTGCAACACGTCAAGCAGCGCGAAATCCTGCTGCGGATAGATTGTGCCGAGAACCTGTACATTGTTTCCTATCGTGCGCTGCAAACTTTCCATTAAAGATTTCACGTGCGCGCAAGTGCCTGAGAACGCGATGTGAATCGGCGCGTGATCGAGATACGCTTCAAGCGACGCGACGCGGCGGACGCTCTCGGCGGCGCTGTCTCCGACGATGCGGCGCGACCACGCGATATATTTTGCGAGCGCCTGATTGCCTTCGCTGATGTGATCGTAAAGCAATAACCCGAAGCCTTGCGGATCGTCGCTAATCATCGCATCTGCGTTTGCCTCGCGTGCGATGCGCAGCACTTCGCGCGCGGCTTCGAGCGGCAAAAGTTTCGCCGCAACCGTCTCCAGCGTGCGCGCGTGTTTGGTGAGCGCGCCGTTGTGAGAGATAACGGGCACATTAAGACCTAGTTCGAGCGCGAGCGGGCGGGCGTCACGAAAGCGGCGTCCGGTGACGAGCGCAACGAGCACGCCTGACGCACGTGCGTTGTCAATCGCCGCGCGGTTACGCTGTGACAGATCGCCGCGCGAATTGAGCAGCGTGCCGTCCATATCGAGCGCCAGAAGTTTCACAGGCATAAAGCGAAGGTAAAAGGAAATGCCAAAAAAGTAAAAGGCAGAAGCAGAGTTTCCGAATGTCGTTCTTTCCTTTCAGCCCGGCAAACCTCCGGCGGGTGCAAGGTGGACGCTCCAACTGACGGAAAACGGCGTCAACAAAGTAAGATACGGGAACGGACGCGAGAATCTCGCAAACACGAAATTTTGGTCGACAGGAAAGCGGGCCTCGCTAATCGCAGCAAAGTTTCCACGTCGGCTGAATCGCAGTAATCGTTATCTTTACGCAGAATCGAACAATCTTGAAAGGATGAAATCAATTATGAATGTCACACATCTGGAATGCGGCGCGTGCGGCCTGCGGCACGAGGCACGGCGCTTGCAAAACCTCTGCACGCAATGCGGCAAACCTTTGCTCGTTCGTTACGATCTGGAGAAGGCCGCGCGCACTTTGACAAAAGAATCTTTACGCACGCGCGCCGCAGATTTATGGCGCTACCGCGAAGTGTTGCCCGTCGAAAGAGACGAAAACATCGTCTCGCTCGGCGAAGGCTGGACGCCTCTCCTGCGTGCGGAAAGGCTCGGCGCAAAAGTCGGGATCGAGAATCTGTTAATCAAGGATGAGTCGCAGAATCCGACGCAGAGTTTTAAGGCGCGCGGCATGACGGCGGCCGTTTCGATGGCGAAAGAACTCGGCATGAAAAAATTGGCCGTGCCGTCTGCCGGAAACGCGGCGGGCGCGCTCGCCGCCTACGCCGCACGCGCCGGAATTGAAGCGCATATCTTTATGCCGAAGGATACGCCGCGCGCCAACATCATCGAATGCGAACAAACGGGCGCACACGTGACTTTGATGGACGGCTTGATAACGGATTGCGGCGCGGAAGTCGGGCGGCGTAAGGAAGCCGAAGGATGGTTCGACGTTTCTACTCTGAAAGAGCCTTACCGCGTCGAAGGCAAAAAGACGCTCGGCTACGAACTCGCCGAACAGCTCGATTGGACGTTGCCGGATGTCATCATTTATCCGACGGGCGGCGGCACGGGACTCATAGGGATGTGGAAAGCTTTTGACGAGATGGAAAGAATGAATTGGATCGGCACTAAACGCCCGCGCATGGTCACTGTGCAATCAACGGGTTGCGCTCCCATCGTCCGCGCGTTTGAAGAAGGCAAGCGATTCGCCGAAGAGTTTCCGAATGCCGCGACGACCGCTTCGGGCTTGCGTGTGCCCAAAGCCATCGGAGACTTTCTGATTCTCGACGCGATACGCGCATCGGGCGGCCACGCCGTCAGCGTGACGGATGAAGAGTTGATCGCCGCCGCAGGCGAAATCGGCGCAGCGGAAGGCCTATTCGTCGCACCGGAAGGCGCGGCCTGTTTGCCAGCCTTGCGCAAGCTGATGAACGAGGGTTTCGTCGGCGCGGATGACCGTGTGGTTCTCTTCAACACCGGCGCGGGCGTGAAATATTTGGAGAGTTTTACAAAATAACTTTGGCGGCCTGATTACCAAGCGCCTTTTGCGAATTGCCTCGCGCCGCCGATGAGTAGGCTCATAAGGAGTATCGTATGAGAAGAATCATTATCGTAGTTTTAGCATTGCTGCTATCCGGCCAACAAATGATCTTGTTGGCTGTCGGTAACGTGCAATCCGGGACGAAGACTCAAGCGCAAGCGGCAAGCGTTGCGTTAAGCAATGAGGACGTGCTGGAGATGCTGAAGGCGGGGCTGTCGCCGGAAATCGTCGTTGCGAAGATCAAAACTTCGATTGGCAAATTCGATACAGCGCCCGCCGCGTTGCAGAGACTCAAAGCAGCCAATGTGCCGGACGCTGTGATTCTCGCAATGGTTAACGCTTCGAGCATCTCGCCGATAAGCAATCAATTGATTGACGCTGTGCCCGTGTTGCCGAAAAAGATAGAAGTGAAATTGACAGCCGGAACGCCGCTCGAAATCGAGCTTGCGCATAGCGTCAGTTCCGCAGATGTCGAAAGCGGCAGCCTGCTCAGCTTTCGCGTTTTGCGGTCGGTGAAGGTAAATGGCGTAACGGCCATAGAGAACGGGGCACTGGTGACAGGCCGTATTGTCAAAGCGACTCGAAGCAAAAGCTGGGGACGCGGCGGCCGCCTTGCGTGGAGCGTGCAGGATGTCGTCGCCGCAGATGGGCAACTGCTTCCGCTGCAAGTTGCGAGCGGCACGACAAGGGGTGAGAGCCACGCGGCAGAGATTGCCGCAGGGACTGCCGTTACCGGAGCACTGCTTGCGCCGATCATTGTCTTTGCCCCTTTCTTCGCTCCGGCAATCCTGATGCGCGGATTCAAAAAAGGTGAAAACGCCGTTCTTCCGGCGGGCAGGCGTTTTGAAGTCTTTTTACAAAAAGATGCGTTGATAAGCGTCAACGCGGCCACTGCGTCGCGCTAAATTGTCATTGAAAGAATGGTATTGAAGTTCACTTCGCTAACCGGGGAGACGTAGATGATTAATGTGCAGTCATGCCTGATTATGATGGCGCTAATACTTTTACTGCTCACTTCATCAACCGCGCGCGAACAACAATTGATAAAGCCCGCGCAGGCGGCAGAGAAGATCGCGGTTGGCGAGCACGCGCGCTTTGAAGAACTACGCAAGCAGGGCTTTGATGCGCTCTACAATTTGGATTACGACGCGGCGCGGCGTGATTTCAGTGAAATGGCGCGCGCGTTCCCGGATCATCCGGCGGGGGCGCAATTTCTCGCGGCGAGTTTGTGGGTGCAGACTCTGAATGATTCGCGCCGCTTGCAATCTTCGCTTTACAACACGCAGTCCTTTTACGCGAAGACCGAAGAGAATGTTGACCCGCGCATCATCGAGCAGTTTCGCGCGTACACGCGCACGGCGGCGCAGCTTGCCAAAGCGCGGCTCAAGCAGAATCCGCGCGACATCGAAGGCCTTTATTTTCTGGGCGCGACGGAGAGCCTGAAGGCGGCGTTTGCCGGAGCGGTCGAGCGTCGGTTCATCGCCGCGCTGCGCGACGGTTCGAGCGGTGTTGACCGTCATCGTGAAGTCCTGAAGCTCGATCCGAATTATCACGATGCGGAAGTCTCGATAGGTCTTTACGATTATGTTGTCGGAGGCTTGCCGCTGCCCGTGAAGTTGCTGGCGAGCATCGGCGGGGCGCGCGGCTCGAAACGGCGCGGCATAGAGGCGCTCGAACGTGTCGCGCGCGAAGGTCGCTGGGCGCAGGACGATGCGAAAGTTGTGCTGATCGCCGTTCTCAAAGCGGAAGGGCGTTATGCGGAAGCCCTCACCTATGCGCGCGAGCTAAGCGCCAAATACACGCGCAATTATCTCTTCAAACTGGAAGCCGCCGATGCGCTCGTCTCTGTCGCAAAGTCAGAGCAAGCGTTGATGCCCGCTGCTGCTGCCGAACATCAACGCGAAGCCTTCACGATCTTCGATGCGCTGCTCGCAACGCCGGACACCCAATCACGAAAGGCATCTTCAAACACTACGACGCGCTCGCTCGACCAGATTCATTTCGCCTACGGCGTCGCTTTATTTGCGGCGGAACAGTTCACGCGGGCAGCGAAAGAGTTTCAGGCGGCGGCGAATGTGAAGGATGCCGAAGCGGGACTCGCAACAACGGCGCGTCTGCGTGCCGCACAGTCGCTCGATCTGGCAGGGCGCAGAAATGATGCGCTCGCAGAATATCGCGCGGTGCTCGCGCGCCCGAATGTTTACGATTCGCAGGAATCGGCGAAGCGCGGTTTACGCGAGGCGTACAGAAATGAGAAGGGGAAGTAGTAGCATGGAAAAGAATTTGATAACGCAAACGCGCCCGCGCCGCCTGCTGTTGTGTCTTGACGGCGTGCCGCTCGAGGTCATCGAAGCGGCGAAAGAGCGCGGGTTGTTCGATCAATTCGGCACGCCCGCACGTCTGCTTTCGCCTTTCCCGACGATGACGAACATCGCGCTTTCGACGATGCTGCACGCTTCCGCGCCGCTCGGCTACGAGTGCCTTTATTTCGATTGCGACGCGCGCGAGATGCGCGGCGGCGTGCGCAAATACATCGGACGCCGCACGCCCGACAAAGTGCCTTCGTCGTATATGGACGAGCTGGATTATCAAGAGCCCTTACCGTTCGAGTTTCTCATCTACGTCGCGCCCGAGATGGTCTGGCGCTTGGACTTTCGACGCTTCCGCGAACGCTTTCGCCGCGCGCCGCAGGACAGAGACTACTTCGCGTTTCTCAAAGGCACGGACGGGCTTTTGCACATACGCGGAGTCAAGCGGTTGCACGTCGCGCTTGAATCGCTCGACAGGATATTGACGGAGCTGCAAGCCTTCTGCGGCACGGAAACGGAGATCGTGCTTTTCTCGGATCACGGCATGAACTTGCAGGAAAATAATCGCGTGCCCGTGCAAACGCACCTGCGCCGTCTCGGATTTGAAACGACGAACAGCTTCGTGCCGAAGGAAAGTCTTCCGCCTGTCAAACATGGCATCGGCAAAAAGGGCGTCGTCGCGTTGCCTGCGTTCGGCCTGTGCGGATACGCGGCCTTGTATTGCCCGGATGAAGAGGTCACGCAAACGGTGGCCGATGCGCTCGTCGAATTAAAGGGAGTTGACTTTGCGATTCATCGTGAAGGCCATAACGCCATCAAGTTGAAAAGCCCGCGCGGTGCGGCGCGCATTCATCATGAGATGAACGGGAAGGGCGCACGTTATCGCTACGAACAGCTTGACGGCGATCCGTTGCAACTATCATCCGCGCTGTGTGAATTGAAGCAAGAGAATCAAGTGGATGCGCGCGGTTACGCGCCCGAAGCGGCATGGTTCGCGCAGACTGCCGCTCATGTTTACCCGGATGCGCTCGCCAATCTATTCTCGTCGCTGCACGGCACGCGCGTGCGCCATACGGCGGATGTGCTCGTCAGTTTCGAGGATGGCTATTATTATGGCGCGACCATCTTCAGCCGTCTCGCGCGCATCGCCGCCACACACGGCAATGCACTACGCCCCAGCACGTCCGCCTTCATGATGAGCACGCACCGCCACTTTCCCGCCGCCGTGCGCGCCACCGACGCCTACACATTGCTGCGCGGTTAAATTAAAACTGCCTATCATGTATTTGGCGGCGGTCTGCGGAAAGGCTGTGATGATGTGCTGGGATAGTTGATTTGAAACGCTAATAAATTGCGGCTTGCCATTTAGCTCGCAGCACTCGTAGTCTTGACGGTTGCACCTTTGCATGACGCTTTGCATCTGACGAAATCCTTGACAGCCTAAAGGCTAAGGCGTATAAGTGGCCTCATTCACAGGCTCCTCTGCCAGCATCGTGGATGCTTTAGCAATCAGCCTTAACTCATAAATCGCTTTCTGTAAAGGATCACAAAATGACAATCCAAAGCAGCCTCACTTTTCTTCGCCGCCGAAATCCGATTGCATTAATGTTTGTCTTATCAGGAACGATAGCCTTAGCCGCCGTCTTAGGCAGCCTTGGATTAAGTAAAGCGCAATCCACTTCGCAGGAAAGAGTGCTGGAAAATCGCATCCCTCCTCATCTGCCGATAAAAATCAAAGTAAAGAATCTCCAGAATGAGAATGTGCTGCGTGATCTGGAGATTGAAGTCACGAACAAGTCCAACAAGCCGATTTACTATCTTAAAATCAGTGTAATGCTGCCGGAGATGTTAAGTCCAAATGGTTTTCCGCTAGGCTATATGCTGAGATATGGAAGGCCGGAGTTGATAGACCTTCTAAACGAAGCGACGCCCGCTGATGTGCCACTCAAGCCGGGAGAAAGCTACGTCTTCAAAATCCCCGAATCAAATGTAAGAGGATGGGAGCGGTTTGCAACTGAAAGGAATCTCTCGAAATCAGAACCTAAGAAGATCGTTATTCTAACTCATATGCTTAACTTCGGAGACGGAACGGGGTTCGATAATACCGGCGCTGAACCGATGGATGTACGCAGTAAAAAAAAGCTTGCAGTAGCCCCACCACAGGAGAGCCGGGATGGAGTACCGGAACAGGTGGAGCGCCAGTTTTTACCAAAGCGGCTTATTCTGCCGGTTCGTCTTGGGAGCCTACAAAATCCTTTCTTTCTGACGTTTGTTGCCCGGGTACATCCTGCGGAAACATAAAGCAACTTTATCAAAGCGACCAATGCATTTGCGGAAGGATTGACAGTGTGGACGCAGGCAACAACTGCAACATGGATGGCTACTCTTGCGGAATTACATCAAGAGAAGATTCCTCGTGCGAGTTTGAGGGGCAGACGTATTATTGTGCGAACTTCTACAAAGACCGATGCCCAAATCCTACGCCGACACCAACACCCACGCCGACCCCGACACCACCTCCTGATGAAGGGTGCAATTGGTGCAGCCCGGAGCAAATCTGCTTCGGTCAAGGGTGTATCTCACCCATTGTCATTGACACACAAGGCAATGGTTTCAATCTCACAGATGCACAAAGCGGCGTTGACTTCGACATCACCAATAGCGGCCACTCGATGAGAATCTCGTGGACAGCTGCCAATTCAGATGATGCCTGGCTGGCGCTGGACAGAAACGGTAACGGTACGATAGACAGCGGCGCGGAACTCTTCGGCAACTTCACACCGCAACCCGTAGCCGCTACTCCAAACGGCTTTCTCGCTCTCGCGGAATACGATAAGTCAGAGAAGGGTGGCAATAGTGATGGAGTGATAGATAATCGTGACGGTATCTTCTCACAGCTAAGATTGTGGCAGGATGTGAACCATAATGGCCTCTCGGAAGCAGATGAGCTTCACGCGCTGCCGGAGTTGAGATTAGAATCCCTTGCGCTGGACTACAAAGAATCGGGCAGAGTTGATAGAAGCGGCAATCGCTTTCGGTACAGAGCGAAGGTGTACGGCACAAACCATGCTGATCTCGGACGCTGGGCTTACGATATATTTCTGCAAAAAGCTCCGTAATACACCTTAAAGACGACGCCTTATCTGCAACCACACAGCCGCCCGCAAGTTTATGTAGCTTGCGGGCGGCTTCGTGTGATTGATAGCTTCTGAAACTACAGGACTTCGACGATGAGTTCGCGGGCGTTGAAGATAAAGTTCGGGCGCTTGCGGCCTTTCATGTATTTGGCGGCGGTCTGCGAAAGCGCGGTGACGAGAATCGGGAGCGCGATGGTCGCGTCGCAGTTGACGTAGGCGGTCTGTGCGCCGCGCGCGAGCTTGCCGTAGGTCAGGGATTCGTCGCCACCGCCAGCGGCTGTCGCAATTGAGCCGGAACGTCCGCCGGGATGCGGCGCGTCCGTCGAAAATTGAATCGCGTACTTGTGGCCGCGCGCCGGTGTCTTGACGATGTTGGTGGAAATTTCCGTCTGCTGTATAAAACTTTTCGGCGTGCCGCCGCCGAGATTAATCACGCCGGAGACGCGCGCGCGCGCCGCAATCTGCGTCATGTCAAGCACGTCCTGCACAACGTCGAACTGAAAATTGTTCTTCTTCTCGAAGCGAGAGGCTGCTATCCCGATGCTGACCGAGCTGTCTGCGATGGCAGGGCAAAAGACCGGCACGCGCGCTTTGTAGGCGGAGGTGAGCACGCCGTCGTCCGTCGCTATCTCTGAAAGCTCACGCCCCAAAAGATGCAGGAATTCGCGCGTCGAGTACGGGCGGGTTTGATCCAGTTGGTTGGTGAAGCCGCCGACCCATTCATCCGCCTCGCGGTATTCTTCCTCGCTCGCAATCAAATCCCACATCCGGTTGATTTGCGCCGATTCAAGCTCGGCGTCCGTCATGTTCGGATGCGATTGATAGTGGTGGCGGCCAAGCGTTTCATGCAGGTCATGAAAGAGCATCGAGCCGGAGACAACGAGCACGTCAACAAAGCGATTCTTGATGACGTAGGCGAGCAGCCGCCGCATTCCCGCCGGAATCAGCGCGCCGGAGGCGGCGACCATAATCGTCGTGTTGTCGCCGAGCATATCGAGCCAGATGCGATGCGCTTCGGCGAGTTGTCGTCCGCCGAAGCCTGTGCCCTCCATCTTTTCAAGCAGCCCGGCCACAGAGCGGTCGCGGTCAACTTGAATAGGGCGCGTCGGAACCGTCAGATATTTAGAGGGTTTGGGTTTTCGCTGAGTCACCATAATGGTTGTTTCTCTATGTGAATGGTCAATGGTAAATGGTGGAAAATCGTTTCTCTTTCAGCACCATTTACGATCTGCCGGTGGTTAATCTCTGCCGCGCCTGCCTGTGGCGCGATTCTCGTTGCCGTTGACGGCCAGATACGTGTAAGCGTCGAAACGCGATTCGTAGAACGCGACGATCTCCGTGCCCTGCGCTTCCGTTAACTCGCCGCGCTTAACGCGATGCGCGACTTGACGGCGAAAGCTGTCGTGCAATTGCCCGCGCTCGTAACGCGCGAGTTCCGTCGCCTCGCCGATGGTCGTGCCCTGCACCACTTTCTTTATCAGATAACCGTCTTCATCAATATGTATGTGTGCTTCGTTGGGCACGCCGAACAGATTGTGGTTGTTGCCCATCACTTCCTGATACGCGCCGACGAGCATGAACGCCAGATAATACGGCTCGCCCTTGACGAGCGGGTGAAGCTCCAGCACGTGCTTGACATCGTGCAAATCAACGAACTTATCCACGATGCCGTCCGAATCGCACGTGACATCACAAAGGGTCGCGTATTCCGTCGGCGGCTTGTTCAGCTTGTGAATCGGAATGATCGGAAATAATTGTTCCAATGCCCAGTGATCCGGCACGGAGCGGAACACGGAAAAGTTGGTGAGATACTTGGCGCACAAAAGTTTGCGCAAGTCCTCGAACTCTTCCGCGACATACTTGGCCTGCTGCGCATACCTGTCGGCGCGCTCGCATATATCCCAGAAAAGCACTTCGCCTTTAGCGCGGTCTCGCAGCGAAATGATTCCCAGATTAAAGAGCGTGAAGAGTTCGTCGCGGTGCTCCAGCGCGTCGTGGTAATACTCCCGATAGTTTTTAACGCTGATGCTCTCGCGCAAGTCCGCCAATTCGACGACGACCTGCGGATCGTTTTTTTCGATGTCAATCGGCTGAATATCTTCGACGACGGTTTCGATTTCGTCCAGCACGTTGGTGACGATGATCGCATGGTACGCAGAAAGATACCGTCCCGATTCCTGTATGATCGTCGGGTGCGGCACGTTTTCGTCGTCGCAGACCTGCTTGATCGTGTAGATCACATCGTTGGCGAATTCCTGAGCGGTGTAGTTAGCGGAAGAATCGAACGCGGTCTTCGAGCCGTCGTAATCCACAGCCATGCCGCCGCCCACATCCAATAAATCAACCGGGACTTTCATCTGATAAATCTTCGCATAGACGCGCGCCGCTTCTTTCATGGCGTTCTTGATGCGCTTGATGTCTGTCAGTTGCGAGCCGATGTGAAAGTGTAGTAGGCGCAGCATATCTATGCGGTCTGCTTCATGCAGGCGGCGTATCACTTCGAGAATTTCGGTGGTCGTCAAGCCGAACTTGGCCGCCTCGCCGCCGGATTTTTCCCAGCGCCCGCTGCCCTTCGAGTAGAGCTTGACGCGCACGCCGAGCATCGGTAAATCTGCTTCATGTGTTTCGGCGATGCGCAGCACGTGGGCAAGCTCGCTCAACTTTTCGATGACGATCACGACGCGCTTGCCCGCGCTTGCGCCCGCGAAAGCCAGCTCGATAAATTCACGGTCTTTGAAGCCGTTCAAGACGAGCAGGCTGTCGGGCGATTGCTCGAGGGCGAGGGCGGCGTAAAGCTCCGCTTTCGATCCCGCTTCGAGGCCGAAATCGTAGCGCGAGCCTTCGCGCAGGTACTCTTCGACGACGGCGCGTTGCTGGTTGACCTTCATCGGGTAGACGCACATATGCGCGCCCTGATAATCGTACTCGCGTATCGAACTGCGGAAGGCGCGTTGCAGTTTGCGCACCTGCCCGGCGATTAACTGCGGAAAGCGCAAGAGCACGGGTGCGGTGATGCCGCGACGATAAAGATCGTCAATTATCTCTTTCAAATCGGCGGCGCGCCCGTCGCCTTCAAACGGGTGAACGATCAGATTGCCTTTGCGATTGACGTCGAAATAACCGGCTCCCCAGTTTTCTATGCCGTAAGTTTCTACCGTCTGTTCAATAGCCGTTGTCAATTCGCTTGCGTCTCCTGCCGTGCGTTATTGGAATCTTCCCAGTGTGCGTTTGATGCCGATTGCGGCAGCTTCGCCGTATGTGCCGAAGTACAGTTTGGCTTAATCCGAAATTTGCAGCGGGAATAGATGGCTGGAACATTTCAGCAGGGGAATGTAACAGAAAACGCGAAGCCGGTCAAAAACTATTTTTTGGCGGCTGAAAAACGGCGCGCCGGTCGCTTAAGTTGTCGCGCCGTAAAGGTTTAAGTCTGTAAGTTGATTTGAGAGAAAGCGTGCGCTCGATTTCCGCTTGCGGAGAAATCCTTGACATCATTGCACGCAGAAATATAATGCATAGTTTTTGGCGCGGCGCGACAGTTCGTTAAAGTTCGCCCGCGTGACAGGAAGTTTGCCACGCCCTTCTACCATTCCTCTTGCAATCGCCGTTTGCCGCGCACGTCTCGCGGCGACGCGCCCAGACCACTCCATAAATAAACTTCAGGAGAAGCAATGAAAGCAAAAACTGTTTTGAAATTCGCTGAAGATCAGGGAGCGAAATTCCTGAGCCTGCGCTTTACGGATTTGCCCGGCGCATGGCATCACCTTTCCTTTCCCATCGGCCAACTGTCCGAAGACTCCTTCGAGAACGGCTTCGGCTTCGACGCTTCGTCTTTGCGCGGCTGGGCGGCGATCAACGAATCCGATATGCTGCTCGTCCCGGACGCCGCGCGTTTCTGGATAGACCCGTTCGCGCAGGAACCGACGCTCTGCCTCCTCGCCAATATCGTTGATCCGATCACCAAAGAAGGCTACCCGCTCGATCCGCGCTCGGTCGCCGCCCGCGCCGAATCCTACGTCAAATTTACGGGACTCGCGGACACAGCTTACTTCGGCCCCGAAGCGGAGTTCTTCGTCTTCGACGACGTGAAGTTTCACAACAACCCGAACAGCGCAGGCTTCTCCGTTGACGCGGACGAAGCGCACTGGAACAGCGGACGCGACGCCAACGAATTTCACGGGACGAATCTGGGCTATCGCATACGCCAGAAAGAAGGGTACGTGCCCGCGCCGCCGACGGATTCCTTAAACGACCTGCGCGCGGAAATCTCTTTGATTCTTCAGCAAGTCGGCATTGACGTCGAATGCCATCATCATGAAGTCGCCCCTATGCAGTGCGAGATTGATTTCCGCTTCTCGACGTTGTTAGGCGCAGCCGATAATCTGCAACTCTTCAAAAACGTCGTCCGCAACGCTTCGCACTCTTACGGCAAAGCGGCGACCTTTATGCCGAAACCGCTTTACGGCGACAACGGCTCCGGTATGCACTGCCATCAATCGCTCTGGAAAGCCGAGAAGCCACTCTTCGCGGGCGACGGCTACGCCGGGCTTTCCGAGATGGCGCGCTTTTACATCGGCGGACTTCTGAAACACGCGGCGGCCATCGTCGCCTTCGCCGCGCCGACCACCAACAGCTACAAACGGCTCGTGCCCGGCTTTGAAGCGCCCGTCAATCTGGCTTATTCGGCACGCAATCGTTCGGCGGCGGTGCGTATCCCTATGTTCTCCACGAACCCGAAACAGAAGCGCGTGGAATTTCGTCCGCCCGATCCGTCATGCAATCCGTATCTAGCATTCTCCGCGATGCTGCTCGCCGGACTCGACGGCATACAGAACCGCATTGATCCCGGCGAACCGCTCGACAAAGACATCTACGATCTCTCGCCCGAAGCTCTCAAGGATGTGCCATCGTTGCCCGGCTCGCTCGACGATGCCCTAAAAGCCCTCGAAGCCGATCACGAATTTTTGCTCAAGGGTGATGTCTTCACGACACAGATCATCGAACGCTGGATCGGCTACAAACGCGAGAAAGAGATACAACCGCTCCGTATGCGCCCGCACCCGCTGGAGTTCGGTATGTACTTCGACGTTTAAGAAAGCGCGGAGTCTGGAGTCTGGAGTCTGGAGTCGAGAGTCATGAGTCAGGGGCGTTAGTAAACCCACCTTCTTTTGACTCCAGACTCCGCACTCCAGACTCATGGCTTTTTACGTTGATTGAACCGTTCACGCTCGAAGGCTTGCGCATACGCCTTGAGCTTCTATCTTTCAGCCGCTACGATCAATTGTGCGAGGCGAGCGCAGACTAATCTATCTGGCGTTAGCCCGCTTCGCGTGGGAAGCGCATTCAACGTAGGATCATACAAGTCCTTTATGGTATAGAAATCCAATGGTCAAAACTAAAGTTGATGAATCAATGATACACGGCAACGTTGCGTCGGGCTTTGAGGAAGTTGAAGCGGAGTTCAAAAAGAATTTTACAGAGCGCGGCGAACTAGGCGCGGCTTGCGCCGTCTATCACAAAGGCAAGAAAGTTGTGAATTTGTGGGGAGGTTACGCGGACGAACAAACGCGCACCGCTTGGGAAGAAGACACCTTGGTTTTGGTATTTTCGACAACCAAAGGCATCTCTGCGATGACGATGGTTGTCGCTCATTCGCAGGGTTTATTTAATTTGGACGAACCTGTCGCTAAATATTGGCAGGAGTTTGGGCAATCCGATAAAAAGAGTATCACCGTTCGCCAACTGCTCACACATCAGGCAGGGCTTTCGGCGGTGGACGAGCCGATGAACGCGCAAAAATTAGCCGACCTTGATTTTGTCGCCGCCGCAATCGCCAAACAAAAACCTGCGTGGAAGCCTGGAACAAAGCACGGTTATCACGGTCTTAGTCTTGGATGGTATCAAAATGAACTAATCCGCCGTGTTGACCCGCAACGTCGAAGTCTCGGTAAATTCTTTCAAGACGAGATTGCTAAACCGCTCGGCATAGAATTTTACATCGGTCTGCCCGTGCATATTCCGGCAGAGCGAATCGCTATTATCAAAGGTTTTCATCCGCTTCAAATGTTGCTGCATATGGACAAAATTCCAATGGGTATGGTGTTGTCCCTGTTGATGCCGAACTCGCTCGTCAAGCGTTCCTTGATGAATCCGAAGATGCGTGCGCCTACCGACATTGGCAATTCCCAATATCGCGCTGTTGAGTTTCCTTCAGCGAACGGTATCGGGCAAGCTCACGCTATAGCCCGTGCCTACGGTGTTTTTGCTAATGGCGGCGGTGAGCTAAACATCAGTCCTGAAACAATGGCAGAATTAACCGCTCCTGCAACTATGCCGCCTTTTGGATTGCGTGATGAAATATTGAAAGTTGAAACAGCATATGCGTTTGGATTTATGAAACCAACCTCGTGCTTTCTTAACGGGACGAGCAAAAGAGGCTTTGGCGCGGCAGGCTCGGGCGGCTCCATTGGGTTTGCCGACCCGGACGAGCAAATTGGTTTCTCATATGTTATGAACAAGATGGGCTTTGATCTGTTTGATGATCCGCGTGAGAAAGCCTTGCGAGATGCGTGTTATAAATGTCTGAAAAAGCTGCGAAGCCAGAGTGCAGCTCAGGGCGCGGGCTAACAATTTAATGGACGCGAGGCGAAACAGCTTGCCTCTTAAAAACGTCCTTTCGTTAAACTCGGAGTTGTGCGGTGGCGGTTTCGCCCGCGTCATCTCAGCCGTTAGGTCGTTTTCATTATGAGGGCGGTTACAGCTAGTGCCACCAATGCAAAGCCTGCGCCATTCTTGACAGCTGAATGGCGTTATCTCGTGATGCTCAACTACGAGATAGACCCCGGCATTCTCCGTCCACTAATACCCGCAGGCACTGAACTGGACTATTGGCGCGGCCGTGCGTTGGTCAGCGTAGTCGGTTTTCGATTCCTGAACACCTGTCTGCTGCGTTTCCGGCTGCCATTCCACCAGCACTTCGACGAGATCAACCTTCGGTTCTATGTGCGTCGGCGGCATGGTAACGAGTGGCGGCGGGCTGTCGTGTTCATCAAAGAAGTGGTTCCTAAGCACGCCATCGCTACGGTCGCGCGGATTGTTTACAACGAACCCTATGTCGCTCTTCCGATGCGCCACAATATAGAAATGGATAGAGCCTTAGTTGGAGAACCCGGCTTGGCGCGCTATCAATGGAAACAGTCACGCTGGTACACGCTTGAAGCTGCGACGCTTGGAATGCCCGTGCTTGTTCAGCCGGAGTCCCAAGAAGATTTCATCACAGAGCACTATTGGGGCTACACCACACAACGAGACGGAAACTGTCTGGAGTATGCGATCGCTCACCCGCGCTGGCGGGTTTGGCAGACCGGCGCGAATCGCTTCGACTGTGACATTGAGCAGATGTACGGTCGGCAGTATTGCGACGCCCTAGACGCTCCGCCGTCTTCAGCGTTTGTGGCTGAGGGATCATCCGTTGCAGTCTATCGCGGAGTGCGCCTGCCGGGGTAAGGAATCTCTAGCGTCTGTCTGAAATTCTTGGTTGGAGACAATAGTGGACGCAAAGCGGTTGGGTACTTTATGACGATACGTGCGGTTTCTGTCGCGGTTGGATTCCATTCTGAGAGCAGACGCTGCGTAAGCGAGGATTTGGGATCGCTCCGCTGCAAAGCGCGTGGGTCGGAGATAAACTCGGATTATCCGAAGCGGAATTGATAGAGGATTTGCGTTTGCTGTTCCGAGACGGAAGACAGCTTCAGGGGACGGATGTCTATCGTTATCTGATGGCGCGCATCTGGTGGGCATACCCAATCTATCTTCTCTCTATCGCGCCCCTGCTTGAAAGATTGTTTGACCGGAGCTATCGAACATTCGCAAATAACCGCTTTCGCTTTTCACATACGTGCGGGCTGCAAGGGCGCACCAACTCAACGAATATATCGCCACCGCCGACCTAATAAAAATATTCCCCCATACCGCAACAGGCGATGCGCGGGCAATTCTCCTGATACCACTCCGCCAATCAATTTGCGTCGGCATTCTTCCTCGTCGCAACTCCGCGCTACAATGTCTGACGGCTCTCCCGTGTCGCAAACTACGTGATTGAGAACTGAAAATTTTCTTCTCGCGTAGAACGAAGGCTTCGCCGAAGCTGAACAGGAAGATTGTTTCGTGCCTGATCCGCAAACACAAATTGAAACGCTCCTGCGCGATTTGCCGGACACGGAAGGCGCGCGGCTCTTTTTTGCGCGTCTCGAAGCCGAGCAGCCGCGCGCCGCCACGAAACTCGCGCGCGATCCCGCGCTTTTTTCCGACACGCTTGCGCTCGCCGCGTGGAGTCCTTTGCTTGCCACGACGCTTGCGCAGCATCCCGAATACTTGCAGTGGCTCGCGCGCGAGAAAGGCCATGCGCGCGTTAGGACACGCGAAGAGTTCGGCGAATCCTTTGCGCGCTTTGCCGCCACCCATTCGCAACTCGACGCGCATACCCTGCTCGCGCGCTTTCGTCGCCGCGAGCTTTTGCGCATTTACCTGCGCGACATACGCCGCACCGCAACCCTCGTCGAAGTCACAGAAGAGTTGTCCAATCTCGCCGACGCCGTGCTCGAATATGCCTTGAGCCATGCGCGGCAGGAGCTGGATAATCGTTACGGCGCGCCGCTTCGCCTTGACGAACGCGGGCGCAAAATGCAGGCGCATCTGTGCATCATCGCGCTCGGCAAGCTAGGCTCTTTTGAACTCAACTACGCTTCCGACATTGATCTGCTTTTTCTTTATTCCGATGACGGCACGACTTCCGGCGCAGGCACGCACGACGCGGCCACCAACCGCGAGTACTTCATCAAACTTGCCGAACGCATCGCGCGGCTTGTCGGGCAACCGGCGGGCGAAGGTGCGGCCTACCGCGTTGACTTGCGCCTGCGTCCGCACGGGCGCGACGGTTCGCTCGCCTCGTCGCTTGATGAAGCCGTCCGCTACTATCGCGGAACGGCGCAGGCGTGGGAACTTCAGGCGTTGATTCGCGCGCGCGCTGCCGCCGGTTCAGCCGAACTCTACGTGCGTTTTGCCGAAAGCTTACAACCGAAAATTTATCGCACGGATGAAACGATAGCGCGCGCTCTCGGCAACGTGCGGCTCGCCAAGCAAAAAATTGATCGCCATCACGCGCAGGATGCGGGCGGCTTCAACGTCAAGCTCGGGCGCGGCGGCATACGCGAAATAGAGTTTATCGCGCAGGCTTTGCAACTCGCTTTCGGCGGGCGCGACGCATGGCTACGCGCGCCGCATACGCTGATTAGCCTCGAACGTCTCGCCGACCGTCGCTTAATCACACGACGCGAACGCGCGCAGCTTTTCGCTGCCTACGATTTCCTGCGCACGCTCGAACATCGCCTGCAAATGGAGCACGGCTTGCAAACTCACACGCTGCCGGAAGACCCCGCCCGCCGCGCCCTTATCGCTCGCCGCATGAACTTCACAGGCAACGACGCGCTTGAGCTTTTCAATCACGCTCTTGGCACGCACACGACCAATGTTCGTGCCGCTTACGCGCGCGTCTTCAAAGATCACCAACTCCCCGCAACCAGCGAAGCGCACCGCGATGAGACGGACGCCGTTAAAATCTCAATGGACGACGCGCGTTCCGCGTCGCCGTTTGAAGAGACGCATACGGATGCGCAACGGCAGATAGATGCGGAAACCTCCGCCGTCAATTTCGCCGCCAGCGTGTTTGCGCCGCTGCTGGCCGCTGCGAATAACAAACCCAATGATCAATCCATTGATTCGATGTTTGAAGAACTCACGCTTCAACTACGCACGGCGGCGCGCGGCTTTCCGAACGCCAGCCATGCGCTAACCGTTATCGCCCGCGTCGCGGCTTCGCTCGAAAAATTCGTTGATCAAAGAAAGTTGCCGCGAGGAATCTTCGAGACATTGATACGGTTGTGCGGTGCGTCGGAATATTTCGGGGAGATGCTGGCGAGCAATCCGCAACTCGTCTTCGCGCTGCCCGCGCCCGACTCATTGCGTATTGAACATGATGCGCGCCAGTTGCTCTTCGCCGCAGTTGAAAATGAAAACAGTTTCGGTGCGGAGCTATCGGCATTGCGTCGCGCTTGGAGCAGTCTACTGCTTGAGATAGGAACTCTCGATGCGGCGAATGAGATAACAATGCGCGAAGCCAATCGTCGCCAGACAAAACTTGCCGCCGCGAGTCTCGACGCCGGATGCCTTATCGCGCGCCGCGAGTTGGAGCGACGCTACGGCGCGCTGGATGCTCCGCCGCGCTTGGCTGTGCTCGGTCTGGGGCGTCTCGGCGGCGGCGGAATTGATTACGGCTCCGATCTCGATGTCGTTCTTGTTTACGATGATGCTGCGCCCGTGCCGCTTGCCGGACTCTCACACGCCGAAGCTTATGCGCGTTTCGGCGAACTGCTTGTCGCCGCGCTCTCGAGCATGACGCGCGAAGGCTTTCTTTACCGCGTTGACTTACGCTTGCGACCCGACGGACGAAACGGCCCGACGTGTACTTCCGCCGCTGCTTTCAACACGTATCTGGCGACGCGCGCGCAAGCTTGGGAATGGCTCGCTTACGTTAAGCTGCGCGCCGCCGCTGGCGATATGGGATTCGGCGAACAAGTTGAGCCGCAAGCGCGGCGCATTGTTCACGAAGCGGCGCGTAATATCAGTTCCGATTCGCTGCGCACGGAGACGCGGCGCGTCCGCGAGCGGCTTGAACAGGAGAAAAGGGCAGGGCGGAACTCCCGCGATGTTGACATAAAATTCGGCGCGGGCGGAATGCTCGATGTTTATTTTGCGACGCGCTATCTGCAACTACGCGACGATGTGCCCGATGCGGCGGGCGCGGATCGTTCGACGATTACCACGCTCGAACGCCTTCACGCCGTCAACTCCTTGAGCGATGAAGACCACCACGCGCTGAGCGACGCCTACACGCACCTGCGCTCTCTCGATCACGCCCTGCGCCTCGTCGTCGGACGCTCAACGCGGCTGCCCGCCGCCGATCATCCGTCCTTGCGTGAGATTTCAACGCGCATGAACCATTCTTCGCCCACCGTGCTTTTGCAAATTACCATTGAACACATGACACACATTCGCGCCGCATACGAGCGCATCACAGCTCAATAAAAGTTTTGGCGTTTGATAAATCTACGCGCTTCATGCGTCAAGCGGTTCGCGCGCCGATGATTCGTGCCAGCAGCGCGTACACCACTTGCGCGTTTGCGTGCGCTCCTCTAATGAAAAGTCTGCGCTGGCCGGAAGCCTGCGCACAACTTCGCGCTCGTCTTCGCACAGTTCATTCCACGCGCGCAATCGTCCGCCGCCGCAACGCGGGCAATTCTTCTTCGTGTGATCGTTGATCTGAACTTCCTGCATACGGTTTTAACCTTTGGAATTCAATTCTGGTTTTTACGAAGCGGCGTATTCATTTACTCAACTCAGAAATGATAGCCGATTTCAAAAACTACTGTTTCCTGTTTGAGAATTTGTGCCGAAGCGCGGTAACATCGCTCGTCTTCAATAATCAACAACCGAAGGTTCACGCATATACATGACTCGCTTCGCCCGCCCTCTGTTTGCCGCCGTCTTTTCGCTGACACTTCTAGCCGCTTTCGCTCACGCGCAAACCGACGATGCGCGTTTCGATTTCTACGCGCGCAGCCCGTACCGCGAAAACGTACCGCGCCCGCAGAGCATCACGCGCTTCGAGGTCGGCGAGTTTCACACCAACTACGCGACGATGGAGCGCGTCATAGAGAAGATACAACAGGCTGCGCCTGACCGCGTGCGCGTTACGGACATCGGCGAAACAAACGAGCATCGCATGATGCACGTCGTCGCCATCAGCGCACCGGAAAATATGCAGCGGCTCGATCAAATCAAAGCCGACATCGCGCGCCTTTCCGATCCGCGCTCCATCGCAAACGCAGAAGCGCAGCGCATCATTAACGCTTCGCCGATTATCGTCTGGCTCAATTATACGATTCACGGCAACGAATCCGCGTCATTTGAAACCATGATGCAGGTCGTTTATCAACTCGCGGCGTCGAATGAACCGGCGACGCTGGAGATATTGAAGAACTGCGTCGTGCTGATTAACGTCTGCGCCAACCCGGATGGCCACGAGCGTTTCGTAACATGGTACAACGCCAACGGCACGGGCAATCCGGAACCTTTAGCGGGCGAACACCGCGAACCCTGGTCTGTCTACGGGCGCGTCAATCATTATCGCTTCGATCTCAACCGCGACAACATCGCCTCGACGCAAGTGGAGACGCGCAACGTCCAGCGCGCGTATCTGGAATGGCATCCGCAAGTTTTCGTGGATCATCACGGGCAGCCTGCTCAATACTTTTTTCCGCCCGCCGCACTGCCCATTAATCCTAACTTGCCGCAGGAAGCGACGGCGAAATGGTTGACGACGTTTGGCCGCGCCAATGCCGCGCAGTTCGACGCGCGCAAGTGGGATTTCTACGTGCGCGATGTCTTCGATCTTTTCTATCCCGGCTACTGGGATTCGTGGCCGAGCTTGAACGGCGCGACCGGCATGACTTACGAAACGGACGGCGGCGGCTTTAAGGGCATCAACTGGAAGCGCGACGACGAAACGATTGTCACCTTGCGTTCCGGCGTCAGTAAACATTTCATCGCTTCGATGACGACGCTCGAAACAGCTTCGCGCAATCGTCAGGCGCGGCTCGCGGATTATTACGAATTCAAGCGCACGGGCGTTGACGAAGGCCGCAGCCAGAGATTGCGGCGCATCGTAATCGTGCCCGGAAGCGATCCGAAGAAAGCCGCCGAACTCATTGATGTATTGCTGCGCGCGGGCATCGAAGTGAGCGTCGCCCGCAGTGCTTTTCATGAAGAGATGGCGCACGATTACTTGAGGGCGGATTCTCCGACGGACGCGCGTGATTTTCCCGCAGGCTCATACATCATTGATATGGGACAGCCGCAGAAACGTCTCGCCCGCGCGCTGCTCGAACCGGAAACGAAACAGGACGCGGACTTTGTGCGCGAACAACTGGCGCGCTTCGAGCGCAACGAACGGCGCGGCAAAAGCTCTCCGAAAGAGGAATACGGCTTTTACGACATTACCGCATGGTCGCTTCCGCTTGCCTTCGGCGTGCAGGCTTACTGGATAGAGGATCACGGTCGCGGGCGTGAGTTGACGAATATCACGCCGCTCCGCGAAGGAACTGCGTCGAACATCACGGGCGGCGTGAACGGCGGGCGCGCGGGCATCGCCTATATTATTCCTTACGAGCGCGACAACGCCGCCGCGCTCGCTTATCGCCTCGAACGCGAAGGGTACAAGCTTTCCATCGCCACGCGCACGCTCAATGCGGGTGGCCGCGATTGGCCGCGCGGCACACTCGTCGCGCGCGTCTCGCGCAATCCCGACACGCTGCATGAAGCGATGGCGCGGCTGGCGAAGGAAACGAGCGTAGAGGTCGCAGCCGTCAACTCCGGTTTTACGGAGACGGGCGAAACCGGCGTCGGCTCCGAGAATGTTATCGGCCTGAAACGCCCGCGCATCATCGTCGTCGCGGATGACCCGGTTGAACTGACAAGCTACGGCGCAATGTGGAATCTGTTCGACAAAAGCGGTATTGATTTTACGGCGATGACGGTTGCTTCTATAAAAAGCGCGGAGCTTGACCGCTACAATGTCATCATTATCCCGGACAGCTCGCCCGCGCGTCTCTTCAGCGCGTTCGGCAAAAGCGGCGTAGACACGCTGCGCGGCTGGTGCGAACGCGGCGGAACATTGGTGCTCGTCAAAGGCGCGGCCGTCTTCGGCGCGCTCAAGGATGTTAACTTAACTTCGGCGCGGCTTGTCGGCAGCGACGACGACGAAAGCAAAGATAAAAAAGCGGGCGACACAGCGGAGACAACGCCTAAGCCCGTGCCGACGCCGACACCGCTCGAGCCTGTTTCCGCCGCCGCTAGTGTCAACGATAAAAAGCGTGGCGCGCGCCGTTCGCAGCAGGACACGCAGACCGCCACAGAGCAACGCCGCGAAGAATCCGATCAAACGGAAAAGCTCGAAGGCGCGCCGCCGCAGCTTCCCGTCATCGCGTCGCCTTCGGCGCGTCCCGGCCAAGTCCCGGAAGCCGTGCCCGGCGCAATCATGCGTGCCACCGTTGACCGCACAACCTATCTGACCTACGGCTACGAAGACCCGCAACTCCCCGTGCTCGTCTCGTCCGCCTATTTCTTTCGCCCGTCGAAGGAAGGCACGAACGCCGTCGTCTTCAGCCCGAACGCTAACGATTCGTTGCGTCTCTCCGGCTTCGTCTGGCCGAACAACACGGAGCGTTTGCTGCATGGTACATCTTACGTGATAGACGAACCGACGGGACGCGGCCACGTCGTGCTCTTTTCGGAAGACCCCAACTATCGCGGCATCTGGCGCACCGCCACGCGCCTCTTCTTTAACTCGTTTCTCTTTACGCCGTCGTTCTAAAATAGAAGTCTGGAGTCAAGAGTAGAGAAGTCTGGGGTCAGGAGTCATGAGTTTAGAGACAGAAGAAAAGCAGGCGATGATTCGATCAACACGAGCCGAATATTGTTGCTGTTCTTCACGCTAACGCTCGACTTCAGACTCGTGACTCAAGACTCCAGACTCCTGACTCAAGACTCGTGCTCCTGACTCTTGACTTTCTTTCGAGGTGTTTCGTGTTTCGCATCAAGGCCGACTACAAAGAGCAAGTGGAAATTAAAACGACGATAGAGCGCGCCCGCGCCTTCTTCGGCGAGATGCGCAACTTCGCGGAGTTGATGCCGGGCATCGAGAGCATCACGACGGAAGCGAATGGTGTGATGCGTTGGACGATTCGCGCGGACGTGCCCATGCTCGGAGCAATGCGCGCCGCCTTCGCCGTTCAACAAACCGACGACCGCCCGGAAAAGATCGAGTGGTCTCCCGCCGCCACCGAAAAAAGCAACTTCATGCGCTACGCCGCCGTCTTTGAAGAACGCGGCACACGCACCCTCGTCCGCATCGCCCAGCACGTCGAGATGCGCCGCCAGCACGCCAGAGAACTGCATCTCCTCGCCGGTCTCGCGGGCGAACACCGCATCAGCCTCGAAATGCAAAAGCGCGTCACAGAAATGATACGCACCTTCCTGCAACGCGCCCGCACAAAGCTTGAGAGCTAATCAAAGCAAGTTTTTAACCAGCCTGCAATCTATTCTTAATATCCTCGCATATCTGTTAAGGGTGCGTTCATCATCAGTTAAAAGAGTGCATCTTTCCTGTCGCGCTAATTCAATCAATCCTGTATCAGTAGAGCCTATGATGCAGACGAGTTCTCTCAACTTTTCGCTCGCATACATATCCCGTAGACTGAGCAGTCGTTCATCTATATTGATCCTTTCCAGCAGGGACATGGAGGACAACCAAAAAGCTTTTCGTGTTTGTTCCGTTAGCTTTTGATGCCCTTGAATCTCACCGATGACGTGCGAGGTCGTCAAAATTGTTTGGAGACTGTCGAAGAGTTCGAGGAAGTTTCTCTCGTTAGTAGGATTGTCCCTTAAGTAGCTGGGTATGCCATGCTTGTGTAGCAAGGTAGTGTGAACTGCACCCCTGAATGAGACAAAGAGTTAAGGATGGTTGACAGTTAAAAGCGACTGCTCGAACTCAGCCGGTGG